>JBFXJE010000054.1:0-2628 GCA_050175175.1 Mycolicibacterium sp. | reverse complement strand
CTTCCGCACGTACGCCACCGCACGAACCTACTCGCCTAGTACCCCAAACACAGCACCAGGGCAGGTAAAACCACAGGTCAAAGCCCTAGCCCATCGAAAATTCGCCAACGGTGTCCGAAGTCAGGTGATCGGCAACGGATCGGCCGCCGAGCGCTCGGCCAGCCCCAGATCGAGTTGTGCCTGGTCGGCGGCCAGCCGCTGGGCGGCCGCAGCCTTCAGTGCCGCGATCCCGGCCTCGTCATGCGCAGACCCGAGGTGCTCCATATTGCGTGACCCCTTACGGGAAGACCACACGATCTGCACCGCGGTCGCCCCCGAGGACGTCTTCACGGTGCGCACATAGGCCACCCAGGCACCCTACGGGCCACCGGCTAGTGCGCACATCCGCACCAGGACAACAGAGAATACGCAGGTCAACGACCTACAGAATCACCAAACCGCCGACCGTGATAAAAGTCAGGTTACAGCTACCTTCGCACCGCCTTTGGGAACACCCATGGACCATGCTCTTGCACACGACGATCGGCCGGGTCACGAGCAGTGTCATGCGCCCTCTTCTTTCCGCGCCTGTTTGACTGCGACCGCGAAGTCCCAAAGAGTGTCAAACGATGCATCGGCGACCGCGTCCTGATCAGTGCCCCTCCCAATCTGAACACTGGAACACCCACCCGACACGGCAGCGACGTTATTCGCCAATTCAAGGTCACATTCGCTGTCGCCGACCATGATGCTGAGCGACGGTTCAAGATCGGAATGCTGTTTCAGCCAGTCCAGAACAAGCGCAGGCTTCGGCTTTCGACACGCACATCCCAAAGCCTCGAGGTGTGGGCATACCTGAAATTCATCTATCAAGACATTATCTGCCGCAAGCTCCGCTCGGAGACTGCGGTGAATTGCCTCCACGTCGCCGGCGCTCATCAGACCCTTCCCGATACCCTGCTGATTCGTGACAACAACCACGCGGGGGGCCCATTCGCGCAACATCTTCAAAGCCAGCGGCACCCGAGGCAGCCATTCAAAGTCACGCCAAGTCCGCACGTAGTCGCCGACAACCTGGCGATTCATTACTCCGTCACGATCGAGAAAGAGACACCATTCGCGGCCAACCCGTTCAACGACGAGCTTTCGCACGGCTGGGTAGTGGGTAGCGCCCCAGCTATTGCTGAGTCGCGAAGAGTGTGTGCTCGACATGTTCAGAGATCGCATGAATGAAAACGATGTGCAACTCTTGGATTCTCCCCGTATCGCTTGAAGGGACGTTGATTAAGAAATCTGCGAAGGCGGCCAACTTCCCGCCGGTCTCGCCGGTCATTGCAACGACGGTCACGCCCAACTCCCTGGCAGTTGCCGCCGCACGAAGCACGTTCGCAGAATTGCCGGAGGTACTGATCGCAACCAGCGTGTCCCCTGGACGAGCAGATCCTTCGAGAGCCCTCGCAAAAACCGTGTCGTAGTCATAGTCATTTGCCACTGCAGTCAAGTGTGACGAATTGCCGTGCAGCGCTTCGGCGCCGAGCGGTGGTCGATCGAAGATGAAGTGGCCCGTCAGCTCTGCGGCGAAGTGCTGCGCATCCGCCGCGCTACCACCGTTACCACACATGAAAACTCTGGCTCCAGCACGGTAGCCGGCAACCAACCTATCCCCTACTGCGCGCACGTTGTCCAGCAAGGGCTGATTGCGGAGTGCGCGCGACTTCACTGCAATCGTTTCTGACAATATTTCCTCAACAGTTCTCAAGCCTAAATCCTTTCGATCTCCGTTTCACAGAATTCGGAATCGACTTAAACCGGGATTGACCCCTTCGGGTGAGCATAGGGTAAGGCGGCTTGTGCCGTCTGAACCAGCCGGTATTGGGAGGAGACTGGACCCATCATACCGAGGGCAGCCGTTCCCCGCCGGTTGAAAACTCGCTCGATCCAGTCTCTTCGCTGAGGCCCGTTGCGTGCGTAGCGGGCCGACAACAGCTGATGCCTCCAAGCCCCCGGGGTAATGTCGCCACCACCCGCTTGGCGCTGGAAGTAACCGGCGCATTGACCCGTCCCGGCGTTTCCGGAGACTTCCGATCTTGGGAGGATCTGAGTTATGGGACGTGTCAGCAAGTACCCCGAGGAGTTGCGGGAGCGTGCGGTGCGCATGGTCGCTGAGGTGCGCCCGCAGTACCCGTCTCAGTGGGCGGCGATCACCGCGGTCGCGGGGATGTTGGGTGTCGGCACCCCCGAGACGTTGCGGACCTGGATCCGGCGCTCGGAGGTCGATACCGGCCAACGGCCGGGGGCGACTTCGCAGATGACTGAGGAGAACAAGGCGCTACGCAGGGAGATCGCTGAGCTGCGTCGAGCCAATGAGATCTTGAAAGCAGCGGCGATTTTCTTCGGGGCCGAGCTCGACCGGCCCGGGAAACGGTGATCGCGTTCATCGCCGAACACAAGGACCATCAGGTGGCCGGCCCCGACGGTGGGTCCGGGTTGCGCTGGGGTGTCGAGCCCATGTGTGCCGTGCTGTCTGAGCACGGTGTGCCGATCAGCCCGTCGACCTATTACGAGTGGATCGCCAAGACCCCGACACAGCGGCAGGTTCGTGACGCCGAACTAGTCGAGATCATCACTGCGGCCCGCGACGACAAGAAG
>JBFXJE010000053.1:0-2748 GCA_050175175.1 Mycolicibacterium sp. | reverse complement strand
GTCTGAGCACGGTGTGCCGATCAGCCCGTCGACCTATTACGAGTGGATCGCCAAGACCCCGACACAGCGGCAGGTTCGTGACGCCGAACTAGTCGAGATCATCACTGCGGCCCGCGACGACAAGAAGGTCGGCAAGTTCGTGCAGACCTTAGGGTCACGCAAGTTGTGGATCTGGCTTCGCGGCCAGAGTCACGACGTCGCCCGGTGCACCGTGGAGCGGATCATGCGCGAACAGGGTTGGGAGGGCGCACGTTATGGGTCCAAGCACAGGACCACCGTCGCTGACGACACCCACCAGCGACACCCGGATTTGGTGGACCGGCGGTTCTACGCCTGTACGCCAAATCGATTGTGGGTAGCCGACTTAGTGCGCCGCGAGGCGCTGTTTGACCGAGTGGAGGTGAGAGACCACTACGTTCCCGCTGTCGCAGCAGCGGGTTGAAGCTGAGGGCAGCCCGATCCCCGGGACGGGGGCGAGGGTGGACAGCAGCCCTGACAACGACGAGACGTACCAGAACTGCCAGATGGTGCGGGCTCGGCTAGCAAGACGGAGAGGCATACGTGAGGAACCAGTGTCTGAACGCCCCTCAAGCGCACCCACCAGCCCCGAACCTGGCGGACATGGGCTGGGTCGCACCGCGTATCTGCTCGGGGATCGGTCGATTCCAGAGTGGGGAACTTCCGGGCCGGAGAATGTCGTCGGCGCGGGAGGCCATGGTGAAGGCCTGCGGCGTAGTCATGGCGATGGTGCAGGGGCATAGCTGGATGCCGATCCCGTCGAACGGTCGACAGTGAACGCGGGAACCCTGCCGTGGGTCCCACCCGAGCCGGGCGGCCGGTTCAGGGCGGGTGGGAAGGTCCGTCGCCGACTGATGCCGGTGGCAGGGGGCGGAGAGCTCGTAGTAGTTCGAGGTCGGGAAAGCCGGCCACATGGCGAAGGAGCTCAGTTTGATTGCGCAGCAACCGATGCATGTGAAGGAGCCACCGGTGAATACGGGTGATTCGTGGCCTGCTGACGTCGTCGACACGACGTGGGCGTGGCACCGAGTACTTGTGATGCAGACCAAGCTGCACCGTTGGGCGACGGCCGATCCCGGCCGTCGGTTCGATGACCTGTTCAACCTCGTGCACGATCCTGCGTTCCTTTTGGCGGCGTGGGACCGGGTGCGGGGTAACAAGGGCGGTCGCACCGCCGGGGTAGACGGAATCGTGCCACGATCCGTTGCGCCCGAAAGTGTGACCGAGATACTCGCCGAACTTCGCTACCAGGTGAAGACCGGAGGGTTCACGCCGCTGCCGGTACGACAACGCCGAATTCCGAAAGCGAACGGAAAGACTCGCTCGCTGGGAATCCCGACGATGACCGACCGGATCATTCAGGCGTCCTTGAAGCTGGTGCTGGAGCCGATCTTCGAGGCCGACTTCGAACCCAATTCCTATGGGTTCCGGCCACGACGGCGAGCCCAGGACGCGATCGCTGAGATTCACTACTTCACGACGGGCAACCGCTCCTATGAGTGGGTGTTCGAAGGTGACATCAAGGCGTGCTTCGACGAGATCGACCACACCGCGCTGATGCAGCGCGTGCGTCATCGGATCGTCGACAAACGTGTGCTGGCACTGATCCGCTCGTTCCTGAAGTCGGGCGTCCTCACCGAGGACGGCCTCAACAGGGGTACTCGCACCGGCACCCCGCAAGGTGGAATTCTTTCACCGCTGCTGGCTAACATCGCCTTGTCCGTACTCGACGAGCACTTCACCACGAAGTGGGAAGCGCTCGGACCGTACTGGACCCGCGCCAAGCATCTGCGGGCCGGGGGCGCGACGATGAAGCTCATCCGCTACGCCGATGACTTCGTCGTTCTCGTCCGCGGACCCCGCGCCGAGGCTGAAGCGTTGTTCGGCGACGTGACCACAGTGCTGGCTCCGATGGGCCTACGCCTATCGGAGGAAAAGACCCACCTCACCCACATTGATGACGGGTTCGACTTCCTGGGCTGGCGCATCCAGCGCCGAACCTGGCAAGGACGCGGCGGCACCAAGAAGACGGTTTACACCTATCCGTCGAAGAAATCTCTTGCTTCGATCAAGGACAAGATCCGAGTCTTGACCCGCCGAAACGCTCATCGCACACTCGCAGACCTGCTGCGTCGGCTCAACCCGGCGCTCCGGGGCTGGTGCATCTACTTTCAGCATGGGGTATCCAAGCGGACCTTCTCCTACGTCGACCACTTCGCCTTCTGGCGGATTGTCGGCTGGTTGAAGAAACGCCACCCAAAGCTGAACACGCACACCGTGATCCGCCGTCACCTGCCCGGGTGGCACATCGCGGCGGACGGTATCGAGTTCTTCCGCGCACCCACGGTCCCCGTGACCCGGTATCGCTACCGAGGAACCCGTATCCCGAATCCATGGACGAGCATCCCCGCGGCATAAATCAAATGGAGAGCCGGATGCTCAGGAATGGGCACGTCCGGTTCGGAGGGCGGGCCGGGGAAACCCACCAGCTGAGAAGCTGGCAGGGCGCCCCGGTCCGACCCCTACACCTACGTAGCGACGTGGATGGGATTCGTCTATGTCGCCTTCGTCATCGACGCCTACAGCCGCCGCATTGTCGGCTGGCGAGCCGCCCGATCCATGACCACCGACCTGGTCCTCGACGCCGTCGAGCATGCGTTCTTCATTCGCGCCCAGGCTGGCACCACCAGCCTGCGCGGGTTGATCGCCCACAGCGACGCGGGCAGCCAG
>JBFXJE010000052.1:0-2788 GCA_050175175.1 Mycolicibacterium sp. | reverse complement strand
TGGGCACCATCACCAACGACGACGTCGCCGATCCTGGACCCGACCCGGATCCAGATCCCGACCCGGATCCGCAGCCCGGTGACGGCACGATCTACCTGGTTTCGACGTCGGGGCCCGACATCACCGATTTCGATCCCGCCCGCGACAAACTCAACCTGGGTGATGTGTCGGTGCACAACTTCATCGTCATCGATACACCCGAAGGTGTGGGCTTCATGAGCCCCTGGTCGGGTGAGTCGATGATCGTGCGCGGGGTGTCGCTGGGCCAACTCACCGTCGACAGCTTCACTCCGATCCTCAATGACCATCTACGCCAAGATCTTTCGGGTGCGCTGGCCTGGGAGCACGGGATCACCCCGGCAGCCAATACGGTGTATGTGCGGTCGCACGAGGTCGGCCAGATCGACCGGGTGTCGTTCAACCCGGCCACCGATGTGGTGGATTTCCGCTACTTCGGCACCCGCGAGCAGCTGTCCATGGTCGACAGCGCCGAGGGGGTCGTGATCTCCAATGCGGGTACCGGGCAGGCGCTGGTGCTGCTCGGGGTCACCAAGAGCCAACTCGGCGCGCAGAACTTCGTGTTCCATTTCGCCCAGGTCCGCGAGGATCGGCTCAACGAGCAACTCGGTATCGGGCCGGTTTCCGACTCGCAGGTCAAGCCCCAGGGCGTACCGATCGCCGGCACCAACACCTGGCCCACCGCGGCCGGTAACGGGTCGCCACCAGACGGTCAGACCCAGGGAACGACCACCACGATCAACTGGTTGTGGGGCACCAACACCGTGCTGAATTTCAATCCGGCCACCGACAAGCTCGACTTCGGCTGGTTCCAGCCCGACAACTTCGAAGTCACCGAGAACAGCGGCTCCACCCGCATCGAGATCGTCAACAACAACCAGACCTACACCCTGGCCGGTGTAGCGATCCACGAGTTGACGACCACCAACATCGTCGCGCTCGACGACGGCACCCGGGCCAAGTGGCAGACCATCATCGGCAACGCGGTACCGACAACCACGGCGCCGAAACTGTCTGTCGCCGACGCCAGCCGGTCCGAAGGCAACACCGGGACGTCGTCGCTGCCGTTCACGGTGACGCTGTCGAAGGCCTCCGCCGAGCAGGTGTCGGTGGGCTACACGACCAGCAACGGCACCGCGACCGTCGGCGGCGGGGATTATCAGTCCGCGGTGGGCACACTGATCTTCGCGCCGGGCGAGACCTCCAAGATCGTCTCGGTCACGATCAACGGCGATGCGTTGGTGGAACTGGATGAGTACTTCACCCTCAACCTGTCCTCGCCGGTCAACGCGACCATTGCTGACGGCACCGCCACTGGCACCATCGTCAACGACGATGTGGACCAGACGCCCACCGAACTGCCGTCGGTGTCCATTGCCGACCTGGCGGTGACCGAGGGCGACGGCGAGCACAGTCACTTCATGTTCATCGCGACGCTGAGCAAGGCCTCGACCGAGACGGTGACGGTGGGCTATTCGACCGCCGACGGCACCGCGACCGCCGGCAGCGACTACGAGGCCACGACGGGCACCATCACTTTCGCCCCGGGCGTGACCTCCCAGATGGTGCATGTCGATATCCACGGCGACGCCGCCGTCGAACCCGATGAAACCTTCACCGTGACGTTGTCAAATGCGTTGGGAGCCACCATCGCCGACGGCACGGCGATCGGCACCATCGTCAACGACGACGTCGCCGATCCCGGGCCCGGCGGTGGTGACCCCACCGGCGGCGGAATCAACTCCGGCAACCCCGGCGACGAACTGTGGGGCGAGGCACATTTCGCGCCCTACGTCGACATGGCCGGCTGGCCCACCCCGGACCTGATCAAGATCGCCGCCGACCGCGGGGTGTCGCTGCTGACCCTGGGATTCATGCAGGCAACCGCTGACGGGAAGGCAGCTTGGGGCGGGTATTCGACGTTGACCCCGGGGTCCTCTGATCAGCAGGCGCAGACGATCGACGCCTCGATCGCGGCGTTCAAAGCCGCCGGTGGCGATGTGATGGTGTCCTTCGGCGGGGCGAGCGGAACCGAACTCGCGCAGTGGTACGCCCAACGTGGTTTGAGCGCACAAGCTTTGGCCGATGCCTATGCCGGCGTGGTCGATACCTACGGGCTGAACCGGGTCGATTTCGATATTGAGGGTCACGCGGTGGCCGAGCCGGCCTCGATCGCGCTGCGCAGCGCGGCGATCGCACTGCTGCAGCAGCAGCGCCCAGACCTGGAAGTCTGGTACACGTTGCCGGTACTGCCCAGCGGCCTGACCCCCGACGGGGTCAACGTGGTGGACAAGGCGCTGCAGGCCGGGGTCACACTCGACGGTGTCAACGTCATGGCAATGAACTACGGTGCGGCCAACGCTCCCCAAAGCGGGCCGAACGCCAAAACCATGGGCGGCCACGCGATCCAGGCCGCCCAATCGACACATGCGCAGATGTCGGCGTTGTTTGCCCAACACGGGCAGGAATTCAGCTGGAACATGCTGGGTGTCACCCCGATGATCGGGGTGAACGACATGGTCTCCGAGGTGTTCACCGTCGCTGATGCGCAGGAGTTCGAGGACTTCGCCCGCAGCGTGGGGCTCGGGATGGTCTCCATGTGGTCGGTCACCCGCGACAACCCGGGCACACTGGGCCAGGCCAGCGCCACCGCGTCAGGGACCAACACCCCGGCCGGAAGCTTCAGCAACATCTGGAACGACTACGGCACTCTCAACGAGATGAACCTCCCTGGCGGAGGCGGAAATTCCGGCGGCGGCACCACAGGTGG
>JBFXJE010000051.1:0-2833 GCA_050175175.1 Mycolicibacterium sp. | reverse complement strand
GGTGGTGCGGGCGGGGACGCGGGTGACGGCAGCGCGGGGGGTCCGGGCGGCCCGGGCGGGGCTGCCGGCGGGGCCCCCGGTGTGGCCGGGGCCGCTGGGTTGGGGGGTGCCGGCGGTGCGGGCGGTTGTGGTGGCTTGATCGGCGGTGGCGGCGCGGCCGGCGCGGGTGGGGCGATCGGGGTGGGCGGGGCGACCGGCAGCCCCGGCGCCACCGGGGCTGCCGGACTGCCCGCCCCCCCAGGACCCACCGGACCCACCGGAGCCACCGGCGCCACCGGACCCACCGGCGCCACCGGAGCCACCGGGGCTACCGGGGCGACAGGAGCCACCGGCGCGACAGGAGCCACCGGCGCGACAGGTACCACCGGCGCCACCGGATCCACCGGGGCTACAGGTGCGACAGGAGCCACCGGCGCCACCGGAGCCACCGGCGCTACCGGGGCGACAGGAGCCACCGGCGCGACAGGTACCACGGGCGCTACCGGAGCCACCGGAGCCACCGGCGCCACAGGCGCCACCGGAGCGACAGGTGCCACCGGCGCGACAGGTACCACGGGAGCCACCGGGGCTACCGGGGCAACAGGAGCCACCGGCGCGACAGGTACCACGGGAGCCACCGGGGCTACTGGCGCGACAGGTGCGACGGGTGCTACCGGGGCGACCGGGGCGACCGGGGCGACCGGGGCGACCGGAGCTACCGGAGCCACCGGCGCGACAGGTGCCACGGGTGCTACCGGTGCCACCGGGGCTACTGGCGCGACAGGTGCGACGGGTGCCACCGGGGCTACTGGCGCGACAGGTCCGACAGGTGCCACGGGGGCGACCGGAGCCACCGGAGCCACCGGAGCCACCGGAGCTACCGGAGCCACCGGAGCCACAGGCGCCACAGGTACCACCGGAGCCACCGGGGCGACCGGTACCACCGGAGCCACCGGAGCGACCGGAGCCACCGGGGCTACTGGCGCGACAGGTACCACCGGGGCTACTGGCGCGACAGGTGCCACCGGGGCTACCGGAGCCACCGGAGCCACCGGCGCCACCGGAGCCACCGGCGCAACAGGACCCGCGGGGGCCGGGACAGCCCTGGGCAACGTCATCACCACCATCACTGGACTTGGCTCCCAAACGCTTTACTTGGCTCTTACCCCCGACGGCACCCGCGTCTACGCCAGCAGTCGCACCGACGCCACCGTGTACGTAATCGACACCGCCACCAACACCCTCGCCACCAATATCTCCGTCGGCTCCTTCCCATCCGCGGTGGCGATCGCCCCCGACGGCGCCCGCGCCTACGTTGCCAGGCTCTTTGGCACGGTAGATGTGATCGACACCGACCCCACCAGCGGGACCTACAACACCGTGATCGATGACATCAGCGGCTTCGATATCGGCCTGGCTTCCGTGGCGTTTAGGCCCGACGGCGCCCGCGCTTACGTCACCGACAGTGACTCCATAGGCAGGGTGTCGGTGATTGACACCGAGGTTGGCAGCGCGACCTACAACACTGTCATCGCCACCATCACCGTCGGCGCCGGCGCGAATGGGGTTGCGGTCACCCCGGACGGTGCTTTCGCCTACGTCGCCAACTCCGGCAGCAACTCGGTGTCGGTGATCGACACCGACAGCAACGCCGTGGTCGGGGTCCCGATCGCCGTCGGCGGCGCCCCGTTCGGGGTGGCGGTCAGCCCGGGCGGCACCCGCGTCTACGTCACCAACAGCGGCGCCGGCACGGTGTCGGTGATTGACACCGAGGTTGGCAGCGCGACCTACAACACTGTCGTCGCCACCATCACCGTCGGCGGCATCACGAGCACCCCCGCCAGGGTGGCAGTCAGCCCGGACGGCAGCTACGCCTACGTCACCAATTTCGACAGCAACTCGGTGGTGGTCATTGACACGGCCACCAACACCGTTACCAACACCATCACCGGCGTCGGCGGCAACCCGCGATGGATCGCGGTCAGCCCGAGCGGCAACTACGCCTACCTCACCAACGAGAGTGCGGTGACGGTGCTGGGCCCGTCGGTGTAGAAGGGAGCGACACCAACATTTGGTGCCGGTTCATCGGCCCGCTGAGGATAGTTCAACTTTCCCGTTGACATGGGTGACTATCCAAAGTCAGCCCTGGCTGTCTGCCGAACCCCAACACCAAAGACGACGACTGGGTTTCCCACCTCACCCACCGAGCGGGCGACAGCCGGGACGCGCGGTGTTCACGTGGCACCCAGGCGGGCAGCTGCCTGCCCGGGTCTGCTGCACAGGTAGGTGACATCTGAGTTGGCTTGCCCAGGAGGGCGGGCTGGAAGGATGTTGCTGTGCCCAGGCCCTACCCCCGAGAGTTCCGTGACGATGTCGTGCGGGTCGCCCGTAACCGCGAGGACGGGGTGAGGATCGAGGCGATCGCCGCCGACTTAGGGATCCATCCGATGACGTTGTCGAAATGGATGCGCCAGGCCGACGTCGATGACGGCGCCAAACCCGGCACCAGCCGCACCGAGTCAGTCGAACTACGCGAGCTGCGCCGCCGCAACCGGCTGCTCGAGCAGGAGAACGAGGTGCTGCGCCGGGCCGCGGCGTATCTGTCTCAGGCCAATCTGCCGGGAAAAGGCTTGTATCTCTTGTAGTGCCTCCTTTCGCAAGGGTGGTGGTCACGTACGGTGACCTCGGGAGGGGTCGGAGGGTTCGACGTTTTTCGGCTGAGCGTTCGGGCTCGTGAAAGAGATCGTCTCCTTCGGCTCGTCTCCCGAGCAGACCCGGTTTAGGGAATTGGTGGCCGGTCGCGAAGGTGCGCAGCATCGACGTGCCTGGCAACGCGCCGAATCATCTACAAGCA
>JBFXJE010000050.1:0-2996 GCA_050175175.1 Mycolicibacterium sp. | reverse complement strand
CCCGCGTCATGATCGAGAACTGGCGCCGCGACTACAACGCCAACCGGCCCCACAGCGCCCATGGTGAGCTCACCCCCACCGAGTTCGCTCTACAGTGGACCGCGACCCACCAACCCCAAGTTGCATAACGACTGGACCACCAACCGGGTCCCCCTCAGGGCCACACGAACAACGTCGTCGCGGAACTCACGGGGGCAGGGCCTGGGCACAGCGACATCCTTCCAGCCCGCCCACACGGGGCAAGCCAACTCAGATGTCACCCATTCGTGCAGCAGACCCAAAGGCATTGTGGAGAACTTGTGCGGCTACGCTCAACGCGACCTGGCGGTGCCGCTGCTGACCCAGGCTGCCATCGACGGCGCACCGGTGGATCTGCGGGCCGCCAATGCCGCCGCAGCCATCTGGTGCGCCGAGGTCAACGCTGTGGCTCACTCCGAAGTCCAGGCTGTTCCCGATGAACGTTTGCTCGTCGAGCGATGTACTGCAACCACTTCCGTCACTTCGACTGAAGATCGGGGCACCGTTGGAGCTGCGCAAGGTCGACCGGCTGTCCTGTGTGCGTTACACGGGTCGGCCCGCTACTCGGTACCCACCCGGCTGATCGGCGCCACCGTGGCCGTGGTGGTCGATCACGGCGCGGTCTGCCTGGTCGAACCCGCCACCGGGATGATTGTGGCCGAACACGAACTCACGGCCCCGGGCAGCGCGTCGATCCTGGATGCGCACTACGACGGACCCCGCCCGGCGCCCAGTCGCGGACCCCGCCCCAAGACCACGATCGAGAAGCAGTTCTGCGACCTCGGCGAGGACGCGCAAGCGTTCTTGGTCGGGGCCGCGGCGATGGGCAACACCCGCCTGGGATCTGAGCTTGAGATCCTGCTCGCCCTGGGCGCTGCTCACGGTGAAGAGGCGTTGGTGGCGGCGTTGCATCGGGCGGTGGCGTTTCGCCGGTTTAGGGCCGCCGATGTGCGTTCCATCCTGGCTGCCGGGACCGGAACCCCACAACCACGCCAGCCCGGCGACGCGCTGGTCCTGGACCTGCCTGTGGCCCCGACCCGCTCCCTGGACGCCTACAAGATCACCCCGATTGTTGATGGCGAGGTGATCTCATGACCAAGAGCCCGCCGCTGATCGCAGCCAAACCCGTCCCACCCCCGTCGGTCCCACCATTGGCGCTGATCTCGACGCCGGGCTGCGCCGGTTGAAGTTGGCCGCGATCCGGCGCTGCGCACCGGAGGTGTTAATCACCGCCAAAACCCAACGCTGGACCCCCGAAGAAGTGCTGCGGACCCTGGTCGAAACCGAACTCGCCGCACGGGATGCCTCCAACGTCGTCAACCGACTCAAGGCCGCCGCGTTCCCCGTCCCGAAGACACTGGAGTCCTTCGACGTCACCGCATCCTCAATCCAGCCCAAGGTGTTCGACTACCTGACGAGTCTGGAATAGCTACGCGCACAACAGAGCCTGGCCGTCATCGGCCCGCCAGGTACGGGCAAGAGCCACACCCTGATCGGGCTGGGGACCGCCGCGATCCACGCCGGGCTCAAGGTCCGCTACTTCGCCGCCGCTGATCTCGTCGAAACCCTCTACCGTGGCATGGCCGACAACACCGTCGGAAAGATCATCGAATCCCTGCTCCGGGTCGACCTCATCATCTTGGATGAACTCGGCTTCGCCCCGCTCGACAACACCGGCACCCAACTGCTGTTCCGGCTCGTTGCCGGCGCCTACGAACGCCGTTCCCTGGCCATCGGATCACACTGGCCCTTCGAGCAATGGGGCCGATTCCTGCCCGAGCAGACCACCGCCGTCAGCATCCTCGACCGCCTCCTGCACCACGCCACCGTCGTCATCACCGACGGCCAGCCCTACCGGATGAAAGACGCCCAACACCGAAAGGGGAAGCCCACGCCAACCTAGAAATCACCGCACGGGGTGGCTACTTTTATCTAGCCACCAGCGGATACTTCAACTTGGCCATTGACATGGTGCTCGCCCGGATCATCGAACCGACCAGCAAGGCTGACCCACTACGAGTGCTCGCCGAGACCGGCGTGACCTCCGTCGACTATCGCACCGTGACGCGCCACCTCCCGAAGTTCGCCAAACATGCAGTCCGCCAACGATTATCAGCGGCATATGCGGCGCGGGCCGGACTGGGTCCAGCCGCGCTGGTGCTTTACGACGTATCCACCCTTTACTTCGAGACCGACACCGCCGACGGATTCCGCGAACCCGGATTTTCCAAGGAACGGCGCCTGGAGTCACAAATCACTATCGGGCTGCTCACCGACGCCTCGGGCCTGCCGTTGGCGATCGAGGCATTCGAAGGAAACAGGGCCGAGACCGCCACCATGCTGCCGGTCATCAACGCGTTCAAGGCTGATCACAATCTCAGTGACGTGACCGTGGTCGCCGACGCCGGCATGATCTCCGAAGCCAACCAGGTCGATCTGAAAGCCGCCGGCTTGTCCTACATTCTGGGTGCGCGGATTCAATTCCAGCCCGACGTGGTGCGCGAATGGCGCGACAAACACCCTGGTGAGGCGGTCCCGGACGGACTGGTGCGCACCCAGCTGTGGCCGGGCCACCAGCAGCGAGAAAGCCCGCGGGATCCCGGACCGGGTCACCCTACTACCAATACCGCTACGACCGGTACCAATACCGCTACGACCGGGCCCGCCGCAGTTTGCGCGGAATCGACGGGCACGCCGCGGTCAAACGAAACCGGTTCATCAAGCTGTCCGGGGCGGTTCATTCGCCAGGTTCTGGAGGTTGTGTTGATATTGTCGTCTGTCTCGGGCCGTTCGGAACGCCTTCTCAATGTGCCATTGCCGAGAGATCAATGTGTTATTGCCGATAGCTGAATGTCCGTGGTCATGAAAAAGTAGCCACTGGTGGCCAAGTGGAGGTATCCAGTTTTGGCCGGATAAAAGTATCCACCCCGTGTTCGTCGTGTCGATCAGGAACTGCGGGCCCCGATGGTGACGGTGAA
>JBFXJE010000049.1:0-3075 GCA_050175175.1 Mycolicibacterium sp. | reverse complement strand
CAGCTGTGGACAAATCAACGGAAGGCATTTCTGCACGTGTTCTCCGAGTCACCCAGCTGGCCCTGCCAGAACCTTCTCCCGTCGAAGGGATCCCGGCAAGCTTCACTTTGCACCAATAGGTGTTCTCGTTGGTGCCGCGTTGCCATGGTGATTGTGGGTCGGCGAAGAACACGGGTATACCCGTCTCCACCTTGAACTGGGCGTGCGCGGACATCTCCTTGCCGCGATCCCAGGTCAGAGATCGAGTCAGCTGATCCGGCAGGGTCAACATCGTCTGGGCCAGTGTGTTTTTCATGGTGATCGCACCGTACCCGGCCAGGGCTGGGCCGTTCTTGATGCTGTGCCCGTGCCGGTAGCCATGCTCGCGGGGCAGATGGACGAGCATCGTGAATCGTGTTGTGCGTTCGACGACGGTGCCGATGGCTGAGCGCTCCAGCCCGATCAGGAGATCGCCTTCCTTAAGTTGCTGGAAGGGCGATTCGGGACCGTCGTAAGGTCCTATCACCCTCGGGTGGCGGGTATGGCTCAGGTCTCCCTGCCGCTGAGACGGCTCACTGGGAATGGCCGCCCGCTGCCCGCCGATGGCTCGACCGCTGATTGAGAATTGCGACGTCGATCGCTGGTTAAGGACGTGTCGGCACGGTCATCGTCAGGGCAGTTTGGCGCACCGACGACCGAGGAGGACACGACATGCCAAGGATTTGGGCCGGTATCGACGCCGGGAAAAGATCACACCACTGCGTGGTGCTCGACGAGAACGGCGGCATGCTGCTGTCGAGGAAGGTGGACAACGACGAAATGGCCCTTCTGGAGCTGATCAGTACCGTCGCCGACGTCGCGGCCGGCGGTCAGGCGTGTTGGGCGACGGACTTGAACGCTGGTGGTGCGGCAATGCTGATCGCGTTGCTCGCCGCACATGATCAGCACCTGCTCTACCTTCCCGGACGCATCGTGCACCACGCGGCGGCGACCTATCGCGGTGATGGCAAGACGGATGCCAAGGACGCGCGGATCATCGCCGATCAAGCTCGAATGCGCACCGATCTGCAGCCAGTCCGCCGGTCTGATCCGATCGCCACCGATCTGCGGTTGCTCACCGCACGACGCACTGACGTGGTCTGTGATCGAGTGCGGGCGATCAACCGTCTGCGAGCCACGATGCTGGAGTACTTCCCGGCCCTCGAGCGAACCTTCGACTACTCGAAAAGCAAAGCAGCACTTACCCTTCTATCTGGGTACCAAACCCCAGAGGCGCTGCGCCGGATCGGGCCCATCAGACTTGCAGCGTGGCTCAAAGCACGCGGCGCCCGCAACAGCGCCACCGTCGCCCAGTTGGCCGTCGACGCCGCCCACACCCAACGGAGCACATCGCCCACCCAGAGCATCGGAGCGAAGTTGGTGGCCAGGCTCGCTGCCGAGATCACCGCGATCGATGACGAACTCAAAAAGATCGACATCGACATCGCTGGCCGCTTCGAACACCATGGCAGCGCCGAGATCCTCACCAGCATGCCCGGATTCGGGCCCGTGCTGGCCGCCACGTTCCTCGCGCAGATCGGCGGCAATCTCGACGGCTTCGACTCGGTGGACCGGTTGGCCTGTGTCGCCGGACTGGCCCCAGTACCACGCGACTCCGGACGGATCAACGGCAACCTGCACCGGCCGCGGCGCTTCAACCGCCGACTGCTGCGAACGTGTTACCTAGCTGCGCTGTCCAGCCTGAAGAGCAGTCCCGCCTCGCGAGCGTTCTACGACCGCAAACGCGCTGAAGGCAAGTCACACAAACAAGCACTCATCGCCCTGGCGCGACGCCGCATCAACGTCATCTGGGCCATGCTCCGCGACCACACCCACTACCGCGAACCCAACACCGCCAACCCGGCACTCGCGGCTTGACAACAGCATTGAGATTCCCAGTGCCCGGGAACCGCGCGGTCCTCGACTTCTGCGGGGCGTTCGCTGATCAGCGTCTCCGGTGTGACGTGCGCCCAGGCCTTGCGGCGGGAACGCTCCCGTGGCGCACGTAGAGCACGGCCGGTGCGAAGGCACCAGACCAGCTCGCGCCTGAGCGCACCGCGCCCCTCGATGTAGAGCGATTGATAGATCGCCTCGTGGCTGATACGCATGGACTCATCATCGGGGAAGTCGAGCTTGATCCGGTTGGCGATCTGCTCTGGACTCCAAGCCTGCACCCACGCTCGGTCCTTGCGGTGCGGCTTGTTATTACCGGTCCACCGAGGCGGTTGCGGCCCTGCTACCACCGAACCGTCGGGTCTGCTGATCTGACCCGACAACCGTTGTTAGACATAGGCACGCAGCCTCGGATTGGTGACCAGCTTGGCAGCCTTGGGGCGCTTGGCCGTCAGCTCGGCCTTCCACTGCGCAACAGACGCGCGGTACTCGGATGTGTATCCGCGAGTGGCGGCGTTGCGGCGCAGCTCACGCGACACCGTGGAGGGATCTCGACCGATCGCCCGAGCGATCTGGCGCACCCCAGCACCCCGGACCCGCAGCAACGCGATCTCCTCGCGCTCACGAAACGACAGGTAGCGCCCTGAAAGGGGCGTCAGATCGAACGGTGGCATACCGCCAGAGTTGTGGAACCACCGCTGCCCGACCGGCTGCGACGCGCCGACGGCGATGGCTGCCGCCGCCGGCAACGACCCCTTGGCGATCTCGATCCAAAACAGCCGCTCGGTCTCGCGCTGATGCGGTGGTGCCCCCAGCGACTTCATCGCACGACGAATAGCGCGATCTGCTGCTTGCTGCCGACGAACCATCGAACACCCTCCAAATTTCAGGGTGTTGCTTCGACCGATTGAACCTAGTCAGTACACCTCGGTGGCGTTCACCCAGCGTCTCATCGAGGAAGGCGTGGATCCCTCGGTCGGATCGGTCGGCGATGCCCTGGACAACGCCTTGGCCGAGACGACCGTGGGGTCGTTCAAGTGAAGTGAGCCCCTCGTAGTGGTCCAGTTGTTGTGCGACTCTGTTGCCCGGTGTTCCGGGCAGGAAGAATCGCCAACGACATGACATCGAAGAAGCGCCGGCGCCATACGCCGGACCAGATCATCC
>JBFXJE010000048.1:0-3386 GCA_050175175.1 Mycolicibacterium sp. | reverse complement strand
TTCACCGTCACCATCGGGGCCCGCAGTTCCTGATCGACACGACGAACACGGGGTGGATACTTTTATCCGGCCAAAACTGGATACCTCCACTTGGCCACCAGTGGCTACTTTTTCATGACCACGGACAAGAGGGATGTCAGAACTCGCCGTGAAAGCTGCCGCTCCGCAAATGCGAAGGCGGCCGGGATTTCTGCTCGGGGGGCTTCATCCCGGCCGCCACACCCCACTAGGCGCCCTCTGTATGTGCAGCGGCTGAGACCACCAACAGAACGGGCTATGAAGGCATAGCAGGTCCCGAGATATGGACCGCAGCAACGCCCCTCATGTGACCGGGGTCGCGGCCAGGCGAATTCAGAAGTTGTGGCAGTTGTTGACAGCTCTGCCAATCGGACCGCCCGAAGCGTTCAGAACGTCATCGCTGATGTCAGACAACTGATCTTTACCGAGGGCCTGCTCCAGCGTATTCGCGTACTGATCACGCTGCCCCGGAGGTGCGGCCAGGACCACATCAAGCGCCAACCGCAAATTTTGCTCCACCTGTGGATTGCTACTAATGCTGCCCCAGATCAGGGGGGCGCTCTGCTGTAGCGACGACATGACCTGTTGTTGAGAACACGTCGTGGTGTTGAGGTTGTCGGCAGATGCCGGTGCTGCTGCCGCTACGGCAATGCAAGCGAGGCCAGCCGCCGTACCCAGATGCAGACCAAGACCCTTATTAATGACGCTCATGGCGGAAGAACCTAGCAGCCGATGGAATCGGGGAAGAGATCTCCCCGTGCCGACGATGCGGCCAAACGTCCGACGACACGGCACGCAAGGCGATCGACGGCTGGAGCGGGGCGCTGGGACTGTGAACACGTTTTCGAGAACCGTTGCGCTACCTACCCTTTGGGGTATGAAGAAAGCGGCCCCGGAATCTTCCGGAACCGCTCTCCACCTGCACGTTTTCTGGTCGGGCTGACAGGATTTGAACCTGCGACCACTTGACCCCCAGTCAAGTGCGCTACCAAGCTGCGCCACAGCCCGTGTTGCCTGCCGGGATCGCCGACCGGCGGTCGAAAGCCTACCGCAGGGTGTCCCGTACATCCCAACCGCCGAACCCAGCCATCAACGGGTAAGACGTTCCGACTCGGAGGAGCCCGCTCCGGAAGCCTCGGGCGCGAATCGCGGCGCCCGTGATACCCGCCATGCGTAGACCACCAGCGAAACCCAGGCCACCACGATTAGCGAGTAGATCCCCGTCGACCACGGCCAGTGAATATCGAAGAAGTGCACTAGTTTCTGGCTGTTGGTCAGCACGATAACACCGCCGACCGCGGTGCCGAGCAACGCTGGACTGACCCGACTAACCAGCCACGCGGCGAACGGTGCGGCGATTACACCGCCGGCCATCAGGCCCGCCACCACCGGCCAGTTCTGCAGGAATTCTTCGCGCAGGCCGATCAGAAAGCCTAACGATGCCGACACCGACACCAGGAACTCCGACGCGCTGACCGAGCCGATGACCGTCCGCGGGGCCGTCTTGCCTTGCGAGAGCAGCGTGCTGGTCGTTACCGGGCCCCAGCCGCCGCCCCCGGAAGCGTCGATGAACCCGCCGAACAGGCCAAGCGGAGCGAGAAATTTTGCGCTGTGGCTGGTCCCCCGTGCCCCGAACGTCAGCGGAGTCCGCAGCGAAAAGCGAAGGAGCACATAGCTGCCGATGGCGACCAGGATCGCGGCCATTAGCGGCGCGGCGTGTTCGGTGGCCAACGAGGACAGCACTGTTGCGCCAGCGAACGCGCCGATGGCTCCGGGCAGCCCGAGCTTGGCGACCAGAACCCAGTCGATGTTTTTGAACTTCCAGTGCGACAGACCCGAGGCGAACGTCGTTCCGACCTCTGCCAGGTGCACAGCGGCACTGGCCTGTGCGGCGCCGACGCCCGAGAGGACTAGCAGCGTTGTGGCGGTGACGCCAAACGCCATGCCCAGGGCGCCGTCGACGAGCTGAGCGCCGGCACCGACAAGGGTGAAGATGAGAAGCGAACGCATGGCTGCCTTCAGGGAAAAGGGTCACCCCGTGGCGACCGCAATGGACGGGTGGATACGCGTCAGGGACGCGGACAACACCACTCGTCGAAGGCGATCAGCCGGCGGGAGGGCCAGAACGGCTCCAGCGCGGAAACGTCGGACGGCGCCGGCGCGACCAGCACGCGTTCAGCCATCGACGTTCCTCTCCCGAGCCCAGCAGACTTCGACAGACTATACGGTCAACAGTCGATACAACCCAATCAATCCCACAATCACGATGACGATCCGCAGCGCAGTCGGCGAGAGACGCCGTCCGTAGTGCGCGCCGAGGAAGCCGCCGATCGTTGAGCCCGCGGCGATCAGTCCGGCGGCCGCCCAGCTGATCCGGTCGAAGGCAACGATGGTGTAGGCCGCCGCCGCGACGATATTCACAACCAATGCGAGCAGGTTCTTGGCGGCGTTCATCCGCTGCATGTCCTCGGGCAGCAACGCTCCCATCGCGGCGATCAGCATGATGCCCTGAGCGGCGGTGAAGTATCCGCCATAGACGCCGATCGCGAATGTGGCTGCCACCAGCGCTGTCATCCGCCCGGCCGACATGTGATCGACCGAGCGTCCAGCGGCCTCGGCCCGATTGCGGGCCCAAGCCTGAATCCGCGGCCCGATCACTACCAGCGCCAGTGCCAGGATCAGCAGGACCGGCACAACCTCGGTGAACACCTTCTCCGGCAGGTGCAGCAGCAGCCATGCGCCGATCGCAGCCCCGATGCACGACGCCGGAATCTGCCACGCCAACCGATCCCACTGACCGCGCAACTCGCGGCGGTAGCCCCAAGTCCCGGACACGCTGCCGGCGACGAGTCCGATGGCGTTGGACATCGTTGCCGTCACCGGCGGATATCCGAGCGCGACCAGCGTCGGAAATGTGATGAGCGTGCCGGATCCCACAACGGCGTTGATCGCGCCGGCTCCCACGCCCGCAAGGGCGATCAGGATCATGTCCATGACGGGCACCGCGTCAACCTATCGGAGCGACTTCGGCGTGCTTGTCGCCGCTCACCGGTGATAACCACTCCGAATCACCGGGTGCGGGGCTTCGCTCCGCATCTATGGTCGCTGCGCTAGCGCTTCGCTCCGCATCTATGGTCGCTGCGCTAGCGCTTCGCTCCGCATCTATGGTCGCTGCGCTAGCGCTTCGCTCCGCATCTATGGTCGCTGCGCTAGCGCTTCGCTCCGCATCTATGGTCGCTGCGCTAGCTGTAATGAACAGGCAGGTTGTGGACGGCGTGGTGTGAGGAAGTAGGTGAGGACCTCCGGTATCGGTGTGGTTACCACACGCACATCGATCACCGAGAGGTCCTCATGTCCCACGCTAATGC
>JBFXJE010000047.1:0-3388 GCA_050175175.1 Mycolicibacterium sp. | reverse complement strand
AACTGACGAAACGCCTCATCGCCGGCGGCGGCCAGCTCGAACCCCACTTGCATATAGGCGGTGCACAACGCCTCCCACAGCAGCGCGGACTTCGTGGAAGTGATCGGCAACGGATCGGCCGCCGAGCGCTCGGCCAGCCCCAGATCGAGTTGTGCCTGGTCGGCGGCCAGCCGCTGGGCGGCCGCAGCCTTCAGTGCCGCGATCCCGGCCTCGTCATGCGCAGACCCGAGGTGCTCCATATTGCGTGACCCCTTACGGGAAGACCACACGATCTGCACCGCGGTCGCCCCCGAGGACGTCTTCACGGTGCGCACATAGGCCACCCAGGCACCCTACGGGCCACCGGCTAGTGCGCACATCCGCACCAGGACAACAGAGAATACGCAGGTCAACGACCTACAGAATCACCAAACCGCCGACCGTGATAAAAGTCAGGAAAAGGCGACCCCGTTGCCAACCCGCAGGCGGCCACGCAATTTTCAACTGCCACGGTGGGAGCGAAGCGCCCCCAGAAGCTAATCTGATAAAAGCCGGGCCGCTACGAGTGCGTCCGGGGCCGGGACGAACGCCGGCTCATTCGAGGACGGGTGGCGGCGCCGATTTCGTCGATGAGGCTGGCCCACCGTTCGATCGCTGCTTCCTGGCCGAGCATTGAGTCCCGATAACGTCTGCCATTGAGACCTAACTGCGCCGCCATCGTTGGATTTGCAATCACCCGAAGTACCGCATCGAGGAGCGCTTCTGGATCGCCGGCGGGCACGACCGTACCGGCGCCGGCAGCTGCGATTTCAGAGGCGGTAATTCCGCCCAAGTCGGTGGCCGCGACGACCGGGCGTCCGGCGTCGAAGTAGGACGTGAGCTTGCTGGGCACTGCCATGGCCGACACACCTGGCCTCTCGTTCACGACCAATATATCGGCCGCGCCAAGCGCCAGACGGTACTCTTCATCTCCGAGGGGATCGACGAAGGTGAGGCGCGAGATTCCACGTGCGCGCTCTTCAAGCCCGCGCCGCTCGCTGCCTTCCCCGACGAGTATGAAGTGCAGCGGCGCACCCCTCTTATCGGCGGCGCGCGCCGCGTCGACGATGTTCTCGAGGCCCTGTTTGGCGCCCATGTTTCCGGTGTGCACTGCCAACTTCACACCTTGGGGCCAGCCTAGAACTGTCTTCGAGGCAGCCACGTCGATCGGTTTCGACTTCGGCAGATGCGTCCAATTGCGTACCACGGCCACTCGCGATTCGGCGACCCCAAGTTCTTGCGTCACGAAGTTCGCAAAACTTTGATGGATAACAACAACTCGGTCCGCCGCGCGGAGGGTGAGGGATTCCACCCATCGGGTTATCGTCCGCGCCAGCCGGCCGCCCTCAGCTGTCTCCGACAGGCCCAGCGTGTAGAGGTCTTGCACCCAAACAATGAAAGGGGGGCGCCGCACGGTGAGCTGCAGCCGTAGCGCGGCCAAGGCGGTACCGAATAGCGACGGTGACACGGCGATGATCACCTGGGGCCGTCCCCAACGGGCAGCAACCAGACGGAAGCCGAAACTTAGCTCAGACACCAACCGCGAAATACCCCGCGGTGACCGCGGCACATAGTGCAGCCGCCGCCGCACCTCGACCCCGTCGAGATGCTCGACACGCGTCCACTGTCCGTAACCCCGGCGTATGGTCCAGTCAGGATAGTGGGGATGCGCTACGTGGGTCGTAACCTTATGCCCCTTCTGGGTGAGCCCAACCGCGAGTGCACCCGTATAGGGGGCGACGCCGGTGGGTTCCGGGGGGTAGTTCAGGCCGAGGATGGAGACATCGAAGGGCGAGGGCATGCGGTTTCTCCATATCAAGCCGCTGCAATTCGGCAAGGCTTTTTTGGGGGTTGTTGTGGCCGGGGTGTAGACGGTTGTAGTTGTAGACAAGGCGCAGGGCGAGGCGACGTTCAAGACAGTGCAGGGTTCTAGGATTGGAGTCGCCTCCAGCGAGGTGTATCGGCAATAGGTTTGGTCGATACCCTGAAGGCGGATCTGGGTCACGGCGATGCGGCGAATCGCGACGTTGAGTTGACGATTGCCTAAGCGGTTCATCGGGACTTGTCTACGGGTATTACCGGACCACGCTTGAAACGCGTGCCACCCGGCGTGAGGCACTGCCACGCGCTCAAACAACGTGAGGACGTCGAGTACTACGCAGGTCGAGAGTTTGCCCTTACCCTGTCGCAAAGAACACTGCGTCGGCCTGCAGGAGCTGCCCCGAGCGCGGGTCGGCGAAAACCGGATCCAAGCCCATCAGCGTCATTCCAAGCTCCTGAACGTGGTCCAGTACTTCCCCATACTTCATTGCTCCGTCGTAAAGCGGCACTAACGACAGCTCCAGTTGAAGCCCTACGATTGCGCCATTTGCGAGCGACTCCGAGGCGCCGTCCAAGACCGCTCGCTCGTATCCTTGGACGTCGATCTTCAGGAATGTTCTATCTTCTGTGAAGACACCCAGCTTGGGTAACATATGGTCAAGCCGTTCTTGCTTAACCTTCTCAATTCCGACGTAGCGCGAACTCGGCGCGGCGTCCGTGTGCGCATCCAGCATCGGCAGAACAGAGCTTGATAGACCTGCGTTGCCCGAGACATTGATCGTCACTTCAATCTGGTCATCGCCCACCGCGCACTGAAATGCGTCCCAGTTGCCGTCCGAAACCGTCTTGCGGTGAAGCGATTTGAACGGCTCTTGTAGTGGTTCGAACGAAATAATCCTGCCGGTATATCCGAGGTCGCGAATGCCAGTCGCGAATCCGCCGTCATTCGCGCCGACGTCGACCACGCAGCCAACGTGGTGGTATCCAAAGAGTTTGACCGTGCGAGCTAGCGGATCGTGTAGTGGATATCGAACGACGTCAATTCCGAAGCGATGGAAGAGATGCCGCAGTTCGTGTTTCAGTCTCATGCCATCCCCCTCTCAAATCCTTAAATGAAGACGAAATAAGTGCTGCACAGCCAGCCAGCAGCGGCAACCCCGCAGCCTACATGAGCTTTTCTGCTCCAACAGAGACTGCGATGTGACCCGTCCCGGTGAGTCCGGAGACTGTTTGCGTTGAATCACCCTGCCTTCGGTGGGGTGTGTCTGTGATCGTAGTGGAGCTTCTCGGCGGCCTCGGGGGTGAAGTCGTCGAGGTACTCGTGCGGGCGTTCGGTGTTGAACCACTTCACCCATTCGGCGGTTGCCAGTTCGACCTGGTTGACGTCACGCCACGGACCTTGCCGGCGGATGACTTCGTTCTTGTGAGGGGGACCCGGTTGGTGGTCCAGTCGCTATGCAACTTGGGGTTGGTGGGTCGCGGTCCACTGTAGAGCGAACTCGGTGGGGGTGAGCTCACCATGGGCGCTGTGGGGCCGGTTGGCGTTGTA
>JBFXJE010000046.1:0-3499 GCA_050175175.1 Mycolicibacterium sp. | reverse complement strand
GCGAGCCGCCCGATCCATGACCACCGACCTGGTCCTCGACGCCGTCGAGCATGCGTTCTTCATTCGCGCCCAGGCTGGCACCACCAGCCTGCGCGGGTTGATCGCCCACAGCGACGCGGGCAGCCAGTACACCTCGGTGGCGTTCACCCAGCGTCTCATCGAGGAAGGCGTGGATCCCTCGGTCGGATCGGTCGGCGATGCCCTGGACTGTGAGAATGGATTTCGTCGTCTGGCGGCCTGACTCTTGCATTCGACTGACCCCGAGGTTTGGGTGTCCTGGCTGTTGATCTGTCGTCCGCCAGGCGGCGCTCATCTGGTGCTGGCCGGGCGGGCGTGACCTCATAGCGCCTCTGTGTGTCAAGCCGCATCGGGAAGGAGCTTACGTTGGTCGCGTCTCATGGTGCGGTAGATGACGTTGGAGAGCCTGCGCTTGAGGGCGCGACGGGCTTCAGCCGGTGTCTTTCCTTCAGAGATCTTGCGACGGTAGTAGTCCTGTCCGATTCCTTCGTCGCGTATTTGGCAGGTGGCGATGATGTGCAGCACGCAGTTAAGGGAACGGTTGCCGCCGGTGTTCAGGCGGTGTCGGACAATGTTGCCGCTGGATGCCTCCAGCGGGGCGCTGCCGGTGTAGCTGGCGAAGTGATGCGCGGTGGGAAATCGGTCGATATTTCCGACATGCCCGAGGACTTTTGCGGCCAGGACGGTCCCCATCCCAGGCAGCTCGGTAAGGGTGGTTGTGGAGGCGTCCAGGGCGTCACGCATCTGGGATTCGTTGTCCTTGATCGCACGGTCAAGACGGCGGAGGTCGGCGATCAGATCTCGTGCCAGGTCGCGTCGGCAGCAGCCGGTCGCAGTGGCCGGCCGCGGTCGTTTGAGCAGGGCGGCGGCCTTATCGGCCGACAAGGCGGTGGGAGCCCCTCCAGAGACCAGATCGCGCAGCAGGACATGGAGACGATTGAGCAAGCGGGTACGTTCACCGACCAGATCGTCGCGCCGTTCGGTCAGCAGCCGCAGAATCGTGGTCTGGTCTTCGGGACAGACGTCGCGCAGGTCCGGCCGGAACAACGCGACCTGTGCGACATGCAGGGCGTCGGCAACATCGGTCTTTCGGTCGCCGCCCGTGGCGAGCAGTCGGGCCCGCGCCGACAGCGTGGAGGGAACATCGACGACATGCTCGCCGGCGGCGGCAAGCTGCTGGGCGATACCGCGACCCAAGCCGGCGGCCCCTTCGACGGCGAAGCGTCGCTGGGGCCACTGCTGGCACCAAGACATCAACTGCCGGAAGGTTCCAGCGTTGACCGGGAACCGGCGCTGGCCAATCTTGGCGCCGGAAATGTCGATTGCCACCGCGGTGTGGGTCGACTTGTGGGGGTCAATGCCAATCAGGATCACGGTATGCCTGCCTTGCGTTCGCGCGGATGGGATGTGCGCGGTGGGCACCCTGACTTCAAGTCGACGTGCTTGCATGCCTCTGTCGAGCCACACCGCGAGGGTGCCAGACGGCGGTGGCACGCTATCAATGAGCCAGCCCGGTGGGCGGCAAGGAGCCGTGCGAGCCAGTGCCGTCCGGCACCATTGGACGCTACGAGACTGAAGATCCTCGCGGTGTCCACCGTTCATTCAACAAGTCAGGAGCCTGACCTCACCAGGTCCCATCACAGTCCCGTCCACCCGACCGGCCAGCGTCACAACCCGTTGGAAGGTCGCAATGACAAGCATGAACCAAGACCGGCGCCGCGGTCGAGTCGTCATCGGTGTCGATACCCACAAATATGTCCACGTCGCGGTAGCACTTGACGATTTCGGCGGTGCGCTCGGTAAGGAGAAGTTCACCGCAGATACCTTCGGATACGGCCAGTTGATCGACTGGTCGCTGACCCACGGGCACTTGCTGACCTTCGCCATCGAGGGCACCGGCTCCTACGGGGCCGGATTGACCGCAGCGGTCCGCCGCCGTGACATCGGTGTCGTGGAGGTGATGCGCACCGATCGACGGGACCGCCGATTGCGGGGCAAGTCCGACTTCCTCGACGCAGAGAACGCCGCCCGTGCAGTACTTGCCGGCCACGCCGACGCCATCCCCAAATCGGCCGATGGCGTCGTGGAGATGATCCGCACTATCAAAGTGGCCAAAGATGTTGCGGTCAAAGCACGTACGTCGGCGATGATCTCTCTAAAGGCGGTTGTGGTCAGCGCACCCCCGCAGCTTCGTGAGCAACTGCAGCCACTGTCGAAGATGTCGCTGATCCACCGATGCGCCGGGTTACGTCCCGGAGAACTCACCACCGTCGAGGCAGCCACCAAACACACGCTCCGCTCGATCGCTCGGCGTTGGGAACACCTCAACGATGAGATCGCCACCCACGAGAAACTCCTGGCAGAGTTGACCACCCAACTCGCCCCGCAACTGACCGCAGCGTTCGGCGTCGGCGCCGACACCGCCGCCGAAATGCTCATCGTCGCCGGCGACAACCCCCAACGGGTGCGATCCGAACCCGCCTGGGCGCGTCTGTGCGGCGTCGCACCCATCCCCGCCTCGTCCGGCACCACCACCCGCCACCGACTCAACCGGGGAGGCCACCGACAGGCCAACGCCGCGCTCTACAGGACGGTGATCGTGCGAATGCAACACCACCAACCCACCAAGACCTACGTCGCCCGACGCACCGCCGAAGGCAAGACGAAAGCCGAGATCATCCGCTGCCTCAAACGACTCCTCGCCCGCGAAATCTGGACACTCATGCGCCCACTCCGCGAGGTTGCAGAAACCGCAAGATCAGCCGCTTGACGAATATAGGAGCATCAACGCCTTGGCCGAGACGACCGTGGGGTCGTTCAAGAACGAAGTCATCCGCCGGCAAGGTCCGTGGCGTGACGTCAACCAGGTCGAACTGGCAACCGCCGAATGGGTGAAGTGGTTCAACACCGAACGCCCGCACGAGTACCTCGACGACTTCACCCCCGAGGCCGCCGAGAAGCTCCACTACGATCACAGACACACCCCACCGAAGGCAGGGTGATTCAACGCAAACAGTCTCCGGACTCACCGGGACGGGTCAGTGTTCCGGGGAGAGCGGGATGGAACAGAAATTCTGACACTCGTGCTCGATGGCAACAGTCCACGGTCCCCGTGGAACAAGGAGCTCTCCACCCCAGGCTAATTTGCGGGCCCACAGGCAACATGGTGCGACCGGGATCGACCGAAACACCCTTCAGCATGACTCGCCCGCCGCCAGGCCGCTGAACCAAAAAGCGACCCCGTTGCCAACCGCAGGCGGCCACGCAATTTTCAACTGCCACGGTGGGAGCGAAGCGCCCCAGAAGCTAATCTGATAACAGCCGGGCCGCTACGAGTGCGTCCGGGGCCGGGATCTGACTTTTATCAAGCTAGTGCGCATGTAGGTCGTGGATCTTGGCCAGGATTTCGGCGAGGTCGGGTGGTGGGGGTTCGGCGGCGGTGAGGGTCTGGTTGCCGGCCTGGATGGTGACGGTGCGGTAG
>JBFXJE010000045.1:0-3780 GCA_050175175.1 Mycolicibacterium sp. | reverse complement strand
AGATTTGGGCCGGTAGAGGGCCGTGGAGTGCAAAGGTCCGGGCGGGGCAGGTCCCGGGTGAGCGCAGCGAACGTTTGTGGGGGAGCTGCCCCGAGCCTGTGGGCCCGCAGCGCAGCGGAGGCCGTGGGCTTGCGCGGAGCGGATCGCCGGCCACAATCGGAGGGCCAGAAAGGCAAAATTCGGTGGGTCGGCGGCCCCGCAGGGGCCGGCGAATCAACTGCAGCGCCGCCAGGCGCTTCCGCTGTGGATATGCACCGCGCCGGTAGCCTGGGTTGATGTCGTCGTGTGAGAGTGCGCTGGTCGATGCCTTGACGCGGCCCATCCAGGGGCCGGTGTCGGCGCCGGTGCTGACCTGGGTGGTCACCGGCGTGTGGCCGCGCCCGGTGATGCCGTTCGACACCGCCTTTGCGCAGCCGGCCTGGTCGGACCCGCTTGGGCTGTAGCTGGCGTGCCCGACGGCGGGTGTCAGAACAGCGCGACATCGCCGGCTACCTCGGCGAACCAGCGCTCGAAGTGGGGTCTGGCCTTGTTCGCAACGACGGCCGGGCAGGCGACATAGAACCGCTCTGCCCATGGCGGCGTCTCACCGCGGCGCACCGCGATGCCGCGCGCGATCCCGTCGTTGCCGGTGTGCAGCTGCCCGGGCATGCCCAGTAATGCGGCTGCCATCTCGGCGCGAGATCCACGATCGAGCAGACGGACTGACCGGGCGATGACCGGCCTGGTTCCTGTCCCGCGAGCCTTGGCCACTCGGCGCACTTCGTAGATCGCGTGCTCGGTGTCGTCGAGGCGGCGGTGGAACAGGTCAAGGACATCGGTCAGACCAGCAGCAGCGACATCGTCGTAGAGGCGGCCAGTCGGGCGCAGGGTTTGCTTGTCGTTGATACAGACCGCGACGTGTTCGATGAACAGGGCCAGCGCTCCGGCTGCGGGATCAGCGGCGTAACGCTGCAGCGTCGACTGCACGCCTCGTGCCGAACTGATCGCGAAAGGGCAATAGCTGCAGGCACTTTTGAGCCATCTGCGGCCCGTGAGGTTGTAGACAAAGGTGTCGCAGTCAGCTCTCGTCCATCCCCATTGGATCAGGGGGTAGCGGCCGGTTCGGGCTGCTGTGTTGTAGGCGGCGTCGCGCTCGGCGCGGCCCGTCTCGTCGACCTCGAAGCCGACGTAATGCTGATAGGGCTGACCGCCGGTCAGTCGGGCGATCACCGGGTCGAGGACCGCGCCCTTGGCTCGGGCGCTGCATTTGCGGGCACCGCCGCGCTGCGGCAGGGTGCCGGCGGTGAGCATTTCCGTCGACAGCGCGTAGGCCCCCTCGACGAAGAGTCGGTCCGGTTCGGTGGTGTCGCTGAAGGTGGTGATGCCCTCGCCGGCGGCGGTGGTGAGCAGCTGGTGGCGGCCGACCTGGACGAACCGGACCCGGTGGCGACGCAGCTCGGGGAGCACGTAGCGCTCGACGTCGGCCCCGGTGGCACTGAACTCGTCTCCGGTCATGGCGGTGATGACCAGCAGGTCGGATAGGTCGAAGTCGCGGCTGGACGGGTCGGTGAGCCAGCGCAGTAGGACCGCCGTGCTGTCTAATCCGAGGCCATACGACAGCACATGCCGGGGGTGGCGGTGTGTGCTGGTGTCGTCGCTGAAGAGGCTGGCCTGTTCATGGTGTGCCTGGGTGCTCATCGTGGGGTCTCCCGCCCGTTCTTTTTGCCTTCTGGCACTGGAGATTTGGGCCGGTAGAGGGCCGTGGAGTGCAAAGGTCCGGGCGGGGCAGGTCCCGGGTGAGCGCAGCGAACGTTTGTGGGGGAGCTGCCCCGAGCCTGTGGGCCCGCAGCGCAGCGGAGGCCGTGGCCTTGCGCGGAGCGGATCGCCGGCCACAATCGGAGGGCCAGAAAGGCAGAACCACAGGCAAGGCCCGGGGCGTGTGTCGGGTACGGGCCGGCCGCGGGCACGGCAGTGCCATCTCCCCGACTGGAGTGCAGCTGGTGTGAGTGGGGGAAATCTTTGCAGATCAGCGGTGCGCCGCGCCCTTAGGATCGCTGGTATGCCCGACTTCGATGTGCAAGTTGATATCAATTACCTGGCCAAGGTGGTCACCGAGGTTCGCGACCTCGCCGAGACCGTCCGCACGTACGGCCGCGCCGGGGCATCCACCATCGCCGCCGCCACACCGACGGCACTGCACGTGATAGCCGCCTACCTCGAATCGGAGATGCGCAGCTGGGCTCACACCGATGGCACGCATGCGCGGCTGTTCAACGAGCAGCTCGGCGGGGAGGCCATCCGGTTTCCCGAATTGCGGGCGGTGTTGACCTATGTGACGCCGTCTCCGGTGAGCCGCGAGGTGCAACAGGCCGAACTACGGGCCGCCGGCGCCCGCCTCAGGGCGGTGGCGCAGGAGTTGCCCTCACGCATGACGACGCAGTCGGTCCAGAAGTTCGTCTCTCTCATTGAGGAGCAGGCGGCAACCGTCATGGAGTTCGCCGATGGTCTCGGCTAGAACGGCGGGTCGGCGATGAGCCGCCGCAAAGCAACTCCGTGGGCGGCACCGGGCCTGCCCGACATTCGCCGGCAGTGGTGCAACGCTTTGGACAGCCTTGTCGACCACCAATCCAGCGCCCTTGCAGAACCGTCCGAGGCCCTGGGAGCTGCGGGGGAGAGCCTTCGAAGGTTGAAGCGGCTGCAGGCGAAGCTGGCCGAGACGTTGAGTCAGATGAGCGGCGAAGCCGACATCATCAAACGTGCTGAGCTGTACTGGGTTTCACGCGACATGGTGGACGTCGCGCTCGACGCCGCCGACTCCCTTCCGGAGTGGACGCCCGCTGTCGCCGCGCCGGCTCCGACTGGGCTGTTGTGTTGGGCAAAGCCGGCTGGAAGTGTGCCATGGAATGCGTTGAGTCCCAACGATCCCACCGAGGTTTCGTGGGACGGGGTGTGGTGGTGGTCTCGCCCCGACGGGGTGCTGCAAATTCAGCCGTTGTCACGGTTGGCTAAGAACCCCGAGCTGCTCGCCCCCTACGGGGTGTCTTCGCCACTATGGGTGACCAACCCGACGCTGCTGCTACAGCCGTTGGTGCCGCGCACCGCTGAGGTGGCCCGATCGGCTGAGGCGTCACCGTTGGTCAGTGTCGTCGGGGCGGCCTGGCTCCTGATGGGCCAACCCACCGTCGCCTCCACGCGCGTTCTCGGCAGTGCACCGTCGACGCAGACCGAGGAAGGCTCTCGTGCGGCTGCGGACCCGAACCGGGTGAGCATCATAGAGTTGCGACGACCCATGAGCCCGCCTGGGGAACGCGATGGTTCATCGGGTGACCGTCAGTACCGACACCGATGGTGGGTGGGCGGTCATTGGCGTCAGCAGGCGTGTGGGCCCAACCATGCCGATCGGCGCCCGAAGTGGATAGCCCCGTACGTCAAGGGTCCAGAAGGCGCCCCACTCAAGACCGACCGTGTTCACGTGTGGCGCCGCTGAAGACAGCCGAACCCCGGGGCGGAACCTTTCGTAGCTGATCGCGTTGTGTGGGGTGTGGGAACCGAGGAGTGATATGCCTGGCAGGGTTGAATGGTCGGAACTTGGTGGCGATGAGGCTGAGACGGTCTTGGCCAACTTGCTTTATAGCGAGCGTAGGTCTTCGACCCGGGTCCGCCCATCGCGTGGCGACTTCGGCATCGACGTGCTAGACCCGAGCAAACGCGAAGCTGGCAAGTACGACGTCTATCAGATCAAGCGCTACGCGAAGACGCTCACTGCCTCGCAAAAGAAGGAGATAGAGAAGTCGTTCCGGC
>JBFXJE010000044.1:0-4248 GCA_050175175.1 Mycolicibacterium sp. | reverse complement strand
TGGGAATACCGCATGCCGACCGAGGCCCAGTGGGAATACGCCTGCCGCGCGGGGACCACTACGGCCACGGCGTTCGGGGACCAGCTGGACAGCACGCGGGCGAACTTCAACGGCAATTAGTACTACAGCGCCAAGTCGTACAAGCTTGATTCCGTCATCGCGGCGGAACTATGCTCGTCTCCATACCTTACGGAGGGACGAGCATGGACGTCCAGCAGGTCCGCAAGCTCAAGCCGGCGCTGAGAAGGTTCCTCAAGCGGTTCGATGATTGCTTCCCCCGCAAGGACACCCGCGCCCACCTGCCCGTCTACGTCTCCGGGCAACTCTCGGAGATCCCCGAGAAGAGCGTCGAGCCGATCGCCCTCCACGCTGGCGTCCCGGTCCGAACCCTCCAGGAGTTCCTCAGCCAGCACGTCTGGGATCACGACAAGGCCCGCGACCGCCTCCAGGAGATCGTCCGCGACGAGCACGCCGGACCCAACTCCATTGGCATCTTCGACGAGACCAGCGACGTCAAGAAGGGGGACAAGACCCCCGGGGTCCAGCGGCAGTGGTGCGGCGCCGTCGGCAAGACGGAGAACTGCATCGTCACGGTCCACCTGGCCTACGCCCGCGACGACTTCCACTGCCTGCTCGACGGCGAGTTGTTCCTGCCCGAGGGCTGGTCCGACGACCGTGCCCGTTGCCGCGAGGCCGGCATCCCCGACGACATGGTGTACCGGGCCAAGTGGCAGATCGCCCTGGAACTCTACGACCACGCGATCGCTAACGGTCTGCACTTCGCCTGGGCGACCTTCGACGAGGGCTACGGCGGCAAGCCCGAATTCCTGCGGGAGCTCACGGCTCGCGGCCAGAAGTTCGTCGGCGAGGTGCCGCGGAACTTCATGGGCTGGATCGAGGCACCCCGGGTCGTGACCCGACCGTACCACAAGCACCGTCGCGGCCGCGGTCGCAAGGTCCCCCGCCTGGCCAGCGGCAGCCGGCCGGCTCGGAGAGTCGATGAGCTGGCCGGCGATCCCCGCCTCCGCGATCGGCCCTGGCGGCGTTTCCGCGTCAAGGACGGGCAGAAAGGGCCGATGGTCTGGGAGGTCAAGCACGGGCAGTTCCATCCGGTCGACGCCGACGGCCTGCCGGGCAAGCCGCTGCACCTGATCCTCGCCCGAGATGTCTTGAACCCGGACCAATGGAAGTTCTTCGTGAGTAACGCGCCCGTGGAGACACCGATCCAGCCCCTGTTGCTCGTGGCGTTCTCGCGATGGCGTGTGGAACGCTGCTTCGAGGACCAGAAGTCGGAGATCGGGCTGGACCAGTACGAGGGTCGGCGTTACCGGGGGTTGAAACGCCACCTGTTCCTGAGCTGCGTGAGCTACCTGTTCCTGTCGCGGATCCGTCAGGAGTTCGGGGGGGGAAAATCCGGAGTTGACCGAGTGCCAGGTGCATACGGCGGTGGCGGCGTTGATCCCGTTCTGGTGGTTGAGCCTGAGCCCTCCGAGGGTGCTGCTGGAGCGGACGTCGGCGGAGATTCAGCGAGCCCAAAGCCGGAACGCCCTGGCACGGCGGTGCCACACCAAGCGAACGCGGCGACGATTGCACGCTCTGGGTATCAAGCTCACCGGGCTGCCTCGCTGCCGATGGGGATCAACTTAGCGCTGTAGTACTACTCGGCCTCGGCAAGGGGGGCGACGACGTCGCCATGCCCTCTGAGGTCTTCAACCAGGGCGGCAAGTTCGCCTTCCCCGACGACGACCGCACCACCCCCGACACCCAGATCGCCGTCCTCAAGTATCCGAATGCCGTCCTCCAGTGGGAGACCAACCGCCGCCCCCTCGACGGCCAGCACGACAACGGCACCCAGTTCATCGCGGCCGACGGCACCGCCGTCACCGCCTGGCGCGGCGGCTGGTCGATCGTCGGACCCGACGGCAAGGAGCTCGACAAGCCGGCCGACCCCGAGGACATGGACGGCTTGAACGCCCACATCCGCCAGTTCCTCGAGTGCGTCGAGACCCGCGACCAGCCCCGCTCGAACATCGCCTCGATGGCCAAAACGACCATCGTCTGCCACCTGATCAACGCCTCGTTCCTCGCCGGCGCCCCCGTCCGCTGGAACGCCGACTCCCACGACATCGAAGGCGAGGCCGGCAAGGACACTCTTTCCTACCGCCGCGACTACCGAAGCCCCTGGACCCTCCCGAGCTACGGCTGAGAGGCTGTCCGGAGAGCCCCGAAGGGGCGCCAGGTGAATAGCCCGGGGCGCCAGCCCCGGGACCACCACACGGCCCCCAACATCGCTCCTCCCAGCCACGAAGTGGCGACATATGTTAGCCCGTGGCGCCGGCCCCGGGACCACCGGGTGACGCCGAATCCTAGCCCGGATATTTCATCCGCCGTTGTTGGGCGAGTGATTTTGCCCCATCGCGTTGTTTTCGGGGCGCGGCCGGGGCCTTTTCGACCCCACCGCGCAATATCTCCCCCTGACCCCCAACCCGGGGGCCCCGGCGAGACCAGGTTCCAACACGCTCAGCCGGATTCGGCCGCTGGGGGCCTCCGACCTCCCATCACCCGCTCGAAGACCGCCCGGAACACCCCGGCGTACGGGTAGCTGCTCGCCAGGTGGAACACCAACCGCCGCGCGCTGACCACCACCCGCGCCGCCGCCTTCAGCAACCTCAGCCGGATCGTCCCCACCTGCGCCCGCGCCAGCTCCGTCCCCGCCAGCGCCGTACGCCGCAACGCCTGCATCAGCACGTACGCCGCCGAACTCAGCAGCAACCGAAACTGGTTCGCCAGGAACCGATGGCAACTCGTCCGATCCGCGAACAACTGCAATTGCTGCTCCTTGATCCGGTTCTCCATCTCGCCTCGCTGACAGTACACATCTTCATACAACTCCTGGGGATCGCCGGGCACGTTGGTCACGATGAACCGGGGATTGGACCCTTGCGCGTTGTGCTCGGCCTTGACGATCACTCGACGCTTGCGATCCCAGGTCTTGGCGCCATACACGAATGATCCAAACAGCCGCTGAGACTCCCCCGTCCGAAGGAATTGGCGTTGTGCTCGCTCAATCCAATCCCGCGCCTCCTCCTCCAGGATCGAGTTCTTGGCCAGGCCCAGGACATAGCCGACGCCGTGGGAATCGCACCACCGCATCAAGCGCCAGCGGCAAAAGCCGCTATCGGCCCGGATCGTGAGTTTGACCCGTGGCCAGGTCGCGCGGAGCTTCTTGACCAGCAGCTTCAGGACCGCTCGGGCGTGCTTGGCGGCGTCGATGTTCGACGGTCGAAGGTAGGCGGCCAGGAGCTCGTCGCCGCAAAAGACATATAAGGGTAGATAGCAGTAATGATCATAGTATCCGTGGAAGAAGCGTCCCTCCTGGTGGCCGTGGACGCGATCGTCGGTGGCGTCGAAGTCGAGGATCAGGTGCTCGGGGGGCTCGGGGTGGGCGGTGAGGAACTGATCGACCAGGACCTCGGCGATTCGGACCAGCGTGCGGCGATCGACGCGGTTCTCGAGCCGGCAGAGGGTCGGCGGCGAGGCCAGGGCTCGGTCCTGCTCGGGCAGTTGGCCGGCGGCGAGCTGCAGCGCCGGGTCGACGCGGAGGGTCTGATGGTCGTTGAGGTCCTCATACCCCAGGGCAAGGGCGGTGATGCGTTGAGCGAGCAGGGTCCGCTGCTGGTGGACGATGAAGACGGGGTGGCGTGGGTCGGGGATCGCCGCGTCGAGGGCCTCGAAGAAGCCCAGTCGATCGGCGACCTCGCGGAGCAGCAAGGCCCCGGCATCGGTGGTCAGGCGTCCGCCCCGGAAATCGGCGACGACCGACCGGGAGCCAAGCCTGGAGAAGGTGAGGGGTTCGAGGTTACAGTCTGTCATGGCGGCGGCCTTATGGCTTGCGGGGGTTGGTGGTCGCTAACCCAAACCCTACAAGAAGTAAGGCCGTCGCGCTATTCTCTTCTCGATCCGCGGGTGAAATATCCGGGCTAGTGCCCGACGGCGACCCGATCTTCCGCCACACCCTGGAAGGCCCCGACGACATGCCCGCGCACGTGCGGTCGGCGCTGACGGCCACTTCGATCGGCCTGCCCGTGACCGACGGCCGCTGCGACCTCGGCACCTGGCAGGGCATCTTCCTCTACGAGCACCGGACGGCGCCCCATCGTCGTCGGCTCAGCGCGACGGTGATCGGCGAGGCGGGCTGAGCGACGGGTTGGAGGGGTGGGAGTAGCAATGGACCAGAGAACCGGAATA
>JBFXJE010000043.1:0-6524 GCA_050175175.1 Mycolicibacterium sp. | reverse complement strand
CAAGCCCTCGCTGCGGTGCAGGTGCCGGATCAACGCCCAGTCTTCCAAGGAGATCACCCATCCAATCTGATTGGGTGGCCTACTTTTCAACCGTCGCGACTGGCCGGGTTTTCAACCGTCGTCAACAACGACGACTGCTCGCTTCCGCTTCTACATCGCAACCTCGCAATCATCTTCGGGACGCACTAACGCCTTGGCGGAGTCGTTCAACGCCGCCCTCAACGCGAGATGTTGCAGGACAGTAGCAGCTGGCCTGAGGCTCTCACCTGCCGTCGAGAAGGGGTCTGATGCAGGAACAGGTGACATCTGAGTTGGTTTGCCCGGGAGGGTGGGCTGGAAGGATGGTGCTGTGCCCAGGCCGTACCCCAAAGAGTTCCGTGATGATGTCGTTCGGGTTGCCCGTAACCGTGAGGACGGGGTGACGATCGAGCAGATCGCCGCCGATTTCGGGATCCATCCGGTGACGTTGTCGAAGTGGATGCGCCAGGCTGATGTCGATGACGGCGCCAAACCCGGCCTCAGCCGCACCGAGTCGGTCGAGCTGCGGGAGCTGCGCCGGCGGACGCGGCTGTTGGAGCAGGAGAACGAGGTCCTGCGCCGGGCGGCGGCCTATCTGTCGCAGGCCAACCTGCCGGGAAAAGGGTCTACCCGCTCGTGAATGAGCTCGCCGCCGACGGGATCCCCGTGGCGGTGACGTACCGGGTGCTCAAGCTCGCCCGCCAGCCCTATTACCGCTGGCTGGCCAACCCCGTGCCCGACGCTGAATATCTCGAGGCGCATCGGGCCAACGCCCCGTTCGATGCCCACCGCGACGATCCCGAGTTCGGCTACCGCTACCTCGTCGAGGAAGCCCGCGATGCCGGACAGGCGATGGCGGAGCGCACAGCCTGGCGGATCTGCTCGGATAACCGCTGGTGGAGTGCGTTCGGGAAGAGGAAGCGCGGCAAGAACGGCAAGGCCGGCCCGCCGGTCCACGACGATCTGGTCGGCCGTATCTTCACCGCACCGACACCGAATGCGTTGTGGCTGGCCGATATCACCGAGCACCACACCGGAGAGGGCAAGCTCTATCTGTGCGCGATCAAGGACGTGTTCTCCAACCGCATCGTCGGATACAGCATCGACTCTCGGATGAAGTCGCGGCTGGCCACTCAGGCCCTGGCCAACGCGGCGGCCCGCCGCGGCGATGTCGTCAGCTGCGTGGTTCACAGCGACAGGGGAAGTCAATTTCGAAGCCGGAAATTCGTTCTCGCACTGAGCCGTAACGACATGGTCGGCTCCATGGGCCGCGTCGGGGCCGCCGGGGACAACGCCGCCATGGAGAGCTTCTTCTCCCTGCTGCAGAAGAACGTCCGAGACCGTCAGCGCTGGAACACCCGAGAGGAACTCCGCATCGCGATAGTCACCTGGATCGAACGCACCTACCACCAGCGCCGCCGCCAGGTCGGCCTCGGACGGCGTGATGCATCAAGTCAATATGCCCGCGAAACCTGATTCATGCATCAGGTAAGAAATGCCCGCGAAACCGCGGGTCAGCTGGCGGTCTTGTGCTTGAGCCGGACGCCGGCCCTGATGTCGGGCAAGGCGCTGGGTATGGCGGCGAGGTAGAGCTGTTCGGTCTTGTCTTTGGCCAGTCTGATCAGGGCGGTTTGCAGATCGGCGATCTGCCGCCCGATCGCGGCCGGGTTCAGGCTGTCGCGGTAGGCCAGTAGCTCGGTTTCCTGGGCCGGTGAGAGGACTCTGGCGGCCAGCAGCCGCTCCAGTGGGGTCATCGGCTTGTCGTAGAGGCGGCGGCGCTGACCGTCGCGGTTGGAGCCGTAGCCGATGGGTTTGATGGTGGGGGTCAGGTAGTTGAACCGGTCGTTGACCAGTCGCCAGAGCCGGTTGAGGACCGCGCGTTCCTCATCGGTGTCGTAGCGGTAGTAGAACCCGCACTTGCGGACGAGATGGTTGTTCTTGGACTCGATGGTGGCCTGGTCGTTCTTCTTGTACGGCCGGGAGCGGGTGAAGAAGATCTCCATCTCCGCGGCCCATTTGATGACGGCCTTATTCAAGAACTCGGTGCCGTTGTCGAAATCCAATCCGGTTACCTCATAGGGGATTTCATGCACACCCGACTTCAGTGCGGCCAGGATGTGGGTGTGGGCGTTGTTACGCACGGTGCGGGTGAAGACCCAGCCGATATGCATATCGGTGAGGTTGAGGGTGCGACCGAACTCGCCTTTCAGCGTCGGCCCGCAGTGCGCGACGGTGTCGCCTTCGAAGAACCCCGGCGATGCCTCGACTTCGTCGGTGGCCTTGCGGATCTTGATCGAGGACCGCAGCAACAGGGAGGGCTTGGTGGTCGATTTCCCCTTGATCTGGTCGCGGGCCTTGGCGCCGCGCAGGTAGCGGTCGATTGTTGCGCTGCTCATCGCCAACAGCTCGGCGCGCACCTCGGAACTGTAGCGGTCCTGATCAGCCACCAGTTCGCCGTGGCGTTCCAAAGCATCCAGCTGCAGGGCCATCGAAGTGACCAGGTATCGCCCGCATTGCCCGCCCGAGGCCGCCCAGACCTTCTGCAGCACCTTCAACGCGTCGTAGGAATACTTGGGATTGCGCTGCCGACGAGGCTGTTTGGCGACCTGTCGGCCCGCTCCCGGCGGCCGGGCCGCAGTGGTCAACCGGCGCCGAGCATTGTCACGCGACCAGCCGGTAACCTCCACCACCTGATCCAGAATCTGCCCCTTTTGCGCCTTCGACGCCTTCACGTACGCCTTGGCGAACCTCGCGGTGATCTCGGCATGAGACGACATCGACAGCCCACTCTCCATCCTTGCGAGCATCCACCGTTTCGCGGGCATTCTTACCTGATGCACCGAGGGCGTCTCGCGGGCACTTTTCGCGATGCTTGCCGGACGGTTGACCCCGATCGAATTCGAAGCAATCATGACCTCACCGGCCGATCAGGCCGCGTGACTAACCGTGTCACCTGTTCCTGCAGCAGACCCAAGTGTTCCGCTGGCTGGCCCGCTACAAACCAAACGACGGCACTCCCACTGCCGCTATTCCAGCCCCGCCACCCACGAAAGGACCCACACACCCGCTACGCTGCCCGAAGCCGCCTTACCACAAATCGCGTGTCCACCACATGGGGTCAAGGCCCCTCGGGGCCGGGCCCGGAACGTGTGAAACTCCGCAGGCGCCGGAGCAGCAAAATCACGGTATGAAGAGATCACGGTATGAAGAGTTAGAAAGGCCGATACACTGTCGCGACGATCGACACGAGGGAGCTTTATGACCGACTTTCAGCAGCACTACCAGCAGTTTTATAGGCGCGGTAACGTCGATGAATGGCGCCGCATAGGCGCGGTTGGTAAAGCGGCCAATATTGTGCGCGGCTGGGCGGAGGTAGTCGGCTCGCCACGCCGGCCCCATGTCATCGAACTCGGTTGCGGTGACGGCGCGATAGCCCAACAACTCCACGAGCTTAATTATTTTTCTAAATACCAAGGTTTCGATATCTCCGATTCCGGTATCCAACTAGCTTGCGCTCGAAACATCCCCAACGCCTCGTTCACCGTTGCCGCCACCTCGATACCGGTTGAAGACGACGCCGCCGATGTGGTCGTGATGTCCCACGTCATCGAGCATCTAGAACACCCTCGACAGTTGATCGAGGAAGCCCACCGCATTGCGCCACTACTGATTGTTGAGGTGCCGTGCGAACTGAACCGCAGAATGCCGCAGGAGTATGACTGGAACCCTGTCGGTCACATCAACCACTACAACCCCGCCTCCATACGAGCCTTGCTGCAAACCTGCCGATACGACGTAGCCGGCCAGTTCACTACGAACCCGTGCCGCCAGCTGCAGACCTTCCAACAGCCGGGGTGGAAATCCACAGCGAAGTGGGCTGCGAAAGAGTTGGCGCTACGTACCGCCCCGAAGCTAGCCACAACCCAGTTCACCTATCACGAGACGCTGATGGCGTGGCGCAACAACCGAAGCTTCAACTAGGACGGCAGCCGTATCCTGACCCGTCCCGGCGTTTCCGGAGGCTCCCGATCTTGGGAGGATCTGGGTTATGGGACGTGTCAGCAAGTACCCCGATGAGCTTCGGGGGCGGGCGTGCGGATGGTCGCTGAGGTGCGCCCGCAGTATCCGTCGTAGTGGGCAGCGGTCACCGCGATCGCGCGGATGTTGCGGATCGGAACACCGGAGACGCTGCGGACCTGGACCCGCCGCTCGGAGGTCGACACCGTGAGGGCCAACGAGATCTTGAAAGCAGCGGCGATTTTCTTCGGGGCCGAGCTCGACCGGCCCGGGAAACGGTGATCCGTTTCATCACTGAACACAAGGACCAGCAGGTGGCCGACCCCGACGGCGGGGCCGGACTGCGCTGGGGTGTCGAGCCCACGTGTGCGGTGCTTTCCGAGCACGGTGTCCGTGGCCAAGTTGAGGTCCCCGCTGGTGGCCAGGAGAAGTCCCCACTCTCTTTGCAGGGTTGAGGGTAGTTCAGGGGCGGCCTCCTCGCTTGTGTCGGGCGTTGCGCATGCGGAATGACTCGCCGTCGGTGATGACGACACTGGCGTGATGCAGGAGTCGGTCCAGGATGCTGGCGGCGGTGGTGTGTTCGGGCAGGAACCGGCCCCGCTGCTCGAAGGGCCAGTGGGAGCCGACCGCCAGTGAGCGCCGTTCGTAGGCGGCCGCCACGAGGCGGAACAGCAGTTGGGTGCCGGTGTCATCAAGTGGGGCGAAGCCGACCTCGTCGATGATCACAAGATCGGCGCGCAGCAGGGTGTCGATGATCTTGCCGACGGTGTTGTCGGCCAGGCCGCGGTAGAGGGTGTCCACGAGATCGGCGGCGCTGAAGTAACGCACCTTGTGACCGGCCTGGACCGCGGCGTGACCCAACCCGATCAGGACATGACTCTTTCCGGTACCCGGCGGGCCGATGATGGCCAGGTTATGTTGTGCCCGAATCCATTCCAGACTGGCTAACTAAGACCGGTGGGAAGTTGCGCCGGTTGGGGATTCCGACCGTGGCCGATCGGGTCGTCCAGGCATCGTTGAAGTTGGTGTTGGAGCCGATCTTTGAGGCGGATTTCTTGCCGTGTTCCTACGGTTTCCGTCCGAGTGTTGACCGTCCCTCTGGGTGACGACCACGACGGCGGTATTCGTCATTGGTCTTGCCGATAACCGATGCGGGGGATAATGGCCGTCTGCATCATCACTGCGCCCACGATCGGCCTGGCTGCCGGTCGGGCTGTCGATCCCCCACACGGACCTCGGCGCGGTGGGGATTCCTCTGGTCGTCACAGTCAGTGACGGTGGCCGACCCAGATCTGGTGTCGCCCAACACGAACTGACCCCTATGCCCGCCCGATGGTGATAGGCAAGGCTGATGTGTCATGGACTGGCTCCACGTTGATCGTCGCCCGCACCACCGAACTCGCCGAGCAACTACTCACCGACGGCGAGCTACGCTGCCCGCTCTGCAACACCGGCCAGCTGGTCGCCTGGGGATACGGCCGACAGCGCATCGTGCGCGACCGCGACGGCACAACAGTGACCCTGCGACCCCGCCGAACCCGATGCCGATCGTGCTCCTCGACACACATCGTGATGCCCGCCGCCCTGCAACCACGCCACGCCGACACCACCGCGGTAATCGGAACGGCGTTGCTGCACAAGGCCAACGGACTCGGACACCGACGCATCGCTACCGTCATCGACCGGCCCGTGTCCACGGTGCGGCGCTGGCTGCGCCGCCTGTCCCCGGCACACCTGGAACGCATCTACCAAGACGGCACCCGACAGCTACTCGCGCTGGACCCTGACACGTTCACCGCACTGCGCAACACCGGCAACACGCTGCATCACGCATTGTCGATCCTGTCGGCAGCCGCCTACTGGGACCGCCACCGATACGCCCTCGACGACCCTCCGTGGACCCTGATCGGGCTCTACACCCGCGGCCGACTCCTGGCCGCACCCGGCTGACCGGTTACAAGCCCCTGAATCTCACCCAGGGGCCGGCGTCGTCATGCCCGCGATCAGCCATCACCGAGACGACCACCGCGTCACCATGCCGATCACGCCGTCACCACGTCGACCAACTCCCCGAAAGACGTCTGCATCGACAGTGACGGCATCATCTGCATACTCAGCGACGGGCAACACCGAGGCGCCGGGCTCATGACGCGGTGGCCGAGGTGCGTTACCTCGCGACGCGGCCCAGGTGTTATAACTGGGTCGTTGAAGGTGACATCAAGGCCGAGAGATCACCCCGTGGTCATCACCCCGAGAGACGGTCAACAAACGGATCCGGCGTGTCCAAACACAGGCCAAACTCCAAGCCCTCGGACACACCGTCACCATCGAACCCGCAGCCTGACCCAACATCACCCACCTGCAACCTGAGTTCGGACATTTGGCCTAGTACCCAGGTTTGATACCGAGGTCGGTGAGGATCTTGCGTTGGGCTTCGGGAATGGCCGGCGGGAACGTCTGTGTCGCGCCGTTGATGTTGATGGTGGCGC
>JBFXJE010000042.1:0-7625 GCA_050175175.1 Mycolicibacterium sp. | reverse complement strand
GTTGGTGGTGGGGGGCGGTTGGAGCCGTTGGTGGCGGGGGTGCGGCCGTTGGTGGTTCCGGTGTCGTTTGCTCAGCAGCGGTTGTGGTTTATCGATCGGTTTGATGGGCCGTCTCCGGTGTACAACGTGGTGGTTGCGGTGCGTTTGGAGGGGGTGGTGGATGTTGAGGCGTTGGGGGTTGCGTTAGTTGATGTGGTGGGCCGTCATGAGAGTTTGCGGACGGTGGTGACGGCGGTGGATGGGGTTCCTGAGCAGGTGGTTGTTCCTGTGGAGGGTGCGCGGGTGGGTTGGCGGGTGGTTGATGCTGGTGGGTGGTCGGCGGGGCGGTTGGATGAGGCGGTGCGGGCGGCGGCGGGTTATCGGTTTGATGTGTCTTCTGAGATTCCGTTGCGGGCGCGGCTTTTCCGGTTGGGGGCTGGGGAGCATGTGTTGGTGGTGGCGGTGCATCATATTGCTGCTGATGGGTGGTCGGTGGGTCCGTTGGTGACCGATTTGGGTGTGGCGTATGCGAGTCGGTGTCGGGGTGAGGTTCCGGGGTGGGCGCCGTTGCCGGTGCAGTATGTCGATTACACGTTGTGGCAGCGTGCGCAGTTGGGTGATCCGGGTGATCCTGATAGTCGTATTGGTGCGCAGTTGGGGTATTGGCAGCAGGCGTTGGCTGGGATGGCTGAGCGGTTGGTGTTGCCTACGGATCGTCCTTATCCGGCGGTGGCCGATTATCGCGGTGCCTGTGTGGCGGTGCAGTGGCCGGCGGAGTTGGCGCAGCGGGTGGGGCGGGTGGCTCGTGAGCATCATGCGACCAGTTTCATGGTGGTGCAGGCGGCGTTGGCGGTGGTGTTGGCGCGGGTTAGTGCGAGTACGGATGTGGCGGTGGGGTTTCCGATCGCTGGGCGGCGTGATCCGGTTCTTGATGAGTTGGTGGGGTTGTTTGTCAATACGTTGGTGTTGCGTGTTGATTTGGGGGGTGATCTGAGTGTGGCTGAGTTGTTGGCTCAGGTCCGTGCGCGCAGTCTGGCCGCGTATGAGCATCAGGATGTGCCTTTTGAGGTGTTGGTGGAGCGGCTCAACCCGCCGCGGAGTTTGACTCATCATCCGTTGGTGCAGGTGATGTTGGCGTGGCAGAACGCGCCTGGGCATGGCGGTGATCCGGTTGCCGGGCTGGTTTTGGGTGATGTGGGGGTGACCCCGTTGGCGGTTGATACCGGCAGCGCGCGAATGGATTTGGTGTTTTCTCTGGCTGAGTGTCGGGGTCCGGGTGGTGAGTTGACCGGGATCGGTGGGGTGGTGGAGTTTCGGACTGATGTGTTTGATGCGGCCAGTGTGGAGGTGTTGGTCGGGCGGTTTGAGCGGGTGTTGGCGGGCATGGTTGCTGATCCGGGTCGGGCGGTGTCTTCGATTGAGGTGCTTGATGCTGGGGAGCGTGCCGGGTTGGCGCGGTGGGGCAATCAGGCGGGGTTGTGGCGGTCGGTGGGGGAGTCGGTGTCGATTCCTGAGATGTTTTCGGTGCAGGTCCGGTGTCGGCCGGAGGCGGTGGCGTTGTGTTGTGGGGGTCGTTCGTGGACTTATGGTGAGCTTGATCGGGCTGCTGATCGGTTGGCGCGGGTGTTGGCTGCCCGGGGGGCGGGTGCGGGTCGGTGTGTGGCGGTGTTGTTCGGCCGTTCTGCTGAGGCGATCATCGCGATCTTGGCGGTGCTGAAGACCTCGGCGGCGTATCTGCCGATCGATCCCGGGTTGCCTGATGCCCGGATCGGGTTCATGGTTGCTGATGCCGCGCCGATCGTGGCGGTCACCACGACGGCGTTGGCCGGGCGTTTGGATGGTCATGGCGTGGCTGTCGTCGATATCAACGATCCCGATATCGACGATCGGGCTGTTTCTGGTGCAGATGACCGGTCGGGCATGGTGTTACCGGTCGCCGCGCCTGATGACATCGCGTATCTGATCTACACCTCGGGCACCACCGGAACCCCTAAAGGGGTGGCCATCACCCACCACAACGTCACCGAACTGTTGCGGTCGGTGGGTTCGGATGTGACGGCCGCCGGCCAGGTCTGGTCGCAGTGGCATTCCTACAGCTTCGACATCTCGGGCTGGGAGATCTTCGGTGCGCTGCTGCACGGCGGACGGTTGGTGGTGGTGCCCGATCATGTTGCTGCTTCCCCGGAAGACTTGCACGCCTTACTGATCGATGAACACGTCAGCGTGTTGAGCCAAACCCCCTCAGCGGTAAAGGCTTTGAACCCCGAGGGTTTGGAGTCGGTGACGTTGTTGGTCGGTGGTGAGGCGTGTCCGGCCGAGGTGGTGGAGCGCTGGGCGCCCGGGCGGACGATGATCAACGAGTACGGCCCGACCGAGACCACGATGTGGGTGGCGATGAGTAGGCCGTTGGAGGTGGGTTCGGGGGTGGTGCCGATCGGGTCGCCGGTCGGGGGGGCGGCGTTGTTTGTGTTGGATGGGTGGTTGCGTCCGGTGCCGGTGGGGGTGGCGGGTGAGTTGTATGTGGCTGGTTCGGGTGTGGGGTGTGGGTATGTGGGTCGTCCGGGGTTGACGGGTTCGCGGTTTGTGGCGTGTCCGTTTGGGGTGGCTGGGTCGCGGATGTATCGGACTGGGGATGTGGTGTGTTGGGGTGTTGATGGGCAGTTGCGGTATTTGGGGCGGGTTGATGAGCAGGTCAAGGTTCGTGGGTATCGCATTGAGTTGGGTGAGGTTCAGGCGGTGTTGGCGGGGCTGGATGGGGTGGATCAGGCTGCGGTGATTGTGCGTGAGGATCGTGGTGGGGATCGGCGTTTGGTGGGTTATGTCACCGGGGTTGCCGATCCGGTGCAGGTGCGGGCTGCTTTGGCTGAGCGGTTGCCCGGGTACATGGTGCCTGCGGTGGTGGTGGTGGTGGCGGAGTTGCCGTTGACGGTGAACGGCAAGCTGGATAAGCGGGCGTTGCCGGAGCCTGAATTTGTTGGTGCTGTGGGGTATCGGGCTCCGAGTACTGAGGTTGAGGAGGTTTTGGCGGGGGTTTTCGCTCAGGTGTTGGGGCTGGAGCGGGTCGGGGTTGAGGATTCGTTCTTCGACTTGGGTGGGGACAGTATTTTGTCGATGCGGGTGCAGGCGCGGGCGCGGGCGGCTGGTGTGTTGTTGTCTCCGCGTGATGTTTTCGTTGAGCAGACGGTGGTGGGGTTGGCGCGGGTGGCGCGGGTGGTTGGGGTGGGCGATGCTGGCGGCGGCGGGGTTGATGAGGGTGTGGGGGTGGTTGCTGCCACGCCGATCATGGGGTGGTTGGGCGGTGTGGTCGGGTCGGTGGATCAGTTCAATCAGGCGGTGTTGTTGCAGGCTCCGGTCGGTGTGGGTGAGGCCGATGTGGTGGTGTTGTTGCAGGCGGTGCTTGATGGTCATGCGATGTTGCGGTCACGGCTGGTGGGTGGGGGGACTGGGCAGTGGTCGTTGCAGGTGTCTGCGGTGGGGTCGGTGGATGCGCGGGGGTGTGTGCAGGTGGTGGAGGTGTTGTCGGATGCTGTGGTGGAGGCGGCGCGGTCGCGGTTGGACCCGGGCGCGGGGGTGATGCTTAGCGCGGTGTGGGTGACTGGCACGGCGCAGTTGGTGGTGATTGTTCATCATTTGGTTGTTGATGGGGTGTCGTGGCGGGTGGTGTTGGAGGATTTCGATACCGGCTGGGCGCAGCGTCGTGGTGGGCGGCCGGTGGTGTTAGCGGCGGAGGGGACGTCGTTTCGGCGGTGGGCTGGGTTGTTGGCCGAGCATGCTTATGCCCCTGAGGTGGTGGCTTCGGCGCAGGTGTGGCGTGAGGTGGCTGCGACGCCGGCGGCGTTACCGGGGGTGCGCCCGCAGGTGGATACCTATGACAGCGCTGGCCGGTTGTCGATGTCGTTGGATGTGGAGACGACGCGGTTGTTGTTGGGTGAGGTGCCCGCGGCGTTTCATGCTGGGGTGCAAGACATTTTGGTGATCGGGTTCGGGTTGGCGTTGGGGCAGTGGTTGGGTTTGGGGGGCGCGCCGATCGGTATTGATGTGGAGGGTCACGGGCGTCACGAGGAGTTGGGTGCGGATGTGGATTTGTCGCGCACCGTGGGGTGGTTCACGACGAAATATCCGGTGGCGTTGCGGGTGGGTGGGTTGTCGTGGGCGCAGGTGATGACCGGTGAGGCGGGGTTGGGGGCGTTGGTTAAGGATGCTAAAGAACAGCTTCGGGGGCTGCCGGATCCGTTGTCTTATGGTGTGTTGCGCTATCTGAACACCGAGGTGGATTTGGGTGGTCCGGACCCGGTGGTCGGGTTCAATTATCTGGGCCGGATGGGTTCTGCTGCTGGCGGGTCTTGTGCTGAGTTGTGGCGACTCAGCGCTGAGGGCGGGTCGGTCCTGGACGCGGCGGCCAAGGTGGCGATGGCGTTGGGGCACAGTGTGGAACTCAATGCTGTCACGGTGGACACCGAGGCGGGTCCGCAGCTGCGTGCGGATTGGATGTGGGCGCCTTCGGTGGTGGATGAGGCGCGGGTGGGCCGGCTTGGCCGGTTGTGGTTTGAGGCGCTGGCCGGTATTTGCGCGTATGTGGCCGGTGGTGGGGGCGGGTTGACCCCTTCTGACATTGTGCCGGCCCGGTTGAGTCAGTCCCAGATCGATGAGTTGTGCCAGACGTATCGGGTTGCCGATGTGTTGCCGTTGACCCCGTTGCAGCAGGGATTGTTGTTTCACGCCGGCGCCACCGAGGGCAGCGGCGCGGATCTGTATGCGGTGCAACTGGATATCACGCTGAGCGGGTCGGTGGATGCTGATCGGTTGCGTGAGGCGATCTGTGGGGTGGTCGCCCGGCACCCCAACCTGGTGGCCCGGTTCTGTGACCGGTTCAGCGAGCCGGTGCAGATCCTGTTGGCCGACCCGGTGGTGCCGTGGCGCTACATCGATCTCGGTGGTGATGCTGATCGTGAGACCGACGGTGGTGTCGAGGAACAGATCGAAAGGGTATGCGCCGGGGAACGGGCCGCGGTGTGCGACCTGGCTGAGCGGCCGGTGTTTCGGGTGGTGTTGATCCGCACCGCCGAAAACCGGCACCGGTTGGTGTTGACCAATCATCACATCGTGGTCGACGGCTGGTCGCTGCCGATCTTGTTGCGCGAGATCGTGGCCGAGTATCACCGCCAGCCACTGCCGGGCGCGGTTCCGTATCGCAGGTTTGTGGCCTGGCTGGCCGGTCGAGATCGTGGGGCGGCTCGCACTGTGTGGGCGCAGGTGTTGGCCGGTGTGGATGCTCCGACCTTGGTGGGCCCACCGGGCCGGCTGGCGTCGGGACCGCGGGGTGTGCGGTCAGTGCGGCTGTCTGTGGCTGTCACCGCGGCTCTTGGTCAGTTGGCCCGCTCACAGCGGGTCACCGTCAACACGGTGTTGCAGGCCGGATGGGCGCAGGTGTTGTGTGGGTTGACCGGTCAACAGGATGTGGTGTTCGGTACCACGGTTTCGGGGCGTGCGGTCGAGGTGGGCGGTGCGGACTCGATGGTGGGTCTGTTGATCAACACGGTGCCGGTGCGGGCGGCGCTGACCGCGGCAACGACGACCGCTGAGCTGCTCGAGCAGCTGCACGACGCCCACACCCACACGTTGGAACATCAGCATCTAGGGCTACCGGAGATCCACCGTCTCACCGGCCATGACCAGTTGTTTGACACGTTGTTCGTCTACGAGAACTACCCGGTCGACACCGCCGCGGTCTGCGACGGCCACGAGTGGACGATCACCGAGATCGTTGGCCGTGAATCCACCCACTACCGGCTTTCGGTGGCGGCGATGCCCGGGACCGAACTGGGGTTGCGTGTCGAATTCGACACTGATGTGTTTGATGCGGCCAGTGTGGAGGTGTTGGTCGGGCGGTTTGAGCGGGTGTTGGCGGGCATGGTTGCTGATCCGGGTCGGGCGGTGTCTTCGATTGAGGTGCTTGATGCTGGGGAGCGTGCCGGGTTGGCGCGGTGGGGCAATCAGGCGGGGTTGTGGCGGTCGGTGGGGGAGTCGGTGTCGATTCCTGAGATGTTTTCGGTGCAGGTCCGGTGTCGGCCGGAGGCGGTGGCGTTGTGTTGTGGGGGTCGTTCGTGGACTTATGGTGAGCTTGATCGGGCTGCTGATCGGTTGGCGCGGGTGTTGGCTGCCCGGGGGGCGGGTGCGGGTCGGTGTGTGGCGGTGTTGTTCGGCCGTTCTGCTGAGGCGATCATCGCGATCTTGGCGGTGCTGAAGACCTCGGCGGCGTATCTGCCGATCGATCCCGGGTTGCCTGATGCCCGGATCGGGTTCATGGTTGCTGATGCCGCGCCGATCGTGGCGGTCACCACGACGGCGTTGGCCGGGCGTTTGGATGGTCATGGCGTGGCTGTCGTCGATATCAACGATCCCGATATCGACGATCGGGCTGTTTCTGGTGCAGATGACCGGTCGGGCATGGTGTTACCGGTCGCCGCGCCTGATGACATCGCGTATCTGATCTACACCTCGGGCACCACCGGAACCCCTAAAGGGGTGGCCATCACCCACCACAACGTCACCGAACTGTTGCGGTCGGTGGGTTCGGATGTGACGGCCGCCGGCCAGGTCTGGTCGCAGTGGCATTCCTACAGCTTCGACATCTCGGGCTGGGAGATCTTCGGTGCGCTGCTGCACGGCGGACGGTTGGTGGTGGTGCCCGATCATGTTGCTGCTTCCCCGGAAGACTTGCACGCCTTACTGATCGATGAACACGTCAGCGTGTTGAGCCAAACCCCCTCAGCGGTAAAGGCTTTGAACCCCGAGGGTTTGGAGTCGGTGACGTTGTTGGTCGGTGGTGAGGCGTGTCCGGCCGAGGTGGTGGAGCGCTGGGCGCCCGGGCGGACGATGATCAACGAGTACGGCCCGACCGAGACCACGATGTGGGTGGCGATGAGTAGGCCGTTGGAGGTGGGTTCGGGGGTGGTGCCGATCGGGTCGCCGGTCGGGGGGGCGGCGTTGTTTGTGTTGGATGGGTGGTTGCGTCCGGTGCCGGTGGGGGTGGCGGGTGAGTTGTATGTGGCTGGTTCGGGTGTGGGGTGTGGGTATGTGGGTCGTCCGGGGTTGACGGGTTCGCGGTTTGTGGCGTGTCCGTTTGGGGTGGCTGGGTCGCGGATGTATCGGACTGGGGATGTGGTGTGTTGGGGTGTTGATGGGCAGTTGCGGTATTTGGGGCGGGTTGATGAGCAGGTCAAGGTTCGTGGGTATCGCATTGAGTTGGGTGAGGTTCAGGCGGTGTTGGCGGGGCTGGATGGGGTGGATCAGGCTGCGGTGATTGTGCGTGAGGATCGTGGTGGGGATCGGCGTTTGGTGGGTTATGTCACCGGGGTTGCCGATCCGGTGCAGGTGCGGGCTGCTTTGGCTGAGCGGTTGCCCGGGTACATGGTGCCTGCGGCGGTGGTGGTGGTGGCGGAGTTGCCGTTGACGGTGAACGGCAAGCTGGATAAGCGGGCGTTGCCGGAGCCTGAATTTGTTGGTGCTGTGGGGTATCGGGCTCCGAGTACTGAGGTTGAGGAGGTCTTGGCGGGGATTTTCGCTCAGGTGTTGGGGCTGGAGCGGGTCGGGGTTGAGGACTCGTTCTTCGACCTGGGCGGGGATTCGCTCTCAGCGATGCGCCT
>JBFXJE010000041.1:0-9376 GCA_050175175.1 Mycolicibacterium sp. | reverse complement strand
GGCCGCTCAAACAGCGTCCGGTTCCGCTACGCGGCCAACACCCGCCTGCGCGAAGCCGCCATGTGGTGGGCATTCAACTCCCTGAAAACCTCCCCCTGGGCGGCAGCAGCATTCAAGCAGGCCCGCACCCACCGAGGGCAGCGCTACCACCGGGCACTGCGAGGAATCGGGGCACGCTGGATGCGGATCCTATGGCGATGCTGGACCGACGGCACCACCTACCAGCCCGCTCTCCACACCTCGGCTGCAGCCCTGAGCCCAGCCGCCAGCTAACGACCCCGCAACCCCGCCGCCGTCTCACCAGACCGGCGGCCCTAAATGCATGCCTTCACTTCGACCGCCTTCATTCTCCCCAGGTTGACAGTGGGAGTCTGCCGGGTGCATTTCATGCGCAACCTGCACGGTGGGGTCAGTGCCAAGCATGCCCCGGCGGTGACCGCGGCGGTCAAGACGGTCTTCGCCCACACCGACCCCACCGAGGTCGCCGCCCAGTGGGACACCGTCGCCGACACCCTGGCTGACAGCTTCCCGAAGGTGGCCGCCATGATGAACGAGGCCAAAGCCGACGTCCTGGCCTTCACCGCGTTCCCGCGGGCGCACTGGCAGAAGATCTGGTCGAACAACCCGATCGAACGCCTCAACAAGGAGATCAAGCGCCGCGCTGACGTCGTGGAGATCTTCCCCAACCCCGCCGCGTTCCTGCGACTGGCCACCGCCGTGGTCATCGAAGCCCACGACGAATGGCAGGTCACCCGCCGCTATCTGTCGGAGATCTCCATGGCCGAGCTCCGCAAAGTCATCACCGCCAAACAGTCCGCCGACAAACCCCTCACCAAGCAACGCCAAATCGCCTAGCATTCAGCACGACTCGTTGATCACCACGCGCGAGCACGCGCCGATCCGAAGTCCACCACCCCACGGGACGCTGTCTCTCCGTAGGCACAGGAAAATGAACGCCGGCCTCGCGGGTGCTCGTGGTTGACGCTGGCTCTGGCGTGATCTGGCCTGGCGGGTGCAGGCTTTTCAGGTGTGTTGCGGCCAACCCCGATCTGCCTGTGGTGCCGGTGAGCCCGCGTGTCAGCATGGTGGTGGAGGGCATGATCGTCATCCGCGGGGACCGTGGAGTGTTGCCTTCGAGCACGAGTGAGAGATTTCTGTTTTGCCTGGCCCTCCCCGTAACCCACACGCCTGCAATGTGCTAGCCGTAAATGAATGCAGAGGTGATCGGGAATGGACGTGGTACACCCGCGGTGCGCGGGGATGGATATTTCGAAACGGGACGCGAAGGTCTGCGTCCGGGTCCAGGGATCGGGGAGAACGCCGACGTCGGCCACGGTGACGACCTGGGGCGCGATGACCAGTCAGATCCTGGCGTTGCGTGAGCACCTGACCAAAAGAAATGACAGACCCGCTCTGTCCGCCGTTGCCGCCGTCACCGCTTGCCGTCCCGCCCGCCCCGTCGCTCCGTTGCCGCCGTTGCCGACCTGCCGCCGGCCCCACCGGAAGCGCCGTCACCACCGGCGGCCCCCGCGGTCAGCGCGGTGAACCCGTCACCGCCCTTGGCGCCGTCGCGGTCAGCGCGGTGAACCCGTCACCGCCCTTGGCGCCGTCACGGCCGGAGGTCGCAGCGGCGCCATCGGTCCCGGCGGTGCCGGCCGTGCCGCCGGTACCGCCGGTCCCGGCAGCCCCTCCGGTCCCGCCGGTCCCGCCGGTGCCGGGGTCGCCGCCGGTGCCGCCGTCGGCGCCGTCGGGGAAGGCGGCGCTGCCATTCCCGCCGTCACCGCCGTCACCGCCGGTCCCGGCGGCGCCGCCGATACCGCCGTCACCGCCGTCGCCGTTGGCGCCGTTGGTGGCGTTGCCGCCGGCACCGCCGGTCCCGCCGGTGCCGCCGGTGCCACCCGACCCACCGGCGCCGCCGGTCTGGGCGGTCTCGGTGGCGGTCGCATCCGCCCCGTCGGAGCCGTTACCGCCGGCCCCGCCGGTACCGCCGTTACCGCCGGCCCCGCCGGCCCCGCCGTTACCGGAGGTCGACCCGCCGGCCCCGCCGGCGCCGCCCTTACCGCCGGCGGGGCCAGCCTGCCCGTCGGGCAGACCGACGCTCAGACCGCCATCGGTGGCGGCGTAGACCGTGCTGCCCTGGGCGTAGGTGCCGTGCACGACGTCGTTGCCGAGGCCGTCAAGGTAGGTGCGGTTGGTGAAGGTGGCCCCACCATCGGTGGAGACACTCAGACCGCCCTCGGTGGCGGCGTAGACCGTGCTGCCCTCGGCGGAGACGCCGTACACGCGGCCGACGCCGCGGCCGTCGTCGGTGGTGCGGTTGGTGAAGGTGGCCCCACCATCGGTGGAGATACTCAGACCGCCACCGGTGGCGGCGTAGACCGTGCTGCCCTCGGCGTAGACGCCGTACACGCTGCCGCCGCCGAGGCCGTCGGCGGTGGTGCGGTTAGTGAAGGTGGCCCCACCATCGGTGGAGATGCCCAGACCGCCATCGGTGGCGGCGTAGACCGTGCCGCCCTCGGCGTAGACGCCCCGCACGACGTCGCTGCCGAGGCCCTCAGCGGTGCGGTTGGTGAAGGTGGCCCCACCATCGGTGGAGATGCCCAGACCATAGTCGGTGGCTGCGTAGACCGTGCTGCCCTCGGCGTAGACGCCCCACACGAAGTTGTTGCCGAGGCCGTTGGTGGTGGTGCGGTTGGTGAAGGTGGCCCCACCATCGGTGGAGATGCTCAGACCACCGATCGAAGGAATTGACCTGGGGATGGTGGCGGCGTAGACCGTGCTGCCCTCGGCGTAGACGCCGGTCACGAAGTCGCTGCCGAGGCCGTTGGTGGTGGTGCGGTTGGTGAAGGTGGCCCCACCATCGGTGGAGACACTCAGACCAATTGCGGTGGCGGCGTAGACCGTGCCCCCGCCGACGTAGACGCCGTTCACGATGTCGTCGCCGAGGCCGTTGGCGGTGGTGCGGTTGGTGAAACCGGAGGCCGCGACGGCGGCCGTTCCCGCAGCCCCGTTGCCGCCGGCACCACCCGCACCGCCGTTACCGACCGCACCGCCGTCCCCACCGGCACCGCCGTCACCACCGGCGGCCCCCGCGGTCAGCGCGGTGAACCCGTCACCGCCCTTGCCGCCGTCACCGCCGGAGGTCGCAGCGGCGCCATCAGTCCCGGCGGTGCCGGCCGTGCCGCCGGTACCGCCGGTCCCGGCAGCCCCTCCGGTCCCGCCGATCCCGCCGGTGCCGGGGTCACCGCCCTTGCCGCCGTCGGCGCCGTCGGGGAAGGCGGCGCTGCCATTCCCGCCGTCACCGCCGTCACCGCCGGTCCCGCCGGCGCCGCCGATACCGCCGTCACCGCCGTCGCCGTTGGCGCCGTTGGTGGCGTTGCCGCCGGCCCCGCCGGTCCCGCCGGCGCCGCCGGTGCCACCCGACCCAACGGCGCCGCCGGTCTGGGCGGCCTCGGTGGCGGTCGCAGCCGCCCCGTCGGAGCCGTTACCGCCGGCCCCGCCGGTTGCGCCGGTCCCGCCGTTACCGCCGGCCCCGCCGTTACCGGAGGTCGACCCGCCGGCCCCGCCGGCGCCGCCGTTACCGCCGGCCCCGCCAGCCTGCCCGTCAGGCAGACCGATGCTCAGACCACCACCAGCGGTGGCGGCGTAGACCGTGCTGCCCTGGGCGTAGACGCCGGCCACGGTGTTGTTGCCGAGGCCGTCGGTGGTGGTGCGGTTGGTGAAGGTGGCCCCACCATCGGTGGAGACACTCAGACCGCCCTGGGTGGCGGCGTAGACCGTGCTGCCCTCGACATAGACGCCCTCCACGACGTTGTTACCGAGGCCGTCGGCGGTGGTGCGGTTGGTGAAGGTGGCCCCACCATCGGTGGAGACACTCAGACCACCAAAGGTGGCGGCGTAGACCGTGCCGCCCTCGGCGTAGACGCCGGCCACGGTGTTGTTGCCGAGGCCGTCGTCGGTGGTGCGGTTGGTGAAGGTGGCCCCACCATCGGTGGAGACGCCCAGACCACCACCATAGGTGGCGGCGTAGACCGTGCTGCCCTCGGCGTAGACGCCCCGCACGAAGTTGCTGCCGAGGCCCTCGGCGATGGTGCGGTTGGTGAAGGTGGCCCCACCATCGGTGGAGACGCCCAGACCGCCCTGGGTGGCGGCGTAGACCGTGCTCCCGCCGGCGTAGACGCCGTTCACGAGGTTGCTGCCGAGGCCCTCAGCGGTGGTGCGGTTGGTGAAGGTGGCCCCACCATCGGTGGAGACGCTCAGACCACCGCTGGTGGCGGCGTAGACCGTGCTGCCCTCGGCGTAGACGCCGAGCACTAAGTTGTTGCCGAGGCCGTCGACGTCGATGCGGTTGGTGAAGGTGGCCCCACCATCGGTGGAGACACTCAGACCACCATCGGTGGCGGCGTAGACCGTGCTCCCGCCGACATAGACGCCGTACACGGCGTTGTCGCCGAGGCCGTCGGCGGTGGTGCGGTTGGTGAAACCGGAGGCCGCGACGGCGTCGGGCAGACTGATGCTCAGACCATTGTTAGTGGCGGCGTAGACCGTGCTGCCCTGGGCGTAGGTGCCGTTCACGATGTTGTTGCCGAGGCCGTCGGTGGTGGTGCGGTTGGTGAAGGTGGCCCCACCATCGGTGGAGACGCCCAGACCGCCCTGGGTGGCGGCGTAGACCCTGCAGCCCACGGCGTAGACGCCGCCCACGAAGTTGGTGCCGAGGCCGTTGGTGGTGGTGCGGTTGGTGAAGGTGGCCCCACCATCGGTGGAGACGCTCAGACCACCGGCGGTGGCGGCGTAGACCGTGCTGCCCTCGGCGTAGACGCCGAGCACGCTGTTGTTGCCGAGGCCGTCGGTGGTGGTGCGGTTGGTGAAGGTGGCCCCACCATCGGTGGAGATGCCCAGACCACCGCCCTGGGTGGCGGCGTAGATCGTGCCGCCCTCGGCGTAGACGCCGTTCACTAAGTTGTTGCCGAGGCCCTCAGCGGTGGTGCGGTTGGTGAAGGTGGCCCCACCATCGGTGGAGATGCCCAGACCGCCATCGGTGGCGGCGTAGACCGTGCTGCCCTCGGCGTAGGCGCCGAGCACTCTGTTGTCGCCGAGGCCGTCGGCGGTGGTGCGGTTGGTGAAACCGGAGGCCGCGACGGCGTCCGTTCCCGCAGCCCCGTTGCCGCCGGCACCACCCGCACCGCCGTTACCGACCGCGAACCCGTCACCGCCCTTGCCGCCGTTGCCGCCGGAGGTCGCAGCGGCGCCATCGGTCCCGGCGTTGCCGGCCGTGCCGCCGGTCCCGGCAGCCCCTCTGGTCCCGCCGGTACCGGTTCCGGCCGCTCCGCCCTGACCGGCTTTCCCGCCGGTGGTGCCGCCGTTGCCGCCGTTGCCGCCGTTGCCGCCGTCGGGGTGGGCGGCGTTGCCCTTAGCCCCGTTGCCGCCGTTGCCCGCGGCCCCGCCGTTGCCGCCGTTGCCGCCGTTGCCACCGACGCCACCGTCGCCGGCGCCGCCGACGACCCGATTGAGCAGTCCGATGCGGCCGGTTCCGGCGTTGCCCCCGACCCCGCCGTTTCCGCCGACACCCCCGGAGCTGCCACTGCCGCCGTCCTGGCCGCCGCCGGGGCCGTTGCCGTAGTCGATGACGAAGTTCGGGTCGCCATCCAGACCGTTCTTTCCGGTGACCCCTGTCCCGCCGTTACCGCCGCGGCCGCCGTCGCCGCCGTCGCCGTTGACGCCGTTGACCGGTAGCAGGAATAAGAAGCGGCCCGCTCCGGCGTCGCCGCCGGTCCCGCCGGCCCCACCAACACCCCCGGTGCCGCCAGTGACACCGGTGCCACCCGTGGCCCCGGGCAGGATCCCCGGTGTCCCCGTCGCCCCGGTACCGCCGACACCACCGGTCCCACCGGCGCCGCCAGCCCCGCCGGCGCCTCCTTGACCCCAAATCCAGCTGCCCGCCCCGCCGGCCCCGCCGGCCCCGCCGGCACCACCGTCACCACCGGTAGCCCCGGTCTGCCCGATCTCACCGTCAGCGCCCGCACCCCCGGCGCCGCCGTCGCCGCCGCCGCCCAGGAACGACAACACCCACGCCGAACCCCCGGCGCCGCCATCGCCACCACCCCCGCCGGGCGCACTGGCGTCTCCACCGGCCCCGCCGTCCCCGCCGTACCCGATCAGGATCCCGCCGCGCCCGCCGTCCCCACCGGCACCGGCCTGCCCGCCGGACCCCCCGGCACCGCCGTCACCGCCGTCACCGATCGCCGACAACAACCCTTTCTCTCCACCGGCCCCGCCGGCACCCCCCGCCCCGTCGATGCCGCCGGCCCCACCTGCGCCGCCGTCCCCGGCGTCCCCGGCCAGGGCCAACAACCCCGTGCCCCCACCGGCACCACCTGCGCCGCCGACCCCGGCGGGCCCGGAGGCGTCCCCGCCGTCCCCGCCGTCCCCGCCGAACCCGTCCAGCGACAACAACCCGGTCCGGCCCCCGGCACCGCCGGCGCCACCGGCGGTCACACCCTGCCCGCCGGCCCCGCCGTTACCACCATTACCGATAAACATCCCGCCCGCACCGCCGGCGCCGCCGTCACCGCCGATGACACCGTTGACCCCGGCGCCGCCGTCACCGCCGTTGCCGAACCAGCCCGCCGACCCGCCATCACCGCCGTTGTAGCCGTCACCGCCGTTGCCTAACAACCCGGCCCGACCACCCGTGCACGCCGTATCACCGGTGCACGTGGTCTCGTCATAGCTGAAACCGCTCCCGATCAGAATCCCGCCATTGGGATTCTCGGCGGTCCCGTCACCGAAGAAGAACCGGAACACCGACCCCGACCCCACCGCCGCACCCACACCGGTAGCAGCAGCACCCACCCCAGCCTCAGGCTCAAGCTCAGGCTCAACGTCCCCGGTATCGCGGCGGGCCGACCCCACCACCGAGGACACCATCAACCCCGACACCGGAGCCCCCGAACCCCCCTCCTCCGAAGAATCCTCACCGATCACCAACTCCTCACCCGAGGGCACCGACACCACCACCGACCCAGCAGAACCACCCTGGTCCTCACCAACTTCAGCGGAATCGGCATCCGAAGACACCCCACCACCAGTAGCGACATCACCGGTGGCATCACCAGAGTCGGCATCCACCGCGTCGGCGTCCGCGTCGGCGTCCGCCTCTTCGGCCTCCGCGTCGGCATCCTCAGCCTCGCCGACCACAACGTCGGCATCCCCAGCCTCGCCGGCGGCCTCAACACCGGCCTCCGCGACCGAAGCCGACGAATCCGAACCCGACGAATCCGAACCCGACGAATCCGACGACTCTGAACCCGACGACGATTCACTCGAACTCGAACCCGACGAACCCGCAGAACCCGTCGTGTCAGCAAACGCCACCGCCGGCACCGACGCGACCGCCGCGCCGATCCCCAACGCCACCGCCAACGCCCCCACCCGACCCACATACCGGGCCGAACCACCCATCACCGGACCAGAACGGACCCCGAACACCTGCCCACCCCGGCTGGAACGTTGATCCACCCGCCCAACCGTGCCGACGGTGTTCAGTGCAGCATCAATCGCGGTCCAAAACATTGCTACGCCCCCCGGAGAAGTCGCCAGCACCTTTGCTGCTGGTCAGAAGTGGTATAGCACGGCGCGAGCAAAGAACCCTCAAACATCAAGATTATTTCTGACAACAAATTTTCGTGACCGTAACGCGGTAAGGCTATCCTGCCCCTATTTACCCGGACTGCGGAATTCGCTGAGGTACGGCGACGGACTGGAGTTCCTGGTATTTGGGTTGAGATCTGTCGTGCAGGATAGGTTTTGGCTGGGCCGCGCAGGGGCTTGCGGGTCAGGGGCGGCCAATGCCACCGCGAAGCGATGCGGAGCGCCGTTGACGCGGGACGGGGTGCGCCCGTAGGCGGCGCGGCTCGGACGCCCTCCCGCCCAACCAGACCCATCGGACGGTGCAGCGTGATGTCCGATTCGTCACCCGGTGCACACGGATCGCCGACCCCAACCGCCCGCTTGATTCCCATCGGGGTCATCGGGCCGCCATCGCCGCGTACCCTTCGGCCAGCCCGCGCAGCTGGGCGGCCCCGTCGCCACTGAACGAGGCACCGTGCATCAGGGCGAGCGTCGTCGGGTTGAGATCGGCAAGTTGAGGGATTGTCGGGCCGAGCACCGTGGTCAGTCCAGTGGCGTTGAAGAGTTGCTCGGCGGCGAGGGCAGGCTCAACGAGGTCAGACTCGGTCAAACCCTTGGCTTTACCGAGCGCCGGGACCCGAAAGTTGAAGCCGCCATCGCCGCCATCGACGAGCACGCCTGGACCACCATCGAGTACACCGACGCCGTCTACGACGACACCACCAGGCGGTGGATCTCCCGCGCAGAGGTCGCCGAGATCGGACTCACCGCGTTCAGCTCCCGAAAACCCGGCCAGCAAGTCCCGGGCCGGCTGGTCGTGCGCCGCATCCCCGAACCTCAACCCCGGCAAAGCCAACGGCCAGGACACCCTGTTCGACACCTGGCGTTTCCACGCGTTCTTCACTACCAGCGAGCGCGACACCGCCGTCATGACCAGTACAGCAAGGACGGCATCTGGGATGCGATCCTGGCCGCGGTGCTGACCGACGCCGCTGATGCCGATCTGATCGATTGGGCGGTGAGTGTGGATTCCACGGTCAACCGTGCCCGTCAGCACGCCACGAACCTCCCGCGGGACACAGGGGGCTCCGTCGAATTACAAGAATCTGTCCGTGGAGCCTGCTGACCACGGCATTGGCCGTTCTCGCGGCGGGCTGAGCACCAAGATCCACCACCTCGTCGACGGCGGCGGAATGCCCCTGGTCGTGCTGTGCGGTCCCGGTCAGGCCGGTGACGCCCCCATGTTTCCGATTCTGCTGGGCCACCTGCGAGTGGCCACCAGTGGGCCGGGACGGCCCCGCACCCGTCCTGAGAAGGTCCGGGGGGACAAGGCGTATTCCTCCAAAGCGATCCGAACCCTCTTGGCCCAGCGCGGTATCACCGCGGTCATCCCGCAACCCCATGACCAGATCGGCCACCGCAAACGCCGCGGTAGCGCCGGTGGGCGGCCACCATCGTTCGATGCCAGAGATTACAAGGGCCGCAACGTTGTTGAACGCAGCTTCCAACGCTGCAAGCAATGGCGCGGCGTCGCCACTCGCTACGACAAACACAACCTCAACTACCGCGGCGGAGCCGTCCTCAACGCGATCTATCTCTGGCTCAAACGGTTATGGGACAGGGTAAGTCCCCGGGGATGGTGGGGTTTCGGGCCTGAGGTCGACTGCGTCCGGGCTGTGCCGGGTGTGTCGTTGAGGGTTTCGGGGTGGGCCATCGCGTAGTGGTCAGTGAGTTACCGACCAAAGTG
>JBFXJE010000040.1:0-9419 GCA_050175175.1 Mycolicibacterium sp. | reverse complement strand
CGGCCAGTCCTACCGGATGAAAGACGCCCAACACCGAAAGGAGAAGCCCACGCCAACCTAGAAATCACCGCACGGGGTGGATACTTTTATCTGGCCACCAGCGGATACTTCAACTTGGCCATTGACACCTCTCAGCGCAGATTCAGGCGCCCGGCTGAGTATCGATGTCAGCGCCCCACCGATAGGGGCTGCTACCGCCGGAGCAACGCACAACTCCGCGCGGGCCGTGCCGAGTTTCTGAGGCAGTCGGGCTTTCCCCCCGATACCCCGGGCCGCTTCCTCGGCGCGATGATTGAGGGAGTGGTTGGCCCCGGTCACCTTGCCTGGAACCGCGAGGTGACCGGGGTGGCCTTTAGAAATTCAGCAGTCAACGCACCTTTGGACCCGTTGGTGCGGTGGGTTATCCCATGAATGATGGCTTGGTGATGGTGGCGGCAATCGTAATGGTTCTCCTCCCGGCGCTGCTTTTGCTGGGTTGGGACTTGATTACGTCCTACGTGAAGTGCGGCCACTGCAGCAGCTGGCACAGAGTGCTGAGAAGGCGCGAGCCGGCTCTCTGCAAGCTATGCAGAGCAATGCGCGTTGACAAATCGTCGGAGGGCGCCGAATGCTGACCCATGACCGTTGAGCCCCTAAGCCGCCCACTGGGCCGCGTACCACCTTCGCACTGAAATGGATGCCGAACCCAATGGGCGCATAAGTCAGGTTACACCGCGTTGCGCCTGTTCAAGGGCTATTTGGTGCCCAGTCCGAGCGCGCTCATCATGAACGCGACGCGGGCGGCGATGGTGATGAGCGCCGGGAGCCAATGGTGTGGTGGCTATCTACGGGTTAGGCATGGGGTTCGACACGTTCGTGAACGGTCATGAGGAGCCGGCCAAATGATGACCTCTCCGCTAGGCCCTGGGTGCAGGCGTTTTGAAAGTCCGACATCAATTGTTCTGCGAGGCAACGCAGCTTCGTGTTGGTTAATTGGGAACGCCACCGCATGACTTCAAACGCGGTGGCCGCGTCGATCCCGTAAACGACCATCAGCACACCTTTGGCCTGTTCGATCACCGCTCGCCGCCCAGCGATCGCTGCGATGCCTTCGGAGATTCGTACCTGTTCGGCTGCGCTGTCCGCCGTGAGGTCGACGTAGAACCCATGGGTGCCCACGACTGCGCCGCTCCCATCCCGGAGTTCGGCGCCGGCGACCAAGACATGGTGCTCCCGGCCGCGGGTATCGACGATGCGGTGTCGGGTGCTGAACGCCGACCGGTGTCTGCGGATGTAGTTAAGCGTCGTGGCGACTTGGTGGCGGTCGTCGGGATGCTTATGGGCTAGGACTTGGTCGGTTGTGGGTGACATCGGGGCGGCTTGGTAGCCGTGTATGTCGGCGACTTCCGGTGACCATTCCCAGTGTTCGTCATCGAAATAGAAGCGGAACGCGCCGACACGACGCGGTGTTCCGGCAGCCATCGCCTCGGTTGCCGGACCGTCACTATCGAGCCAGGTAGACGGCGTGACCTCGAACATGAACGGAATAAATACCAAAAAATAGCCGTGTGGTCCAGCATCGGGAATGAGCAGGTCAAACCTGCTTTTGCAGCACCTAGGCAAACAAAACTCGGCCCGCCCGCCACTGTCAGCAAAGGTACGTGGTGGCGGCGGCGTAGATGACCATCATGTTGGCAGTTGTCAGGTGCGGAACGCCGTCGCCGCGCGGGCAATAGACGATGCCGTCGGCTGAAGCCCCCTGTAGGTGTTCTTGGCAGACCATCATTGCGATGGAGAGCGGCGCCGGAATCCGTGAACTGGGTGCGCATACTAGGCCCGATTGGTCGGCTCGGTCGAGCGCCTCGAAGTCGGCGTGGGCGGGCTTATAGTTGTCGACGCGATAGACGACGAGGTTCATCCGTTCTACGAACACTTCGACTTCATGCCGGTGAAGAACCGTATGGGGCGGCTGGTCATGAAGATGGCTACTGCGGCATCCGCGCTGCGAGCGGTCCAGAACCAGCCTTGACTCCCAATGTTCACGCGAATCGCCACACAAGAGTGGCGGTGTTTGCCACTACACAGTTGTGGCAACGCCGGCTACTCCCGTACTGCAATCACCGCGAGCGAGTTCTGCAGTAATTCCCCGGCCTCGCTGCTGGGGACGTCGCGCCCGTAGGCGGTAAAGACCTCGTGTCGGGGGCGCGCGCTGACCTGCCAGCCGCACGTCTGCAGATTCTCCGTCACCGGGATTCGCTCAGCGACGTACCACAGTTGGGAGAGGTCGAGATCCAATCCGCTCGCGCGCCACCGCTCAGTCATCGGGGCCGAGCGCGCAGCCATCGCCTTGCCGGAATCCAGGTGGTACTCGGTGGCCAGCCGACTGCCCGGCGCCGAGAGCGCCGTGATGTTGTCCAACAGCCGGTCCTGGGCCTCCGGTGGCAGGTATACGAGCAGGCCTTCGGCACTCCACGCAGTCGGCGCGGTGGGATCGAAGCCTGCCGCCTGCAGCGCGGCCGGCCAGTCCTCCCGCAGGTCCACCGCGACGGTGCGCCGCTCAGCCGTGGGTTCGGCGCCGAGTCCGGCCACCACCTCGGACTTGAAGTCGATGACGGCGGGTTGGTCGATCTCGAAAAGCACCATGCCCGCGGGCCAGTCCAACCGGAACGCGCGCGAATCCAGACCGGACGCCAGTATCACCGCCTGCCGCAGTCCGGCCGTTGCCGCGGCGGTGAAGAAGTCGTCGAAGAATTTGGTGCGCACCGCTATCACGTCAATGAGCATCCGGGCGCCGCCGTCGGCATCGACGGCGGCCAGATCCACTGTGCCGTCGACGACACCTGTGAAGAACTCAACTCCCACCGCCCGAACCAGCGGTGCGGCGAATGGATCGTCGATCAGCGGGTCGTCCTGGCGGCTGGCCACTGCCCGCGCGGCCGCGACCATGGTGGCGGTGGCGCCCACGCTGGAACTCAAGTCCCAGCTATCGGCATCCGAGCGACTGACCACGGTGATCTCCTTATCGGTGGGCGATGGTCTGATCATTCCGCCCCTTCCGCGGAACTGGCGAGCAACTGCCTCTGAGAGCAGATCACTCATTGGCGCCCGGCGCCACTCCCGTCGGCGCACCCTTCACCGTGGCCTTGGCGCGATTCTCGGCGCGGATGCGCTTGCCGCCGCGGACGAAACCGGAAGGGGAGACGCTGACAGCGACGAGCATGTTCTCGCCGGCAACGTACGGGTGGAAGCCGACCCCGCCCCCGCCGCGCCCCTTGACCGGAATGTCGGTGCAGGCTGTCACCTTCCAGCCTTTCTCCGACACCGACAGCATTGCTTCGTCCTTGGCACCGGTGATCGGCAGCGCGGCGATCACCTCGTCCTCGCCGTCGGCCACTCGTATGCCGGCAACACCGTTGCCCGCCGCACCCTGCGGGTTGACGTTCGCGGGGTCGATGCGCAGAACTTTGCCGGCGCGTGTCACCAGCGCCAGGTGTGCGCCGTCGGGCAGGACTCCGGAGCAGAGCAGTCCGGCTATATCGGGGGCGACCGGAACGTCGCGGATCTTCGCCGGCAGGCCCGCGCCGTTGAAGAACTTGATCCGCCCGTCGGCCCAGGCGGCCCAACCGATTCCGGACGAGAGCAGCACCCCGTGGCGCTCAGAGAGCACCCCGCGGTCATCGAGGCGCCAGTTCGGGTTCACCTTGCGCTCGCGCGGTCCGTCGTCGCCGTTGGCCGCGCCGCCGACCGGGGTGGCGTCGAAATCCAGCACCGTGCGCCGGTCGAACACCGGGGCGTCGAATAACTTCGCGGTCTGCTTCAGTTCGGCGTCGACCACCTTGCGCCGGGCTTCGGGGGAGGCCACCAGCTCGGTGAGCTGTTCGAATTCGGCGTCGAGCTTCTCGGCCTCCCTGCGCAGCTCGATGACGTCCAGGCGGGTCAGCCGGCGCAGCTGCAGCGCCAGCACGTAGTCGGCCTGCACCTCGTCGATGCCGAACCGCTCACACAGCCCGGCGCGAGCCTCGTCGACGGTGTCCGATCCGCGGATCACCGCGACCGCGGCGTCGATGTCGATGTGGACCTTTAGCAGTCCCGCCACCAGATGCCTTCGCGCCGTGACCTTCTCCAGCCGGTACTCGCTGCGGTGGACCACCACCGAGTCACGCAGCGACAGGAACGCGGTGATCAACTCGCGCACCGACCACCAGCGGGGCACCCGGTCGGCGTCGAGGGCAACTAGACTGGCGGCGAAGGTTCCCTCCAGCGGGGTCAGCGACAGCAGCGAGGTGCGTAGCTGTTCGGGGTCGTGCCCGCGCTTGGCGGTGACCACGATCCGCAAGCCGTTGCGCCGGTCGGTGAGGTCGGCCATATCGGCCACGCCCGGCAGGTCGCCGCCGTCGATGAGTGACCGGATTCGTTCCTGCACAGTCGAACTGGCCACACCGGGCGGCAACTCGGTAATCACCACGGTGCGTCCCTCCACGCTGACCGTCCCACGTACGGTGAACGACCCCCGGCCGGTGGTGACGTAGTCGCGCAGGCCCGCCGACCCGACCACCGACCCGCCGCTGCCCCAGTCCGGTCCGGGCAGCAGCTCCATCAGCTTGTCGTCGGAGAGACCCGGCTTCTTCAGCAGAGTTCGGCAGGCGGCCATCACCTGGCGCGGGTTGTGGGCGGGAACCTTGGTCGCCCACCCCTCGGCGATGCCGATGGCTCCGTTGCACAGCAGAACCGGGAACTGGGCAGGCAGCACGACCGGCTCAACCCATTCGCCGTCGAAGGTCTCCACCATTTGCACGGCGTGGTCGTCGAGTTCGCCGGTCAGCGCCGCCCCGGCCGGCGACAACCGCATCTCGGTGTAGCGGTCGGCGGCGGGGATATCGCCCTGGATGCGGGGAAACGCGCCCTGGCCGTCGATGATCTTGACCCGCTGGAACTCCGCCGCCAGCAGCGCGGCCGCCCCGTACATCGACGTCCCGCCGTGCGGATGCAGGTTGCCCGTGACCGCCGAGCAGACCTTGGAGGATTTCTGTGGCTTGTTGCCGGGCAACAGCTTGGAGTCGTGCATCTGGTAAAGCAGCCGTCGCTGCCCGGGCTTAAGCCCGTCGTAGGCGCTCGGGATCGCGCGGTCGCTGGTGCTGTAGAGCGCGAACTGGAGCTGGTAGCGATTCCAATAGTCGTCGGCGGTCAGGTCGTAGATCAGGTCGGGGTTCTGCTCGATGACGGTCACGTCGGTGGCTCCTTAGCTGAGGTCGAGCGCGGCGGTGTCGATGCGGGCGGCGGCCGCGGCCATCCAGTCGCGGCGGCCCTCCGGCGGCCCGCCGAACAGGGTGTGGTGCAACTCCTGCGCTCTATCGTCGGAGCTGATGCGGTAGACGGTGCGCTGGGACGGATCCAGGACGGTGGCCCAGAAGTCGTCGGCGTTCATCTCGCCGAGGCCCTTGTTGCGCTGCACCTCCACCTTGCGTTTGGAACTGGCCCGAAGCTGCGCGACGGCAGCGTCGCGTTCGGCTTCGTCCTGGCAGTAGATCCGGGTCTCGGTGTCGTAGACGACGAACAGCGGCGGCAGTGTCACGAACACCATGCCCACCTCGACCAGGGGCCGGTAGAAGTCCAGGAACATCGAGATCAGGCTGGAGTTGATGTTGCCGCCGTCCGGGTCGGCGTCGGAGGCGAACAGAATCCGGTCATAGCGGCACTTTTCCGGGTCGCAGTGATCGCGCACCCCGCAGCCAAGGATGCGTTCGATGGCGTCGAACTCCTCCTTGGTGCGCGCTTTGGTGACGGTCCAGCCGAAGGTGTTGGGGGGCTTACCTTTCAACGGAAACGCGGCCTGGAAGGTGGCGTCGCGGGCGGCTTTGACAGTGCCCAGCGCGGAGTCGCCCTCGCAGATGAACAGTTCCGCGCCGCTGCCGCGGCCGCTTTCCTTGCTGGGCAAAAGCTTTGGCGGCAGCGACAGGTTGGTGCCCAGTCCCTTGGCTTTCGACGCCGCGCGGGCGCGCTCCTTGGCGCCCTCGGCGCTGCGCCGGGCTCGCGCGGACTCCAGCGCCAGCTTGGCCCAGGTAGAGATGGTGGGGGCGTTGACGGGAAGGGCGGCCCACACCGTGACCGCGCGGGCCACCTCCGGGGCCATCGCCACGTTCAACGAGCGCGACGAGACGGCCGTCTTGGCCTGGGAGTCCCACGCGACGTCGGGGGCGCGGGTGTCGACGGCCAGCGCGCTGACCGCGGCGAAGTCCTGCGGCTCAGGACCGTTCTCGCCCTTGGCCAGGCCGAGATCGCGTAAGCGGGAAGCCTTTTCGGCCAGCGCCTCGGTGAGGCCCTTGAGCGCCGCGGACAGATGCGACCCCCCGTCGGGGGTGCGCACAGTGTTGCAGAATGCCGCCACGGTCGCCGGCTCGGCCGGGCCGGCGGCCAGCGACCAGCGAAACGGCGTCGGGCCGCGGCCGGTGGTGTAGGAACCGGTGCCGTGCACGAGCAGTTGCACCTCGGGCTGCGGGTTACCCGCCGCGGAGCACATCAGCCCCAGCAGGGCGTCGGTTCCCCACGGTCCGTCGAACCGCTGGGTCAGCGCCTCGGGCACCTCGTCACCCGGCCAGCCCTCGTCGACGATCACCAGGTGCACCCCGGCGCACATTCGCGCCGCGGCGTGGGCGCGTAGCAGCACCTCGCTGATGTCGAGGGTGGAGTCGGGAGCCACGTCGGGGTCGAGCAGGATGCGCACCGAGGTGCCGTGGGCATCGGGATTCCGGTTGGCCCCCCGGTTGGCCACGCCGCGTAGTTTCTGGGTGTCGTTGCGGACGAAGGCGGCGTCGGGGTCGAAGTCCTTGCCCTCGAAGACGCCGGGGTAGCCACCGCTGAAGCACTGTGTGTAGGTCTTGCCGTCGCGACGGACCGCAACGTCGGCGCGGGAGCTGATGAAGACCGCCGCCGCTGCGCCGATGCCGTTGAGCCCGGCCCCGGTGGACGTGGCGTCGGAGTGTTCGGAGAACTTGCCGCCGGCGCGGGCGGTACCGAGGGTCTTGACGATCCCGTTCTTGCCGGTCGTCCGGTCGGAGTCGACCGGCAGGCCGCGGCCGTCGTCGGCCACGGTGACCGAGCCGTCGGCGTGCAGCACGATCGTCACGGTCGAGCCGCCGTGGCTGGGGTCGGCCACCTCCTCGACGGCGTTGTCGACGAGCTCCCGGATCGCGGTGTTGCGGACGTCCCGGCCGAGGTTGACCGCGGGCCGCAGGCGCGTGTGCTGGACATCGTCGAGCTCCGTGATGTCGGCGGCGGTGTAGCTCAAGCTTCTGGTCCTTCCCTCTGCGTGTGATTCGAGGAAACACCGTCATAGCGGTGGTGTCGGCTCGGCTGGGTGCGACACGCCGCTCCGGTGCGGGAGAGCGGTCGGGATCACTGTATCGAACAAAGTTTCGATGGGTTAGTTGCCACACCCGCGTTGAATCACCCTTGATGCGCGCGAAGTGGCTACGCGTTGAATCACCCTCGCGCGCATCTTGACGTGAGGCAACAGGGCGCCGATGAGTGGCGGGCTGCCGCCGGTTCCACGGAGCTGGTGACGGTCACCGGATTGGCCTCGCGAGTGTTGGCAATCGCAGCGCCGGCAGTGACTTGTCAGTCTCCGGACGGATACTGCCGGCAACCGAGCGTCGCCCTCAGCGCGGCGCCCTTGTTGCAGAGGATGAACCATGGGAAACAGGGCCAATGTCGTGCTGGTGGATCGCGACGGCTGGCAGCTGCGCTAGTCGCATTGGGCTGGGTGCCGCATGTTGGATGCGTTGATCGCCGGACCCGCCATGGCCGAGCGATACGTTCGTGCCCAGGATGTCGGGGATTTCTGGACTGACGAGTTATGGGCTGATGGTGGCGTCAACACGATCTGGCGATTCAGCTGTACAACAGGTACCCCGCCCGGCTTACGCGGAACTGGGCGGCCGCCCGGTCCCAATCTGCCAGCAGCGGCGCGAGTCGATCGGCGTCTATCGCCAGGCGCACCTGATCTGATCCGGTAAGCGCGTCGATCGACGGCCCCCAGGCGAAGTCCCCCGGATGCTGTTTGCGGATCGTGTCAATGAGCAGCAGCGCCGTGCGGACCGGTCGGTACGCCTGCCGATCGGTGACGGTTAACCGGATGGCAGGGATGCTTTGTCCGGGAAATTTGGCGGCGGTTTCGGCGACCGAGACGGTGACGGCCTGGAAGGCGATGCCCGGCAGGCCCATCGCGTTCATCGTCGCGACCACCGCCGCTGCATCCAGCCACGGCGCCCCAATCTGCTCGAAGGGCCGGTCGGTGCCGCGGCCCTCCGAGAGATTGGTGCCCTCGAAGTAGACCGTGCCGGGGTAGCTCGTCACGGCCGCCAGCGATCGGAGGTTGGGTGACGGGTTCACCCAGGGCAGACCCGTTTGGTCGAACCACTGCCCGCGGCGCCACCCCTGCGCCGGAACGACGGTGAGGTCGGCACCGATACCCTGCTGCCGGTTGAACAGCGTGGCCAGCTCGCCGACCGTCATGCCGTGCCGCGCGGGGATGGGGTACATGCCGATGAACGACGAGAAGGCAGGGTCCAGCAGGGCGCCTTCTACGATATCGCCGCCGATCGGATTCGGCCGGTCGAGAACGACGAACGGGATGCCCTTCCTCGCCGCGGCCTGCATAGACAGCGCCATGGTCGACACGTACGTCCAGGTGCGTCCTCCGACCTCTTGAAGGTCATAGACCAAGACGTCCACGTCCTTCAGCATCTCGGGGGTCGGGCTGTGCCCTTGCGCCGCATAGAGGGAGTAGACCGGCACGCCGGTCTTCGCGTCGACACCATCAGCGACCGTGACACCCGCCTCGAGGGTGCCGCGGATACCGTGTTCCGGCGCCAGCAGGGCCACCAGTGTCAGGTCGTCGCGCTGGTCGATCAGATCGATGTCCGACGTGCCTGACCGGTCGACGCCGGTGTTGTTGGTGATGAGGCCGACCCGTTTGCCGCGCAAGGCAGCCGGCACGTCATCGAGGAAGACCTCGATGCCCGGACGCACGCCTGCCGCGGCCGGAGACGCCGACACTGGTGTCGGCGCGCCGCAAAAAAACAGCATGACGCACGCTAGGAAAGCGCTCAGCGTCAGCCGGTGGCCGGACCGTGCGACGGGCATCCGCGCACTATAGAGTCTCGCCGGGTGGGGTCGGCGAGCCAGGGCGCCGGTGCGAGTGGCTACGACATCCATGCGGCGTTCGAAATCTTGGTTTAAGGCCACCAGTGATCGCAGGTCCAAATCCTGTCAGCCCGATCAGAGAACATGGGCCGTTGAGGCCGACGTGTGGCCGTTGTCGGCTCCGGTCGAAAAGTGAGCAGGTAGTTCCGGTCGAAAAGTGAGCACCCTTCTGATTGGAGAGTGATCACTGTGGAAGATTGGGCGGAGATTCGCCGGCTGCATCGGTCGGAGAAGCTGTC
>JBFXJE010000039.1:0-9475 GCA_050175175.1 Mycolicibacterium sp. | reverse complement strand
CCATCACCGCCCTCACCACCGGCCCCGGCGTCCCCGCCATCAGAGCCGTCAGCCAGGACAGCCGCATCGAAACCAGCCCCACCGTCACCACCGTCACCACCACGACCGCCGGCACTGTCGATACCGGGGGTGAGGGTTCCGCCGCCGGTGGCTGTACCGCCGTGTCCGCCGCGGCCGCCGTTGCCGCCGTGGCCGCCTTGGCCTCCATCACGACCGGCGGCTTCCGCCGCTCCGGCGCCGCCGTTGCCGCCCGATCCTCCGGCGCCGCCGACTCCTCCGGCGCCGCCGGTGGCGTCTGAATTGGCGCTGTGGGCGGCACCGCCGATCCCACCCTGGCCGCCGTCGCCGCCGTCTTTGCCGGGCGCACCGAGAGCGCTATGGGCGCCGGCTAGACCGGCGCCACCTGTCCCGCCGTTACCGCCGGTGGCGTTGCCGTCCACGGCGGTGGCGTCCCCGCCGTCCCCGCCGTCGCCGGCTTGGATTTTGCCCGTCCCGCCGGAGCCGCCGTTACCGCCGGTGGCTGTCCCGCCGGAGGCGGTCGCGGTCGCGTCGCCACCTGCACCGCCGTCACCACCGACGCCGCCCTTGGTCGGGCCGCCGTCGCCGCCGTTCCCACCCATTGCGGTGCCTGAATCCGTTTTGGCGTTCCCGCCGTCGCCGCCGTATCCGGCGTCGCCTTCGGGGTCACCGCCGGTTCCGCCGTCACCGCCGATAGCGGTCGCGCCGTTGGTGCCCGTCGCCTCACCACCAGCACCGCCCTGGCCGCCGGTGCCGGACTCTGCGCCGCCGTTGCCGCCGTTGCCGCCCTGACCGCCGGTGGCGATAGCGGTGGCGCCGTCGCCGAACGCTGCTCCACCGGCCCCGCCATCACCACCGTCACCGGTCCTGGGTCCGTGACCGCCGTCGCCGCCGTCGCCGCCGGTAGCCTCGCCGCCGGCAGCGGTCGCTACCCCGCCGGATCCGCCGTTTCCGCCGGCTGCCTGGCCGGTGCCGCCCTGACCGCCGTGACCTCCGATGGCTTTCCCGCCGGCCTCGGTCGCGGTGGCGTCGCCGCCGTCGCCGCCGTCACCGCCGGTGTCGGGTGCCGCGTCGCCACCTCTGCCGCCGATCGCGACACCGGTGTCGGTGACCGCGTGCCCGCCGTGCCCGCCGTGCCCGCCGTCGCCACCGATGACCGTGGCACCGTTGATGCCAACGGCTTGGCCACCCGCTCCGCCTGTGCCGTCGGTGCCCGATTCCGAGCCGCCGGTCCCACCGTTGCCGCCTTTGCCGGCGGTGACAATCGCCTCGGGGCCGTTACCTAACGCGTCACCGCCGTCACCACCCTTACCACCGTCACCGATCGTGCCGCCGTCACCGCCGTCACCGCCGTCGCCGCCAGCCGCATTGCTGTTCCGGCCCCGGCCGCCGGTACCGCCGTTACCGGCCGGGCCAGTGACCATGGCGCCGTTGCTGCCCGGGGCGCCGGAGTTCCCGCCGGTGCCGCCGGTGCCCGCGATCCCGCCGACCCGGCCGTTGCCGTTGGCGCCCGGATTCCCGCCGTCACCGCCGCGACCACCGTCGGGGGTGTTCTCATCACCGGCAGCGCCGGAGCCACCGTCGCCGGGTGTGCCGGCATTCCCGCCGTCCCCACCCGCGCCGCCGTCACCGTTGGCGCCGTTGAAGTTGAACAGCACCAGGATCCGGCCCGCTCCGGCGTCCCCGCCGTTGCCGGCGTTACCTGCCGCCGCGCCGTCGCCGCCGTCGCCTCCCTTGCCGCCGGCCGCACCCGCGCTCTGGGCATTCAGGCCGTTGCGGCCGGCGCCGCCGTTGCCACCCTTACCCGCAGCGCCACCCAAACCGCCGGAGCCGCCGCCACCAACAATGAAGCTGCCCGCCCCACCGGCGCCACCATTGCCGCCGTTACCGCCGACCGCTCCGTCACCACCATCAGCGCCCGGGGCGACACCGACGTCACCATCAGCACCGTCGCTGCCCGCGCCACCGGCCCCGCCGTCACCACCACTGCCGAAGAACCATGCGCCGTCACCGCCGGCCCCGCCGGCCCCGCCGGTGCGCCCAGTCTCACCGTCACCGCCGGCCCCGCCGATACTGCTGAACGCCAACGCCCCCGCGCTACCGCCGGCACCACCGTCACCGCCGGTGACCAGCCCGGGGCCGCCGGCGCCGCCGGCCCCGGCGAAACCGAACACCGACCACAAACCGGTGTCACCGCCAACACCACCAGCACCGCCGATGGTCAGCGAGTCCCCGCCCGCGCCGCCGTTGCCGCCGTTACCGAGGAACAACCCGCCGCGGCCACCGGCACCGCCAGCACCGCCGGCGACCCCGGCCCCGCCGTTCCCGCCGTTCCCGAACCAGCCCGCAGACCCGCCGTTACCGCCGTTGAAACCAGCCCCGCCATTGCCGAAAAGCCCGCCATCACCGCCATCACAGGCCGTCACACCCGTGCAGGACTCCGCCGTCCAGGAATAACCGTCACCGAACAGGATGCCGCCAGCAGGATGCTCAGCAGTGCCGTTACCGAACAACCACACCGTGTTACCCACCGCAGTCGCGCCCGCGGTCGCTGCCGACGCGTCACCGACCTCACGGCGCGCCACCGCAGCCGCACCCCACACAAACGGCGCCGCCGCAGGAGAACCCGGCCCGCCACCATCAGACGCCTGCCGATCAGTCCCCAGCCACGACGACAACAACGCCGACAGCCAACCCCCAGGCTTCACCGACCCCACCACCGGCGCCTCCGGCCCGGCATCGGTCATCACCGGCACATCAGAGGGCGCCACAACCAGATCGCCGGCCTCGACCGCTGCCACCACCGGGGGGTGAACCGCACCAGAATCTGACTCCCCGCCAGCCGTCACCACAGCCTCTGGAACCTCGGTTACCTCTGAACCTGAAGCGGCCGCCCCGCCCCACGAACCACCGTCGACGTCAGCGCCAGCCTGGTCGCCGGACCCTGCGTCAACATCAGAGTCGGCACCAGCCCCTGTATCGACCTCGACAGCGGTGCCCCCGCCGGCATCGCCGCCGGCGTTCTCTTTTCCGTCCTCGGCGGCATTAACCTCGTCGGCCGCGTCGATAACGGCCTCGAGGTCCTCGTCCACGACATCGACAATCTCGTTCGGTTCGCCGGAATCCATGCCCTCAGCAACCCCGCTGAACCCGCCGTCACCCCCATCGGAATCGCCACCGGCATCCGACACACCGGGACTCTCGCCGGACGCCTCACCGCTTGAAGCCGATCCCGACTCCGACGAGCCCGCACCCGCAGGAGACGACCCCACCGACCCGGTAGATCCGCCCGAACCGGTATCGGCGATCGCCACCCCAGGCAGCGAACCGATCGCCGCGCCCACACCCAAAGCCACCGCCAAGGCGCCCACCCGCCCCACATAGAAGGCGTAACCGCGCACCGCAGGCCGAGACCTCCCGCGACCACCCGAACGGATCGGACGCACCCGAGCCTCACCGGCCACGCCGCCCGTTGCGGCCACCGCGGCGCGGCCGGCAGGGGCAGAGGCCCGGGTGCGCTCCATCAGGATTGGCCTCTCCTAAGTTCGCCAGGCCAGAAATAGCAGCAAATGGCGGTGCCAGCACCGAGTTGCGCGCGGCGTCACCACACGAACGCGCTGACGTATCCGGGTGGGGTACAAGCGCCCCGGCACGGGGACCGATTCAGCGACACCAGCGTCACCGCGCGCCGACCTGCCCGCTCCCAGCGCGGCGCAGATATCCACCACACGAAAGGCGGACAAAGTTCGCGCTCTAGGCGAAGGGATGGTTGAGTTGCCCAAGCAGAGCTGTCTGGCTGGTGGCCCTGGCAACCTGTGATGACTCAGCGGTCTCGGCAAGCCAAACAACCACCCGGTGGCCGGCTCTTCCTCGGCGACCCACTTCCCCCAGTCGAGCATGGGCGCCCCCGAAACCCTCACCGAACACGATCACAAAATCCATGACAAATCCATGACAGCTACTGCAAACGTAATGGATCGCTCAACAGCGCAAGAAGGTTTATCGAAACCCGCCAAGACGGCCGCCCCCAACCACAGCCAGCCTCGACCGTTCAGCACCGTTACAGCCTTGAAGCGTTTGAGAACCCGGCTTCCTCAGAAGACCCGCTGCGCCTGCGCCATCATCCGACGATTTCCCCCGGCCTTCCCTCACACGAAGAGGGAACGGCCCGACCAGTGGTGCAGAGGCGCAATCATATTCCGGCTAACTGACGACGGCGGCGGTGTCGAGATGCAGGAAAGTTCGGCAGGAATCGCCAGGCTACTTTGACAAGATCCCAGCGTGCCTCAAGGGCTTGTCAATCTTGGTTGCAAAAGCTCGGGTAACAGAGCTGCGGACCTGGCTAAAAAAGCTGCGGGGCCGAGCACAGGTCGCGGACAACCCGGCGGCCCGTGCTGGTCAGACCTTCAGAGTCGGCGTCAGCGCGGCGCTGTGGATCTGCGCGTCACGGGTGGCGATGGTCAGGCCGCGCCGGGCGGCTTGGGCCACAATCATCCGGTCGAACGGGTCGCGGTGATCCCACCGCAGCCGGCCGGCGACGATCGTGTGGGCACCCTCGATCGCCAGTTCGGTCAGGCCCATCGCCGCGATGATCTCAGGCCATGCCGAGAGCAGCGGCTCCCATCGAGTCGCCCGAGGCGAGTCTTGATCGCGATCTCCCAGGCCGTGACGGCTGAGACGGCGACGTTGCGGGCGGGTTCGTTGATCACCTCGCAGGCATGGACCGGAGTATGGACAGCGGGCCGATAGGCGGTTCAGGATCCTCCGATCGCCGGTATGAAGCACACCTGTCGCCCGCAGCCCGTCCGATTAGTATTGGTTGCCGACCGGGGCGGAAGGATCTGTCCCGGAGCAGCAGGGGCCAACCAGGTAAGGACGGTTCAGCACCCTTGGGCGAAGCACACGACAAGTTCGCTACGAACACTTCGGATCCGGCGACAGCCGGCTACTGGCCGAGTCCGTGGCCGGGTGAAGACGCAGGGCCGCGTCGCTCTCAAGCCCCGCACGGAGTAACGGGTCTCAACATCGCCGACGGCGAGCGGTTGGAGGTCACCAGCCGCGATGCGTTCGCCGTCACGATGGTCATACTCCGCGAGCGCGGTCAGGTGTACGTGCTGCGCCACACGATGGGGGCGAACATGTTCGACGACCCCGTGGTCGGTTGGGTTGAGCGCATCGACCCGCAAACACTTGAAGTCGTGGAGCGCTCCCCCGACCTGGCAGCGGGCCCGTTCTGGCCGGGCGGACTGGCCGCGCACGCCAACGGCTCTCTATACACCGTGTTTGGCCGCTGGTGTCACCGGCTAGCGCCAGACTGTTCGGTGATCGCACGGCGTGAGCTGCCCGCGTCACGTCCGTACAACTCTTTCGTCATCCTCGCCGATGGCACCCTCGCGACCAAGGACTTCGATCACAAGGCCACTTCGCAAGGGGCGCGCTTGACGCTGCTGGATCCCGACCGGCTCGAACCGCGCTGCGCGGACGTCCAGCTGCCCGAAAGGTCGATCGCCCGCCTCTCCAGCGACGGCAACACGATCTACGTGGTCGGTGAGACTACGACATACCGCTACATCTGGGATCCGGCGACCGAACAACTGCGAGCGGATGAGGGCTGGTCATTTCGCTACGGACCCCGGCCCGGAAAGAGCTACGGCTGGGACCCCGTGATCGATAGTGGACAGATGTGGTTCCTCGACAACGGCGAACACACCTACACCACCTCGATGCTCCACGCGGGCGTCGCCCCCAGCCCGATACAACTGCTCCGGGTTTCGCTGACGGACGCCGACGACCACGACGAGGTCGATGTCGGCGGGCAACCCCACGGCAGCGCGACCAACCCGCCGTTGTACGACCCGCACCGCAAGATCGCGCTGGGCTACGACTCGGCCAACGGGGTTCTCGCCGCGTGGCGCTTCACGGAGGGATCACTCGAGCCCCTCTGGCAGAGGGAATATGCCACCGCCACGCACATGATCCGCTATCCGGACACCGGCGAAGTCGTGATCAACGACTTCCATGACGGCCTCCCCACGCTACGTTCCCCGCGGCTGCGCAGGCTTGCGCGCAGAGGTGGGGGCCGCTTACTTTCCAACCCGCGGATTCGTGCGGCCGCGTCACATTACTGCGCAGACAACGTTGTGATCATCGACATTGAGACGGGCCGGGAACGGGCACGGGCCGCCGTCCCGAGCATGACCCAGGGTGTCGTTTTTCCAGCCGTGGGCTGGGGTCGAGACCTCTACTATCCGACCGTCACCACCCTCGCGCACCTGTCCGTAGCTTGATTCGGCCAGATCTGCCCGTCGACTTCGTCCGGCAGCCGCGCGGGCTGCATGAACTGGGCAATATCCTGCCCGTAGAGCAGCCCTTGCCGCATCGACGAGGTGATCGAGATCAACCCGAGGCGGTTCGTAGTGGCGCGAGCCTGCTGATCGGTTTGCGCGGGGCAGCGCTGACGCTCGTCTGTGCCCTCGCGGGCTGCGCAGCGACCCCGCCGCCGCCATCGACGAACGCCTCAAGCCCAAAACGACTACGTCTCGACAACTTTCACGGGGTTCAGCACCGCCGAACCCCACCAACGCGAAAAATCGAGGCCAGCCATAGGCTAGCCAGGGCGATTGAACTTTGGCCGCCTCTTCTCCTAGGAAGGCGGTCATGCCCTCAATCATGTCCAGGCTGCCTAGAGTGGCGTGGAAGGCCGCACGCTCATCCCGCGACGACTCGTCCAGGGTCCGATCGTCGCTGTTGACCAGGCAGCGCAACATTGCCGCCATGGCGGTGGCCGGGAGTGCGGCCAGTTCGCCGGCCAGGTCCAGGGCTCGCTGCTTGAGTTCGGCGTTCGGGCACACCTCGGTGACCAGGCCCAGATCCAACGCCTCGGGTCCCGGGACGGACTTGGCGCGCAGGATGAGGTTCATCGCATGGTCGCGGCCGATCGCCCGAACGAGTCGCGCGCTTCCGCCCCAGGCCGGCACCGAGCCCAGGTGCAGTTCAGGCAACCCGATGTGGGCGCCGTCCTGCAAGCCGGAAGTGGCATGCCAGCGGCAACTCCAGACCCCCGCCCAGGCAGTTCCCGAATGGTGTCGCGATCCAGGGCTTGCCCACGTTCTCGATGGCGGCCAAGACGCGCAGACGTTGATCGAGAATCTTGTCGACCCGCTCCCGGTCATCGAGAACGGGCGCCAGTTCCTTCAGATTCATACCGAGTGAGAAGTTCTGGTCGCCCGCCGCGGTGATCACGACCGGCGCTCGTAGACCAGGCTGGTGTAGGTCACTTCTGGCACCATCGCTGGACCTCCTAACGTCGTCGCTTCGGTTCCACGGTCGGCCAGCGCGGGGCTCCTGCGGCAAAGGCGGCACGCATGCACAACGTTGGTGGCAGCATGGGGTGGCGGAGGGTCATCGATGGATCTGCCCGAACTGACGGTAACCGACGTGCAGTCCGCCTACGCGCGAGCTGAGTTGACATCGGCCGCCCTGGTGGAGAGCTTTCTTCAGCGGATCGCGCAGATCGACTGTGCGGGCCCGCTATTGCGGTCGATGATCGAACTCAATCCGGACGCTTTGACCATCGCCGAGGCACTCGACGGGGAACGCAGGCAAGGCCGGGTGTGTGGTCCGTTGCACGGTGTTCCCGTCGTCGTCAAGGACAGCATCGACACCGCTGATGCGATGTCGACGACTGCCGGCTCGCTTGCTCTGGACGGCAACATCGCCCCCCGCGACGCCCACCTGGTCAGCCGCCTGCGAGAGGCCGGTGCCGTCATCATCGGGAAGACGAACATGAGCGAGTGGGGCTACATGCGTTCCACACGGGCGTGCAGCGGTTGGAGCAGTCGCGGTGGTCAGGTGCGCAACCCGTATGTTCTGGACCGGAGCCCGCTCGGGTCGAGCTCCGGTTCGGCGGTCGCAGTGGCGGCCAACCTCTGTGTCGTAGCGGTGGGCGCCGAGGTCGACGGTTCCATCGTGCGCCCGGCGTCGAGTAATTCCATCGTCGGCCTCAAACCGACGATAGGCCTGGTGAGTCGTTCAGGAGTCATCGGCGTGGCGGACCCGCAGGACACCGCGGGCCCGATGGGCCGCAACGTCTCCGACGTCGCGGCTCTCTTGACCGCGCTAACCGGGTTCGACGATCGCGATCCAGTGACCCGCGCCGGAGCCGCCCACGCCGCAGACGACTATCGCAACTTCCTCAACCCCGCGGCGCTACGGGGTGCCCGACTCGGCGTGGCCCGTGAGTGTTTCGGACATCACGAGGGAACCGACTCGGTGATCGAGGCCGCACTGACCGTGCTGCACGATCTCGGGGCCGAGATCGTCGACCCGGTGCGGGCGAGTTCGCTGCCGTTCTTCGGCGATCTCGAACTCGACTTGTTCCGGTACGGGCTCAAGGCCAGTGTGAATACCTACCTGGCCGGCCACCCCCGTGCCAAGGTAAGCAGCATCGATGAACTCATCGAGTTCAACGAACGCAACGCGACAGAGGTAATGCCGTATTTCGGCCAGGAGTTCCTCAAGCAGGCCCGGACGAAAGGCGCTCTCACCGATCCCGACTATCTCCAGATCGCCGCAGAGTTGCGCCGACGGGGGCGTACCGACGGAATCGACAAGGCGTTGAATGACTTCCGTCTTGATGCCATCGTCGCGCCCACCGAAGGCTCACCACCATTCGCCATCGATCAGGTCGTTGGCGACAACCTCCTGCCGGGCGGTTGTTCCACCCCGCCGGCCGTCGCCGGTTACCCACACATTTCGGTTCCGGCCGGTTACGTGCACGGGTTGCCGGTCGGGTTGTCTTTCTTCGCGGGCGCATTCCAAGAACCCAGGCTGATCGCCTACGCCTACGCGTTCGAGCAAGCGATGCAAGTTCGGCGGCCACCTGAATTCGTGCAGTCTCTGGCGGTCTGAACCTCGGGCAGTCTCTGGCGGTCTGAACCTTCTGACGCGACGGGGGCAAGGAGCAGATCCTACGTACCGGAGTAGCGCCGTTGACCATCACGCCATCGGAAAGTGCGCCACGGCGCCGCGCGACTCAGGAAATCTGTTGTTGCACAACCCCAAAGGCCCGAGACCTCGGACAGAGTGTTCCTGTCCAAGATCTCAGCGATGGCGTGAGCGGAATCCACCCACGGTTGTCCAGGTCCGGAGCGTGGGGCAGTAGTGCTCAGATCCACCGATTGACCGCTGGGGGTGGGGATCTGCGCGGGCTTGGATCGCGAGATCGAGGCGTTTCGCACTCGCAGGCTGACCCACACGACGTTTCCGTACGTGTTTTGCGATGCCACCTTCTGCAAGTTCCGCGTAGGGGCTCATGTGGTCTCCAGCGCCTGTCGGCTCCGGTCGAAAAGTGAGCAGGTAGTTCCGGTCGAAAAGTGAGCACCCTTCTGATTGGAGAGTGATCACTGTGGAAGATTGGGCGGAGATTCGCCGGCTGCATCGGTCGGAGAAGCTGTCG
>JBFXJE010000038.1:0-10447 GCA_050175175.1 Mycolicibacterium sp. | reverse complement strand
GCGCCACCATCAACATCAACGGCGCGACACAGACGTTCCCGCCGGCCATTCCCGAAGCCCAACGCAAGATCCTCACCGACCTCGGTATCAAACCTGGGTACTAGGCCAAATGTCCGAACTCAGGTTGAACTCATCGGGGTAATTCTTCCTTGCCATCGGGTTGGATCATCTCGCTTCCCCCAGCAATTCCTGGGATTGTGAGCGTGTCCAACACACGGGGTCAAGTCCCGGCCGATGCCTCCACGGTTCGGGGTGAACCACAATGGCCATCAACGGCCGCCTGGAGGCCCTCCGCCGCAACGCCCTCGGCTTCCGAAACCTGGCCCCCACTACTGCTGGCGCTCACTACTGCACAGCGACGCACTACAGACCTTGGTCAACGCACTCTGAATTACGAAGAGCCGGTAAAGCGCGACCGCGTCACGCTTGAAATCCGCTGTATAACTTTTCCTTGCCATCGAGTTGGATCGTCTCGCTTCCCCAGGAACATCCCGGGATGTGTGTCCAACACATTGGGTCAACCCCCCTCAACCCGGGAGCATTCAGTCAATAATCGAAAAATTCCGATAAACCAATTGTCGTTAGAACTACCCAATCGCTTTTCGTACCAAATGTGACTATCCAAGACAAAACGGCAAGAGAAATGTTCGATCAGGGCAAGCTGATTAGGAATTGCCTCCTTGCCAATAAATTGACTATCCAACGGCGGAAAATTTTGAACAACAAGCAACTTATCGCTACCGGTCATTAGTCTTGCAATGTTGGAGATAACTTCCGCCAATGCGGGGAATACATACCATAGTGTGCCCCGAATCATAAACAGTCGGCTAGGCAGCTGCCGGGCAGTTCGGATATGCGCGTTGCTGTCGGTAATCTCTTTCGTGAGATCTAATACTGAAAAATGGTTACCGGGAAAGCTTTCTGCCGCCCTCTTGCAGGCAGTCGCAGAAATATCGTAGCCAAAATTCTCGCCGCCTGGACTGAGAAATTCCCTAGCGATCAAGTCTAGGTAATTTCCAGTTCCGCAACCCAGGTCATGTATCTCATCAAATTTACTCCCCAGTTCCCGCAATATTTCTCTAGTGAGGCGAACGTCCATCCAATTGCCTTGCTCGTCCTGATGCCATGGGACAATCGCACTATTCTGATACATCGCTTCGAATTCGCCTACCAGTTTTCCGTCCCTGAAGACATAATCATGATAGTCGATTGAATCATTCATTCTAGGCCCCACGCCGGTCGAAGAGGGAGTCGAACACTGCGCGCCCCCTGCCGCTTGCCAATTCTGCGCAGGCAACCGCGGGATCGAGGTGCGCCATTATCCATTGATCTGAATCCTCCATCAGAGTGATACATGGCCCTCTTCGCCGGGTTCGTAATTAACGACCGTCATCTGCACCTTCCAGGAGTCGGACAACAACCACGGTCATATTAGTAGCCGCCCGGACCCTGTCAACTAACTGCACTGCTGAGAAGCGCGATTGCACCTCCAGTCTGAGCCCATCGAGACCGCAGAACGTCGTCAGGCCAGCACAAGCAAAGGCAGCGTCAGATACCTCGGTCTTCCTGATGTCAGCGTAAGCACTCCACATATCGGAAGACTGCGACCGTTACCCCACAACGACGCGCCGAGCACCCTCTACACCCCCGATTGTGAAGAGTAGCATTCATGCAAGTAACTTCCTTTTCGATTAGTTGCAGTCTCAAGAGTAAGCCCTCCAGAAATTCTGACACCCGCGGCAATAGCGCTAAACAATGCCAGCGAGGCGATATAGGGCGAGGTGAGATGCGAAACCGATAAGTTTACGACAACTCCGAATACCCCGAACGGCAACAGTAGATCTGACGTTACGATTAGTTTATATCCGGCCAGTATGACGATTGCAATCAGTGCAAGTACAGCTGGCACCCCCCCGATGAGGGCGAATTCCATGAATCCATTTTGTGATCCCGCCCCCTCGATGGGGGTGAACGTTGACAAGTGTAAGGAGTTACCCCAGTACGGTGACTCGGAAACCCCTTCAAGTGCGTATTTCCAGACGAGCGTTCTATTCGTGAATGTGGTATCACGCCCAGTGGCGCCACCAATAAATTCAGATACCGAATACACCAGCACGAATAATAGCAGCAAGACTCCGATTCCCAGACCACCAACGATAAGGAGCGTCCTGTTTTTGGCTCGAATGCGCCGCGTAACCGTAATCATGGCGAGCGCGCCTAGAGCAACGATGCAGCCAACGCTCCCAGTCGCGGACTTCGACAACACGAGTGCAAACAAAGCAATGCCAGCGGCTGGCACATGCCAGCGCCTAAAGCCAGCACTGGCAAACAACGTAACGATGCTTATTATTGCGGCTGCAGCGCAAATCGCCAACCAGCTATTAAATGGAAAGTAGCCTGCGTATCCGTTTTGACTGCCTGCATGAAGTCGTACCGGAATGCCAAGAGGGACGAAGAATCCGAGGATTGAAGGAACAAGGGCGACTGTCGTCGCCAGCGCAAACGTTTGAAGGGTCCGTTCGGTTGTGCATTGGCGCAGGAAGAAATAGACAACCATGGTTGAGAGCACAAGAAACGTGTACCCCGACGTCTGGGTCAACAATTTAGCAGCGAATGCCCATGTGACCGTGAATAAGACCAGGCAGAGAGCTAAGGGGGATAAACGGACCGTGCTATAGCCGCGCCCCAATTCCCGAATCGCCAATATTGCTAATACCGCGGCAACAAGGACCGCGATTTGGCTAGTCCCAACTTCAGCAGGCATTAACCCGAAGTACCCCTGTGAAGCGGCCACTACCAGCAGGAAAAGTCCCCAGTCGATCCTGCGGCTCGCTCGTAACTGCGCCATGTGTCAAATCCTTACTGCCCGGTGCCGATGGGAGCCCGTTTGGTGGTCCAGTCGCTATGCGGCTTGGGGTAGGTGAGTTGTGATCCAACTCTAATCTCAATTCCCGGTAGCTAGGGCCCAAGGGGGTCTGCTGCAGGAACAGGGCGGGTGTCAACGACTTGTGAATCGCCCTGGAAATCCCGGAGGCTCCTGACCTTGGAAACGAGGATGCAGGTATGCCGAAGGAATCATTACCCGGGAAGAAGTCGACCAGCCGTAGGTATAGCCCGGAGGAAAAGGCTGCCGCGGTGCGGATGGTACGGGCGCTGCGCGCCGAGCTGGGGACCGAGCGGGCGTGCGGATGGTCGCTGAGGTGCGCCCGCAGTATCCGTCGTAGTGGGCAGCGGTCACCGCGATCGCGCGGATGTTGCGGATCGGCATTCCCGAGACGTTGCGGACCTGGATCCGGCGCGCGGAGGTCGATACCGGTCACCGTCCGGGTCTGACGTCGCGGATGGCCGAGGAGAACAAGGCGCTACGTGAGCAGGTCGCCGAGTTGCATCGGACCGTCGTTATCTTGAAAACAGCGGCGATTTTCTTCGGGGCGGAGCTGTGCGCCACGAGGCGCTGGGTATCTCGGGAGGTGGTGAGAGACGGGTCTGCTCGCCGTGCTCGGTGCCCGCGGCCAAGATCCCCTTGACGGTGCGATACCCCGGATCCCTGACCTCCAAGGCGCGAGCACAGGCGGCATCCAGACGGGCGTCGCCGTAGCGGTCGCGCAACCGGATGATGCCCTGGATCGCCCGCAACCGGTGAATGGCGTTGACCTCCGACAGTTCGGCGACGACCGCGACCACGGCCGGCCCGATCTGCTCAGCCTGCGCCCGACACCACGTCACGGTCCGCAAGGTGTGGGCGACCTTGTGCGGCGGGTAGTGCTCGAAGTTCGTCGACCGGCCACTGGCGTGCCACACGTGGGTGGCCACCACCGCATCAGCGTGGAACACCTGGACGACGTCCCCGGCGGTGCGCACGGTGACCTTCTGGCCCATCAGCGGCCACGGCGCCGAGTAGAACGCCTTGCCGGATTTGACGTGACAGTCCGGGGCCACCACGCCGAAGGTGTAGACCACCGGCTCAAACGGACGGCCCGGCAACGCCATCAACGCCTCCCGCTCTATCGTGTTGAACACCGCTGCCGGGGTGGCCCCGTCCAGGCCGCGGTGCTTGTGCACCCCGTAGACCTCGCTGCACCAGCGCAGCCCCTCGCGCTGCATCGCCGTCAGCGAGTCGAACTGGCGGCCGGCGAAAATCGAGTCCCGGATATAGGGCATGGGCCGCTCGACGCGCGGTTTGTCCTTGGGTTTGTTGGCCCCCGCCGGGTCGATCAGCGTGCCGTAGAACGACGCGAGCTCCCCGTAGCCAGGTTGATCAGCGGGTCATACAGACCCGGGCGGATCACCCCGGTCTTGAGGTTGTCGCACACCAACCTCGCCGGCACACCGCCGAAGAATTCGAACGCCGCGACATGCGAGGCGTTCCACGAACGCTGATCCATCCGCAGCACCGGCTGGATGAACAACGCCCGTGCACACGACAGGATCATCGCGAACACCCACACCGCCACCCGACGCCCCGTGCTCGGGTCGTCCCACATCCCCAGCTTCCCGTAGTCGATCGGGGCTTCGCTGCCCGGCTCGACCGCACCGCGCGGCACCGTCACCCTCTCCTCGAGCCGGTGTTCGGCGAATGTCGTGGCGATGTAACGACGTACCGTCGACTCCGAGACGTCGACGCCGCGGTCGTCACGCAGACGCTGGGCGATGGTGGCCACCGTGACCGGCACCCCCAGCTGCTTGCCGATCCACTCCCGATGCACCCCGATCTGCTCCCAGGTCAGCGCCCGCACGCTCGGGTCGACCAGCTCCGGGAACCAGCGCCCGATCCGCTCCCTCCACACCAACTCATCGAACGCCTGCCCGGGTGCGGGCTGCAGCCCCTCGGCCAACGCCGGCGCCACATATTTGCGGATGGTCTTCCTATCGATGCCCAATGCCTGCTGAATCTGCACCTGGGACCGACCGGCATGCCAATGCCGGAACATCTCCACAAAGTCGGCCACGTTCCACGATCTCCTCGCCACTACAGGCCCCTTCCAGGACCCCAGCAGCGGGGCTCCTGAACGGAGCGAACCTGAGCAGCACCCCAACCCCGACCAGACACACCCCAGGGTGGGGAATTACGTGACAGCCGGTGAGGAATTCCGTGACGGACAACCCCTCAAACCTGGGGAATTACGTGACCGTTGACACCCACACCTGCCGCCTCACGTGCAGCTTTTCCACGGACGCTCACCACCACAGCTCATTCACCGCAGCAGCTCGTGGTGGTTTGGCACCTGCACCTGCATACCGATGCCGAAGGACCTACCTTCATCTCCACAACAGCACGACGACTGCTCGCTTCCGCTTCTACATCGCAACCTCGCAATCATCTTCGGGACGCACCAACGCGCTGGCCGAGACCGTGAACGGCTACTACAAGGCCGAGTTGATCTACGGCCCCGCCCGTACCGGGCCGTGGAAGACCGTCGAGGACGTTGAATTGGCCACCCTCGGATGGGTGTACTGCCACAACACCGCACGACCGCACAGCTACCTCGGCGACTTACCCCCGACAGAGTTCGAGGCCGCGTTCTACGCTGCCATAAGGAACGACCAACCCCTGGTCGAAATCCAATAACCCGAGCCTCCGGGATTTCCAGGGCGGTTCATTCCATCTCGCGGGCATTCTTACCTGATGCACCGAGGGCGTTTCGCGGGCACTTTTCGTGATGATTGCCGAGTTATAGGGTGCACAAGGTTCACAGATAAAATCGGTGCAATCGCAGTGTTAGTCCAATCGACCCGCGAGAAGCGTGACGAGATCGTCTAGCTGCCTTTCGGAGTCGGCAAGCGCTCGTAGAAATGCCTGTCTAGATTCCCTAGATACTTCGGTCGACACTGAGGCTGCGACTAGCACGGGCAGCGTCTCCTCCACAAACGAATCCGCATTGCTTGCGAGCAAGCTAGGGCATCTCTCCAGCTGTTCAGGTATCGATCCCTGCCGGGTTGCTACGCAGACGGCGCCGGCTGCCATCGCCTCATAAAGCACCAACGGTACCGCCTCGTGGACGTAGCGCGAAGGGAAGACGAAGTGGGTGATCTCCTCGAAGAAGTCGAATTTTTCCTGACCTACCAGCGGCCCCCGATACTCGAACAGTTGGCCAAGTTCCTTCGCGGCTCGATCGAGGTGCACGCGAGCTTCAGTGTCCATGACAGGCCCGCCCACAACTAGCCGAAGCCGGCGCCCTGTGCGATGAAGCGCCGCCGCTAGATCTACGACCTCTGCGATTCCCTTCTCTCGGCTCAGGTTGCTAAGGTGGCCGAGAGTCAGTGTGCCACCGTCGACTTTGAGCGGCAGCCCTATGAGGGCTCGATCGACGAGGCCGGCGTTGCCCACAACCAATAGTCGAGAAATCTCGGGCATGACCGCACCCAAACTCTTCGCCATTGACTGAGACAAGACGATGTGGTTTGCGTGCGGTCCGGCGGCGTGCACCAGCGCTGTCATCCGCGCCTTGCGTCGTCTCACGTAAGCGTACGAGTGATGGTGAAGGAACACATGCGCTCCCCGCATCCGCGCCAAGCTTGCCGTAACCGCGGTTAGCCACATCCCACGCCCGGCTTTCACCGCAATGTACACCACGTCTGAACCCCGGACCGACCACCATGCACTGACCGAGCGAAATAGCCTAGCGAACGGACGAAGCCCGCGCGCATTGCGTCCTTCGCTGATATTCGCCACATGCAACCTGGGGAAGTGCAAGGTGAGTTTCGAAACCAGTTGGCACATCACCATGGATTGCCCATTTATGGGCGGAGGAATTGGACCTATGAGCACGAGCCGTGTGTCGCTTCCCGTTTTGCCGCCCAGCCTTTCCGCGGCGCGCCACTTGCTCACGCTAGAAAGTAGATCGTGTCGGCCTGTATCAGCTGACTCGACTTTGAGTCGGCGAAAACAGGACCTGGAATCATGAGCGTCGCCCCGATATCCTCCCCGGGTTCTGGTTCCTCGCGGTAATGCCTCGGCAAGCCGCAGTGGGGCACTAAGGGGCATTCCAACTGCTTTCGGATGCCGGTAAAGTAGGGAGCGCAACTACGGCGCCACGTTGGTGGAGTTGCCGGAATCGGCGGCACTGATCCCGACAGGCTGGAAAACCTGCGGACTGCAGTCACGAACCCGCCATCATTGGCGCCGATGTCCACATGGTCCACTGGGTGGCGGTGCAGTTCGCGCATGTACGCCAGCGGAGCCTGTTGGTAGCGCACAGCTTCAGTGCCAACGCGGTGCGCCAGGCATCGCTACTTGGTCTCATGTTCAGTCTGGCACCGCAGGCCGTACCCTCTATCAAGCCACATCACCGTGTGCCTGTTCCGAGTTCAGTGGCGCGTTAATCGCCGCGAGACAACAACGGCCTAAAGATAGCATGTACCCGTGGGGGGGTAACCCCATGGGTTGGACACGCTCAATCCCGGGATGACGTTCCTGGGGGAAGCGAGATGATCCAACTTGATGACAAGGAAAAGTTAATCCAGAAGAGTTCAAGCGTAACGCGTTCGCGCTCTACCGAGATACCGAGGGGCGACGATCGCGGTGATCGCTGCCGAGCTCGGGGTCAGTAAGGCGACGCTGTCGAGGTGGTGCAAGGCCGCCGGCGTGCCGATCCGGCATCGAAAGGGCGGGTCGGTGGGCGTGCCCGCATCGGGTGTGGAGACCGCTGCAGCAGGAGCTGGCCCGGCTGCGCGCTGAGAATCAGCACCTGCGCGCGGATAGGACCCGGCTGGCGACCGAGCGTGACATCCTGCGATCGGAGACCAAGTATTTCGCCGGGGAGGCGAACTGGTGAGCCGCTTCCAGTTCGTCGCCGACCACCGGGACGCCTTGGAGGTGAAGTGGCTGTGCGAGGTCGTCGAGATCGCACGTTTGTCGTTCTACGCTTGGTGTGCCGCCGCGGACGGCCGGGCCGCCCGAGCAGCGGCTGACGAGCCAACTCGCCGAGCGGATCCGCGCTGCGCACAACCAGGACAACACCTACGGGGCGCCGCGGATCACCGCTGAGCTCAACGACGGCGTTCCTGAGGCCGAGCGGGTCAATCACAAGCGGGTGGCCCGGGTGATGCGTACCATCGGGATCGTCGGCTACCGGCGCAAACGCCGGGTCGAGACCACCGCGCCGGCTCCGGCCAGCCAGAAGGTGCCTGATCTGTTGGGCTGGGACTTTTGCGCTGAGCAACCGAACACTACCTGCGTCGGTGACATCACCTACTTGCCGCTGGCGACCGGGTCCAACCTGTACCTGGCCACGGTCATCGACTGCTGCTCACAGCGAGTCGCCGGGTGGGCGATCGCCGAGCACATGAACTGGTCGAGGATGCACTCAATGCCGCCGCCGCGTTGCCAGCGGGGTTCACTGGCCGGTGCAGTGTTCCATACCGGTCACGGAAGTCATTACACCTCAAAGGATTTCGCGAAGCCCTGTTAAAGAGCTGGGGTCACCCAATCCATGGGGGCCATCGGGTCCAGTGCTGAGGTGAGTCGGCGGCGGGGATTGCACCCGCCGCCGCTCTCAGAACCGTGCGTGAAGTCTCCCGTCACACGGCTCCGCTGTTGAACCAGTTGGTAGTGCGCCGTGATGCCAGTGAGCGAACATCGCCGGGTTGGCCGAGGCGATCTCGGCCAGTTTCCGGCGGGCTCGTCGTTTGGCGCGGCGGAACCGTTTGTACTTCCGCACGGCCCATTTCACGAGGAATGGGTTGATCTGTTGCTCCAGGAACCGGATCAACTCGGATTTGTAGAAGTGTCCGTAGTAGTTGGTCCAGCCCGACACCACGGGGTTGATCACGGTGGCGATTCCCTGGAAGCTCAGCGCAGTCCAGCGGCCCAATTGCCAGTTCCGGATGGTACTGCCATGGACTTCTTCGCCTGCTTACTCACCGCGGGCAAAAGCCCACTTTGAGCCTCCCGTCTCGTAGACGGGCTGCCCGGCGCCGAAACGTGAACCCCAGGAAGGTGAACTCGGTGACCGGGTAGTGCTGGTCACGTCCTTCCTGTTTGCAGTACACGATCCGGGTTTTATCCGGGTGCAGGTTCAAACCGAACCGCCCCAATAGGGCTCCGATGGCCTCGCGAACATGCTATGCTTGGCGTTCGGTAGCACAGTGGATGGCGGCGTCGTCGCAGTACCGCTCGAATCTGACCATCGGGAACTCTCGATCCAGCCAGGCATCGAAAGCGTAATGCATGAACAGATTCGACAACAATGGCGAGATCGCGGACCCCTGCGGGGTTCCTTTGTCCCGCCTCAGAAGCGTGCCGTCGGGCTGCTGTACCGGCGCGGTGAGCCACCGCGTCACATATAGCAGCACCCACGGCAGCTCAGTGTGGCGTTGCACTGCGGCCACGATGGGTTCGTGCGGCACGCTGTCGAAGAACCCTTGGATATCCAGATCGATAACCCAGGGCTGTCTCCAACACCGCTGCTTGCACCCCCGCCGCATCCAGTGCCGACCGACCTGTGCGGTAGCCGTACGAATCCGGATGGAACACGCGCTCCACCTAGGGGTTCAGTACCATTGCCACCGCCGTCTGGGCGATCCGGTCAGCGACGGTCGGAACCCCAAGAATCCGTACACCGCCCCCGCTCTTCGGGATTTCCACCGCCTTGACCGGCGGTGGGAAATAGCTTCCCGATGACAGCCGATTCCAGAGCTTGTACAAGTTGTTCTTCTCATCTTGTTCGAACTCCGCCAGCGACTGCCCATCCACACCAGCTGCTCCCCTGTTGGCCTTGATCCGTTGATATGCGTTCCACACCAACGTTTTCGGAATATCAAACGGGCTTGCCAACCGATCTTGTCCCGGTCATCTGATTCCTCCCATTTCTGGTTGACCACCGATCGAAACCCAACAACACGCCCCCTTCGCTCCGCCCCCATTACAGGGACATCACCGCTACTACGGGGCGTTCCGCCCTCCTGACCCGCCACCGGGCTGTTCACCCTCTCGCGACTGGCACCACTAACCCATCGGCCACTGTTTCGCGTCGAGGAGTTCTCCCGTTCCGTTGTGAAGCCCAGACCGAGCTCGCGCCACCTTCATGCCGGACACCACCAGGCCAGTCAGCAGGCACCCGCCTGACTCATCCCGGGACAGCATTAAGGCCCCGGTTTCGATGTCACTTGGCTTAACGACACGTCATCAGTGGTTCACTTACGTTCGCCTTCTCGGCCCACACCTGCGGCCTCACGTGCAGCTTTTCCACGGACGCTCACCACCACAGCTCATTCACCGCAGCAGCTCGTGGTGGTTTGGCACCTGCACCTGCACCTGCACCTGCACCTGCACCTGCATACCGATGCCGAAGGACCTACCTTCATCTCCACAACAGCACGACTGTTGACGCCGGTTGAAAAGTAGGCCAGAAGCGACGGTGAAAAGTAGGCCACGTGTTCGTCGTTATTGTGCCGTGTTGTCTGCTCTGGCGGAGGGCAGGGTGTCGATTCCGGTGTCTTTGAGCCG
>JBFXJE010000037.1:0-15199 GCA_050175175.1 Mycolicibacterium sp. | reverse complement strand
GTCGCCGGTGATTCCGCGGTGGAGGGCAATGAGACGTTCACGGTGACGTTGTCCTCCCCCAGTGGGGCCACCATTTCCAAGGCCACCGCGACCGGCACGATCACCAATGATGATGTGGCGCCGGTGTCGTCGTTGAGTATTTCTGATGCGTCGGTGGTGGAGGGTAATCCTGGTGGTGGTGCTGGGATTGCTGCGGGTTATTTGAGCACGTTGGGTAATCAGATCGTTGATTCTGCGGGTAATACGGTGAAGTTGGCCGGGGTGAACTGGTTTGGTGGGGAGACCTCCAACGGGGTGCCGCATGGTTTGTGGACGCGTGGCTATAAGTCGATGATCGATCAGATGGTTACTGAGGGGTTCAATACCATCCGGTTACCGTTCTCTAATGAGATGCTGCATTCCAGTGCAGCGCCGACCGGTATTGATTACTTCAAGAATCCTGAGCTGCAAGGGTTGTCACGTTTGCAGGTGATGGATGAGATCATCCGTTATGCCGGTGAGAAGAATATGCGGGTCATTCTCGATCAGCATCGCAGCGCTGCCGGCAACGGGCCTAACGGGAACGGTTTGTGGTACGAGGGCGCCTATACCGAGGACAAGTGGGTTGCTGACTGGCAGCTGCTGGCCAACCGGTATAAGGGTAATTCCACGGTGATCGGTGTGGATCTGGCCAATGAGCCGCACAACGGTACCTGGGGTGGTGGCGGGGCCACCGACTGGGCGCGTGCTGCTGAGCGGGCCGGTAATGCGGTGTTGGCGGTCAATCCGAACTTGTTGATCATTGTCGAGGGTGTGGAGACCTATCAGGGCCAGAACTATTGGTGGGGCGGCAATCTGATGGGGGTCAAGGATCGCCCGATCGTGCTGAACGTGCCCAATCGGGTGGTGTACTCCCCGCACGATTATCCGAATTCGGTGTATGCGCAGCCGTGGTTCCAGCAGGCGGGGTTTGCGGCTGGGTTGCCCGACAAGTTCGAGCAGATGTGGGGCTATATCTACGAGCAGAACATCGCTCCGATCATGGTCGGTGAGTTCGGTACCAAGCTTGTCGATCCCAAGGACGAGCCGTGGTTTGAGGCGATCACGTCGTACATGTCCGGGGATTTCGATAACAACGGCACCATCGATATCGCCTCGGGGCTGGAGGGAGTCAGCTTTACCTATTGGTCGTGGAACCCCAATTCCGGTGATACCGGGGGTATCCTGGCCGATGACTGGACTACGGTCAACCAGAACAAGATGGTGTATCTGGAGCCGATCCAGTACAGCACCGATAGCGGCGGTAATGCGGTGGCACGGTTCACCGTCACCCTGGCCGCGCCGTCGGCTACGCCGGTGAGCGTGCAGTACGCGACCTCCAACGGGACCGCCGCCGCGGGCAGCGACTACATCGCCACCGCGGGCACCATCACCTTCGCACCCGGGGTCACCACCCAAACCGTGGAAGTCCAGGTACTGCCCGACACCCTGGTCGAACCCAATGAAACATTCACCGTCACACTGTCCAACCCAACCGGCGCCACCATCACCGACGCCACCGCAGCCGGCACCATCACCAACGACGACACGGCCAACGACCCCGGTCCGACTGATCCAGGTCCTACCGATCCGGGTCCGACTGATCCAGGACCAACCAATCCGGGTCCGGCCAGCGTGGTGTTCACCAAGACGAATGACTGGGGCTCGGGTTTCAATGGTGATGTGACCGTGAAGAACACGGGCACGACGCCGTTGTCGGGTTGGCAGGTGGCGTTCGACTTCCCCGGAACGATCTCGTCGATCTGGAGTGGCAGCATCGTCTCGAGCACGAATGGCCGCTATGTCGTCAAGGGCGCGGATTGGAACGCCAATCTCGCCCCGGGAGCCTCAACGTCGTTTGGGTTCACCGCATCTGGGGGCACGCCGACGAACTTCTCATTGGTCGGCGCACCGAGTACGCCGACGCAGCCCACGCTCCCGCAGCTATCTGCTGCGCACACCAGCGTCCAGGAAGGTAACAGCGGCAGCAAGCAGATGGTCTTCAATGTCAGCCTATCCAAGGCTGCCACTGAGGTCGTGACGGTCAACTACCGCACCGAGGACTTGACGGCCGCAGCGGGCAGCGACTACGTGGCCAAACAGGGCACATTGACTTTCGCCGCCGGTGAGACGGCCAAGCAGGTCGCCGTGACCGTTCTCGGCGACACCGTATATGAGGGCAGTGAGTCCTTGCTGCTGGTGTTGTCCGGAGTCACCGGCGCGGAATTCGACGGTACCCATGCCGCCGGTTTGATCACCAACGATGATGCCAACCCCAACGGCACCACCGATCCGGAGTACAAGGTGGTGGGCTACTTCGCCGAATGGGGAATCTATGGCCGCGACTACCACGTCTCCGACATCCCGGCCGACAAACTGACCCACATCAACTACGCATTCGCCAACATCAACAACAGCGGCGAGGTAGTTCTCTACGATTCCTTCGCGGCGGTGGAGAAGGCCTATCCCGGCGATACCTGGGATCAACCCCTACGAGGCAACTTCAACCAGCTGTCCAAACTGAAGGAGCAAAACCCCGGGCTGGAGACCCTGATCGCTGTGGGTGGCTGGACGTTGTCGGACAAGTTCTCCGATGTCGCACTCACCGCTGCATCCCGGGAGAAGTTCGCTAAATCGGCGATCGAATTCATCAAGACATACGGCTTCGACGGTATCGACTTGGACTGGGAATATCCGGTTTCCGGTGGGCTGCCCAACAATGCCTATCGAGCCCAGGACACTGCCAACTATGTCCTTCTGGTTCAAGAGATTCGTCGTCAGCTCGACCTGCTGGAAGCCACAGATGGTGTCGACGGGAAAGAATACCTGCTGACCATTGCCGGCCCGGCCGGCTATGACAAGATCGCCAACTTCGATCTGGCTGGCATGGCGCAATACCTGGATTGGTTCAACCTGATGAGCTACGACCTGGCCGGAGCCTGGGACAACCAGACCGGTCACCAGGCCGGAATGTATGCCACCTCTGGATCAGCGAACGCGCTCTACAACGTCGATCACGCGGTGAACCTTTACTTGCAATCGGTCGATCCCTCCAAAGTCGTGCTGGGCAGCCCGTTGTACGGGCGCAGCTGGACCGGGGTGCCCAACACCGCCGATGGCGGACTCTTCGATCCAGCCACCGGCGCCGGGCTGGGGACCTACGAACCCGGTTCGATCGATTACTGGCACATCATGAACCTGGTTGATCAGCAGCCGAATCTGTACAAGGTGTACTGGGATGACCAAGCGAAGGCGCCATATATCTACAGCACCGCGAACGGCGGAACTTTCATCACCTACGAGAACCCACAGTCGCTGCAATACAAGCTCGACTACATCAAGTCGCTGGGGTTGGGTGGAGTCATGTTCTGGGAACTCGACAGCGACGTTCGCGACTCGAACGATCCTCGGTCGTTGATTGGGCTCGCCGCACGCGAACTACTCGGAGATCAGGGAACCAACACCGCCTAGGAGGGTTGTCTTGGATACGGGTGGGCTTGGTTCTCGGATAGGGGCGGCGACCTTTGCGGTCGGTTTGGGTTTGGCGGTAGCCACTAACCCAAGTGTCGCGTTGGCCGATGAGTCTGATCCGAGTTCGCCAGCACAAACTTCGGGTTCGGCCACGGCGTCGCGTCCCGGTTCGGAGACTGGCTCCCCGGGCTCATCGGACGCCTCTGACTCATCGGAATCAACATCTGATCCCGACGCTGACACAGACGCCGATGCCCCTGCGCAGGATGATGTTTCGCACGTCTCGGATGAAGACGCGGGAGCCGGCTTCGATGGGGAGCCTGCGCTGGAATCTGAATCTCTTGTGGACCAAGATGATTCGAACTCGGGGGTTTGGGACAACACATCGAGTGCGTCCGAAACAGCCGGTTCAGCTGCGGTTTCCGCGGATCGTTCTCGTAGTGGTGAACGAACCCTGGGCATAGCCGCTCCGTTTTCTGATCTGAGCGCTGCGAATGACACAGATGACCGTGATGAACTCTTGAAGTTCGAGGGGTCGGTGGATTCGCCTGTGAAGTCGGATTCGATGAGATCTCACGCCATTCCTTCCGAGGCGGCCTCGCCTAGCGACGAGGCGCCGGCTGCGGAGCATGCGATGGTTGACACCAAGCCGCTGGTGAGGGCGTTCGCGATCGCGCCTGCGGCGGCCGGATCTGATTCGCCAGCGACGCCGACTGCCTTTTTCACTGCGATGTTGGAGGGTATTCGTCGCGAGCTGAACAGGTTGTTTAACAACAAGGCGCCGACGGCGGTTCCGGTTCAGATTTCCCAGAGCGGTGCGGGTGTGGTCAGTGGGTCGGTGGGGGCTACCGATCCGGAGGGTGATCCGTTGAGGTACAAGGTGACCCAGATTCCGGCCCGAGGAACCGTGGTAGTCGATGCGGCTGGGAATTTCATCTATACGCCCGATTCCAGTCTGGCCGCTAGCGGTGGGACCGATACCTTCGTGGTTCAGGTTCGCGATGTGGGCTTCCGGCTGAACTGGTGGAGCCCCACCAGAATTACTGCACCGGTGACGGTAACCATCACCGCCCCAACCCACACCAACCCAGACCCGACGGGCCCCACTGATCCCGGCCACGGTCACCACGATCCCGGTGGCGGTTTCGTCGATCTGGCGACGTTCGGCACCTCCAACGGCAGCGATCACACCGGCCACGACGGACTTGTCGGTGGGCGGACGGCTATCACGACCGAGGCGTTACTCGCCTACAACCACCTGCGTCAATTCGCCGGGTTAGCGCCGGCAACCCTGGATCAGGTCGGTGCATGGGCTTTCGCAAACGGACTGACTAACAACTCCCAAGCGTGGGGAAACGACCAGCAAGGTGTGGGTCTGTGGTACGCGATGCAAGGCGCAAAGGTCGGCTGGATCGCCGACGATGCGTTCGATCCCCAAATTCTTGCCGATATCCAGCGCACTGCGCGACTTGGATCGGCCGCTGATGTCATGGCCATGGTGGCGCAGCACGGCCATTCCGGATTTGCCAACTTCCTGACCGCCAACGGCTTTGACGTGACATTCATCAACACATTGAAGATGGAACCTCATTACGCCGGATGGATGCACGACCGCGCCCATGGCCGACTGTCCATCGAGGGCGTAGCCACCGCCCATGACGTAAACCACCTCACGGTACTCAGCCACGATCAGACGCAACCGTTTATGAACGACACCTGGGACTGGCCGCAGTGGCCGGCGCTGGAAGTGACCCATGAGCGAGTCCTCGAATATTTTCAGAGCATGGTGGTACTCGGCAATCCGCTCGGCCATCACCTGAACAACCTGACCGGACCGCCCGGGCAGGGCAGCCCGACTCCGGGGACGCTGCCAAGCCTATCGATCGCGGACCTGTCGGTCGCCGAGGGCAACGGTGAGCATAGCCATTTCATGTTCATGGTGACGTTGAACAAAGCCTCAACTAGCCCAATCTCCCTGGGCTATTCGACATCCAATGGCACTGCGACCGCGGGAAGCGATTACACCGCGGCCTCGGGCGCCCTCACATTCGCTCCGGGGGCCACCTCGCAGACTGTCCATGTCGACATCATCGGTGATTCGGTGGTGGAGGGCAATGAGACGTTCACGGTGACGCTGACCAGTCCTAATGGTGCGACGTTGTCGAAGGCGACCGCGACCGGCACGATCACCAATGATGATGTGGCGCCGGTGTCGTCGTTGAGTATTTCTGATGCGTCGGTGGTGGAGGGTAATCCTGGTGGTGGTGCTGGGATTGCTGCGGGTTATTTGAGCACGTTGGGTAATCAGATCGTTGATTCTGCGGGTAATACGGTGAAGTTGGCCGGGGTGAACTGGTTTGGTGGGGAGACCTCCAACGGGGTGCCGCATGGTTTGTGGACGCGTGGCTATAAGTCGATGATCGATCAGATGGTTACTGAGGGGTTCAATACCATCCGGTTACCGTTCTCTAATGAGATGCTGCATTCCAGTGCAGCGCCGACCGGTATTGATTACTTCAAGAATCCTGAGCTGCAAGGGTTGTCACGTTTGCAGGTGATGGATGAGATCATCCGTTATGCCGGTGAGAAGAATATGCGGGTCATTCTCGATCAGCATCGCAGCGCTGCCGGCAACGGGCCTAACGGGAACGGTTTGTGGTACGAGGGCGCCTATACCGAGGACAAGTGGGTTGCTGACTGGCAGCTGCTGGCCAACCGGTATAAGGGTAATTCCACGGTGATCGGTGTGGATCTGGCCAATGAGCCGCACAACGGTACCTGGGGTGGTGGCGGGGCCACCGACTGGGCGCGTGCTGCTGAGCGGGCCGGTAATGCGGTGTTGGCGGTCAATCCGAACTTGTTGATCATTGTCGAGGGTGTGGAGACCTATCAGGGCCAGAACTATTGGTGGGGCGGCAATCTGATGGGGGTCAAGGATCGCCCGATCGTGCTGAACGTGCCCAATCGGGTGGTGTACTCCCCGCACGATTATCCGAATTCGGTGTATGCGCAGCCGTGGTTCCAGCAGGCGGGGTTTGCGGCTGGGTTGCCCGACAAGTTCGAGCAGATGTGGGGCTATATCTACGAGCAGAACATCGCTCCGATCATGGTCGGTGAGTTCGGTACCAAGCTTGTCGATCCCAAGGACGAGCCGTGGTTTGAGGCGATCACGTCGTACATGTCCGGGGATTTCGATAACAACGGCACCATCGATATCGCCTCGGGGCTGGAGGGAGTCAGCTTTACCTATTGGTCGTGGAACCCCAATTCCGGTGATACCGGGGGTATCCTGGCCGATGACTGGACTACGGTCAACCAGAACAAGATGGTGTATCTGGAGCCGATCCAGTACAGCACCGATAGCGGCGGTAATGCGGTGGCACGGTTCACCGTCACCCTGGCCGCGCCGTCGGCTACGCCGGTGAGCGTGCAGTACGCGACCTCCAACGGGACCGCCGCCGCGGGCAGCGACTACATCGCCACCGCGGGCACCATCACCTTCGCACCCGGGGTCACCACCCAAACCGTGGAAGTCCAGGTACTGCCCGACACCCTGGTCGAACCCAATGAAACATTCACCGTCACACTGTCCAACCCAACCGGCGCCACCATCACCGACGCCACCGCAGCCGGCACCATCACCAACGACGACACCGGCTCGAATGCCGCCTGAGCTTGGCTCGCAAACGGCTACTGCGGAACGGTTACCGCTGTCGCGCCCGGGCCGGTGCCGAACTGACCCGGTGGTCTGCCATTGATCAGGTCGCTCAGCGCCAGTACCGAGGTAAGGCGGCCGGATTCCCGGTCGACGTCATCAACGGTGCTGACCAAGCTACTCAGCGCCGCATCCGACCTAGTCACGGCCACCGCGGAGGTACCCGAAGCCGACCCGTCCCGGCCGGCGAGGACAGTACCCGAGCCGTGCGGTGCCAGGCCCGCGGCGAACCGGGCGACGGTAGCGCCTCGATTCCCGGCGTCGTCGCCGAGTTCTCCCCCCGTCACCACAAGGGCTGCGTTCGCAGCTCCGATTCGCTGGGTGCCGTAGGTCACGAAGCCGGTGTCGCGCAACGCAGTCAGCACGGTGTCCCGTTGAGCATCGTCCACCGGGGGCACCTTGCCATCCCTGTTGATGAGCAGTGCGATCCCCAGCAAGTCGCCCGCCTGCGAACCCTGATCCACTGATCCGGAATTCAGTTGCGCTCCGGCGGGCACTATCGGCGAATTGACCACCGAAAGCAGCTTTTCCGAGGAGTTCGCGTCGACGAACTCTTGAGTCAATACCACTGTGCCGGTAACTCTCCCGCCAGCCTGCTCCACTGCGCGGGTCAGGGCATCGACGTCACCATCTGCAGCGTCTGGGGTCCGGAAAAGAATCACGGACTTCTCCGTGAGACTGCCCCGCAGGATCCGCGGCGCCATCTGTGCTTCGAAGTCACCTGCCGCGGAGAGTTTTTCGTTCAGGGAATTCCTGTCATCGGTCAACGAGTCGATCTCAGCCTGCATCTCATGTTTGTCGTCACGCAATCCCGAGAGCACAGTGTTGGAAAGCAGCCCAGATCCCAGCGCCACCCCGATGGCCAGTGCTAGGAAGACCGCGGCCAGTGATATGGCGTGCGAACGCAGCGAGATCACGACATCACCCTCTAAGAGACCAGGCCCTGAACCCAGAGCGTGAACTGGTTCCAGTATTCGGTGATCCACGCCAGCACGGCGGCATCGGCGCGCGAAACCCACAGTGCAGCAATCACCGCGATCAGCATCGCAAGGACCAACAGCGCGATCGCGCTGCCGGATACCCGGCTGCGATACAGCGTGGCGACGGCTTTCGCGTCGACGAGCTTCTCACCGACCTTGAGTCGGGTCAGGAACGTTGACGGGTTGCTGCGCTGGCGTGTGCGATCGAAGAACTCCTCGATGCTGGCACTGTGTCCCACAGTCACGATGAGCGCTGCCCCGTGATGGTCACACAGCAGCAGCGCGAGATCGGCTGCCGACCCCGCCGCCGGGAATGTCATCGCGCCGACGCCGAGGTCCTGTATGCGTTCCAGCCCGGCGGCGTGCCCGTCGGCGTCCGCGGGCAGCACGACCTGAGCTCCGCAGCGCAACACTTCCGTGCTCATCGTGTCCGGGTCGCCGACGATCAGTTCTGGTCGGTAGCCGGCCTTGCGCAGGATGTCGGCGCCCGTACCCACTCCCACCAGAACCGGCTGGTATTCCTTAATAAAGGGTTTAAGCGCCTTCAAGTCTGCGGCGGCGTGGGGTTCCTCGGCGACGACAACGACATGGCGGCGGTTCATGTCCACATCGATGTCGGGGATTCCGATGCCGTCGATCAGCAATGGGCTCTCGCTGCGGATGAATTCGATGGTATTACCTGCGAACGCTTCCAGATGCGCGACCAAGCCGCCCTTGGCTTCCTGCATCAACTCGTGGATCTCGGCGTCGGTGCGCTCGGTACCCAGGATCAGTCGGCGGTCCCCGGAATACACGGCCCCTTCGTTGATCCGCACCCGGGCGCCGTCCTTGATCTTCTTGAAGACTTCAGGACCGGTGTCGTCGATAAGTGCGATGCCGTTGGCCACCAAGACCTCGGGGCCGAGATTGGGATAGCGTCCCGAAATGGAGGCGGCCGCGTTGACGACGCCCGCGACGTTTGCTTCGACGAGCGCGTCGGCGGTGATCCGGTCCAGATCCTGTGCGTCGATGACCACGATGTCACCGGGCGTGACTCGGCGGAGTAGCCGGTCGATGTCGCGGTCCACCCGGGCGGTGCCGGTGATACCGGGGCGTGAGCTGGCATTACGGGACAGCAGCGCTGACATCTTCATGTGCCGATTCTGGCCAGTATTGCCAGCTAAGCGTCGGAGGCGCGCCGTAACATACGTCTCATTAGATACATATTTTCACTTTAGCCCCACGCTCACGTCGCCTGCTCGCGGTCGCTACGGGCGGCATCGAGGAGCTCACGAGCGTGCGCGCGGCCGCTGTCGGTCTCACCCAGCCCAGCCAGCATTCGTGCCAACTCGGCCACTCGGTTCTCGTCGTCGACGCGGCGCACTCCGCTGGATCTCGCGCTGCCGCCCCCCTCGGGTGCCTCCACCACCAGATGTACGTCGGCGTAGGCGGCCACCTGCGGCAGATGAGTGACCACGATGACCTGATGGGTGCGGGCCAGCCGCGCCAGGCGCCTGCCGATCTGGACTGCGGCCCGTCCGCCCACGCCGGCGTCGACCTCGTCGAAAACCATCGTGGTGCCTTCGGCCGGGCCTGCCAGAACTACCTCGAGCGCGAGCATCACCCGGGAAAGCTCACCGCCGGAGGCGCTCTTGTTTAGCGGCAGCACCTCAGAGCCCGCGTGTGGCGCGAAGCCGAAGTCGACGCCGTCCACACCGTCGCGACCGGCGTGCGCAACCGCTCCAGAGGACAATGTCAACGGGGCGGTGTCGTCGCTGTGCGCATCGATCCGACGCACGTCGATGGTGAACTCCGCTCCGGACATCGCCAATCCGCCCAGTTCCGCGGTCACTGCCTTCGCCAGCCGCTTTGCGGCCCGGATCCGAACATCCGTCAGCTCTTGCGCCGCGCCGGCAACCTCATTGTGCAGCGCATCGACGCGACGTTCCAGCGCACCCAGAGTCTCTTCGGAAACGTCTAATTGCGCGAGCCGCTCTCGTGACCGGCGTGCCCATCCGAGCACACCGTCGATATCGGCAGCGTATTTGCGGGTCAGCGTCCGCAATTCGGCTTGCCGGGCCAACTTGGTCTCCAGAGTGCTTGCATCAGTGGGGAGGTCGTCCAGGTAGCGATTCAACTCCCCGGAGACGTCGACCAGTACCGCCAAGGCCCCGCCGAGTTGCTCGGCCAGAGTCGTGAGCGCGTCATCGTCGGTGCCTTCCAGCGTCGCACGAGCCACCGCGACCGCGCTCGTCGCCGGCAACTGGCCTGCCGAATCGGCATCTTCGGCGGTGCCGGACAGGGCCACTACCGCAGTCTGCGCCGCCTCACGCAACGCATCGAGTTCGGACATCCGGCGGATGTCGTCGACGAGCACCGAATCCTCGCCGGGTTGTGGTGCTATCAAATCGATTTCGTTCAGCGCGAAGTTAATTCGATCGGCCTCCTGAGTCAGCTCACGAGTGCGTCGCCGACGAACGTCGAGATCGAGCCGGGCATCGAGCCAATCACTGCGAAGTCTGCGGTACCGGTTCAAGGGCTTCTCGACGTCGGCGTAGCGATCTAAGGCAGCGCGCTGCTCGTCGGGGCGCATCAACCGCAGCTGGTCGTTCTGTCCGTGCAGAGTCAGTAGCTCGCTGGTGAATCCGCTGAGCGACTTGGCCGGGACGCTACGACCGCCCAGGAAAGCCCTCGACGGTCCGTCGCGACTCACCGAGCGGGCGGCGATGACAGTCCCGTCGTCGTCCCGCTCGCCACCTGAAGAGTCCAATATCTCGTTCACCCGGCGGGCTACCGGTGCTGCGAGTTCTGCTGTCCCGAAACGGCCTTCGACTACGGCCCGATCGGCGCCCGAGCGCACCTTGGTCGGGTCGGCTCGAGCACCGCCCAGCAGATGCAGCCCTGTGACCACCATGGTCTTGCCCGCGCCCGTCTCGCCGGTGAGGACGGTCAGACCACCGGCAAGCTCGGCTGTCGCCGCGCGAATAGCACCCAGGGACTCGATCCGAATCTCGGATAGCACTACTGCCCGCGCCAACCCGTGACCGGCAATCGGAACTTACGTACCAGCCGGTCCGTGAACGGGGCGCTGTCCAGGCGTGCCCATTTCAGCGGTGTGACACATCGCGTAACCTCCAGCCTGCCTCCGGCCGGTACCAGCATCTCCCTTCGCCCATCGCAAAAGACGAGGGCGTCGTGTCCATCTGCCTCGATCTCGATAGCGATCGAAGCCGCCGGGCTGGTGACCATGGGCCGAGCGAACAGAGCGTGGGCGTTGTTGGGAACTACCAGGATCGCCTCCAGGTCCGGCCACAGCACAGGGCCGCCCGCCGAGAACGCGTACGCCGTCGATCCGGTCGGGGTGGACACCAGAACGCCATCACATCCGAACGCCGAGACGGGCCTCCCGTCGACTTCGAGCACGACGCCCAGCACACCCAACCGCGGGCCTTTCTCCAGGCTGGCTTCATTGAGTGCCCAACCTCGGTCCAGTAGCCTGCCATGTCCGCGAACCGCCACATCCAAGGTCATCCGGTCCTCGACCACGTAGTCGCGCTTGATGACGTGTTCGAGGACGGCGTCGATCGAATCTGCCTCGGCCTCGGCCAGGAACCCGATTCTGCCCAAATTGACTCCGAGCACCGGAATCTCGACGTTGCGTGCGAGTTCGGCGGCGCGCAGGAACGTGCCGTCCCCGCCGAGAACCAGAACCAACTCGCACCCTTGGGCGGCCCCGGCGTCGGCGTCGACCACCTCGATCTCCACGCCCATCGCCCGCATGTCGTCGGGCGCCAGGTGCAGCGGGCCTCGATCAACCGCCTCCGCCGAGAGCACCCGCAGGGCAATGTCGTTGTCGCCGAGCACTTTCTCCACCCGCCGTGCGACCTCGGTCGCCTCCTCGCGGCCGGTGTGGACGACGAGCAAGATGGTTCGTGGGGTTGACTTCGCAGTCATTTCGGGCCCTCTTCGACGGCATGCCAGACCGCATCTTCAAGCTGGCGGCCCAGTAAGGCACGGTCGGTGTCGGCCCGCAGATGCAGGAAGTACTCGACGTTGCCGGCCGGGCCAGGCAACGGGCTCGCGGTGACAGCCACGGTATGCCAATGCAGTTGGCCGGCACACCGGGCCACCGAACATACCGCGTCGGCGCGCAGCGCAGGGTCGGACACCACGCCGCCGGCACCCACCCGGCCTTTACCTACCTCGAACTGTGGCTTCACCATAGGCACGATATCGGCGCTCGATGTCGCGCACGCGATCAGTGCGGGCAACACCGTCATCAGCGAGATGAAGGACAGATCGGCGACCACGACATCGACAGGTCCTCCTATCGAGCCAGCGGTGAGGTCGCGGACGTTGGTCCGCTCCATGACGGTCACCCTCGGATCATTACGAAGCGACCAGGCCAGCTGTCCGTAGCCGACGTCGACGGCGACCACTTCACGCGCGTTTCGTTCGAGCAGGACCTCGCTGAATCCACCTGTTGACGCGCCCGCGTCCAGGCAGCGCCGACCCGCGGCGGCGACGTCGAACGCATCGAGAGCACCGATCAACTTGTGAGCGCCCCGGGACACCCAGGAGTGCTCAGCGATGGCGGCGACGACCAGGTTGGCGCCCAGGGGAATGGCTGTGGCCGGTTTGACGGCGGGCAATCCATCGATACGGACTCGTCCGGCATCGATCAACTCCGCGGCCTGTTGCCGCGACCGGGCAAGGCCACGCCGCACCAGCTCGGCATCCACACGCGCGCGCCGCGACACGGGTTCAGCCCTTCTCGACCGATTCCAGTGCCTGGACCAGTAGGTCGTGCGCCTGCTCCAGACGCGCTGCGACCGCATCCAGGTCGGATTCGCACATCTCAGTATCCTCGCCCAGCAGTTCGGTGACCTGAGCGCGAATTTCGGCGGGGTCGTTAGTCATGTCGCTGCTCACGCTAGCGCACCGCTGCTGTGGGGCGCCGACGGCAGTGACCACTGCTGTAGAGCCTTTCGGGACACCTCGTCGTCGACCAAGATCGTCCGGGGGCGTCGGTCGGGGTCGACGGCCCAGACCGCCCCTGCGAGTACCCGGACCACCGACAGCGAGTCACCGGGATCCGCACCGGTGGAGCGCACCCGCACCGCGGTCGAGTCGACTTCGACATCCCACCCCGGGTGCGGTCCGATCCGCAGCGTGTCCGCGTCTGCATTGAGCGCCCGCAAGTCCTCGGCGAGGTAATCGGGTCGTTCCTGCGGGATAGCCCAAATCGCATCCTCGGCGGTGTTCACTCCGCACAGCACCATGAGACTGGGTAGTCGCGAGGCATTCGCGCCGGAGATATCGGTGTCGAGGCGGTCACCGATGACCAGTGGAGCGTGGAAGTCGCCGCGTGACAGGGCATCCGCCATCAATATCGGTGACGGTTTGCCGGCCACCTGTGGCTCCCGGTCGGTGGCGGTACGTAGTGCGGCGACCATCGATCCATTGCCGGGCAGCAGACCTCGTTCCGACGGCAGCGTCTTGTCTAGATTTGCAGCAACCCATAATGTCCCGGCTCTGAGGGCCAGCGCGGCCTCGGCGAGGTCGGGCCAGCCGGTGTCCGGAGAATGACCTTGCACCACGGCGACCGGCAGTTCTGACCACCGCCGGACGGGTGCCAGGCCGACCGTGCTGACCTCGGCGGCCAGCGCATCGGTGCCCACTACGAGTACTTTCGCCCCCGGCGGGAGCTGGTCGGCCAGCAGGCGCGCGGCACTTTGCGCGCTGGTAACGACATCGTCGGGTGTTGCGCTGAAACCGAGGTCTCGAAGATGCTGGGCGACCTGGCCAGCACCGCGCGAGGCATTGTTCGTGACGAACAAGACGCGGGCAGTGAGCCCCGCGAGGGTGTCGACGGCGCCGGGGGTCGGCTGGAGTCCGCGAAACACAGTGCCGTCCAGATCTAGCAGCAAGCAATCATGTTGCTGGGCAAGGCTGCTCACGTCAGGATAGCTCCGTGACCCGTTCTTCGGCGTCGGTGATTCCCTCGACGTCGGCACGTGCGGCGTGCAGGAACCATTGCAGCGCCTCCTGGTCGCGTCCGAGTGCCAGCAGGGTGTCGGCGTGGGCGTAGAACAGACGGGCGGCGGTCTGCCCGCTTCTCTCCGGATCTAGCGCCGGGGTGGAGAGAAGGGACAGAGCCTGCTCATGTTGCCCGAGATCTGACCGGGCACCGGCCGCCACGATTCGCAGCTCGTCCGCGTCATCGCCACTGAGCTGTCCGGCCTCCGCGCTGCGGGCGAGTTCGATTGCGCGTTCCGGTCGGCCCACACCGCGCTCGCAGTCCGCAATCAGCGCCAGCAGTGGAGAGCGGCTTCCCATTCTGCGCGCGGCACGCAACTCGGCGAGCGCCTGGGCCCAGTCTCCACATTGGTAGGCCGCGATTCCGACGGCCTCACGCACCGCGGCGATTCTGCCCGCCCGCGCGCGAGCTGCGCGGGCATGTGCGAGCGCAGCTTCCGGGTCCTCATCGAGGAGCTCACCGGCGGCTACCAGATGCCGAGCGATAATGTCGGCCGTACTTCGGTCGAGTGTCGTCAGCTCACCCCGAATTTCGGGTGCTAGTTGTTTGGCATCGATATTGGCAGGAATCTTCGGGCCAGTGTCGCGCGAATCATCCGCGTCGCGTTGCGGTTGGGCGCTTCGCGCGCGGTGCGGGCCCGACGTGCGCGGTGCCGGCCGGTGATCGCGGCCTCCTCCTGTCGAACCGCGCCGGAGACGCCGTTCTCCGCGGCCGCCCTGAGTATTCTGCGGCACCTAGGACCTTCCTGCTCGATCTGTTTGTTGCGGAAAGAATACGGCCAAAGCCGACGTATTCACAATTGAAAAGCATTCTCCGCTAATGAATTCCGAATAGAGAATCGCCCCCCACTCAATGTGGGGGGCGATTCTAATGTGTGTTCGGCGGTGTCCTACTTTTCCACCCGTGTGGGTAGTATCATCGGCGCTGGCAGGCTTAGCTTCCGGGTTCGGGATGGGTCCGGGCGTTTCCCTGTCGCTATGGACCGCCGTAACTTTA
>JBFXJE010000036.1:0-15215 GCA_050175175.1 Mycolicibacterium sp. | reverse complement strand
CTCGCGCGGCGACCTACCAAGCTTGGGTCCATTACTACAATCACCACCGACCCCACACCGGCATCAACGGCAAGTCACCAATCGAACGCCTCAGCGTTCACAACCTGCCCATGAAGAACAGCTAGCGCTTCGCTCCGCGCTTCTCGCGGACCCTGACGTTGATCCTTATCGGGCTGCCCTCGAAGCCGAACGTTTCGCGCAGCTTCCGTTCCAGGAAGCGTCGATACCCGGCCTCCAGGAAACCGGTGGTGAACAGCACGAATGTCGGTGGCCGCGCCGCTGCCTGGGTGGCGAACAGAATCCGCGGCTGCTTGCCGCCGCGCACCGGCGGGGGCGTTGCAGCCACGATCTCCTTGAAGAAGGTGTTGAGTCGTCCCGTCGAGACCCGGGTGTCCCAGGACGCGAGCGCGGTTTCCAGGGCGGGGGCCAGTTTCTGCATTGCGCGCCCCGTCTTAGCCGAGATGTTCACCCTCGGTGCCCATTGCAACTGCGCGAGTTGCAAGTCGATTTCACGGTCCAGCAGATAGCGCCGGTCCTCATCCACCAGGTCCCACTTGTTGAAGGCCAGCACCAACGCGCGCCCGGCCTCGATGACCATCGACAACACCCGTTGGTCCTGCTCGGTCAGCGGTTGTGACGCGTCGACGAGCACGATCACCACCTCGGCGGCGTCGATCGCTCCATGGGTGCGCACCGATGCGTAGAACTCGTGACCGCTGGCCTGCCCCACCTTGCGTCGCAGGCCCGCGGTATCGACGAAGCGCCACAGCCTGCCGTCCATTTCGATCAGCGAGTCAACCGGGTCCACGGTGGTCCCCGCAACCTCATGTACCACCGAGCGCTGGTCGCCGGAAAGCCGGTTGATCAGCGAGGACTTACCGACGTTGGGCTTGCCCACCAGCGCCACCCGGCGCGGGCCGCCGCCACCGCCACCCACCTCCGAGACCGTCGGCAACGCGGCGAGGACGTCATCGAGCAAGTCGGCGACGCCGCGACCGTGCATTGCGCTGATCGGGTGCGGCTCCCCCAGTCCCAGCGACCACAAAGCGGCGGCATCGGCTTCGCCACGCTCGGTATCGACCTTGTTGGCCGCCAGAAAGACCGGCTTTCCCGAACGCTGCAGCAACTTGGCTGCGGCTTCATCGGCAGCGGTCGCCCCGACGACGGAGTCCACGACGAGGATGATCGCGTCGGCGGTGCGCATCGCCACCGTCGCCTGATCGGCGACAAGTCGCTGTAGTCCCCGAGCATCGGGCTCCCATCCACCGGTGTCCTGGACGACGAACCGCCTCCCCGACCACAGCGCGTCATAGGACACCCGGTCGCGGGTTACCCCGGGGATGTCCTGAACCACGGCTTCCCGACGTCCGAGGATGCGGTTGACCAGCGTGGACTTGCCGACGTTGGGTCGTCCGACTACGGCGACCACAGGTGGTGTCGCAGCGGCCTCGGCCACGGCCTCATCGATGGCTTCCTGGAAGGCGTCGATGCCCAGTTCCCAATCACCTTCGTCGACCCAGGTGCCGTCGGAGTCACTCACGAGGACACCGCGTGCTCTTCTGGTGCGCCAGAATGGTCAGGTAGTCGATGACTTCGGCCTGCGTCATATGACTGGTATCGACGAGGATCGCGTCCTCGGCCGCTCGAAGTGGCGACACGGCTCGGGTGGAATCAAGATGGTCTCGGCGTTTGACATCAGCGAGCACGGAGTCGTACTCGTCGGGTAGCCCGGCGACCACGTTTTGGCTGTTTCGGCGCCGCGCTCGCTCCTCGGCCGATGCGGTCAAGAAGATCTTCAGATCGGCGTCGGGCAACACGACGGTTCCGATATCCCTGCCCTCGACCACCACATGGCCCTCCCCTTGGGCGAGGTTGCGTTGCAGACCGACCAGTCGGGCCCGTACCGCGGGCACCGCCGACACCGCCGAAACCGCCTTGGTGACGGCGTCACCGCGAATCTCGCTGGACACGTCCTCGCCGGCCAGGTAGCAGCGGTCCTCCCCCGGGTCGTGGCCGACGGCCAGATCGAGACCGGCGGCCAAAGCCCCGATGGCGGCTACATCGCCAAGGTCTATCCCGCTGCGCAGCACGCCGAGGGTGACGATGCGGTACATCGCACCGGTATCCAGATATCTTGCGCCCAGCGAACTGGCCAAACCTCTTGCTACTGATGACTTTCCGGTCCCCGCCGGGCCGTCGATCGCAATCACCAGCGTCCGGGTCACAACCCTACCGCCTTGTAGAGTTCGCCGATCTCCTTCTGGGTCAGCACCCGAATGCTGCCCGGACGTTGATCTCCCAAGGCAACTGCGCCGATATCGGTGCGCACCAGCGCCTGCACGGGGTAGCCCACGTGAGCCAACAGCCGCCGAACGATGCGTTTGCGGCCCTCATGCAGCGTCACCCGCACCAGCGACTTGCCGGGAACCGCATCCACCACGGCGAAATCGTCGACGTGGACCGGGCCGTCGTCCAGCTCGATCCCTTCGCGCAGCTTGCGGCCTAACCCGCGCGGTACCGCGCCGTCGACTGTCGCGAGGTAGGTCTTGGGCACTTCGAACGACGGGTGCATTAGCCGGTGTGCCAGTTCACCGTCGTTGGTCAGCAGCAACAACCCTTCGGTGTCGGCGTCCAGGCGACCGACGTGAAAAAGCTTTTTGTTGCCCCGGACCCGGTGCTCGACGAGGTCTCCGACACAGGGTCGGCCGCGATCGTCGGACATCGTCGACTGCATGCCCACCGGTTTGTTGATGGCCAGATGTACCAGAGTGTCGTCAAGAGTGATCCGGGCACCGTCGACCTTGATCACCGACGCCACGGGGTCGACACGGGTTCCCATCTCGGTGACGACAGCGCCGTCCACCTCGACCCTGCCGTCACGGATCATCCTCTCGGCCACCCGGCGCGATGCAACTCCGGCTTGTGACAATACTTTCTGGAGACGCACTCCTTCATCGTCAGACATTCTCACGCCCGGTCCACGTCGAACGACACAGCTGCATCGGCGGCGGGTGTGCCGTTGAGTTTCATGAAACGTGGCTCTTCGCTGAGAGTTTCGCTGAGATCGTCGATGACGTCGACGTCGGGCAGCAGTGGCGCGATATCGGGAAGATCGGTCAGCGACTGCAAGCCGAGCCGCTCCAAAAACAAGTCCGTGGTCGCGAACGCAACCGCACCGGAGTCGCTGTCGGTACCGGCTTCGGTGATCAATCCGCGGGCGAGCAAGGTGCGCATCACGGCGTCGACATTGACGCCGCGCACCGCACTGACCCGCGCCCTGGTGACCGGTTGCCGATACGCCACAACCGCCAGCGTCTCCAGAGCCGCCCGGGTGAGCTTCGATCGCGCGCCGTCGAGCAGCAGCTTCTCCACATAGGGCGCGAATTTCGCGCGGGTATACATCCGCCAGCCGCCGCCGGCTTCACGCAGATCGATGCCGCTATCGCGGGCAGCCAGTTCGTCGGCCATCAAGCGCAGTGCCGCGGCTACCCGGGTCGCGGGCTGGTCCGTCGCGACGGCCAGCGCGTCGGTGGTAACTGGCGTATCGACGACGAGCAACAGCGCCTCGAGGACCGAGCTCAGCTCTGCCCCGTCCAAGTCGGGGGCTTCCGGGTCCGCGACTCCCGGCTCAGGCAGTTCCGACTCAGACGCCGAGGAATCGGCGTTGGCCAGATCATCTGTGATTTCGTCAGTCATTCGTCTTTCTACTCCGCGTCAGCGGTCGCCAGTTCTTGGCTGCTCGGACGCTCTCCGGTCCACGAAATCTGGAGTACGCCAAGCGGTTCTGATTGGTCGAATGCTACCGCTCTGGCTCGATACAGTTCGAGCAGCGCCAGGAACCTTCCGACTATCTCCATCGGCAGCCGGCAATCGGCCACGAGGTCGGCAAACGACGCCCAGGCGCCCACACCGCGCCGTTCGAGCAACGACATGAGGTTGGCCGCTTGTTCGGGGACCGACACCGACACCTGGTGCAGGTGATCGGTACTCACTGTCGGAGTAGGTCGCGGGGTGAAGGCCGCGGCCGCGATCTGGGCAAAGCGCTCGGCGTCCACACCCAGCATTACCTCGGGCAGCAGATCCTCGTATCGTGCCTCCAGAGCCACCGCCCTCGGATAGCTGCGTAGCGCGGCGGCCTCCAACTCGGCGAACATCTCGGCGACGTGCTTGAACGCCCGGTATTGCAGCAGCCGCGCGAACAGCAGGTCTCGCACCTCGAGCAGGGCCAGGTCCTCCTCGTCATGCACTTCGCCTGCGGGAAGTAGACGTGCGGCCTTGAGGTCCAGCAACGTCGCGGCGACCACCAGGAACGAGGTGGTCTCATCGAGCTCGAGTTGCGGCCCGATCAGCTTGGTGTAGGCGATGAACTCGTCGGTGACCTGGTGCAGTGCCACCTCGGTGACGTCGAGTCGGTGACCGAATATCAACTGCAGCAGCAGGTCGAAGGGCCCCTCGAAATTGCTCAACCTGACTTGAAAGCCGGACTGGGCGGCCCCTGTTTCTTCGGCCTGATAACTGGTCGGCGTTCGGCTCACGCGTCGAACCGGTCGATCACCTCACGTGCCAGCGCCCGATAGGCTTCTGCACCAGCCGATTTCGGCGCCCACGTAGTGATAGGTTCACCGGCCACGCTGGTCTCGGGGAAACGCACGGTCCGGGTGATGACGGTGTCGAACACCAGGTCGCCGAACCGCTCCACAACGCGGGCCATCACTTCTCGGGAGTTCACCGTGCGGGTGTCGTACCGGGTGATCAGAATTCCGCTGATACACAGTTTCGGATTCAGCCGGTCGTGCACCTTTTCCACCGTGTCGGTCAGCAGCGCCAGGCCGCGCAGCGAGAAGTACTCGCATTCGGTCGGGATGATCACGCCGTCGGCACAGGCTAGCCCGTTGACGGTGAGCAATCCCAGGGAGGGCTGACAGTCGATCAGCACGTAGTCATAGCGGTCCAGCACGGGGTAGAGCGCCCGGGCCAGCGATTGCTCGCGGCCGACTTCGTTGACCAATTGGATCTCGGCAGCCGAGAGATCGATGTTGCTCGGGACCAAGTCCAGCCCGGGCACCCGGGTGCTCAGCAGTACCTGGTCGATCGATACCCGCGGCTCGACCAGCAGGTTGTGCACGGTGTTGTCGAGCTCGTAGTGGGGTACACCCAGACCCGCCGACAACGCGCCTTGCGGATCGAGGTCGACCAATAGCACGCGCCTTCCGTATTCGGCGAGGCTGGCGCCCAGGTTTATCGTCGAGGTCGTCTTGCCGACGCCGCCTTTTTGATTGCACATCGCCACGACCTTGGCCGGGCCGTGGCTGCTCAACGCACGGGGCTCCGGGATTGATCGCGGCAGCCGGCCGGTCAGGCCGCGAGTCGGCTCTGCGACGCCCGTATCTTCGGTCATGCCAGGGCTTGGTTGGTCGGGCAACCCACGGGCTTGGCGGACATCCGGGCAAGTTTAGCGGTGACCGTCCCACAGACGGCCCAGACCCGCATGCAACCGTTCGCGAGCACCGCGTGGAAGCATGCGGGTGGCGGGACACGACCGCTTGAATTCAAGGCTTCCGAACAGCCGCGTGCGTGCGCTCGGGCGCGAAATCGAGTCGGGATATCTAGGCTGATCTGATGAGTCTGAATCAGCGGTTGCCCTTCCTGCGCTGGTCGACGTGGCGTCTGGCTTTGGGAATGCCGGCGTTCCTGCGCACCGGACAGGTCGGCGACGGGCGGGAGGTGGCCTGCGCGGAATACGTCGAGGCCCACGCCCGCCAAGGTGACATCGACGACGTTGTGGCCGCGGTCGACAGGTTCGCTTACGAAAAGGCGATTCTGGTCAACGTCGGCGACGAGAAAGGGCGACTCCTCGATGCGGCGGTACGCCGCGCCTCCCCTGGTTTGGTGCTGGAACTTGGCACCTACTGCGGCTACAGCGCATTGCGGATCGCCCGGGTCGCACCGAAGGCCAGGATCTGCTCTGTCGAATTCTCCGCGGCCAACGCCGAAGTGGCGCGGCGAATTTGGTCGCACGCAGGTGTCGCGGACCGTATCGCGTGTGTCGTAGGCACGCTGGGTGACGGCGGGCGCACGCTGGACACTCTCGCCAACGAACACGACGTCCGGCCCGGTCATCTGGATCTTCTGTTCATCGATCACGACAAGCGCGCCTACCTACCAGATCTGCTCAACATCCTCGACCGCGGCTGGCTACATCGGGGATCGATCGTGGTCGCCGATAACGTCCGAGTGCCCGGCGCGCCGAAATATCGTGGCTATATGCGTCAGCAGCAGGGCCGCCTCTTCGACACCGTCGAGCACCAGACTCACGTCGAGTACCAGTCATTACTGGCCGACCTGGTGCTCGAGTCCGAATACCTTGGCGGCTGACACAGGACTCCTCAACGCGCTCGCGGGTGCGCCCCGGCCCACACCTCGCGAAGCGTGTTCACGGTGACCATCGTGTAGATCTGTGTCGTGGTGACCGACGCGTGCCCGAGCAGTTCCTGCACGACCCGCACGTCTGCGCCACCGTCGAGAAGATGGGTGGCGAATGAATGCCGCAAAACGTGTGGGGACACCGTCGCCGTGATCCCTGCTCGCGCGGCGGAGTCCTGCAACACCTGCCAGGCGCTCTGACGGGAAAGCCGCCCGCCGCGCGCGTTGAGGAAAATGGCGGGAGTGCCGCGGCCACGCCCGGCCAAGCCGGGACGGCCACGCACAAGATACGCATCCAGGGCGCCGACAGCTGGGCGGCCGATGGGGATGAGCCGCTGCTTGCCGCCCTTTCCGTGCAGCAGTACCGAACGGGCACGGATATCGACGTCATCGAGGTCCAGACCGACGGCCTCCGAAATCCTCGCGCCGGTCGAGTACAGCAGCTCCAACAACGCGCGATTGCGCAGCGCCAACGGTCCGTCAGACTCGCTCTCTCCGCCCGCTCCGTCCAGCAGCGCCAGCACCTCGTCCACGGTCAGACTCTTGGGAAGTCGGCGGCTGGGCGTGGGCGGTTTCACCTCGCGGGCTACGTCGAGAGCGGCGATGCCCTCCGCGGCCGCGAATCTGTGCAGACCCCGCACGGCGATCAACGCCCTGGCGGCCGAGACCGCGGACAACGGCACCACCCCGTTGTCCGGGTCACCGCGACGAAGGGATACCAGGAAGTCGCTGACATCGGACTCGGCGACGGTCGCCAAATCGTGAACCCCACGTGATTTCAGGTGTTCGGCGTAACGCTTCAGGTCGCGCCGATAGGAGCTCAGCGTGTTGGCCGCGACCCCGCGCTCGATCGCCAGATGGTCTAGGTAACCCTGGAACTGGTCATCGAGTGCGACGCGAGCAGATAGTGACGTATCGGTCACAGGCGCAGCTTCCGCCGGGCGAATGCAGTCGGCCGGTCGATCCAGGGCGCGTCGACGGCGCGCAGCGAATCGAGTTCCGGCATCGAGCGCGCCGCTAGGATACCGGCGACCGAAATGGAATTGACGATGTCGCCCGAATAGATCTTGGCAACAGCGTCTTCGAGTTCGAAGCGCCGTACGGTCAGATCGGCCTCTTCATGGTGTGCCTCCGGTCGGCTGACCTCGGTGAGCCCGGTTGCCAGGAACACTCGCACGCTCTCGTCGCTGAAACCGGGTGCGGTGTCGAGATCGATCAGGGTGCGCCAGTTGTGAGCCGCCAGACCTGCTTCCTCGGCAAGTTCACGCGCGGCTGCGACCTGGGGAGATTCCCCGCTGGTATCGAGGAGCCCGGCTGGCAGCTCCCAAAGCCTGCGGCCGAAGGCATGTCGGTACTGAAGGACCAGAACTATTCGGCCGTCATCGTCGATGGCGACGACGGCCGCCGCCCCGTAGTGTTCGGTGATCTCGCGGCGCGCGGTAGCTCCCCGGGGCATCCGCACCTCGTCGGCGCGAAGCGCCATTATCTGTCCGACATAGAGGGTTTCCGACTCGGCGACGGAGAAACAGTGGCTGCCAACCTCGTTGGAATCGTTGGAGTCCCCGGAATCACTGAAAGCACTGTCGCCGTCAGCCACGAGCCGGTACGTCTTCGAGTGTGTACTCGGCGCCGTTCGCTTCGGAGTGTTCGGGAATCGCCGGTATTTCCACGGGCAACCGCTCTTCGTTCTTGTAATCCAGTGACGCGCCGATGAAAGCGACGAACAGCGGGTGTGGCCGGGTGGGGCGGCTCTTGAGTTCCGGGTGGGCCTGGGTGCCGACCAGGAAGGGGTGCACATCGGTGGGGTATTCGACAAACTCAACGAGGTGACCGTCGGGCGAGGTGCCGGAGAATCGCAGCCCGCTCTCGGCGATTGGATCGCGGTAGAAATTGTTGACCTCGTAACGATGTCGGTGACGCTCGGATACCGCGGTGGCGCCATACGCCTTTGCTACCAAAGACTCCGGTTCAAGCACCGCGGGGTAGGCGCCCAGGCGCATGGTCCCGCCGAGGTCTGCCTCACCGGCCACCGCGTCGCGCTGATCGGCCATGGTGGAGATGACGGGGTCGGGCGTGGCCGGTTCGAACTCAGCGGAATTGGCCTCGGTGAGGCCCACCGACCGCGCGGCCTCGATCACGATGCACTGCAGGCCAAGGCAAAGCCCGAATACCGGCAAGCCGCGCTTGCGCGCATACCGGATGGCGCCGATCTTGCCTTCTATCCCGCGGATTCCGAAGCCCCCCGGGATCAGCACGCCATCCACGTCCGCTAATGCCGCTGCGGCACCGGCTGCTGTCTCACAGTCGTCCGATGCCACCCAGCACATCTCGACCTTGGCGTGGTGGGCGAAACCGCCGGCTCGCAGTGCTTCGGTAACTGAAAGGTAGGCATCTGAAAGGTCGATGTACTTCCCCACCAGCGCAATCCGAACAGTGTCTCGGGGTTCGTGGACTCGTTGCAACAGATCGTTCCAATGCGTCCAATCCACATCTCGGAAAGGCAGGTTCAGCCTCCGGACGACGTACGCGTCGAGTTCCTCGCGGTGCAGCACCTTGGGGATGTCGTAGATCGATGGGGCATCCGGAGTGGAGATCACGCCATCGATGTCGACGTCGCACATCAGGGCGATCTTGTTCTTCAGCGGCTCGGGTACATCGCGATCGCATCGCAGGATCAGCGCATCGGGGGAAATACCGATACTGCGCAACGCGGCGACCGAGTGCTGGGTCGGCTTGGTCTTGAGTTCTCCCGAGGGTGCCATGTAGGGCACTAGTGAGCAGTGTAGGAAGAAGCAGTTCTCTCTGCCGACTTCATGGCGGACCTGTCGGGCGGCCTCGAGAAACGGCAGCGACTCGATGTCCCCCACGGTCCCGCCGATCTCTGTGATCACCACATCGGGCCGATGGCCGGCGGGATCGGGTGCGGCCATCGCTAGGACCCGGCGCTTGATCTCGTCGGTGATATGCGGGATCACCTGGACGGTGTCGCCGAGGTACTCCCCTCGACGTTCCTTGGCTATCACCGACGAATAGACCTGGCCCGTGGTGACATTGGCGAATCCGGATAGGTTGCGGTCGAGAAATCGCTCATAGTGCCCGACGTCGAGGTCGGTCTCGGCGCCGTCCTCGGTGACGAACACTTCACCGTGCTGGAACGGGTTCATGGTGCCGGGGTCGACGTTCAGGTACGGATCGAGCTTCTGCATGGTCACCTGCAGCCCGCGGGCGGTCAGCAGCTGTCCCAGGCTGGATGCGGTCAGGCCCTTACCAAGCGACGAGACCACGCCTCCCGTTACGAAGAGATGTTTCGTGGGTGCCTGCGGGTGCTTGCGTAATGCTGGCAAGAACAACCTCCGTGACGACGGGCAGGGCTTCGTTTCTTTGGCTCTTCATCGAGGGAGTCGAGCCGGTCGGGGCCTGCCGACCCACGGAATCTCACCCTAACACCGACATCGACCTGTCGTCGTTGACACGCGGGTGCAGCGGCCGCCCAGGACCGCCGGTAGCTCGCCCGGACCTTCGGTCGTCCGGCGCCGTTGTGAGAGGAGCAGCAGGATGGAAAACTCCACCCCAGTTCAACTGCGGCGATACCGATACCAAGAATCATGCAGGAAAATCCACCCCGGGGTGCGGTACTAGCAAAGAGCACGCCCCGCCGAGGCGTTGTTAATTCTCTTGACATTAGTCTGCATTCGCTAGCCTCAGTGTAATTTATTTTGACGTTGTGCATTTATTTGTTCAGGGTTTCGACAATATTGGCAGCAAGAAAGTAACGACAAGGTGTCGCTGTGGCCGCAGCGGTGTCTATGCTGGTCTCTAGCTGTGAAGTCCCTGTCAGAACTGGTCGCGACGGGTTCCACGGCAGACGCTGCAGTCATAGACCGAGTCGATCGGTTTGTTTGTTCCGCGCCCATGAATGGCGGCACAACGAAACGTTCGTCCGAAATGCCGTTAACTCTTGACGACTAGCGAATGCTGGTGTTTTATGGATTTTCGGACTCGTAAATAATGTTTCGTGATCGAAACGAGATCAGGCGAGCCGCGGTGTCGTCGGGCGCAGCGTCGTTGAGTGGACGGGAGTGTATTGCTGATGAGCTACGGAAGCTTTGTAGGTCGGGTCGGTGCGTTGGCGGTAGCGCTGGGGATCGGGATCGCCTTGCCGGTCGAGGCATTGGCCGACTCCACGGAGGGAAGCTCCGCCGAAGCCAAGGCAAGCTCGCCGAGCGGCAATTCCAGTGAGCACGCCGCAGCCTCCGAGCCGACCACTGCAGGCGTGGCGTCGACCCAAGAAGCGCCAGCCCAGGCCGGCGGTGATGAGGACGAAGAGTCTGCTGCCGGCGAGGAGGACGAAGCCGACGCACAACTCGAGCCGGGGCTGGAAGATCTGGATGGTGCTGTCGCCGACGAAGACGCCGCCCCCGATGCAGAATCTGCGCCTGCCGCCGATGACGATGCCGCTGCGCCAGAGGTTCTTCCCGCCGACGGTGACCGCGGAAGGGATACTACGGCCGTAGATCCGGAGTCGTCCTCGCCGATCGTGGCTGAGGTCAGCGACGATGCTGAGCAAGACGAAGCCGAGGAAATCGAAGCTTCCGGCGCCGCGACTTCACCGGATTTGACTGCCGAATCCGTGTCACGCAAATCCGTCGGCGGGGCGGCGGTAGTCACGGTCCCGAATGTGTCACAGACCCCGGTCACTGCCCCGGCTGCGCCGCAGACGGTCGCATCGACAAAGCGGACCGGGCTGTTGTCGAGTCTGCTCTCGCTGCTGACGCCCAGGCAGTCAGGCCAGGGCACAGATGCGCCGCTTGCTCCCGCCGAGACCTTTGCCGCAGCGCTGCAGTTGATTCGTCGCGACCTGGAGAAGCTGTTCTCAAATCGAGGTCCGTCGGCCGCCCCCACCCTGACCAGCCAGAGCGATCCGGCGGTGGTCACCGGTTCAGTGAACGCCGTAGACCCTGAAAATGATCGGCTGGTGTACCGGGTGGTCCAGGGGCCCTCCGGTGGCACGTTGGTGATCGACCGTGACGGCAACTTCACCTACACCGCGCGAGCGGACCTGGCGACCCAGGGTGGAACCGACACCTTTGTCGTCGCGGTGCGCGACATCAGCCTGAGTCTGAACTTCTGGGTTCCCAAGAGAATTGAAGTTCCGATCACGGTGACTCTGGCCGGCTCACCGCAGGCGATCGCATTAGCGGGCGGCGAGTCAGACGATTCGGGACTTCGCACGGCGGCTCCCATGGCGATGGCAATGGCCATGTCTGACGACGGCTCTCATGATCACCACCATTCCGGTGAGTCCGAAGAATTCGTCACGTTAGCTAGCTTCGGCGATCTGCACGGTAGCGACCACACCGGCCATGAGGGTCTCGTTGGCGGTCGCACGGCCATCACCACGGAGGCGCTGCTCGCCTACAACAATCTGCGGCAGTTCGCGGGACTGGCGCCGGTAACCATCGACGAAGTGGGGGCGTGGGCCTTTGCCAACGGACTCACCAACAACACTCAGGCATGGGGTAACGATCAAAAAGGCGTCGGCCTTTACTACGCGATGCAAGGCGCCAAGGTGGGCTGGATCGCCGACGACAAGTACGACCCCCAGATCCTCGCCGATATTCAACGAACGGCCAGGCTCGGCGCAGCCGAGGACGTCATGTCAATGGTGCACCAGTACGGCCATGACGGGTTCGCTGAATTCCTGACTGCCAACGATTTTGACGAGACCTTCATCAACACGCTGAAGATGGAGCCGCACAATGCCGGGTGGATGCATAGTCGCGCCCACGGGCGACTCTCGATAGAGGGCGTGGCCACTTCCCACGATGTGAACCACTTGACGGTTCTCAGCCACGACCAGACCAAGCCGTTCATGAATGACACCTTCGATTGGCCGCAGTGGCCCGCTCTCGAGGTGTCGGACTCGGGCGTGATCGAGTACTTCCAGAGCATGGTTGTGCTCGGTGATCCGCTGGGCAGCAGCCTCGAGGATCTCACCAGCACCCCAAGCCAGGGCGGATCCAACCCTGCCAGCGGGGCGAATTCCGGCAACCCTGGCGACGCGTTGTGGGGTGAGGAGCATTTCGCTCCATATGTTGATATGGCGGGCTGGCCGCCGCCTGACTTGATCAAGATCGCCAAGGATTACGGCGTATCGCTTTTGAACCTCGGTTTCGTGCAGGCGACGTCGGATGGCAAGGCCGCTTGGGGTGGCTATTCGACGTTGACTCCTGGGTCGTCTGATTCTCAGGCCCAGACCATTGACGCCTCGATCGCGGCGTTCAAGGCCGCTGGTGGCGATGTAATGGTGTCGTTCGGCGGCGCGAACGGGACCGAGCTGGCGCAGTGGTATTCCCAGCGCGGTTTGAGTGCGCAGGCTCTGGCGAACGCGTATGCCGCTGTGGTGGATGCCTATGGACTCAACCGGGTCGATTTCGATATCGAAGGTCATGCCGTTGCCGAGCCAACTTCGATCGCACTGCGTAGTCAGGCGATCAAGTTGTTGCAGCAGGCGCGTCCGGATTTGGAGGTCTGGTACACGCTGCCGGTGCTGCCCACCGGGTTGACCCATGATGGTCGCAACGTGGTGTCCAAGGCCCTTGATGCCGGGGTGAAACTCGATGGCGTCAACGTGATGGCCATGGACTATGGCGAATCCGCCGCGCCTACAAGTGGTCCGAACGCGAAGACGATGGGCGCGTATGCGATCTTGGCCGCCGAGTCGACCTATGCTCAAATGTCGACTTTGTTCGCTCAGCACGGTCAGCAGTTCGGGTGGAACCAACTGGGCGTCACACCGATGATCGGCGTGAATGACGTCATCACCGAGATCTTCACCGTCGCCGATGCCCAGGCGTTGGAGCACTTTGCCCACACCAAGGGTTTGGGAATGCTGTCAATGTGGTCAGTTGCCCGTGACACGCCAGGCAGCTTGGGACAGGCCTCACCGACCGCATCCGGGCTGAACATTCCCGCGGGAAGCTTCAGTAACGTCTGGAACGACTACGGCACCATCAACGAAATGAACCTGGGATCCACCCCAGGCAACGGTGGCGGCGGTGGCGGCGGTGGCCCGGTTACTGGGGGCACCACCACGGTGATCGGCTGGAATTGGGGCGCCAACACCGTGCTCAACTTCGATCCGGCCAAAGACAAGCTGGACTTCGGCTGGATGCAACCAGGCCACTTCGACGTCACTGAACAGTCCGGATCCACCAAGATCACCATCGTCAACAACGGTGGCCAGGCCTACACACTCAACGGTGTTGCGCTCAACCAGATGAAGATCGGCAACATCGTTGCGCTCGACACCAACACCGTCGCCAAATGGCAGACCCTGATCGCCAACGCGGGACCGGCCGTGCCCCAGCTGCCAAGCATCTCGATCGGCGACATGTCGGTGGTTGAGGGCAATGGGGCACACAGTCACTTCATGTTCGTGGCGACGTTGAGCAAGGCTTCCACCACGCCTGTGACGGTCAACTACGCGACCTCAAACGGCACCGCGGTTGCTGGAAGCGACTTCGTGGCCAGCGCGGGCACGTTGACGTTTGCGCCAGGTGTGACCTCGCAGATGGTCCATGTGGACATCATTGGTGATTCCGTGGTGGAGGGCAATGAGACGTTCACGGTGACGTTGTCCTCCCCCAGCGGGGCCACCATTTCCAAGGCCACCGCGACCGGCACGATCACCAATGATGATGTGGCGCCGGTGTTGCCGGCGATTTCGATTGCCGATGTGAGCAAGGCTGAAGGTAATAGCGGTAGCTCGAATATCGGCTTCACGGTGACGTTGAGCAAGGCTTCCACCACGCCGGTGACGGTGAACTACGCGACCTCTAACGGGACTGCGGCCGCGGGTTCGGATTACACCGCCAAGACCGGCACCTTGACCTTCGCCGCCGGGGTGACCTCGCAGACGCTTAACATCGCCGTCGCCGGTGATTCCGCGGTGGAGGGCAATGAGACGTTCACGGTGACGTTGTCCTCCCCCAGTGGGGCCACCATTTCCAAGGCCACCGCGACCGGCACGATCACCAATGATGATGCGGCTACACCTGCGCCGGGTGCCACGTCAGTTGTGCATACCATCACCAGCGACTGGGGAGCAGGTCACGTCGCCAGCGTCACGATGACCGCGGGCCAGGCCCTTAATGGCTGGACGCTGGAGTTCGACTCACCGGCGAAGATCACCAACATTTGGAACGCGGAGGTCGTTAGTAGCACAGCCGGCCACTATGTGGTGCGCAATGCGACGTGGAACGGCGTGGTCGGTGCCGGCAAGAGCGTGGCGTTCGGTTATCAGGCGACTCCGGGCGGGGCTGCGTCGCCGATCACCAATATCAAAGTCAATGGCGTTGCTGTCGGTGCGCCTGCGCCGGTGTTGCCGGCGATTTCGATTGCCGATGTGAGCAAGGCTGAAGGTAATAGCGGTAGCTCGAATATCGGCTTCACGGTGACGTTGAGCAAGGCTTCCACCACGCCGGTGACGGTGAACTACGCGACCTCTAACGGGACTGCGGCCGCGGGTTCGGATTACACCGCCAAGACCGGCACCTTGACCTTCGCCGCCGGGGTGACCTCGCAGACGCTTAACATCGCCGTCGCCGGTGATTCCGCGGTGGAGGGCAATGAGACGTTCACGGTGACGTTGTCCTCCCCCAGTGGGGCCACCATTTCCAAGGCCACCGCGACCGGCACGATCACCAATGATGATGTGGCGCCGGTGTTGCCGGCGATTTCGATTGCCGATGTGAGCAAGGCTGAAGGTAATAGCGGTAGCTCGAATATCG
>JBFXJE010000035.1:0-16186 GCA_050175175.1 Mycolicibacterium sp. | reverse complement strand
CCCGCCGGAATCTGCACCGCCTGATCCCGCCTCCTCGACACCCCCGGCGCTGTCCGCGCCGTGAGAAGCCGCACCGCCAGCACTCTGACCAGCCGAACCCGCCGAACCGGCACCGCCAGCACTCTGAGAACCCGAACCCGCCGAACCGGCACCGGCGGACGCTGACCCCGCCGAACCGCCCGAGCCGGTATCAGCAGCCGCAGCACCCATCGAGGCGATCGCCGCACCCACCCCCAACGCCACCGCCAACGCACCCACCCGACCCACATACCGCGCCGAACCACCCACCACTTGACCACCAGAACGGGCCACCACCCCCCGAACCACCCCACCAGCCAACCGATCCTGCAACCCGCGATCGTGCACGCTGTCACGCCCGGCAACCCCGCGCCCGGCCATGCTCATCGCCGAATCCATCTCCCCGGCCCCCCCAAAAATGGACGTCAGCACCCCGCGGCTGATCTCCAGGGGTGTCTATCACGGCCACAGCCACAGCGCACCCGAATCCCCAAAGGCCACATCGGCCAGTTGTTTCGAACCGGTACGCTCAATTGCTACTGCAATATGTCCGGATCGTCCTATTCGCCGACTCCGAAAATCGGGCAGCGCGGTCAGCTCAGCAACTTCCAGACCGTCAAATCTAAAGTGGCAACACCCAGCGATGCTCCCCTGACGCCTACCACTCGCGATCTACTGGGGTGCGGCCGGGCTGATCCGGATCAGCCGACGCCGTCCGCGCGACGTGGTGCCGTCCTGCCGAAGCGCCGCCGTCACCGCGTCGCGGTAACCGGTCAGCCCGCCCGTCGGCGGCGGGATCACCGCGTCGATGTCGTGCTCGTGCATGACCGCGTCACACTCCAGCGATTCCACCAGCGGTCGGGCCAGCCCCGGCGGGATCGGCGTGACCAGGCCGACCCACCAGCTCGCGATGGTCGGTGTCAGGAAGGGCAACGCGATGATCAGTCGGCGGCGCAGCCCGGCGACGTCGGCGTAGACCTGCATGGCCTCGCCGTACTCCAGAACATCGGGACCACCGACGTCCCAGGTGCGCGACACGGGCACCGCCGCCGTTGCGGCCGCGGCGAGGTAGTACAGCACGTCGTCGATGGAAATCGGCTGAATCTTGTTGCGCACCCATTTCGGGGTGGTCATCGCGGGCAGGCGGTCGGTGAGGTGGCGGATCATCTCGAAAGACGCCGATCCGGATCCGACCACGATGCCGGCCTGCACCACCACGGTCTCGACACCGGAGTCGATGAGGATGTCGCCGACCAGGGTGCGCGACGCCAGGTGCCGCGACAGCGGGACGCCTTCGGGATGCAGTCCGCTCAGGTACACCACCCGGCGAACCCCGACCTGGGCGGCCGCGTCGACGACGTTGCGTGCGCACCGTTCCTCCTCGGCGACGAAGTCCTTCGCGGTGCCCATCGAATGCACCAGGTAGTAGACGACGTCGATGCCGGTGAACGCCGCCGCCAGCGACTCCGGTTCGGTCAGGTCACCGCGCACCACCTCGGCGCGTGACCGCCAGGGAGCGTCGCACAGCTTGGCCGGGGTGCGGGCCATGGCACGCACGTGGAAGCCGCGATCCAGCAGTGCCGGCACCAACTGTCGTCCGATGTATCCGGTGGCTCCGGTCACCAGGCAACTGATTTGTCCATCGGTCATCGGAGGCGGATGACCGTTCACGCGATCAGGCAAACCCGCACCCCGGATCGGGCACGCTCACCGCTGGCGGCGTTCCCGCCGGCGCGACGTAGTTCACCCACATCACCACCGGCTCGGTGCCCAGGTTGCGGCCGAGGTGGACGTGGTCGGGCCCGCTGTGCTCGGCGACTGCGGAACCTGCCGGATAGGTCTGTACCGCAACGCAATTCGATGGTGTCCAGGTCAAGGTGCCAGATCGGATGATGCCGTACACGATCGGCTCGTGATAGTGCCAGCCAGTGCTACCGCCCGGGGCGATGGTGATCTCGCGGGTGACGTAATCGGTGCCGTTAACCGTGTTCGCCGACAGGGTGACGACCTGCACCCCGGCCGACGGCGTGGCTACGGCGGTCGTCGCCGAAGCCAGCGAAACAGCCGCAATGCCTATTGTCGTCAGCACCGCGGCCGACGTTCGTCGGCGCGCACTATTCATGCTGGGTACGTTGTCATACCGCAACGCGGTTCGGCGGGAAATCGCACGGTAGCCTTGCACACGATGATCGAGCGCGCCGAACAACACGGCATTTCCTATGCGTCGGCGGGCGTGGATATCGAGGCCGGTGACCGCGCCGTCGAACTCTTCAAACCGCTAGCGAAGAAGGCCACCCGCCCCGAGGTACGTGGCGGGCTGGGCGGGTTCGCGGGTCTGTTCGAACTCCGCGCCGGCTACCGCGAACCGCTGCTGGCCTCCTCCACCGACGGGGTGGGCACCAAGCTGGCGATTGCGCAGGCGATGGACAAGCACGACACCGTCGGTGTCGACCTGGTGGCGATGGTGGTCGACGACCTGGTGGTGTGCGGCGCTGAACCGTTGTTCCTGCAGGACTACATCGCCGTCGGGCGAACCGTTCCCGAGCGTGTCGCCCAGATCGTGTCCGGCATCGCCGACGGCTGCGTGCAGGCCGGGTGTGCACTGCTGGGCGGCGAGACCGCGGAGCACCCCGGGCTGATGGCCCCCGACCACTACGACATCTCGGCGACCGGCGTCGGCGTGGTGGAATCCGACGACGTCCTGGGACCCGAGCGGGTCAGGCCGGGCGACGTCGTCATCGCGATGGCCTCCACCGGGCTGCACTCCAACGGTTATTCGTTGGCCCGCCACGTGCTGCTGGAAATCGATCACATGAACCTCGCCGGGCACGTCGAGGAGTTCGGGCGCACCCTGGGCGAGGAGCTGCTGGAGCCGACCCGCATCTACACCAAGGATTGTTTGGCGTTGGCCGCCGAGACTCAGGTGCGGACCTTCTGCCATGTGACCGGGGGCGGGTTGGCCGGCAATTTGGAGCGGGTCGTTCCGCCTGGCCTATGCGCCGAGCTGGACCGAGCCACCTGGACGCCGGCGCCGGTGTTCGGGATGATCGCGCAACGCGGCCGGATCGGGCGTGCCGAGATGGAGAAGACGTTCAACATGGGCATCGGGATGGTGGCGATCGTCGCGCCCGAGGACACCGACCGCGCGCTGGCCGTGCTGACCGCCCGCCACCTGAGCTGCTGGACCCTGGGCACGATCACCAAGGGCGGCAAGGGTGCCGCCCGCGCGGTTCTGGTGGGGCAGCACCCGCGGTTCTGACGGCCGCCCCGCCCGCCACCGCTATCGGATCGCGGAGTTCACCGACGCCCAGCGCGCAGCCGACCCCGGAGCGTCGCGAAATGCCTAGAACTCGGAAACTACGGACGCCAACGGTCGTCGTCTGACCACACTCCGTCGGAGGACGTATCGCTGCCATTGAGACCATCGTCATCGGGAGCGTTCGACAGCTCACGCTGAAGCCGCTCGAAATCGGTCTGCGGTGAGCTGTACTTCAGCTCACGAGCAACCTTGGTCTGCTTCGCCTTTGCCCGGCCGCGGCCCATGGGGGAACCCCCTCGCGCAATAACGGAGCGGCCCCACGAGCAGGCGGCTCCGATCTGAGTGTGTTTATTGTCCTGCCGTCACTTTACCGTGCCTGCCGTCAGTGTGCTGGCAGGCCCTGTTGGCCCGTCGTTTCATCAGGCACCGCCGCGAAGCCGCTCCACGGCCAGGCGGCCCGCGCCGACCCCGATGTCGGGCGGCATCGAGTCCGCGTCGATGGCTGCCGTCACCCCGACGTCGCCCCCGGTTACCAAAGCCGTTTCCGCCGGCAACCCACGTTTGAGCAGGGCCAGCGCGATGACGCCCTCGTCGACATGATCGACGACGGTGCCCAGCCGGCCGACCGTGCGCCCACCTGATTGAAGCGGATCGCCGGGAACGGGACGGTCAGCATCGCTTTCCAGATGCAGCAGAACTAGCATTCGCGGTGGTTTGCCCAGGTTGTGTACTCGCGCGACCGTCTCCTGGCCGCGGTAGCAGCCCTTATCCAGGTGCACCGCGGAGTCGATCCAACCTACTTCGTGAGGAATCGTTCGTTCGTCGGTATCGACGCCAAGGCGGGGACGACGCTGAGCCACCCGGTGGGCTTCGTAGGCCCACACGCCGGCCGGCCGCACTCCGGCGGTCATGAGGCGGTCGCGGAGGGCGTGGGCTTGAGTCCGCGGCACGAGCACGTCAACCTCGACTCCTGACGACGGTAACCGGCGTACGAAGCCGCCCTCGGGCAGCGCAGCTGCGGTGCCCGAGGGCGGCAGCGCGGATATGCCGAGCGCTTCGGGAACTGACGTCTCCAAAAGCTGCGGGCCGAGCAGCGACAGAACGGCCAGGTCGCCGGGTTCCACGGCGACGTCCGCCCAGAAGACCATCCGGCGCAGGTATGCCATTAGCGGTTCGCCGCGCCACGGTTCGGTATCGAGGACCGTGCGACCGTCCAACTGGGTCTGCAGCCAGTGATCTTCCACCCGGCCCTGGCCGTCGAGGCTCAGATTCTGAACCACCGCACCGTCGGGGAGATCGCTGACATGCTGGGTCGACAAGCTATGCAGCCAGGGCTTGCGGTCGGCGCCCGTCAGGGTCAGGACCGCGCGGTGCGAGCGGTCCACCACCACCGCGCCGTCGGCGGCCGCTCGCTGCTCGCCGAACGGGTCGCCGAAATGCCAGAAGGCGCCTGCATCGGGTCCGGCGTCGGGAGCGGGTACCGCGGACATGCAGCCAACTCTACGTTCGGCACGCCGGATACCCTTGCGCCTCATGGTGGTGGTGACTCTGGACGGGCAGCGCCATGACCCGTGCGCGCCGTTACTGCACGCCGACGACCTGGCGGCCGTGCGCGGCGACGGTATCTTCGAGACCCTGCTGGTTCGCGACGGCGGGCCGTGTCTGCTGGAACGGCACCTGACCCGGCTGACGCATTCGGCGCAGCTGCTCGACCTGCCCGCCCCGGACCTGCCCCGGTGGCGTTCGGCGGTGGCGATCGCGGTGGCGCACTGGCTCGCCGACGGCGGTGACGAGGGAGTGCTACGGCTGGTCTACAGTCGCGGTCGGGAAAGTGGTTCTGAGGCCGGTGGCACCGCGTATGCCACGATCGGCCCGGTACCGGACAGGGTCGCCGACGTCCGGCGCCGCGGGCTGGCCGCCATGACCCTCGATCGCGGCCTTGCGGCCGACGGGAGCGACGCGGCGCCGTGGCTCCTGGCAGGCGCCAAGACGCTGTCGTACGCGATAAATATGGCCGCGCTCCGGCATGCCGAGCGGCACGGTGCCGGCGACGTCGTCTTCGTCAGCACGGACGGCTACATCCTGGAGGGGCCGCGGTCGACCGTCGTCATCGCCACCCGGTCCGCGGAGGGGAACCCCTGCCTGTTGACTCCGCCGCCCTGGTACCCGATTCTTCGCGGAACCACCCAGCAGGCATTGTTCGAGGTCGCCCGTGACGGCGGGATTGACTGCGATTACCAGGCCATCAGGGTGACTGATTTGGTTGCGGCCCAAGGTGTCTGGCTCGTTTCAAGCATCACGCTGGCCGCCCGGGTGCATACGCTCGACGGTTCGCCGCTGCCCTCGGCACCGTTGGCCACTGAGATGGCGGCGTTGATCGACGCCGCAATCCTGCGCGACCGCTGAGATCCTAAATCGGTTGTCGCGTTGGCGGGGCGCGAGTAAGTTCGCGGGTACACAGGGAAGGAGGTGGTCCGACAACTTGATTGGTTTATGGACATGTGAGGTGGCTGCGAGCTAGCAGCGCCGGGATACGTCGAAGACGCACCTGCGCGCGCTGGCGAAATCCCCGCAGCCACCCGGCCCCCGAGTCCTTCGGTCTTGTCCGATCGAAATCATGGGCTCGGGGGCCGCTCCATGTCTGGAGCGGCTCACTGCCCGGGAGGCCCGGGCACCAGCGACGAACACTCGGCCAAGGCTTGCTGCCAGACTGCGGGGTCCACGCCGGGGGGAAGTCCGGTCGTCGGCCCGGGCGCCGGGGGCACTCCGTGCTCGCGCAGGCAGTTCGCGAGCGAGCCGTGACCGGTGCCGGTCTCCGCAGGGGTGGTAGTCGGCTGAGTGGTGTCAGGAGTGGTTGTCGTCGTTTCCTGGGGCCGCTCGGTCGTGGTGGTCTTCTCGGAGGGGCGCTCGTTCGACGGGGAACAAGCCACCGCGGCGGTTATCGCGGTAAGCACCACCGCCAATGCCCAGCGCCGCATCAGCCGACAAACCTCGACAGTCGCGCCGACAGATGGGGCACCAGCCCGCCGTCGGCGTCGACGCGCTCCTCCACGTAGGCGAGGTCGCCGCCCTCGACAATGCCGTAGAGCCGTTTGGCGCCGCCCACGAGCAGGCCCGATTTGCTGCGGGCGAGCGCATCAGTAGCCAGTTCCCAGGAGGACTGATTGAGCGGTCTGCCGTAGAACAATTCGACGTAGCCGGCCGAGTGTGCCAACAGCAACTCGATGGCCTGCGACTCGCCGGGGTCGCCCGGGTCGTCGACGAATCGCCAGTACCCGGTTTCACGCAGGTTCGGCCGCTGGTATTCGCCGTCTTCGGTCAGCCGCCAGGAGCGGGCTTCCCAGTTGAGGTATTCGCCACCGTCATGGGAGACGACGATCTGCTGGCCGAATCGGTAGTCGCCGTGGGTGTCGCGACCCTCGCCTTCGCCCCGCCAGACACCTACCAGCGGAAGGAGTGCCAGCAGCGCGTCGTCGAGGTTGGCTCCGTCGCGCAGGTTGGCGGTATCGGCGGGCAGCGGAAGGTCGCCGAAGACCGGGATGTTGCGTGCGGCGGTTTCTCTGGCACGCTCAGCGGCCGCGGCGACCGCCTCGTCACCAGATCGCAGCCCCGGCTGGCGGGGATCCGCCCCGGCGGCGGTCACGACTCGTCGGTGATGAGACGGTAGACCGCATACAGCGCGAACCAGGTGATGACCGCACTGGCCGCGACGAGCATAATCTCGAAGAACAGCACCACGGCACGGAGTCTAGGCGGTGCCGCACCACTCCGGCGAGTTTCGGCACGAGCCCTTCCGGGCGCTCACGATTCGAAGCCGAGAATCGCAGCGAGGGCACGCTGGACCTGCTGTAACGAGTCAGGCTTCGCTGTGCCCAGCGGTCGCACGAGTCGACTCCTGGTGATTCCGCGCACCGCTCGACATACGGCGACGCTGTCGACATCTAGACCCTCGCCGCCGGCAATTCGGGGTCGAAGCGGTGATGGCGCCCGAGAACTTGAGATAGGGACGACCACAACCAGTTCGGATTCGATACCGGTCAAGATGTCATCGACAGAGATCACCATGGCCGGCCGATGCTTGGCCGGTTCCCCCGACCGCCCGGCACCTAGTGCCACCAGCCAAAGGTCGCCTCTGCGCGGATCAATCAATGCCGTCACCGGCGGTGGTATCCCAATCGTGGTCCTCTTCCTTGACTGCGGGGTTCGCCGCATCGGTCAAGGTGGCGGCCCGCTCGGCCGCGAACGCGGCTTGACGTTCAGCCTGGTCGGCGAGTTCTTTGAGTAGGTCTGCTATCGACATATCACGCTGGCGAGCCTGTGCAGCGAGTCGGTCTCGAGTCGGGACCGAGACCCGAACCGTAGTCGTTTTTGTAGACATATTAATAGCCTACCAAGTAGCCAGCATTGGCGAACTACGGTCCAGCTGGCGAAGGTCAGCTGACCTTATCTTCGTGTTCCGGGCAGAACGCGTCGGTGGCGGTGCCGACGAAAGTAGCCCGCCTGATAGTTCGACCTGGCCCACAATTTCTGTGCCGCACCAAGCTCGTCTTTCGAATATCCCCATTGCCGCAGATTCCGCAGTCCGTTCAAGCTTGCCGGACGACATTTCTTGTTTCTGTGGCCGATGTCACTGCCGGGCTGGTTTACACCTGTTCAAAGACTCGGCACCGAGGTGTGGCGAGCAAACTTTCTTACCGGCGGCAGGGTTATGAATCCGAACGTGTTCAATGCTGGGCATCACACCGATCATGCTGAGGACACCGGCATCTGCGCTGCTCTTCCTGAGCCGCTGCCCGGTAGTTCGGATCCGCGGGTGGTGGCCATCGGTGCCGGGCAGCCGCGTCTGACGGGGTCGGGGTATGGCCGTCATGTGGGTCGGGTGGGGGCGTTGGCGGTCGCGTTGGGTGTGGGGGCTGCGATCGCGGCGATGGCTGGTGCTGCGGCCGCTGATACCGGTTCGGCCGGTTCGGCCGGTTCGGCCACAGCGGGTGCGGGTGCAGGGACTTCCGGCAGCGGTGGGGCCGGGGACCCCGCCGCGGGTGCAGACACCGCCGGGGTCGGGGGCACCGACACCGACACCGACGCCGACGCTGAGGATGCTGCGGACGGCGGGGACGCCGCGGACGGCGGGGACGACGCTGCGGCGGTGGCCGAGGACGCCGAGGTGGCTGAGGACGCGCAGGACGCTGAGGACGCTGAGGTGGCTGAGGTTGCTGAGGTTGCCGTGGGCCGGGGTGGCGGTGGTGGCGGTGCGTCGCTGGTGATCGCTGATCGGGGTCCGGCGCCACCTCTGGGGCGGGGTCGGGCGGGTACTCGACGGTGGCCGGTGGCGAGGCCGATGACTCGCCGTTGACCTCCATTGCGCAGGTTGCAGACCTGGCGCCGGTGGCCCACGCCGGGGCGGCCAATCAGGTCAGCCAGACGGTGTGGTTGTTCGGCAATGGCACTGCTGAGCATCCTGATGGCGGGATCTTGATCGGTAACGGGTACAGCTGGACGGCGTTGACCTGCACCGGTGGGGCGGTCTGTGATGGCGGTAACGCCGGGCTGTTCGGTAACGGCGGTAACGGCTACAACGGCGGTAACGGCGGATCGGCGCGCTGGTTCGGCAACGGCGGCAACGGTGGGGACGCGATCACCGTCGCTGACGGCGGGCACGGCGGAGACGGTGGGTTGTTCTCCGGCAACGGCGGGCATGGCGGTGATGGCCGCGACGGCGCCCACGGCACTGACGGTGCCGATGGTGCTGACGGCGGGGCGGGTTGGCCTGGTGGTGGGGGCGGGGCCGGCGGGGTCGGCGACAGGTGCCACGGGTGCCACCGGAGCGACCGGCGCCACCGGAGCGACCGGAGCCACCGGAGCCACCGGAGCGACCGGAGCGACAGGCGCGACGGGTGCCACCGGCGCGACGGGAGCGACCGGGGGCGACCGGAGCTACCGGTGCCACCGGAGCAACCCCCGCCTTGGGCAGCATCATCACCACCATCGGCGTCGGCGATTTCTCGGTCGCGGTGGCGGTCACCCCCGACGGCGCGTTCGTCTACGTCACCAACCAGAACGACGACACCGTGTCGGTGATCGACACCTCCACCAACCTCGTGGTCGGCGCCCCGATCACCGTCGGCGATAGCCCCTACCAGGTGGCGATCACCCCGGGCGGCGCCTATGCCTACGTCACCAACCGCACCGGCAACTCGATGTCGGTGATCAACACCACCACCAGAGCTGTCACCACCATCACCGGAGTCGGCGATTTGCCCCTCGGGATAGCGGTCGCCCCCAGCGGCAACTACGCCTACGTCGTCAGCGCGGGCACAAATTCGGTGACGGTACTCGGACCCGCGGTGTAGCGAGGTAGGGAGCAGTCGAAAGCTCCCCACACGTCAACTGCAAGGAAGCGCCTTCCGAAGGGGTCTGGTCGGCGCGGATCGCCGGGCCCATCGTGCTGGATAGTCAACGCCCATCAAAACCTGGGGTGCTGGCCCAGCAGCGTCGCACTGGGTGGCGTCCTTGCCGCCCTTGGTGATCGTTCCCAGCGTCCAGCAATTCAAGTGGCGTGCGGTGAGCACGGCCAGCGCACGGTCGGTCAGTCAGATTTTCCGGGAAACGGTTTGTCGGTGCGGGCCGACACCCACGCCCGGCGTGGGGTTCAGGGACCCGACCGGGGTGTCCTGCCTGGCTGTTGCTGGAATCGTCAGGGTGCGTTGGACGGGCGGATGTGTACTGGTTAAGAACAGGGCGTCACGGGCGACGACGCACCCCCGGAGCGCTGCCGATGCCGGGACGTTGCCCACTGGTTATCGCGATGCGGTGGTCGCGGCGCTGGGTGCCGACGGTGATGACTCCAGGGGTCGGGGTCGGCGGTGGGTGCGGTTCAGCCCGGCCCGGTCGCACTAGCACCGCAGGGAGGACGCCGGGGCGACGCCGGATCGTTTCGGGTCTGTGGGCTGTTCGGACCCTTGGAGCCTGGTGCTGATCATGGTCGACCCGGAATGTCACTTTTTCCTCCGAAGTACGAAAAGTGCTTAGATTTCGGACCCCTGACTTCTGTACATGTATCTATCCCCTCTGCGAATATGACTTGCTCCCGCAGATTCCGCAGTCCGGTATACCGGCAGCAGTCCGCAGGGGGTCGTTGCGTATCTCGAACACGCTCCCGGACCGTTTTCTTGCTTCTGTGGCCGAATGTCACTTTCCGGGTGATATACAGCTGTTCAAGATCGGCACCGAAGCGTGCTGAGCAAACTTTCTAACCGGGGGCGGGGTTATGAATCCGAACGCGTTTGATGCTGGGCATCGCACCGATCACGCTGGTGGCATCGGCAATGTTGAGGGTGTCGGCGACCCGCTGCCTGCTCGCTTGGGTGCGCAGGTGGTGGCCATCGGTGCCGGGCAGCCGCGTCTGACGGGGTCGGGGTATGGCCGTCATGTGGGTCGGGTGGGGGCGTTGGCGGTCGCGTTGGGTGTGGGGGCTGCGATCGCGGCGATGGCCGGTGCTGCGGCCGCTGATACCGGCTCGGCCGGCTCAGCCGGTTCGGCCGGCACCGCCACAGCAGGTCCAGGTGCAGGAACTTCCATCAGCGGTGGGGCCGGGGACGCCTCCGAGGGTGCAGACACTGCCGGGGCCGGGGGCACCGACACCGACACGGCCGAGGACACCGACACCGAGGCCGGCGACGGCGGAGACGACGCGGACGGGGACGACGCTGCGGCCATCGCCGAGGACGCCGAGGTGGCCGAGGACGCCGAGGTGGCGGAGGACGCGCAGGACGTTGAGGTTTCCGGTGTTGCCGAGGGCCGGGACGGCGGTGATGGCGGTGCGTCGCTGGTGATCGTTGATCGGGGTCTGGCCGGGCCGACCGGCGCCACCTCTGAGGCGGGGTCGGGCGCGTATTCGACGGCGGTGCTGGGCGGTGACGACGCCGACGACCCCGCGCCGGCCTTCGGTGCGCAGGCCGCAGAGCTGGCTCCGGTGGCACACGCTGGGGCGGCCAATCAGGTCAGCCAGACGGTGTGGTTGTTCGGTAACGGGACCGCTGAGCATCCCGATGGCGGGATCTTGATCGGTAACGGGTATTCCTGGACGGCGTTGACCTGTACCGGTGGGGCGGTCTGTGATGGCGGTAACGCCGGGCTGTTCGGTAACGGCGGTAACGGCTACAACGGCGGTAACGGCGGATCGGCGGGCTGGTACGGCAACGGCGGCAACGGTGGGGACGCGATCACCGTCGCTGATGGCGGGCATGGCGGAGACGGTGGGTTGTTCTCCGGCAACGGCGGGCACGGCGGTGACGGCCGCGACGGCGCCCACGGCACTGACGGTGCCGATGGTGCTGACGGCGGGGCGGGTTGGCCCGGTGGTGGGGGCGGGGCCGGCGCGGTCGGCGGGAACGGCACCCCCGGGCGTGACGGCGGTGACGGCGGGGACGGCGGCTCGGCCGGGGCGCTGGGCGGGTTGTTGAACATCATGGGCCGCGGCGGTGACGGCGGGGCCGGCGGTGCCGGCGGTAACGGCGGGGCCGCCGGGGATGGCGGGGACGGCGGCCAGGGCGGTCCCGGCGGGGCTGCTGGCGGTGCGCCGGGGGTTCCGGCGATCGGCGGTTTGGGCGGGGTTGGTGGTGCTGGCGGGTCCGGCGGGCTGATCGGTGGCAGCGGTGCTGCCGGGGCCGGCGGCGCGATCGGCACTATCGGGGCCACCGGAACCGCAGGAGCCACCGGCGCAACAGGTGCCCCCACCCCCCCAGGACCCACCGGAGCCACCGGCCCAACAGGAGCCACCGGGGCTACGGGTGCTCCCGGAGCGACCGGAGCTACCGGGGCTACGGGTGCGACCGGTGCCACCGGCGCGACCGGAGCCACGGGTGCCACGGGTGCCACAGGCGCGACCGGCGCGACCGGCGCGACCGGCGCGACCGGCGCGACGGGTGCCACGGGTGCCACGGGCGCTACCGGGGCTACCGGGGCTACCGGGGCTACGGGTGCGACAGGCGCGACCGGAGCCACCGGCGCCACCGGCGCGACCGGAGCTACGGGTGCGACCGGCGCTACCGGAGCTACCGGAGCTACCGGAGCCACCGGCGCGACCGGAGCTACGGGTGCGACCGGGGCCACAGGTGCCACCGGCGCCACGGGCGCGACGGGTGCTACCGGAGCCACGGGCGCGACAGGAGCGACCGGAGCCACCGGGGCTACCGGCGCGACAGGCGCCACAGGAGCGACCGGAGCTACAGGCGCTACCGGCGCCACGGGTGCCACCGGAGCGACGGGTGCCACCGGAGCGACGGGTGCTACCGGCGCGACCGGCGCCACCGGAGCGACGGGTGCCACCGGAGCGACGGGTGCCACGGGTGCCACAGGAGCGACGGGCCTTGCTGGACCCACCGGCGCGACGGGTGCCACCGGGGCGACGGGTGCCACCGGAGCGACAGGTGCCACCGGAGCGACCGGCGCCACCGGCGCGACCGGCGCGACCGGAGCAACCGGAGCCACCGGCGCGACCGGAGCGACCGGAGCGACAGGCGCGACAGGCGCCACCGGAGCGACGGGCGCGACCGGCGCGACCGGGGCGACCGGTGCCGCCGGAGCAACCCCCGCCCTGGGCAGCATCATCACCACCATCGGCGTCGGCGATGCTCCGATCGGGGTGGCGATCACCCCCGACGGCGCGTTCGTCTACGTCGCCAACTTCGCCAGCGACACGGTGTCGGTGATCGACACCGCCACCAACACTGTGGTCGGCGCCCCGATCGCCGTCGGCGACGCCCCGCAAGGGGTGGCGATCACCCCCGACGGCGCGTTCGCCTACGTCGCCAACCTCTTTAGCAACACGGTGTCGAGGATCAACACCGCCACCAACACCGTGGTCGGCGCCCCGATCGCCGTCGGCAACAACCCGTACGGGGTGGCGGTCACCCCCGACGGCGCCTTCGTCTACGTCACCAACAGCTTTGACGGCACGGTGTCGAGGATCAACACCGCCACCAACCTCGTGGTCGGCGCCCCGATCACCGTCGGGAATAACCCCCGCCTGGTGGCGATCACCCCGAGCGGGGACTTCGCCTACGTCACTAACGGGAACGACGGCACGGTGTCGGTGATCGACACCGCCACCAACCTGGTGGTCGGCGCCCCGATCGTCGTCGGCCTCAACCCGTTCGGGGTGGCGGTCAGCCCGGGCGGCACCGTCGTCTTCGTCGCCAACCAGACCGACGGCACGGTGTCGGTGATCGATACCGCCACCAACCTCGTGGACGGCGCCGCGATCACCGTCGGCGCGAACCCGGCCTTTGTGGCGTTCAGTCCGGACGGCAGCTACGCCTACGTCACCAACCGCGTCGGCGACTCGGTGTCGGTGATCGACACCACCACCAGAGCTGTGACCACCATCACCGCAGTTGGCGATGCCCCGAACGGGATCGTGGTCACCCCCAGCGGCAACTACGCCTACCTCGCCACCCTCACCGATGACTCGGTGACGGTGCTCGGTCCGGCGGTGTAGGTCGGCGGCCTGGCGCCGCGGCGGTGTGGCGCCGCGGCGGTGTGGCGTCGCGGCGCCGCCCCGCACGGCACGGCCGGGTTTCACTGTCGTGGCTTGCGCGGCTGGGTTGATACGTGCCCGGGTGGTTTGCGGAGCTGAGCTGAGCTGTGCCGTCCGGTGTGACCGGCGGCTGCGGGGGGCGTGGCTGCGGCAGCACCGCATCCCGACACGTCTGCCCAGGCTCGACGGCACGGGCTGGTCGAAAAGCGTTGGTGGGCGGACTGTTTGTTGGTGGGCGGACTGTTTGGATGTGTGACTTATCTCACCGCCGGTGTGGTATGAAGGGCCTCAAGATCAGCCGCGTCGGGGTGTGCTGACTTTTCATGGGGGGCCAGGTTATGGACGTCAGTGTGGGCGATGCTGGGTACGACAGCGTTGCGGAAGGCCGGCGTGAGGATCGGCTCGGGGTAGGGGTGGTTGGACAGTTCGGCGTGCGTGCGGTGGTCAGTGGTGGTGGCCGGTATGTGGGTCGGGTGGGTGCGTTGGCGGTGGCGTTGGGTGTGGGTGCGGCGATCGCGTCGATGGCTGGTGCTGCGGCCGCTGATTCGGGGTCGGGGGGGTCTGCGGGGTCGGCGTCGGCCGGTGCCGGTGTGGGTGGTTCGGGTGCGGCTTCTGAGGCCGCGGGCGGTGCCGAGAGCGGTGAGGGTGCGGGGGGCGGTGCAGATTCTGGCGGGGCCGGTGCGGGTTCTGGCGGGGCCGCGGACCAGGACGCAGACGGTGACGACACCGACACCGACGCTGCCGGTGATGCTGAGGCCGACGACCAAGCGGCTGATGTCGAGGGCGTTGAGGACGACCTTGCCGGCGCGGCCGACGACGCCGAGGCTGCCGCCGGTGTGGTGGTGTCGGGGTCGTCGGGTTCGGGTGGGTCTTCTGGCGGTGGCGCCGAGGTGGGGTTGACTCCGGTGGCGGCCGAGTCTGTGGGGGCGCCTTCAGCTGATGTGGCTGGTGGTGGTTCGGGTTCGGATGCTGCGGCGGCGCCGCTGTTGTGGACGGCGCGCCGTGACACCGAAGACACGGTGAGCAGTGTGGCGGTGGCCCATGCTGGGGCGGCCAATCAGGTCAGCCAGACCGTGTGGTTGTTCGGTAACGGGACCGCTGAGCATCCCGATGGCGGGATCGTGATCGGTAACGGGTATTCCTGGACGGCGTTGACCTGTACCGGTGGGGCGGTCTGTGATGGCGGTAACGCCGGGCTGTTCGGTAACGGCGGTAACGGCTACAACGGCGGTAACGGCGGATCGGCGGGCTGGTACGGCAACGGCGGCAACGGTGGGGACGCGATCACCGTCGCTGATGGCGGGCATGGCGGAGACGGTGGGTTGTTCTCCGGCAACGGCGGGCACGGCGGTGACGGCCGCGACGGCGCCCACGGCACTGACGGTGCCGATGGTGCTGACGGCGGGGCGGGTTGGCCCGGTGGTGGGGGCGGGGCCGGCGCGGTCGGCGGGAACGGCACCCCCGGGCGTGACGGCGGTGACGGCGGGGACGGCGGCTCGGCCGGGGCGCTGGGCGGGTTGTTGAACATCATGGGCCGCGGCGGTGACGGCGGGGCCGGCGGTGCCGGCGGTAACGGCGGGGCCGCCGGGGATGGCGGGGACGGCGGCCAGGGCGGTCCCGGCGGGGCTGCTGGCGGTGCGCCGGGGGTTCCGGCGATCGGCGGTTTGGGCGGGGTTGGTGGTGCTGGCGGGTCCGGCGGGCTGATCGGTGGCAGCGGTGCTGCCGGGGCCGGCGGCGCGATCGGCACTATCGGGGCCACCGGAACCGCAGGAGCCACCGGCGCAACAGGTGCCCCCACCCCCCCAGGACCCACCGGAGCCACCGGCCCAACAGGAGCCACCGGCCCCACCGGAGCAACCGGAGCGACCGGCCCAACAGGAGCCACCGGCGCCACCGGCGCCACCGGAGCGACCGGGGCGACCGGAGCCACCGGAGCAACCGGAGCAACCGGAGTCACGGGTGCGACCGGAGCCACGGGTGCCACGGGTGCCACCGGCGCGACCGGTGCCACAGGGGCGACCGGAGCCACCGGCGCAACAGGCGCAACAGGAGCCACGGGCGCTACCGGCGCTACCGGAGCCACCGGCGCGACAGGTGCCACCGGTGCGACCGGCGCAACAGGAGCTACCGGAGCCACCGGTGCAACAGGAGCTACGGGTGCGACCGGGGCCACAGGTGCTACCGGGGCGACGGGTGCCACAGGGGCCACAGGTGCGACCGGAGCGACAGGCGCGACCGGCGCCACAGGTGCTACCGGAGCGACGGGTGCCACCGGAGCGACCGGAGCGACAGGCGCGACCGGCGCCACAGGTGCCACCGGAGCGACGGGTGCCACCGGAGCGACCGGCGCTACCGGAGCGACCGGCGCGACC
>JBFXJE010000034.1:0-21129 GCA_050175175.1 Mycolicibacterium sp. | reverse complement strand
GGTCGCGTGCATCCTGACTGGCGTCTCCAAGCACCGCGACGCGCCGGTTCATCAGCGTCGCCGTCGCGAACTCCGTCGCCTGGCGGCCCCAGCACTCCTCGGTGCCTTTCGTCTCGGGTGTGTCGATCCCTTCCCTGTTTAATCACCGTGTTGATCCAGGCGACGGAACGGTGGGTATGGCTGGTTGGCGGGTGTACCGGGTGGGTCGGGGTCCAGTTTCGCAGCGAGTACGGAAGTATTTGCCGGCGAGATATGGCGATCTCGCGGAGCGAGAACATGACGTGGGAGTCCGATCGGGTGATCCAGTCTTCCTGTCGCCAGACTGTCGGGTCGATCCGATATTGGGTCTTTATGGGCAGTCGACGAGATTTCGGGCGTATACGTCGGAGACGCGGCGGAACTATGCGACCGATATCAGCTTGTTGCTGACCTTTCTGTGGGGCCGCGGCAGGGAATGGACATCCGCGTCGGCGCGGGATCTTGAGGATTACGAGCATTGGCGCAGGTTCGCCGAGGCCAATCCCGATCGCATTGGTGGCGCTAAATGGGATCGCGAGTTGGCCGCGTTCGCGAGCCTGTACCGATGGGCCGTGAGCGTAGGTCATTGCGTGCGGAATCCGGTGACGATGAAGCAGATCGTCGGTCGCGACGGCGGCGGCATCGCTGTGCCGGTGGCGCGTGCGAAAGACGCTCGCCGCAGCAATGTGCATTGGTTGACGCCTCGAACGTGGCGGCTGTGGATCGACGTAGGGCTGCGAGGACACACCCGTGGTGAGATTCCGGAGGTGGGTTGGCTGGGTCGGTTGGAGGACCGCAACGTCGCGTTCGTTCGAACCCTGACGTCGTCGGGCCTGCGACGGGCGGAGGGCGGATCCCTGCTGGTATTCGAGGTACCGGTGCGTCAGCTCGACGGTGGTCGCTACTACAGCGGAAGAGTCGCTGCGGGGGTAACCCGATCGAAGAAGCCGCGGACGTTCTACGTAGCTGCCGATGCGGTGGGTGAGATCGAAGCATATGTGGCGTCGTCGCGGGCGTGGGCGGTGCGCTGTGCGCAGCGTCAACGCCTCTACCAGCAGCTGCCGGAGATTCGGTTGGTCACCGAGATCACACGGCGTGCGAATCCTGTTGTGCGGTGGCGCAACCAGGCCGGCGTCGTCGGGGAACGTAAGCTCGACGACTTGACGGTGGCCGATCGCATGTTGCTTTACAACGAAGGTTCTCATGGGCCAGAACCGTTGTGGCTGTGGCTCAATGAACGCGGACTGCCGTTTCACGTTCATTCGTGGGATGGCGTGTTCGCCACCGCGAACCGGCGTTGCGAACGTGTGCTGACCCCATCGAATCGGATGGGTCTGGATCCGCATCAGGTGTTCGCGCCGTATGCTACTCCGCACTCTGCCCGCCACAGCTTTGCTCTGTACATGCTGGTGGTGCTCAACACTCTGATGGATCAGAAGTACGGGCTCAGTCCCGAGGAGCGCCGCGATTTCCGGCAGCTCTACGGTGATCCGTGGTTTATGGTGCAGACGCTGCTGGGCCACGCATCGCGCGAAACGACCGTCGACCGGTATCTCGCGCCTGTCGCGGACCTGCAACTACGGTCGATGCTCGCCGGCGCATCCGAGGCGGTTCCAGCGCCGATGCCCGAACTGGACATGACATTCGCGCGGATCGCCCAGGAGTCAGTGGGCATCCAGGACATCGACATGCGCATGGCATCACCATCGGGTGGTCTGCAATGAACGCCCGGGGCCGCCGCGCTGCACTACCGTCTCACGATCACAGCCGCCCCGAGTATGTGTCGCCGGACGGCTTGGTGGTGAGCCATCACAACCACGCGGGACGGGTCAAACACTATGACTTCGCTACCCTTCCGGTCGCCGAGGCCATGCAACGTTCTCTGGCTGCACTGTTCGCCGAACGGTGCGCACCTGCTCGCTGGACGGCACACTCCACGTCCACAGGAATCTGGTTCTGCGTGCAGGGATTTGCGAAGTTCATCGCTGACCAGGAGCGCCCGCCACGCGATCTCGATGGGCTCACCGTCGACCTGCTCAAACGATGGCGCCAGCACACCGTGACAATCAGTCCGTATCGCATCGTCCACGCCACCATGGCGCTGCTGCGAGACGATCCCCGACTACGAACCGGACCGGTTGCCGACGAGCTCTTGCGACGCGTCAAGATCCCGAACAGTGGCACGCAGTCCTACAGCGAGGCCGAATTCACACACATCACCCGCACCGCCAAGAAGATGTTCCGGTCGGCACTGCAACGAATCGATGGCAACGCCGAGCACCTGCGCACGTGGCGCAACGGCGAATTCACGGAGGGCAGCCAGGATTGGATATTCGGCGAAGTTCTCGATTGCCTCGCGCGCACTGGCTCGGTGACGAAATGCATCTACACGGCGCCGGATGGGCGAAAACAGTTGGCCAGCCGCTACATTACGGTCCTGCGCGAGAAGAAGGTGCAGGTTCCGTGGTATCTGCTGTTGTTCCCGTCGCGCTTGGAGATAACGGCGTTGGGAGTGCTGCTGATGGCCGAGTTCGGCTGGAACCTGTCGGTTATCGATCGACTGCGAGTGCCGAGAGCGTCCCCGGACCCGGGACAACAACCGACCTACCGCATCGAGTTGCACAAACCTCGCCGGGGCTCGGGCAACCATCACGAAACCCGCAATGTCACCGACGACGGCGCATCATCGCCAGGCAGATTGATCAGTCACGCACTTCATGCAACCCGATTCGCTCGCACTCTTGTCGAAACCCAGGCGCCGGACACCGACCGGCTTCTGGTCTGGCGCAGTTCGGCTCCGACACGGCCGCGCGCCGACCACGATCGACAACCCCCCGTAAGCACTTTCGACTTCGGCATCACCAGTGCGGCCGCGTTGGAATGGGGACAAGCTATTGGCCTGAGCGGATCACCGTTTCGCCGCGGGCGGCGCACCGTTGTCGCACTCAATCGTCGCCAACCTGCCCAGCACTCCCAGAATAGCCACGACCGCGACTACACGTTGGTGGACAAGCGTGTGCAGAACGAGGCCATCGAAGTGATCGCCGTCGGCGCTGAAGATGCCGCCGATCACGCCAGGAAGGCAGTCCTACAAGCCGAACTGCGTAGCGCTCCCACTGCAGGCGATGTCCCTACGGTCACTGCAGATTGCGCTGGCTTCGATTCGAGCCCCTACCCGCGCTCTGACGGCAGTTGCGGCGCGTCGTTTCTGATGTGCCTGGGATGTACCAACGCGCACATCCACCCCGGCCATCATCCACGGCTGGCACACCTGCACCATGCCCTGAGCAACCTGCGCTCGGTCATGCCTCCATCGACATGGGTCGCCGACTGGGGTGATGCACACGCACGGTTAGTGCATCTCAAACACTCACTCGGCGAACCGATCTGGAACCAGGCGCTGTCTCGGGTCAGTGCCGATGATCGCGGCCTGATCGACCACCTATTGACGGGAAACCTCGACTCGTGACCCTTGCTCCCGATGCCGACCCGTATTTGGTTCCGCCACCCACACCGCACAGCCCGGTGGTCCTGGCCGATCGCGCTGGTGATCTCAACACGCACATCAGCGGCCACTACCGGGATATGGTCTGGTCGCTAGCGCCGCTGACCAACAATCCGAGCGCACACAAGTCGGCAGTCCATTGGAAGAACGCTCCGCCTGGGTTGCGCGAGGAACTGCGGGTGGTTGCCTGGACCATGATCAATGGGCAACTGCGGCCGAGTTTTCTCGCCGAACGCAGGACAGCTCTGCGTTCACGACTGAGTGCCGCCGCCATGAACGTAACGATATTGGAGTGGTTCAAACTCGCCCGATGGCTCGCGGAGCGGGGCATCGAGACAGTCGCCGACTGCGATGACAGCACCTGGGAGTTATTCGGCAAGCACGTGCTGGCCCGAGGATACGCGACCCGCGACATCGTCCGTTCGGTGCTCGCGGCCCTGACACGCTTGTGGGCGTTCGATCAACTGTCCGCTTGCCCGGTGGGTGTTCGACGACCACCCTGGGACAGCAGGGGTATTGACGACTATCTGCCGGCCGAAAGCGCAACCGGCGGAGAGAACGCCACCGAACCACTGTCGGAACAGACCCTCGGTCCGCTGCTGATCTGGGCGATGCGTGTTGTGGATGACTTCGCCGACGACATCCTCGCGGCATGGACGCAGTGGCGAAACATGAAGGCCCAAGCTAAGACGAACAAGTCCACGCCACAAGGAGTCGCGGCGGTCCGGGCATACTTCGACGGGCTGATCGGCGAGGATCTGCCCGTGCCTGCCACGGTTAACGCAGGCCGCACGAGCGTAGCCATCAATTACGTGGCCGCGTTGACCGGAGCCTCGACGCGGCAGGTCCAACAGCAGCGCGAACGCCTAGGACTGACACAACTCGCGGTGTCGCGCCCCGGGCCTTGTCCGCTCGACATCACTGTGACCGGTCGTCTCGCGGGTAAACCGTGGCGGGACAGGCTCGATTTCAACGAAACACCCTCGCTCGTACGCCATCTCGGTACGGCGGCGTTCATCGTGTGTGCGTATCTGACCGGGATGCGCATCGGGGAGATTCTCGGCCTGCGATCAGGGTGCTGCCCAGATCCCGCTCCCGACGCCACCGGGTTCGTGAGCCGTCACCTGATTCGCAGCCACCAATACAAGACAGCAACCGATGAAGACGGCAACCACCACTCCGCAGGCGTCGAACGCGAGGTCCCGTGGGTCGCGATCACGCCAGTCGTCAATGCCATCCGTGTCCTCGAACGGATGGTGCCCGACGGGGCGCTGCTGTTCGACCACAACACCCACGACCTCTTTAATCGGCCGGACACTGGCTCCCTCAAATCCCAAGGACTGCGAACCAGAATCGAAGATTTCGTGACTTTTGCGAACGCCGAGGCCGCCAGCCACCACCGCTCTGGTGAGGTAATCCCTGCCGACTCCCACGGACCGATCGGGATCGGTCGCTTCCGCCGAAGCCTGGCCTGGCACATCGCCCGCCGACCGAACGGCCTGGTCGCGCTCGCCATTCAATACGGCCACATGCGCACGATCGTCACCGAAGGCTACGCAGCCCGCGGCCGCGGCGGCATCCATGAACTTGTCGACATCGAAACCGCCCGTGCCGTCGCCGACACCGCCGCCAAGCTGCGCGACGATCTCGACGCCGGTAGCGGTGTGTCTGGTCCAGCAGCGCGTCGGGCGATTCAATCTGCCGTTACTGCGGCGCGATTCGAGGGGGTGACGATCACGGCCCGCTCGGCCCGTCTGCTGCTCGCCAACGAGCAGGCTGTGCTCTACGACAACCCACAGGCTCTGTTGCTGTGTCACTACAAGCGGGAGCGCGCTCTGTGTCATCGCGACGGCGTCAAGGACACGCCCAGCCTCGACCGCTGTATTCCCAGCTGCGGCAACGCCATCCGCACCGACGAGCACGCCACCACACTTCGCAATCGAGCCGACGCGCTCGACGGCCAAGCCGCCCACACGCCAGGCCCGCTCGGTGATCGTCTACGCGCGACCGCCGCCAAGCTCCGCAACCATGCCGACACCCACGACCGGACCCGGATCACTCGCGACGAAGAGGACGTTGAATGACCCCCGCAGTCGATGAACGGGACCGGATCCGTGCGGCTATGCAACGCATCCTCGATGGTGTGCCTCAACGGTCCAACGGTGCGCTCACCGTGGTCGCACTCGCCCTGGAAGCGGACGTTCCGAGAAACGCACTGACCCAACGCCACCCCGATCTGAAGAATGAGTTCTATGAGTTGGTCGCTGAACGCGGCGCGACACCCGAGATTGAAGCTCAACTTCGTGCCACGGTCGCCAAATTGAAGGCAACCATCGCTAACAAGAACCGCGAAATCGCCCAGTTCAAGGCCGACTTCCCTGCGCTCCTGCGCGCCGTCAACCAGCTGACGCTGGAGAATCAGCAACTCCGTGATGCGCTTGCGAATCGACGTAGCGGGGTCATCCCGTTCCCGTCAACAATCGCTGACGATCGACAGCAGTGACTGACCTTGACGAACCTGCTCATGAACCTCGGCGACGCCCGGCCGGGGCGTGAGGGTCACCACGTGACGGGTAGGCGCTCGACGCCGTAGATTTCCTGTTGGCTTCGGAATCGGAGCTCCTCGGGGGAGCCGTCGAGTTGCAGGCCGGGCAGTCTGCGCGCCAGGGTCGTCAGGGCGATCTGCAGTTCGGAGCGGGCCAGGTTCTGTCCGATGCATTGGTGTGCTCCGTAACCGAATGCCAGGTGTCCGCGAGTGTTTCGTGTGACATCGAATGCCTCTGGGCGCTCAACGTAGTCCGGGTCCCAGTTGCCGGCGGGCAGGTTCATCAGTACGAGATCCCCCGCGCGGATGGGTTGCCCGCCGAGGGTGAAGTCCTGCGTCGCAACACGTTCAACCAGACTGTGGACGACCGTTAGATAGCGGAGCAACTCGTCGACGATGTTCGCGATCTCGGCCTTGTCGTCGCTCGTGCGTAGTCGGGTCAAGGCGTCAGGATGCTGCAGCAGGGCTAGCGCGCCTAGGGTGATCATGCTCGCGGTCGTCTCGTGGCCAGCTTGTAGCATGATCATCGCCGTCATGGCTGCTGTTTCTCGGCTCAGTTGTCCCGTCGCAACGTGGTCTGTGACAAGTCGAGTGACCAGGTCGTCGCCGGGTTCTCGCTCCTTGAGAGCGACGAGATCGAGCATGTAGCCATACATCTGCATACCGGCTGTCAGGCGTTGGTCATCAGTACAGCCGGAGTCGAGGACGGTTGTGCTGTTGTGCTGGAAGGGCTCCAGGTCAGCGCGGGGCACGCCCAGCAGCACTGAGATGACCAGCGAGGGCACCGGCAGCGCGAAGTCACGCACAAGATCTGCCGGCGGGCCGTGCTCGATCATCGTGTCAATATGCTGGTCGACCAGTTCCTGGATCTTGGGTCGCATTGCGTCAGCGCGGCGGAAAGTGAAGTCAGAAGTCATCATTCGCCGGATCCGATTGTGCTCAGGATCGTCGATGCGGGCGAAGATGACCGGCGTGGCGTCGTCAGGGTCGTGCGCCTCGGTCCACATGCTGGTGGTGTCGGCACTGAGTCGCGGATCGGTGAGTGCGGCGCGGATGTCCTCGTATCGGCTCACCATCCAGACGGGCTTGCCCTGCCAAGTTGCGCGTTGCAGGCCAGGGGACTGGCGCCACTGCGTGAACTCCGGGGGCGGTGCCAGTGGGCAGTTCGACGCGCGCGGTAACGGGACGACCGGCACGACTGTGTTCTCGTCGACGACGGAACCTGCCATTGTGTGAACCTCCCCATTTCGGGTGCTAGCGCGTACGCAGTCCATCGAGCAGCGCGTTGAGTGCCTGCACGCTTTCGTCTCGAGCGAGGTGCTGGTCGAGCGCGTTCGCGATGAACATCGCCGCTTCCTCCGCTGCGGCCAGAAGCACATGAGCAAGAACTGCAACGGGTTGACCGGCGGCGAGGTCACCTTCCTCGACGGCGCGTTCAAGCATGGCGCGGATGGCTCCCAATCCGTACACGCTTTCCAATTCGCGCCATCGGGACCAGCCCAGAACGGCGGGACCGTCAGTGAGCAGAATCCGCTGAACTTGCGGCGTGAGAGATGCGTCGAGGAACCCGATCAGCCCCTGCCGCAATTGATTGAGTGCACCATCTGCAGGATCGGCAAGGTTCTTGGCGGCATCCATGACGAGGTCCTCTTCGACCGTTATGAAGACGGCTTCGAAGAGCGCCTGTTTGTCGGCGAAGTGGTGGTAGAGCGCGCCCCGCGTTCCGACCGCGGCTTCGGCGACGACTTCTTCGGTGCCGGTGTGGTGATAGCCCTTCTCGACGAACAGTCGCCGTGCGGCGGCGACGAGCGCGGCGCGGGTCGCTTCCGCCTGCGCGGCGCGTCGCGCCATCGAGTCGATCCGTTCCTCATTGATGGGCATCGCAACAGAGTATTGCATACAAGCTGTAGGTGACATACGGTCTGCATGTCACCTACAGACCGTATCTGAGTGGGGTTCGTCAATGTCCAAGCCTGTCGAAGTGGTCCGAGAGTTCTGCGCGCTGATGGAGCGCCGCGATCCAGATGCGCTGCGCGCGCTGCTTTCTGACACCGCGGTTTATCAGAACGTCGGAATGCCGGCCATCGCAGGGGTGGAGGCCATCGTGGAGAACTTGGGCGCCCAGTTCTCGATGTTCCCCGACGCTTACGCCTTCGAAATCGTCAATATCGCCGATGATGGCCCGGTCGTGCTGACCGAACGCCTCGACTACATCCAGACCCCCGACGGAGCCAGGCCGGCCGTTCCGGTCATGGGGACATTCGTTGTCGGAGACGACGACAAGATCACCCGATGGACCGATTACTTCGACCTCGGCCTGACGGTCAAACTCCTGCAAGGCGAAGACATCAGCTCACTGGTTCCGTGACGGTTGAACAGGATCGTAGCCCGGTGAACAGTGACGCGACGACGGACGCCGTCGACGACCAGCCCTGTCATACGACCATTGATGCCGGGGACGCTCAGACAGCTCTGCTATCCGGACGGTCCCGGATGTGGCTGCTCGTCGTCTGCTCGATGGGCGTCCTTCTGGTCATCTCGTCGATGGTCGCCCTGAATGCCGCTCTGGGCGCAATCGCAGTGGATACCCTTGCGACGCAGTCACAATTGACGTGGATCGTCGATAGTTACACGTTGGTGATGGCGTGCCTGTTGCTGCCCGCCGGCGCGTTGGGGGATCGCTACGGCAGGCGCTTCGCCATGCTAGTCGGCTTGGTCATTTTCGGTGCTGCGTCGCTGGCACCCATCTTCTTCGACTCACCAGCTGCCCTCATCGTGGCACGTGGCGCCGCGGGGATCGGTGCTGCAGCGATACTGCCCGCTACTCTCTCACTTCTGACCGCAGCCTACCCAGATGAGGAACGCAACAAGGCAATTGGCATCTGGGCGGGGGTATGTGCGTCGAGTGCGCTGGTCGGCTTCACCGGAACTGCGCTACTCACCCAGTTCGGGCCGTGGCAGACCATCTTCTGGGCGTTCGTCGTAGCGGCCGCTGTGCTATTCGTGTGTGCGCTCACGATCACCTCATCCAAGGATCCCGAATCGAGGCCGGTGGATTGGTGGGGTGCGCTTATCATCGGCTCAGCGGTTGCTGTTTTCGTGTTCGGCGTCATCGAAGCGCCACTTCGGGGATGGAGTAACCCGCTGGTAGGTGGGTGTCTGGCCGGGGGGCTGATGCTGGCAGTGTTCTTCGGCTTCGTCGAATTGCGGCGCGCCCATCCGCTGCTCGACATGCGTGTGTTCAGCCGCCCCGACATGCTGGCTGGGTCCATCACCATGACGACGCTGTTTTTCGCTATTTTCGGGTTCTTCTTCCTGATCATGCAGCACCTGCAGCTGGTGGTCGGCTACAGCCCGCTCCAAACCGCTGTTGCCCTGTGTCCCTTGGCCGTCCCGCTTCTCATCATCGCGCTGTTCACTCAGTGGTATTTGCCGCGGCTGGGCTTGCGCATCTCGGTGGCAGCAGGTCTGGCGATCCTGGCAGTCGGCCTGCTCAGCATGCGCCTCGTCGATGCGGATTCGACCTACTTCGACCTGGCGTGGCCGATGCTGGTCCTCAGCATCGGGATGGGCATCTGCAATGCGCCCGCGACCACCGCGATCACCGGAGCCGTCCCGTTGAGCAAACAAGGCGTCGCGTCGGCGATCAATGACACGACCCGCGAACTCGGTGGCGCGCTGGGTATCGCGCTTGCGGGTTCCGTGCTCGCCGCCGGATACAGCCACGCGCTGGCAGCAAGCGTCACCGCACTGCCGGCCGCCGTCAAGGATCCGGCCCTGGGCTCACTGGCACAAGCGCTGACGATTGCCGAGCGCCTCGGGCCGGCGGGGGCCAACCTGTCAGCCGACGCCAAGAACGCGTTCATGGCGGCGATGCACTCCTCGCTACTGATGTTGGGGGTGGTCGTTCTGGTTTCCGCTGCGGTCGTGGCGATCTGGGCGCCAGGACGCGACGGACAGCAACTACAGCTAGTGCGCCGGTTCACGACCGGGCGTGGCACCGAACAATGACCGACAACAATGACGGTTGGGACATCACCACGAACCTGGGGGCCACCGCGCTGGCCGTCGCCGCGCAACGAGCGGCCGAAACCGCGCAGCCCAACCCTCTGGTGCGCGATGAGTTCGCCGCCATCCTGATAGACGCCGTCAACGAGCCCGGTTGGCAGGCGATGGCAAAAGGCGACCTCGCGTGGATGGGCCCCGACGACGATGTGGGACGGCGCACCGCGCGAGCAGGCCGGGACTACGTAGCGGCACGAACTGTTTTCTTCGACGAATTCTGCGCTGTCGCTACAGCTTCGGGTATCCGACAGGTCGTGATTCTGGCTGCCGGGCTGGACGCACGAGCGTACCGACTTGCGTGCCTGTCGGGTGTGGAGGTTTTCGAAATCGATCAGCCTGCGGTTCAGGCGTTCAAGGACTCCACGCTTCGTGCCCACGGCGCGACACCGACGGCCAATGTTCATCCAGTTGCTGTCGACCTGCGCGACGCGCGTTGGCCCGAGATGCTGGCCGGCGCCGGGTGGGTGGAATCGGCTCCCAGCGCGTGGCTGGTAGAGGGTCTTCTTCCCTACCTGTCGTCGGCTGAGCACGACCGGCTGTTCGGCGTCGTCACCGGATTGAGTGCGCCCGGCAGTCGCCTGGCCGCTGAGGTCTATCACCATTCGACACGACATTTCGGTGACCAACGCCTCGGAAAGTGGCGCGACGGCGCTGCCGGGATAGGCCAGGCTCTCGACATCGACGTAGATGTCACGGCATTCATCCAACACGATGACGCCAGCGATACAGCATCGTGGCTCACCCAGCACGGCTGGGCGGTCGAATCACTCGACAGTCGCGACGAAATGACGCGTCTCGGTCGACCCGTACCGCCCGACCTCATCGAGATAGCGCCCGCGAGTTCTCTGGTCACTGGAGTTCTGCCGTTGCCCTGATAGGAGACCGAATGCCCGTAAACACCGCCGCCCCGAACGTCTTTGACGCCGACTTGCCGACCATCGAGTACGACGTCGCCACCGCCACACCCACGCAGGTCTACCGACAACTTCAGGCAGCGCACCGACTATCACCGATCGCACTGGGGCCATACGGACCCGAAGTGCTCTCCTACGATCTTGTCCACATCCTACTGCGCGACAATCGCTTCCAGATTCCGCCCGGATACACACTCGCCGTCCAAGGCATCACCTCCGGCCCCCTCTGGGACAAGGTTGTGAACTCGATGCTGAGCATGGAGGGCGCCGAACATCAGCGGGTGCGCAGCGTCGTGTCCAAGGCATTCACCCCCCGTGCAGTCCAACGCTTGCATGCCACGATCGTCGATGTCATCGACGACATCATCGAGCCGATCAGCCGCCGCGGTCACTGCGACGTCGTCACCGATATCGCGAGGCCATACCCGGTGCCCGTCATCTGCGCTCTGCTCGGCGCACCCCGCGAAGACTGGCAACAGTTTTCATTGTGGGCAGACGACATCTTCACTGCATTCAACTTCACCTTCACGGCCGACGACGTGCCCAGCGTGGTGCGTGCGTGGGACGAACTCGACGACTACGTCGACGATATGGTCGCCCGCCGTCGTCTCACCCTGACCGATGACCTGCTCTCCGATCTCATCCGCGCCGAGCACGACGGAGAACGACTCAACGGCGAAGAGTTGCGCATGCTCGCCGCGGCGATGCTGCTCGCGGGCACCGACACCACACGCAACCAGGTGGCCGCTTCCATCGGTGTCCTTTGCGATCACCCTGACCAATGGGAGCTACTACGTAACGACCCCGACCTGGCCATGGGCGCCGTCGATGAAGCCATGCGCCATTCCCCAATCGCCAACTCGTTACTGCGGGTCGTCACCGAGGATGTCGAATTCGCCGGCGTTCTCTTCCCCAAAGGCACGATGGTTTTCGCCAATACCGTTACAGCCAATCGTGATCCTGCGATCTACGAAGACCCCGACCGATTCGATATCACCCGCCAGGGCTTGCCGCCAGTGCTGAACTTCGGCACCGGCGTGCACTACTGCCTCGGCGCCAACCTCGCCCGCATTGAAATCGCCGAAGCGCTGAAAAGCATCACCCGCCAAATACCCAACCCCCACATCACCGGGCTCGTGCCCTGGAAACCGGTCGGCGGACTCAGCGGCCCAGCGAGCCTACCGATCGCCTTCGACACCTAACCGCTACCGAAGCGTTGTAGTTGCGGATGCCGATTCCAACCCCTCGCACCCGCGCCAATTTGCTGGCGACAATCCATCTGACAAAACCCACCGCCAACGGTGCATCGAAATTCACTTCAACACGCTGACTTGACAGGGATGATGCCGAGGACACGCACCCGCAGGCGTCCACGAGCGTCGTCGACAACATCCACAGTGTCACCGTCGACCACGCGCAGCACCGTCGCCGTTGCCGGTGCGGCGTCCACCGGAGCCGCACAGGCCGTCGCCGGGATCGCGGCCGCAGCAGTGGCGGCGACGGTCAGCGCTGTCGCTAAACAGATTCTCATGCATCCATTTTCGAGCCTGCTCCGATGTCTTCCTGCACCAAATTCGAGGACGATCCTTAAGGACCGGACAGCTCGGCAATCAGTGCTTGCACCCTCGCGGCATCTTCGGTGCCAAGCGGTGCGCCCGCCTCGGCTTCCTCCACCAGCTGCACCGCAACCCCGCCCACGGTGGCGGCTTCACCCGCGCTCAGATTCGCCCCACGTCGCGCCGCGTAGAGGCGCTGACCCAGCGTGGCGTCCGGATGAGCCGCGGCCTTGAGCATGAGTTCGTCGTAGCGGCCACGAATATGGCCTAGCGACCTGACCACCTCAGCCGGCGAGCCTTGACTGTGCCGCATGGCCCGCGTCGCAAGAGCCTCCAGTTTGCGCAGGTCGGCCAGAATCGTCGAGGCGCGCCTAGAGAACTCCGGCGAGGATGTCGGGGGAAGATCGTCGATCGCGGTATCGAAGCGGCCCAAGGCCAGCTTCAGTGCGTCCACCACGAGCACCGCGCTGTCGGACCCATTTACCGGCGGCGCGGGTGGCTCCTCGGCCCCACCGCCAGCGCGGATACGCGCTATTGTTCCGGCCGGCCACTGCAAAAGTTCTTCCAGGGTGTGCCTAGTGCGCTCGCGGGGCCAGGTCCGGCCCTTCTCGAAGTGAATCAACGCCGGAGCCGTGATGACCTTCTGGCGAGCCAGCTCACGCTGTGAAATCCCCAATTCGCGGCGGCGAGCTGCGACAGCGGCGCCCGCACGGGCAATCCCGTCGTCAATTTCGCCAGCCTCCACCGCGCCAGTGTAACCAGCGGTTATCACGATTTCGGAACATCAGCAGGCACGTCATCACCGGGCGCCAGTGAAGTACGCGCTAACGCTTAGTCGTCACGGCGGCGCGGCCGGAGGTGCAAAACTTCACCGCTGAAATTTAGCGCAAGATAGTGCGCCGCTAAATTTTGGTGCTAAAGTTCGGGTCAGTCGATAGCTCAGTGGGAGGAGCGACGGTGACAGTGACACTCGAACGACCAGTGGTGCGCAACGGCACCCAGCCATGCATTTCCGATCCCGACAGGTGGGCCGCCGGCGGCGAGGACCCGGAGCTCAAGGCGCTATGCCGGGGCTGCCCGCGGCGCTGGCAATGCGCTAAAGATGCCCTCGACACTCCCGGGGCAGAAGGCATGTGGTCTGGGGTGAACATCCCCAAAGAAGGCCGAGGCCGCAAATTCGCACTGCGCCAACTGCGTTCACTGGCCGCCCATGGCGGTTTCACCGTGGCAGACGAGCCCGACTCTGACGCTTAGCGGCGTCGTCAGCACAGATGGGTAACCGCCGCCACCGGCGAAATCCATTGCGGGCAGCCATCATCAGCGCACTTCGGCACGCTAACGTCCCGCAAACTACGGCGCAGCTCTGCCGAGCACTTCCCGACCGGCCCCTGGCCGGGGGGGGCGGTGACCGCCGCTACCCCGCAGTCCACGAACACGTCTACCGACAGCTCGTCGGCCTGGAACGAACCGGTGATGTTGTCCGGGAATCAGCAACGGGCAGACATGTTCTCTGGGCACTGCCCCCAGCCAAACCCGGTGTCCGCCAACACCACCGCGACAACACGTCGGCGGCGGCCACCACCGCCGGGCGAATGAACCGCCCGGCATCCTAACGGGGGATCACTGGACGCGATGGACACCTCAGCAATCAGCACGGTCCGTGAGAACAAGCCCTCCGGACCACCCGCGACAACCATTCCGGACACAATCACCGTCCGAAAATCCACGCCAGGGTCGACAATCCTGACCTACGGCCGGGTGGGCATCGATCGCTGCCGCGCCGTCATTACCCACGACGGCTACGGCGCCACACTGCGCATCCAGCTCAACTATCACGCGCTGAATTGCGAGCAGATCGAGGCCGTAGAAACCGCGATCGCCGACATCACCCGCGCGATGGTGTCTCAGGCCGCTGCGCTACGCGCCGCACACCTACCCCTGTTCGACATCGCTGCCCTCGCCGGCGTTCAGAGTCGCCGGCAATGACACGGCGGCGGGACGCGCGTCCGATCACTGCTGGCTTGCACACCAGTCACAGAAGTATCACGAAGCGTCGGCGTGTCGAGGTTACTGTAACGACGCATCCTGGCAGAGTGCGATGCATGGCACGGCCAAGCAAAGGTCCCCGCGGCGCGCACATGTGTCTCCCGCGCCCCGAAGTCTCCCGCAAGCTCGACGAGCTGGTCGCTAAGTCCGCAGTCTCGTCCGTCTCGCAATACGTCGCCGACGTGCTCGCCCTCCACGTCGGTCTCCCCGAACACGTCCGCGAACTCAACCGCCAGACTCTGGTGGCCACCGAGCCGCGGGTTGTGGCACGCCGCTACGAGCGACTGATGGTGCGCCCGCATTCCCAAGTCTCCGAACGACTTCGGCGGCTACAGCAAGACAGCGGCGTCACGTCCATCTCGCAGTACCTTGCCGACTTCCTAGCCCTGCACGTCGGACTGCCCGAACACGTCCGCGAACTCGACCGCCAGGAGGTGCTACCGCTGCAGACCAGCGCATAGGGCACGGCGCCGACGAGGGACTAACCACCCCGACTCAGCTTTAGACCCCTATGGGGACATCTGAATAACGCGCGGCAGCCCCAGAAACGGCGAAAACCCCCGGAGTACCAGTCCGAGGGTGAACGCCATCTGAAGTTGTCCGGGAACCACCCCGGGTACTGCTGCCGCTCTTAGCTAGGGAGCTGTCGTGGAAGACACCTCTCACGGTAGCGCACGTCCGCTTGTAGCACCAGTTGTTGCGCCCCGTGTTCACAATTTTTCCGGCCCAGGCCGCGCACCCCGCGCCTACCGAGGATGCACGGTCACCCGGCCGCGCCGCGGCACCGCCCGCACCAGATCACGCCGTCGACTCACCACGCCGGTCGCGCCGGCACACCTGCTGCGCCAGCTCGTCGACGAAGCCAACGGACGAGCGCCCGCGGCCATTCACCTCGATCTCGGTGACGACGCCTACGCCGGAGTCGCGTGCTGGCTTGCCGGCGAGCAGCGCTGGGCGCGCGTGGCGGTCCCGGTGGCCTACTACAGCCACTACGACACGAAGGTGCGCCCGGTGATGCCTGGCAACCCAATCTCGCTGCGCGCTCTCGTGCGCGTTGCCGAGGCACGCGCCCGCTACGCCGACTGGGGAACAGGACGCAACAGTCGACCCACCAACGAACGCCTCGCCGCTGACACCGGCTACTCCGTTCGAACGGTGCAGCGTGCCGACACAGCGCTGCGACTGCTCGGACTGGCCACCGAGGTTCTCCGCGGTCGGCAGCGCACCCGCGCCGAACGGTTCGCCTCCTGGCGTGTCGGGGATCGCCACCGCGGCTGGGCGTCGGTCTGGGCGTTGCACGACGTGCGGATTACCTTGCTGTCACCCCACCCCCGTAAGGGGTCTCTTTTAGATTCTCTTCTCCCCTTTTCGAGTAGAAAAGTTGTTTCCGGCGGGGCCGGGGGCCATTCGGCCCACACCAAAAGCGGCGCTTCGCGCCCAGCACCGACCAGAAGAGCGCGCCGGGGCCGTTCGCCGGCCGCGGCACCGCCACGGGAAGCGTACTTACTGGCCTGTGCGTGGCTACGTGACAGCCGAACGCCGCGCTGGGCGCGTCGGCACTCACCGCGCGGCTGGGCACCCGCCCTGGCGGCGCTGGCAGCTCACCGGTGGACCGGTGACGACATCAACCAGCTGCTCGCCGACTGGCAGGGCGCGGGTGGGCACTGGCTTCCCGCACACCCGCACAAACCCATCGGACTCGTACGCTCGATCATCAGCTGGCACCTGGCCCACAACAGTCTTGACGATCGTCCGGCGGCGGCGGAGACTGCGCGTATCGACGCCGAGCGCGAGCAGCGCGCCCAGCAGCGAGCGGCGATGCAGGCCGAACTCGCCGAAAGCCGGCGGGCCCGAGAGGCTGGCCGGCGCGCCCGCGGGGGCCCGGGGCACACGCAAGCCTTCGCCGAGCTCGCTCGCGTCCGCCGGCGCAGTGCCGACCGCCGCGCAACAGCAGCAGCCGAGGACGCGGCCCGGCGCGAGGCCGCCGCCCGCGCCGCCCGGGGCCTACCCACGGAGCCGGAGTGATCGGCTCTTCGGGCGCTTACCCTGCCGCGGTGCTGGCCTCGGTGAGCTGCTCGGCGGCCGAGAGAATCCGGTTGACAGTGGTGTGGTGGACCTCGTGACGGCGACCGATGGTGCTCGGTGGGGTGCCCGCCGCGCTGTCGGCCAGGATCTTGGCAATCAGGTCGGGATCTTTGGTCGTGATGCCGTCGCGAACCAGCGACTCGGCGACCGGTTGCCAACGCTCAACGGACACAGCGCATTCGGTGTCTGAGTCCGGTTCCGCAGGCCGCGACTGGATACCCGGTTGCGGTACAGAATCCGTAGCTGGAACCGCGCTCAACGCGCGCTCCGGCCGCCGCGGGGAGCCTGCCGCGCGATCGGTGGCCAGCAGCGCCGCACTTTTCGCCGGCCCCTCTACATTCGATGTGTCCGGGACCGCATTCCTGACGCGCGCAGGGCTGTCGGATGCGTGCTCGGTGAGGCTCTCAATGGGTTGTGGCACCGAACTGGGCGCTGGCACCGAAGGCCGTGGCGGCGGTACCGGCTGCGGCCGGTCCTCACCCGCCTTCACCGGCTGGGCCTGCCCGGGGTCGACCTTCACGGCCGCGGTAGTTGCCGTGACCGCCGCCGTAGCCAGTTGCTCGCCGCCGTGGGCAAATGCATTGGGCCGCTTAGGTCTAGTGAGTGACAGCAGGCACAGAGTCGCGTGCGCGATAGCGACGTCGATCACCGCCGGCCAGATCCATGACATGGACTCGCGAATACCCAGCATCACTGCGAAGGAGCGCAAAGCGTCGAACGAGAGCGCAAACGAGCCCAGTGCCAGTGCTGCAGTGAGCGCGAGCGCTACCCAATACACCCAGCCGACGGAACGGGCTCGCACTAGCCAAGTCGCCGAATGAGTCGCTGCCAGAAGGACTATCGGCGGTACCAAAGCTGCAAGTGCGGCCAGCCATCGTGTTTCGGACGGGGCGATGAGCAGCGCGTGTCCAACATTGCCGGCCAACGACATCGAGGCCGCAAGAATTAACCACCCCATGAAGAAGGTGCCGGCCCGGCGGCGGTCGCCCTCTGCTGGGGCTCCGCCAACCGGTGACCGCTCTGGCGCGGGTTGCTCCTGCAGACTCATGCACCGAGCCTATGGGCGCCGCCGACGCGCTCCGTGCACAATCTCTAACAGTCGCCATCTCGACCAAGGCGGTCGAGTTCGTAACAGGTACCCGAGCGGAACTCGACCATACGTTCAAGAGTTTCTGTTCGAGAATCATATGGGTACTAACCGAGACTAAGGCCTGTGACCCATATGGGTAATAACAGGGAGTATGGGTGCACGCGGGCCGGTGACCCGCTCTCCTTACTCGTCGTGAACGGCTGACTCGGGGAACGGTTCGCCCTGGTTGTACTCATTTTCGAGCCGCTCGCACAGATCCGCGATCGCCTTGCGGATGAACTTCTGCTGCTGCCCGATGCCGGTATGTGGGTAGCTCCACTTGATTGTGTTGACCATTCGCTCCTTCAATTCCTCGGGCACGGAGAGCAGGATGTCCTTCGACCCCACCATGCGCTTGGCCGGTGCCTCCGCTACAGCGGTGGAGCGGCCAGCGCGTGCTGGTCCCCCATTTCGTCTCGCTGCCCGCGCTCGTTGCGGTGCCGCAGGCGTAGTGCGAGCACCTTCGGGTTCACCGGAAGGTGCAACCGCGGAGGACTCCCCCTCGCCGGAAGTCGAGGGAGGTGGAGCTGGGGCAGACGGCGAGTCCGCGGCGAGGTTTGCGTCGTTATGCGACGACATCGCGGCCTGCCCTATCGAGCTTCGCCGCGGCCGAGGGGAAGGCGTGAACTCGGGTGTGGGGATGCCGTTGGTCATGCGAGAGTCCTTGCGCTGTGCTCGATGCCTTCAACGATGGAAGAGAAGTTCGCAGCCAGGTTCCGCGCTCTCGCGGTCGACCTAGGATGTTCATCGAGCCCCATACCCACGACGCTGAGCCGAGCCAGATCGGCCATTAGCGGGATGGGCTCTCCTAGGATCGGAATTTCGTCCGTCTCGGCCACGTCGCGAATCTTCTGCATCCACTCCTGGTGGTCTTTGCGTCCAAAATTCACTCGGTTAATGACGTAGCCGGCCACCGGAAGGTACTTGTTGAGGTACTCCTCCAGCTCAAAAATCGCGCGCATAGTTTGATCTCCTCCGCGAATGGCCGGCAGCTCGGGCTCTAGGACCATCACTAGGCTGTCGGCCGCCATCAGCGCGTTGCGGGTGATCGTGTCTGTAGCTGGCCGGGTGTCGATGAATACGTGGTCCCAGCGGTCGCTGACCGGGGAAAGCGCCTTGTTGAGCGAGTTCTCTGCACCGGGCTTACCGAAGAGCGCATCTTGAACGGCCTGCAGTTCGTCAAACCCAGAGGGAAGTAGGTCAATGCCCGGGCGGCGGGTCGGAACGATGGCGCTCTCGACTGGAGCTGACGTCTGCCTGTCGAGGACGTCAGCCAGGGTGACCTCTGGTGGTTCAGTTGCCGTGTACTTGGTCAACTGCGAAGTCATATTGCCCTGGGGATCGGTGTCCACCACAAGGACCCGCTGACCGGCGGCCGCCACGGCGTGCGCGCATCCCATTGTCACCAAGGTCTTCCCGACGCCGCCCTTGAGATTGGCGAAGACACTTATAGGCATAGCCACCCTTCCCTACCGTTACCTAGGCAAAGACTGTATTTCGTGATGTGAGCAAAGCTTCACTGATGTAAGTCAATGTTCCATAACGGTCTTGTAGCTTCCGTTAGCTGACATACAGCTAGCTTATATACGCCTCGCACATATTAGCGACTCTGACACCATATCCTTTATGTAAATGTAACTCTATAGTAGACTAGCATAGTATATATAATGTTCAATTATTACCCATATGGGTTCTTTCCCAAGCTGTTAACTGTCCCTACATTGCCGTTTCGCGGTCTGTGGTCGACGCTGACTAACTGTAGCCGCTCGCAGCGCCAGGCATATGGCGGACGTGCCGAAAGCGCGTTAGCGGGCCCTACGCGGCGTTTTCCCAGGTGATCTTCAACCCGCCACCGCCCGAGGCGGGGGCTCTGAAGGGGCCGGCGAACCGCGTGATGCCGGACCCAAAACTGCGCACATATGTTCGATCCCGCACCTAGAATTGGAGCCGTGACGAGGCTGCGGCCGACCCGGCGCGGGTACGCGGAACCCGGCCCGCCGCAGCATTGCCCCGGGGGACATCCGCTCCGGGGCCCTCAGCTGGTGCTTGTAGGGACACAACAGTGCTCAACGTGCGCCAACCGAGGGATGGGCCCGCACCGCTCGTATACGTGTAGGACTTGCGACACGACAGTCTATGACCCGCCGGCCACCTCTGAGTGTGCCTTCATCGCTATGGATGGCCGCGAAGTTCCGAAGCGCTGAGCAGCACCGGGGCGCCATAGGGGCTGGACGAGCCACATGCACTGCTCACCGGCGCGACCGATGCACGGTGTAGTTCGTCCACTCAGGGAACTCGCACATGACGATCGGGTCGCGGCCGGCGCGCGTGCAGAGCACCTGGAGAACGCCGTCGTGGACGACCGCGGCAACGTCGGCGTCGGCGGGCAGGTAGCGGGTCGCGGAGACGATAGTGGTGTCATCGTCGGCGACGTCGACCTCGACGCTGCCGGCTCCCGCGATCTGGCACTCGCGGTAGTAGTCGACGCTCATCTCCATCAAGCGGCTGGGTGCGACATCGAAAACGAGTATCTTCGGGCTGCGAATCTTCGGGCTGCGAATCTTCATGGTCACGTGGGTTTCCTTCCCTTGATGCACGACTTTCGTGCTGGGGATCAACCCTAGAAAATGACCATGCAGCGTTCGAGCCGTCGCGGCCCTCACCTGCGCATTTAGTGGTTAGCTCGCGCGTCGGGTGGGTTTGGAGTTGCGCAGGAGAGTGTCAATCGTGGCCTGGGTCTTCGAGCCCCACCGCGGGTCGAGTGCACTGACGAACGCGGCCCACAATGGCAGGGCCACGGTCGCTTTGAGCGTGTCGGCGCCGGTGCCGCGCGCGGCGGGGGAGCGGTAGGCAAAACTCCAGGCGATCGCGCGGGCCGCGTCGCCGACGATCCAGTACAGCAGCTCGTCGGCGTCGACAGTTTGACGCGTGGCTGGCTGGCCGGTCAGTACATCCATGGATCGGTAGTGGAGAGAGTTGTCCGCGTCGAGGGTATAGGCGGCGCCGGGGGCATCAACTGCGGGAAATTCTTGGAACTGTGGGCGGGGGAGGGTCCGCCTTGCCGCAATCCTGGCGACCACGCTCAGTTGCGCCAGGGCGTGCTCAATGCGGTGTTCTAGGCCCTCGTGGGGTGGCGGGTCGCCGGCGGTGCGGATGTCTGGTTCGAGGTCCTCCAGGTCCGGCCATGAAGGCAGGGGTGCGGGGGAGTGCTGTGCGGAGTGGTTTAGGAACGCGGTGGCAACCCACACCATCTTCGTGGCGTCGAG
>JBFXJE010000033.1:0-25934 GCA_050175175.1 Mycolicibacterium sp. | reverse complement strand
CATTAGCGTGGGACATGAGGACCTCTCGGTGATCGATGTGCGTGTGGTAACCACACCGATACCGGAGGTCCTCACCTACTTCCTCACACCACGCCGTCCACAACCTGCCTGTTCATTACAGCTAGCCGGGCCTGGACCAAGCCAGGAAAAGGGTGCCCCAGGTGCGGGGGCGCCCTTTTCTGCATCCATGGTCTCCCGGGGTCGGGACGCTCAAAGGGATCGCTCAAAGGGATGTCGCCTCGAGGTCGACGCAACCCAGGTACGGACCGCCGATACTGCCCATCCAGAGGCGGCCCGCGGCCTCGACCATCCCGGTGACCATGTTGAACGACGGGTGGGTGGTGCGTAGGCCGGCGACGGCGTCACCGGTGTCGGGGTCGAATGCAACCACCCATACCGCCGACTCCGGCTTCGGCTGCAGTGCAGAAGGCAGCCGCCACACGAACTTCCGCAACACCGGCGGGCCGGCGGCGAGCCGGTCCGCCAGCGGGTTGGCCGGTGTGACCATCGCACACCAGATCCGGCCGTCGGCGCCGGTGGACAGGTTGTCGGGCATTGCGGGCAGGTTCACCGCCAGCGGTGTCACCGTCCCCGCGCGCGGGCCGGAAAGCCAGTATTTCGACAACCGACGGGCTTGAGTTTCGGCGATCACCAGCGCCGACCCATCCGCGGTGAGGGTGACGCCGTTGGCAAAATATAGATCCGATAGGACGGTCGTCACCGTTCCGTCGGTGTCGAGCCGGTACAGACCACCCCGTCCGCGGGCCTCCAGAATCGCACCGAGATAGTCGGCCACGGTGAACTCACTGGTCGATTCGGTGAAATACAGAGTGCCGTCCGGTGTTTCGGTGACGTTGGAGCAGAACTGCAGTTTCCGGCCCTGCACGGTGTCGACCAACGTCTCGAGGGTGCCAGTGTGGGTGTCCAGTGCCAGCAAGCCTCGGGGGCTGTCGCACACCAGCAGCCGGCCGTCGCGCGCAACAGCCAGACCCAAGGGGCGCCCCCCGGTATTCGCCGCGATTCGCGGCCCGCCGTGGTCGGGCTGCAGCGCCACGATGCTGCCGTCCAGTGTGCCCATCCACAGGCACCCGTCGGAGTCGACGACCACGTCCTCGGGCTCGCCCCCGGGGACCGGCACCAGGGTGATCACGCCGGACGGGAAATCGGGTAGCGGGTCGACGGGCGGTGCCTGCCAACGGACCGGATCGATCGGCGGCTTGGCCATGCCCCCAGTCTTGCCGAGATCGCGCTGACGCAGGCTCGTACTCGCACTTTTGCGCCGAAACTGCCGTTTCGGCGCGCGGGTGGCCCTACATCCGTGCGGAGGCCTCCGTCAGCACGCCGCGAAGGATGTCGTAGATGGCGTCGAACTCCTGCTGCCCGCAGATCAGCGGGGGTGCCAGCTGCACGACCGGGTCGCCGCGGTCGTCGGCGCGGCAGTACAGCCCGGCCTCCCACAACGCGGGGGTGAGGTACCCGCGCAGCAGTCGTTCGGACTCGTCGTCGTCGAAAGTCGTCCGGGTTGCCTTGTCCTTGACCAGCTCGATGCCGTAGAAGAAGCCCTCGCCGCGCACGTCGCCGACGATCGGCAGGTCGTGCAATTTTTCCAGGGTGGCCCGGAACGCCGGCGCCATCTCCCTGACGTGGTCGTTGATGCCCTCCCGTTCGAAGATATCGAGGTTGACCAGCGCCACGGCCGAGGACACCGGATGGCCGCCGAACGTGTAGCCGTGTCCGAATACGGTGTGTCCGTCGTTGAACGGCTCGAAGAGCCGGTCACTGGCCACCATGGCGCCGAGGGGGGAGTAGCCCGACGTCAGCCCTTTGGCGCAGGTGATGATGTCCGGCACGTACCCGAAGTCGCCGAGTGGGCTACTGCACGCGAACATCGATCCGATCCGGCCGAACGCGCAGATGACCTCGTCGGAGACCAACAGCACGTCGTACTCATCGCAGATCTCGCGAACCCGCTCGAAGTACCCCGGTGGCGGGGGAAAGCAGCCGCCGGCGTTCTGGACCGGTTCCAGGAAGACCGCACACACCGTGTCCGGACCCTCAAACTCGATCGCCTCGGCGATTCGATCCGCGCAGAACCGTCCGAATGCCTTGATGTCTCCTCGGTACGGCTCCGGCGCCCGGTAGAAGTTGGTGTTGGGCACCCGGAAGCCACCCGGGACCAGCGGCTCGAACGGCGCTTTGAAACCCGGGATGCCGGTGATGGACAAGGCCCCTTGCGGCGTCCCGTGGTAGGCGATCGAACGCGAAACCACCTTGTGCTTACCGGGTTTCCCGGTCAGCTTGTAGTACTGCTTGGCCAACTTCCATGCGCTCTCGACGGCCTCGCCGCCCCCGGTGGTGAAGAAGACCCGATTCAAGTCACCCGGCGCGTAGCCCGCGATCCGCTCCGCGAGTTCGATCGCGGCGGGCGTGGCATAGGACCAGAGCGGGAAGAACGCCAGCGTCTCGGCCTGCCTGGCGGCCGCCTCGGCGAGCTCCTTGCGTCCGTGTCCCACCTGCACTACGAACAACCCCGAAAGCCCGTCGATGTAACGCCGGCCTCGGTCATCCCAGACGTGCACACCCTCGCCCCGGGTGATGATCGGCGGGGTGATTCCTGCACCGTGCCGCGAGAAATGTCCCCAGAGGTGTCGGTTCGCCTTGGCGCCGAGGTCGGGAGAAACCTGCGACACGATATCGGAAGTTGTCATCGTGTGCCCCAATTGTATTGCTGTTTAACAAGTTTCAAGTAGACGAGGGTTTCGGTCGAGAGCACCCCCGGCACCGCGCGAATTCTGGTGTTGAGCACCTCGAGCAGGCTGTCGTCGTCCTCGCAGACTACTTCGACGATCGCGTCGAAGGTGCCCGCCGTGAGCACCACGTAGTCGACCGCCTCGATCGCCGCGAGTCGCTCGGCGATCTTCGTGGTGTCGCCGGTGCAGCGGATCCCGATCATCGCCTGCCGGGCGAAACCCAACTGCATCGGATCGGTGACCGCGACGATTTGCATCACCCCGGCGTCGACCATCCGTTGGACCCGTTGCCGCACGGCGGCTTCGGAGAGTCCCACCGCCTTGCCGATGCCGGCGTATGAGCGGCGCCCGTCCTGCTGAAGCTTCTCGATGATCGCTTTGGACAGGTCGTCAAGCGGGAACGAGGCAGCACGGGGTTGGTTGGCTCGGAAAGACATGGGGCCGACGGTGTGCGGAGCACCCGGGTTTGCCATGCCAGTGATTGTGCACGGAATCCGTCGTGCCAGGCAACAGCGGCCATGAAATCCCTTGCATCAGGTAGTCACTGGCTCCGTAATGCTTCGCCGTGGGCCCGAGCCGGATAGTTTTGTGCGATGAGTGTCGCAAGTAGCTGGATCGACGGCGCGCCGGTGAAGACCGCGGGGCCGGAACATGTGGTGATCAATCCCGCGACAGGCGCGCCGGTCGCCTCGATGGCACTGGCCGAACCTTCCGACGTCGACCGCGCCGTCTCCTCGGCGCGCACCGCATTGCCGGGCTGGGCCGGCGCCACCCCGGCCGAGCGGTCGGCGGTGCTGGCCAGGCTGGCGAAGCTGGCCGGCGAGTCGGCCGATGCGCTGGTGGCCGAGGAGGTCGGGCAGACCGGCAAACCGGTGCGGTTGGCCAGCGAGTTCGACGTACCCGGCAGCGTGGACAACATCGACTTCTTCGCCGGCGCCGCACGCCATCTCGAAGGCAAGGCCACCGCTGAATACTCCGGCGATCACACCTCGTCGATTCGCCGGGAACCGGTCGGTGTCGTCGCCACGATCGCGCCGTGGAACTATCCGCTGCAGATGGCGGTCTGGAAGGTGTTGCCCGCGTTGGCGGCTGGTTGCTCGGTGGTGATCAAACCGGCCGAGATCACTCCGCTGACGACGCTGACCCTGGCCCGGCTGGCCACCGACGCCGGGCTGCCGGCCGGGGTCTTCAACGTGGTCACCGGAGCCGGAGCCGACGTCGGCGCCGCGCTGGCCGGCCACCCGGAAGTCGACATGGTCACCTTCACCGGTTCCACCGAGGTCGGTCGCCGGGTGATGGCCACCGCCGCGGTACACGGCCACCGCACCCAACTCGAGCTGGGTGGCAAGGCGCCGTTCGTGGTGTTCGACGACGCCGACCTGGACGCGGCGATTCAGGGCGCGGTGGCCGGCTCGCTGATCAATACCGGGCAGGACTGCACCGCCGCGACCCGCGCACTGGTACACCGCGACTGCTACGACGACTTCGTCGTGGGGGTGGCCGAGTTGATGGGCAAGATCGTCGTCGGTGATCCGTACGACCCCGACACCGACCTCGGTCCGGTAATCACCTCGGCACACCGGGACAAGATCGCCGGCATGGTGCAGCGTGCGCCGGCTCAGGGTGGCCGAATCGTCACCGGGGGCTGCGCTCCGGACGGCCCGGGGTATTTCTACCGCCCCACCCTGGTGGCCGATGTGGACGAGCGCTCCGAGATCTATCGCGACGAGATCTTCGGCCCGGTGCTGACGGTGCGTCCGTTCACCGACGACGACGACGCAATCCGTCAGGCCAATGACACCGCCTATGGTTTGGCGGCCTCGGCCTGGACCCGCGACGTCTACCGCGCGCAGCGGGCGTCGCGGCAAATCCACGCGGGCTGTGTGTGGATCAACGACCACATCCCGATCATCAGCGAGATGCCGCATGGCGGCTTCGGCGCGTCCGGGTTCGGCAAGGACATGAGCGACTACTCGCTCGAGGAGTACCTGAGCATCAAGCACGTGATGAGCGACATCACCGGGGTGGCCGATAAGCCTTGGCACCGGACGATTTTCACCAAACGCTAGGCGACTACTCGCTGCGTGGCACCACGATCACCGGGACGTCGACACCGGCGAGGATGCGCGCCGCCGTCGACCCGAGGAAGATCCGCTTCGGCGCCGCAAACCTGCTGGAGCCCACCACGAGCAGATCGCCGTCGTCCCAATTGAGCTTCTTCAGAGCCGATTCCAGCGTCATCCCGTCGGCGACCAGCGACTGGACCTCCGGAGCGTCCGGCAGGGCCCTCGCCGCGACGGCGAGATTCTCCTCGACGGCCGCAACCTGCAGTTGCCGTAGCGCTTTGGCGCTGCCGGCCTCGGTGACGTACTCGGCCGATACCAGTGACAGCATCCGGATGGGCAGCTGAGCCGCGCTGGCCAGCGTGATGGCGAAGGGCAGCGGATTATCGTCGGTGGCGCGAGTGGGCACCGCCGCCGTCACGGCTTCGATCACCTCGTCGGGATCCTCGGCATAGCCGCGAGGGGCCAGGGCCACCGGGATCGGGGAGGAATGCAACAACGCACCGGCGACCGGTCCAATGGTGTGGCGGCCGAAGAACCCGTCCCGGGCGCCGCCGACGACGATCAGATCCGAGGATTTCTCGGTGGCGAAGTCGATCAGCGACTGCGCGAACGATTCGCCCACGGTAACCGTGGATTCGGCGCTCACACCGTCGGCCGCCAACCGCTGCACAGCCCGCGACACCCATTGTTCGCCGCGCTCCACGAGCAACTGCTGGTATTCGGCCCGGCCGGGATGGCCGTCGGGAAGCTCCTCGCGCACCACCAGCAGGACGTCCACGGTGGCGTCGAACGTCCTGGCCAACGCACTGGCCAAGGCGATGCCATCGTCGCCGGTCGGGGTCGCCAGGTAGCCGACAGTCAAGTGCATCGCAATACCAGTCCTTTGCAGAGTGCGTCAGTAGACGTCGGGAACTTTGACTTCGGTTGTCGCATTGAGGGTCTCACCGCGGAAGAACCGCTTGGTGCCGAACGCGAAGCACAGCAGCATCAGCGGGATACCCAGCACCAGCATGCCCACGCCGATCACGAATACGCCCCCGAGCGGTCCGAAGGTGGTGAAACCGTAGTCGGGCTTGATCATGTCGCTGGCGCTCTGCAGGAAGGCCCACGTCATCGACAGCGCACCCAGCAGCGGAAAGATGCCGCGCATGAACAGGTGCCGTGCGGAGGTGAACAGGGTGCGCCGGAAATACCAGACGCAGGAATAGGCGGTGATCGCGTAGTAGAACGCGACCGCGAGGCCGAGCGAGGCGACCGAGTCGGCCAGGCTGTTCTCCGAAAGGAAAGAAAGCAGCATGTAGAAACCAAGGGCGGAGACGCCCATCACGATAGTGCCGAAGGCGGGGGTCATGTAGCGCGGATGCACCGAGGCGAAGCGCTTGGGGAGCGCCTCGTAAACCGCCATCGACAACGTACCGCGGGCGGTGGGCAGGATCGTGGTCTGCGTTGACGATAGCGCCGAGACCGAAATCGTCAGCAGCAAGAGCGAAGCCACGATAGGACCGGCCACCGAATTGCCTAGGTGCGTCAGTACGTCGTCGGTGTTTTCCGGGTTGTTCAGACCGATGCCGGTGTCTCCGAATCCCGAAAATGCCTGGACCGCAAAGGCAACCAGCACGTAGGTGAAGACGAGGATCAGCGTGGTCACCACTGCGGCGATACCCGGGGTCCGTCCTGGATCCTTGGTCTCCTCACCGACCGCCAGACAGGCGTCCCAGCCCCAGTAGATGAAGATGCACAGGATCACCGCCGCGGCGATCGCGGAGCTGTCCAACCCGCTCGGCCACAGCCAGGACAGCGAGGGCATGATCGCCTGTGATCCGGCGTTTCCGGCGTACACCCGCACCAGCGCGACGATGCTGACGAGAAAGAGCATGAAGAACTGGATCCCGATAAGTACGTTCTGTATCCGCTCGGACACCACGATGCCGCGTGCGCTGACCAGGGTCATCGCCAGGATGAAGAACGAACCGAGCAATAGAGGTGCCAGGAAGCTTTCGGCGAGACTGTCCAGACCGACGAAATAGAACAGGTACACCGCCGCGATCTCGGCAACATTGGCCAGCACGATGATCGCCGACACCGCCAGTCCCCAGCCGCCGATCCAGCCTATCCACGGGCCGAACGCCTTGGTTCCCCAGGTGAAGGTGGTGCCGCAATCGGGAGTGTCCTCGGAGAGTTCCTTGTAGGCGAACGCCACCAGCAGCATCGGAATGAACGCCAGAGCGAACATCGACGGAGATTTCTCCCCGACGTGGAGCACGACGTAGCCCAGGGTGGCGGCCAGGCTGTAGGCGGGTGCGACGGCGCCTAGGCCGATGACGATGTTGCCGACCAGGCCCAGCGCGCCGGCCTGCAGGCCCTTACCGCCGACGGCAGGGGTCGAAGATTCCTCCTTGATTGCCATGGGCGCAATATACGGTTCCGGTCGTTGCCGCGCGCGGCGTACGTGGAAATCGTTGGATCAGTGCCGGTTTGCGACGCATCGATGCTGCGCTAGCTGCCCCCGCTTCCGTTTCGGCCTGCCGGTCCGCATTTGGCGCTCCGGCGAACCGTTGTCAGTCGGTGGAGCGGTACCAGGCCACGATGTAGATCGCCATCGCCGTGACCAGTGCGATCAGCACCCACAGCACCACCGCTTGATCGATCCAGGCGCCGGGCGGCGGTGCGCCGGGCAGGATGTTGCGCAGCGGGACGACGGCGAACAGCATGGCGGCAAACCACGTCGTCAGCGGCGGATGGAACTTGCGATGGTTCCTCGCGGTCTCGATGGCCACGATCATCGCCAGAGCCGGCAAGGTGATGAGCACCAGCACGACGCCCAGGTCGAACGCCAATGTGCCGCGGTTGCGATTCAGCGTGAGAACCGTGGTCTGGGGATTCGAACTGACCTGCTCGGCCCCGATGTCCCAACCCTCGATGCCGCCGCTGAACCGGATCTCGGCGGGCATCACCACCTGGGAATCACCGGAGCCGACGATCACATCGGCCCACAGCGGATTTGTCTGATAGTCGTCGAACGGCCAGTGGTCGGCGTCGCCGCCGGCGTAGACGGTGGCGTTCTCACTGGCCGGGGTGTCGCCCGCTTGGTACTTCACCTCCCCGACATCGACCCACGGATGCAACCGGACGAACATGTCGGTGTTGAGGACGCCCAGCTGCTTGTCCATGAAACGCTCGGGCGGGATCAGCAAGACCACGACGTCAAGCTCGTTGTAGGTGGTGCGCAAGGCGGCCATGTCCACCGAGATCACCGGGATGTCTGCCGGACCGGGATCGAACGGGGGCAACTGTTCCGAGGAGCTGCTGACCCACCAATAGCCGATCAGCGAAGCGATGTAAAAAAGCGCGACGAAGGCGATGCTCGAGGTGGTGCGTACCCGCGACTTCCGCGAGCGTGTTTCATCGGGCACCCGAAGATGTTAACCCTGCCTTACCTAGCGGGCGAACATCAGCGCGCGCTTGACTTCCTGGATCGCCTGGGTCACCTGAATGCCACGGGGGCAGGCCTCGGTGCAGTTGAACGTGGTGCGGCAGCGCCACACCCCGTCGATGTCGTTGAGGATGTCAAGGCGCTCGGCGGCTCCCTCATCCCGGCTGTCGAAGATGAACCGGTGCGCGTTGACGATGGCCGCCGGGCCGAAGTAGGAACCCTCGTTCCAGTAGACCGGGCAGCTGGTGGTGCAGCATGCGCACAGGATGCATTTGGTCGTGTCGTCGTAGCGGGCCCGGTCGGTCTGGCTCTGGATCCGCTCGCGGGTCGGCTCGTTGCCGCTGGTGATCAGATATGGCTTGATCGCCCGGAACGCGTCGAAGAACGGCTCCATATCGACGACCAGATCCTTTTCCACCGGCAGCCCGCGGATCGGCTCGATGGTGATGGTCAGCTGCTTTCCCGGCTTCTTGGGCAACAGATCGCGCATCAGCACCTTGCAGGCCAGCCGGTTGACGCCGTTGATCCGCATCGCATCGGACCCGCAGACCCCGTGCGCACAGGACCGCCGGAACGTCAGGGTGCCGTCCAGGTACCACTTCACGTAGTGCAACAGGTTGAGCAGCCGGTCGGACGGCAGGCACGGCACCCGGAAGCTCTGCCAGCCACCCGAATCCGCGTGGGCGTCCGGGTCCTCCGGATTGAACCGGGCGATCTTCAGGGTCACCATCACCGAACCCTCCGGCACGGGCGGCAGCTCGGGATCCTTGGTCTGCACCGCAGGGGTCGTCATCAGTACTTCCGTTCCATCGGTTCGTAGCGGGTCTGCACCACCGGCTTGTAGTCCAGCCGAATATCGGAGAGCAGATCGGACGCAGTATTGGATTCCCCGGGGGCTTCGCCCTTGCCCTTCGGAACTTTATAGGCCATCGTGTGGCGCATGTAGTTGGTGTCGTCGCGGTGCGGATAGTCCTCCCGGGCGTGCCCGCCGCGTGACTCTTTGCGGTTCAGCGCCCCGGCCACGGTTACCTCGGCGAGCTCCAGCAGGAAACCCAGCTCGATGGCTTCCAACAGGTCGCTGTTGTAGCGTTTGCCCTTGTCGTGCACGGTAATTCGGGAATAACGCTCCTTGAGCGCGTGGATGTCGGTGAGCGCCTGCTTGAGCGTCTCCTCGGTGCGGAATACCGCCGCGTTGTTGTCCATCGACTGCTGTAACGCGCCCCGGATGTCGGCGACGCGCTCATGACCGTGTTCGGACAGGATGTCGCCGACCCAGTTGACCACCATCGCCGCGGGATCGGGGGGCAGCTTGACGAAATCCCGGCCCAGCGCGTAGTTGGCCGCCGCGATGCCGGCCCGCCGGCCGAACACGTTGATATCGAGCAGCGAGTTGGTGCCCAACCGGTTGGCGCCGTGCACCGACACGCATGCACACTCGCCGGCGGCGTACAGGCCGGGGACCACCGTGGTGTTGTCCGAGAGCACCTGGCCGTTGACCGTGGTCGGAATGCCGCCCATCACGTAGTGACAGGTCGGGTACACCGGGACGAGTTCATTGACCGGATCCACGCCGAGGTAGGTCCGGGCGAACTCGGTGATGTCGGGCAGCTTGGCCTCCAGCACGTCGGCGCCCAGGTGGCGCACGTCGATGTAGACGTAGTCCTTGTTGGGTCCGGCGCCGCGGCCCTCCAGCACCTCGAGCACCATCGAGCGGGCGACGATGTCGCGCGGTGCCAGGTCGACGATGGTCGGCGCATAGCGCTCCATGAATCGCTCGCCGTCACCGTTGAGCAGCCGGCCCCCCTCGCCGCGCACCGCTTCGGAGATCAGGATGCCCAGGCCGGCCAGGCCGGTGGGATGAAATTGGTGAAACTCCATGTCCTCCAGGGGAAGTCCCTTGCGGAATATGATGCCGAGCCCGTCGCCGGTCAGCGTGTGCGCGTTGGAGGTGGTCTTGTACATCCGGCCCGAGCCGCCGGTGGCGAAGACGATCGCCTTGGCGTGGAAGACGTGGATGTCGCCGGTAGCCAGCTCGTAGGCGATGACGCCGGTGGCCACCGGGCCGGCCGCGGTCTGCGTCATAGCGATGTCGAGTGCGTAGAACTCGTTGAAGAACTCGACATCGTGTTTGACGCAGTTCTGGTAGAGCGTTTGCAGGATCATGTGGCCGGTACGGTCGGCCGCGTAGCACGCACGTCGCACCGGAGCCTTGCCGTGATCGCGGGTGTGTCCACCGAAGCGGCGCTGGTCGATGCGTCCCTCGGGAGTCCGGTTGAAGGGCATGCCCATCTTCTCCAGATCGAGCACCGCATCGATGGCCTCTTTGGCCATGATCTCGACGGCATCCTGGTCGGCTAGGTAGTCACCGCCCTTGACGGTGTCGAAGGTGTGCCACTCCCAGTTGTCCTCCTCGACGTTGGCCAGAGCCGCGCACATGCCGCCCTGGGCCGCGCCGGTGTGACTACGCGTGGGGTAAAGCTTGGTGAGCACCGCGGTACGGGCCCGCGGGCCGGCCTCGACGGCCGCGCGCATCCCGGCCCCGCCGGCGCCGACGATGACGACGTCGTGGCGATGTTCTTGGATCAAGGTTGCCGTCTCCTCGCAGAAGTCAGGACGATCACGAAATGGTCGGGTCGAAGGTCAACAACACATAGGTTCCCAGGACCAGCGTGAACGTCATCGACAGCGCCAGCAGGGTGTTGAGCCAGAACTTGGTGGAGTCCTTGCGCGAGTAGTCGGCGATGATGGTGCGCATCCCGTTGCCGCCGTGTAACTGGGCCAACCACAACAACAGCAGGTCCCAGGTTTGCCAGAACGGGGAGGCCCAGCGCTGCGCAACGTAGTTGAAATCGATGCGGTATACCCCGCCGTCCCAGATCAGCCCGATGAACAGGTGGCCGAGGGCCAGGAAGACGAGCACGATCCCGGAGAACCGCATGAACAGCCAGGTGTACTTCTCGAAGTTGGGCATCCCGCTGGCGCGCCGCGCCGAACGTGGGTTGTCCAGCCCCGCGGGCCGGTCATAGCTGCGTTGCATGACCGGAGCCGGTCCGCCGCTGTCGCTGATGTGGTCAAAGGGGTTTCGTCGGCCGGCCCGGCTTCCGCCGTTCACAGGAACCGCTCCGCCATGTGCATGCCGATGACGCCGACCGCCGGGATGAAGACCGCCAGCCAGACACCGGCCACGGTCCACAACATCACTCGCTGATATTTCGGTCCGTGCTGCCAGAAGTCGATCAGGATGACGCGCACACCGTTGAGGGCGTGGTAGAGAACGCAGGCGACCAGACCGATCTCCATCAGGCCGATGATCGGCGTCTTGTAGGTGTTGATCACTTCGTTGTATGCCTCGGGGCTGACCCGGACTAAAGCGGTGTCCAGCACATGGACGAACAGGAAGAAGAAGATCGTCGCGCCGGTGATGCGGTGCAGCACCCAGGACCACATGGCCGGATCACCGCGGTAAAGGCCCCGTCTTCGCGACCGGACTCGCGGCGCGGGAAGATCCCCGCTTTCGGGTGTCAGACTGGATGTCTGAGTACTCATCTGGCCTCCAACGCCATCGGTCCGCGCCCGGGGACGAGGTCCGGCGGGCTGAGCCGCACCACGTCCCCACGCCCTCGGGGCGACTCTAATCGCACCTCATCCTGCCCATCGAACTACCGTGCGGGCGATCGCGGTGCTCAATTCGCAAAGTTACCGTTACCGGATCGGGTAAGGAGCATCTGTGACGACACCGTTGACACTGGACAACATCCGCCGCGCGCCCAAGGCGCTGCTGCATGATCACCTCGATGGCGGGCTGCGGCCGGCCACGGTACTGGAGCTGGCCGACGAGCACGGCTACTGCGGGCTGCCCGCCGCCGACGTCGAATCGCTCGCGACGTTCTTCCGCACCGCCGCCCAAAGTGGCTCACTGGTGCGCTACCTGGAGCCGTTCGCCCATACCGTCGGCGTCATGCAGACCCCGGAGGCGCTGCACCGGGTCGCCTACGAATGCGTCGAAGACCTCGTCGCCGACAACGTCGTCTACGCCGAGATCCGGTTCGCACCCGAGCTGCACATCGACGGCGGGCTGTCTCTGGACGAAGTCGTCGAGGCGGTGCTCGCCGGGTTCGCCGACGGCGAGAAGGCAGCTGTCGCCGGCGGGTACACCGTGGTGGTTCGTTGCCTGGTCACCGCGATGCGGCACGCCGCCCGGTCCCGCGAGATCGCCGAGCTGGCGATCCGTTTCCGCGACCGGGGTGTGGTGGGGTTCGACATCGCCGGGGCCGAGGCGGGGTATCCGCCCACCCGGCATCTGGATGCTTTCGAGTACATGCGAAATAACAACGCCCGCTTCACTATTCACGCCGGAGAGGCATTCGGTCTGCCCTCCATCCACGAGGCGATCGCGTTCTGCGGGGCCGACCGGCTCGGCCACGGGGTCCGGATCGTCGACGACATCGCCGTCGACGAAGACGGCACGGCGACGTTGGGGCGGCTGGCATCGCTGCTGCGGGACAAGCGGATTCCGTTCGAGATGTGCCCGACGTCCAACGTGCAGACCGGCGCGGTGGGCAGCATCGCCGAGCACCCGTTCGACCTCCTGGCCCGACTTCGTTTCCGGGTGACCGTCAACACCGATAACCGGCTGATGAGCGACACCACGATGAGTCTGGAGATGCTGCGACTGGTCCAGGCGTTCGGCTACGGGTGGAGCGATCTGGAGCGGTTCACCATCAACGCGATGAAGTCGGCGTTCTTCCCGTTCGACGAGCGATTGGCGCTGATCGACGACGTGATCAAACCCCGGTACGCCGTCCTGATCGGCTAGGGCCCCTCCTCGTTCCGCGACCGTGCGCGTCTGCACGTCGACACGCCGCCAGCGGTGGCAATTTGCGCGCATTCACTGCAGCCCACCGCGCGCATACGGCCCGCCGGTCTACTCTTCGCGCAGCCTGGACTCCACGAACCTCTCCAGGCTCTCCCATTGCGCGACTGCCTCGGCGTAGGGCGGTGCCGGTCGGCCCACCGACTGTGGGTCGAGTACGTAGGCGATCAACCGGCCCAGGGGGGCGTCCGGCGCGAGCTTGGCTTCGACCCCGGCATCCTCGGCATAGTCGCCGACGTCGCGCAGCAGTTCGACGGCGAGTTCGAGTTGGTCGCGGTCCAGGGCGTCGGGGCCTTCGGCCAGATCGTCCACGATGCCGGTCAGCACGTAGATGTTCTCGTCGGTGATCTCGACGCGCAGCGATCCGTCGGTGGCCGCCGTGCGAATGTCGTCGTAGGTGGCCAGGTCGGACAGGTCGTGGTCATGTTCGTCGGCCAGGTAGCGCGCCAGCGCGCGCTCCGATCCGAACACGCTGATCCGACCGTTGCGGCCGAGGAAGATCGGCCGCTCGTCGAGGTAGCAGCGCAGCGTGAAGTGGGTGCCGCCGCTGGTCATCAAGCGAACGGGGTCGATACCGACCCGCTGCCAGAAATCCTCGTCACTGCCGAGCACCCGGCGCTCTGCCGCGGCGGCCAACTCGGCCGACTCCTCGTCGGTGTCGACGATGTCGTCGATCACGACGTCCGGCCCCTCCTCCTCGGGTTCGGGGGCCGGCCCGTCGAGCTCGGCCTGGGCTTTTTCGACGGCCCCGGGGTCGACGTCGGGTCTGGTGATGATGTCGTCGATCGCTTCGACCACGTTGTCCCAGCCGCGCGCGATGATCTTGGCGATCTCGGCCCAGCGTTTGCGTCCGGCGCGGCCGCTGAACGCTTCGACACCAGCGCCGACGGTCCCGAGCATCGGGTTGCCGTTGAAGAACTTGGTCACCGAGGGCAGCTCGCAGACCGTACCGATCGACGAGACCACCGCCATCGCCCCGTGCAGCTGGTCGAGGCTCTCCTTGGTGGCCTTTCCGGCCAGCAGCTCCTCGAACCCGGCCAGGTCGTAGGAATGCTCCTCGCTGGGCGTGAGCGTGTGAGCGTTGACCTCGGTCAGCGTCGTCCAGGACGGGTGGTCGGCGATGTCATTGTCGGTGCTGGTCCGAACGAACGCCGTCAACTCGGCGACGGATTCGAACACATAGAGGTCCTCGTCCTTTCCGAGGAACGCCTCCCACTCGTCGCCCTCGGCGCGCCACCGCGGCGCCCACAGCGTGTAGACGTCGCCCTTGGTCAGCCTCAGCCGGATCGGCACAATGTCAGCAGCCATGGCGGACAGCCTAACCACGAGGCCTTCGAGGGCCGAAGGGTACGGGCCCGTGCAGGTCGTAGCCCACGCCGATGCAGCCTCTCGCCGGGCGGGTGCACCGTGGCGAGTCGGGCGTTACCCCGTCGGTCGCCAGAACCCCTGAAAGCCCTGTCCGGCGTTGGTCGTTCGTATCGGTGAGAGTTGCACCGGGTCGCCGGCCTCGATCATGGTGCCGTCGCCGACGATCATCGCCACGTGACCGTCCCACACCGCCAGATCGCCGGGCAGTAGGGCGCCCGGGGCCACCGCCGCGCCGATGTCCTGCTCCTGAGCCAGTCGCGGAATGTCCAGCCCGGCTTCGCGATACGCCCACTGGGTCAGCCCGCTGCAGTCCAGACCGACGTCCGGAGACGTTCCGCCCCACTGGTAGGGCACTCCGAGCTGGGTCAACGCGTGCCGCACCGCTCCGGCGGCCAACGCATTCGGCGCCATCACCACGGTGCCATCAGGAAGGCGCACCGTCAGTCCGTCGCCGAACAGCGACTCGTCCGCCGACTCGCGGACCCCCTCGCGGGTGAAGCCGGCCAGTTCATCAGCTCCACCGGACCCGGCCCAGCCAGCGGGTGGTGACCCGAGTCCGCCGAGCCCGGCGTTTCCGCCGGACCCGGTGCCGCTGAACCCGGCCGGGACCGTCCCGGCCGGGCGTCCGTCGAGCGCGGCCGCTCCGGCGCTTTCCAGTGCCGCCGTGTGCCTGTCGAGCTCGGCGAGCAGCTCCTCCACCACCGATATGGCCTTGCCAAGGGCGGTACGGGCCTCGGTGAGCAGCTCTTTCGCGACGCCTGGGGAATCCAACCGTGGCTCCAGTGCATTCGCCCGGGCTTCGAAGTCGTCGACGATCTGCTGCAACCGCCGGTGCGCCCCCGCCACGGCGTCGGAGGCGTGCCCGACCGTGGCGCTCAGGCCTGCGGCGCGATCGGCGGCAGCGTCGATCGCCGCCGACGTTGTCGCGGCGAACACGGCGGCGGCTTCGGCTCCAGCGCCCGGCCATCCCCGCCCGGTTTGGTGCCAGGCGCGCAGGGCAAAATCCGGAAAGCGGGCAAGCTTGTCGCGTACTCCGCCCTGCGCGCTCGCCGGGTCACCCCCGGGATCAGCGGATCGGCCCGGACCGACCAGTTCCTGCACTCGGCGGATCGGTGCCGCCAATGCCGTCACCAGAGCGCTGGGCATCACCGGTTGCCGATGATCCGGACCCCCGCGTCGGTGTCCGTGTTCGCGTAGCCCTGTGCCGCGCGGCAGGCCGCATGGCCCGTCGCGTCGAGCGAATCGCTCAATTCGGTGACCCGGTGGGCGGCGGCTGCTGCGGCCCGGGTGAGCGCGGCCTGAAACCGCGCGCCGACCGGTCCCAACGTGGCCGGGCCCAGCGTGGCCAGCCGCGCCGCGACCGCCTGCAGGTCGGCGGCGTGGCCCGAGGAAGCCGAGCCGAAGGCACGAATGAGGTCGGTGTCTGCAGATAGGCGGGCGAACATAGAAGTAAGACGCACCGTCGCCGCGTCCGGTTCCCTTAAGGTCGGAATCCATGGACGTGCGCGTTGTCGATCACCCGCTGGCGGCGGCGAGACTGACCACCCTGCGTGACGAGCGCACCGACAATGCGTCGTTCCGGCTGGCGTTGCGCGATCTCACCATGATGCTCGTCTACGAAGCCACCCGGGATTTGGCGGTGGAGACCTTCGCGGTCCGCACGCCGCTGGCCGACACCGCTGGGGTCCGGCTCGCCAACCCACCCGTGCTGGTCCCGGTACTGCGGGCCGGACTGGGCATGGTGGACCAGGCGCATGCGCTCATTCCCGAGGCCAGAGTGGGCTTCGTGGGCGTCGCCCGTAACGAGGAGACGCACCAGCCCACCCCGTATCTCGAGTCGCTGCCCGACGACCTGAGTTCGCAGCCGGTCCTGGTGCTGGACCCGATGCTGGCCACCGGTGGATCGATGGTGCACACCATCGAACTGCTGCACGCCCACAACGCTGTCAACATCACGGTGGTCGGCGTGGTGGTCGCCCCGGAAGGCCTTGCCGCACTGGAAAAGGCGGCGCCCGGACTTCGGTTGTTCACCGCCGCAATCGATTCCGGCCTCAACGACATCGCCTACATCGTCCCCGGGCTCGGCGACGCCGGTGACCGCCAGTTCGGTCCGCGCTAGCGTCCAGGCGAATCGGGCGCGCCAACAGACCGCTGGCGACGCCAACCACGCCGGACTCGTGGGTGAGATCCGCTCGCGGATCAGAGCCGTTCGATCACCGCTGCCAGCAGGGCGCCCATTCGGTTGGCCGATCTGCGGCCGGCCTCGAGCACCTCGTCGTGGTTGAGCGGTTCGCCGGTGATTCCGGCCGCGAGGTTCGTCACCAGCGAGATGCCCAGCACCTGGGCGCCGGCCGCGCGGGCGCAGATGGTCTCGTGCACGGTCGACATCCCGACCAGGTCTGCGCCCAGTACGCGCAGCATTCGAATTTCGGCCGGGGTCTCGTAGTGTGGTCCCGGCAGGCCCGCATAGACGCCGTCGGCCAGACTCGGGTCGATCTCGCGCGCGGTAGCGCGTAACCGGGGCGAGTATGCGTCGACGAGGTCGACGAACTCGGGGCCGACCAGCGGCGAGCGGGCGGTGAGGTTGAGGTGGTCGCTGATCAGCACCGGCTGTCCCACCGAGTAGTCCGCGCGCAGACCACCGGCGGCATTGGTCAGCACCACGGTGTGCGCACCTGCCGCACACGCAGTCCGCACCGGATGTACGACGTGGCGGAGCTCATATCCCTCGTACGGATGGATTCGGCCCAGCACGACCAGGACGCGATGGACGCCGATCCGCAGCGATAGCAGCTGGCCGCCGTGGCCCTCGGCACTCGGCGAGGTGAATCCGGGAAGATCGCCCATCGGGACGATCGCCACGGGATCGGGAAAATGAGTGACCGCGGGGGCCCATCCGGATCCGAGGACGACGGCGACATCGTGCGCGGCGACGCCGGTTCGCTCAGCGAGGGCAGCGGCCGCGCGCTGCGCCTCCACAGCCGGGGTCATGCCCCGCAGCTTAGTTTGCCGACAGTGAGATACTGCCACCATGCCCGCCGCGCCGTCCGCCCGTGTCCAGGACGTGGTGAACCAACGCCGCAGCGACCTTGTCGAGCTGTCCCACTCCTTGCACGCCGAGCCCGAACTGTCGTTCGCCGAACACCGCAGTTGCGCCAAGACTCAGGCACTGGTGGCCGAACGCGGCTTCCAGATCAGCCCGGCCCCCGCGGACTTGGATACCGCCTTTCGCGCCCAATTCGGCAGCGGCCCACTGGTTATCGGGATCTGCGCCGAGTACGACGCGCTGCCCGGGATCGGGCACGCGTGCGGGCACAACATCATCGCCGCCGCGGCGGTGGGTACCGCGCTGGCGCTTGCCGAGGTCGCCGACGAACTCGGCCTGACGGTGGTACTGCTGGGAACCCCGGCCGAGGAGGCCGGCGGCGGCAAGGTTCTGATGCTCGAGGCCGGGGTGTTCGACGACATCGCCGCCACGGTGATGCTGCATCCGGGCCCGTTGGACATCGCGGCCGCGCGCTCGCTGGCCCTCGCCGAAGCAAAGATCTGTTACACCGGGCGGGAGTCGCACGCCGCCGTTGCCCCTCATCTGGGTCTCAACGCCGCCGATGCCGTGACCATCGCGCAGGTGGCTATTGGGTTGCTGCGCCAGCAGTTGGAGCCGGGGCAGTTGGTGCACGGGATCGTGACCGACGGTGGCCAGGCCGCCAACATCATCCCAGCGCACGCGGAGCTGCGGTACACGATGCGGGCGACAGACTCGGAGTCGTTGCGCGCATTGGAGTCCCGGATGGCGGGCTGTTTCGCGGCCGGGGCGGTCGGCACCGGGTGCGAGCACGTCGTCACCGAGAGCGCACCTGCCTACGCGGAGTTGCGACCGGATGGCTGGCTGGCCAACACATTACGGGCCGAGATGATGCGCCTGGGCCGCGCGCCGGTCCCGGCAGAGATCGAGGCATCGTTGCCGTTGGGCAGCACCGACATGGGCAACGTCACGCAGCTGATGCCGGGCATTCATCCGATCGTCGGTGTCGAGGCCGGTGGCGCATCGCTGCACCAGCCGGGGTTCGCCGCGGCGGCGGTGAGCGAGAGCGCGGACCTGGCGGTCCTGGAAGGGTCGGTCATGCTCGCGCGCACGGTGGTTGCGCTGGCCGAAAACAAAGCCGAGCGCGACCGGGTTCTCGAGCTGTGGCAGCGTCGGGCGTCATGACCGGACTCGCTGAGGTGGCCGATAACTGGCTGGACGCCCATTATGGGGATCTGGTCGGCTGGCGGCGTCACCTGCACGCCCACCCGGAACTCGGCCGGCAGGAGTTCGCCACCACCCAGTTCGTCGCTTCGCGGCTGGCCGATGCCGGGCTGAACCCGAAAGTACTCGCCAGCGGTACCGGTCTGATGTGCGACTTCGGTCCTGAACACGGGCCGCGAGTGGCTCTGCGCGCCGACATGGACGCGCTGCCGATGGCGGACCGGACGGGCGCTCCGTATGCCTCGTTGGTGGCCGGCGTGGCCCACGCCTGCGGTCACGACGCTCACACTGCAATCTTGCTGGGCGCCGGGCTGGCCCTGGCGTCGGCGGCCGAACTTCCGGTCGGCGTTCGGCTGATCTTTCAGGCTGCCGAGGAGCTGATGCCCGGCGGAGCCATCGACGCGATCGCCGCGGGCGCTCTGACCGGTGTTTCCCACATCTATGCACTGCACTGCGACCCGCGACTTGTGGTCGGTAAGGTCGCCGTGCGGCCCGGGCCGATCACCTCGGCTGCCGACCAGGTCGAGGTGACCCTGCATTCACCGGGTGGGCACACCTCGCGTCCGCACCTCACCAGCGATCTGGTGTACGGGCTGGGCACCCTGATCACCGGGTTGCCGGGCGTGCTGTCCCGCCGAATCGACCCCCGCAACAGCACCGTGATGGTGTGGGGAGCGGTCAACGCCGGGCTGGCCGCCAACGCGATCCCGCAGACCGGCACCTTGGCCGGTACCATCCGCACCGCCAGTCGCGAGACCTGGGTGGGCATGGAAGCCATTGTGCGAGAGACGGTTACGGCACTGCTGGCACCTCTCGGGATCGAGCACACGGTGCTGTACCGGCGCGGGGTACCGCCCGTGGTGAACGAAGAGGTCTCCACCCGGATTCTCACCCACGCGATCGAGGCCATCGGCCCCGACGTGCTGGCCGACACTCACCAATCCGGCGGCGGGGAGGACTTCTCCTGGTACCTGGAGGAGGTGGCGGGCGCCATGGCGCGGTTGGGGGTGTGGAGCGGTCACGGGCCTCAGCTCGATCTGCACCAGCCGACCTTCGACCTGGATGAGCGCGCGCTCGCGGTGGGGGTCCGGCTGCTGGTCAACATCATCGAGCACAGCACCTCGTTCGGCGAGCGCGCGTGTCTGCCCGTCGACGCGCCGTAATCCCTGGCATTTGACGAGCGTTCGCGCCAGGCGAGCTCTGCACAATTGTCGATTGGTCCACAGATCACCGGCGGCCGTTGGTGGGCTTACCGGCTCGGGCCACAGCATGGATGCATGAACAAGGGCCTGTTGCAGTTGGTAGAGACACAAGGTGGGGTAGTCACCAGCCGCCAGATTCTCGAGCACCTCACTCGACGCCGCTTCGAGTCGGTAGTCAATACCGGTGTGCTCGAGCGAATCTGGAACGGTATCTACTGCCTGGGTGAGCCCACCGACCGGCTGCGGCTGCGTGGGCTCGACCTGTCCTGCGGCAAGCCGGTTGCTGCTTGTCTCGGGACGGCGGCGGCGGTGTTCGGGTTCGACACCGAGCAGCCGACCGATCTGCACGTCCTGGATCCTCCCGGCTGTGCGCTGCGCAATGTGGATGGTCTCCGGGTGCACCGCCGCGAGGGTGCGCCGCTGGTTGTGCGGGACGGCCGCCGGGTGACCGCGCCGGGGTGGACAGCCATCGAAGTCGCACGAGGTCTGAGCCGCCCCAGAGCGCTGGCCACACTGGACGCAGCCTTGCGTAGCGGTACCTGCAACCTGCCCGTGCTGTGGCGCGCCGCCGTCGAGCAGAAGGGTCGCCGGGGCATCGTCGCGGTACGCGATCTTCTACCGCTGGCGGACGCGCGGTCGGAATCCCCGATGGAGAGTGAGGCCCGGCTGGCGATGGTCGATGGCGGGCTGCCGATCCCGGAACTGCAGTACGAGATCCTTGACGGCAATGGCGAGCTCCGCAGGCTCGACTTCGCCTGGCCGCAATACCACGTGGCCGCCGAGTACGACGGTCTAGCGTGGCACTCCGGTCCCGAGGCGATGCGGCGGGATCGTCGGCGTCAGGCCGCGCTGATGGATGTCGACTGGGCTGTTGTACCCATCGTCTACGAGGATGTTCGCTTTCGGGCGGGGGAGATGGTTGCGCGTATCAACGCACAGTTTCGCCGTCGTCGCGCGGCGTGAGTGCGCGCCGAATGCCAGGGATAGCGGCGCGCCGGCGTGCAAACACGCGGGCTCGCGGAACAGGGGGGGGTCAGGTGCCGGGGCCGATGTTGCTGGCCGGCCGGGTACGCAGGTCGTGGACGTATTCCGCTGGGGCGCCGGCGATTTCGGCTGCATCGGCCATCACTCCCAGGTAGCGCGCCGACGGGATGCCGCCTTCCCAGGCGTCCACCACATACAGCCACGCCAGCACCGGGTCGGTGTCGGTATCCGAGGAGATCCGGTCGACCCGGCAGCGGATTTTCTTGTGAATGCCGAGCTCGGAGCCCTCCCAGCGGTCCAGGTTCGCTTCGTCGTCCTTGGTCATGTCGTAGAGCACGACGAAAACCTTCGAGTCAGGGTCTTCGACGACGGTGGCCAGCGCGCCCTCCCAGCCGATGTCCGCGCCGCCGAAAGTCAGCCGCCAGCCGTGCAGCCAGCCCGTCCCAGCCATCGGTGAGTGCGGCGCCCGCTGCAGCATCTGCTCGGGATGCATATTCGATCCGTAGGCGGCATAGATCGGCACGCGAGAAGCTTAGTCGCATGCTGTCCGACCGGCCGACCTCGCGGAGGCTCTGCAAGATCTGATGCCTGGGCGACTCAGGTGTCCTAGGTTGAGACCGTGTTGACGCGCATCGTGATCATCGGCGGCGGACCGGCAGGGTACGAGGCGGCGCTGGTGGCCGCCGCGCACGGGCGGGATGTCACCCAGGTGACAGTGATCGACTCGGACGGCATAGGCGGGGCATGTGTGCTCTACGACTGCGTGCCGTCCAAGACGTTGATCGCCTCCACCGGCGTGCGCACCGAACTGCGTCGTGCCGCAGGTCTGGGGTTCGACATCGGCATCGACCACGCCAAGATCACGCTTTCGCAGATCAACAACCGGGTCAAGACGCTGGCCGCCTCGCAATCCGCCGACATCGGCAGCCAGCTGATCGACCAGGGCGTGAACATCATCGGCGGGCGCGGCGCGCTCGTCGACGACACCTCGGGATTGGCCCATCACCGGGTGAAGGTCACCACACCCGACGGCCGAGCCGGTGTGTTGAAGGCCGACGTGGTGTTGATCGCCACCGGGGCCAGCCCCCGGGTGCTGCCGAACGCGGTCCCCGACGGGGAGCGGATCCTGACCTGGCGCCAGCTCTACGACCTGACTGAGCTTCCCGAACACCTGGTCGTGGTGGGTTCGGGGGTGACCGGCGCGGAGTTCTGCAACGCCTACACCGAACTCGGCGTGACGGTGACGGTGGTCGCCAGCCGCGATCAGATCCTGCCGCACGAGGACTCCGACGCGGCCGCGGTGCTGGAGAAGGTCTTCGCCGAGCGCGGCGTGACCCTGGTGAAGAACGCGCGCGCGGAATCGGTGACCCGTACCGCGACCGGAGTCAAAGTGAGCCTGGCCGACGGGCGCTCGGTCGACGGTAGCCACGCCTTGATGACGGTCGGGTCGGTACCCAACACAGCCGATCTGGGGTTGGAGCGAGTCGGCATCGAACTCAAGCCCGGTGGCTATATCCCGGTCGACCGGGTATCGCGTACCCCGGCCGCGGGCATCTATGCCGCGGGCGACTGCACCGGCCTGCTGCCGCTGGCCTCGGTGGCCGCCATGCAGGGCCGCATCGCGATGTACCACGCGCTCGGGGACGGGGTGTCCCCGATCCGGCTGCGCACCGTCGCGTCGGCCACTTTCACCCGCCCCGAGATCGCCGCGGTCGGCATCCCGCAATCCGCGATCGACGACGGCAGCGTGCCCGCGCGCACCCTGAAACTACCGCTGACCAGTAACGCCAGGGCGAAAATGTCGCTGCTCAGATACGGTTTCGTGAAAATCTTCTGCCGCCCGGCCACCGGCGTGGTGATCGGCGGCGTGGTGGTGGCGCCGATCGCTTCGGAATTGATCCTGCCCATCGCGCTGGCCGTACAGAATCGGATCTCGGTGACCGACCTGGCCCAGACGTTGTCGGTGTATCCCTCGCTGTCGGGCTCCATCGTGGAGGCAGCGCGCCGGTTGATGGCGCACGACGATTTGGACTGAACACCAGTAGCCTGAGTCGGACAGCCGTACGGACGAGTAACGAGGAGTCGGTCAACGTGGGTGATCCGATACCCGGTCCGGGCAACGGGCAGACCTTCCTGGGGCCCGAGCAGCGCGCGCGGGCCTGGGATCGGCTCGGCGACGAGCAGTTCGATGTGATCGTGGTGGGCGGTGGTGTGGTCGGCGCGGGCGCGGCGCTCGATGCGGCGACGCGTGGCCTCAAGGTGGCGCTGGTGGAGGCCCGCGACTTCGCGTCGGGAACCTCCAGCCGCAGCAGCAAGATGTTCCACGGCGGTCTGCGCTACCTGGAGCAGCTGGAGTTCGGTCTCGTCCGCGAGGCGCTGTACGAACGCGAGTTGTCGCTGACCACACTGGCGCCACATCTGGTCAAACCCCTGCCTTTCCTGTTTCCGCTGAGCAAGCGGTGGTGGGAGAGGCCGTACATCGCTGCCGGCATCCTGCTCTACGACCAGCTTGGTGGATCCAAATCCGTTCCGGCGCAGAAGCATTTGACGAGAGCCGGCGCGTTGCGGTTGTCGCCCGGCCTGAAGCGGAGTTCGCTGATCGGTGGCATCCGCTATTACGACACTGTGGTCGACGACGCCCGGCACACCATGACGGTGGCCCGGACCGCGGCCCAATACGGCGCGGTGGTCCGAACGTCGACGCAGGTGGTGGCGTTGCTGCGGGAGGGTGACCGGGTCACCGGGGTACAGGTACGCGACTCCGAAGACGGCTCGCTCACCGAGGTGCGCGGCCACGTCGTGGTCAACGCGACCGGTGTATGGACCGACGAGATCCAGGCGTTGTCCAAGCAGCGCGGCCGATTTCGGGTACGGGCATCCAAGGGCGTGCACATCGTGGTGCCACGCGATCGCGTCGTCAGCGAGGTCGCGATCATCCTGCGCACCGAGAAGTCGGTGCTGTTCGTCATTCCGTGGGGTACCCACTGGATCATCGGTACCACCGACACCGACTGGAACCTCGACCTGGCCCACCCGGCGGCCACCAAAGCCGACATCGACTACCTTCTCGGCACGGTGAACACCGTGCTGGCGACGCCATTGACGCACGACGACATCGACGGTGTCTACGCCGGCCTGCGGCCGCTGCTCGCGGGCGAGAGCGAGGAGACCTCAAAGCTTTCCCGCGAGCACGCGGTCGCGGTGCCCGCACCCGGCCTGGTGGCGATCGCCGGCGGCAAGTACACCACCTACCGGGTGATGGCGCAGGACGCGATCGATGCTGCGGCCGAGTTCGTCCCGACCCGGGTGGCGCCGTCCATCACCGCGAAGGTGCCACTGATGGGAGCCGACGGATACTTCGCGCTGGTCAACCAAACCGAAAGCCTCGGAGCGCATTACAATCTGCATCCGTATCGGGTCCGGCACCTGCTCGATCGATACGGCGCACTGATCGGTGAGGTGCTCAAACTTGGCGCGGGTCGTCCCGAACTGTTGGGTCCGATCACCGAAGCGCCCGTCTACCTCAAGGTGGAAGCCGCCTACGCGGCCGCCGCCGAAGGCGCGCTTCATCTGGAGGACATTCTGGCTCGCCGAATGCGAATCTCGATCGAGTACCCGCACCGCGGTGTCGATTGCGCGCGGGAGGTCGCCGAAGTCGTTGCGCCGATTCTGGGTTGGACCGACGAGGATATCGATCGGGAGGTGGCAACCTATCTGGCGCGGGTCGAGGCCGAGGTGCTCTCCCAGACGCAGCCCGACGACGCCTCCGCCGACGCACTGCGAGCGGCCGCACCCGAAGCGCGGGCAGAGATCCTCGAGCCGGTTCCGCTCACTTGACCCGCAGGCCTGCGCCGCTGCCGGTGCGCGACGGACTCGGACCGGCGCGAGTGAGGTTGCGCGGGGGAGCGGTAATGGTGGAGCTGGCCGACCGGTTCGGCGAGGCCGCGGCCGCGAAAGTGCTTCGGGGTGAGGTGGTGACCGCCGACGGCGGCGTCGTGACTGCATCGACTGTGCTACAGCCCAATTCGCACGTCTATCTGTACCGAGACCTGCCCTCGGAGGTGACCGTGCCCTTCGCGATGCCCATCCTCTATCGAGATGAGGACATCGTCGTCGTCGACAAACCGCACTTTCTGGCCACCATGCCCCGCGGACGCCACGTCGCCCAGACCGCGGTGGTGCGATTGCGCCGCGAACTCGAGCTGCCGGAATTGAGTCCGGCGCATCGCCTCGATCGATTGACGGCGGGGGTATTGCTGTTCACGGCGCGTCGCGAGGTACGCGGGCGGTATCAGTCGATGTTCGCACGGGGCCTGGTCCGCAAGACTTACCTCGCGCATTCGACGGCCGAGTCCCATCTGGAGTTTCCCGTGACGCTGCGAAACCGAATCGTGAAGCAGCGCGGCATCTTGCAGGCGGCGGTAGTGCCGGGCGAGCCTAATGCCGAGACCCGGATCGAACGCTGCGGCGACGCGATCTACCGGCTGACCCCGCAAACCGGGCGGACCCACCAGCTACGAGTTCATATGGCATCGCTGGGTCTTCCGATCACTGGTGACCCGCTGTATCCCAGCGTCATCGATGTCGTTGCCGACGATTTCTCCACTCCGCTAAGGCTTCTCGCGCACAGCCTGAAGTTCCAGGATCCACTTAGCGGGACCGAACGGCGATTTACCAGTTTCAGGGAGCTCCCCGGTCTCTAGCTAGGTGTGCGCTCAGATCGCAGCTCCCCTCGGCAGGACGCGTGACTGCGATCTGAGCGCACACCATGCGCGTCCCCCGTATTGCGCACGGAGGCAATGTACGACATCGGTGGTGAGTTCGCCGGGGGAATCGGCACTGTTTTCAATGCCTTCTTATACCGGTAAGAACTGCTCGGCGCGGGTAAGTCCCCGGGGATGGTGGGGTTTCGGGCCTGAGGTCGACTGCGTCCGGGCTGTGCCGGGTGTGTCGTTGAGGGTTTCGGGGTGGGCCATCGCGTAGTGGTCAGTGAGTTACCGACCAAAGTG
>JBFXJE010000032.1:0-27252 GCA_050175175.1 Mycolicibacterium sp. | reverse complement strand
ACAAAGACACCAAAACCGGCATCCAAAAAAACATCCACCCCCAAAACGGGAAAACAGGGGCAGACCAAAAAACAACAAACAAAAACCACCAAACACACTATTGAGTTCTCAAACAACACACCCGTATTTCAGGCAACCCTGCCACTGTACTGCATGTGACCGGACCGGTCAAACCACGTCCACATATCTGAGCGGAGTCCGTTCAGACCGGGCCATCGGCTTCTGCCGAAATACTACGCTTTGCCGACTACAACCCCAAACGACCAGCACACCGGGGCGGTACACGCTCGAACGCGGTACCCGCTCGCTACTAGGTGACTCGTTCGATCTCAGCGCCCAATGCGGTGAGGTTCTCCAGAAATCTCGGATAACCGCGGTCGATGTGAAAGACGTCGTGAATCTCGGTTTCGCCGTCGGCGACCAATCCGGCCAGCACCAGCCCGGCGCCGGCCCGGATATCCGAAGACCACACGGGGGCACTCGACAGCTGAGGAATACCCCGCACGACGGCGTGATGGCCATCGGTTCGGGCATCTGCTCCGAGCCGGATCATCTCCTCGACGAACCGGAAGCGCGCCTCGAAAACATTTTCGGTGATCATCGACGTACCGTCGGCGATCGCCGCGAGGCCGATGGCCATCGGCTGAAGGTCGGTCGGGAAGCCTGGAAACGGCAGGGTGGCGACGTTCACGGCCTTGGGCCGTTCGTACTGCACGACCCGGAAACCGTCGTCGGTCTGGGTCACGGTAGCGCCGGCATCGTGCAGTTTGTGCAGCACCAACTGCAGATGCTGCGGATCCACGCCGGTGACCGTGATATCACCACGGGTCATCGCGGCGGCAATTCCCCACGTGGCGGCGACGATCCGATCGCCGATGACCCTGTGCTCCGTCGGGTACAGCCGATCGACGCCGGTGATCGTTAACGTCGAGCAACCCGCACCGATGATCTGGGCCCCCATTTGATTGAGCATCGTGCACAGATCGACGACATCGGGCTCACGGGCAGCATTGTGAATCGTCGTGACGCCCTCGGCGAGTACCGCGGCCATCAGAATGTTCTCTGTGGCGCCCACCGACGGAAATTCCAATTGGATCTCCGCACCGCGCAGGTGGTCGGCCTCGGCGACCACGCAGCCGTGCTCGATGTTGCACCGGGCTCCCAACTGGCGCAGTCCGGACTGATGCATGTCCAGCGGACGCGAGCCGATCGCATCGCCACCCGGCAGCGCCACTTTCGCCCGCTTGCACCGCCCGACCAAGGGCCCCAGAACGCATACCGAGGCGCGGAACTGACGAACCGCGGCAAAGTCCGCGTCGTATTTCGGCTCTTCCGGCGAGGTGATCCTGGCGAGGTCGCCCTCGAGTTCGACAGTGGCGCCGAGCCCGCGCAACACCTCGGCCATCAGCGGAACATCAAGGATGTCCGGACAGTTCGAGATGGTGCTGGTGCCCTCTGCAAGCAAGGCCGCCGCCATTAGTTTCAAGACACTGTTCTTGGCGCCCCCGATGGCGACTTCGCCCGATAATCGGCCTCCGCCGGTCACCATGAAACGCTCAGTCACGCGGCTCAGTGTAAACAGCCTTGTCGGCCGTGTCAGTTTCCGAACCACCGCGCGTGGACACTCACCGGTACGGTTTCACCATGGCAGTGCACCTGACACGCATCTACACCCGGACCGGTGACGATGGCACCACCGGACTGAGCGACTTCACCCGTGTTTCGAAGAATGACGCACGGCTGCAGGCATACGCCGACTGTGACGAAACGAACGCCGCGATAGGTGTCGCAGTGGCACTAAGTGATCCGAAGGAGCGGGTTCTCGACGTTTTACGACAAATTCAGAACGACCTGTTCGACGCCGGCGCTGACCTGTCGACACCACTGGTTGAAAACCCCGAACATCCCCAGCTGCGCATCCAGCAGAGCTACATCGACCGCCTGGAAACGTGGTGCGATGCGTTCAACGAGGCACTGCCCGCGCTGAATTCCTTTGTCCTTCCCGGTGGCACTCCGCTGTCCGCGCAGCTTCATGTGGCCCGCACCGTGGCGCGTAGAGCCGAGCGATCGGCATGGCACGCGATCGAGACTCATCGCGATTCGATGAGCGTCTTGCCGGCCAAGTACCTCAACCGGCTATCCGATCTGCTGTTCATCCTGTCGCGCGCGGCAAACCCCCAAGGTGACGTCCTCTGGCAACCTGGCGGGCAGACTCAGTAGGTCCGTCGTCGCGCCCGTGGCGACGGACGCGATTCCACCCATGAGGTGAAAGCGGTCAAAGCACCTTTGTCGAGGGCGATTTCGTAGTCGCGGCCACGCTCAGGGCCTGTGTCGCGTAATTCTAGAATGGTGATCTGTTCGGTCATGATGTCGAACTCATCCCCGCGCGGCGCGCGCCGGGTCACGATTTCGAGGCCTCGCCGGCTCAACGTCCGGTCAGGCCACCATCGCAGGCTCGACAACCGGTAGAAGCCGGCCTCCCCTCCCCGGTACCGCATCACACCGTGCCGCCAGCCCTGGCCACCCACGGCAGGAAAGTCGCGCAGTATCGCGGCCGTGCCCCCAATTTGCCGCAGTTTCCACAATCGGTAGCCGAGTACGACGACAACCACCAGAAGCACGCCGACCAGCGCGACCATGAACAGCATGGACGCGCTCACCGGAACGGCCTGCTAGTCGATCTGACCCAGCGCGCGAAGGCGCGCACGACCCCACGCCGCAGTGTGCTCGTCGTCGGATTCGGAGTCCTGCTTGGCCTCTTCGGCGTCGATTTCAGACTCGAATTCCGCCTTCTCGACCAGGATTCGGACGGCCTCCTCGGTAACCGACAGGAATCCTCCCTCGATCGCAATACGCAGGTCATCCTCGTTGTCACGCTCGACGCGAACCATCGCATCGTCGACGAGCTGCGCTACCAGCGGGATGTGCCTGGGCAGGATACCGATCTCACCGGCGGTGGTGCGGGTGAAGACGAAGGTAGCCTCGCCCGACCACAGCTTGCGTTCTACGGCGACGATCTCGACTCGTAGTTCGGCCATCTCACACCGCCTTTCGGTATACGGCAGGGCTATTCGTGCGAGCGCTCACAGCTCGCCGGTTCTTCGCGCAAGCGCTCACAGCTCGCCGGTTCTTCGCGCAAGCGCTCACAGCTCGCCGGTTCTTCGCGCAAGCGCTCATCACAGCTTGGCGCCGAGGCTTTCGGCCTTCTTCGCCAGATCGTCCAGGCCGCCGATGAGGAAGAACGCCTGCTCCGGGAGGTGGTCGAAATCGCCCTTGGACAACTTGTCGAACGCCTCGATGGTCTCCTTGAGCGGCACCGTCGAACCCGGCTGACCGGTGAACTGCTCGGCCGCCATCATGTTCTGGCTCAGGAAGCGCTCGATCCGCCGCGCCCGATTCACCAGCTGTTTGTCCTCCTCGGACAGCTCGTCGATACCGAGAATGGCAATGATGTCCTGGAGATCCTTGTATCGCTGCAGGATTCGGATGACTTCCTGGGCAACCCGGTAATGTTCGTCGCCGACGACTGCGGGATCAAGAATCGTCGAGGAGGATGCAAGCGGGTCCACCGCCGGGAAAATACCCTTTGAGAACACGCTTCGGCTGAGCTCCGTCGTGGCATCCAGATGGGCGAAAGTCGTTGCCGGCGCCGGGTCGGTGTAATCGTCGGCGGGAACGTACACGGCTTGCATCGAGGTGATGGAGCGCCCCCGCGTCGAGGTGATGCGCTCCTGCAGTTCGCCCATCTCATCGGCCAGGGTCGGCTGGTATCCCACCGCGGATGGCATACGGCCCAACAGCGTCGACACCTCGGAGCCCGCCTGTGTGAAGCGGAAGATGTTGTCGATGAAGAGCAGAACGTCCTGCTGCTTCTCATCGCGGAAGTACTCGGCCATGGTCAACGCGGACAGTGCGACACGCATACGGGTGCCCGGTGGCTCGTCCATCTGCCCGAACACCAGCGCGGTGTCCTTGAGCACGTCGGCGTCGGCCAGTTCAACCCAGAGGTCGTTGCCCTCACGGGTGCGCTCTCCCACTCCAGCGAAGACGGAGGTGCCGCCGAAGTTACGGGCGATGCGGTTGATCATCTCCTGGATCAGCACCGTCTTGCCCACACCGGCACCGCCGAACAGCGCGATCTTGCCGCCACGGACGTAGGGAGTGAGCAGGTCGACCACTTTGAGTCCGGTCTCAAGCATCTCGGTCCGCGGCTCGAGCTCGGCGAATGCCGGTGGCTTGCGGTGTATCGACCAGTGCTCGAAGTCTTCGCCGTAGCCCGGCTCATCAAGGCAGTAACCCAGCGCGTTGAAGACGTGACCCTTCACGCCGTCGCCGACGGGTACTGAGATCGACTTTCCGGAGTCGGTCACCTCCACACCGCGCACCAGGCCGTCGGTAGGTTGCATCGAGATGGTGCGGACCAGGTTGTCACCGAGGTGCTGGGCCACCTCGAGGGTCAGCGTCTTGGCGAGGTCCCCGTAGGTGATCTCCGCGTTCAGAGCGTTGAACAGCTCGGGTACCGAACCACGAGGGAACTCGACATCCACAACTGGGCCGGTGATGCGCACGACCCGACCGGCTGAACCGCGCTTGGTGTCGCTCTTGGTGTCTTCTGCGGTAGCAGTCATTTTCTCTTCGCTTCCTACGGGTCTTCGGTGGTCGATTTCGTTATTTGGCGTCGGCGAGCGCGTTGGCACCGCCAACGATCTCGCTGATTTCCTGGGTGATCTGGGCTTGGCGTTCACGGTTGGCCGCCAGGGTGAGGGCCTTGATCAGATCGTCGGCGTTGTCGGTCGCCGACTTCATGGCCCGTCGCCGCGACGCGGACTCTGAGGCGGCCGCCTCCAGCAGCGCGGCGTAGACCCGGGTGGCGACATAGCGTGGCAGTAACGCGTCGAACAGTGTTTCCGAATCCGGCTCGAACGAGAACAGCGTGCGCGGGCCGCTATCCTCCGGTTCGTCTTCGACGTACTCGACCACCATCGGTGCGATCCGGCGCGCCGCTGCCGATTGCGAAAGCATCGATTTGAATTCGGTGAAGACGATGTGTAGCTCGTCGACGCCAAGGATGCCGTCCGCGCCCGGGTCGTCGCCTTCGTCATCGGCCCCGGACATGAAAGCTGAGACCAGGGTGCCGGCAATCTCCCGGGCATTCTCATATGTGGGACGCTCGGAGAAGCCGGCCCAGGACTCGGTGATTTCGCGCTGGCGGAAGTTGTAGTAACCCAGAGCTTTTCGGCCGACCACGTACAGCTCGACCGTCTTGCCCTCTTCCCGCAAGAGCGAAAATAGTTCCTCGGACTGCCGCAGTACGTTGGCGTTGTAAGCACCGCACAATCCGCGGTCGGAGGACACCACCAGCACTCCGGCCCGTTTCGGATTCTCCCGTTGCACGAGCAACGGGTGGTCCAACGCGCTGGCACTGGCCAGCTCGGTAAGCATGCTGGTGATTTCGCCAGCGTACGGCCGAGCCGCCTCCACTCGGGCCTGCGCCTTGGCGATTCGCGATGTCGCGATCAGTTCCTGAGCCTTGGTGATCTTCTTGATCGACCCGGCAGAACGGATGCGCCCGCGGAGCTCGCGCAGTGTTGCAGCCATCTAGCTCTCCAGACCCTTTCGGAGATCCAATAGTTTCGGGTGGGTCCTACTTCTTGGGCTTACGGACCTTGACGGATTCCTTTTCGACGTCCGCCTCGTCCATGGCCTCAGCCTCGGCCTCGTTGACGACGACCGAGCTTCCGTCCGTTGCGGAGAAGCCCTTCTTGAACTCGTTGATGACATCGGTCAGCTTCTTTTCGATCTCTTCGGTGAGTTTCTTGGACTCGCGGATCTCCTTGAGAACCTCCGAATGAGAAGCCTTGACATGCTCGAGCAACTCCGTTTCGAAGCGCGAGACGTCTTCCACCGGAACCGAGTCCAGGTGCCCGCCGGTACCGAGGAAGATCGCCACGACCTGATCCTCCACCGGGTAGGGGGTGTACTGCGGCTGCTTGAGCAACTCGACTAGACGAGCACCGCGATCAAGCTGCGCCTTCGAGGCCGCGTCCAGGTCTGAGGCGAAGGCGGCGAACGCCTCCAATTCGCGGTACTGCGACAGTTCCAGCCGCAGGCTCCCCGCCACCTCTTTCATCGCCTTGATCTGCGCGGCGCCGCCGACGCGGGACACCGAGACACCAACGTTGATGGCCGGCCGGACGCCCTGGTTGAACAGGTCGGACTCCAGGAAGCACTGACCGTCGGTAATCGAGATGACGTTGGTCGGGATGAACGCAGAAATGTCGTTGGCCTTGGTCTCGATGATCGGCAGGCCCGTCATGGAACCGCCGCCGAGCTCGTCGGACAACTTCGCACAGCGTTCCAGTAGCCGCGAGTGCAGGTAGAACACATCGCCCGGGAAGGCCTCGCGGCCCGGCGGGCGACGCAGCAGCAAAGAAATCGCGCGATAGGCGTCCGCCTGCTTGGAGAGGTCGTCGAAGACGATCAGAACGTGCTTGCCGTCGTACATCCAGTGCTGGCCGATCGCCGATCCCGTATAGGGGGCAAGCCATTTGAAGCCCGCCGCGTCGGATGCGGGTGCCGCGACAATGGTGGTGTACTCCATCGCGCCGCCCTCTTCGAGGGCCCGTTTCACCGACGCGATCGTGGTGCCCTTCTGGCCGATCGCCACGTATACGCACCGCACCTGCTGCTTGGGATCGCCGGTCTCCCACGCCTCACGCTGATTAAGAATGGTGTCGACGCAGACCGCCGTCTTGCCGGTCTTTCGGTCACCGATGATCAGCTGGCGTTGCCCACGCCCGATCGGCGTCATGGAGTCGATAGCCTTGATGCCGGTCTGCAGCGGCTCGGAAACCCCTTGACGCTGAACCACCGACGGTGCCTGCAGCTCCAGCGCACGACGGGTGTCGGTCTCGATGTCGCCTTGGCCGTCGATCGGCTGTCCGAGCGGATTGATCACGCGGCCGAGGAAGGCGTCCCCGACCGGCACCGACAGCACCTCGCCGGTGCGCTTGACCTGTTGGCCCTGTTCGATCTTCTCGAACTCGCCCAAGATCACCGCGCCGACGCTGTGTTCGTCCAGGTTGAGTGCGACACCGAGCACACCACCCGGGAATTCGAGAAGTTCCTGGGTCATCACCGAGGGCAAACCCTCGACGTGTGCGATGCCGTCGCCTGCATCGACGACGATGCCGATCTCTTCGCGGTCCGAATCGGCGGTGAAGGAGGAGACGTAGTCCTCGATTGCACCCTCGATGTCAGAAGCCGAAATTGTCAACTCTGCCATGGCTTTTCGTCTTCCTGCCTTTACGTTGCTGTTGATGCCGAGATCTGGTCGCTCAGTCTGGAAGCCCGGCTCGGGCCGCGTCCAAACGAGATGAGATGGAACCGTCGATGACTTCGTCACCGACCGTAATCAGGAGCCCGCCGAGTACGTCCGGGTCGATGTTCATCTGGATCGACACGGGGTGGCCGTAGATCCGGGTCAGTAGCCCAGCGAGCCGGGCGTGCTGTTCGCCGGTAAGCTCCGCCGCCGCGGTGACTTCGGCGACGACCTCGCCGCGCCTCGCCACGGCAAGCTCCGCGAGCTCGCTGACGGCGACATCGGCCGGCTCGCCACGGAGCAGCTCGACCGTCTGTGTCAACAGTGCGGCCGTCGTGGCATTCACGCCACCACTGCGTTCGAGAACCTGTTTGAGCAGATTCACCCGATGTTCGGCGGGCACCATCTGATCGGAAAGCAGTCTGCTGAACCGGGCCTCGGTGTCGAGCACCCTGCCGAACCGGAACAATTGGTTCTCGACCTCGTCGGCCTCCCCGGCGCGTTCTGCTCGTACCAACAGCGCGAGCCGGGCCACATGCTCGACGGCGTCGATCAGGTTGGCCTCGGCCGACCACCGCTGCGACACAGCGGTATTGAGCAGACTTAGGGTGGCGGAGTCGACCTTGCTACCGAACAGCCGCTGCACCAGTTGAACCTTGGCGGCCGGGTCGTCGGTCGCCTGGGCGAGCAACTTGTTCAGCGCCGGCTCTTTGAGGAGCAACTTCGCTACAGCCGGAAGATTTTCAGCCAGCGAGGTGAGCTTGTCGACGCTGGCGCCTTCGGCAACCGACTCGAACTGCTTGACCACCTCGGCCAGCGCGTCGCGGCTGGCGGCCCGCAGGTTCAGCGTCGCACCCACTGTCAGCACCGCCGAGGAAGGTGCCATCGCGTCCAGTTCATCGAGGATGCGGTCGACGGTGGAAGACTGCGCGGCCGGGTCGGCAACGTAGCCACGGACTATCGCCTCGGCCTTCGCCGTTGCCTCGGTCCCCAAGTGATGGCGCAGATTGCGGATCGTCTGTTGGCGCAACAGTTGCACCTGTTGCTCACCTTGGGATTTGATCCGCTCAGCCTCGACCGACGCCTGTTCGCGTAGCTGATCGGCGATGCGACCGGAGTCCGTCCGAGCCTCGTCGGTCACCCGGGTCGCTTCAGCCTTGGCATCCTCGACGGCTTTTGCGTGCATCTTGTCCGCATTGGACAGCTTGTCGGCCGCCGACTTGCTCTCCGCCAGCGCGGTGCGGATAGCTTCCTGCTGGTTCTGCATCATCTTCCTGACCAACGGCACCACCCACTTGACCGCAGCCCAGACAATGACGGCGAAGCCGATCAGGTTTCCGATGAATGTCGACATCAGCGGCTCCTGGCGGAACTATCCGCCCCCGAGACATCGGTCCCGAGGATACGGCTGGCCAGTTGGGTGGATAACGTCGCGACCGAGGGCTGTAATTGCTCGTTCGCCCTGGCGGCATTCTCCGACAGCTGCCCGCCCGCCTGCTCCAACTCCCGGGTAACCTCGCCGCCCGCCTTGGCGCGCGACTCATCGACGACCTTGCGCCCTGCCGCTCGGGCTTCGTCACGGATCGATGACGCTTCGCCACGCGCGGCCTTCATCGCTTCGTCGTAGTCTGCCTGCGCCGCAGCCAACTGTTCGGCCGCCTTCTTGTTGTCGGCGGCTGTCTTGGCAAGCATCGCTTCCCGTTCGGCCAACACCTTGCTGATCGGCGGCACCACCCAGGTCGAGATGACGGCGAGCACGATCAAGAAGATAAGCAGCACCACAAAGAACGTCCCGTTGGGGATGAGGAAGTTGTTCGTCCCCCCGGATTCCTCGGCTGCAAGGATCGTCGCTGTCGGATCACCCATGGCGTTGATCAGGAAACCGGGGTGGCGAACACGAACAGCGCCATGAAGGCCAGGTTAATGAAGTAGGCCGCCTCTACCAGACCGACGGTGATGAAGAACGGAGTGAAGAGCCGCCCCTGGGCTTCCGGCTGGCGAGCAACACCGGAGATCAAGGCGCTGCCGGCAATGCCGTCACCGACACCTACGCCGATCGCACCACCGGCCATCATGAGACCACCGCCGATGAGTGCGCCGGCCGCGATTGTGGGATCCATTTCTTATCCTCCTTGATAACTGGCTTGGTATCGCCAGGGTTCTCTGTGGGTCTAGCTGGTACTGCTTGGTTCTAATGCTGCTCTGCTGTGCTGTGTTCGTCGCCGTGATCGAGTTCCATTGACTGACCGAAGTACAGGATGGTCAGCAAGGCGAAGATGAACGCCTGGATCAGGCCGACGAACAAATCGAATGCCTTCCAGATCGAGTTGGGGAGCCAGAGGATCCACGCCGGGAACAGCGCGATCAGCGCCACCATGATGCCCCCGGCGAAGATATTGCCAAAAAGTCGAAGCGACAACGAGATCGGTTTGGCGATCTCCTCGACCATGTTGATCGGCGCAAGGAATGCCACGTGACCCTTTGCGACCTTGATCGGATGGCCCACGACACCGCGGCGCCAAACTCCAGCCAGGTGGTAGCTGATGAAAACGAACAGAGCGAGAGCCAAGACGAAGTTGATGTCCGCTGCCGGAGCTTTGAGCAGTTCGTGTGTACCGGTTGAATCCGAGTACTGCACAGGCAGCACCGCCAGCCAGTTCGCCACCAGAATGAAGATGAACAGCGTGATCGCCAACGGCAGCACGAACGGCGCGATCCGCATTCCGATTGCGCTCTCGACCTGGCTGCGCATCTGGATCGTGATGGCCTCGAAGAACAGTTGAACGCCGCCGGGGGCGTCGGTCGACGTCACCTTGGACCGCAGGAAGAAGGCCAGGCCGATCACGATCAGTGCGGCGATAGAAGTCGAGATGACGGTGTCCCCGTTGATCGACATTCCGAAAAGGTGCCAGATCGGAGAATGCTCCCCCACATGGATGGCCGCTTCGGCCAGCGTCTGTTCAGTCATGTGCAGATCAGTCCTTCGGTGCTAACCCGTCGTGTCATGCAGATCATGAGCCCACAACCTCATCAGCCTCATCGGCCGACTCCGCGCGCAGCTTCTTCAGCACCGGCAGAGATGTGCTGAGTACGAGAAGGACCTGAAAAAATGCCAGGCCCAAGAGAACCCCGAGCCCGAGGGGCCGGAAGAGGAATGCGATGACCAGACCGATCACGGAGATCGCCAGTACCCGTGTCGCGGAGTTGAGGGCCATTTTCTTCTTGAGCGGGTGCTCGTCGGCGGTGATGGAGAAGACCGCGCGGCGCACGAGCAGGGCGTTGACCAGACCTAAGCCGAGACCGATGCCGAAGAACGCACCGAACAACGCGTGACCCAGCAACGCCGAGAGGACGGTCGCAACGCCGGTCAGCACAGCACAAATCATGAGCAGGCGCACAGGCCTGAAAGCAACGGAAGGAAACACCAACGGCGCGTCTTGCGCTGGCGTCGTCACCCCTTCACCTCAATCCCGCGGTCGTCGAATCCGGTAGTCCACCAAAGGAGCCGATCCTGATGATCCTGTGCGTGGCGCCCGTAGCGTATCGGAGGGCACCCGCCGCGCTGGAATCACCCAAGGGGCAGCTCCTGTGGTTGGTCAACCTGTCGGTCGTTTTTCCGTCCCGCTCGGTGTTGGAAGCGACGCACCGAACGGTCTGGAGGCCGGCAACCCGCGAGGTTTTTCGGGTTCTCACCGAACCCTAACACATGGTGAGGGCCATAAAAGAGGGCTACTACTATTCGTCGTATAGCCCGTCCACGGGCCTGTCTCGCTGCCCCAATAGCGGGACCAATGTGACCACGATCGCGACCAAAAGCGCCCCCACCATGACCGCTGCACTGTGCCGGGGGTCGAAGAAGATCGTGCTCGCCGCGCCCAGGGCGACGATGCCCACCCAGAGGTAGATGAGCAGCACCACCCGTCGATGGGAATGGCCGATCTCCAGTAGTCGGTGATGTAGATGCATCTTGTCCGGACTGAACGGGCTCAAGCCCGCCCGGGTGCGCCTGATGATGGCGAGCAACATGTCCAAGGCAGGCACGAACATGACGGCCACCACGAGCAGGAAGGGGGACAAGAGCGCGAAAACGTCGCGGGCCCCGTACGCGGTCTGCGAGATCGGTCCGGCCGCCGTCGTGGACGCCGCCGCGAGCATCAGCCCGATCAGCATGGACCCCGAATCGCCCATGAAGATCCTGGCCCGATGAAAGTTATGCGGCAGAAAGCCTAGACAAGCGCCCGCAAGGACGACCGAAATGACGGCAGGAGGGTAGAACAGCACGTCGCCGCCGTGGTCACGCAACAGACCCACCGAAAAGATGCAGATCGCCGAGGCCGTGATGAGGCCCAATCCCGCGGCGAGACCGTCCAGACCATCGACGAAGTTCATCGCGTTGACGATGGCGACGGTAAGAGCAAGCGTCAGCAATATCGACGAGACCTGGTCCAACACGATCGTGCCCACGCCCCCGAAAGGGATGTAGAGGACACTCCACGCCACGCCCATGGTGACGAGCACACTCGCCGCGGTGATCTGACCGGCGAACTTCGTCAGCGCGTCCAGACCCCACCGATCATCGATCAATCCGACGACCATGATCAGCCCACCGGCGACGACCACTGCGGGCATTCCCGACGAATAGACGAAGCCGCGTGTGAGCGCCGGAAGCTGGGACGCCAAAAGCACCGCGGCAACCACCCCCACGTACATCGCCAGACCCCCCATCCGGGGGGTAGGGCGCTGGTGAACGTCGCGCTCGCGAGGGAAGGCCACCGCTCCCCACCGTCGGGCCAGCACCCGCACCCAACCGGTGGCGAGATAGGTGATGATCGCGGCGGTCAGGCCGACCAGAGCGAGTTCGCGCAGCGGGACACCCGCGCCTCGGTCGGCGAGCGCCAGCAGCGTCGACGACAGCTGCTCCGGAGGCAGTGCCGACATCATCGGCCACAACCACATCGGTGTCGACATCGCTGAACCGCAGGCACGAAGCTCAAGATCAGATCAATCCGTCTGCGACGAAAGCGTCGCTACCTCGACACCCAGAACGCCGGCGATGGCCTCCGCGGTCACCGGACCATGCCGCAACAGGATCGGGCGCGCGCCGCTCAGGTCGATGATCGTGGATGCAATCTGCTGTTGGGCCGGTCCGCCATCAAGGTAGACCTGGACCAGCTCACCGAGTTGTTCGCGCGCCTGTTCGGCGGTGTGCGCCGCCGGGCGCCCGGAGATGTTGGCGCTCGAAACAGCCATCGGCCCGACTTCCCGCAGCAGCTCGATCGCCACCGGATGCATCGGCATTCGCAGCATGACGGTGCCATGCGCGTCGCCGAGGTCCCATTGCAGCGACGGGGCCTGGCGGACCACCAGGCTGAGTGCGCCCGGCCAGAACGCCCGAATGAGTTCGCGCGCGCTGGACGGAACGGAGAGGACCAGGCCCTGGATTGTGTCCCACGAGCCGACCAGGACCGGAACCGGCATGTCGCGACCACGCCCCTTTGCCGACAGCAGCGCGGCCACCGCGTCGCGGTCGAAAGCGTCGGCGCCGATGCCGTACACCGTATCGGTGGGCATCACGACGAGGCGACCACTTCTGAGCGCACCGATGGCCGCGGCTACCCCGGCCTGTCGCTGCGCCGGGTCGGCACAGTCAAACATTTCGCTCACGCGCGATCCGCCTTCGCTCCTGGCTGGGACGCTATCGCTTGATCTTCGTCCCGTTGGCTCACGTCAGCCAGCCTGTCACCATCGCGGACCGCAGTCACGAAGCGCGGTCTACCGGTCAAGTCGTGTCGGGCCGTGACCTCACCGAAACATCCTGCGCGGGTGAAGGCTTCGACAGTACTGTCGGACGTGGTGTCGTCGTGCTCGACCGCGCAGACGCCGCCTGGACGCAGCAGGCGCGCCGCTACGTCGATGACCTGGTTCACGACTGTCATTCCATCACCGCCACCGTAAAGTGCGTGCGGCGGATCATATTCGGCCACTTCGGGTTCCAGTGGAACTCCGTCAGGTATATAAGGCGGATTCGCCACCAGCAGATCGACGGATCCATCGAGTTCGTGCAACACGTCAGCCGCGCCGACGTCGGTCCGCACCAGTTCCACTGCAGTTTCAACGACATTGAGGCGCGCATAGGCGAGTGCCTCCTCGGAGTCGTCGACGGCGATCACCCGGGCGCCACGCCGATGATGCCAAAGCGAAAGCGCTAGTGCGGCGGAGCCGGTGCAAAGGTCCACGATCACAGGCTGTCGAGATAACGGTTGGGCGAGAGCCCATTCGAGCATCGCCTCGGTTTCCGGCCGCGGGATGAACACGCCTGGTCCAACCCTCACGGTGACTGGGCCGAAGACGGCTGTGCCAGTCAGGTACTGGAGCGGCACCCGCTCGGCCCGCTTGGCGACCAACCACTGGTAGCGCTCGCCGAAGTCGGGGCCGGGTTCCGCCATTGCGAGCCGGCCGCGGTCGGTGCCTGCCACGTGGGCGGCCAACAATTCGGCGTCCGCGCGCGGCGAACCGACCCCGGCTCTGGCCAGCATCTGCGTCGCGTCCTCGATCGCGTGACGCAGCTGACGGGCTCTCATCGTCGAATCGTCACGGGCTCTGCAGCCTGGACTGCCGGTCAGCGGCTTCAAGGGCGTCCAACAACGAATCCATGTCCCCGTCCAGCACCTGATCGAGGTTGTGCGCCTTGAAATTGATGCGGTGATCGGCGATCCGGTTCTCCGGAAAGTTGTAGGTCCGGATTCGCTCGCTGCGGTCCACGGTGCGGATCTGACTGGCACGGTCAGCCGAAGCATCCGCCTGCGCCTGCTCTTCGGCCAGCGCCTGCAACCGGGCCGCCAGCACCTGCATCGCTCGCGCCCTGTTCTGCAATTGCGAGCGCTCGTTCTGGCAGGTGACCACTATCCCGGTTGGCAAGTGAGTGATCCGCACCGCCGAATCCGTGGTGTTGACCCCCTGCCCACCCTTGCCGGACGATCGGTACACGTCGATGCGCAGATCGGATTCGTCGATCTGCACCTGTTCGACTTCCTCGGGTTCGGGGTAAACGAGTACGCCCGCGGCGGAGGTGTGCACCCGGCCCTGGGACTCGGTGACGGGCACGCGTTGTACCCGATGCACACCGCCTTCGAACTTCAGCCGTGACCAGACACCGTCGGCGGCGTCACCCTTGCCGGCGATCGAGAGCGTCGCGTCTTTGTACCCGCCCAGATCGGATGTCGTCTCATCGAGGACGGTGACGCTCCATCCACGTCGTTCGGCATAGCGGATATACATCCGCGCCAAGTCCGCGGCGAAAAGCGCCGATTCCTCGCCACCCTCGCCGGACTTGACCTCCAGCAGGATGTCGTCGCCATCGTGCGGGTCGCGGGGTGCGAGAAGATCGGTGAGCTGGTCTTCGAGTTCCCGCACAGTTGAGGTGAGCTCCTGGACCTCATCGGCGAAGGAGTCGTCGTCACAGGCCAATTCGCGGGCGGCCTGCAGATCGCCGCGGGCCGCCTCAAGCTTGCGGTGAGTGGCCACTATCGGTGAGATCCGGGCGAAACGTCGACCGGCCTTTCGGGCCGCCCCAGGGTCGGTGTGCAGCTCCGGGTCGGAGAGACGGCTTTCCAAGTCGGCGTGCTCGGCGAGAATGGCATCGATCGCCGGTGCGGTGTCAGACACCTCGCCTCCTCTGGCACCGCATCCGCGCGATACCGGTCACGTTCGGAACTCCCTACCGACGAAACGGCGCCCGGCCTGCGCCGAAAGCGGCAGACCGGGCGCCGATCAAGAAGCTACTTGTCGTCGACAGCTTTGGTTTCCCCCACCGCCGGAGTCGATCCGGAGCGCTTGCCGTAGCGCCGCTCGAATCGGGCGACGCGACCGCCACTGTCCAGGATTTTCTGCTTGCCGGTGTAGAAGGGATGACACTGGGAGCAGACCTCGACGGTGATCTGCCCGCTCTTCTTGGTGCTTCGCGTCGTGAAGCTGTTACCGCAACCGCACAACACGGTTGTGTCGACGTAGTCAGGATGAATGCCCGATTTCATGGTTTCCTCTTCGATCGTGGTCCGGGTCGCCTATCCCATCGCGGGGTAGCGGCGTGAACCGGAACCGAGGTGTCGGCGTTTCATTATGCCAGTTCAATCACGAGCGTCCCAAACGCCGGCGATTTCGGTGTCGTTGGTCGCGACCAGCGTGACCAACGACACAGAAATCGCTCAGTCGCCGTCGTTCCCGCCCGGGGTGTTCTTCGAGACCTGCACCAGGAACTCGTAGTTGTTCTTGGTCTTACGCAATTGGCTCATCAGCAGATCGATCGCTTGATGCGCATCGAGGCCGGACAACACGCGACGTAGCTTGTGCACTACCGCGAACTCGTCGGAGGACAGCAGCAGTTCGTCCTTGCGGGTGCCCGAAGGGTTCACGTCGACGGCCGGGAAGACCCGGCGCTCGGAGATCTTGCGGTCCAGCTTGAGCTCCGCATTGCCGGTGCCCTTGAACTCCTCGAAAATCACTGTGTCACCGGTCGATCCGGTCTCGACCATCGCGGTGGCGATGATCGTCAATGACCCGCCCTCTTCGATATTGCGTGCCGCACCCAGGAAACGCTTCGGTGGGTACAGCGCGGTCGAATCGACACCACCGGAGAGGATGCGCCCCGACGCCGGGGAGGCGTTGTTGTAGGCACGGCCGAGGCGGGTGATCGAATCGAGCAGTACGACAACGTCCTTACCCTGTTCGACCAGGCGTTTTGCCCGCTCGATGGCGAGCTCGGCAGCCTGGGTGTGGTCGGATGGCGGGCGGTCGAAGGTCGAGGCGATCACCTCGCCTTTGACCGAACGCTGCATGTCCGTGACCTCTTCGGGGCGTTCGTCGACAAGCACCACCATCAGATGGCATTCCGGGTTGTTGCGGGTGATCGCGTTGGCGATGTCCTGCATGATGGTCGTCTTACCGGCCTTCGGCGGCGACACGATCAGGGCGCGCTGGCCCTTGCCGATGGGCATGATCAGGTCGATGACGCGGGTTGTCAGCTTGTCGCTGGTGGTCTCCAGCCGCAGCCGCTGATTCGGATACAGCGGCGTGAGTTTGGTGAACTCGGGCCGCTTCTTGGCCTCCTCGACCGGCTTGCCGTTGACGGTGTCCAGGCGAACCAGCGGGTTGAATTTCTGCCGCGAATTCTGACCCCCGCCTTCCCCTTCGCGAGGTACCCGCACCGCGCCAGTGACCGCGTCGCCACGGCGCAGCCCGTTTTTGCGCACCATGTTCATCGACACGTATACGTCGTTGGGCCCGGCCAGGTAGCCCGAGGTGCGTACGAAGGCATAGTTGTCGAGCACATCGAGGATGCCGGCCACTGGTTGAACGACATCGTCCTCGCGTAACTCGGTATCCCGGTCGCCACCGCCGTCACCGCCCCCGCGCTCGCGCCGCTTGCGATCGCGGAACCGGCGACCACGCCTGCCTTGCCTGCCTTCGCCGTCGTCGTCCGAATTGCCCGAGTTGCCTGAGCTGCCGCCACGACCCTGACCGCTCTGCTGGTCGGCGGGATCAGCGCGGTTGCCGCCGTCTCTTTTGTCGCCATCCTGCTTGTTGTCGCCGGTGTCGCTCTTGTCGGAAGCGCCTTTGGCTCCGTCGCCCTGGCCGGGTTCGTTGACCTGTGACGGTCCGTCGTCGCGAGTCTTCTGGCCGTCGCCCTGTTCGCCGCCACTGGGCCCGCCCGGGGCGCGAGCTGCTGAACGGCGTTCGCGGCGCTGCTGCACGGGCGGGGATTCCGTTTCGGCCTGCGCCAGCGCTGTCCGGCTGCCCGTCTCATCGGAGTCAGCAGACGGCTTCCGTCCAGCCGACTCAGCACTTTGGGCAGAAACGCCGGATTCGCCACGGCGCTCGCGGATGGCGGCGATCAACTCGCTCTTGCGCATCCCGGATGCACCGTCGACACCGATTTCCTTGGCAAGCGAACGGAGCTCGGGCAGCACCAGGCCGGCCAGGCCGGACTCAGTAGCAGAAATGGCCCCTGGGGTCACAGCATTCTGCAGCTCACCGGACTCGGTGCTGGTACCAGCTGTGATGAGGTCCGTATCAGTCACGGATTTCCTTTCTTCCCTCGCTGATCGAGTCACGCGGGGGTTCAATAGCATTCAGCCGAACCGCTGAACGCCGAGGTCACACCATTGCCTCGCAACGGTGATCGCCAGGTTTCGCCGAGACGGCGAAACGTCAGTCCACAAATTTGAACACCTGAAAGAAGAGTGGTCGTCCTAGTGTCGGCGCGGCTCAAGACGCCGCGATTGCTGGACGACAGCGAGGATAACCTGCATCCGAGCCGGAAGCAACAACCCGGGTCATTCCGATATCGACCCTTTCAGGCCGGCTAGTGCGGCGCCGCTACCGCGGACGTCCACTTCACGCCGTCACCGACCGATGCCCTGCTGACGTTGAAGCCGTTGTCGCGGCCGAACTGCAGGGCTTCTGCGGGAAGGTCGGCCTCCGTGCTCAAGGCCAGCACGGCGGGACCGGCACCCGACAGGACCGCTGCTACACCAGAGCGCCGTAGAACCGCCAGATATTCCGCGGAGCCCGGCATGGCGGCCGCACGCTGCGGTTGGTGCAGGACATCCTCGGTTGCCACCATGAGCAGGTCGGGGCGTTGCGTCAGCGCGACCACCAGCAGCGCCGCCCGGCTCAAGTTGAAACTTGCGTCGGCATGGCTTACCTGCGCGGGAAGCAGAACCCGGGTCTCGGCCGTCGACGAGCGCACCTGCGGCACCGCGCTGAACACATTGATGTCCGGGTGTAGGCGAATCGACGCAGCACCGTAGCGGGTACGCCCGCCATCGGCGGTCGTCCAGGAAACGACCGCACCGCCGAGCACTGCTGCCGCCGCATTGTCGGGGTGGCCCTCGAACTCTGCAGCGACCTGGATGAGCTCCTCGTCCGTCATTGGGCTCGACCCACCTTGTGCCGCAAGCCCATTGGCGGCAGCCAGGCCACCGACGACGGCCGCGGCCGATGAGCCCAGACCGCGGGAGTGCGGAATGTCGTTGCGGCAACGGACGATCAAGCCGGTGGCGGCAACCCCTGTCTCGCGCAGACCGCGTTCGATCGCCCTCACAACAAGGTGGGAACTGTCGAGTGGGACCTGACCGGCCCCCTCTCCGTCAACATCGACGATGAGCCCGGACTCGGATGTTTCGACCACGATCTCGTCGTACAAACTCACCGCTAGCCCCATGCTGTCGAATCCAGGCCCCAGATTGGCGCTCGAGGCCGCGACCACGGCGGTAGCCGTCAGCCCGGGCGGTAGTGTTCGCATAGCCGGAGTCCGATCTAGACCAGGCCGAGCTTGGCGACGACGGCAACAGGGTCGACGGGGACGGGAATGACCGTCGGCATGCCTTTCAGTGCGGTGTCGGGGTCCTTGAGTCCGTTTCCGGTGACGGTGCAGACCACCGTAGAACCCTTGACTACCCAACCGTCTTCGATCGACTTCAGCAACCCGGCAATACTCGCCGCCGACGCGGGCTCGACGAATACTCCCTCGGCGCGGGCGACCAAATGATAGGCCGCGAGAATCTCCTCGTCGGTTGCCGCCAGGAAGCGTCCCTTGGACTGCTGTTGCGCCTCCACCGCAGTGGTCCACGACGCAGGCGAGCCGATCCGGATGGCCGTCGCGATGGTCTCCGGCTCACTCACTGGCTCTCCATACACCAGCGGTGCGGAACCGGCGGCCTGGGTGCCGAGCATCCGTGGCAGCCGGGCGGAAATCCCGTCATCGTGATACTCGTTATAGCCCTTCCAGTACGCGGTGATGTTTCCCGCATTGCCGACGGGCAGTGCGTGGACGTCGGGCGCTTCGCCCAGCGCATCAACGATCTCGAAGGCCGCCGTCTTCTGCCCCTCGATACGAAACGGATTGACCGAGTTGACAAGCGAAACGCTAGGAAAATCTGCGGTGAGCTTGCGAGCGAGTTCGAGGCAGTCGTCGAAATTCCCGTCGATCTGGATGATCTTGGCTCCGTGCATCACCGCCTGCGCCAGCTTGCCCATCGCAATCTTGCCCTGGGGCACCAGCACGGCACAAGTGATGCCGGCCCGCGCAGCATAGGCGGCCGCCGACGCCGAGGTATTCCCGGTCGACGCGCAAAGTACTGCCTGTTGCCCGCGGGCCACCGCTTCGGTCACGGCCATCGTCATGCCGCGGTCCTTGAACGAGCCGGTCGGGTTGAGTCCCTCGACTTTGAGATGCACAGTGCAACCGGTGTATTCGGATAGCCGGGGCGCGGGGAGCAACGGTGTGCCGCCTTCCCGCAAGGTGACCGGAGCCCAGTCGTCCCCGATGGGCAGCCTTTCGCGATATGCCTCGATCAGACCTGGCCAGGGCTGATGCACGACACGGCGGGCAGCGGTACTCAATCTGTGGTTCCTTCCATCCGAAGGACGCTGTTGATGCTCTGAACTGCGTCTAGGTCAGACAGTGCTGCAACGGTTTCGGACAGGGCGGCGTCCGTCGCCCGGTGTGTCACGACGACGATCCGGGCGCCGCTGCGTTGACCCTCGTGGTCGACCATGCCCTCCTGGCGCACTTGAGCGATGCTGACCTCGCGCTTGCTGAACTCTGCCGCCACAGCCGACAGGACACCGGGTCGATCCGCGACGTTCATGTTGACGTAGTAACGGGTAGGGATGAATCCGATTGGTGCGACGGGCAGCTTGGCGTACTTGGATTCGCGGGGGCCCCGGCCGCCGTGCACCCGGTTCCTGGCCGCCATCACAAGATCTCCCAAGACCGCCGACGCGGTAGGCGCGCCGCCGGCGCCCTGACCATAGAACATCAGACGACCCGCTGCCTCCGCCTCGACAACAACCGCGTTGAATGCACCGTTGACCGAGGCCAGCGGATGATCCAGCGGCACCAGCGCAGGGTAGACACGCGCCGAAACACGCTGCTGCCCTTCGTCTGTAGTGACCCTTTCGCAGATCGCGAGCAGCTTGATTGTGCAGCCGAGAGCGCGCGCGGACTCGAAATCGGCTGACGTCACCTTGGTGATGCCTTCTCGATAGACGTCGTCGGCCGTTACCCGGGTGTGGAACGCGATCGAAGCCAGAATGGCCGCCTTGGCCGCGGCATCGTAGCCCTCCACGTCCGCGGTGGGGTCCGCTTCTGCGTAGCCCAGCGCGCTGGCGTCGGCCAGCGCATCGGCATAATCGGCTCCGGTGCTGTCCATTTCGGAGAGGATGTAGTTGGTGGTGCCGTTTACGATCCCGGCTACCCGCAACACGGTATCCCCGGCCAGCGACTGCGTAAGTGGGCGAATTACCGGGATGGCACCGGCAACTGCCGCCTCGAAATAGAGGTCCGCGTGCGCGTTCTCGGCGGCCTGCGCGAGTTCACCGGCGGACACGGCCATGAGTGCCTTGTTGGCGGTGATAACGGACTTTCCCTGTTCCAGCGCCGTCAAGATTGCCTTGCGCGCCGGCTCCACCGGACCCATCACCTCGACGACGACGTCGACGTCGGCACGGGAGACCAGTTGATCGATGTCGTCGGTCAAGAGCTGCACCGGAACTCCGCGGTCCCCGTCGACCCGCCGTACCCCGATGCCCCGCAGCACTAAGGGCGCCCCGATCCGGGCGGTCAGATCCGCTGCGCTCTCCTCGATGATGCGCACCACCTGACTCCCCACATTTCCCAAACCCAAGACGGCTACCCCGATTGCGTTAGTCAACGCTCACCTCACTTCCAGACTCAACAGGTCATCAACCGTTTCCCGGCGCAGAATCAGGCGAGCTTTCCCGTCACGTACCGCCACCACCGCGGGTCGGCCGATCAGGTTGTAGCGGCTAGACATCGAATAGCAGTATGCACCGGTCGCCGCGACCCCCAGCAGATCACCGGGGCCGACGTCGTCGGGTACCCATGCATCCCGCACGACGATATCGCCACTCTCGCAGTGCTTGCCGACAACACGAGACAGAATCGGGGTAGCGCCACTCACCCGTGACAGCATCCGCACGTCATACTGAGCGCCGTACAGCGATGTCCTGATGTTGTCACTCATACCGCCGTCCACGCTGATATAACGCCGGTATCGGTCCGAGGCAATGGCCACATCCTTCACGGTGCCGACCTCGTAAAGGGTGATCGTTCCCGGCCCGACGATTGCCCTCCCCGGCTCGACTACCAACTTCGGAGCCGGCAACCCGACCGCCGCGGATTCTTTGCGCACGATCGCTCGCAGCTTTTTCGCAAGTTCACCCATCGGCGGCGGGTTGTCCTGCGGGAGATAGGAAATGCCCAGCCCGCCACCAAGGTCTACTACGGCGATCTGCGAGGTCTTGTCGACCCCAAAATCCGCCACCACGTCCTTGAGAAGGCCGATCACCCGGTGGGCGGCCAACTCGAAGCCCGCTACATCGAAAATCTGCGAACCGATATGACTGTGCAGTCCAACCAGGCGCAGGTGGTCGGTCTCGAAGACACGACGGATAGCTGCCATCGCCGCACCGCTGGCGAGTGACAGTCCGAATTTCTGATCCTCGTGGGCGGTCGAGATGAACTCGTGGGTATGCGCCTCGACGCCGACAGTGACGCGCACCAGTACGTCCTGAACGCTGCCGGCCTCACCGGCGATCCGATCGAGCCGCTCAATTTCTGTCATCGAATCCAGGACGACGTGTCCGACTCGATTTGTCACTGCTGCCGTCAACTCGGAGACGGATTTGTTGTTTCCGTGCAGAGCGATTCGGTCCGGGGGGAAGCCGGCATGCAGCGCAACCGCGAGTTCGCCTCCGCTGGCGACATCGAGTGACAAACCCTCTTCGTCGACCCAGCGCGCCACTTCGGTACACAGGAACGCCTTGGCCGCATATCGGACATGCTCGCCACCGCCGAAGGACGTTGCGATATCGCGACAACGCGACCGGAAGTCGTCCTCGTCGATTACGAACACCGGAGTGCCATACTGCGCCGCAATCTCGGTTACCGGTACGCCGGCAAGCCTAACGACTCCGTCCTCACCACGAAATGCGTTTCGTGGCCATACCTTAGGCGATAGGCGGAGTACTTCGGTGGCGTCGTTGGGACGGTCCGGTGCACCGCCCTGATGGAGCTCCTCGGCGTGCCGGGGTCCGGCCGGGTGCGCGATCACATCCGCTCCGGTGCACTGACACCCAGGATGCTTAATCCATTGGCAATCACCTGACGCGTGGCCTGGCACAATGCCAGACGGGCGGCATGAAGCTTCCCCGGCGCTTCGTCGCCGTGCGGAAGAACCCGGCATGAATCGTAGAAGCGGTGGTAGTCGCCGGCAAGGTCTTCCAAATAGCGCGATATCCGATGGGGTTCACGTAGGCCCGCGGCGATCTTCAGGATGCGCGGAAACTCGCCGACATTGCGAATCAACTCGCCTTCCTTTTCGTGGGTAAGCAAGCCGACATTCGCAACGTCCGCCGCGATGTCGAGGTCGGCGGCGTTGCGCGCCAGCGCCGACAAACGCGCGTGCGCGTATTGCACGTAATACACCGGGTTTTCACTGGAAGCCGACGACCACAGCTGAAGGTCGATGTCGATCGGGCTGTCGACCGAACTGCGGATAAGCGCATAGCGGGCGGCGTCCACGCCGATGGCGTCGACCAGGTCGTCCAGGGTGATCACCGTGCCCGCACGCTTACTCATTCGGACCGGCTGACCGTCTCGGACCAGATTGACCATCTGGCCGATCAGCACCTCGACCGTGTCGGGGTCATCGCCCAGTGCTGCGGCGGCCGCCTTCAGTCGCGAGATATAGCCGTGATGATCGGCGCCGAGCATGTAGATGCACAGATCGAAGCCGCGCTGTCGCTTGTCCAGGAAGTAGGCGAGGTCGCCGGCGATGTACGCCGGTTGGCCATCGCTCTTGATCACCACGCGATCCTTGTCGTCGCCAAAGTCTGTGGTGCGCAACCAGACCGCGCCGTCGGACTCGTAGATGCTGCCCGTTTCCCGCAGCTTGGTTATGGCTTGCTCGACGCGGCCGGAGGTATGCATCGAGTCTTCGTGCGTGTAGACATCGAAGTCCGTACCGAACTCATGAAGCGATGATTTGATGTGGTCGAACATCAGATGCACGCCGATGGAGCGGAACGTCTCCCGCATCTCCGCGTCCGGCAATCGCAACGCTTCAGGTTCCTTGGCGAGGACCTGGCCGGCGATGTCGTTGATGTAGGCGCCGGCATACCCGTCCTCCGGAACGGGTTCGCCCTTGGCGGCTGCGATCAGCGAGTTGGTGAAGCGGTCGATCTGCGCGCCGTGGTCGTTGAAGTAGTACTCGCGCACCACCTCGGCTCCTTGAGTGGAGAGCAGCCGGCCGAGTGCGTCCCCAACTGCTGCCCACCGGGTTCCACCGATGTGGATCGGCCCGGTCGGGTTGGCGGAGACGAACTCGAGGTTGACCTTGCGGCCGGCCATCTCGGTCGAATGGCCGTAGGTCGATCCGGCGGCGATCACGTCGCCGACGATGACGTTCTGCGCGGCAGCGTCGATGCGAAGGTTCACGAACCCGGGCCCGGCCACCTCGGCGGTGGCAATACCGTCCTGTTTGCCCAGTTCCGCGACGAGCCACCCGGCGAGTTCGCGGGGGTTGGCACCAACCTTCTTGCCGACTTGCAGGGCCAGGTTGGTGGCGTAGTCGCCGTGCTCTGGGTTGCGCGGCCGCTCCACGGTGACCGACGCGGGTAGTGCGGAGACGTCCAGGCCGCGCTCGATCAGCACCGCGGCGGCGGTGGCCTTCAGTAGCTCAGCCAGATCGGCGGGGGTCACGAGGGACCATCCTATGGTCTGAGGTGACCACGCCCCGAATCCGTTTCCGGTGGTAGGCATGCGCTACGCTTACCAGGCCCATTGGCGCGGCCTCTCCGGCCGGCGCCCCCGTAGCTCAGGGGATAGAGCGTCTGCCTCCGGAGCAGAAGGCCGCAGGTTCGAATCCTGCCGGGGGCACCATCTGAACAGCAGATATGCAACTCTGCACAAGATATGCACCACTAGACGTCCTGGCGCGACTCCAACTGAAATGGAGTCACCCATGAACACCACCGACAACCCGACCACCTGGCACGACCTGCGCGACGAACTCACACCGCAGCAGATCGCGTACATCCAAGACTTCGAGGACCGCTACCCCGAGACCCTCGCAGGCGGTGCCGACCGCGCCAACGTCATGCTCAGGTGCGCCATCGATCACGCCAAACAAAACCGGCACGACCGGGAACACTTCGGCCACCTACCCGTACCCGACGCACCGATCCGCATGTCGGCGTGGGAACCAGCCGACGACGACAACACCCTCGGTCCGTGGCTACGCACCTACGACCTCCGCGACTGGATCATCGACCTGCCCGGTGAACCGCCGCGAGCCAGCCGCGCCGATTTGACCCTCGCTGGCGCCCAGCTCGACGACGGCCGCATCGAACGCTGGGTGATCGTCGAAGCAAACTCGGTGCGGATGACAAGTGCGAAGGCGCGCGAACTCGCCGCCGCCCTGCTCGCGGCCGCCGACGAACTCGACCAGCTCGACGGGCGTCACCCGGCCGACAGCACTACCCGCAAGTGCTGCGGCGGGATCGGAGCCCACACGCAAGACTGCCGCTGACACACCAAACATCGGCCCCGGCTGCCCACAGCGGGCGGTCGGGGCCAACCCTTTCTACGCTGCGTGCCGGTATTCGGCCAACGCCAGTCCAAATGTCGGCGCGTCGGCTGGGGTCTCAGCGGCTGGGGCAATTCCCAGTAATTTCAACAACGGCACGATGACCATCAACGACAGCACGCCAACGGCCATGATCGGCCAAAGTGCACCGGCCAGGCCGGCGACCGCTAGTCGAGAAAGGGGGCTCGGTGCTGTACGCGCATCGGAGAATCGGATAGCGGCAGCCATAGCGGCGATGGCGGTTACAAGCGCGCAGCCCAGGTAGATGATCAACACTTGACATCACCCCTTCTTTTCGCGGATTCGTGACTCTCACATTGCACGTAGATGCTGTGCGTTAGCCCACGGCGGCCTGAGGTTAACCTGAGAAGGATGTAACGAAACCCGTGCACGCTCAGAACGTCTGTTCGTTTATTCGCCGTGTCCGCCAGGAGTGTTACGGCTGCTGCGTAATCCTCATGCAGCCAACAGCTTTGACTAGTATGGGTGTTGTTGGAGGCGGTCAGGACGGGGGGATGACCCGACCGCCTCCACTCAAACACAGCCGCACAGAGGTCGGGGGGAGGTGCCTCCGAGCGGGCGCTCTCTCAGCGCTGATAGTGATGTTGCGCTGGCTTCCTGAGACTGACCTGAGAGAGAGCCAAGAACTAGCAGTGCAACAAAGAGGTTTGGTGGCCGGGACGCCAACCGGTCAAGAACACGCCCCGGCCACCGGGCTTAAGAGCCCCTTCCCCGCCCGACTGACGTGGGAAAGGACTAACCACGCCAACAAGAGCAGGAGAAGCATCTTCACGCGAACACCGCCCTACCGGAACGGCGGCGTTCACCAGCAGCCGCATGCACCGACAACATCGCGGCAATGACAGGGCTGACAATCGCCGAACCATCCGAGCCAGGTTTCCACAGCCCGCCCTCGCCGACCGGCAACGCCACCGCAGCCTTCACCGCATCATCCAGAACAGGGTTCACCACACCATCCGCACCGACCGGCTGCTCATGGGTCAGCCGGCCAAACTTGATCTCGTTGGCGAACATGGTGGCCGCCCGCGAAATATCCCGTGTGCCGACCACTTTCACCTTCACCCGCAAACCCTCCAGCGGCTCGATCATCTCCGCAGCCAACGAATCCGAGAAGATGGCGATCGGGGTTCTGCGGCCCGCCCACGCCACAATCTTATCCACGATCGGGCGCGGGTCCGCATTCGCACCCGTCACCATCGCCAACCGCACATGCTTGCGCTCATCCGGTAGTAGCCGACAGACAGCCACCGAAATGTGGCCCTCCGGTGACGAATCCACACCTATCGCCGCGACCTTCTCGTCCGGTGTCGGCGCCACCAACTTCTGCCAAGCATCGAGAACGAACACGTTCTGCACACCCTCCGCCGTCGGCCACTCGTTCAACCGCTCAGTCCTGAAAGCCCAATCCGACAACTCGATCCGCTCCGCCCTGACCGAATCCAGTTGCACCATGCCAGGATTGCTCTTGGCCCACACCGCAATATCGTCTGCGTCATCACCGGGATCGGAGCCGTATTCATGCCAACAAAGTCGGCCGTTGCCACCCTCCAGGGCGATGTTCCGCAACCTGCCGATCACCGGCCCATCAGTAGGTAGTTCCGGTGCCGTGCCCAGCAGCCAGGCGCTCGATCCCTTGCGGGCTGACATTGCAGGACGGGCCGCACTCCACTGCTCATCAGTGAGTAGCTGGCATTCGTCAACCAGGAGCAAGTTGACGGACCAACCGCGGGTCGACTGCCTTGTCCGTGACGGGAACCGAATCGACACACCAGACTTCAAGTCGATGGACTCCCGGCCAATCGCCGACACCACACGATGAACACGCTTCGACAAGTCTGAGAAGTCCTCGAAATACGCCAGGATTTTCTTGAACGATTCCCGCGACGTGGCCTGCTGATGACTCGACAAACAGATCAGAGCTTCTTCTTCGACCAGCGCCCCATACAACACCCGGGCGATCCCGGCGAACGTCTTCCCGCACTGACGCGGCAGATTCAAACACGCCTCACGGGCCACATACTCGCCGTGCTCGTCCACCATCATCGCGTCCTCGATGAACGCCTTCTGATACGGCAGAAACGATTCGCCCAAGCTCTCCATCAACTCGAACAGCCAATCGCAGTGGGGCCGGGCCTTCCTTGGTGATTGCCCGCCGGGGCTGGGTCACCGTTCCCGAAGACCAGGTCGAGGGTGTGATTCCAGCGTAGGACGCGGCCTTCTTGGCCGAGGAGAAACTCG
>JBFXJE010000031.1:0-31332 GCA_050175175.1 Mycolicibacterium sp. | reverse complement strand
AGCCCTCGCTGCGGTGCAGGTGCCGGATCAACGCCCAGTCTTCCAAGGAGATCACCCATCCAATCTGATTGGGTGGCCTACTTTTCAACCGTCGCGACTGGCCGGGTTTTCAACCGTCGTCAACAGTATCGGTGTCGGGAGGCCGGCGATAGCCCGCAGATCTACCCGCTCCCGCCATAACTGAACGCCAAGAAGTGGTACCGCTTGGAGTCGACCTCGAATACCGCCAGCGATTCTGCTCCGAGTTTTGTCGTGGTGGTGTGCAGCGATCGGGGGTTGTCGGCAGCCACGAAGAGCACTCCGATGTCGAAGCGGTCGCGGTAGGCGGCCTGGGTGGCGGCGTTGAACGCGGCATAGACTCCGCGGCCACGCGCGGACTCGTCAACACACACCGGCCCGCGCAACGCAAACCGACTGTGCGCGATCGGCTTTCCATGGAAATCAAGTGATTCGGCGAGATCCAACACCGCTCGGATGATCGGGGAACTGACCTGCGTGCGAACGGGCGGGTCGGTTACGGCGATGAATCCGACGACGATGCCGTCATTGTCCACCGCGACATGGATACCGGAAGAGTCCACCGCCGAGGTGAACCATTCCCGGGACTGGAGATTGGAGATGAAACCCTTGGCACGTTGGGACTCATCGAGGTTGTCGACGTAGTAGCGCGATTCCAGGGCCATTATTGCAGGAACGTCGCGTCGGGTCGCCAGACGTATCGTGAGGTGGGACGGCTTGTCTGTGTTTGCATTCATTTAGACTCCGATTGCCATATCTATCAACGATATTCGACGCCGGTTCGGAACCCCGACGAGGCGACAATGCCGGGTATCTGGCTGGCGCCCACTGGCTTACCGAAGTGAAAACCCTGCCCGATGTCGCAGCCGTTGTACCGCAACCACCCGGCGGTCTCGGCGTCCTCTACGCCTTCGGCGACTACCGTTATCCCGAGGTCGTGGTTCAGATCGATGACCGCGCGGACGACGGCAGCGGCGCGGCTGTCGGTGACGACGGACGCGATGAAGTGTCTATCCAGCTTCACCTCGTCGATGGGTAGGTCACGAAGGTAGGCCAGCGCCGAGTAACCGCTCCCGAAATCGTCGATCGCGACCTTGATTCCATGGTGTCGCAACCGGTGCAGCACAGTGGTGACCAAAGTGACTTCGCTGAGAACCAGATCCTCGGTGATTTCGACGGTGAGCAGTTCCGCCGGCAGGCGACGACGGTCCAAAGCACGAAACAGCGATTCGGGAAGTTGAGCGTCCCGCAACACCGGCGCAAACAGATTCACCGCGACCGGGATCTGGATTCCGGTCGCTTTCCAGCGCATTAAGTCGTCGAGCGCTCGGTCCAGGACCAGGTCCGTCACCGGTCTCATCAGTCCATGCTGGCGCACCAGCGAAATGAATGCGTCGGGGCTCAAAACGCCCAAGTGCGGATGAGGCCAGCGCAACAGTGCCTCGACGCCGACGACTTGGGCGGTATCCAGCGCGAATTTTGGTTGATAGACCACCGTGAGGTGAGCGCGATCGATGGCTTGACGCAATTCGCCCAGCATGCGTACCTGTGCAGCCCCATCGGCGACCGGCCGCGCGGTACGGCCCGCGGCGAACTCCACGACCTCGGGATCGGACAGCATCAGCTCGGCATGGAAGGTGTGGACCCCGGGAGAGCGCGAGCGCTTTGCGGCATACATGGCAATATCGGCTCGCCTAACGAGTGTTTCGGGTGTCAGGTTGACTTCGTCCGCAGATGCCACCGCCACTCCGATGCTGGGTCGGATCAACAAATCCTGGCCGTCGATGACAAACGGTTCGTCGAAAGCCTCGTCCACCCGCTGCGCAACCAGATGCGACTCGTCGACCCGGCCTTCCAGAACCAGTGCGAACTCGTCGCCGCCCATCCGGGCCACGGTGTCACCGGGCCGCACGCACTGAACCAGACGCGCGCCCACGTGAACGAGCAGGCTATCGGCGGCGGGATGACCCATGCTGTCGTTGACCAACTTGAAATCGTCGAGATCCAGCGCGATCACCGCCACGGACCGGCCATCCCGGGACCGCAGCGTCAGCGCGTGCTCGAGCCGATCCTGGAACAGCGTTCGGTTTGCCAGCCCGGTCAGTGGGTCCCGCAAGGCCAGCTCCGCTACTGCTGTCAGCATTGTCCGGTTCTCCCACGCTGCGACGGCCTGCCGTGCGCAGACGGCGGTCACGATGAGGGGTACGACGATCCGTTCCAGTCCCGACATGACCAGCAGCGGGCCCACTGTGCCGACGAGCAGTAAGGGAACGTAAGGCAGCCACAGCGAAGAATTGGGTGTTACCGGGATGGTCGACTTGCCGGGCTCCGGTCCCCGTCGGCTGATCAGTGCGGCTACTGCGAACACCAAAAGTGCTGCGGCCCAGATGATGTCGATGGGACTACCGGTGGCGTAGTGCTCGGCGGCGACGAGGTACACATATGCGCTATCGGCGATGGCGGCCAGGGCGAGGGCGAAGGTTAGCAGGGACACCACCAATCGCTCGCGCGCCGGTGTGCGGGTTAACACCACCACGGCCACGGTCAATGCGGCCACATCCAGTACGGGATAGAGCACCGCCGCCATGAGCGTGACCTTGTCCTCGCGGTAGGTCTCATAAACCCTGTGCAGAGCCAAAATCCAGGTGAGAAGGAACAGGCACAGCGAGACAATCACGGCGTCGAGTACCAGGCGGAGTTGGGAGCGCTGCGTCGACTCGGTGGGGAACTGGGCGATGGCAGCGGTGGCAAGTACCGCGAACAGCAGGTAGGAGAGATCCGCGGGCGACAGCGGCTGGATGTTCGTGGAGATGAGGTCGCAGACCAGCCAGACGGCGTCGCCCAGCGCCCAGGTTGCGAGCGCCACGGCCATCGTTGTCCAGGCTCTGCGGAAACGACCCTCTGCGAACCGGGCAGCACGCACGGCACAGACCGTGGCGAATGCCGACAGCCCCAGGGTGATGGTGTCATCGAGAATGCGTACGGCAAAGCTGCCGCGGTCTAGAGCCAAACCAGCGATCAGTATCAGAAGAAGGACAGCAGGCACCGCGATCGCCGCCTTCACAGCACGCGTTAGCCGGTCCATGTCAACGACGCTCCAATGCCCCAACCCTGCAACTCATGATTCTCCGCCTCGGTACATGGGTCGAGAGACGCGGCACGATGGACGCTGACCCAGAGTATCGACTCACAGTATCGACACGGGCCATCCGGCCACCGGCTATTGCGGTGTGGGCACCACCAAATGGAGTTCGACCCCTGCGCTTTCGCGGCAAGGCAGCACCGGCCGGCCTACGCCGCGTTCGTCACCGACGTCCACGACCGAAAGAGCGTGGGCTGGAAGCCACACCGAGGAGATGCTTGAAGCGGAGCCTTTCTCATATGCTGCGGCGGCGCTCGGATATGGTGAAGCCACCTAGAGAGACTTTGGGGGCTGCGTTGCAGGGAGTCGCTCGACTCGCTATCCGCGCACCGCGACGAGTTATCGCGCTGGCGCTACTAGTGATGGTTGGCACGGCGATCTTTGGACTGCCGGTTGCCGAGAGATTGTCAGCCGGCGGCATGCGCGATCCGACCTCCGAGTCTTCACAGGCTGCTCAACTTTTGGCGGACAAGTTCGATCAAGGTGACATGGGCCTGATCATCAGCATTACATCCGACGACGGAGTGGATAGCCCTGCTGCGCTTGGGGTCGCCAAGGATGTTGTCGCGCAGCTGCAGTCTTCACCTTATGTCGGGCAGGTGACGTCGGCGTGGACCTCACCTGCCGCCGCCGCGTCACTCGTCAGCGAGGATCGAATGACGGGCCTCATTCTTGCGGGTGTCTACGGTGGCGACGACCAGGCACCGGAGCATGCCAGGGAGCTGGCCGGCGAGATCGAGCGCGACCGTGACGGCGTGACGGTCCATGTTGGCGGCGAGGCCAATATCTATTGGCAGGTCGACGAACAGACTCTGGAAGACCTGCTTTTCATGGAGATGTTGGCCATGCCGCTGAGCTTCGTGGTGCTGGTCTGGGTATTCGGCGGACTTATTGCCGCCGCGCTGCCGATGGTGGTGGGTATCTTCGCGATCCTTGGGGCGATGGCGGTGCTGCGCACGGTGTCGCTGCTGACCGAGGTGTCGATCTTCTCGTTGAATCTGACAATCGCATTGGGCCTTGCACTGGCGATCGACTACACCCTGCTGATTCTCAGCCGGTACCGCGATGAGCTGGCGGCCGGAGCCAATCTCGACGAAGCGCTGACCCGGACCATGGCGACCGCCGGCCGGACCGTGTTGTTCTCTGCGATGACCGTGGCGTCGTCGATGGTCACCATGGTGCTGTTCCCGCAGTATTTCCTGAAGTCGTTCGCCTACGCCGGGGTGGCGGTGGTTGCATTCGCGGCGGTTGCGTCAGTGGTGGTGACGCCTGCGGCGATAGCGCTGCTCGGCAGCCGGCTGGATGCGCTCGATATTCGCAAGCTGCTGCGACGGACGCTAGGTCTTGCGGCACCGCGACCCAAGCCGGTGACCCAGACGTTTTGGTATCGCTCGGCGAAGGCTTCGATGCGGCATGCAGTGCCGGTCGGCACGGCGATCATCGCACTTCTGTTGCTGCTCGGTGCCCCGTTTCTGAACGTCAACTGGGGCTTCCCCGACGACCGGATGCTGCCCACGTCAGCGTCGGCCCGCCAGGTCGGCGATGCGCTGCGCGACGACTTCGTTGCCGACCCGCTGACGAACATCACTGTGGCGATACCGGATGTGAACGACGTCAGCCGGGGCGACTTGAGAGCCTATTCGGCAGCGTTGTCCAAAGTTGGTGATGTCTCGTCGGTGTCCTCGCCTGACGGCACATTCGTTGACGGACAACTGGCGGGGCCGCCGTCGGCTCCGACCGGTTTGACGGACGGAAGCGCGTTCCTGACGGTGATCAGCACCACGCCGTTGTATAGCGAACTGTCCGAGAAACAACTCGATGCGCTTCATGCCGTTCCCGCTCCAGATGGCAGGACCGTTCTGGTGGGGGGCGCATCCCAAATCAATCGCGACAGCGTATCCGCGATCACCGATCGCCTTCCGCTGGTGTTAGGGATCATCGCGGGTATCTCATTGGTGTTGCTGTTCTTTCTCACCGGCAGCGTGGTGTTGCCGATCAAGGCGGTGCTGCTCAACATCCTGTCGCTGACGGCCGCATTCGGGGCCCTGGTCTGGGTATTCCAGGAAGGCAACCTCGGCGCCCTCGGGGTGCCGGTGACCGGTGCGCTGGAAAGCAACCTTCCAGTCTTGCTGTTCTGCATCGCCTTCGGGCTGTCGATGGACTATGAGGTCTTCCTGGTAGCGCGAATACGTGAGTACTGGCTCGCATCGGGTCGTTCGCCCGCCGACAACGAAGAAAGTGTCGCCCTGGGTGTTGCCCGCACCGGCCGGGTGATAACGGCGGCCGCGCTGATCATGTCGATCTCGTTCGCTGCGCTGATGGCTTCGCAGGTGACGATGATGCGAATGTTCGGATTGGGGCTGACTTTGGCGGTGCTGATGGACGCGACATTGGTTCGCATACTGCTGGTGCCGGCGTTCATGCGGGTCATGGGCCGGGCGAACTGGTGGGCCCCCCGTCCACTAGCTCGGCTGCATGATCGTTTCGGCCTGAATGAGGACGGCCATAAGGTCAGTCCGTAGGCGGGGCGCTATTCGGTTGGGCCGCTCCGGGTTCCGCACGATCCAGCAACGCGCGAGCGGCATTCCTGCGCAACTTGCCCGATGCTGTCTTCGGCAGCGTTCCGGCGGGGAACAACCGAACCTCTCGTGGGGCGCGACCTACCCGGCGATTCACCTGGGCCGTGATGTCACGTCTGATCCGCAGCCGGGCGTCCTCGTCGTTCAGACTGTGCACCTCGGCCAGCACCGCGAATCCCTCGCGTTCGGCGTCGATCCGCACGGCGATCACGCTGCCCTTGCGTACGCCGTCGACGTTCTCTGCCGCCCGCTCGATGTCGTGTGGATATAGGTTGCGTCCGGCCAGCACGATGAGGTCTTTCGTGCGCCCGCACACGTAGACGCGACCCTGCTCATCTAGATAACCCAGGTCGCCGGTGTCGAACCACCCATCATGGCCGGCAATATCGATGATGCCGTCTGGCGTGAGGTAGTGCTCGGCCACCAGTGGGCCGCGTAACTCGATTGTTCCTACTTCTCGGGGCCCAAGCACCTCTCGGTCACGGGTGACGCGCAGGTCCATGCCCGCACCGGGAAAGCCGAGGCACACGATGTGCTGCGCATCCGTTGAATCCGCCCGAACCGGCCGTGCACAGCCATCTTCGAGCGCGGTCCGGGAAACCCTGTCGATAATCGGCTGTTCGTGGGGCGCGCCCAGGGATACGGTCAGGGTGGCTTCGGCGATCCCGTACGCGGATGTCGGCGCGGTGGGCCGGAGACCGAAACGCGCCCCGGCGGCGGTGAAGTCGGCGATATCGCGGTGATTGAGGGGTTCGGCGCCGAACGCCGCGACTCGCAGCGATGAGAGGTCGAATTGGCCGGGTTCGGCCCGCTGAAAGTGGCGGGCCAGCACCGAGTAGGCGAAGTTGGGGCCCGCGGTCATGGTGGCGTGGTTCTCGTCGATCAACTCTGCCCAGCTGAGTGGCCTACGCAGAAACTGTTCCGGCGTGATGCACGCGGTCTCGACTCCTAGCTGCATGGGAAGGCACAGGAACGCGAGCATGCCCATATCGTGGGACAGCGGCACCCAACTCGCCAGGATGTCGGTTTCGGGATTCACGTCCAGCGCATCGCGCATCACGACGGTGTGCACGGCCACATTGCTGTGGCTGATCTCGACGGCCTTGGGCGCCCCGGTTGACCCGGATGTCAGCTGGCGCAAGGCGATATCGGTCTCTTCGGCTTCGTCGATCTCCGCAGGATCGATCGGCGCGCTTTCGGATAAGGATGCGATACCGCAGACAGCCAGATTGTGGGCGCTGAGGTGGTCCGCTGCCGAGAGGAACGCCTCTCCGACGACGACGACATCGGCGCGGACCATCTTTATCGCCCGTACGGTGTCGGCGAGCCACACCGCCAGGTCGCCCCGGGGCGTCGGGTGCTGCAGCATGGTCAGCGCGGCGCGGCGCAACCAGATCGCCTGCGCCAGCGGGGCGACTTCAGCCGGGTCGGTAGCGAGCACGGCGACCGAGCCATGACAACTAACCCCACGCGAGGCTAAACCCGCAGCGAGGCGATGCGCCTGTTCGCCGACTTCACCCCAAGTCGACCGCCCAGCGTCGGTTCCTATGCCTGTAGTCAAACCAGTCGAGGAAGTCTCCGCAGCGGCGCGGATGCCGCGGGTCAGGACGCTCATCGAAGCAGCCGCCTGGCGCGATTCCCAGGAAATGTCATTCGGATGCCCGTCCATCTGAAAGCAGTTGCACGACGATGTCGATGATATCGCCGACGCTGTGAATCTTCGGGAGTACTTCGGCGAGACTCATCTGCTTGAGCTCAGGGTAGCGAGTGCGAAGCCGATCAAAGAGGCGAACCTGCATCAACGAGTCGTAACCCAAGTCTTCGTCGAGTCGACTCGATCGCGAAATTTTGGCAACCGAATATCCGCCGATCCCGGCAATCAAATCCAGCACTTCGGCTTCCTTCCCTTCCTGGCCGCCCACCGGCGGCTGAACGGGCAGTTCTGGTCGGACTGGCGCGGTCCCCGGGAAGGGCTCCGCACGCTGCGTGACAGCCGACTGGCTACCGTCGAGCCAATACCGGTTGGACATGTCGAAGGTGTAGGCCGGAATTCGTTGCAGCGGAAAGGATCGCTCGCCGTACGCTGCCGAAAGGTCGATGGAATAGCCGTCTCGAATCATCTTGGCGGTCGCGGTCAGTAACTCGTCTCCGCGGGAGCCCGGTCCTTCGCACAGGGTTAGCGAGCTGGTCTTCAGTGGTAATCCGCACTGCCGGAACAGCTTCGATAGAGTGGGCCGAGATCCGACCTCGGCGACATAGTCAGTGTTTGCCGTTTTGATGGCAACTTGTGCCGCGTCGAGGAATCTCACCGGCGAACAGATCTGCTGGGACCAATAGTCGGCGCCCATTTCCTCGCCAGCGATCTCTCTGCCGAGCACGGTGGAGAAGATCGAGAACGTCGCCGGGGCCGGCTCGAGGCCCGACAGCTCGCGCTGGAAACGTTCGACGATGGGCGCCATCAAGGGTGAGTGGAAGGCGTGAGACACCGACAGCCGGACTACCCGCCCGCCTTGTGCGCGAACCGCGGCCTCAACTTCTGTAATTGCCTGGGCGGCACCAGAGATGGTAAGCGAGCGTGGTCCGTTGACGGCGGCGATCGCGCACTGGGGTTCATCGGAAACGAGCGCCTCGGCCTGTTCCAACGGGAGGTCGACGGCAATCATGGTTCCATTCGCGGGTAGGGAACCCATCAGCTCTCCCCTGAGCGCGACGAGCCGGGCCGCATCCCGGACCGAGAGCACGCCGGCCAAGCAGGCGATGGCGATCTCGCCGACGCTGTGGCCGACGCCGAAGGCGGGGCGGACCCCGCTCTGCAATAGGGTTTTCCCGAGCGCGTAGGAGACCGCGAACAACGCCGGCTGCGCGAACCTGGTCTGGTTGCAGGTGTCATCGTCTCCGAAAATCACCGCCAGCGGGTCGGATGGCAAGTGTGGGCGGAGAGCGGATGCGGCATCATCGAGGTGCCGTCGATACAGGGGGTTGTCTTCGTAGAGCGGTCGAGTCATGCCCGGATACTGGGTTCCCTGCCCAGGGGACAGCAGACCGACCGTCGGTGAGGTCGTGCGCGCCGGCGAAGACGAGGCCAGGTTGGCACCGGCGATGTACCTGCGGAGCTCCCCGATCAGCGTCGTGCGATCGCCCTGGATAACAAGGCGATGTCGATGCGATCGTTTGACCAGATTTGTTGTGCGGCACCACGAGGTCAACCGGCCGTTATCGAGCGAGTTCAGCGCGGCCTCGTATGCAACCGCGTTTCGCCGCAGTGCCTGCTCGGAAGGCGCCGACAGGGTCAGGATGCCGCTGAAACCCGGGTGGGGACGCGCCCCCGGCGGTGCCGACTCGAGCACGGCGTGCGCGTTGCTACCTCCCAGGCCGAACGAACTCACCGCACCAAGCGCGCCGTCATCTGGCAGCTGTCGAGGGGTGTCGGCCAACAGCAATCCGTGCTCACCCAGTCGCAACCGAGGGTTCGCACTGCCACCGAACACCGTAGGCGGCAGCATGCGATGGTGAAGGGCCAGAGTCGCTTTGATCAACGATGCGATGCCGGCGCTGCCTTCGGTGTGTCCGATGTTTCCCTTGACCGAGCCCAGCAGACACGGCTCACCGGTACGTGTCTTGTGGATATCGCCGAGTGCGTTGGATTCGATCATGTCACCGAGAACCGTTCCCGTTCCATGTGCTTCGACGAAGCTGATCTGGTCGGCGTCAATCTGGGCCAGGCTGAGCGCGCGCTGCATCAGCTGCACCTGGGAACGACGGTTGGGCGCGGTGATCCCATTGCTGCGGCCGTCATGATTGGCGACCGAACTTTTCACCACGGCGTAGATCGGCTGGCCATCGGCGAGAGCGTCGTCGAGGCGGCGCAGTACGACCGCGGCGACCCCCTCACCTCGACCGATTCCGTCGGCGGACTGTCCGAATGGTTTGCAACGACCGTCCGGCGCCGAGAGTCCCGCTTGGGTGTAGTAGATCGAAAGTGCCGGTATCACCAGTAGGTTGGCTCCGGCAGCGATGACGGTGTCGCATTCCCCGGAACGGAGCGCGGCGCAACCCTGGTGTACGGCAATTAACGAGGACGAACAGGCGGAATCGATGGCGATGCTCGGCCCGTTGAGGTTCAAGTGATACGAGATGCGGTTGGCCGTCATGAAATAGCCACTGCCCGCAACGCGAAATGGGGTGAGTCCGCCGAAGTCGAGAATGTGCACACTGCCCCACTCGCTGGACATCAACCCTACGAAGACGCCGGTCGGGGCACCCGCCAGCGATCGGGGATCGATTCCGGCGTCCTCCAGAGCGCGCCATGACGTTTGCAGCAGCAGTCGCTGCTGCGGGTCGAGTCCTGCTGCCTCGGTCGGTGCGATGCCGAAGAATTCATTGTCGAATGCGTCGACGTCGTCGATGAAATGCGCGCGTCGGGTGTTCATCGATCCGGGGCGACCGTCGGGGTGGTAGTACGCGTCAACATCCCAGCGAAGCGAAGGTATCTCGGTGTCGGTAACGACACCGTTCATCAGCAGCTGCCAGAACGCATCCTTGTCGGGCGCTCCGGGGAAGCGGCAGTCGATGCCGATGACCGCGATCGGCGTCACTGGGATGACCGCTGGGCGGCCAGGTGCGTCGCTATGGCGTCGACGGTCCCGTAGTCCCAAATAATAGTGGTTTCGACCGCGACGCCCTTTTCGCGTTCCAGGTCCGCGCACAGCTCCAGGCCGGATTCGGAGTCTATGCCGTAGTCAGCCAGGGGGGTGTCGAGGTCGATCATCTCAGGTGGAAGATTTCCGTATCGGGCGACCTTGGCAGTCAACCATTCGACCCAATCCTGATACTCCGAATCCTCAACTCCCACTGTCGACTCCGGCTTCTTCCGGCGCGTAGAACTCTGTGAGTGTTGCTCCGGCGGTGGCTGGGCGGCCAACGGCGAACCGCGGCCGCAGGAAAGCCTGTATCCGCTTTTCGAACCGCGTTCCGCCCACCAACGCCACGGCCGCGACCAACGGAAAAACGACCACAATGGCGACGCTCAGGTTGATCACGAACAGCGTCAGGATCACCGCTCGCCCGACCGCGCCGAACCGCTCAGCCGACCGCACGAGCGCACCCCATCTGCGAAATGCCCTGCCGCCAACGAGATCCGCCGCGGCCAGTTTGGGCACGATGGGCGCTGCATCCGGCGGGCACCGGGTGGTCTCCGCGATGTGTCGTCCCACATCGGCGACTCGAGCGAGTTCGTCCTCACCGACCCCCGCGCGTCCGAATCCCAGGAACGGCTCGCGGTGGCCGGTCAGCAGCCAGCGCAACGTCGTCACCAGCGACGCCGATTGCGGCTGTGTATCAGTCGCGGCGACGACCTCGACGCTCCGGGCACCCGCAGATCGCAACAAGCCGGCAAACTCGATGGCCGCCGAGTACCACATGTTGCGGCAGGCGATGAGCGATATCACCCTCCGGTCCCGAACCACCTCGGGGTGCTTCTTAAGCAGTGACCGGATCGGAAGCGATGGGGCCAGGAACCAGACCTGGTAGCAGAGGATCACCAATTCGTCTGGGGCCGAGTCGAAGCCGTCCACCGGCTCGACGAGCTCCACGAGCGCCTCCGGATCCGCCGACGGGGGGAACACCCCGAAGAAGCTACGGAGGGACCACGGGAAGGGAAATGGTATGCGGGGGGTGACATCCACGCGGCGGATATCCCACCCGCTGGCTTCCAGCGGAGCGGTCAGTGCATCGGCGACATCGCGCAGCTGCCCTGTCTGCGAATAGATGTACATCACCGCCCGCGGACGGGGTTGCTCGCCCGCGGGGCCGCCTGACTCCGCGGTCACGCGGGACTTTCCGGTGCCGAGGCCGCCACCGCTGTGAGATGCATGTAGGACACCACGAACCGGCCGGACTCCGGGACCATGCACAGCAGCGTATCGCCCTCCCGGATCAGCCCATCGGTCAGCATCTCATCGAGGATGACGAATATCGCTGCGGCGCCGATATTCCCGACGCGTGCTAGGTTGCTGTACCACATGTCGGGAGTCCCCGCGTTCACACCGCGTCGCGCGCACTCCTTGAACACGATGTTCTTCATCATCTCGCTCGAGTAGTGCGCCGGAATCCACGTCAGTGTGTCCGGGTCGAACTTCCCCAGTCCGAGCAGGCGTTCCCACTCATCGACGCCGACTTTCACCAGGTGAGGCAGCAGGGAGAGATCCTGCCGCATCACCAACGCGCCGTCGGCGGCGGCCGCCGATACAGTCGGGTAGTCACCCCAGGTCTTCGCGCACGAATTTTCGTTGCTACCGGCGTACATGCATGCGTCCGAGGTATTGGCAAACGACGTCAGCGAGATCCAGTCGATCCGCAGGCTGATCCCCGAATCTCCCGGAGTGCTTTCGATGACCGCTGCGCCGGCTCCATCGGACAGCATGTAGCGCAAGAATGCGGCTTCGAGCGGAACTGTGCCGCCCTCGGCGTTGGCCCCCATCTCGTCGTAGCGGGTGTTCTTCAGGACGCGTGATCCCAACTCGCTCGCCACGCAGATCGCGGTGCGTTTCTCGCCGATCGCCACTTGGAGGTACGCGTTTTTCAGGGCCATCATCCCGGAACTGCAGATGCCGGCGGAGGTCGAGATCTCGAGCGGGCCGTAGCCGAGCTCGCCATGCACCATGCTGGCATGACCAGGAACGATCAGGTCCGCACCCGTCGTCGCCGCGGTGAGCAGTTCGACGTCGTTGGGTCCGAGCCCGGCGCGCTCGGCGGCGTTGCGGGCAGCATTGGCCGCCATTGCGGCATTCGAAATGTAAGTCTGCTGGTTCTTGTCGATCGCGTAGTGCCGGGTCTGGACCCCGCAGTTTTTCAGCGTTATGTCTTTGAGGTCGGTCGTGGTGCGACCCGTCTTTCCCAGATAAAGATCGATCTCGTCGTTGGAGATCGGTTCGCCTGGGAGATACCTGCCGGTTGCTGTGATGTAGGCACTCACTGAATCCCTCTCCCTCTCGTCGTGCGGTAGCTCGCCCTCCAAGCAGAGTACCGTTTTGGCTGCCGGGTGAACCGTGGAGCAATAGCAGGGCCCATCGACCGAGGGGGAGCGCGTGTCGGCTTCGCCGGCACACCTGCACGCCCCAGCGCGGTGGACTACGCCGAAGGCGAGGTTACGTTTCCCTTGATCGGAGTTGCCTCGACGATGCTGAACGGCGTAGCGGTCGGGACGATTCGTTGTAGGTGAAAACCGCTGCGCCGCAGGAGTTCCCGAAACTCGTCAGCGTCGCGCTCACGACCGCCCAAGAGGACCAACATCTCCAGGTCTGTCCACTTGCCGGGGAACTCGCGATCATGTCGGGGAATTACCAGCTCCACTAACAACAAGGTGGCGCCATCGTGTGCGGCGGCCGCGATATTGCGGAGGATGGTCTCTGCGGCGGTGTCGTCCCAGTCGTGAATGACGTCCTTGAGTACGTAGGCGTCGCCGCCGGTGGGGACACTGTCGAAGAACGACCCGCCCTCGATACGTACACGGTCACCGACACCGGCGGCCTCAAAAATTTCATGGGCGCCTTCCGCGACTCGGGGCAGTTCATAGAGCACGCCCTCGGCACTCGGTGTCGCGGAAAGGATCGCCGAGAGCATTCGTCCTTGGCCGCCGCCGACGTCAACAACGACGCCAAAACGCCCGAAGTCGTAGGCGGAAACCACAACCGGTGCAGCCATTCCACTAATGGACGACATCGCATCGTTGACAATCGCCGCGAACTCGGGGTGCTGCTCCAGGTAGTGAAAGGGTTCGGCGCCCCACAAGGTGGGAACGACAGATCTTCCGGTCCGTACCGCGTCGGACAGCGACGACCAGGCTTCGCGATGCTCCCGCAAGCCGAAATACCGCGCCGCGCCCGCCACCGAGCGGACCGAATCCGAGCGCAAGGGTTCGGCCAGCGCGTTGAGCGAATAGCGACCGTCGCGCCGCTTGCGGAAAATGCCGCGGCTGATCAATGCGCGCATCAGCCGCTTCAGCGCATCGGGCTCCGCGCCGATCCGGCGAGCCAGCTCGGCGGGGGGCAGCGGCCCATCGGCCAGTGCATCGGCCACCCCTAGATCGACCGCGGCCGCGACGGCTTGCGGCACCATTTGGCCGAGGACGACCAGTTCGGTCATGGCTACCCAGGGCGGGACGAGTCGCTGATGCAACTGGTACACCCGGTGCCTGATCCGCTCCACCGCCCGCGCCAGCACGACCGGGGGTGTCGGTGAACGTAACGCTCGCTCAGCTATGGATCGGTGTGCCCTTCTGCGCGCCGGTGTCATGTATCTGTGGATCCAATACGTCGGCGTTCGGGAACGCGGTGTCCGGACAGCGGACCCTATTCCCGGCACGGGCGGCGCCCGGGCAACTCGAGCATACGAGCGTCAAGGTGCCGGAAATATCCGATGCGGCCTTGGCGGTGTGCCCGCCCGGTGCGGCCCAGCTTATTGCCCCAGCTCATTACGGAAGCGCCGTATGCAACTCCACCTCTTGGGCTTTGACCACGAAATAAACGGTCATGCCGGGCTCCAGGTCCAGTTCCGCCGCGGCGGAAGCCGTGATGTCGGCCGCCAGTCCGGTACCACCGTCAGGCTGATCCACACCGCGGATGCGCACCCCTGCTCCGTGGGTATTGAGTTCGGCGATCGTCACGACGATGACGTTGCGCGGGCTCGCATGGGGAGTTTCGAGATGTACGGCCACTGCAGTGGGCCGGAACAGCGCGATCGCCGCAGCGCCCGGGTCGAGGTTGCCGATCCCGATCCCGCAGATGTCCGTACCCCAGTTGGTTCGGATGACCCCGGGCTCCGAGACAGTTCCCGGGATCAGGTTGATATCCGAGATCCGGGCGGCGAAGTCGCTCCGCGGGGCGCTGAGTACGTCGCGAACGGTGCCGCTCTCCACCACCCGCCCGTCCTCGATGACGGCAACCTTGTCGGCGACCGCGAGGGCATCGAGGAGGTCGTGGGTAACGATGATCGCAGTTCGGAGGCCGCCTCGCAGGAGTTCGCGCAGCAGGCGGCGCATTTCGGGAGCAGCGGTGACATCGAGTGCCGACATGGGTTCGTCCAGTAGCAGCAGCCGGGGTTCGGCGGCGAGTGCGCGAGCGACCGCCACCCGCTGGGCCTGACCGCCCGAGAGTTGGGCCGGACGCCGGTCGGCGAGATCAGCGGCGCCGACGACTTCCAGCCAGCGCTGCGCGGTGACTCGAGCGGTTGACCGTGAATGGCCTGCGCAGCGCGGGGCGTAGGCGACGTTGGCGGCGACGCTCAGATGCGGGAACAGCATCGCCTGCTGCGACAGCATGGCCACACCGCGAAGGTGTGGCGGCACGAATGTCCCGGCGCTGGTATCGGTCACGACGGCCCCGCCGAGCTCGATCCGGCCGCGGTCGGGCCGAATCAGTCCGGCGATCATCAGCAACAGCGTCGACTTTCCGGCTCCGTTGGGCCCGAGGACCGCCAGCACCTCGCCGTCGTCGAGTTCGAGATCGAATTCGACTCCGCGCTGTGTTAGACCAGCCCGGACACGGACATCGCTCATAGCGGTCCGGTCAGTCGGCGACTGGCCGAGGCGATCACGATTGCCGCAGCGGCGACGATGAGCAACAACGAGAGCGCGACGGCGGCGTCGGCGTCGGTCTCGCGTTGCAGGTAGATCTCCAGCGGCAGGGTCCGGGTAACACCCTGCAGTGAGCCGGCGAACGTCAGCGTCGCCCCGAATTCGCCGAGCGACCGCGCGAACGCCAACACCGCGCCGGATAGGAGCCCGGGTAGCGCCAGCGGCAATGTGACGGTGCGGAGCACGGTGGTGGGGCCGGCTCCGAGGGTCGCGGCGATGTGGTCATAGCCAGATCCGGCCGAGCGCAGCGCGCCTTCGAGGCTGAGGACGAGGAAGGGCAGCGAAACGAACGACTGAGCGAGCACCACGGCGGTGGTGGAAAAGGCGATCCGGATGCCCATCACATCCAAGTGGTGACCGAGTAATCCTTGTCGGCCGAAGGTGTACAGCAGCGCAATCCCGCCCACGACCGGCGGCAGCACGAGGGGCAGCAACACAAGTGCCCGCAGCGCCGGCAGGCCGCGGAACCTGGCCCGGGCCAGGACCAGAGCCATCGGCACTCCTACAAGCACGCACACCACGGTGCTGGCGGCTGCCGTCTTTAGGCTTAAAACCAGTGCAGCTCTTGATGATTGGGAGTTGATTAGAGTGAAAAAATGCGCCCAGTCGATCCTGAGCAATATCGCCGCCAAGGGCGCGATGACAAACGCCGCACCGGCCAGCGCAGGGACGTAGACCCAGGCCGGCAGGCCGACCTGGACCAGGCCGACGGCCTCGCGGCGATTTCTCACGGTGCTGCGAAACCTGCGGTCGCCAAGACCGACTGACCCCGAGGACCCAACAGCAGGTCGATGAAATCCTCAGCGTCGGCCGGGTTGACCGATTCTGCCAGGATGGCGATCGGGTAGGTGTTGACGGCACCGCGGGACTCCGGAAACGGGATGGCAGTCACCTTGTCTCCGGCGCCGGCGGCATCGGTGACGTACACCAATCCGGCATCGGCCTGGCCCGTAGTGATCTTGCCGAGCACATCGGTGACGGCCGACTCTTCACTTACCGGACTTAGTGTTACGCCGGTATGGTTCTCGACTTCCTCGGTGGCAGACCCACAGGGCACCTGTGGTGCGCACACCACTACCTGGATGCCGGGTTTGGCCAGATCGTTGAAAGAGGCAATGTTCAGGGGGTTTCCCGGGGGAGTGACGATAGTCAGGGTGTTCGTGGCGAAGTCGATCGGATCGCCGGAAACAACGCCGGCCGCTACTGCTTTGGCCATGTTGGCGGTGTCGGCGGCGGCGAACACGTCCGCGGGAGCACCCTGGTCGAGCTGGGTGGCGAGATCGGAGGAACCGGCGAAGTTGAACGTGACTTTCGTTCCGGGATGGTCCTTTTCGAACTGACGCCCAAGCTCTGTGAACGTCGATTTCAGCGACGCGGCAGCGAACACGATGATGCCTGTGGGTCGCGACGATGCGCAACCCACGATCGCTTCCACGGCGATACCCGCCGCCAGGGCCAATGCGACAAGCGACCTCATGTTTTCCCGCCCGGCGTCTCGACGATCACCGTTGTCGCCTTGACCACGGCAACGGCGATCTCGCCCGGTTGGAGGCCGAGGTGGTTTACCGACTCGGTGCTCATCAGCGAGACCACCGTAAACGGGCCGCACTGCATCTGCACTTCGCTCATCACTCGATCCTTGGTCACCTTCGTGACCAAACCGGTGAATCTGTTGCGAGCCGAACTGCCTACTCCTAGAGGGTCCGGCGGTGGCGTCGCGAGTTCGCGGGCGAATTCGGCGAGTACCTCGCCGGCGATCACCTTGCGGCCAGACTCATCCTGATACGACTGCAACGTTCCACCGTCGATCCAGCGGCGCACCGTGTCATCGCTGACACCGAGCAATACCGCAGCGTCCCTGATCCGAATCGCCGCCACCATCATCTCCTTGAACACGGATAAATTGATTGATAATAGCCGTATTTGCGGAAAAGTACTTCGTGGGTAGCGGCTTCTATGCGTTCTCTTCGAAGGCCGAGAAGGGCTCGGTCGGGTTCTCGACCACCATCAGCTGAGCCGCCGACTCCGAGGGAACCGCCCGCCGCGCCAATGCCCGCAACGCGGCGTCGGTGCCGACATCTTCGCCGGCCTGCTCCGAGAGCAACCACCGCACCTCGAGCAGGTCGCAATAGGCCTGGATCGCGGTACCCGTGCCAGCGGCCGCACGGTGTGCGCGGTGCATCATCGGGGTGGCGACTTCCTTGACCCATAGCTGACCCGCGGTGCGATCATCGACGGTGTGGCCGGACTCCCGGCACAGCTGTCCCTGATAGGCCTGAAGGTCGCCTAGCAGGATGCGCGCCTGGCCTTCGCCGACGTCCAATCCGGTGAACCGCTGCAGCCGGGAGGCGTGGTAGCGCCGGTCGCCGACCGTCACGTGCAATCGAACCTGTTCGGCGGAAGGGGAATCGCGCGTATCGGCGTCAAGGGCGCCGGGTGTGTCGACACGTTCGTCGACCGGCTGCAGTGATACCTCATCTACGGCGAAGCCGAGCTCATTGAGCTTGCGGATGGTGCCTTCTACCCGATACCGGTCGGCAAATCCGAAAGTCGGTTCGGTGTGCAGCAGTTCCCAAAGTCGTTCGTACCGTGTTCTCACACTCGAGGCTTCTTCGATGAATCCGGGTTGCAGTTCGGGCTTCCCGAGTCCGGCGGCGACGTCGAGCAAACCGGCCGCGACATTCTCCACCGTGATGGAGATGTCGTGGACCCGCTGGCCCTCCGACAGCTTCGGGTGGATCTCGCTGGTCTCGGCATCGACGAAAAATGCCTGAAGTACCTGGCCGTCCCGGGAGAACAGCGTGTTGGCCAGCGAGCAGTCACCCCAGAACACGCCGCGGCGGTGCAGTTCGACCAGCAGCATGGCCATGGCATCAAGCAGTCGGGCCCGGTGCTTGGGCGCATCGGGAGGCAACCGCATGAACAGTCGCCGGTACTGCCACGAGTCCACCAGGTACCGGGTCAGCAGAATGGAAGCATCGAAGTCCGGCTGCCATACCAGCCCGGCCGGACGTACGGCGTTCAACCTCATCTCCTCAAGACGAGTGAGAACGTCGTATTCCCGTGCACCTGTGTGGGGCGGAAGCTCTTTGAGTGCCCACAGTTCGCCGTCGGACTCGACGAATCTGACCAGATGGCGGCTGGGACCGACGGCGAAGTCGCGCAGCGGAACCTCGGGCCTCGCCCAGCTTGCCAGCGCCCTGTCCCACGGCAGCGCGAGCAGTCCTGGGAGCGGCGCCCGAAGCCGCAGTTCGGGAGCGGCCATTGGGGGCTGTCGCCGTACTCAGCCGGTCGCCGCAGCGTGCCGCCCGCCGGATGCGACTGCGCGGGTGAGGTTGTCGCCGGTGTGGGGATCGAAGAGGTGCAACCGTTCGGCATCCAGCCACAAGGTGGCCTTATCTCCAGGACGCACCTGGCTTTGCGGATCCAGCTCCACACACAGCTGTGAACGCAGCTGCTCACTGTCCAGATCTTTGGCGAGTTCGGTCAGCCGAGCGCCGATCTCGGGGGACGCCTCGAACGGGACGAACGCGTACTGCTCATTCCCCAGCCATTCGGTGACGTCGATGGTGGCGTCGAAGGTGACTCCGCGCGAACGCTTGTCGGCGTCCACGAACTCCGCGTCCTCGAATGCGCCGGGCCGTATCCCGGCGATGTAGACGGCGCCGTCCTTCCCATCCTTTAAGGCCGCACGCCACTCGTCGCGCATCGGGATCGTGACGAACGGCAGTTCGATTTCGGTACCGCGCACGCGGGCCGGTACGAAATTCATCGGCGGGGATCCGATGAATCCCGCAACGAAGAGGTTCACCGGCTGGTCGTAGAGTTCGCGCGGGTTTGCGACCTGTTGCAGTAAGCCCTTTTTCAGCACCGCAACCCGATCGCCCAGGGTCATCGCCTCCGTCTGATCATGCGTGACATAGACGGTGGTGACGCCGAGTCGGCGTTGCAGACGCAGGATTTCGGTGCGCATCTGGCCGCGCAACTTGGCGTCGAGGTTGCTCAACGGCTCGTCGAACAAGAACGCATCGGCCTGCCGGACTATGGCGCGTCCCATCGCCACCCGCTGACGCTGGCCGCCGGAAAGGTTGGCCGGCTTGCGGTCGAGATGTTCCCCGAGTTCCAGAGTGTCCGCGGCCTCCTTGACCAGATCGCGGATCTCGTCGTCGGAGTACTTGCCGGACAGCCGAAGTGGGAAGGCGATGTTCTCGAACACGCTCAAGTGCGGATAGAGAGCGTAGTTCTGGAACACCATCGCCAAGTTGCGATCCCTCGGCGCCTTATCGTTGACCCGGGTGTCTCCGATCAGCATGTCCCCCGAGGTGATGTCCTCCAGGCCGACGATCATCCGCAGCAGCGTCGACTTTCCGCAGCCCGACGGTCCGACGAGGATCATGAACTCACCGTCGGCGACGTCGAGGCTCACGTCGTTGACGGCCGGGAAACCGTCGCCGTACTTCTTGACAATGTTTTTCATGGTGATGGCTGCCATGGGGTTATCCCTTCACTGCTCCGGAGGTAAGGCCGGCGACGATACGGCGCTGGAAGATGAGGACCAATATCACGACAGGGATGGTGACGACTACCGACGCGGCCATGATGTAGGGCACCGGTGACTCGAAGTACGACGCCCCCTGGAAGAACGCCAGCGCCGCCGGCACCGTGCGGGCGCGGTCGGTCGAGGTCAGCGAAATCGCGAAGAGGAAGTCGTTCCAGCAGAAGAAGAATGTAAGAATCGCGGTGGTGAACACCCCCGGCGCCGCTAGTGGCACGATCACCTTTCGGAACGCCTGCCACTGAGTGGCCCCATCAACCTGCGCGGCATGCTCCATCTCCCAGGGAATCTGACGGAAGAAGGCCGACATCGTCCAGATAGACAGCGGCAGGGCGAACGTCAGGTAGGGAATGATCAGGCCGATCCAGGTGTCGTAGATGCCGAGCCCGCGCCACATGTCGAACAACGGGCCGACCAGTGCGGCCTGAGGGAACATCGCGATCCCCAAAGCGAGCGATAAAAGCACCTTCTTGCCCCGAAACTCCAATCGCGCAATGGCGTAGGCGGCCAACATCGCGATGATGACTGAGATGAACGTGGCGATGACCGCGATCCCGATCGAATTGATCAATGCCCGGGTAAACAGCGGCTGGCTGAAGATCTGGGCGAAGTTGTCCAACGTGAACGTCGTGGGCAGGAATTGCGGACTGCCGGAGACGATGTCCGACGGCGGCTTGAAGGCCAGGCTGATCATCCACAACACCGGGAAGAAGCTGTAGATGACGATGACGACGCCGGCGATCGTCCACCACTTGGTGTTCTTGGTCATTGGTCACCCCTGACTTGTGAGAGGTCGGTTCTGAAGACCTTGACGAAGATCCAGGCGATGGCGACGACCGTGAGGAACAACAACACCGAGACCGCCGAGCCCATCCCGAGATTGACCAGGCTGACGTTCTGCCGATAGGCCAGAAAGGAAATCGGCTCGGTGTTGTTGGCGCCGGCGGTCATCACGTAGGGGTTGTCGAAGATTCGCCAGGCGTCGAGTGTGCGAAACAGCAGAGCTACCATGATGGCCGCCTTCATGTTCGGCAGCGTGATCTTCCACAGCCGTTGCCAGGCTGTGGCGCCGTCCACCTTGGCCGCCTCCTGCATGTCCTCGGGCACCTGCACCAGGCCCGCGAGAAGCAGTAGCGAGATGAAGGGTGTGGTCTTCCAGATCTCGGATAGGCAGATGACGAATATCGCGGACCAGCGATCGCCGAACCAGTCGAACCCGGACAGGTTGAGCCACTGGTTGACGAACCCGGAGTCGATCGCGAACGCATAGCGCCAGATGAAGGCCGAGACCACGGTGACGATGCCGTAAGGAATGAGGATCGCCGTCCGAAGCGGGCCACGGCCGCGGATGATGCGCAGCATCACGAACGCGAACCACATGCCCAGCACGAGTTCTACCGCCACCGTGACGACGGTGATGGTCAGTGTGGTGACAAAGTCGTTCCACCACACCGGGTCGGTCAGGATGACCAGATAGTTGCTCAGCCCCACAAAGCTGCGCCCTTGGGGGTCGGTGAGCCGAAAGTTGTACAGCGACAACACCAATGCGTAGCCCAGCGGGTAGGCGGTGACCAGCAACATCACCAGGTAGGAGGGCAGGGTCAGGTAGAAGCCCAATCGTCGCTCGCCGCGAGCCCGCTCACTGACGGCCGGTTTGCCCGGTCCCTGTTGGATGGCTGGGTTCTGGACCGTTGTCACAGCAATCGCCTCCCCGCGAGTACGTCGGCCATGAATTCGTCCGTTTCTACCGGGGTCTGCTCGGTCACCGAAGACGGCGGATGCCAGCTGAGTTGGATCGCGCCGGAGATGTCGGTGTAGAACGGGGTCAGCGGGCGTGGACCCCCTTCGGCGATGGACTCGCGGATCAGATCAGCGTTCGCGTACTCCTCCCGAATCTTGGGATCGTCGTAGGATGCCGCGTACGGCGATGGCTCACTTTCGTCCAGCATGTACTGGGTGGCCTTGGGCATCTCGTTGATGCATTCCACCAGTGCCACAACCAGATCCGGGTGCTTGCTATAGGCGCCGATACCGAGGTTGATGCCGCCCAGCGGGGGAGCGCTCGGCCGATCGGGGAAGACCCGCGGGTACCGCGCCCAGCCGATGTCGTCAACGACCTGCTGGGCCAGCGTGCCTTCCTCGGCGGCGCTGCGGGCAGCAGCAAGCACGTAGGGCCAGTTCACCATGAACATGCCCGCGTCAGACTGAAATGTCGCGCGAGCCTGCTCCTCGGCGGCGTTGGACAGATCAGCGGGGGCAGCGCTGGAGCGCGCCAGGCTGCCGACGATCTCGGCGGCCTTGTCGCCCGCTGGACTGGCGAGGGAGGGTATGGCATTGCGGCCGGCCTGCACATCTTCGAGGATCTGTCCGCCCCCTCCGAGGACCAGCGCGTTGATCCACACCATGTAGCCTTCGTACCGTTGCGCCTGCACGGAGATCTTTTTGTTTTGGCCCACTGCGGCTTTGAGCATCTCGTCCCAGGTGAACGACGGGTCGGTCGGATCAACGCCGGCTTGTTGCGCTAACGACTTTCGGAACCAGAGCAGTTGGGTGTTGGTCTTGTAGGGCAGACCGTAGAGCGTGTCGTCCCACATGCCGGTCTCCAGTGGAGCGGGCAGCATGCCCGTGGTGAGCCGGGCGGCCTCGTCCGCGGTGTAGGGGCGCAGGAACCCCGCGTTGGCGAATTCTGCGGTGAAAACCACGTCGAGGTTGACGAGATCGATCGAGGAGTCATGGGCGGCTAACCGGCGGACCATCTGCTCACGCTGAGCCGAAGCGGTGCTGGGAAGTGACTCGATGCGCACCTGGTAGGCGCCGTTGGAGGCGGCCGCACATTCATCGGCGCGGGCCGCGGACCCGCCGTTGTCGGGGTTGATGTACCAGGTCAGTGTCGGTGGTCCGGTGACGCTCCCGCAGCCGGACAACAGTGTGGCGGCGACCAAGGGCGCGCTGGTCAGTGCGATAGCGCGGCGGCGTCGCTCGCGGGACAACTGAATTCGTTTCATCACGTCCTCGTTCAAGAAGCCGGTAATCGACGCCCGAGTCACCGAGACGAGGGCCCCGGACAGCGCATTCGGTACGCGTAAGAGTGTGTCACAGTGAACAACGATGATGGGCGTGCGCGTGGGCGCGGCGAGGTGGTCGGACCGCATTCGACGGCCGAGTCGACCGCGGCGTCGCCGTGATGCGCCGATTGCAGAATGTGCCTCCAAGCCCGAAGGAGTTCCGTGACGGACGCCGCTCCACCATGGTGGCAGACCGCCGTGGTGTACCAGGTCTACATCCGTAGCTTCGCCGACGGAAACGGGGACGGCGTCGGCGACATCCAAGGCGTGCGGGCCCGGTTGCCGTATCTGGGCCGACTGGGTGTCGACGCCATCTGGATCAACCCCTGGTACCCGTCGCCGATGGCCGACGCCGGGTACGACGTCGCGGACTACCGCGATATCGAACCGGCCTACGGCACCCTGGACGAGGCGCAAGAGCTGATCAGCGCGGCGCATGCGCTCGGCATCCGGGTGTTGCTCGATATAGTCCCCAACCACACATCCGACCAGCACGCATGGTTCCAGGCGGCGCTCGCCGGCGAGGCAGGTGCTCGTGCGCGCTATCATTTTCGGCCCGGGCGGGGCCGCGAGGGGGCGCTGCCGCCCAACAACTGGCAGAGCGTGTTCGGCGGCCCGGCATGGACGCAGGTCGCCGACGGTGAATGGTATCTGCACCTTTTCGCCCCTGGTCAGCCCGACCTCAACTGGGAGCACGCCGAGGTCCGCGCCGAGTTCGAGGACATCCTGGCGTTCTGGTTCGACCGGGGTGTGGACGGCTTTCGCATCGACGTGGCGCACGGTCTGATCAAGGAAGCAGGTCTACCCGACGCGAAACAGGGTGCCGCCGGGGCGGTGAGCCTGATCGAGCACCGCGCCGGACATCCGGCCTGGGACCAGGACGGAGTGCACGAGGTATACCGCGGATGGCGATCGGTGGCGGACCGTTATTCGCCCGATCGGGTCTTCATCGCCGAAGCGTGGGTGCCGAGCAATGAGCGACTGGCCCGCTACCTGCGAACCGACGAGTTGCACACGGCGTTTCAATTCGACTTCCTGCGCGCACCCTGGCGTGCCGATGCGCTACGCGCCGTGATCGATGACGCGATCGCCGCGGCGGCCACGGTCGGCGCACCACCGACTTGGGTGTTGTCCAATCACGACGTAACGCGCACGGTGACCCGGTTCGCCCGATCGCAGCCGGCGCACCTGATCGAAACGGACTGGGAGCGCGGCCGGTGGGCCGATGAAAGCCCCGACCATGTGTTGGGGCGTCGGCGTGCCCGCGCGGCCGCCCTCATGCAGCTCGCGCTGCCGGGCACGGCCTATGTGTATCAAGGCGAAGAACTGGGGCTCGAGGAAATCGAGGAACTGCCGGCCGAGGCGCGTAGGGATCCGACCTGGACTCAATCCGGTTTCAGCGACGTCGGGCGGGACGGATGCCGAATTCCGTTGCCCTGGAACGCGACTTCCGTGCCATACGGATTTACGGCGGACGACGGTGCCCTCACCTGGCTGCCTCAACCGGCGCACTGGGCCGAACACAGCGTCGAAGCGCAGGATCGCGACCCCGACTCGACGCTGAACCTATACCGCGCCGCGCTAAGGATCCGCCCCGCAATATGGCGCGACGCGGGGGCACTGAGCTGGCTGGCGGTTCCCCCGGACGTGGCCGCATTCGAGCGTGGCGACGCGCAGTGTTGGGTGAACACCGGCGAAAGCGAGGTGATGCTGCCCGAGGAGGCATCGATCGTGCTGTCGTCGGCCCCGGGTGTCGAACGCCTTCTGCCGCCGGATGCCGCGGTGTGGCTGGTATCTGCGGAGCGGCCGAAAGCGTGAGCCGAATTAATGACGCCGAATTAGTGACATGGTGAGGTCTTTGTACTCTCTTCATCGTTTCGTGAGACGGGCACCCTGAATGGCGACATCAAACCCCGAAGGGTGCAGCGGTGACCACAGACTTTCCCGACGGCGCGACCATCCGGTCGGCGTTGGCGCTCGCGATCCGTGCTCCATCGGTGCATAACTCCCAGCCATGGCTATGGCGGGTCGGTGAGTCTAGCCTGCACCTTTACGCCGACCCCGAACTGCTGCTACCGCACACCGACCCTGACGGCCGAGACCTGATGCTGAGTTGCGGCGCCGCGCTTAATCACTGTGTGGTGGCCCTGGCGGCGCTGGGCTGGCAATCCACGGTGCATCGTTTACCCAACCCGGCCGACCTCGATCACCTCGCGGCACTCGAGTTGCACGCCTATCCTCCGGCAGATCTCGACGTGGTACTGGCCGCGGCCATTCCACGTCGCCGCACCGATCGACGCCACTACAGTTCCTGGCCGGTGCCGCACGGCGATATCGCGTTGATGGGTGCCCGGGCGGCCCGTGCCGGGGTTGCCCTGCGTCGCGTCGACGACCTAGTCCGGCTCAAGGAGCTGGTGATCGATGCCGCTTTTCGACATGCGAACGACGACGACTACCTGGGCGAACTGACGCGATGGACCGGTCGATACACCTCCACGGCCGGTGTGCCCGCGAGAAATGTGCCGAGCACCGATGGGACCGGCCCGATTCCATCGCGGATTTTCGCGGGTGGCGCACTGCGGCAGCCGTCGAATACCGACCCTGCCGAAGACCACTCCATTGTCCTGGCGCTCGGCACCGTCGATGACGACCGACTCTCGCGGCTACGCGCGGGGGAGGTAACCAGTATCGTGCTGCTGACCGCGACTGCGCAGGGGCTGGCTAGCTGCCCCATCACTGAACCGCTAGAGGTCGATGGCACTCGAGAATTGTTGCGCGAAGATGTTTTTGGCGGTGACTGTCATCCGCAGATGCTCTTACGGATCGGTTGGGCTCCCGTAAACGCGGACCCGCTGCCGGCTACGCCCCGCCGTGAGTTATCGGAATTCGTTGCTGCGCTGGACGGCTCACCGCCGGAATAGACACAGCCGCAATTCCGGCGTGATATCCGCCCATACCGATTACCCCGGCGACGATTCCGTCACACTTGCCCTAGCGACCGTGCCGTCACAATGAATCATGTTCTCGGCAAACCATTATCGAACAATCGCTGTCGCGGAACGCGGCGTTTCCGGGGACTCCGAGTAACCTGCTGACACCGCCTCGCCGTTCATGATCTACGACTACGAGCTGAATCTCATTTGCGTGCGCGCCCACGTAATGCAGTCCGTCGCCGTGGGAGCTGACCGGGGTGATCTCGAGATCGGCGAAGCGATGTTGCCATTCTTTGAGCCGGCGCTGCCATTGGGCCTGAACGTCGGCATGCATTGAAGGCGTGAGCACTCGCACGGGTGCATTTCGGACTCGGGCCGCCTCCAACCCGCGTTGAAGCACGGCGCTGCCCCGTGCGGTGTCGTCGACCTCGATGACTACGGCGCGGCTGTGGTCCCCATGGGCACGGTGCATCCGAACGATCACCACGGGGCATTGCGCGGCGCGCGACAGGGCGGCAGCGGTCGAGCCGATCCGACCCTGGGTTGCATGCTTGAGTCCCCGCGCTCCCACGCAGAGCATTGCCGCGAAACGTGCTGCCTCCAGCAGTGCTTGCACCGCCCGTCCCCGCATGATTTCGGCTTCAATGGTGACCGGCTGTCCGGTAGCCTCCACCGCCGCAACGGCGTCGCGTACCGCGGATTCGGCGGCCGCCATTTGGCGGGACTGCCCGAGTGGATCGGTGACCGGCGTTTCGGCGGCTTCGATTACATTCACCAGCCGGATAGGAACCTCACGCGCCATCGCTTCGTCTATGGCCCAGAGCGCCGCGTCCGTGGCAGATTGCGAGCCGTCGATACCCACAGCTACGCACGAACTTCCATTCAACATGTTGTTTCCCTGTGTATCTCAAGTACTTGCTCGATGGGTCGGCGCGGCGTAGGGGGCGGCGCGACATCCATGGCGGGCGCGAGACCCACCCGAACGAGCACCTGAGGGATAGCCCCTTGGGGTAGAAGCGAGGCGATGATATCGCGGCTCGACGGCACCTCGGTGACGTGGGTCATCGCGCATGTGGACATTCCAGACAGCGTGGCATCGAGCAGCACCGAGGAAAGCGTCTCGCCGCAGCGCAATACGCTCGTGCGCGAATCGTCTTCGGTCCAGAGAGCCAGAATCGTCGAACGGTCACAGCGCAACTCGCTGCGTCGCCGAGTTTGGTGGCCGGCCGGAAACGTTCGGCCTACATCGACCCGTTCCCGTTCCTCCGCCGAGAGCAGTGAGTCTGCCGCGATTCCGTCGCTATTCACAAGAGCGCCTGTCCACCAAGATAATTCATTACGATATCCGAAATCTTTCTGGTGTTGTTCCTCGGCCAATCGCGAGGCAAGAGCGACCGCCGTCCGGTCCTCCTCCGAGAGGGCGTCCACCCTTACGCCGTCTGACCCGGTATGCGTGCCGACGATCTGCGCCAGAGGCGCCCAGCCCGGCGGCGGGGACAGCGGCAGCCGGTCGGTGTGCCGCCACAAGATGGCATCGGCGCGGCGGATGTTTGCCGCGGAGACCGGGGCTGCGGCGAACTCGATAGTCGCCAGATGCAGTGGCTCGTCCCGATCGGGCCACCGCGTTATCGAGGAATCCCAACCGGCTGCGGACATCGCGACCTGAAGGTGGTTGAGAACGGCGCCGCAGCTGATCAGGGCTTCGCGGCCAACCGGGTCCGCGGACCGAGCAAGCCTTGTCGGGTCGGCGAACAATTTGACGAATCGGTCGCCGGCGACCCAACGCCATGGCTGGGTGTTATGCAATGACGGGGCTCGGCAGGCAAGTTGCACCGCGGCCACGATCACCTCGGATCGAACCTGCATTGCCGGCATGACGTCCTCCGTTTCGTGCACCGTCAGCATTGCGCGCCTCATGCACCTGCGTACAGGGCCAATAGTCCTCGCAACAGCCCGCGCGATGTAGCACCATGGTGGGGTGGCGGACTTGGCCGAGCCGGACCCCGATGCGGGCGCCTCCCCATTGAGAGGCACGCTTTCGCAGCTGCGGCTACGGGAATTGCTCACCGAGGTGCAGGATCGGGTGGGCCAGATCATCCAGAGCCGCGACCGGTTGGACGGTCTCGTGGACGCGATGCTGGCGGTCACCGCGGGTCTGGAACTCGACACCACCCTGCGCACCATCGTGCATACCGCGATCGAGCTCGTCGACGCACAATACGGTGCGTTAGGGGTGCGCGGCCAGGACGGCGATCTCGTCGAATTCATCTACGAGGGTATCGATGAGGCCACACGCGACCGGATCGGAGATTTGCCGGAGGGGCGTGGAGTGCTCGGTGTTCTGCTGGCCGACCCCCGGCCGATTCGACTGGAGAGCATTGCAGATCACCCGGCCTCGGTCGGGTTTCCGTCAAATCATCCGCCGATGCGCACGTTCCTCGGCGTGCCTGTGCAGGGTCGCGAAGATATCTTCGGAAACCTCTATCTGACAGAAAAGGCCGAAGGACAGCCGTTCAGCGAGGATGACGAGATACTGGTGCGGGCGTTGGCCGCGGCGGCGGGAATCGCGATCGACAACGCTCGCCTTTACGAGCAGGCGCGGGCGCGGCAGTCCTGGATCGCCGCCACCCGAGACATCGGCACCGAACTGCTCTCGGGTAGCGATCCCGCGCGGGTTTTTTCCCTGGTCGCGAACGAGGCGCAAAAGCTCAGCGGCGCTATCGCTACCTTCGTTGCGGTTCCGGTGGATCCGGATCTGTCTGCCGACGGCACATCCGAATTACTGGTGGTGGCGGCTGCCGGTCAGCCTGAAGGCCTGGAGCAGGCGTCGATACCCGTGCAGGGCACGGTGATCGGCAAAGCGTTCACCGACCGGGTGCCGCACCGGCTCGTCGGAGCCGCTATCGGTGCGGGTAATTTCGGCGGCCCGGCCCTGGCCCTCCCATTGCGCGCCGCGGATACGGTCGCTGGTGTACTGGTGGTCGTCAGACCAGTTGGGGCACAACCCTTAAGCGTGGGCGATCTTGATCTCATGGCGGCCTTCGCCGATCAGGCTGCGTTGGCGTGGGAACTGGCGAGCACCCAGCAACGATTGCGGGAGCTAAGCATTCTCACCGATCGTGACCGTATCGCACGCGATCTGCACGACCACGTCATTCAGCGATTGTTCGCAGTGGGTCTGTCTCTGCAGGGAACGCTGGCCCGTGTTCGTTCCGGTGAAGTCCAGAACCGGATTTCGGGTTCCATTGACGATCTGCAAGAGGTCATTCAGGACATCCGCACGACCATTTTCGACCTGCATCACGAAGTCTCGGGGATCACCAGGCTTCGGCAGCGGCTCGATGAAGCGGTCGGTGCATTCCCGGAATCCGGAGTGCGTACGTCGGTTCAATATCACGGCCCGCTGTCGGTCATCGAGCCCACTTTGGCCGACCATGCGGAAGCGGTGGTTCGTGAGGCGGTTAGCAATGCAGTTCGTCATGCGAACTGCACGACTCTTGCGGTTACCGTTAGCGTCGATGACGAATTCAGGGTCGAAGTCAGGGACAACGGCAGGGGCATCGACGCAGATGTTACGAAAAGCGGGCTCACCAACCTGAGGCGCAGGGCCGCCGAGGTCGGCGGATCGTTTACGGTGACGGCCGCGCCCGACGGGGGAACGCACCTCATCTGGCAGGCCCCGCTTCCGTGACGGGTGGTGGCGCTCTTCTCGGGGCTGATGGTCCCGAAGGGCCCGTAATCGCCGACCGATAGGGCCCGTAATCGCCGGTTGAAGTGTCGGCGCGGGCTGGATTTCGCAGTCTTGTGCGACCGGTGTCCGACGGTGTCGGGATCGCGTCTCCTTCGCAACGGTTGCATAACTCCAGGATTTTCGCTTCGGGAAATTTGGGCATCGACGGTTGAGTGGGCGGGGTAACTACGCGGATGTAATTCGCATGGCGGAGGCAGAAGGGCTTGGAGTACATGTCACGGACCAAGAAGGGCGTGGTCGTTGTCATGCTGGGCAGCGCCGGGATGTTCTTGAGCGCCCCGCTGTTGAGCCCGTCGGCGGCTGCTGACCCAACACGTGGCGGGGTTCCATGCGTGGGAATACTGGAGCAAATCATCTCCAACCCGGTTGGGGTGTCGGAGTCTCTGCAGCAGGCCGCGACATCTATCGCCGCCGGACCCGGAGAGCCCCCGCCCCCGGTGGTCGTGCCGCCGGCCAGTTCCTCCTCGGCCGGAACGCCTCCGGTTCCGCCGCGTCCGCCCGCGTCAGCATCCACATCGCTATCGGGAGTCACCCCGTCGACTCCGCCGACAGCGGGGGTACCGGGGACAACGTCGACCGGTGGTGTCACGCCTCCGGTTCCGGCGCGTCCGCCGGCGTCCGTGTCCGTTCCCGCTTCGGGGGTCACGCCCCCCGTGTCCCCGAATCCGGGGGCACCAGCCGTGAACCCAGGTGTTGGTGCCACACCGCCGGTGCCGTCCGCTCCGGGATCACCCGCCGGCACGCCGGTGGCCAACCTCAATCCGCCGTTGCCAACTCTTCCGGGCGCTCCGATCGTCGGGGATGCCGGTCTGTGGATGCCCCCCGTGCCATCGGCTCCGAGCCTGCCCGGCGGCGTTCCGGTGGGGGGCGGCGCACCTCCAGCGGTACCCGCGCCAGGTGCCCCAATTTCGGTGGCGGGCGCCAATGCCACTCCGCCGGTGTCGCCGCCGGTGCCTGGCGGATCGGGCGCTCCGATTGCTGCTGCGGGCGGACAAGTTCCGGGCTCTGTGCCAGCAGCCGGTTCGGGGGCGCCGGTTCTCGGTGAGGCGGGGGTGGTGAACCCGCCGGGGGTGGGTGTGCCTGGCGGGGGCGGTGCTCCCGTTGCGTCAGCATCGGCTGACATCGCGGGGCCGGGGATGGGCGGTACCGGAGCGCCGGTTGTTGGTGAGGCGGGCATGGCTACACCGCCGGCTCCGGGCGCGCCAGTCTCTCCGGCCGCAGCTGGAGCATCGGCACCTGGACCGGGTGGATCGGGCATGCCGGTAGTCGGCGAGTCAGGCGCGGTCACACCGCCGGCCTCGAGTGCGCCTGGGATGCCGCTGGGATCGTCAACGGGAGGGGTGACGCCGCCAGCGGTTGGCACTCCGGGCGCGCCCATGGAGTCGTCGTCTGGTTTGGTGCGGCCGCCGGGAGCAGGCACTCCGGGTGCTCCTGTGGTCGGTGAGTCTGGTGTGGTGACGCCGCCGGTGTCGGGTGTGCCAGGTGTGCCGTTGCAGTCGTCGTCTGGTGTGGTGACGCCGCCGGTGTCGGGTGTTCCGGGTGCTCCGGTGGTGGGTGAGTCTGGTTTGGTGACGCCGCCGGTGTCGGGTGTGCCGGGTGTGCCGTTGCAGTCGTCGTCTGGTGTGGTGACGCCGCCGGTGTCGGGTGTTCCTGGGTCT
>JBFXJE010000030.1:0-32979 GCA_050175175.1 Mycolicibacterium sp. | reverse complement strand
CCGGCTCAAAGACACCGGAATCGACACCCTGCCCTCCGCCAGAGCAGACAACACGGCACAATAACGACGAACACGTGGCCTACTTTTCACCGTCGCTTCTGGCCTACTTTTCAACCGGCGTCAACAGCGGGGACTGCGATGCATCTGCGGGGGTACCGCTGGCGGTGATCGCGAAGTGGCTCGGGCACTCCGACGCCAGCATCACCGCGAGGATCTACGCGCACTCCCAGGATGACGAGCTCCGCGCAGCTGGGCAGAGCCTCGGCGCGGTGCTGACTTCGTCGTGATACGAACGCAGTTACGAACGAGTTGTGACACCGCCGTGACAGCGAGGGCCTACTCGGAAGATCTCGCGGATAGCCGATCGGGCATCAGTACAGTTCAGACACTGTTTCGATGAGCGCGCCCGAAGGGATTCGAACCCCTAACCTTCTGATCCGTAGTCAGATGCTCTATCCGTTGAGCTACGGGCGCATGTGTTCAGTTGTGGACGTCGGCGGAGCCGACTGCCGTCCCCGTCGGCGGAGCCGACCGGTGTCCCGCGGAGGCGAGAGGATTTGAACCTCCGGTCCCCTTTAAGAGGGACAACTCATTAGCAGTGAGTCCCATTCGGCCGCTCTGGCACGCCTCCCGACGATTACCGCCGAGGGATGAGCGTACACAGCGGCCACCGCGGGAGGCAAAGCAGATGCGGGGGGTCGCCGGCACGAGCCATAAACTGGTCCGATGCCCGCTCGTCTGCGTCCAGAACTAGCCGACCTTCCGGCCTACACCCCGGGCAGGACGGTGGCCGGCGCGATCAAGATCGCAAGCAACGAAACCGTGCACGGACCGCTACCCAGCGTGCGCGCGGCGATCGAAAAAGCGACCGACGGGATCAACCGCTATCCCGACAACGGTTATCTGGAACTCAAAGAGCGGCTGGCCAAGCATGTCAATTTCGCGCCGGAACACATCTCGGTGGGATGCGGCTCGGTCAGCCTGTGCCAACAGTTGATTCAGATCACCTGCACCGTGGGCGATGAGGTGCTGTTCGGCTGGCGCAGTTTCGAGATCTACCCATTGCAGGTCCGCACCGCCGGTGCCACTCCGGTGCAGGTGCCGTTGGCCGACCACACCTATGACCTGGACGCGATGCTTTCGGCGATCACCGCACGGACTCGGTTGATCTTCGTGTGCAACCCGAACAATCCGACCAGCACGGTCGCCGACCCCGAAGCGATCGTTCGCTTCGTGCAGGCGGTACCGCCGCACATCCTGGTCGTGCTCGACGAGGCCTACATAGAGTACATTCGCGACGGCCAGGCGCCCGATAGCTTCGGCATTGTCCGGTCTCACAGCAATGTCGTTGTGCTGCGGACCTTTTCAAAGGCTTACGGGTTGGCCGGGTTGCGCATCGGGTACGCCGTCGGCGATCCGAACGTCATCACGGCCCTGTCCAAGGTCTACGTTCCCTTCACGGCCACCAGCGTCTCGCAGGCCGCGGCGATCGCCTGCCTGGACGCCGCCGAGGAACTGTTGGCTCGCACCGACGCCGTCGTCGCTCAACGCGCCGAGGTCACCAGGACGCTGCGCGACGCCGGATTCCAGGTGCCCCCTTCGCAGGCCAACTTCGTCTGGCTGCCGCTGCCCGGCCGGGCTCAGCGGTTAGCCGCCGATGCCGCGAACGACCGCATCATCGTCCGCCCCTATGGCGAGGACGGCGTGCGAGTCACCGTCGCGTCCCCGGACGAGAACGACGCTTTCCTCACCTTCGCCCACCGCTGGATCACCGAGGAGCAGCACCGATGACTACCGAGGCTCGCAAGAGGTTCACCGAACTCAAGGAACGCGACGGACGAATCGCCGACACCGAACTGGACGAGTTCTGGGCCAGCTTGGCTCCGGCGGACATCGACTTCATGATCGGGCAATGGAAGGGCGGGGAGTTCTACACCGGGCACAAGGCCAACGGGTTCATGAAGCGCCTGAACTGGTTCGGCAAGACTTTTCGCTCCGCCACCGATGTCGAACCACTGGTCTGCCTCGACGCCGAGGGGGCCAAGTTCTCGAACGTCGAGGCGATGAACGGCGCGGCAACCCTGTGGATGGAGGAGTTCCGCGGCGAGGTCGTCGCCTCGATGGTCTATGACGGTCAGCCGGTGCACGACCACTTCAAGATCGTCGACGCCGACGCTGTGATGGGAATCATGAACGGTAAAGGCGCCTTGGACACCAGCTCCGGTGCGCCCCGCTATCTGTACTTCTACCTGGAACGAGTCGCCGCCCGCCAGTGACTTCAGGTAATGGCGAGCGCGTTCTAGCAAACTTTTCCCAGGGACCCCTAACCGGTCCGTAAGCATAGGCGCAGGGCACCCTAACGAGGGCGAGTCGCACCAGGTCACGGCGCCGGGTCAGGACGGCGTGGCGACCGGGGGCGAGACGCCACAACAGTTCAACCGATCCGTGATTCGATCATTTGCGCACTTCAAAACGGTATTTCTGGCGCATTTCGGCAAGTACGAGACTGCGGGCCGACCGGCTCGACGGCCGCGAAAAATTGCGTACGGAGCGTGCCGCACCTACTGGTACTGTCCCACTGGAAATAGGGGGTGTGCATGGTTTCGCTCGATCGATTCGAGCATGCTGGCAAATTTCTTGAGTCGTCTCCCGGGCGATGGGGAGAGGTCGCAAAGGCGGTCAAGGGGGCGGCCGGTTCGCCAATCCTCGACGCCGGGCAGGCGGTGATCGCGGGGATGCGTCTCACCACGGGATCGGGTGACCCCGATCGAGGCGACCTGTTCGGTACGGGTTCGGCGCGATTTGCCGGTGCAGGTACGACACTGGGTTCAGCTTTCCCCCTAGACGACTGGCGGGGGTCCGGGGCACAGGCCTACGCGACGGCCAACCGTCGTCAATCCAGCCGAATCGAATCGATGGCGGCGCTGGATCGCAACGTACAGAAGGTGATCGCCCGAGAGGCCCACCAAATCGCATATCACCGCGCCAAGCTGGATGAGCAGTCGGATCGTCTAGCCGATCTCGCCTACCTGACCTGGCCCATCGCCCTCATCCCCGGCGTCGGGAGAGCGATGAAGGCTGCGGTCGAACTTGCCGCCGTGAACGCCGCTTTGAGCATCTGCAGCATTGAGCTCTATCAGCTCTCCACCGAGGCCGGTGAGAACGCCCAAGAACTGGGTGGGCTGGCTGATGAGTACTCAGGGCTGATTCGCGAGTCGGAATTGCCCGACCTGGATGACCCGCCGGCGCTGCCGCCTTCGACACATCAGCCGCCCGAGACCGGCCAACCCGATCAGCGGGTGCCTCCACCGGATACCCGCACCCGGGTTTCGGACTCCGCGCCCAGCACAAGGCCGTCGGAAACACCGAAAAATCCTGTGGCGCAAACGGTTTCACTATCGCATCGCACAATCCCGGAAACTGCGGCTCGGGTTGGCGGAGTTGCGGGGACCGCACAATCACCCGCACCGGCGACCGAGATGATGTCGGGGATAGCTCCGGCGTTCGGCGCCGTGGGCGGAATGATCGGCTCACTGGTCGCCCCACTGGCCGCCGCATTGACGGGGGCCGTCGGCATGGCGGGGCAGTCGCTGGCGACGCTCACCGAATCAGACATCGCCGCAACGGACGACGCGACCCGCGAACAGGGAACACCTGAGTCGGGAACACAGGAACCAGAAGCCACGGACTGGCCGGACGACCCAGGATCGGACGCCCCAGGATCGGACGCCCCAGGATCGGACGACGATGCCGCGGCGCCACCCAGCGCCGAAGCGGGTACCGGCGACGATGCCCGCCAAGCCCTACCCGGGTCGGTCTCCCAGCCTGAACAGCCCGTGCGGCCGACCGTGCCACCTGCCGCCACCAGACCCCCGGAATAGAGCAGGAGACCTACCTAGATGTCTCGAGAACCACTACAGATCATCACAATTCATCTGCGCGAGCTGGCTGCAAAGCAAGGCTGGGCCGCCACCGAGATCACTGCAGCCACCGAGGCGGTAACCGCCATCGACCAATCGGTTCGAAGATCGCACGGCGTGATCGCGTGGTCCACGGCGAGCGAATTAGAGGCCCTTCAGCAGATTCGCCGAGAAGCCGGCAACGGAGCGGCATCGGGATCGGGCGCCTTGAGTCAGAAACTGATCTCGGCCGCCGACCGCTATCGGGCCACCGACCGCGAATCGGGAACAGTGCTCGAGCAACAGGTGCTCGGCCAACGGCCACAGCCCGGACCCTCGGCGCCGCGATGACGGCCGCCTCGCTGTTTGGACACAGCCAATCCACCCACTGCCGACCCACCCACCACCAACCGACCCACCACGATGACGTCGTCGCTGTTGAAGTCACCATCGATGCCATTCTGGTCCTCGCCGATCGCCTTAACCTCGTCGATTTCCCCCTCTCCCTTGGGATCCGGCCCAACATTCCGTACCAGGACCAGCGTGCCGCGGTGTGGGATCACGTCGTTCGCGACCTGACAGCGCAGCAGATCCTCACCGCCACCGGAGAGCCCCACCCCGAAGTTGCCGCGATGATGCACACCCTGAGCCGGCCCGATCGCACGCTCGAATGCCGATGGTGGCGCTGCGAGGCCGGCGGGAAGATGGTGCGCTTCGTGTTGTGCCGCAGGGGCGAACGCCACGTTCTCGCGGTGCGTGATGAACAGATGCTGGTGCTGCAGCGGGTCGCGCCACAGATCGGCCTGGCAGGAATGCTCAACGTGGTCATCGGCACCGCAACACCTGCCGACGTCGAGCCGCTGACGGGCATCGCGACACAAATGGCCGAAGTTCGCACTGCCGAGCACTTGATCAACCGCGGCCTGGCCCCTTCGTCTGCCCGGATCTACGCAGCGGCGACCAGCCGCCCGACAGGCTGGGTCGAGATCACGGCAAATGAGCGCCATTCCGGAGGGACCCATTCACAGGCCGGCGTGGGCGCAGGCGTCTTGGACTCCTCGCTCGGCAGGATTGTGTCGATTCCACGAAAAGTCAACGGTGAGCTGTACGGCAGTTTTCTTCCGGGCACCCAGCAGAATCTCGAGCGCGCCCTATACGGATTGATGGACTTTCTCCCGTCGGGCTCGTGGTTCGACACCCCGGACGTGTCCGGCAGCCGATACGAGGACACCTCGTTGCCGAATGAGAAGGGTGGGGGCGAACTGTGACCCATCTGATTCCCGACGGTTCCGCTAACGAGGTTCACGGTGACCCCGGTGACCCCGGTATCCACGGTATCCACGGTATCCACGGTATCCACGGTGACCACAGTGACCACAGTGACCTGGAACTTCTGGACTTCAGCAGCGTTCACGAAAGGGATGCGGCCGAGAACGAAACCTCGTCGATTCTCGGGGCGCTCAGACCGGAGGCCACAGCCGACATATCGGATCTATCCGACGGACAGCGGCACTTCACGGTCACCAATCCACCGGGAACGGTGACGGTGACGACACTGATGGATGGCCGGGTACACCAGGTCGACCTGTCGCCAGCCGCGGCCAGCATGACCGAGTCGCTGTTGGCCGATGAAATCGTGGTCATTGCCGGCCTGGCGACCCAGGCGGCCAGGTCAGCCCAGTACACGGATCTGCTCGCGGGTATGCGTGAACACGGTCACGACAGCGTGGGCACCCGCGACTTCCTGAACCGCGATCTCCAGCTTCCGACTCCGGAACAGGCTTTGGCCGCCCGCACCGCGATCTTCGCCACACGCTACGCGGGTGACGAATGACCGAACATCTGGAAAGAACCTTCGGCACCGCGATCGGCATGCTGCCCACGTCGCCGGCCCGTTCGCTGGAGCTCTTCACCGAAATCACCGAACTCGACGAATCGGCTTGCGACGCTTGGGTGGGGCGGATCCGATGTGGCGACACGGAACGGGTGACCATGTTCCGTGCTTGGTACTCGCGCGCCAACTTCGGGTCGCTGGCCGGGGCCGCCGAGGTATCGATGAACAGTCTGGCCGCGCGCGTGTCAATCGGAGGCTGCTACGGCGACATCACCTATCCGGTGGTGTCCCCGCTGGCGCTCACTATCGGCTTCGCTGTCAACGAGGCGACCGAGGGCAACTACGACGATGCGATCGATGCGCTCGAGATAGCAACCTCACCAGCCGCCGAGTATCTCTTGGCCTGGGCCAAAGCAGCCATTTACGGTGCTGCACAACGATGGACGGATGTTATCGACGCCGTTCGGGGGGCTGTTACGTGGCCGGATACGTTTCTCGGCGCGGCCGCGGGGGTGGCTCATGGCGTGGCAGCAGCCAACCTTGGACTCTTCAACGAGGCCGAACGGCTGCTCGTGGCAGCGAATTCGTCGCCTGCGGGTGAAGCCTGCGCACCGACGATCGCCTGGTTCCTGGCGATGACGAGACGCTGCCAGGGAAATGAGGATGCCGCCCTCGCACTGCTCGAATGGCTGCAAGCCACCCACCCGAATCCCACGGTCTCAAAGGCACTGAGAGACCCGTCCTACCGACTGAAAACCACCACGGCGGAGCAGATTGCGTTCAGGCGGGATCCGTGGGACCCCTCCACAACCGAGGCGGACCACGCCGGCAGGGAGGAGCTGCTGGCCACCGCGCAGGCCGAACTTGACCGGCAGATCGGCCTGTGCCGGGTCAAGGAGCAGATCGAGCGCTATCGCGCCGCCACTCAAATGGCCAAGGTTCGAGCGGCCCGCGGGATGAAGGTCACGCAAGCGACCAAGCACATGATTTTCACCGGTCCGCCGGGAACGGGCAAGACCACTATCGCCCGAGTCGTCGCCAACATTCTCGCCGGACTCGGCGTGACCGCCGAACCAAAGCTCGTCGAGGCCTCGCGCAAGGATTTCGTCGCCGAATACGAGGGACAATCAGCGGCGAAGACTGCACGAACCATTGATCGCGCGATGGGTGGCGTCCTGTTCATCGACGAGGCCTACGCGTTGGTGCAGGAGCGCGATGGCCGCGCCGACCCGTTCGGGACCGAGGCAATGGACACCCTGTTGGCCCGGATGGAAAACGATCGAGATGAACTGGTGGTGATCATTGCCGGCTACAGCAACGAGATCGATCGGCTCCTGGAAACCAACGACGGCCTGCGGTCACGTTTCTCCACCCGAATCGAGTTCGATTCCTATTCTCCGGACGAGATCGTCGACATCGCCAATGTCATAGCCCTCGGCAATGACTCCAACCTTGCCGAAGACGCCGCCAAGAGAGTCTTCGAGGCGGTGACACAGCTGGTCCACGGCACCGTCAAGGACAAGCCGGCACTCGATGTGGCGGGCAACGGCCGCTATGCCCGGCAACTTGTCGAAGCCGCCGAGCAGACGCGAGACATGCGGCTGGCCCGAGCGCCGGACATCGAATCCCTTGCCACCGAGCAACTCAGCGAGATCAGCGGAGAAGATATGGCCGCGGCGATCCGGTCGGTGCACCGCCGCTTGAACCTACCGCCTGAACCTGATCGGACACCTGATGACAGGATTTAGGCTCACCACGAAAGTTCAGGTGAGCGGCTGGCGATTTCTGCTGCGCCGCGTGGAACATGCGCTCGTGCGCCGGGACACCCGGATGTTTGACGACCCCATCCAGTTCTACAGCCGCGCCGTCACTGCCGGGATTGTGATCGCCGTGCTCATCTGTCTGGGCGCTGCACTCCTAGCCTTCTTCAAACCCCTTGGGAAGCGGGGCGGGGAGAGCCTCCTCGTCGACCGATCCACCAACCAGCTGTTCGTCGTTCTCCCCGGCAGTGGTCAGCTGCGTCCCGTATACAACCTGACCTCGGCACGCCTGATCCTTGGTGACGACGCGAAGCCGGTACCCGTCACGTCCGCCGAGTTGGACGGGATGCCGCGGGGACAGACATTGGGCATACCGGGCGCGCCATATGCCACTCCGGTGTCCACATCGGCTGACTCCCAGTGGTCTTTGTGCGACACCGTCATCAACCCGGAGAGCGTCTCCCCGGCCGTCAACATGGCCGTTCTCATCATGCCACTGGTGCTGGACGCGTCGGTGGGGCCGCTGGCGCCTCAGCAGGGAATGTTGGTGGCGCACGAGCACCGAGACTGGCTGGTCACCAGTGACGGACGGCACGCCATCGACCTCGCCGATCGCGCAGTCACCTCGTCCCTGGGTATTGCGGTGACGACTCGGTCGATCCCGATATCGGATGGGCTGTTCAACGCGCTGCCCGAGGGTGGGGCGTGGCGCCTTCCGGACATTCCCGGCGGCGGCGCGCCCAACACGCTGGGCTTGCCGTCAGAACTGGTGATCGGATCGGTATTCAACACTGTGACCCATTCCGGGACAGAGCATTTCGTGGTGCTGCCCGATGGCGTTGCGCGGATCAATGACACTACGGCCGCCGCATTGCGGGCCACCGACTCCTATGGCCTGGTAGCGCCGCCCGCAATCGAACCCAGCGCGGTCGCCCGAATCAACGAGCAGGTGTACCACTCACCGTTGCCGAACCAGCCGATGCGAATCCTTTCCCGACAAGACGCGCCGACGCTGTGCTGGGCATGGGAACGCCAGGGCGCCGACCACGGCGCGAAGACCACGGTGATCGCCGGAAGGCACCTTCCCCTTCCCATCTCGGCACTCGGTACCGGTATCGAGCAGATCGGCAATGAAGCAACGGTTTATCTCTCCACCGGCCAGTATCTGCGAGTGCAGTCACCGAACCCACGCGTCGGCGAGCATCTGTACTACGTGGATCCACAAGGGGTGCGCTATGGCCTCCCCGACGCTCCAACCGCCGCGCAGCTGGGACTCAACTCTCCAATCAATGCTCCGTGGCCAGTCGTACGCCTGCTCGTGGACGGTCCGGTCCTGTCCAAGGGGGCCGCGTTGGTCGAACACGACACGCTTCCCGCGGATCCGAATTCTCGAAAAGTCTCTGACGGCCGGAGCGGTGATCGATGACGACACGAAAGTTCACTCCCGCCTTCAAACGCGGACCCCGCCTCACCCCGGGGGAGATCACCGTGGCCGCGCCCGAGGACCTCGGGATCGAAATACCCCCGTCGGGCATGCAGAAGGCGCTGCCCTGGGTGCTGGGCGGGTGCATGCTCGGCATGATCGCGATCATGATCTTCAGCGGTGTGCGACAACTGTCGCCGTACATGCTGATGATGCCGCTAATGATGGTGATGGCCGCTGTGGGCCTGATGGCAGGCGGTGGCGCCGGCGGCAAAAAGACACCCGAAATCAACGCCGACCGCAGGGAGTACCTCCGCTATCTCGCGGGATTGCGCGACCGGGTCACCTCGTCGGCGGCGGCCCAGGTGAGATTCTTCAACTACCACGCGCCCCATCCGGACGACCTGCTGTCTATCGTCGGGACTCATCGGCAGTGGTCGAGGTCCACGACCGCGGACTTCTACGCAGCCGCCCGGATCGGTACTGGAACCGAACCCGCGATTGACCGGCTACTGAAGCCCGCCGCGGGCGGTGAGCTTGCCGGCCCTGATGGCGCACCCCAGCCACACCTCGAGCCAGTGAGCCACATGTGGGTGACGAAGTTTCTTCGCACCCACGGGCTCGTCCATGACTGCCCGAAGTTGTTGCAAATGCGCACATTTCCCTCCATCGCGGTCGGCGGTGACCCAGGCGGCGCGGCGGCGCTGTTGCGCGCGATGATCTGCCATCTGGCGGTGTTTCATCCGCCGCACCTGCTGCAGATACGGGTGCTGACCGACAGCCCCGAGCACCCGGACTGGGAATGGTTGAAGTGGTTGCCGCATCTCCAGCATCCATCCGACTCCGACGCTGCGGGCAGCACACGATTGGTAGGCACCCGGCCGGAGATGCTCAGCGACCTAACCCCGCGCGGTCCACACGCCGCGGACGCTATTGCCAGCGGTCCGCATGTAGTTGTCATCGACTTGACAAGTGGCAGAGCGGGATTCCCGGTTGACGGTCGGGACGGGGTAACCGTCATAACACTGGGAAATCACCGCACCTCGGCGTACCGGATTCGGGTCTCCGGCAACGGCGAGGCTGACGACCGGCTGCCAAACCAGAGCTTCCGCCAGGTTGCCAGCGCGGTGGACACGATGACGCCCGGCCAGGCCCAGCGGATAGCACGCAAGCTGGCCGGCTGGTCGGTCTCCGGGACCATCATCAATAAGAGCAACCGGGTCCAGCGCAAAGTCGCCACCCAGTGGCATGAAATCGTCGGCGCAGCCACCGTTGCGGAAGTGACCCCAGCGCGCTGGCGGATGTTCGAGGACTCCGACCGCGATCGCTTGAGGATTCCGTTCGGCCATGAGCTCAAGACGGGTCACGTAATGCACCTAGACATCAAGGAAGGCGCCGAGTTCGGGTCCGGTCCGCACGGGATGTTGATCGGGACCACCGGCTCGGGCAAGTCGGAATTCCTACGAACGCTTATTCTTTCGCTGGCGGCAACACATCACCCGGACCAGATCAACTTGCTGCTGACCGACTTCAAGGGTGGTTCCACATTCCTGGGCATGGAACGGCTTCCACACACCGCCGCGGTGGTTACTAACATGGAGGAAGAAGCGGAGCTGGTGGGCCGGATGGCCGAGGTCCTCAGCGGTGAGCTGGATCGCCGACAATCCCTCCTGCGGCACGCAGGTGTGCAGGTAGGTACCTCCGGCGCACTCTCAGGCGTCGCCGAGTACGAGAGGTACCGGGAGCGGGGCGCGGATCTCGTCCCGCTGCCCACCCTTTTCGTCGTCGTCGACGAGTTCGCCGAGTTGCTGCAGAATTACCCCGACTTCATTGGACTGTTCGACCGCATCTGCCGCGTGGGTAGATCACTACGGGTTCATCTGCTGCTGGCCACTCAGTCGCTGAACACCGGCGGAGCCCGCATTGACAAGCTCGAACCGAACCTGACCTACCGAATCGCTCTGCGCACTACCAGTTCCGCAGAGTCGAAGGCTGTCATCGGAACGCCGGAGGCTCAGTACATTTCCAGCAAGGAGAGCGGTGTCGGATTCCTCCGGGTGGGAATGGAAGACCCGGTGAAGTTCCAGAGCGTCTATACCGGAATTCCGCTTCGGCCAACGAAGAAGACGGATGACGACGGCGCCACGGCGTCACGTGTATTCGAACGCAGCATCCAGGTCCACCGCTTCACCGTCGGCCCCGTCGTCGAAGCGAGCGTCGGACCATGATTTCCGATGAACAGGGTGTGAGGGTGTTGCGGGAGGTCGTCCTGAGGCAACTAGCAACCCCGGCGAATCGCGCCTACCGAATGTGGCTGCCGCCGTTGGCTGCTCCACCACCCGTGAACGAACTGATCTCTCGCGACGGCAGCCGTCGACCGCTCAGGATAGCGCTGGGCATCATGGACGAACCGCGCAGGCATCGTCAGGAAGTGTGGTGCATCGATTTCGCGACGGCGGCGGGCAACATCGCCGTCGGCGGTGCCCCTCAAACCGGCAAGTCGACGTTCCTCCAAACTCTTATCCTGTCGGCATCCACGTCACATTCACCGAGCCAAATCCAGTTCTATTGCGTCGACCTGGGGGGCGGCGGGCTCATGTACATCGAGGACCTCCCCCATGTCGGAGGCGTGGCGACCAGGGCTGAGCCTGACCGCGTCAGCCGGCTTGTGGCAGAGGTGAAAACAGTTCTGCGACTGCGTGAGCAGACGTTCAAACAGTTCCGGGCCGGATCGATGGCCGACTATCGACAGATGCGCGAGGACCCGGATCATCCCGCTTCGACGGACCCATTCGGGGATGTCTTCTTGATCATCGATGGTTGGCCGGCTTTCGCGGCAGAATTCCCCGACCTCGAAGCGACCGTGCAGGATATCGCCGCACAGGGTCTGGCATACGGCGTACACACCGTGATCTCCACGCCGCGTTGGACAGAACTGAAGGCGCGGGTGCGCGACTACCTCGGTACTAAGGTGGAGTTTCGCCTGGGTGACGTCAACGAGACTCAGGTTGACCGCGTTACCCGCGAGATTCCGCTGAATCGCCCCGGCCGTGCCGTGTCGACAGACAAGCACCATCTGATGATCGGTGTGCCACGACTGGACGGAGTACACAGCGCGGCGAACCTGGTGCCAGCAATTTCGACTGCGGTTCAAGAGATCTCGGTCCGTCATACGGACCACGCTCCGCGCGTGCGGGTCCTACCCGACCGGGTCTTCGCGCAACAGGTGGATCCGCACCCACCGGGTCCCGAATCCGACTACCGCACCCGGTGGACTATCCCGGTCGGCATCCGCGAGTCGGATCTGACCGTTGCGCACAATCACATGCACACAAGTCCCCATCAGCTTGTCTTTGGTGCGCCAAAGTCCGGCAAGACGACCATCGTTCGTGCGCTCGCTCGCACCATCTGCGCCCGGAACAGCCCTGAACAGGTGCGTTTCATGGTCGCCGACTACCGTTCAGGCCTTCTGGAGGCAGTGCCGGAGACGCATCTGCTCGCGGCCGGGGCGATTAACCGCAACCACGCGATGCTGGAAGCCTCGGTGCGAGCATTGGCCGTCAATCTGACCAAGCGACTGCCACCGGCGGACCTCACCCAGGCCGAGCTGCGCACCCGGTCTTGGTGGACTGGTCCAGACATCGTGCTCCTGGTCGATGACTGGCACATGATCGTGGCGGCCGGCGGAATGCTCTCCCCGATGTCCGCACTCGCGCCACTGATTCCCGCGGCTGCGGACATCGGTCTGCACCTTGTCGTCACATGCCAGATGAGCCATGCGCACCGATCGACCATGGACAAATTCGTCGGCGCCGCATATGGAGCGGGGACACCAACCATGTTCTTATCCGGAGAAAGGCAAGATTTTCCCTCGCGCGAGATATTAGTTCAGAAAAGACCGCCCGGCCAGGCGTTCTACGTAACACCAGATGGGAAAGAAGTGATTCAAGCTACGCATGATGATCCTCCCGAAGAAAAGGTGTAAGTTGCACTCCCGGCCTGTGGTTAGTATTAGCTCGAAGTTAGTTCAGCAAATACTTACGCGTAGGATCCGATCAAATGAAGTAATTGCAACGCTTTCCTAGCTTGACAATCAGTTTTAATACCCAAAATACCGTCGAACTACCTATCCATGGAAATGAAAGGTGGAGGGAATGCAACAACTAAGCCATGATGCTGCTGCAGTCGGTATCGGCGTCCAGATCACCGGGAATGGTGCCCGGGGTATCGCCGCCGGAACTGCCGCGACGGCAGCGGCCGGTGCGCTCGTCCCGGCCGGCGCGGATGAGGTGTCCGCGGTCGCTGCGACGGCGTTCGCGGCCGACGCAGCCCGGACCTTTGCGGTAAATGCCCTGGCCCAGGAAGAAATCGGTCGTGCCGGCGCCGCCATCATCGAAATCACCGGTACCTACCAGGCGGTCGACTGTGCGAACGCCGCGGCGCTGGCCTGAGCTGAATATCCGACACGAGAAACGTCCATGGCTGTGCCGACTGTATTCCTTCCTCCTATCTGGGGTGCGTTCCCCCCGGAGGTGAATACCTCGCGCCTAATGGCCGGAGCCGGCGCTGCCCCGATGCTGCAGGCCGCATCCGGGTGGGAGGCTTTTGCTATCTCACTGGAAGCCCAGGCCGACGAATTCGCCGCCAGCCTGTCATCTCTAAGTCAGATATGGCGTGGCATGGGTAGCGAACGAGCTATCCATGCCGCGATGCCGATGGTGACGTGGCTGAGAATTCTTTCGCTGCAAGCACACAAGCGCGCAATTCAGGCCACCGCTCAGGCAAGTGCGTACTCGACCGCGCTCGCTACTACGCCACAGCTGGTAGAAATCGAGCGGAACCACGTCACCAACGCGGTTCTCAACGCAACAAACTTCCTTGGAGTTAACACCGTTCCCATCGCGGTCAACGAAGCTGATTACGCCCGGATGTGGACGCAGGCCGCCAGCGTGATGAGCGCGTACGAAGCCGAGACCATCAGCAACACGACATTCGAGCCCGTCGTCGCGCCGACGCCGATCGTCGTACCCGGAGCGACGGCTGCCGCTATGACCATGGGGATGTCCAGCGCGGCCGCCATGACGGGCAACGCTGGGGTACGCGACGCAGTCTTCAGCCACGTCAGCGCGCAGGGTAAGGCTGACGAGGCGGCACTGAACAGCGGTCGGGCCGACCAGCCAAGGGGGCCGCACGATTCCTCGCAGAGTTTCCAAACGGGATTGCAGATGGCTGCTCAACTCGGGTCCACCCTCAGCCAGCTACCTCAGCAGGCGATGCAGGGGGCGACCCAGCCGGTCCAGCAGCTGACTCAACCGCTTCAACAGATGTCATCAATGTTCGGCCAGATGGCCGGCAGTACCGACCGCGGTGCGCAGCTGGGAATGCTCGGCGCGCCGCCCTTCTCCAACCACCCGGCAACCGGAGGGACCGGACCCGCGGCCGGGTCGGGAATGGTCCGTGCTGCCTCGCTCCCAGGGGCCGGGGGGACTGCTGCCAGCACCCCTCTCATGTCCACTCTGCTAGCGACAGAACGGCACTGGTCGGCTACCGGGATAACAAGCGGCGCTGGGGCGTCGCCTGGCGCTTCAGTGGCCGGACCGGCACCCGCAGGCGCCGGCGCGGTCGGCGGCCCGATGGGGGCGCTGAGGCAGCGAGGCAGAAGTAGCGGAGAACCGACCGCCCTAAAGCCACCTGAACCGTTGGCGCAGCCCCCCGAAGACTACGAGGACACCGAAGACGATTGGTGATCGTCTCGACGACTTACCGACCAACGAGGTCGGGAGGACTCGCCACACCGGCGGGAACACAGGTAAAGAAAGTGGGTAGGCAATGAGTTTGGTGAATGCGGATACTCCGCAGCTTATGGCGGAGGCGGCGAACTTCGACCGAATCTGCGGTGAGCTGTCTTCCGTCCTCGCCCAGGTGGAGTCGACTGCCGCGAGTCTTCAGGCGAGCCTGAACAGCGAGGGGGCCGGGGCAGCGGCGCAGTCAGCGTTGCTTCGATTCCACGAGGCGTCCAGCCAGCAGATTCGTCTGCTCGGCGACATCTCGGAGAACATTCACACCAGTGGTACCTCGTACCTGAACACCGACACCAACAACGCCGACGACCTCGCGTCGCAGATGCACCTCAACTAGCAACACCTGGAACGGAGAACAGACGTGGGACTGATCGAATACAACTTCGCCGGTATCGAAAGTGGCGCAAACGAACTGCAGTCCGCCGTGGCGCGGACGCTCGGGCTCCTCGAGGAGGGCCGAGGTTCCCTCGCGCGGCTCCAGGGCGCATGGGTGGGTGACGGATCGATGTCATATCAGGCAGTGCAGCAGCGTTGGGACACCAACTCCACCGAGCTGAATCAGGCACTGCAGAGCCTCGGGCACGCGGTGAGCAATTCGGGATCCAGCATGGGCGCGACCGAGAACGGTGTGGTCGGCACATTCACATAACCACGATGGAGTACGCGGGTGGGCGATCCGACCTGGACTGCCCTCCGCGGCTTCACCCCTATCCCAAGACTTTGAGAGGTAGACATGTCGGCCGACTATGACCGGCTCTTTAACCCGCCCGGGGCAGTTCGCACGGATGACGGGGAAACAGCGCGCGACACCCGCTGTACCAGAACCGATTTCGCCGTTCCCCTTAATGCTGTAGAGATGAAGTCGATACCGGATCCGCCGCCTGTGAGATCGCGCTCACGGATAGCGGCCCCGGTGGCGGCGCCACTGCCGACCGAGGTGACCAGCGAAATTCCCGCATCCGACGAGGGCGTAATCCGATGCGAGCCGATCCCACGGCCGCCAGCAGCCCACCAAATGCAGCAGGGTCCGGCGGTCGTGACGTTCGCCCAGCAGCACCGTGAGCTCACCCCGATGTCCGAAACAACGTCAGGTAACCGCCGGGCGATCGACGCCCTGGCTCATGTGGGTGTCCGCAGCGCGGTGAAGCTACCACCACAGCGGGGATGGCGCTATTGGATATATCTGCTGGCCCGGATCAATCTCGGACTCTCGCCGGACGAGTTGTATGAGATGACCCTGCACGACCGAATTCGTCGCAACGCCCGCGATTCTTACCAGATCGGCATCATCGGTTTGAAGGGCGGGGTGGGAAAGACGGCATTGACGGTGGCGCTCGGATCGGCGTTGAGCAGGATTCGCGGTGACCGGATCCTCGCGGTGGACGCGGATCCCGATGGCGGCAACCTCGCTGATCGGGCCGGGCGTCAGTCCGCTGCGACCGTCGCGGACCTGCTGGCCGACGAGGAACTGAACCGCTACAACGATATTCGCGCATACACCAGCATGAATGCGTCGAACCTCGAAGTGCTGTCAGCCCCGGACTACAGCGCGGCGGAACGCGAGTTCGACGACAACGACTGGCGCGGCGCAACCGAGATCGCGTCACGCTATTACAACCTGGTACTGGCCGATTGCGGGGCCGGCCTCTTCCAACCCGCGGCGCGCGGCGTTCTGGAGACGGTGTCGGGTCTGGTCATCGTCGCGAGCGCCTCGATCGACGGTGCGCGGCAGGCCGCGGTCACCATCGACTGGCTGTGCCGCAATGGCTATCAGGACCTGCTGGCGCGTTCTTGTGTCGTGATCAACCACGTCGTACCCGGCAAACCGTGTCTGGATGTCGAGGACTTGATGCAGCAGTTCGAGAGACATGTACCGGCTGGCCGGGTCATCGTGCTGCCCTGGGACAGGCATATCGCGGCGGGCACCGAGATTCAACTGGCCCTACTCGGCAGCGGATTCCAGCGAAAAATCGTCGAGTTGGCCGCGGCGCTTTCTGATGATTTCGACAGGCTAGAACGACGTTGATCGCGTCCCCTCCGAGTGCGGCGCCCGCTCGACCTGCGACCACTCGCGTCACGTTGTTGACTGGTCGGCGAATGACCGACCTCGTGCTGCCATCAGCTGTTCCGATCGAGACCTATATCGACGAAACAGTGGCCGTTTTGGGTGAACTTCTCGCGGATGCGCCCTCAGAAGCATTAGCGGGCTTTGACTTCGGCGCCCAGGGACAATGGTCCTTCGCGCGCCCGGGCGGCCCACCGATCAAGCCCACCGAATCTCTCACCGATGCCGGAGTGGTCGACGGAGCGTTGCTGATCGCGGTGCCGGTCAGCCGCACCGAACGGTACCGGCCCCTAGTCGAGGACGTGATAGACGCAATCGCGGTGGTCGATGAAGCGCCGCGATTCGATCGCCGGGCTCTGTACGGCTTCATCGCGGTAGTTCTGCCGTGTGCAACATTGACGACCGCCTGCGTCGCGGCCATCTCGTGGGCCGCTACCGAGCGCCACTGGTGGTGGGCGGTAGCGCTGGTGCTGCTGGGTTCGGCCTTGGCAGCTGGCAGCAGACTCGTGCAGAACCGTCACGGCGACCTGGATATGGCCGAAAGCCTGCTGGCGTCGTCACTGCTCACGTTGAGCGTGGGAGTGGCGCTGGCTATCCCACTGCCCCGCGCAGTCGACTCGCTCGGGGCGCCACAGATCGCCGGTGCGGGCGCGCTGGTGTTCTTGTTCGCCCTGGTGACCCGCGGAGGCCCGCGGGGCAGAGCCACCATCGCAACATTTCTTGCCGTAGCAGCGGCGGCGGCGACACTGGCCGCGGTCGCGTTCGGATACGGCTGGGGCAGTTGGGTACCCGCGGGTGCCATTGCCTTCGGATTGATGGCGGTGACCAATGCGGCCAAGCTCACGGTGGCTGTGGCACGGATAGCCTTACCGCCGATTCCAGCGCCCGGGGAGGCGGTGTCCAGCGACGAGTTGCTGGATCCCGTCGAGATGGCCGCTGACACCGAGAGTGCTGAGACCTGGCAGGCGATCATCGCGTCAGTGCCCGATTCCGCTGTGCGTCTCTCCGAGCGGAGCGTCCTCGCCCGCCAGTTGTTGATCGGTTTCCTGACGGCAGGTGCCTGCATTTCGTCCATCGGGGCGGTGGCGGTGGTAGTTCGAGGCCACTTCTTCGTCCATGGTCTTGTCGTCGCCGGCCTGGTGACGATCGTATGTGGCTTCCGCTCCCGGCTCTATGCCGAGCGCTGGTGCGCATGGGCATTGATGGCGGCAGCGGTGGCCGTTCCGGCCGGCTTGATGGTGCGGCTGTGCCTGTGGTATCCGGGGTGCTCCTGGTTGCCGTTGGCCCTGTACACCGGGCTCGCACTGGTCGCGATGATCGTGGTTGCCGCAACAGATGGTGTCCGGCGGGTATCGCCGATCGCCAGGCGGGTTCTCGAACTCGTCGACGGCGCCGCGATCGCCGCGATCATCCCACTGCTGCTGTGGACCGCCGGTGTGTACGACCTGTTGCGGAACCTGCGACTGTAGGACCGCGAAACCTGGCAAGCTACGGGTGAGCCGATCGAGCATCGCCTGGCTGACGTCCGATCGGGCACGTCCACACCAGGAGGTCGATCAGCTCGTGAGCCCAACTCAACCACCCGGCGGGCCCGATCCCCTGCGCTCCGAAATCAGCAACGCCTCAGACCGAATCGACGTTCGGGAGTGGTCGGAGCGTATCCCACCGGTCATGGCACGGATTCCCGAAATCCGGGTAGGGCGTCGATGGGTCAGCATCCTGTGGCTGCTACCGATAGGGGCGGCCGCACTCATCGTCGGAATTGCGGTAGCCCAACATCTTCGAACGTTTCCGGCGGTGCAAGCCTTCATCGAAACGTATCCCGGGGTGGGCGTGTTCCAGCCGCCGGTAGAGACCGGATTCCCGGGCTGGCTGCGCATCCTGCACTTCTTGAATCTGCTGTTCATGCTCTTCATCATTCGATCCGGACTGCAGATCCTGGCCGACCATCCGCGCCTGCAGTTGGACGCCGGGTCCACGCCGGGCCGGGAGTGGCTTCGGTTGCGCGGGCCGGTCCCTCCCGACCGGATGGGCCAGACTCCCCCGGAGAAGCAATGGACGGCCAAGGACGACGCCGTCGCGCTGCCGCGCTGGCTCGGCATACCCGGGATCCGGCACTCCATCGGACTGGCCCGATGGTGGCACTTCAGTTTCGACATGTTCTGGGTTCTGCTCGGCGCGCTGTTCTACATTCTGTTGTTCGGCACCGGGCAATGGGAACGGCTGGTGCCTCGGGACTGGGATGTGTTTCCCAACGCGCTGTCGGCCGCCGTGCAATACCTGTCATTGGACTTCCCCTCTAATCAGGGATGGACGCAGTACAACGGTCTGCAGATCCTGGCCTACTTCACCACGGTGTTCATCGCCGGTCCGCTGGCATTCGCCACCGGCCTGCTGCAGGCGCCGGCCATCGCGGCCAGGTTCGGGCTTGCGGCGGGCCGCTTGAACCGTCAGGTGGCCCGGTCGGTGCATTTCTGTGTGCTGGTCTACTTCGTGGTGTTCATCGTCGTACACACCGCCATGGTCTTCACGACCGGACTGTTGGTGAACCTCAATCACATCACCACCGGCCTGAACACGCCCACCTGGACCGGACTGTGGCTTTACGTCGGATGGATGACCGTCGTCGTGATCGCCTGGTTCCTTGCCTCACCGCTGACGCTGCGTTACCCCCGCCTGGTGCAAAAAACCGGAAGACGCCTCGTCGGCTGGGCCAAGTGGCTGCTGGAGTGGAGCGACCCGCGCGCCACCTACCCGGAGGAGGCGATCTCACCGTTCCTATGGCCGAACGGCACCCTGCCGGCCAGCCGGACCTATACAGCGTTGAGGGACAACGATTTCCGCGATTACCGACTTCGCATCGGCGGGCTCGTCGCAAACCCGGTGGAATTGAGCTACCAGCAGATCAAGGCGATCCCCAAGCAAGAACAGATCACCCAGCACTACTGCATTCAGGGCTGGTCCGGGATCGCCAAATGGGGCGGGGCGCCCATGAAGGCGATCCTGGATCTGGTTCAGCCACTGCCGGAAGCCAAATGGGTAGTCTTCTACTCGTTTGCCGATGGAGCCGACGGGGGTCGTTACTACGACGCGCACAACATCAGGCATATGCGGCACCGGTTGACGCTGCTGGCCTACGAGATGAACGGCGAACCGCTCAACGAACTCCACGGCGCGCCGCTGCGGCTAAGAAACGAGCGGGAACTGGGCTTCAAACATGTGAAGTGGATCGAGGCGATCGAGTTCGTCGACTCCTTCGCCGATCTCGGCGCAGGCCAGGGCGGGTACAACGAGGACCACGAGTTCTACGGCTATCGGGAGTCGATCTGACCCGACCCCGCTTGATCTGCTAGGCCGCCTCCTGGTCGCGCAGGGCTTGTGCCGCACGGTCGCCCGCCATCGCAGGCACAACGATGCACGGGGCTGCTAGCAGACCGATCAGCCCGAAGACCCAGCCGCCCAAGGTGGTGTCCTGCCCACCGAGCAGCGGGCCGGCCAGACTGGGACCTATCGCAAGACCGATCGACGACATCCCGAGCATGAAGGCGACCAACCGGCCGGAGTCTCGGTCGAGGTCTGCCGCGACGGACAGCATCAACGGCATCGCCGCCCAGTAGCCGAGGTTCATCGCGAGATTCCCGACGATGTAAGCCGTCGGCTGATGCAGCAGCGCCACCAGAAAGATGCCCGCAGCCACCAGGAGAAAGCTGACGATACCCAGCACTGCCCGGCTGATCCACCGCCCGAGCAGCCAGGGTGCCATCGTTCCCAGTAGGCCGATCAGTTGGGAGAACCCCAGGAAGCTCGCGGTCAGCTGCGCTGATAGTCCTGCGGTTTCACCCAAGTCCTCGGCGAATGTCCACACTCCGGCCAGAGCGAGCGCCGAAAGGCTGGCCGCCAGACTGAGCAGGATCGGCACCGCACTGAACAATTTCAGCGCCGGGTGGTCGCGCCGTACTTCGCGGTCGATGCCCGGGTCAGACCCTTCGACGTCATGCGCGCGGGCGGCGTGCTGCGCGGCGATCTTCCGGGTGTCGGGCAGCCGCCACCAGATCAGGACCAGGCAGATCAACTGGACCGCAACCATCGCCGCGTACGGAAGAACGATCGGATACATCTGCCGCAGCGAGGGATTCGTGGTCATCATCACGAATACGAAGATCATGTACCAGAAGGTCAGCAGCCCGAACGCCCGCTCGCTGTTGTACGCGTAGGAGAGTGCGGCGTTGCCTGCGACGAACGTCAGCCCACATCCGAGTCCCACGGCGGTCATGCCTATGAGCAGTGGCCAGAAGGTGCCGGGACCGCGGTGGCTGACATCGCTGATATAGAGCAGGGCCACCGAGGAGATCACGATCCCGTAGGTGGCGATCCGTTTGAGATTGCGGTTGCCGATCGAGTGGGCCAACCCGAACTCGACTACGGCCATCGCACCCAGCGCCGCGGACACCAGCAGCCCGGCCTGGGTGTTGCTGAGTCCGAAGCCTTTGTGGAAAGACGTCGCATAGATCGGGCTGAGCAGGTCGGCCATCACCCCGGCCACACCCGCGGCGATACCACCGACCAGCAACCCCTTGGGTTCTGGTCGCCCAGCGTCAGCGCTCGTCATGAGTGATCCGCCCGTCCATCATCGTCAATAACACGGGTACATCGTGTATCTCGTGCGGAGCGACCCGGAAAAGATCTTCACCCAGCACCGTCAGATCGGCGGCCATACCTGGCCGCAGCACACCGGTGCGATGGTCCAGTCGCAACTGATAGGCCCCGTTGGCGGTGTAGCCGCGCAGCGCGTCGTGCAGTCCGATGCGCTGGCGTTCCACCAGAGGCGGGTCGTCGGGATAGCCGGGCCGCTTCCGGGTCAGGAGCGCCTCGATCTGGATCAGCGGTGGAATCTCCGGAATGTCAACGCCGGGAATGTCGCTGCCATAGGTCACGGTCGTACCGGCGCGGACCAGATCGCCATAGGGCAACAGTCGTTCCTCCATCCGCTCGGCACCCAGGAGGTTGGTGTAGATGTCGATGTACTGACCGTTGTAGTCGGTTCCCCACAGCGGCGTGCAGTTGGCGATGATGCCCAGTTGCGCATAGCGGCCGATATCGTCCGGGGCGACTATCGAATTGTGTGCGAGCACATGGCGCGGACTTTCCGAATGGCCGTCCCGGCGCCGACGATCGAGCACCCGTTCGTAGGCGTCGAGCACCACCCGCGCCGAGCCGTCGGCATCGACATGGATATGCATGTCGAAGCCCGCCGCCTGCACCGCCTCGATCTGGGCTTCGATAGCCTCCGGCGGGAACGTCATGGCGCCAAGATCGTCGGCGGCATGTCCGTGGCAGGGTTCCAGCAGCAGTGCCCCGCCGCTCATCAATGTTCCGTCCGCCCACATCTTGCAGGTGTTGATCTGCACATGCTCGGAGCGAAGTTCCCGATGCCAGCGGCGCAGTCCCTCGACGATCGCATCCGGATCGTCGGTGGGCGTACGGGTCCAGAAAGAACCGCCGACCCGCACGGGCAGAGTTCCCGCTTGGTCCTGCGCGACGAAGTCCTCGTACACCCAGCGCGAATCCGCACTGGTCGCCCCCACCACGATCCCGGCTTCGAAGTATGCCGTCATGCCCCAGGAGGGCGCCGGCTGGAGGGTGAGTTGTTGTGCAGCTCTGACGTTTTCAACGGAGAAGAGCCCCTGGGCCACGACGATCGGGATGGTGGCGGCAGCTTCGACGGCATGCCCCGTCGGAGTTCCTTCCCGGTCTCGCACCCAGTACTGGGCCCCCGGATCGGGATCGGCAGTGGCCGGACCGATCCCGGCGGCCCGCATCGCAGCGGTGTTGAACCACGAGTCGTGGGCGTCGGCGGAGAACAGGTACATCGGACGGTCCCCGGTGATGGCGTCCAGCCACTCGCGGCGCGGTGAGCGCTCCTCGAACGAGTCGGGCATCCATCCGTGACCGCGCAGTGGTGCGTCCGACGGTTGCCCCGTCACCCAGTCTCGAATCGCGGCCAGAATGGCCTCTCGTCCCACGATCCCGGACAGGTTTACCCCGAGCTTGCTCAGCGCCATGGCGGCCAGGTGGTTGTGCGCGTCGATGAAGCCCGGCAGACACATCCGGCCACGAAGGTCGATCAGTTCGGTACCCGCGTCGATATGGGCGTCGGCCGCGTCCCTGGTACCGACATGGATCAGATCGCGGCCCCGGACCACCACCGCCTGCGCCCACGGCTGAGCCGGGTCACCGGTCCAGATCGGGCCGTTGGCCAACAGATAGCGGGCAGGGGTTTCGCCGATGGGCCGACCGCCTACTGCTCGCCGACAGTACGGAGCGCCGGGCAGCGGGTCGTCCGATACCGGGGCATTACCACCGGGGCAGCCTAACCTGTGCTGCCGCATTCGGCGCCCAAGTCGGGCCGGCAGCGGATTACCCAACACGGGGAAGTGTCCACGTCCCCGCGGCTAACGTAGGGCTGTGCAAAAGACCACCTGTGCCATCGTCGGCGGCGGGCCGGCCGGGATGGTGCTCGGGCTGCTGCTGGCCCGCGCCGGAGTGGATGTCACCGTCCTCGAGAAACACGCCGACTTCCTGCGTGACTTTCGCGGCGACACCGTGCATCCCACCACCCTGCGGCTCATCGACGACCTTGGGCTATGGCCGAAATTCGCCGCGCTGCCGCAGAGCCATATCAAGAAAGTCACCTTCGAGAACAGCAGCGGCAAGCCCGTCACCATGGTCGACTTCGGGCGGCTGCGCCAGCCGCGTCCCTACATCGCGATGGTGCCGCAGTGGGACCTGCTCAACCTGCTGGCCGACGCCGGTGAAGCCGAGCCCACGTTCACGCTGCGAATGAGCTCGGAGGTCACCGGCTTGTTGCGGGACGGCGGCCGGATCACCGGGGTCCGATACCAGGGCGAGGACGGTCCCGGCGAACTGCGCGCCGAGTTGACCGTGGGTTGTGACGGGCGCACCTCACTGGTCCGCGACCAGGCCGGGTTTCAGATCCGGGAATGGCCAGTCAGTTTCGACGTGTGGTGGTTCCGACTGCCCCGCGGAGCAGATCCCGCGAGCTACACCTTGTTCCCGCGTATTGCCCCGGGCAAAGCGATGATCGTCATTCCGCGGGAGGGCTACCTGCAGATCGCGCTGCTCATTCCGAAGGGAGCCGACAGCCGACTGCGGGCGCGTGGACTCGAGGCGTTTCACGCCGACGTCCTCGAACTGCTCCCCGAGGCAGCCGAATCAATCGGGTCGGTGGCGTCGCTTGACGATGTCAAGCGTCTCGACGTGCGGTTGAATCGGTTGCGGCGCTGGCATACCGATGGGCTGCTGTGCATCGGTGACGCCGCGCACGCGATGTCGCCGGCCGGCGGCGTGGGCATCAACATGGCGGTTCAGGACGGTGTTGCGGCGGCCCGGTTGCTCGCCGAGCCGTTGCGGCGGGGCCGGGTGACCGGTCGCGACCTGGCCGCAGTACGGCGCCGTCGCGTCGTGCCCACCTCGATCACCCAGGCCTTCCAGCGCCAGATCGACGCGCGGCTGCTCGGGCCCGTCGTGCGAGGCAGCGAAAATGCCAGTGTGCCAAACGGTTTGGTTCGTCTCCTTGAGCTGGCACCGTGGCTTTCGGTGATCCCCGGATATTTGGTCGGCGTCGGCGTGCGGCCCGAGCCGGCACCGGTGTTCGCGCGCAGGACACCGCCGAGCCGCTGAACGTTCCGCGCCTAGCTAGGGGCTCTGCGGAATCACAATCGGAATGGGCACCGGCACAAAGGGAGCGGTGAGATACACCACGGTGGCGTTCACCCAGCGGCTCATCGACGAGGGCATGAATCCCTCGGTCGGCTCAGTCGGCGACGCGCTGGACAACGCACTGGCCGAGGCCACCGTCGGGCCGTTCAAGAACGAACTCATCCGTCGACAAGGACCCTGGCGCGCGACGTCAACCACGTCGAGCCAGCTACCGCCGAATGGGTCAAGTGGTTCAACACCGAACGCCCGCAAGAGTACCTCGACGACTTCACCCTCGAGGCCGCCGAGAAGCTCCACTACGATCACAGACACACCCCACCGAAGGCAGGGTGATTCAACGCAAACAGTCTCCGGACTCACCGGGACGGGTCAGCCAGTCAGTCAAAAACCAGGAGCACAATCATGGCCACAGACATATACGAGATCGGTCAGGCGCCCCCTCTGGGCCACGTCCCAACGAAGATGTGGGCGCAAGTCATTCGCCCAGACCGGTTCGGAGAACCTAAGGCGGCCTTTCGAGTCGAGCAAATCGACGTTCCTGGCATCGGACCCGACGATGCGCTCGTCTGGGTTGCCGCCGCTGGAATCAACTACAACAACGTGTGGGCAGCACGGGGGCTCCCCGTCAATGTTTGTGAAGTTCACAGAAAATTCGGTGAACCTACCGACTTCCATATTGGCGGCTCAGATGCTTCAGGCATTGTCTATAAGGTCGGTGACAACGTGACGAACCTCCAAATTGGGGACCACGTCGTGATCCACTGTGGGCAGTGGGATGTCAATGCTGTCCCAAGGGAAACCGACCCAATGTTCCATCCGAGTTATCGGATTTGGGGTTACGAGTCGAACTGGGGCAGTTTCGCTCAATTCACAAAGGTTCAGGCGCACCAGTGTATGCCGAAGCCAGCCGCAATGTCGTGGGAAGCGGCGGCGGCCTATGGACTGGTTGGCTGCACTGCCTGGCGTATGCTTATGGGTTGGCCACCACATACCGTCCAGAAAGACGATGTCGTCCTAATTTGGGGCGGAGCGGGAGGGCTCGGAGCGATAGCTACGCAGATCGTTCGGGCTCAAGGTGGAATCCCTATCACCGTAGTGTCGTCGGAAAGTCGCGGCGAGTACACAAAGACGCTTGGCGCGAAGGGGTATATCAACCGCACCGAATTCGACCATTGGGGTCGAATGCCTGACTGGACGGATGACAAGGCGTACGGAAAATGGGTGACCGGATGCCGTGCGTTCGGAAACGCAATATGGAATGCTCTCGGTGAGCGGCGATCGCCCCGGATCGTCTTCGAGCATCCAGGACTGGATACAATACCGACCTCGGTGTTTGTGGCGAGCACCGGTGGAATGGTGGTGACCTGCGCTGGGACCACCGGATTTAACGCCGATGGCGACCTCCGCTATATCTGGATGCGGCAAAAGCGCCTTCAGGGTTCTCACTTCGCGAACGATAACGACGCGTATTCGTTCAACAAGTTAGTTGTCGCGGGACAGATCGATCCATGCCTCGGAGACGTCTTCCCGTTCGAGGGGATCGGAGAGTGCCATCAGTTGATGCACGAGAACCAGCACAACGAAGGAAACATGGCTGCGCTAGTAGGTGTAGCCGAGCGGGGCCTGATAGATCTCGTCGTGTGAGCCTTTTTCCCACTCGTCGGCTTGCTGGTGTGAGTGGGACCCGTTTGGTGGCGCCACTTTGTGTCAAGTGTGGGTTTTCTGCCGGTTGTATATTGATTGCCGGCGGGTCGGGGAAATGACTTGATCGTACCAAGTTATCGCTGCTGACTTAGCGGCGATAACCCACTAATGGGGATAGGACGCCGAGTGCTGCAGCGCACCGCCTTATTGGCCATCGCGGCGCCGCGGCGCATTTTGCTCGCCGCGCTGCTTCTGATGGTGGGCTGCGGTGTCTTCGGCCTACCCGTGGCCCAATACCTGTCCGCCGGCGGCTTTCAGGATCCGAGCTCCGAGTCCGCCAGAGCTACCGCGCTGCTGAGCGACAAGTTCAACCAGGACGACATGGAGTTGCTGATCAGCGTCACCTCCAATGAGGCCGAGGGTGCCGATGGAACCGCGGCGCGTGCCGTCGGTACCGACATCGCCGCCCAGCTGGCCGAATCCCCTGACGTCGCAGGCGTGATCTCGGCGTGGACGGCATCGCCCGCCGCGACCCCGTCGTTGATCAGCAAGGATGGCAAGACCGGGCTCATCGTTGCCGGCATCACAGGCGGCGAAAGCGAGGCCCAGAGGCACGCAAAAAGGCTCACCGACAAATTGGTGCACGACCGCGACGGCGTGACCGTCCGGGCCGGCGGCGTCGCGATGACCTATGTGCAGATCAACGCCCAGAGCGAAAAAGATCTACTCATGATGGAATCCATCGCGATTCCGCTGAGCTTCGTCGTGCTCGTCTGGGTCTTCGGCGGACTGCTCGCCGCGGCGTTGCCTCTCGCCGTCGGTGCGTTTGCGATCCTAGGCTCCATGGCGGTGCTACGCGCCGTCACGACGGTCACCGACGTCTCGATCTTCGCGCTGAATCTGTCGATCGCGATGGGTCTCGCGCTGGCGATCGATTACACGCTGCTGATCATCAGCCGATACCGCGACGAACTCGCCGACGGCGCCGATACAACCGGCCCCGTCGATGCTGCGCCGCGCCACCGAGCGTTGGTGCGCACCATGGTCACCGCCGGCCGGACGGTGTTGTTCTCCGCGTTGACGGTCGCATTATCGATGGTCGCGATGGTGCTGTTCCCGATGTACTTCTTGAAGTCGTTCGCCTATGCGGGGATCACCGTGGTCGGATTCGCCGCGTTCGCAGCGATCGTGGTGGCCCCAGCCGCGATCGTGCTGGCGGGAGACAGGCTCGATTCGCTCGACGTACGTAGGCTGATCCGCCGGATCTTGGGCAGGCCGGAGCCGGTCCGTAAACCGGTCGAACAGATGTTCTGGTATCGGTCGACGAAGTTCGTGATACGGCGCTCGATTCCGATCGGCTTCGCCGTCGTTGCGCTGTTGCTGCTGCTCGGTGCGCCATTCCTGGGCGCTAAGTGGGGCTCTCCCGACGACCGGGTGCTCCCGCCCTCTGCCTCCGCTCGTGAATTCGGCGATAAGTTGCGGAACGACTTCGCCGTCGACTCCTCGACCAACGTCACGGTCGTGCTGCCAAACACCGAGGGGGTCACTCCCGATGCGCTCGCCGGCTATGCCGCCAAGCTTTCCCTCGTCGAGGACGTATCGTCGGTGTCCGCGCCGGGCGGCACCTTCATCGACGGTGCGCTGGTCGGACCGCCGGCGGCGGCTGGTTTCGCCGACGGCAGCGCATTCCTCACCGTGACGAGCTCAGCGCCACTGTTCACCGAGGCCTCCGAAATTCAGCTGGACCAGTTGCATGCTGTTGCCCCGCCCGCGGGTCAAAATGTACAGCTGACTGGCCTCGCTCAGGTCAACCGGGATAGTGCCGACGCGATGACCTCCCGGCTGCCAACGGTGCTCGCCGTCATCGCGGCGATCTCCTTCGTGCTGTTGTTCCTGCTGACCGGAAGTGTAGTGCTACCGCTGAAAGCGTTGGTACTCAACGTGTTGTCGCTGACCGCCGCATTCGGCGCGCTGGTGTGGATCTTCCAGGAAGGTCACCTGGGTGCACTGGGCACGACGCCGACCGGGACATTGGTAGCCAACATACCGGTGCTGCTGTTCTGCGTCGCCTTCGGCCTGTCGATGGATTACGAGGTTTTCCTTGTTTCGCGGATTCGGGAGTACTGGTTGAGGTCGGACCAGACCGCCGCGGACAACGACGAGGGTGTCGCCTTGGGGCTGGCCAGAACCGGGCGTGTGGTGACGTCCGCTGCGCTACTGATGTCGATCTCGTTCGCGGCGTTGATCGCGGCCAAGGTGGCGTTCATGCGAATGTTCGGCGTTGGTCTCACGCTCGTGATCCTGGCCGACGCCACCCTGGTCCGAATGCTGTTGCTACCGGCCTTCATGCACATGCTGGGCCGCTGGAACTGGTGGGCTCCCAAGCCACTGGCGAAGCTGCATCAACGAATCGGCCTCAGTGAAAACGTCGTTGACGCCGACCGGCCCGCAGCACCCTCGGCCGGGGATCGCGTCGGGTCGGCTGGCGGCTAGCGTGAGTGTTCGGCGGCGCTGCGCCCCTCGAAGGTCAGGTTGACGGAGAGGGGTAGGATCGCGGATCGCACCCTGACCAGCGAGGAATGATCGGTGGTCAGGGTGCGACGGCACGACATACTCCCGAAGGCCGGCCAGTACGCGTGGGCGGCTAGGTGTCCACCGCAGAAGGAGGACTGAACAACATGAGCATCACGATGCCCACGTTCACACCTGCGCAGGAGAGCCTATTTCTGACACTGGGTAGCAGGGCGCTGGACAGTCGTTTGCCGGATCCGTTTCTTGGCGACACGATGGCCGACCAGATCCTTCGCGAAACCGGGTACGACCTCGCCAAGTTCCCCACACTAACCACGCAGCGCTTCGACGCAAGGACAAAGGTCTTCGCTGTGGCGTTACGAGCCAAGCGACTTGACGAGATAGCCAGCCGATTCGTCGGCCGCCACCCGGACGCGGTCGTGATGGATCTAGGGGTGGGTCTGGACAGCCGAATATTGCGCGTCAACCCGCCGTCCACCGTCAGCTGGTGCGACGTCGACTTCCCGCAGATCGTCGACCTCCGTCACCAATTACTGCCGGCGCAGGTCAGCGCCCACAGCATCGGTGCTGACCTGACTGATCCGAACTGGCTCGACGAGATCCCCGCCGACCGTCCAGCCGTAATCGTCGCTGACGGCTTGATCGCCTTCCTGCGCCAGGACGACTTCGTGTCGCTGCTGCATCGACTCACAAACCACTTCCCCAGTGGCGAAATTGCGTTCAATCTCTACACCACCGGAGCCATCTGGACAGCTAAGCATCTGCGCAGCCTCGCAGCGATCAGCGCCGGGTTGGTCAACCCCGGGTTCAACGACCCTAGCCGACCTGAACGCTGGGTTGCAGGGCTCAAGCTGGCCGGGGAAATCTTCCTTACACGAGCACCCGAGGTCGCCGAACTCCCCTTAGCCACAAGGCTGATATTGCGTCTAGCCGCGTCCAGCGCAAGGGCGTCCCGCATGATCGGCACCACCCTTGTGCACTACGAGTTCTGAACCCCGCGCTCTTGCTCGCGCGGCCCGCAGCAACGCAGATCACAAGTCTTGGCTGGGGTGTGTTGACGAACAGGTGACATGTTCGGTCACGCGACCTGATCGGCCGATGCGGTCATGTGACCCGTCCCGGTGAGTGAACCGTCCCGCGTTTGATGCGCACCCTCCTTCTTGGGAAGGTGCAGATTGTGGTGAACAAGTAGGGTCTGCTGCACGAGCAGACCCGCCGGCGCCTTTGGCGACTTCGGTGGCGGCGTTGTCGGCGGCACACGTCACCGAGTTCGTCGTGACCGAAGCGACCAGGCGGCAGGTGTGGGCCGCCAAGAACATGGTTGACCCGTCCCGGTGAGTCCGGATACTGCGTTGTTTGACTCACCCCGCCACTGCTGGGGTGCGTCTGTGATCGTAGTGGAGCTTCTCGGCGGCTTCGGGGGTGAAGTCGTCGAGGTACTCATGGGGTCGTTGGGTGTTGAACCACACCACCTGGCCTGACCCCGATCGGTTGATCCAGGGTTTATGAGAGTCTTGCGGCCCACGTTGTGGGCAGGAAGGCTCGAGAAGATCATGACGACAAGGAAACGGCACAGCCCTGAGCAGGTCGTGCGCAAGCTGATGACCACTGATCGGCTGCTGGCTAAGGGCAAGGACACGGCGGCGGTGTGCCGCGAGCTGGGCGTTTCGGAGGCGACCTATCACCGCTGGCGTAATCAGTTCGGTGGCCTGAAAGCCGAGGACGCCAAGCGGCTCAAGGATCTCGAACGCGAGAACTCCACCCTCAAGCGGTTGCTGGCTGATGCGGAGCTGGAGAAAGCTGCGCTCAAGGAGATCGCCCGGGGAAACTTCTAGGCCCGGAACGCCGGCGGGCAGCTGTTCGTCACCTCCAGCGGGTGCTGGGGGTCAGTGAACGGTTCGCCTGCCGGGTGACCGGGCAGCATCGCGGCACCCAGCGACACGAACCCACCTCGACAACTCCGCACGATCCCGACGCCGCGTTGCGGGACTGGCTGCGCCACTACGCCAGGAACCATCCGCGCCGTGGATTCCGCCCCGCCTACCATGATGCTCGTGCTGATGGATGGATCGTCAATCACAAGAAGATCCAACGGCTTTGGCGCGAGGAGGGGCTTAGGGTTCCGCGGCGGCGGCGACGCAAGCGTCGTGGCAGCTCCACCGCGCCCCTGGAGGTGTCCGCGGATGCACCCAACCGGGTATGGGCGGTGGGCTTCCAATTCGATTCCACCACCGACGGGCGCCCGGTCAAGATTGTTTCGATCGTCGCCGAGCACACCCGCGAATGCCTGGGCGGCATGGTTGAGCGCAGCATCACCGGCGAACACCTCATCGACGAACTTGACCGCCTCGCCGCCCAGCGCGGCGTCTATCCTGGGGTACTCCGGTGTGACAACGGACCGAATTAGCCTGCAGTGCAATGGCAGAATGGTCAACCGGCCAGGTTGGGTTGCACTTCATCCCGCCCGGCGAGCCGTGGCGCAACGGCTATCCTCGTCGTCGACGAGGTCGGTTACATCCCGTTCGAACCCGAAGCGGCCAACCTTTTCTTCCAGCTGGTGTCTTCTCGCTATGAACGAGCCAGCCTCGTCGTGACCTCCAACAAGCCCTTCGGCCGCTGGGGCGAAGTCTTCGGCGACGACGTTGTCGCCGCAGCCATGATCGACCGCCTCGTCCATCACGCCGAAGTCATCTCACTCAAAGGAGACAGCTACCGCATCAAAGACCGAGACCTCGGCCGCGTCCCCACCGTCACGGCCGACGAACAATAAACCCAGCTGGTCAACATTCACTTGCCGACAACTGATCAGATTTCAATTGCCGTTGACATCAGCGACTGGAAATACGACTACAACCACCACCGCCGGCACTCATCGCTGGGCTACCAACCCCCAGCCCGCTACGCTGCCAGCTGTACCCACCAATGAACGACTCTCGTTCGCCGTGGACCAGTTCACGGGGTCCGGCCAAACACCCTGCGCAGCGGCGTGCCCGCGACTCTGGAGGAACTGGCCCAACTCGGCCGCACCCTGTGGCGCCGCCGCGCCGACATCCTGGCCTACTTCGACTACCACGCCTCCAATGGCCCCACCGAAGCCATCAACGGACGCCTCGAAGCGCTGCGCCGAAACGCCCTCGGATTCAGAAATCTCACCCACTACCGAATCCGCTCACTACTGCACTGCGGCAAGCTCGCCCAACGAATCGATGCACTCTAAAACCGGAAGAGCCCCGATACGACCCGAGTTCGTAGTAGGCAGAAATGATGTCCATGCGGTCCTTCGCAGATTTCAATGGAACTCCCCGGTGGTGATGGCGATTGGTTGGCGCCTTCACCGTCACCATCGGGGCCCGCAGTTCCTGATCGACACGACGAACACGGGGTGGATACTTTTATCCGGCCAAAACTGGATACCTCCACTTGGCCACCAGTGGCTACTTTTTCATGGCCACGGACAGCAACAGAGTCGCACAACAACTGGACCACTACGAGGGGCTCACTTCACAGGTGCTCGGCCATCTCCGCGTCCAGTGCGGTCTCGAGGACGTTCTTGGTCAACTGATTGAGCAGGCCGTTGGGGCCGACCAGCTCGATTCCCTGTTCTTTCGCTTGCGCCAGCAGCTGCTCAGCGAGCTGGCGTTGATCCACATCGATCGCCATGGATTCGAGTGTTTCGGACATCATCAGTCCTTCCCGCCAAGCTCACGCCCGGCGTGTCAGACCAAGTCCAGATCCACCGATATTCCGACAGGCCCCCCTAAGTCCCCTACTCGTCCAGTGACTTAGGATTTTCTAACAGATAATCGACCAGTTGCGAAATTGTTGGGTACGCATTGATAGTGCTCACTTGCAGTCGATCGCCGATTGCATAGCTCACTCCTTGACTGAAGGCCATGATGCTGAGGGAATCAAATCCCATCCTGTCAAACGGCATATCTATATCGATATCTTCTGGCCCAGAATGGCCAAGAGCAATTGCTACGTCTGAAACAAGGATGTTCAGCAGTTGTGAACGCTGTTCCTCTGGAGGCATCTCAGCTAGCTTGGTTACCAAATTCGCGGGCCGAGAAGAGGCGGCACGCCTTACCGGGTGTTCAGTCGGTGTTCTTTTGGAGTCAAGTCTTTGTAGCCTGAGTTTTTCCACCGGCATAGGCCGAGTGGTCAAAGAGCCAGTCAGTACCGGTAAACCAGTGACATCAGATAAGTCCACAACACAAGTGCCGCCCTCACCGACGCTCACATGAGCCCGCACCGCCGATGCACCCGAAGCATGCAAACACA
>JBFXJE010000029.1:0-41223 GCA_050175175.1 Mycolicibacterium sp. | reverse complement strand
CAGCGCCACCATCAACATCAACGGCGCGACACAGACGTTCCCGCCGGCCATTCCCGAAGCCCAACGCAAGATCCTCACCGACCTCGGTATCAAACCTGGGTACTAGGCCAAATGTCCGAACTCAGGTCTGAGGTCCGGTTGCCCAGAATCCGTGGCGCGAGTATCAGCAGAATGCACACGGTACTTTTGCGCACGCGGCGCCGACCGGATGGAGATCCTGGGAATCCTTGCCGCCGCCCACACGGACCCCCGAATTAATAAGGAAGAATTAAGGGTCGGTCGTGGACTCTTGACGCCACGCCGATAGCATCAATGTTCATGACCAGCGTGACTGAATCGCCCGGGCCAACTGCCGAACACGAGATCGACATCCACACCACCGCTGGGAAGCTGGCTGATCTGCGTAAGCGCGCCGAGGAAGCCCTGCATCCGGTCGGCGAGGACGCAGTGGACCGGGTTCACGCCAAGGGCAAGTTGACCGCCCGCGAACGCATCCTAGCCCTGCTCGACGAGGACTCTTTCGTTGAACTCGATGCGCTGGCCAAGCACCGGTCCACCAATTTCGGCTTGGACAAGAACAGGCCCACGGGGGACGGCGTGGTCACCGGCTACGGAACCATCGACGGCCGCGACGTCTGCATCTTCAGCCAGGACGCCACAGTGTTCGGTGGCAGCTTGGGCGAGGTCTACGGCGAGAAGATCGTCAAAGTCCAGGAACTGGCCATCAAGACCGGCCGCCCGCTGATCGGCATCAACGACGGCGCCGGCGCCCGCATCCAAGAAGGTGTCGTTTCGCTCGGGCTCTACAGCCGAATCTTCCGCAACAACATCCTGGCCTCCGGCGTCGTCCCGCAAATATCGCTGATCATGGGGGCCGCCGCCGGCGGGCACGTCTACTCCCCCGCGCTCACCGACTTCGTGATCATGGTAGACCAGACCAGCCAGATGTTCATCACCGGGCCCGACGTCATCAAAACCGTCACGGGCGAGGACGTCACCATGGAGGAACTGGGAGGCGCGCATACGCACATGGCGAAATCGGGCACCGTGCACTACGTCGCCTCCGGCGAGCAGGACGCCCTGGACTACGTCCGTGACCTACTGGGCTACCTGCCGCCGAACAGCTACGCCGAGCCGCCCCGCTACCCGGCGCCACATCCCGGCCCGATCGAGGAAAGCCTCACCGACGAGGACCTCGAACTGGACACGCTGATCCCGGACTCGCCCAACCAGCCCTACGACATGCACGAGGTCATCACCCGGATTCTGGACGACGACGAGTTCCTGGAGGTCCAGGCCGACTACGCGGGCAACATCATCATCGGGTTCGGCCGAGTGGACGGGCGCCCGGTCGGCATCGTGGCCAACCAGCCCACCAAGTTCGCCGGCTGCCTAGACATCAACGCCTCGGAGAAGGCTGCCCGCTTCGTGCGGACCTGCGACTGCTTCAACATTCCGATCGTGATGCTGGTCGACGTGCCCGGGTTCCTTCCGGGCACCGACCAGGAGTACAACGGCATCATCCGCCGCGGCGCCAAGCTGCTGTATGCATACGGTGAGGCCACCGTCGCCAAGATCACCGTTATCACCCGCAAGGCCTATGGAGGCGCGTACTGCGTGATGGGATCCAAGGATATGGGCTGCGATGTCAACGTGGCCTGGCCCACTGCCCAGATCGCCGTGATGGGGGCGTCCGGCGCGGTCGGCTTCGTCTACCGGAGCCAACTACGGGAAGCGGCCGCCAACGGCGAGGACGTGGATGCGCTGCGCCTGCAACTACAAGAGGACTACGAGGACACCCTGGTGAACCCGTATATCGCCGCCGAGCGCGGCTACGTCGACACGGTCATTCCGCCCTCGCACACCCGCGGCTACATCGGCACCGCGCTGCGACTGCTGGAGCGCAAGGTAGTGCAGACCCCGCCGAAAAAGCACGGCAACATCCCACTCTGAGTTCACAGGCCCCTGGAAAAGGATTTCAGCAATGGACCACGCCAGCGACATCGTCGAGGTGTCCGACCCGCGGTATATGACGATCGACGATCCGCCTGCTGCGGATCCACACTTCCAGGTCTTGAAGGGCGAGCCCACCGTTGAGGAGATCGCCGCCCTGGTGGCCGTGCTGGGCGGCACCGGCCGCAGCGCCAACGAACACGGGCCCCAGGAACTGAACCTATGGGGCCATCCCGTAGATAAGCTGCGCTACAACATCGCCAGCTGGCAGCGGGTCACCCTGCTGGGACGGACTCACCTACGGCGCTGATGGGCGCCTGAGCGAAGAAGATTCGGAATATGACCCGCGTAGTCCTCGCCTCGGCGTCGTCGGGTCGACTTCGGGTGCTTCGGCGGGCCGGTATCGATCCGCTGGTGGTCGCCTCCGATGTCGATGAGGGTGCACTCTTGGCCTCGCTCGACCTGGATCTACCACCCGAAGAGGTCGTGGCCAAGCTTGCTAATGCGAAGGCGCTCGGTGTCGCGGCGCGACTGCCCGAGGACGTCGCCGACGATTGCGTGGTGCTCGGTTGCGACTCGATGCTGTACCTCGACGGACGGCTGTGCGGCAAGCCCGGTACCGCCGAAGCCGCGCTTCGGCAATGGCAGTCAATGGCTGGGAAGGTGGGTCATCTGCTCACCGGGCATGCTCTGCTGCGCATTTCCGCGGAGGTGATCACCCGCACCGCAGTGCGAACGGGCAGAACCGTTGTCCATTTCGGCCAACCGCACGAGACTGAACTGGCCGCCTACGTTGACACCGGCGAACCCGCCCAGGTGGCCGGCGCGTTCACGTTGGATGGCTTGGGGGGCTGGTTCATCGAGCGGATCGAGGGCGACCCATCGAACGTGATAGGTCTGAGTCTGCCGCTTACCCTGGCAATGTTGCGCGGGGCGGAACTGTCCGTCGCGGATCTGCTGACGGCGAACGGTTGAAATCAATCGCTAACTCCAGCAACCCTTCTGGTTGAACCGCTTCACGTAGAAGACGACCCTCTTCGTCTTCTGCGAGATCGGCTTGTCTGCTGCCGGGTTTTGAGCACACACCAACCAATAGTTTTCGTTGTGCACTTCTTGGCCGTTCACATAATCGACGAATCGGATGTCCAACGCCGCAGAGCCGGTAGCCTCCCCAACCGCTTTGACCGCCTGCGAAAGCAGCATGTCCCGGACGTTCGGCATCTCCCAATTGGCCGGAGCCGCAGTGGCTGGACCAGTCCATCCAATTGCGCTCGCCGCAATTGCTAGCGTCATCGAAAGCGCGGTCACCGCACGTACAGACACCGAAATCCCCTCATCGTGATCACCCGGCCCCTATGAAGGGTATCTGATGGAACTTCCGATTTCGATAACAAATCGATGTCCCTTGTTTCCTCTGGTTTGCGGGTGGTGCTACCTGCATTTACGCTGCTCAACGTAACCGCGAGCCAGCGCGTAGGCGAATGACCAGTAACTAGTCAGGCGCGCTGGAAGCTCAGACTCTCCCCACGCACTCCGCTCATCCACAGGTCCTGGCAGGCGGCAGCCATTTCGTCGAGGCTCTCCACAACCGTGCCGAAGACGTTCCCGGGAACCCAGCCCTGGTCGCCGTTGATCAGCAGGTTGTTGCGCCCGTAGAACAGCGCCAAATCGATGATCGCGCCGGTGGTGCCGGTTCCGGTGGTGTTCTCGTACCCGTATGCCGGGTTGCCCAGGTCATCGGAGTCGAAGGAGAACCAGCACAGGTCACCGGGGATTGGGGTGACTGTGGTGTTCTCCTTGCCAGGATCCGCCCCGGGAAACGCGGGCAGCAAGGTGTAGATCTCGTTGCGGGCGTACTTGCCGTGGAAGACTTGCGCGGACACCGGCAGCGCCTCCCACACCGCCGCAGACGTCCGCGGAGCCTGCTCGTCGAGCAGTCGGGCCCGACACGAGACGCCGCGCTTGTCCAGCGAGACGGTGATGTATTTGCTCATGCCCGCTCCTTCTGGGTGACGAGTGTCGCTGTGCGGCGGTGCCAGTCGGTGCGGCTCTGGTAAGCCTGCCCTACCCGCAACACCAACGCATCGGCGTGCCGAGCGCCGACGATCTGCAGTCCGATCGGCAGTCCGGCGTCGGTGAACCCGCACGGCACGCTCAAGGCCGGCTGCTGGGTCAGGTTGAACGGGTAGGTGTAAGGCGTCCATCTCGTCCAGTCCGGCGACGCCGAACCAACCGGCACATCCTGGCCCACCGGGAACGCGGGCAGCGGCAGCGTCGGCGTCACCAGCACGTCATAGCTCTGATGGAAGCGAGCCATCAACTGCCCCAACTGCATTCGCACCGCGGTCGCGTCCAGATAGTCCGACGCCGAGTAGGTCACGCCGAGTGCAGCGGTCCGCAGCAGGCCGGGATCGACCCGTCCGGCCAGGCCTGCCAGATCTCCGTAGCCGGCCAGCACCTTGGCCTCACCGGCGAACCACAGCACGTGAAACGCCTGGACCGGGTCGGCGAACCCCGGGTCGACCTCATCGACCCGGGCCCCTGCATCGGCCAGCACCGCCACCGCCGCGCGCACCGCGGCGTCGACCTGCGGGTCGTTGCGCACGTAGCCCAGGTTCGGTGAGTACCCGACCCGCAGGCCTGAAACGCCGGCATCCAGTCCCTCGAGAAACGAGCCGGCCGGTGTCGGCATCGCCGACCAATCTCGCGCGTCGAAGCCGGTCACCACGTCCATCAGGGCCGCGGCGTCGCGGACGGTGCGAGTCATCGGCCCGACGTGTGCCAGCGTCCCGAACGGGCTCGGCGGATAGTGCGGGATCAGACCGTACGTCGGCTTCAGTGCGACGGTGCCGGTGAACCCCGCCGGGATCCGAACGGAGCCGCCGCCGTCGGTGCCGACCGACCACGCCCCCATCCCCAGCGCCACCGCCGCCGCACTGCCGCCGCTGGACCCGCCGGCCGTCGTGGAGGGATCCCACGGGTTGCCGGTGGCCCCGTAGGTCAACGAGTCGGTGACACCCTTCCAGGCGTACTCCGGCGTCGTCGTCTTTCCCAGCAGCACCGCACCGGTCTCCCGCAGCCGCGCCACACACGGCGCGTCCTCATCCCACGGACCGGAGGGGTCGATCAGGGCGCTACCCCGCAGCGTCGGCCAGCCACGCGTCAACAAAATGTCCTTGATCGACGTCGGCACCCCGTCGCCGGGCCCGAGCGGCTCACCGGCATACCAGCGGGCCTCGGACGCTTTAGCCGCCGCGAGCGCGCCCTCGACGTCGACCAGCACGAAGGCGTTTACCGCGGGGTTGTAGGCGTCGATCGCAGTCAGCGCAGCCCGGGTGGCTTCGACCGGCGAGATCGTCCGATTTCGGTATCCCGCAACGAGTTCGGTGGCTTCCCAGATCATCGCCCACCGACCCCGGGCACATAGCCGAGTTGCTTGTCCACCACATTGTGCATCGGCTCGCCGGCCAGCCAGCGTCGTGCATTCGCGGCGAACTGGGCCGCCAGTCCTTCGCGCCAGCCGGTCACGTCGGCCGACATGTGTGCGGTAATTGTCACGTTCGGGAGGTCCCACAGCGGGTGTTCGGGCGGCAACGGCTCGGTGTCGAAGACGTCCAATGTCGCGCCCCCGATCTGGTTCTGCGCCAGCGCTTGAAGCAGCGCATCCTCGTCGACCATCGGGCCGCGGGCGATGTTGACCAGATGTGCGTCCGGTTTCATCGCGGCCAACACCTCGGCGTCCACCAGGCCACGCGTTTCGTCGGTCAAGGGAGCGGCCAGGATCAAGTAATCGCACCACCCGACTGCAGCGGAAAGCTCTGCACTGCAGATGATTTCACCGAAGTCGGGGTCCTGCGCGACTGCTCGTCGGCCTGCGCCGCGGACAATGAGGCCGGCCGCGCGCAGCAGCTTGGCGATCTCGCGGCCGATGCCGCCGGTACCTACCACCAGGGCAGTGGCCCCGGTGATGCTGCGAGTTTCGCGGTGTCGCCACTGGCGACGGCGCTGAAGTTCGAAGCTGGTGCGGCTGTCCTTGGCGTGCAAGATCACCGCCCCGAGAACGTATTCGGCCAGCGGCCGGTCGAACACTCCGCGCGCGTTGGTCACCACCACTTCGGAGTTCCGCAGTTCGTCGAACAGCAATGTATCGACCCCGGCGGCAGTGATGTGGATCCACTCGAGGTCACTCGCCGCGGGCCAGGCGGCGCGCAGGGCTCCGGAAAAGTAGTCCCACAGCAGCAGGGCCCGCGCGCCGCGCAGTGCCGAACCGAGCCCGTCGGCCGCACAGAACCGGAAGTCGACATCAAGATTCTGGAGCCCGGGTGGCCGGTCATCGGCCTTCTCACACAGCACCGCGACAACCGGTCGTGTTGCAGGCACCGTCCGAGGCTAGGAACCTAAACGTCTGATTGTCAACAATCGACTTGCGCGGCGCCCTGACCAGCCCCAGAATGTGCCAATGGAGCCCACGCCGCCGCTGCACCAGGCCGGGATCGGCGTGGTGGTGCCCTATGACTTCGCCCTGGATCGCGAGTTGTGGCGCTGGCTGCCCAACGATGTCAGCGTGCACCTGACCCGGATGCCGTACGCGCCGATGCCGGCCACCCTGGAGATGGCGGTGCACATCTCCGATCCGGAGCTGGCCGCCCAGGGCGTCACCGACCTCTCGGCAGTATCTCCGCTGGTCACCGCTTACGCGTGCACTTCGGGCAGCTTCGTCGGCGGCCCGGCCGGCGAACTGGAACTGGTGACGGCGATGCTCGGCGCCGGAGCGCCGGCTGCCCTCACCACCAGCGGCGCGTTGCTGGCCGCCTTGCGGCATCTGGGCATCGGCCGGATCGCTACCGCCACCCCCTACACGGCAGACCTGACGGTGGGCCTGACCGCGTACCTCGCCGAGTCCGGGATCGAGGTCACCGCGGCCACCGGACTGGGCCTGATCTCCGACATCTGGACGGTGCCCTACGACGTCACGGCCCAACTGGTCCGCGACACCGACAACGAGCACGCCGACGCCGTGTTCATCAGCTGCACGAACCTGCCCACCTACGACGTCATCGCGCGGTTGGAAGCCGAAATCCGCAAGCCGGTGCTGACCGCTAACCAGGTCACCATGTGGCTAGCGCTGAATCTGATCGGACGCAAGGCGGTCGGTCCCGGCCAGCAGTTGATGGAGCGCTGAGCGTGCCGACCGTCGGGCTGCTCTACCCCGGGCACAGCGCCGAAGACGACTTCCCCGCGCTCGAGAACCGGATCGGCGGGGCGGTGCGCCTACCGGTGGTGATCACCTCGGTCGGCGAGGATGCCCACCGGGTCGACGCCCTGCTCGACCTCGGCAGCGACGCGCGGCTTGCCGACGGAGCGGCGCAGTTGGCCGCGGCGGGGCCGGATGCGGTGATGTGGGCCTGCACCTCGGGCAGCTTCGTGTTCGGTCCACAGGGCGCGGCCGCGCAGGCCTCTGCGGTGGCCGCCGCGGCCGGGGTGCCGGCGTCGTCCACGTCGATCGCGTTCGTCGACGCGCTGCGTTACTTGGGCATCCGCACCGTTGCCGTCGCGGCGTCCTATCCCGACGACGTGGCCCGGCGTTTCGTCGACTTCCTTCGGGCCGGTGGCGCGCAGGTTGTGTCGATGGGCAGCCACGGTATCTACACTGCCGCTGAGGTCGGCACCCTCGGTCCCGAGCGTGTGATCGAAATGGTCACCGCCGCAGACCATCCCGACGCCGAGGCGGTGCTAGTGCCCGACACCGCGATGCACACGCTGGCGATCATCGAGCTGCTGGAGGCCGCGGTCGGTAAACCGGTGCTGACCGCCAACCAGGTGACGGTGTGGAAGGGCCTGCACCTATTGGGCCAGGTACCGACACTGCCCGGACTGGGCGCGCTGTTCAGGAGCGGCCGGTGACTAACCACATCGAGCCCGTCGTGCAGCCGTCGACCCCCGCCATCATCGCCGACAAGCTGCGGGCCGCCATCGGCGACGGCGAGCTCAAACCCGGTACCCAACTCGGCGAGGCGCAACTGGCCCGTCGACTCGGGGTCAGCCGCGGACCGCTGCGCGAGGGCATGCAGCGCCTCACCCAGGAGGGACTGCTGGTCGCGTTCCGCAACCGGGGCTTGTTCGTCGTCGACATGACCCCGGACGACGTCCGCGACATGTACCTGGCGCGGGAGGCCGTTGAACGGGCCGCGGCCCGGACCATCCTCGATGGCGATCACGTCGGCGCCGGTGACGCACTGCTGGAGATCGTCGACCAGATGGGGCTCGTGGGCACGCCGGAGAAGGTCAGCGACCTCGACATCGAATTCCACCAACGACTGGTCGAGTTGTCCGGCAGCCCGCGACTGGCCCGCATGCATCAGACATTCATCACCGAGACCCGGATGTGCATCCACGCCTTGGACGAGAGCTACGCCAAGTCCGACTTCCGCGAACAGGAACACCGCATGCTGGCCGAAGCGATTCGCTCCGGGGACCGTGAACGTACCGACCAGCTGTTGATCGAGCATATGGAGGACGCGCTGGCGAGGCTGATCGATACGCCGGTCGAGGAGGCCGTCGTCTGACTTGGGTGGCGCTCTTGCCGCGCCGTCGGCACGTCCCGCGCGCCGTTGGGATACATCCGCCTATTGCTCGAGATTTAGGTGTGCCAACGTTCTACAAAAATGTCGTACATTGTCAAGCATGGGTGAAGTTTCAGTGCGGATGCTCAACCAGGAGACATCGAAGGTCCTGGCCCGAGTCAAGCGCGGAGAGGAGATCGTCCTCACCGAACGAGGCGAGGTCTTCGCACGCATCGTCCCGGCATCGGCGAACCCGCTCGACGCGTTGATCAGTGCCGGCAGAGTGCAACCCGCCACTATGCGCGGCCCGGCACCACGTCCGACCATCCCGATGCAGGACGACTTCGACTCAGGCAGACTCCTGGAGCGCATGCGGGCCGAGGCACGGTATTAGGCACGTGCTCTATCTGGATACCTCGGCTTTGGTGAAGTTGATCAGAATCGAGCCCGAGTCTTTCGCCTTAGCGGACTGGCTCGATGAGCGACGTGAATTCCGTTGGATTACATCCGTTTTGGCCGAAGTCGAACTAGCCCGGGCCGTCCGCGCCGTCGCGCCGGAGGGCTTGTCGGCAATACCCTCCGTGCTGGCTCGGCTCGACCGGTTCGAGATCGATTCGGTAGTACGCACTACAGTGGCCACCTACACCGACCCGACGCTCCGCCCACTGGACGCGATTCATCTGGCGACTGCGCAGGTAGCCGCGTCCGCAGCGCCGCTGGCTGCCTTGGTGACCTACGACAGCCGCCTCCGAGAGACTGCCGAGGCGCATCAGATCACTACCGCCGCACCAGGAATCGACGCCGAATAGCTGCTCGGCCCAGCGTGCGCCCACGACGGAAATTCGGCCCACAACTCGCCCTCAGCGCACGGCGCCCCAGCCGCACGCTCGGCGGGCATCGGGCTTCGGGCTCGGGCTTCGGGTTACCTGCGGCCGGCCAGCTCGTAGTCCAGCTGAGCCGGCGCCTCCGGGGTGCCAGGGATCTCGGTCCCGTTGATCGGACACCGCGTCGTCTCGTGCACCTTGATCAGCGCGATCGCACCGACCACCACCGCGATCATCATGTAGAAGGCCGGCCACAGATTGTTGCCGGACTCCCCCACCAGCCATTCGTTCACCGCCGGTGCAGTGCCGCCGAAGATCGACGTCGACACGTTGTAGGCGATCGCGAAGCCCGCATAGCGGACCTGGGTCGGGAACATCGCGGGGAACATCGCCGAGATGGTGGCCAGCTGAGGCACATACAGCAGCCCGAGCACCGCGAAGCCGATGATCGCCCCCACCGGGCCGGTCGACATCAGCAGGAACATCGGGACGACAGCGATGAACAGCCCGATCAGCGACACCCACCACAGCGGTTTGCGGCCGACCCGGTCGGACAGCCGGCCTGCGAAGGGCACGAAGATCATCATGGCCAGCATGCCGATGATCGGCACCACCAGCGCCATATCGGTGGACAGGCCGATCGTCGATTCCAGGTACGTAGGCATATAGCTCAACAACGTGTAGTTCACGACGTTGAGCGCGACGACCAGCCCGCCCAGCTTCAGGATGGGAGCCCAGTACCGGGTGACCAGGTCGCGGAACTCGGTCCCGATGCTCTCCTCTTCCCTGCCCTGAGCCTCCAACTCCTTGAACACCGGGGTGTCCTCGAGCTTCATCCTCAAGTAGATCCCGACCATGCCGAGCGGGGCCGCGATCAGGAACGGCAGCCGCCAACCCCAGCTGCCCATCTGCTCGTCGCTAAGCATCAGGGAGAAGCCGAGCATCATCAATGCCCCCGCGGAGAAGCCGGCCAGAGTGCCGAATTCCAGGAAGCTGCCCAGGAATCCGCGGCGACGCGCGGGCGCGTACTCGGCCATGAAGGTAGCCGCACCGCCGTACTCGCCGCCGGTGGAGAAGCCCTGGATCATCCGCAACGCCACCATCAGCACCGGCGCCCAGAAGCCAATCGAGTCGTAGGACGGAACCAGTCCGACGCAGAAGGTGGCACCGGCCATCAGCACGATGGTGATCGCCAGGATCTGCCGGCGTCCGAGCCGGTCCCCAAGCGGGCCCCACACGAACCCGCCCAATGGCCGGACCAGGAACGAGACCGCGAAGGTCATCAACGCGAACAAGGTGGCCTCGGCGGTGTCGCCCGGGAAGATGGCCGCCGAGATGTAGCTGACTCCGTAGGCGTAGAGGCCGTAGTCGAACCATTCGGTCGCGTTGCCGATCGCCGAGGCCGCGATCGCCTTCTTCAGCACCCCGGGCGGCGGCTCGTCGGTCTGGGTTTCGGCGGGCCGATCGGGGCTGCTCATCGGAGTTCCTCACGTCAGGCGCGGCGCCACCAGGCTGCGGCACCGGGCGTATCCAGTTATTGGGTTGTTCGACCGTGGGGCCGGATCAAGATCAGCCCCGCCTCTGACGCGTACCCGAGAATTCGAAATCCAAACGACCCCGCGACCATCGGTCCGCCGCAGCCACGGCGGTAGGCTGAAATGCGTGCCACTACCTGCTGATCCCCGCCCCGCGCTGCAGTCCTACGCCCACCCGGAACGGCTTGTCACCGCCGACTGGCTGTCGGAGAACCTGGGCCGACCGGGCCTGGCGATTGTCGAGTCCGACGAGGACGTGCTGCTGTACGACACCGGCCACATCCCCGGCGCCGTCAAGATCGACTGGCACACCGACCTCAACGATCCGCATGTCCGCGACTACATCACCGGCGAGCAGTTCGCCGGGCTGATGAACCGCAAGGGCATCGCCCGCGACGACACCGTCGTCATCTACGGCGACAAGAGCAACTGGTGGGCCGCCTACGCACTGTGGGTTTTCACCCTGTTCGGTCACCCCGACGTCCGACTGCTGGACGGCGGACGCAATCTGTGGCTCGCCGAGGGCCGCGACACCACCCTGACCGTGCCGGATAAACAGAGCACCGGCTACCCCGTCGTCGACCGTGATGACGCGCCGATCCGGGCATTCAAGGACGACGTCCTCGCGGTGCTGGGCGACCAGCCGCTGATCGACGTCCGCTCACCGCAGGAGTACACCGGCGAGCGCACCCACATGCCCGACTATCCCGAGGAAGGGGCGCTGCGCGGCGGGCACATCCCCACCGCGGTGTCCATCCCGTGGGCCAAGGCCGCGCAGGACAACGGCAAATTCCGCAGCCGCGCGGAGCTCGAAGATCTGTACGGATTCCTCACCTCCGATGACAGGACGATCGTTTACTGCCGGATCGGGGAGCGTTCCAGCCACACCTGGTTCGTGCTGACCCACCTGCTCGGCCTACCCGGGGTGCGCAACTACGACGGCTCCTGGACCGAGTGGGGCAACGCTGTTCGGGTGCCCGTGGTGGCAGGACCCGAGCCGGGCGCCCCATGAGCATGCCGGCGGCGCTGGCCGAGGTGATGTCCGACTTCAACGAAGTTGAGGGACAGGACAAGCTGGCCCTGCTGCTCGAGTTCGCCAATGAGCTTCCAGCGCTGCCGACCGACCTGGAAGAGGCCGCGATGGAACCGGTGCCCGAATGCCAGTCACCGCTGTTCCTGCACGTCGACGCCGAAGACCCGAACCACGTCCGGTTGTATTTCAGCGCCCCCGCCGAAGCACCCACCACGCGCGGTTTCGCCGCCATCCTGGCCGCGGGCCTGGACGGTCAGTCGGCCGCCGACATCCTCGGCGTGCCTGACGATTTCTACGGCGAGTTGGGCTTGGCGAACCTGATCAGCCCGCTACGGCTACGCGGCATGTCGGCGATGTTGGCGCGCATCAAACGCCGGCTGGAGTGAGAGTGCGTCAAAGATCCAAGACGAGGCGCAGCGCCGCATCGACGCGGCGCATCTCATCGAAACCCAGGTAGCCCACGCTCTTACCGAGCCGACGTGGATCGACCGCGGCGGTCTGTTCGGCGAGCACTCGGGTGATGGCGCCGCCGATTTCGACTTCCGGCCGGAAGCTCGCCGGCCTCGCCGAAGTGGATGTCGGCGCTACCAGCCAGGTCGATAATGGCAATAGACCCGATTGGACGACGACGGCGTAACGAGAACCGGACTGCTCATAACCGCGACTACCCCGCGGTGCAGGCAAACGGAAGACCTCACCACGCACGCAATGTCCCAATGTCCCGAAGAACCTGCAACGCCTCCCTGCGGTCGCCTGAATCGGCGGCCAACTCCTCGGCTTCAGAGCGCAATGTCGCGGCAGCCTTGCGGCGAGCAGCCTCGATGAGGGCTGCTCGAACTGCCGCGGAAACTGACGTCCCGTCCTTGGTCAAGGCCGCCAGCGCCCGAGAGGCATCCTCGTCAGGCCGGAAGGTGATGGAGTCAGTCATGAACCCATCGTATGACGATTTGTAAGACCGATCAGGCGCAAATCGGTACTCGAGATCGAGGGCGCGGCAATCCGTGAAGCCATGAATCGGGCGGTTGAAGTTACCGACCGGCTCGCAGCGACTTTGGGCGGGGCGCTTAAACTTCCCGAGATACATTAAGACGCTCTTAAAGAACCATGCCATCAGGAGGCGCAGTGGCCAGTCACGCCAGCTCGAAGATCTCCAAGGTGCTTGTCGCCAATCGCGGGGAGATCGCGGTCCGGGTGATCAGGGCCGCTAGAGACGCCGGCCTGGCCAGCGTGGCGGTATATGCCGAGCCCGACGCCGACGCACCCCATGTACGGCTCGCCGACGAGGCGTTCGCGCTCGGCGGCCAGACCTCCGCGGAGTCCTATCTGGTGTTCGAGAAGCTGCTCGACGCCGCCGCCAAGTCGGGCGCCAACGCCGTCCACCCGGGCTATGGCTTCCTGAGCGAGAACGCCGACTTCGCTCAGGCCGTCCTGGACGCCGGGCTGATCTGGATCGGCCCCAGCCCACAGTCCATCCGCGACCTCGGCGACAAGGTCACCGCCCGCCACATCGCCGCCCGCGCCCAGGCCCCGCTGGTGCCCGGCACCCCCGACCCGGTCAAGGATGCCGACGAGGTCGTCGCGTTCGCCGAGGAATTCGGCGTGCCGGTCGCGATCAAGGCCGCCTTCGGCGGTGGTGGGCGCGGCATGAAGGTGGCCCGCACCATCGAGGAGATCCCCGAACTATTCGACTCGGCCACCCGCGAGGCGGTCGCGGCGTTCGGCCGCGGCGAGTGTTTCGTCGAGCGCTACCTGGACAAGCCGCGCCACGTCGAGGCTCAGGTCATCGCCGATATGCACGGCAACGTGGTCGTCGCCGGCACCCGGGACTGCTCGCTGCAGCGCCGCTTCCAGAAACTGGTGGAGGAAGCGCCGGCACCCTTCCTGACCGACGCGCAGCGCAAAGAGATCCACGAGTCAGCCAAGCGGATCTGCCGGGAGGCCGGCTACTACGGCGCCGGTACCGTGGAGTACCTGGTCGGCCAGGACGGCCTGATCAGTTTCCTCGAGGTGAACACCCGCCTGCAGGTCGAACATCCTGTCACCGAGGAGACCTCCGGCCTGGACCTGGTGCGCCAGCAGTTTCGGATCGCCAACGGCGAAGCGCTGGACATCACCGAGGATCCGACGCCGCGCGGCCACTCCATCGAATTCCGGATCAACGGCGAGGACGCCGGCCGCGGCTTCCTGCCCGCGCCGGGCCCGGTCACCCTATTCGAGCCGCCCACCGGCCCCGGCGTGCGACTGGACTCCGGAGTGGAAACCGGTTCGGTGATCGGCGGGCAGTTCGACTCGATGCTGGCCAAGCTGATCATCACCGGGGCCAACCGTCAGGAGGCGCTGGAACGATCGAGGCGAGCCCTCGCTGAATTCACCATCGAGGGTCTGGCGACCGTCGTCCCGTTCCACCGCGCCGTCGTCGCCGATCCCGCCTTCATCGGCGACGGATCAAGCTTCGATGTGCATACCCGCTGGATCGAGACCGAGTGGGACAACACCATCGAACCGTTCACCGGCGGCGACCCGGTCGATGAGGAAGACACCATCCCCCGGCAGACCGTCGTGGTCGAGGTCGGCGGCCGACGCCTGGAGGTGTCACTGCCCGGCGATTTGGCGCTCGGTGGCGGCGGCCAAACCCACGGGGTCATTCGGAAGAAGCCCAAGCCGCGTAAGCGTGGCGGCGGCGGTGGCGCCGCGGCGTCCGGCGACTCGGTGACCGCCCCGATGCAGGGCACCGTCGTCAAGGTCGCCGTCGAGGAGGGGCAGACGGTCGCGGCCGGCGATCTTGTGGTGGTGCTGGAGGCCATGAAGATGGAGAACCCCGTAACCGCCCACAAAGACGGTGTCATCACCGGCCTGTCCGCCGAGGCCGGCGCCGCGATCACCCAGGGCACCGTGCTCTGCGAGATCAAGTAGCCCCCCTTTCCTCGCGAACGCGCCTGTGTGTACGCCCGTGCCCGGCGCGTCGCGTACCTGCGCGCGCACTCGGCGGCAACGAGGGTGCGGAAACGGTGCGCGGTCAGATTCGGCCGACCCGCCGCAGACCCGCCACGGTGTCGGCTAACGTCTCGGCCGGATCGCGCTGGGTGACGCCCAGGTCGCGTTGACTGGGCGTGTCATCCGACGCCGGCATCTGGGTGTAGTACTGCATCGCCGCGGAGTTGATCGGCGTCTCGAACGGCAGGTAGGAGCCGATGGTGTCGAACAGTGCGCCGACGCCGCGCAGCGCGGTGTCGGGCACCGGGAACACCGCAAGCGAGCGGCCCGCGGCGGTCCCGATGAACGCTGCCAGTTGGTCGACCGGAATTCGCCGGCCGCCGGCCATATAGCGGCGTGGCCCCTTCCCCGGCTCGAGCAACGCGACGTGCAGGGCGGCCAGGTCGCGGACGTCGATCACGGTCCAGGCGGCGCTGCGGCCCGGCACCCCGTGCATCTTGATCGCGGCCTCCACGCCTTCGGCCGCCTCGCCAAACTGTTCGCCGGCCGGCGGCCCCAGCACCATGCCGGGATAGGTGATGTCGACCGGCGCTCCGCCGTCCTGCAGTCCGCGGGCGTAGGCCTCGACGACGGCCTTGGACCTGCCGTAGCCGTCGTTTCCGCCGACGACCGGGAGGTCGGCGTGCAGGATCTCGAGGTCGGGGCGAAACAGCGCGGTGAAACTCGACACGTGAACAATCGGGTCCAAGCCCGCCGCGGCGGCACCCCCCAACACGTTTCGCGCGCCTTCCAGATTCGTGTGCAGCATCTCGTCGGCCCGATTTGGGTCTGTGGAAACCATTGCCGCGCAATGGATCACTGAGTCACAACCGGATAAGGCTTCAGCGGTCGACGCGCTGTCGGCGATGTCGCCGAGAACGTGGTCACCAACGTCGACCCCGATGTCGCCGGCACTGGCGCCCAGTCTGTCGACGCTGCGGACCAGGAACCGAACCTGATGCCCAGCATCCTGAACCGCTTTGGCGGTCCACGCGCCGACGAAGCCGGTCCCACCGGTAATCAGTACCTTCATCCAGCCCCCTCCGAACGCGACCGGCCGTCGACGGTCCTCGATCTTGCCACCGTACCCACGACCCGGAACCGGTAACGGATCGGGCGCCTGTTTGATTCGCTGCCAGATCATCGAATGGATTGCCCACCGGCCATCTTGGCTACCTAGGCTTGCCTCAGCTAACCGGAAACTCCTTATCAACTACTACGTCAATATTCGTTTCGTAGTGCGGCCTCATCCTGTATCGTTTGCTCCAGGCAGCTGAACGAGTTAGCTGAGGGGTGGACTGGCCCCGCTTCTACGGTCACGATCGAAGAAGCGGGGCCGGCCCCTTTCCGACCCCCGGTCAAGAGGCCCGACCCCCGGTCAAGAGGCCCGACCCCCGGTCAAGAGGCCCGACCCCCGGTCAAGAGGCCCGACCCCCGGTCAACAGGCCCGGTCCCCGGGTTTGAATGGTCCGATGGAACCCGTCGAAATCAATGCCGGTGCCTGGTATCTGCGCGCACTCCGTGCCGATGAACGTGTCGATGACCGTCCCGGCCTTGCCGAACTGGGTGAGCGTCGCAGCGATTTCGTGGCGTTTCGGGCTGCACAGTGGGAGTCGGAGTCACTCTGCTCCTGGGCGGTGTGTGAGCCGACCACCGGCGAGATGCTCGCCGAGGTGACGCTGGACCCACAGAGCGGCAGTATCGAAACCCGCTCCCGCCCCGGCCATGAACAGGCCGCCAGGGCCGGAGCCCGCGCAGTCCGGCGCTTCGCCGACGCGGTGTTCGAAAAGTAGCTCAGCGGCTGTGTTGCACCGTGGTGTCGACGTTCGGGGCGACCGCGTGGTTCGGCCAGTAGTAGCCGTTCCAGCGCGGGTACATCATCGTCGTGTGCGCATGGACGTCCGGGGTAGCGACGATTCCGCCGTGGTTGTCCACCGAAACCGTGGCGCCGGCGGTACCGGCCATGCCGAGCCCGGCCCCGCCGATGATCCCGGCGGCCAGGACGGGTAGTGCGATGAGGCGAGCGAAGCTGGTCATGGTGTTATCTCTCCTGGTTGTCGTGGGCTGTTGTCTTTGTTGAGCTGAGACAACCTTCCCGCACCGGAGCGCGTTCGTCTGTCGGGCGATCGGACTGTTGATGGGTGGAATCGCCTGTCCCCCGATCGGGGGACACGGCCGGGTGATTGGGCGCGCGGGCGTACCCAACCGGTGCTCAGGCGCACCGAATTCGCCGGGCGGACTGCACTTTTCCCGATTCTGGGAAAAATGCCTCACGGCGATTGTCCAAGATCATCACAGCGGGGTAGGGTACAAGTCAGGTTGAGTTGACAGCCTTTCCACAGCGTCAACGTCCCCACGGACACCTCCGTGCTGGCTTTGAGACCAAGGGCCACCTTGACGTGAACCACAGTTCGAATACGCATTACGACTGATGGAGTCACCGTGCCTTATATTTCCGATATTCAACCGGCGACGCCGGAAAACAATCACGACTGCCGCGGTTGCGCGCAGTTCGAGAAAAGCTGGGTGCAGGAATCGACCGCGGTCGTCGCGGTCGACGGCGAGATCGACGCGGTCAACAGCGACGAGCTCGTCGAGTTCGCCCTTCGCGACGACGCGCACCCCGATCGGTTGATCGTCGATCTCTCCCGGGTGAGTTTCTTCGCCACCGCCGGTTTCACCGCATTGCACGCACTTAACGTGCAATGTGCCAACGATGGAGTCCGCTGGATGGTGGTCACCAGCCCGGCGGTCGATCGCGTGCTGCGGATCTGTGATCCGGACTCGGCCCTGCCGGTCTGCGCCAACGTCGCGGCCGCCCTGAATGCCGTACACGGCGAACCGTCGCGGCTGCTACAGCTGGTCGCTAAAGCTGGTCCCTGAGTCGACTTAACGATTTGGCCAGCAGGCGGGACACGTGCATCTGCGAGATGCCCACCCGCTCGGCGATCTGCGTCTGCGTCAGCGACTCGAAGAACCGCAGCACCAGAACAGTGCGCTCACGCTCGGGCAGCGAATCCAGCAGCGGCCTGAGCGCCTCGCGGTTCTCGATCTGCTCGAGGCTGGTGTCGATGTCGCCGAGCGTATCGGCAATCGCGGGCGCATCTTCGTTGCCACTGCCCCCGCTGTCGATGGACAGCGTGTTGTAGGAGCTGCCCGCAACCAGGCCCTCGATCACTTCGTCACGGTCCATTTCCAGTTCGGCAGCCAGCTCGCTGGCGGTCGGCGCGCGACCGAGGCGCTGCGAAAGGTCTGCCGTCGCCGCGCCCAGCCGAAGATGCAGTTCCTTGAGTCGCCGAGGGACCTTTACCGACCAGCTGTTGTCCCGAAAGTGCCGGCGTACCTCACCCATGATGGTCGGCACCGCGAACGAGACGAAATCCGAGCCAGCGCTGACGTCGAAGCGGATGACCGCGTTGACCAGGCCGACCCGGGCTACCTGCACCAGGTCGTCGCGCGCCTCGCCGCGGCCGTCGAAGCGCCGGGCGATGTGGTCGGCCAGCGGTAGGCACCGCTCGACGATGCGATCCCGCTTGTGCTGGAACGCCGCCGATCCGTCATCGAGTTCGGCTAACTCGCGGAACATGTCGAGCACGTCCGCGTATTCAGAGTTCGACCGTTTCGACGAACCCCGTGAGTGCGACCGGGTCACCGAAGGGAGCTCGTTCGCCTTGCCGTCATCGAGATCCCGAAAAGCTGACCGTCCTCAGCCGCCTGGCCGTTGGAAAAGGTGCTGACCTCATCGGTCAGCGCGGTCAGCACATGCCAACTGAAGCTTCCCGGGGCGAGAATGTCCACGCCGTCGCAGGTGGTCGAGGCTTGCACGACCAGGGCTTCCGGCTGCGGGTCGATGACGAGCAATAGGGTGGCGTCCGGTACAGCCGATCGAATCAGTCGGGTACAGGCCTCGTCGACGGCCAGCCGCAGGTCGGCGACCGCGTCGAAGTCAAGGTCTTCGAATGTGCCGATCGCTCCGACCAGGGTGCGCAGTACGGCCAGATTCTCCAGCGTTGCCGCCAACCGGAGTTCGACCGACCGAGCGCTGCGACTCCGCCCCCTGCTGTGATTGACGACATCGGCCATCTGACCTCCCGGAAACTTGCAGGCGAGACTACCCCAGGCGAATCCCATGCTGTTCATCAGCGCTCACCGCCGATCGCGGCCAAAGTTAGGCACCGAGACGGACCGGGTAACCCCTGTTCATGAACCAGACCGAGCCGTGGACCGGCACCCCGCACCGCACCAAACCGTTGCGGCGAATCTTGGTGATCGTCGGCATCGCGCTGCTGGGCGGCCTTCTGGCCGCTGCCGCGATCTACGCGGCCGCATTCGTGATGCTCGCTCCGATGATGCAGTGAACCTGCCGGAAGTCCGATTGCCACCATGATGCAGCAGCAGTACCCAACTCGTCGCCGCGCCCAAACCCACTTTTCGGCTCGGTGTTGAATTCGGCTGGCACCGAGCGCCGTTGGTGAGACGCAGGTCACTCGTTTAACCGGCGCCCGTTGCGGGAAGTCTGTCGGTGCGCCCAACAACATGGGTAAAGCAACAGCTATCCCCCCGAAATCGGAAGGTAGGACATATGGCTGAGAACAACAGTGGACCCGAGGCAGGCATCAAGGGCGTCGTCGAGGACGTGAAGGGTAAGGCCAAGGAAGCGGTCGGCACCGTCACCGGACGCGACGATATGGTCGAAGAGGGCAAGGCCCAGCAGGACAAGGCCGATGCGCAGCGTGACGTCGCCAAGAAGGAAGCCGAGGCCGAAGCGGCCCGCTCCGGCGCCGAAACCGCCGAGAAGCGTCAGGAAGCCCACCAGTAAGCCACGCGCTAAGGGACCCGGCCGAAGATTTCGGCCGGGTCTCTGCTTTGTGCGGCGTACCCCCGAACCGCATGCCTTGTCGCGGATGAGCGCGACGGCCCGTCAGGACAGCGCGTTGATGAGTTCGCCGACGGTATGTCCGGACTCCAGAGGGTGGCGCAAGCGTCCCGACGGATTCACGGTGTATTGATTGCGCCGACCGATCTTTGCCTTCGTCAGGTAGTCGTCGGCGATCAGGTCGGACAGGATGCCTTGCACCGAACGCTCGGTGATCCCGATGCGTTGGCTCAACTCACGTGCGGTGAGGGATTCACCTCGGGCAAGACACAACAGAACGTGGGCGTGATTGGTCAGGAACGTCCAACCTCGCGCCGGCGGTCGTCTCGAGGCAGACATCGCGGTCAGCATACTGGGCGATTCGGTTAGCGAATTTCAGTGATCGGCGGCCGACTTCGGCGGCGCCGCAGCAATGTCGGGTGGCAGCACCCGCGTCGCGCGCAGACTCCAGGCGATGGACACCGCCAGGGTGACGACGATGACGCCCAGAGTCAACGGGATCGGCAGCTTTCCGATCGGCGTTTCGGAAAGGATGAGTTTGACCCCGGCGAAAGCGAGCAGGACGGCCAACCCATAGTGCAGGTGCGTGAAGCGGCGCAGCAGCCCGGCCAGACAGAAGTACAGGCTGCGCAGTCCGAGAACGGCGAACGCATTGGCGGTCCAGACGATGAACGTGCTGGTGGTGATCGCCAGAACTGCGGCCACCGAGTCTATGGCGAAGATCAGATCGGTCGCCTCCACGGCGATGAGTACGACGAACAGCAGTGTCGCAAAACGCTTTCCGTCGATGCGAGTGAAGAACCGGCCCTCGTGATAACGCGCGTCGATGGGGATTATCCGCTTCGCAAGCCGGACGACGAGATTCTTGTCGGGCTCGATTGCCTTGTCGTGTTGGAAGGCCATCTTGTACGCCGTGTAGATCAGAAAGGCTCCGAAGACGTAAGCGATCCAGAAGAACGCGTTGAGCAACTCCACACCGATGAAGATGAACACCAGGCGAAACAACAACGCCCCGATGACGCCCCAGAAAAGCACCTTGTGCTGATATCGGTCGGGAACCGCGAAGAATGTGAAGATCAAGGCGAATACGAAAACGTTATCGACCGACAGGGCCTTTTCGATGAGGTAGCCGGCGTAATAGGTTCCAGCCACCTCGGCGCCATAGGCCCACCACAGGATGCCGCCGAAACCCAAACCGACACCGACCCATATGGCCGACCACCAGGCGGCCTCCCGGAAGCCGATTACGTGGTTGTCGCGGTGCAGGAACAAATCCACCGCCAACATGAGGGCGATGGCCGCCGTCAATACCACCCAGCCCCACACCGGAACCACCACCGGATCGGCCACACCACTACTCCCGTCATCTCATCGGAACCAGCGTGGACATCCGCGGTCTGATCCCGACCTACCGTCCCAATCAGACCGCCATGTTCCCCACGTCGCGTGCCGTAGTAATACGAATACTAACCCACGAATTATTTTTCGCTAGTCTGACGTTGGACCGGCAGCGGAGTCCGGGGCGAGTGACTTGTCGTCTTGCGGGCCTACCATGCCTTCGTGACCCGGCTTCGGTGGAAGTTGTACGCGGCGTTCGGTATCGCCGTCGGCATCACCGGCTACCTGCTCGGTGCGGGTCTCACCTTAAGCGTCCTGCTCGGTGCGCTTGTCCCGATCGTCGCGACGGCCACTCCGCGATTCCTGGTCGCCACGGTCGTCGGTGCGGCCACCCCCCGTACCGCTGAGCAAGCCGGCGGCGGCGCCATGTCGGGCACCGAGTTCGAAGACTACGTTGCACGCATCGCACGGTCGTGTGGCGCACCGGTGATCATGACCTCGGCCACCGGCGACTGGGGCGTCGACCTGATCGTGGGTAATCGGCCCAACCGGCTGGCGGTCCAGTGCAAGCGGCGCGCCCGCCCAGTCGGAGCGAGTGCCATCCAGGAAGTGGTCGCGGGAGCGCCCATGCACGACTGCACCGCGACGATGGTCGTGACCAACAACGAATTCACTCCGGCTGCACGCAAACTCGCGGAGTTACACGGGTGCGCCCTCGTCGGGGGTGCGGATCTGCCGAGGTTGCGCTCGACCATCCGCCGGCTCACTCAGTCGACCGAGCCCACTTCCCGCTGAGTACGGCACGAACGGCGTCGATGGCGGTATCGATCTCTTCTGCCGACACCGTCAACGCCGGCCGGAAGCGAACACTGTCGGATCCGCAGCCCAACATGATCACCCCGCGGTCCCACAAATCGGCGACCAACGCGTCTCGCACGTCAGCAGTCGGCATGCTGAACGCGCACATGAGGCCCCGACCGCGCACCTCACGCACCAGACCGGGGAAGTCGGCGGCCAGCTCCTCCAACTGATGAAGCAGGTAGCGCCCGCTGGCGACGGCCCGGTCGAATAGTCCGTCGGACTCGACGACCTCCAGTATCCGGCGGGACCGCACCATGTCCACGAGATTGCCACCCCAGGTGGAATTGATCCGGGAACTGACCGCAAAGACGTTGTCTGGAACCTCGTCGACCCGGCGGCCGGCCATGACGCCGCACACCTGGGTCTTCTTGCCGAAGGCGACCACGTCCGGCGTCACGCCTAATTGTTGGAAAGCCCAGGCAGTTCCGGTGATTCCGCAGCCGGTCTGCACCTCGTCGAAGATCAGCAGTGCATCGAACTCGTCGCACAGATCGCGCATTGCGGCGAAGAACTGCGGCCGGAAGTGCCGGTCGCCGCCCTCGCCCTGGATCGGCTCGGCGATGAAACAGGCGATGTCATGCGGAGCCGCCAGGAATGCTGCGCGGGCCTGCCGAAGCGCATGCGCTTCGAGCTCGTCCATGTCGGCCCCCGACCGCAGGTAAGGGGCGTCGATGCGCGGCCAGTCGAACTTCGGAAACCGTGCCACCTTGTTGGGATCGGTGTTGGTCAGCGACATCGTGTAGCCGCTTCGGCCGTGGAATGCCCCGCGCAGATGCAGTACCCGAGTACCCAGCGCCGGATCCAGGCCCTGCGCCTCGTTAAGCCGGCTCTTCCAGTCGAAGGCGACCTTCAGCGCATTCTCCACGGCCAACGCGCCGCCGTCGACGAAGAACAGATGCGGCAGCGCGGGATCGCCGAGAACCCGGGCGAAGGTATCGACGAACCGTGCCATCGGCACGCTGTACACGTCGGAGTTACTAGGCTTGTTGAGCGCGGCAGCGGCGAGCTCAGCCCGGAAATCGTCGTCATCGGTCAGTCCGGGATGGTTCATCCCTAGGGCCGACGATGCGAAGAAGGTGAACATGTCGAGATAGCGACGGCCGCTGCGTGCATCGACCAGATAGGCGCCCTTCGAGCGGTCGATGTCCAGAACGAGGTCCAGGCCGTCGGCCAGGATACTGCGCGCCAACACCCCGCGGACCTCGGCCGGCGAGATTTGTGCTGAAGCGATCCGGCTATCGACCGCAAGAAGGTCAGTCATTGATCCATAGTAGCGGATTTTTTACTGCCTTGGCCACTGTTCTTGGATGTTATTCCGATGTCTGACAGCGGCGCTCTGGGCCGGCCGGGGGCCGCACAAAGATCTCAGGGTGTTCACGGCGAAAGCTTCGGGTCGCACTCAGGTTCGCCGAGCACGTTGGGTTGCGGAGTCGCCGGGGTGTTCGACGTTTCTGGGCGTTGGGACCTGGGGCGACATCCGACCAGATAGCTCGCGGACGAGTTCGCGTCCGATTCCGCGCGATTAGCGACTCGACATGAATGCAAAGGAGGCAGGCCGATGGTTGTTGCCACGACTTACTTCACGGAGCGAAAAGCGCCCTGCGGACGTACCGCAGCCGGCGATCACCACATCGAGGATGACGATCAGGGTCTGCTCTACGACGACTTCAGCTACACCTGCGGCTGCCGTGAGATCCGGCACTTCTACCACGACGGATGCGTTCGGATTAAGACCATCCGACATGGCGGCAAGGTTTTGCAGGACGAACACAGCGGCGACCACGAGGCCTGACCTTGAGCGCCCGGTCAGGATAAACACCTGCCAGGATCAAGCTTGGCCTGAATTATTACGGTATGTACCGTCTATCGCTGTAGAACCTCTGTAGTATGACCGTGCTGCGCGTCTTCACGTCAGCCGCAGTGCGGATGCGCTGGAGCAGGCCTTCCAGCGCCCGCGCCGACGCGACGTGCACCAAGAGGACGTAGCTTTCCTCCCCGGCCACCGAATAACACGCCTCTATTTCGGGGACGTGCGCCAGCCGGGCGGGTGCATCATCGGGTTGCGAAGGATCGAGAGGGGTGATGGCGACGAACGCCGACAGATTGCTGCCGACAGACTCCGGGTTGATCCGGGCGGTGTACCCGGCAACCACCCCGCGAGACTCCAGCCGCCGCACCCTGGACTGCACCGCTGACACCGAAAGCCCCGCGCACGACGCGAGATGCGCCAGCGTCGCGCGGCCGTCGGCGACCAGTTCGCGTGCCAGCACGCGATCGATTTCGTCGAGCTGGACGGGTTCGTCGGGACCGGTCATGGCCGCACTGTATCGGAGCCACGGTGGGTAAACGCGTCGAAACCTGGCAACTGCGGGCGCAATTCGCCGCCGGCCTATCGCGGATGTACGGCGCCGAGGTCCCCGCCTACCACACCCTGGTCGACGTCAGCTCCCAGGTGAACAGCGCCTACGCCGGTGCACATTCCGAAGCGCAGCGTCTGGGTTCACTCGAACGGGTCACCGCCGAGCGACACGGGGCCATCCGGGTCGGAAACGCCTCGGAGCTATCCCAGGTGGCCGACCTTTTCGCGGCGTTCGGAATGTATCCGGTCGGCTACTACGACCTGCGGGAAGCCTCATCCCCCGTCCCGGTGGTGTCCACCGCCTTCCGTCCGATAGATCCAGACGAATTGGCGCGCAACCCTTTCCGCGTCTTCACCTCCATGCTCGCGGTTTCCGACGAGCGCTTCTTCGGCGCCGCGCTGGGTGAACGGGTACGACGCTTCCTGGCCCAGCGCGTGCTGTTCGATCCGGCCCTCATCAGCCGAGCGCGGCAGATCGCCGACGACGGCGGGTGCGCTTCGGACGATGCCGACTGGTTCGTCGCGGCCGCCGTGTCGGCGTTCGCGCTATCCCGCGAACCTATCGACCTCGCGTGGTATCGGGAACTGTCGGCGGTATCCGCGGTAGCGGCCGATATCGCCGGGGTGACGACCACCCATATCAACCACCTCACCCCGCGGGTGCTCGACATCGACGAACTGCACCGGGCAATGACCGCCCGCGGCATCGAGATGATCGACGAGATTCAGGGCCCGCCCCGCACCAGCGGGCCGCAGGTGCTGTTGCGCCAGACGTCGTTTCGGGCACTCGCCGAGCCGCGCCGGTTCCGCGACGAGGAGGGCGTCGTCACCGACGGAACACTGCGGGTGCGCTTCGGCGAGGTGGAACAACGCGGAGTGGCGCTGACACCGTTGGGCCGGCAGCACTTCGACGCCGCCATGGCAGCCGAGGATCCGGCCGCGGACTGGAGCCGGCACTTTCCCGCCACCGACACCGAGCTGGCCGCATCCGGGCTGGCCTACTACCGTCGCGGCGACCCGACACAACCCGTTGTGTACGAAGACTTTCTGCCTGCCTCGGCGGCCGGAATCTTTCGCTCCAACCTCGATTCCGACACCGCCGCAGCCGAGGGCCGCGACGATTCCGGCTACAGCCGACAGTGGATGGCCGGCCAGATCGATCACCACATTCACGATCCCTACGAACTCTACGAGAAGGTGGCCCGCTCATGACCCACGCTGTGAGATCCCCCTTGCCCACCGCCGACGTGCTACGGACCCGGGTGCGCGATGCGCTGGACGCGGTCGGCTCGCGGGTACCCCTTGGCGCGCCCGACTCGGGGGGACTCACCGCCAGCACCCCGATCACCGGTGAGGTGTTGTTCACCGTCGCTGGGTCCTCTGTCGAGCAGACCGACACCGCCATCGCCGAGGCTGCAGCGACGTTCGAGACGTGGCGGTTGACACCGGCGCCGGTCCGGGGCGCGCTGGTGGGCCGGCTCCGGGAACTGCTCGTGCAGAACAAGGCGGCGTTGGCGACATTGGTCACCATCGAGGCCGGCAAAATCACCTCCGAGGCGCTCGGCGAGGTCCAGGAGATGATCGACGTCTGCGAGTTCGCCGTCGGCCTGTCGCGCCAGCTCTACGGCAAGACGATCGCCTCCGAGCGGCCGGGGCACCGGCTGATGGAATCCTGGCATCCCCTCGGTGTCGTCGGCGTCATCACCGCGTTCAACTTCCCCGTCGCGGTCTGGGCGTGGAACGCCGCGGTAGCGCTGGTCTGCGGAGACACCGTGGTGTGGAAGCCCTCCGAGCTGACACCGCTGACCGCGTTGGCGTGCCAGGCTCTGCTCGAGCGCGCATGCGACGACGTCGGCGCACCGCGCGGCGTCGGCCGACTCATTCTCGGGGAGCGCGAGATCGGTGAACGGCTCGTCGACGATCCGCGGGTCGCCCTGCTCAGCGCCACCGGGTCAGTGCGGATGGGCCGTCAAGTCGGGCCGCGCGTTGCCCAGCGCTTCGGTCGCGCGCTGCTGGAACTCGGCGGCAACAACGCCGCCGTGGTCACCCCGGCCGCCGACCTGGACCTCGCCGTTCGCGGAATCGTCTTTTCAGCGGCAGGTACCGCCGGTCAGCGCTGTACCACGTTGCGCCGGTTGATCGTTCACTCCTCGGTGGCCGATGACCTGGTGTCCAGGATCGTGGCGGCCTATCGGCAACTGCCGGTCGGTGATCCCTTCGCCGAAGGCACCCTGGTCGGCCCGCTCATCCACGAGAGGGCCTACCGCGACATGGTGGGCGCGCTGCAACAGGCCAAAGCCGAGGGTGGCGAGGTGATCGGCGGCGAGCGCCACGATGTCGGGGACGAGAGCGCCTTCTACGTCGCTCCCGCGGTGGTGCGGATGCCCGCGCAGAGCGACGTAGTACATGCCGAAACTTTTGCCCCGATCCTCTATGTGCTGACCTACGAGAGTCTCGAGGAGGCGATAGCGATGAACAATGCTGTACCGCAGGGGCTTTCTTCGTCCATATTCACCCTGGACATCCGCGAGGCGGAACGCTTCCTGGCGGCCGACGGCTCGGACTGCGGGATCGCCAACGTCAACATCGGCACATCGGGGGCCGAGATCGGCGGCGCCTTCGGTGGTGAGAAGGAGACCGGCGGCGGCCGTGAGTCGGGGTCGGACTCGTGGAAGGCCTACATGCGCCGCGCCACCAACACCGTCAACTACTCGTCGGATCTGCCACTGGCCCAAGGCGTGCATTTCGGCTAGCCCTCTGCTCCCGCGAATCCGCGCGGGCACGCCCCACGGCGATCGGTTAGCGCGCCGGATTCACCGATCGGGCACACTCAGGGCATGGAATTGGACGACAGGGTCGCCATCGTCACCGGAGCGGGGTCGGGCATCGGGCAGGCGTTGGCCGCGGCGTTCGCGTCACACGGTGTCCGGGTGGTGGTGGGCGATCTCGACGAATCAGGTGCACAGTCGACTGCCTCGGCGATCCGGTCGACCGGCGGGCAGGCAGTGGCGTTGCGGGCCGACGCGGCCGCCGAATCCGACATCGGGGCATCGATAACGCTGGCCGAAGCGGAATTCGGACCTGTCGATATCTATGTCGCGAATGCCGGAGTGATCGGCAAGCCCGGTCTGGGCACCGAGGGCGATTGGGACTCCGTCCTCGATGTCAACCTACGCGCACACATCAGGGCTGCGACACTGCTTGTACCCCAATGGCTTTCGAAGGGCTCCGGTTACTTTGTGGCGGTGGCGTCGGCCGCCGGACTGTTGACACAGCTGGGCGCAGCGGGATATGCGGTCAGTAAGCACGCGGCGATAGGATTCGCCGAGTGGTTGGCCATCACTTACGGCGACGAAGGCATCGGAGTCAGTTGTGTATGCCCGCTGGGAGTGGAAACCCCGCTGCTTCAGACGATTCGGGGCCTAGACGACCCAGATGCTCAGCTCGGGGCGGCAGCTATCGAGCACTCGGCAAGCGTGATCAGCGCGACCGAGGTTGCCGCCGTCACCGTCGATGCGGTGCGGTCGGGTCGCTTCATGGTGTTGCCGCATCCCGAGCTGCTGCAGATGTTCCGACAGAAGGGCTCCGACTACGATCGTTGGATCGAGGGGATGCGCCGGTATCAACGGACGTTGCAGTCGCGCTGACGCACGCGTGCCGAGTGGGGCTACTCGCCCCGCACATACAGCGTGTCGCCGCCACAGCGATTGCGGAAGTCCACCACGGGCTGGCGGATACCCTGGTAATCGGTCCTCACCTGTGGATTAGCCTGCAGGAACGCCTCCAACGCGGCCCCCCTCTCCTCTGGGTTCAGCGGCTCCAGGGTGCTCAGGAAGTCGTTGACCCAAGGATGGGTGAAAAGATACGCCGACGTCGCAGCGTTGACACCGGCCATCACGCCCGAGAGATCCGCGGAGGTGCAGTTCGGCTGGGCCTGGGCCGGCAGGCTGAAACCCAGCATGACCGCGCCGGTACCGACGGTGGCCACCATCATCCGTCGCGCGAAAACCACGTGAGCCCTCATTGATTGCTTTCCTGTCCACTCGGTTGAGTTTTTTCGGCCGACATCAGGGGGTGAACCACCTGTAGCCGTGATCGTAGTAGTAGTTGTAGTTATTGCCGGGGCCGTAACTGTAGCCGGGTTGGCCGCCGCCGGAAGGGTTGTACCCCGACGCGGAGGGCAGGGTCGGCATGTCGAGCTCACCGTCCTCATCATCCATCGAGCAGATGGTCATGTCATCTGCACTGACGCATTCGGCGGCAGCTGTTGGGGAGGCGACGACCCCGGCCAGCACGAGAAACGGCGCGATCAGCAAGTACCACACTCTCATCAACACACTCCTTTGACGTCTGGCCGCAAACGCGCCGCACTCACGGCCTGCTGGTCAAAGCCTAGCAACCAGGCGCTGGAGGCGCGTCTGAATGACGTCATGGCTGCGCGTCATACCTCCCGCCCTGCCTCGCGTCAAGCCTCGCGTCAAGCCTCGCGTCAAGCCTCGCGTCAAGCTTCCGTCGGTGGGGCGGCGAACTCACGGAACGCCGAAAACGCCCGTGCGCCATACACGGTCGCCGGGCCGCCGTGCATCATGATGCTCACCGCGATCGCTTCGGCCGCCTCGTCCTCGGTCGCGCCCGCTCGGGCCGCGGCCCTGGCATGCGAGGCGATACATCCGTCGCAGCCGTGCACGATCCCGATCGTCATTGCCATCAGCTCCTTGACCTTCGCGCTGAGCGCCCCGTCGGCCAGTGCCGCCTGGCTGATGGCGTTGAAGGCACCGTAGACCTCGGGGATCTTCTGTCGCAGGGCTCGATGTTCCGGGCGTAACTGTGCGAGGACGTCGTGGTAGTGCTGGTTCATTCCATGAGTCTGCCCGCGCGTGGTCCGCACCGGACAGGGTCGAAAGTAACCGGCACCGCGAGTTCTCCAGGATGCTGGCTCACTGTTGTTGTACACGTGTCGACTAGGATGCCATTTCGTGGCACCAGTCCGTCGCCGCCTCTCGCCCACTGACCGGCGATGCGAACTCCTCGCCCTCGGCGCCGAGGTATTCGGCCGACGGCCCTACGACGAGGTGCGAATTGACGAGATCGCCGAGCGTGCAGGCGTCTCAAGGGCGCTGATGTACCACTACTTTCCCGACAAGCGGGCCTTCTTCGCCGCGGTCGTGCGCGCCGAGGGCGATCGACTCTTGGAGGCCACCGATACCCCGCCGAATGCGGGCCAGTCGCTATTCACCGAGGTCCGCAACGGTGTCCTGGCCTACCTGGACTATGACGAGGAACATCCTCATGGCGCGTGGGCCGCCCGACTGGGGATGGGCCGGTCAGACCCGGTACTGCGAGGCATCGAGGACATCGACAACGACCGACAAGCCGATCGTATGCTCGATCGCATCTGTAAAGCCGCCGGCCCGATCGATTCGACAGTGCTGCAACACCTTCGGGCCACGATTTGCGGCTGGCTGACCTTCACCTCCGAGATGTGCCGCCAACGGCTGCTGCACTCCTGGCTGAATGCGGACTTCGTCGCCGATCAGTGCGCCCATACCCTGCTGGATGCGATCGGTCGAGTGCCGGCAATTCCGGCGACCCTGGCCGACTCGGTTCGCACCGACCGGAGGTGACGAAATCACCTCAGCCGCAACGGTTCCGGAAATCCACAGCGGGCTGTCGGATACCTTGAAGGTCAGCCTTCACTTGCGGGTTGGCATCCACGTATGCCTGCAGCGCAGCCCGTTTCTCCTCAGCCGGAACATCCTTGAGGCTGGTGAAGAAATCATTAACGGGCGGATTGGTGAACAAATACACGGATGTCGCAGCGGTGATGCCCGACATGATGCCCGCCAGATCTGCCGCCGAGCAGGTCGGCGGGGCCGGTGGAGCCGGCTGGGCCTGCGCGGCCAGGCCGGGACCGAGCAGGGCAGTGCCCGACGCGACCGCAGCGAACAGTACCCGTCGCGCGAATGGCTTGCGAAAAACCATTGTTGGCTCCTTTTTCCGCCTCGTTGAACTCATCGTCGACCACCCCGGCCGCCGCCTCCACCGCCGCCGGGCCGATTTCCGGGCCGGCCGGGAGCACCGATGCCCGGCCCGGGATCCCAATCCGCTCCCAGATTGACGTCCCATTCCCAACCGTAGTAATCGTTGCAGTACCAGTCATAGTCACAGGGATAGGGAACGTAGGGCCCATCCGACCCACTGGGACCCTGACCAGTGTTCGTGCCCCGCGACTCCCCCTGCGCGCAGATGGTGGTCCCGCCGGCGCTGGTGCAGTCGGCTGAGGCGGGTGGCGCGACCGACAATCCGGCGAACACCACCGCGGCTCCGGTCAGCAAATAGGGCAACCTCATCGGGCACTCCTACCTGTCAGTTCGGCGATCGCCGATACCCCCCGAATTCTAGGCTCAACCCAAGCCTTCGGCTAGCAGTCCCGGGCCGGCTCCGCACCGAACCCGGAAGTCTTCGGCAGGCTGCCGGATTCCGGCGAGGTCGGCCTTCACCTCAGGATTCGCATCCATGAAGTTGGCAAGCACGACCCGCTTCTCCTGGTGCGGGACATTCCCGAGATTGGTGAAGAATTCGTTCACCGGCGGGTGGTCGAAGAGGTAGGTCGCCGTCGCCGCGGTGACGCCCGACATGACCTCGGCAAGGTCGGCGGCCGTGCAGCTCGACGCCGGCGCGGGCTGGGCCGGCGCGGTGGCGATGCCGCCGAGCAGGCCTGCTCCGGCACCCACCGCGGCGACCAGCGCACTCCGCGCGAAAACCTGGATGAAAGCCACTACTTTCGCCTCCCTTATGCCACTCGGTTGCATAGCCGCCACCACCCCGGCTCGAGCCCCCGATAATAGGTGGTCCCGCTCCGCAATAGTGAGCCGCCGGGCTACGTGGGCGGTTGTCGGAGGGGCCAGGCACCATGGAGTCGTGCCCGAGCGCGTAGACCCCCTGTCCCGCTTCAGCCCATTGACGCGCGAATGGTTCGCGGGCACTTTCGTCGAGCCCACCCCAGCCCAGGCCCAGGCCTGGCAGGCGATTTCCCACGGCGACAACACGCTCGTCATCGCCCCGACAGGATCGGGTAAGACGCTCGCGGCGTTCCTGTGGGCAATCGACCGACTGGCTCAAACCTCCTCCGGCAGGGCGAGCACCCGGGTGCTGTACATCTCGCCGCTCAAAGCCTTGGCCGTCGATGTGGAGCGAAACCTGCGTACGCCGCTCACCGGCATCTCGCGCATCGCCGAACGCACCGGCCAGTCAGCACCGAGCATCAGCGTGGGAGTGCGTTCCGGCGATACCCCACCGCGTCGGCGTCGCGAACTGATCACCAAGCCGCCCGACGTCCTGATCACCACCCCGGAGTCGCTGTTCCTGATGCTGACCTCGGCGGCCCGCGAGTCCCTGTCCTGCGTCCAGACGGTGATCGTCGACGAGGTACACGCCGTCGCGGCAACCAAGCGCGGCGCGCACCTGGCGCTGTCGCTGGCCCGTCTGGATGCCCTGCTCGAACGGCCCGCGCAACGGATCGGTCTCTCGGCTACCGTGCGCCCGCCCGAGGAGGTGGCTCGCTTCCTCTCCGGTACCGCTGCGACGACGATCGTGGCACCCCCGGCTGCGAAGACGTTCGACCTGACGGTGCAAGTGCCGGTGCCCGATATGGCCAATCTGGATGGCAACTCCATCTGGCCCGACGTCGAGGAACGAATCGTCGATCTGATCGAGGCGCACGGGAGTTCGATCGTCTTCACGAATTCCCGGCGGCTATCCGAGCGATTGACGGCCCGGATCAACGAGATTCATGCGGAGCGGGCCGGAATGGAACTCGGCGGCCCGAACCCCGGCGTGGCCGGCGGGGCCCCGGCCCAACTCATGGCCAGCGGCCAGACCTACGGAGCGGAACCGATTCTGGCCAGGGCCCACCACGGCTCGGTCAGCAAAGAGACCCGCGCCGAGGTCGAGGATGAACTCAAGGCCGGCCGGCTCAAGGCCGTCGTCGCGACCTCCAGTCTGGAGCTCGGAATCGACATGGGCTCAGTCGATCTGGTCATCCAGGTAGAGACCCCGCCTTCGGTGGCCAGCGGCCTGCAGCGGGTCGGGCGGGCCGGCCACCAGGTCGGCGAGATCAGTCAGGGAGTGCTACTACCCAAGCACCGCGCCGACCTGATCGGGTGCGCAGTCAGCGTGCAGCGCATGCTGGCCGGCCAGATCGAGACGATGCGGGTACCGACAAATCCGCTCGACGTGCTCGCACAGCACACGGTTGCCGCCTGCGCGCTCGCACCGATCGACGTCGACGCTTGGTTCGACACCGTGCGCCGCTGCGCACCGTTCGCCACCCTTCCGCGCAGCGCCTACGAAGCCACGCTGGACCTCCTATCGGGCAAGTACCCTTCGACCGAGTTCGCCGAGCTGCGTCCCCGCATCGTCTACGACCGAGAGTCGGGCACCCTGACCGCTCGCCCCGGCGCCCAGCGACTTGCGGTCACTTCTGGTGGCGCCATCCCTGACCGCGGTCTGTTCACCGTATACCTGGCATCCACCGCAGAGTCCGAAAAGCCCTCCCGAGTAGGCGAACTCGACGAGGAGATGGTCTACGAGTCCAGGCCCGGCGACGTGATATCGCTCGGTGCGACGAGTTGGCGGATCACTGAGATCACTCACGATCGGGTTCTCGTCATCCCCGCGCCCGGCGAGCCGGCGCGGCTGCCGTTCTGGCGTGGCGACGGCGTCGGGCGGCCAGCTGAATTGGGGGCCGCCATCGGCGCGTTCACCGGTGAACTGGCACGGCTAGACCGAAGTGAGTTCGACGAGCGTTGCCGTGCCGTCGGATTCGACACGTTCGCGACAGACAACCTCTGGCAGCTCATCGACGACCAGCGCGCCGCCACCTCGGCCGTGCCGTCGGACACCGCGCTCGTCGTCGAGCGGTTTCGCGACGAACTGGGCGACTGGCGGGTGATCCTGCACTCCCCCTACGGCCTGCGGGTGCACGGGCCGCTCGCGCTGGCCGTCGGCAAACGGCTGTACGAGCGCTACGGCATCGACGAAAAGCCAACCGCCTCCGACGACGGCATCATCGTCCGACTGCCCGACACCACCCCCGATGGGGAGACACCGCCGCCCGGCGCCGAGATCTTCGCGTTCGACCCCGACGAAATCGAGGCCATCGTCACTGCCGAAGTCGGTGGGTCAGCGCTGTTCGCGTCCCGGTTCCGGGAATGCGCCGCCCGAGCCTTGCTACTGCCGCGACGGCACCCGGGAAAGCGCTCGCCGCTGTGGCACCAGCGCCAACGGGCAGCCCAGCTGCTCGATATCGCCCGCGGCTACCCTGACTTCCCCATCGTGCTGGAAGCCGTGCGCGAATGCTTGCAGGACGTCTACGACGTGCCGGCCCTGGTCTCGCTGATGGCTCGGGTAGCCCAGCGGCGGGTGCGGATACTCGAAGTCGAAACGCCCACTCCATCGCCGTTCGCATCGTCGCTGTTGTTCGGCTATGTCGGCGCGTTCATGTACGAGGGTGACAGCCCGCTGGCTGAGCGCCGCGCTGCCGCACTGGCTCTGGACCCCGCCCTGCTCGCCGAGCTGCTCGGCCGCATCGAGCTACGCGAACTACTCGATAACGACGTCGTCGCGCACACAACGCTCCAGTTGCAGCATCTGACCCCGGAAAGAAGCGCCCGCGATGCCGAGGGAGTGGCTGACTTGTTGCGGCTGCTCGGTCCGCTGACCGCCGACGAGCTCGCCATGCGGTGCTCCGCGAGCGATATCGGAGGCTGGCTGGAGGGGCTGCTGACCGCCAAGCGGGCGGTTAGCGTGTCGTTTGCCGGCCACTTGTGGTGGGCGGCAGTCGAAGATATCGGACGACTCCGCGACGGGGTGGGGGTCGCGGTGCCCATCGGCGTTCCGATGGCCTTCTTGGAACCTGTGGTAGATCCGCTGGCCGAACTGATTTCGCGCTTTGCACGAACGCGTGGACCGTTCACCACGATCGACGCGGCTGCCCGGTTTGGTCTCGGCCTTCGGGTGGCAGGCGACGTGCTGGGCCGGCTGGCTGCCGATGGCAAGCTGGTTCGTGGCGAATTCTTGGATGTACCCATGGATTCCGTTGGGGCTGAGCAATGGTGCGATACCGAGGTGCTACGCATCCTACGACGTCGCTCACTGGCCGTGTTGCGTGCGCAGATCGAGCCGGTCAGCACCGCCGCCTTCGGGCGGTTCCTGCCGGCGTGGCAGCAGGTGGGCAGCGAGGCCGCCGCGGGCATCGACGGTTTGGCCGCGGTCATCGACCAGCTCGCGGGCGTTCCAATGCCGGCATCAGCGGTAGAGCCGTTGATCCTCGGCCAGCGGGTGCGGAATTATCAGCCCGGAATGCTCGACGAGCTGCTGGCTTCCGGCGACGTGCTGTGGTCGGGTGTCGGCTCGCTATCGGCTGCCGACGGTTGGGTGGCTTTTCACACCGCCGATACCGCCCCGCTGACATTGTCCCCACCCATCGAAATCGAGTTCAGCGACGTTTATCGCAGGCTACTCGATTCGCTCAGTGGCGGAGGTGCATACTTCTTTCGTCAGCTCGCGGCCGACGGTGTCGGCACAGCCACACTGAAAGAGGCTTTGTGGCAATTGATCTGGTCGGGCTATGTCGGCGGAGACACCTTCGCGCCGGTGCGAGCCCTCCTCACCGGATCCCGGCGATCGAGCTCGAGGCGGACAGCCGCGCCGTCGCACCGACATCGCCGCGCACCAAGACTCAGCCGTTACAGCATCAGCTCCGGAGCGCACCGCGACTCCGACCCCACGGTGGCTGGTCGGTGGTCGGCACTGCCCGCCGCTGAAGCCGACACCACCGTGCGGGCGCACTTTCAGGCCGAGCAGTTGCTAGCCCGCCACGGTGTCCTGACCAAGGGCGCGGTCGCGGCCGAAAACCTGCCCGGCGGATTCGCCGGGCTGTACAAGGTACTGACCGCGTTCGAAGAGTCGGGCAGATGTCAGCGCGGCTATTTCGTCGATTCGCTGGGCGGTGCGCAGTTCGCCACTGCCAACACCGTCGACCGGCTGCGCACCCACGCCGACAGCATTGACGACGCGCAGCGGGCCCTGGGCACCGTGGCGCTGGCGGCGACCGACCCCGCCAACCCGTTCGGCGCCGCCCTGCCCTGGCCAGCACGTGACGCAGACGGCGACAGCGCGCATCGGCCCGGTCGAAAAGCAGGCGCGTTGGTCCTGATCGTCGATGGCGAACTGGCCTGGTTCGTCGAGCGCGGCGGACGGTCACTGCTGAGTTTCACCACGGATCTTGAGATCTCGGCGGCCGCAGCGGCGGCGTTGGCGGAGTTGGTGACACGTCAGCGGGTTCCGGGGCTGTTGGTAGAACGCGTGGACGGCGCCGCGGTGCTGTCTGACCGGAACTCGGCGGCAGCGGTCGCGCTGGCAGATGCCGGTTTCACGTGGACCCCCCGCGGGCTGCGGTTGCGCTGATGCCCGAGGGCGATACCGTCTTTCGCACCGCCACCCACTTGCGCGCGGCGCTGCAAGGCAGTGAACTGACCCGCTGCGACGTCCGGGTTCCGCGCTACGCCGCGGTGAACCTGGCCGGGCAGGTTGTCGACGAGGTGCTCAGCAGAGGGAAACACCTGTTCATTCGGGTAGGACGGGCGAGTGTCCACTCACACCTCAAGATGGACGGCGCGTGGGTGATCGGTCGACTGCGTGCGCCTCCCCACAAAGTGCGGATCGTGTTGCAAACAGCCAACTCCCGAGCCTCCGGCATCGATCTCGGGATACTCGAGATCCTCGACCGCGACGGTGACATGGACTCGGTCGCCCACCTGGGGCCCGACCCCCTCGGCGACGACTGGTCGCCCGCCACGGTCGCCGCCAACCTGGCGACCGATCCGTCGCGTGCCCTGGCCGACGCTTTGCTCGACCAGCGGGTTATGGCCGGCGTGGGAAACGTGTACGCAAACGAGCTGTGTTTTGTGTTCGGCCTGCGGCCCGGCACTCCCGTCGCTGAAGCGCGGGACCTGAGCCGCATCGCCACGCGCACTCAGCAGATGCTGTGGGCCAATCGATTACGGGTTAACCGAACGACCACCGGTGACACCAGACCGGGGAAGGATCTATGGGTGTACGGCCGGGCGGGGTTGCCGTGCCGCCGCTGCGGAACGCCGATCGCGACCGACGTCGCGGCCAGGATCACCTTTTGGTGCCCTGCCTGTCAGCGCTGATCGTCGCGAGAATGCCTGCGGACTGCGTCCCCGGCGAAAAGGACCTACGTCCACGGCATCGCAAGCTTGAAGATCTTTCGCACCACGGTCGCGAACTGCTGCGGCAGTGGGCCAGTGTTGTACGGAACTCCGTACCGCGCGCAGATGTCCCGAACAGCAACCGAGATTTCGGCATGCCGGTGGGCGGGGATATCGGGAAACAGGTGGTGCTCGATCTGGAAAGACAGGTTGCCGCTGAGGATGTGGAACAATCTTGCCGATTCAGGGCCAGCGGAGCGACGGGGGAATAATCCGGTCAGATTTGCCGAGCCGAGGATCTGGCGGAAGTACCACTGCCCGCGAGTCTCGGATTTGGTCTCCTCGATAGAGAATTCTTGGACATCCTCGGGAAAGTGCCCACAGAAAATGATCATGTAGGACCACACGTTTCGCATCAGATTTGCAGTAAGGTTGCCGGCCAGCACCCACGGGGCGAAAGGTCCGGCCAACAGTGGGAACGCCACATAGTCCTTGAGCGTCTGTCGCTTGGTCTTGTGCCAGATACCCTGCAGGATCTCGCGCTTGTCGGACAGTGAGATTTCACCGTCACGAATCCGATCGGCCTCCAACTCGTGGAGCGCGACGCCGTATTGGAACAGCACCATCAGCAGGAACGCGTACACCGGGTTGCCCAGGAAGTACGGCCGCCACTTCTGGTCTCCGCTCATCCGCAGAATCCCGTAGCCGATGTCTCGATCAAGCCCGACGATGTTGGTGTAGGTGTGGTGCATGTAGTTGTGCGAGTGCCGCCACTGATCTGCCGGGCAGGCGGTGTCCCACTCAAAACCCTTGCTGGAGATCGCCGGGTCACCCATCCAGTCATATTGGCCGTGCATGACGTTGTGGCCGATCTCCATGTTGTCGATGATCTTGCTCAGGCCCAGCATCGCGGTGCCCGCCAGCCAGAACGGCGGGAACACTCCACCGAAGAGCAGCACACGTCCACCGACCTCGAGTCCGCGCTGCGCCTTGATCATCCTCCGGATGTACGTCGCGTCGCGTTCGCCCAGGTCGGCAATGACACTGTCCTTGAGCTCGTCGAGTTCACGGCCGAACGCCTCGACTTGTTCGGGCGTCAGAGTGACTTTGCGTCCCCCGACTGTCTTTTCGAGTGTCTTCTGCATAGGTGTGGTGACAACAGTCATGTGAGTCTCCTTATGTCTATTAGGTTCAGGGTGTCTTTGGTTCAGGGTGTCTTTTAGGTTCAGGGTTTCGGGGGAATCACAGCGCAATGTCGACGTCACCGACGGGCGCCGATACGCAGATCTGCACATCCTCTTCTTCGGGGCTGGAAACGGCGCCGGTGATCACGTTGCGTACCACGCCACTGGTCTTGCGGCGCGTGCAGGAAAAGCAGATACCCATCCGGCAGCCGCTTTCAGGTGTCAGGCCCGCGGCCTCGGCCTGATCGAGCAGTGGGCGGCCGTCGTCGGTGGTCTCGACCCCGCTGCCGGTGAATGTCACGCGGCCGCCCGAGGGCTCGCCGGTAAGCACCGGTGGTACGAAGCTTTCCGCTCGGACCCCGGGGCACAGCTCGCGCACCGCGTCGACGAGCGCCGGCGGCCCGCACGCGAAGACCGCCTGCGATTTCGGTGTAGTTCGTCGCTCAGAGGTTGACCAACTACACCAAGATCCCGCGTGGGCGAGGTGTTCGGGCGCGAATCGCCCCGTCAGGTCGGAGCCGGTCGCGGTACGGGTATACCCATGCAGCACAGTCAGGTTCGGCATCACGTCCGCGATATCGGCAAGTTCCCGGCGATAGCAGGCCTCCTCGGCGGATCGGGCATAGTGCACGAAAGCGATCTCGCCGCCGTGTCGCCGCGCCTGCAGGGTGCGCAGCATCGACATCACCGGGGTGATCCCACTTCCGCCGGAGATGAACAACATCCGGTCGTCGGGTCCGGTCACCTCCTGGGAAGGCAGCGTGAAGTCCCCTCCGACGGAATCCAGTCCGACGATCATCCCCCGGCGGGCGTGGTCGATCAGGAAAGTCGACACCAAGCCGCGATCGTGCTGACCGACCGTCAACTCGATGAGTTCGTCGGTTTCGGCGTTGGCCGGCGAGTAGGGCCTGGTGCGGCGCCGGCCGTCGATCTCCACCGACAGGTTGATGTGTTGACCGGCGCGGAATCCGGGGAATGCGCGGTTGGGCTCCAGCGTCAACGTCACACTGCGGGGAGTGCCGCGCCGGACCTCGACGATGCGGGCCCGGGCCTCGCCGCGGGTCCAGGTGGGGTCGACGAGTTCGGTGAAACGATCGAGGCCGTGCGGACCAGCAAGCAGGTTCAGCAATCTGGACGGCCGATTCGGCTTGGTCAAAGTTTGAGTGAACATATGTACACCGTGCGTGATCGAGCCCCTGATGGTCAATAGATTGTCGCAGCGTGTGGTAGGTTTCACATAGTGAACAGTCGTGCGCCCAGATCACGCTCTGGGCTTTCGGGCCGGCCGCGGCCGAAGGAGCCGGTAAGGGATTCCCGCTCCCGCGAGGAGCGTAAGGAGGCCACTCGGCGAGCGATCGTCACGGCCGCCTTGCAACTCCTGGCCGAACGGAGTTTCAGCGCACTGAGCCTGCGCGAGGTAACCCGAGAAGCCGGCATCGTGCCCGCCGCGTTCTACCGCCACTTCGAGTCGATGGAAGCGCTCGGACTGGTGCTGATCGACGAGTCGTTTCGAAGCCTGCGGGACATGCTGCGCGGCGCGCGGGCCGGCAAGCTTGACCCGAACCGGGTCATCGAGTCGTCAGTCGACATCCTGATCGACGGTGTCCAGCAGCGCCGGGAACACTGGCGGTTCATCACCCGGGAACGCTCCAGTGGCGTCACGGTGCTGCGGTACGCGATCCGCACCGAGATCCGGTTGATCACCTCGGAGTTGGCCATCGACCTGGCTCGGTTCCCCGGGCTCAATACCTGGAGCAGCGAGGACCTCAACATCCTGGCCAGTGTTTTCGTCAACTCGATGATCGTGATCGCCGAGTCGCTGGAGGACAGCACCGATCCGGCGGCCATCGGTGAAATCAGACGGGTCGCGATCAAGCAGTTACGAATGATCGCCCTGGGCGTGGCGGGATGGCGCAGTAAATGAGGTGGCAAGATCCCCGTCACCTAACGGGGCGTTCCTCCACCGTCAACGATGATCACCTGCCCGGTGATGTAACTTCCGGCATCGGACGTCAGAAGTAAAGCGGCACCGACCATCTCGTCCGGACCGGCCAGTCGGCGCATAAGGGTGCCCTTGATCATCCCGTCGATCGTCTCCTGCGAGTTCTTACGCATCATGTCGGTGTCGACCGGGCCCGGAGCCAGCGCGTTGACCCGGATGCCGTCGTGCGCGAACTCGGCAGCCATCGACCGGGTGAAGGACATCAGCGCCGCCTTCATGGAGGCGTAGATGGAGAGCATCGGTGCGAACAGGAACGCCCCCACCGAGACCATGTTGAGCACCGCGGCATGCGGGCTTGCCCTCAGCTGCGGCAACGCCTCCTGGACCAGGAACACCGGTCCGCGGAGATTGACGTCGAACGACTTGGTGAGAGCCTCGACGGTCAGCTCCCCCACGGGCTGTGCCAGTGCGTTCGCGGCGTTGTTCACCACGACGTCGACGCCTCCGAACTCGGCCACCGCACGGGCAACGAGCTTTTCGCAATCGTCGACCTCGCCGAGGTGGGTGGGCACCCCGATCGCCTCACCGCCAAGGTCGCGCAGGTGCCGGGCGGCCTGCTCACAGGCATCTGCCTTTCGGCTGGCCACAACGACCCGCGCCCCAGCCAACACATACCCTTCAGCCAGCGACAGCCCGATTCCCCGAGTGCCGCCGGTGACGAGCACCGTGCGATCGGTCATGTCGAACAAGCGGTCAAATCTCTTGCGGTCCACCTAGATGCAACCGCCCACGCTGATCCGGCGACCGACGTCGGCGCAGACCGCAACGTCTGGGTGCGGATAGTAGACCGGCGGAACGTACACCGGTGGCGGTGGCGGCGGAGGCGGTGGAGGTGGCGGCGGTGGCGGGGGCGTCGAGCCCGGCGGCGGTGGCGGTGGCGGCGGCGGGGGTGGTGGCGGAGGTGGAGGTGGTGGTGGCGGGTAGCCGATCTCGTAGAGCGGGTCCGAGCAGCCGGTGACGTCGAGGTGCACCCCGCCCACCGACCCGCATACCACCGCTTGCGCGGTCGGGATGGCGGCAGTCGCCGGGTTGAGCGCCGCGATCAGCACCCCCGCGGCGGTGACGAGCCAGGTGTCACGCACGTTTAACTCCTTGAGGTTGTCGGCGGCCAGCACCGAAGACTTTCCCATCTTGTCAGTCGGCACGCGCTCACGGGGCCGAAAACGGACAGGGGATGGCGAGGCCGCGGACACTGCAAAACATACATAAGTACAGATATGCAGCACCCAACCACAGCGAGGTGCGCCGGCCGGCGCCGAGGACAGCGTCCCGTGGGGTGGTGGACTTCGGATCGGCGCGTGCTCGCGCGTGGTGATCAACGAGTCGTGCTGAATGCTAGGCGATTTGGCGTTGCTTGGCGAGGGGTTTGTCGGCGGACTGTTTGGCGGTGATGACTTTGCGGAGCTCGGCCATGGAGATCTCCGACAGATAGCGGCGGGTGACCTGCCATTCGTCGTGGGCTTCGATGACCACGGCGGTGGCCAGT
>JBFXJE010000028.1:0-45173 GCA_050175175.1 Mycolicibacterium sp. | reverse complement strand
CAGCGACACCAGCAACGCCAACCCCCGCCACAACTACCGACCCGTCGACGCTCTCATCGCCGGCTTCGCCCGACTCGGACTACTGCCCAACCCCCAAACCCGCACCATCGAATTCTGGTACTCACCCACCCTCGGCGGGCCCGGCGAATTAGCCGGGGGAAGGGCGATCGGTATCGTGTCCGCCGTTACCAACCACGCGCCAACTCTGGCGGTGAAAGTCGGTGAAACCCGTGCTGGTGCTGCAGAGGTCGTGTTGGCTCCGAGCGCCGGCGACGCTGACGGCGACGCGGTCAGCGTGACCGTTAGTAGGGTCCCGACTCGTGGCAGCGTAGTCGCCGCTGGTGACGGTAGCTTCATCTACAGACCCGATGCGGCGTTCAGGCAAACAGGCGGCACCGACACCCTCGCCTTCACCGCCACTGACAGCCGAGGCGCGACGACTGCCAGCACCGTATCGGTCACCGTGGACCCCAGGATCGTCGCGACACTTCAGGTCGGCGGGAACCCGGCAGGCGCGGCGGTCAGCCCCGACGGGCTGACGCTTTATGTCAGCAATGCCGCCGACAATTCGGTATCCGTGGTTAGCGTACCTACGGGGAAGGTAGTCGGCACGATCGGTGTGGGTGTATCGCCGAGTTCGATTGATATCAGCCCGGACGGCGCAACCGCCTACGTCATGAACATGGGCTCGGGCACAGTTTCAGTCATCGATACGGCCACCAAGACCATCACATCCGAGATCGTCTTTGACGACGACGGCAACTGGCCGATCGCATTGGCAGTCAGTCCCAGCGGGGGGGTGCTTTACACCGCGAACCTTTTTGGAAATTCCTATTCGATTATTGAAACGGCCACGAATCAGCACATCGGTACTGTTCCCGCGGGTGTGGGTCCGGGTGCGGTGGCGGTCAGTCCCGACGGCAAGGCTATCTACCTCGCCAACAGGTACAGCAATTCGGTTTCGGTCATCGATTTCTATCCTTCCCACACCAAGACCGACATCGCTGTGGGCCGCGTACCGTACGGAATAGCGGTCAGCCCGGACGGGGCCACTATCTACACGGCCGATCATGGAAGCAAATCGGTGACGGTTATCGACGCCGCGTCCAAAGTTGTCACCAACACGATCGCCGTCGGCGCGAGCCCGTACGGGGTGGCGGTAAGCCCCGACGGCACCACCGTGTATTCCACTAACTCTGCGGACAACACGGTCTCGGTGATCAACGCTGCTACCAATCAGGTCACCGCCACCGTCGCGGTTGGCCGGAATCCGCTGGGCGTGGTCGTGAGTCCGGACTCGCATAGCGTCTACGTCACTAACTACAACGACCGCACCGTTACGGTCCTGGCCACAGGCGTCAGCGTCCCCGCGATCAACCGCGCCCCAACTCTGTCTGTGGCTGTCGGGGATCCCGACCCAGACACCGGCTCGGTCAAGATCACCCTCTCCGCCGCCGACCCTGAAGGCGACCCGGTCAGTGTTGTTCTCGACAACGACGCCAGCCACGGCACGGTGAGCGCGAACGGCGATGGCAGCTTCACCTATACGCCCGATTCGGATGTTACGGTCGGCGACACCGACACACTGATCTTCAGCGCACGCGACCGCTTCGGCGCCGCAAGCACCGGCCTTGCCACCCTCACCGTCGACTCGGTCAACCATGCACCATCCCTGACGGTGGCCCTCGGTAACCCAGACCCCGAAACCAAGGCGATCGTGATCACCCCCACCATCGCCGACCAGGACGACGACACCGTCACCCTGGCGCTGAGCAAGACCCCCACCCGCGGAGTCCTTACCGCGAATCTCGACGGCAGCTACACCTACACGCCCAATGCAGTATTGGCCGCCGTCGGTGGCATCGACACATTTACCTTCACAGCCCGCGACAGCCAGGGGGCCGCCGCCACCCTCACTACCAGACTCGACATCCCTGTCCCGGCCGGACGCGCCATCCCCCAATACAAGTTCAATGGCGTGAAAACCGGGCTGGTTTTCAGGCCCGATCCCAATAATGGCACATTCGTGATCAGACCAGACGCTGGATGGGGCCCACTCAGCGTGGGCACACGCTGGACGCAGCATGGCTACCTGGAGCCCACTGGTGACGGCTCCGTGCGCTACAACTCCACAGGCAGCATGGCTGTCGGCGACACCGACACGCTCAATTTCACCGGCCGTCGACCCAATGGCTCGACGGTCCAGTACTCCGTCAGGGTCACAGTGGATGGTATAGCCCACTCTCCGAACCTGTTCATTCCAACCGTGCGGAATCCCAAGACGGGGTCGATTGTGCTCACCCCTGCGACCAGCGATTTCGACGGTGATCAGGTCTCCGTATCGCTAACCGACGGGCCCACGCGCGGCAGCATCACCGCTAACAGGGATGGCACTTTCACCTACGTGCCAGCCATCAGCCTGCGGGTCGCAGGTGGCAGTGACATGGTGACTTTCACGGCCAAGGACAGCTCCGGCACGAGCACCACTTCAACTATTTCCCTGGGTGTGCCGACTCCTTCGGCGCCCGCGGCGGTGGCCACTATCACGACCGGCGGAAAGCCCGTCGAAGTCGCTCTAAGCCCCAACGGCACCACCGCTTACGTCGCTAACCAGGCCAATGACTCCGTGGCGGTGGTCGATATCGAAACCGGCAGAGTCATCAAATCGATCTGGACCGGCGGTTTCCCAGAAGGGGTGGTCCTCAGCCCCGACGGCACCACGGTTTACATAGCCACATCGGGCCACGTTTGGCTGACCGCACACAACGTTGCATCCGGCGACAATATTTCCGAATCAGCTTGGCGGCAAAGCAGGTTGGGGAAAGACGATGCCGAAATGCGGGTTGTCTACAATTACTACGGATTAAACCTGAACCCCAAACACCTGTGGGACACAACCGGAAAACTTTGGGACACAACCCCAAAACTCGTCAAGTACTACTGGAAGAAAACCGGCGGGAAAGATGTTTGGGAGGAAATCAAGAGGACCGGCGCCGCCATTTGGGACGACGTAAACAAGGGCACCGAAGCGGTTTGGGCCAAAGTCGGTGGTTGGTTCAAGAGAGTAACGAAAGTCCAATGGTTCGGGATTGAGCAAGGCAGCGATTGGATCCCCATGCAGGTCATTACCGGCGACGCGGCTGTTAGCCCCGATGGGAGCAGGATCTACACTACGCGAGACGATCACCTGGCCATCATGACTACCGATTCAGCCCGTAAACTCAACGAGGTTGACCTATCCAAAATCGATGTCAACAACACGCTGGCTGTCCCGGGTGCGGTCGCCGTCACCCCTGACGGAAAGACAGTCTATGTCACCCTGCCCAGCGCGGATATGGTCGCGGTAATCAACGCTGATTCCAATACGATCGCGGGCACAGTCAAAGTTGCCGACAATCCGAGCGATGTCGCTGTCGCCCCCAACGGCAAGACCGCCTACGTCGCCAACCGCAATAGTGGCACCCTGTCGGTGATCGACACCGCAACCAACACCGTCACCGCGTCTGTTTTAGTCGGCGGCAACCCGACTGGCGTGGCCATCAGTCAAGACGGAAGGACCGCTTACGTGGCCAACTTAATACTCAACACGGTATCGATGATCGACACTTCAACAAACTCCATCATCGCCACCGTTCCGGTCGGCAATCGACCCACCCAAGTAACTGTCAGTGCTGACGGTGCCACCGCCTACGTCACCAACAGCGGCGACGGAACAATATCCGTCATCGCCACGCGACAGTGACCCCCCAAACCGTCCCCGAGGGGGACTGAACAAGACCGAAGCCGCCCGCGACGACACACCGTTTCGATGGAGCCCGTTGCACCGCCTGGCCTCCTACAAACATCAAAAGAAGGAACCGTCCTACAGTGGATACATTAACGAATTGTCACCAATCTGGTCTTGGTGTGCCCCTATCACCACCGCGCCCACTACCGGGGCCTGATCACCATCACCGGGTCGGCCGCCCATCTGACCGTGACCGACAGCGACAGCGAACAGCTGGGCTCGGGATCATTGGCCCGACCACCGACAACACCACCACCGCCGGTCGCACCCTATGCCGGACCCACCGGCGAACGCGCGCAATGGAAGTGGTACCACCCGTTTCAGCCATAGCCACCACCTACGAGCAACTAATCTCCCATCTGCCATTGTTCCATCGGTACTCGAATTCCTGCGGAGCGCCGGGGTTTCGGGCATGGTCATCCCTGTTGTCCATCCTTGCGACGCAACCTTTCACATCGCAATAGGTGGTGGATTCCGTCGGATGACTGACCGAATTCATTGGCGTCGGAACGCCGTTGAACGTTTGCAGGGAGAAGTCGAGGAACACGTTGTAGAACCCATAGAGCGGAACCGGTTCAACCCGGTCCGCCCGGGCCGCCGGCGACATGAGGACCAATATGCATGCGCCGATAGCTCCGACGCCGATTGCTCTGGACATACTCTGTCAATAACACATCGGAAGCCCATCTGGGAGCCTGGACGCCGGTCTCGGCGATGTAGCACACCCGTCTGCACTGTGCGAGTTGGTGGGCGCCCACCGGGTGCTATCCGAATCTCGCGTGGAGTTCGGGTAGAAAACCGGCCAGGTGATTCATCTCTTGCGCGCAATGCACGAGAAGGTCCCGGGGATCGGGCAGTTGACGGGCAGCAATGGGCCGAATGGCCTTGTCGGCCAGCCGATTACCCTTCCGCACACCGATGTAGGGTCCGCCTAACCAGAACCGGGACCGCATCTCGGCGCCGTCAGCCGTGGGCCGAACATGATGGATGAACCAGCCGATGTCGACCGGCAGCTCCGCGGAACCCAACCGAGCGCATACCGCGACATCGCCACCAAGGCGGGCCGGATCGAGTCCGACCGACCACGGTTCGACGAACTCGATGGCCGCCTTGGCATAGGACGACCCGATGTACTCTTCGATCAACGACGTCCGGCCGACCCAGTGTCCGTCTTCACCCCCGTCCGCCCACCGTGCCGACGCATGCGCGCGCGGATGCCATAGCTTGTATCGCCGAGAATCGCTGCCGTGCCAGCCGAACCACCAATCCCACATCGCGGGTGTGACGCCCGGCATATCGGTGCGCACCGACACCTGGAATCCACCGGTCTGCAACTGGCCGTAGCCGTTCTCCGTCTGCTGATAGCCCTCATCGAGAATCGTTCCAGCGCAATCGAACCCGAGTAGCGTTTGGTCCGCCTGGGGACCGTGTTCGAGCGCGACGACCACATGCCGCGGTAACTCGGCCATTTCCGGATCGAAGTACTTGCCCCACGGGGTGTCCGCGTCTCCGTCGCGGTAGCCGAGATACGCGCTCACAGCCGCCCCATCCACTGGTAGAACCGGCCATCCGGATCGTATGCGGCACGAGCCCTATCCAGACGCGCCATCGCCTCGTCGGTGGCGAACCTCGCCGGCCGCTGGCCGAGATTCTCGTCGGCGAGCTGGATTCCGGAGGCCAGGTGAGCCATCTCGGCCATGTTGGCGCGCGGCCAGTCGGCGTACTTCTCGTCGTCGGTCACATTCATCCAGCCGCTGTAAAGGGCGAGGTAGATCTCCGCCTCGACGCTGTACGCCATATCCTGGCGGGCGGGTGAGGGACCCCAGTTCAGCCACAGGAAGTGCGCCGGGTGCGGCGGCATCGTGTCCAGGATCCGGCGGATGCCGGGCAGCAGGGCCTCCGCCGGCGCGGACGTCCACATGTTGTCGGCGGAGTATCGATGATCGTCCAGATAGTTGGCCATCACGGCGGTGTACCAAGTTGGAAGATCAGTTGGGGCATAAGGGATTTTGGCAAGCGCCCGGTCGACGGCCGGGCAGCTTCCAAGTAAAGCCAGTGCCTTCTCGGCTTCCTGCTCGCTGTCGGCGAAGACCGGCGACGCCAACAGGATCGCGGGGCCATTGATGCCCATGTCCGGGACGTTGCGGGTGGCCACGATCTGCAACTCGACCTTGCGATCCACCTCTGCGCTAATCGCGCGCGCCCAGCCGAACACCTCTTCGGCGCAGTCGAACGGGTAGGCGTACAAGCTCATCCCGCAGATCGCCGGTTTGGGGTACACCTTGAGATGAAAGGCCGTCACCACCGCGAAGAACCCGGGGCCCGCGCCCCGTGCCGACCAGTACAGGTCGGGATGGTTCTCGGCGTCGATGTAGAGCTTCTCTCCGTCGGCGGTGATCACGTCGAGTCCGATCACGCTTTCGCACGCCGGCCCGAGCACCCGGCTGTTCCAGCCGTAGCCGCCCTGGAGCAGGTAGCCGCCGATACAGACGCCCTTGCAGTGGCCGGCCGGGAAGAACAGGCCTTCGGCGTCGAGTTCGGCGGCCAGAATGCTGCCACCCTTTCCGGGACCCGCCACGGCGACCATCGTCTCCTTGTCGATGGTTGCCCGATCGAAACCGTGCATGTCGATCAGCAGTCCGCCGTCTCGCAGATGATTGGCTGCCCAACTGTGTCCGCCGGACCGGATTCCGACCTGCAGGTCGTGCTTCTTTGCGTACCGGAGTGCGGCGACGACGTCGTCCTCGTCCCGGGCCACCACGATGACCTCGGGATATCGGTCCGGCACCCGCTGGTTCCACACCGTCGCGCGCCGTGCCGCCTCATAGCCGTCGTCGCCCTGAACGTAATGCCGCCCCTGTGGAAGTGCCACACCGCCTCCTGGGTTCACTGTACGAACCATGGTGATTCGTAATGCGAATCACTATAGTGGTGGGATGCGGCGGACGGAAGAGCAGGCGCCCACCGAATCCAGCCGTACAGAGGGTATTCAGGTGCTTCGTCGCGCGGCGACCGCGCTGGACGAGATCGCCGCGGCACCGGGCCAGCTCCGGCTCGTGGACCTCGGCGGCCGACTCGGCCTGGCCAAGTCCACGGTGCGCCGGCTGCTGGTCGGACTGGTCGAAATAGGATTCGCCAGCATCGACGCCGACGGCCGAATCCACCTGGGGGAACGGCTGCTGGGGCTGAGCGGCGCCGACGACGCCAGTCTGGCCAAACAGTTCCGGACCACTTTGGAGAGGTTGGCCCGCGCCACCGGTGAGACGGCAGACCTGTCGGTCCTGCGCGGGCGGCAGATGTTGTTCATCGACCAGGTCCAATCCAGCCACCGGCTGCGAGCAGTTTCCGCGGTGGGGCTCCGCTTCCCGCTGGAAAGCACGGCCAACGGCAAGGCGGCGCTGCAATTACTGAAAGACCCCACGGTCACGCTCAGCGACGTCGCGTTCGACCGCGACGAACACACCCCCGGAATCTCGGCGGCCGGGATCGCCGCCAGGACCACCGGCGGGCAGATCGTGGCAATCTCGGTACCGGCGCCCACCGACAGATTCGACGCCAATGAGCCGCAGCTGGTGGACGCGCTGCAGGAATGCGCCCGAACGCTGGCACGGGACATCAGGTGACGACCGCCACTGCGAAACCGTCCCAGCCTTTGGTGCCGACGGTCTGGATCGCTGCGGTGTCCAACCGCGGATGCGCGCCCAGCATGTCGAACATCGCACGCACCGCAGCGGCTTGCCGGTCATCTGGGGCCGGATCCAGCACCCGACCGTTGCGCGCGATGTTATCCACCACGATGACCGTGCCCGGCCGGCCCAACGTGATCGCCCACTGTATGTAGGCGATGTTGTTTTCCTTGTCGGCATCGATGAACACCAGGTCGAATACGTCGCCGCGGCGCTGCAGCGCCGGCAGGGTGTCCAGCGCGGAGCCGACAATCACCTCGACGCGGTCGGTCACGCCCGCGCGTTCCAGATTTCGCTGCGCCACCTGCGCGTGGGCGGATTCGTACTCGAGTGACACCACCGTGCCATGCGGGCCGACCGCGCGGGCCAGTGCGATGGTGCTGTATCCGGCCAGGGTGCCGATCTCCAGCACCGTGACGGCGCCGGAAATCCGCACCAGCAGAGACAGCAGCTTGGCGTGTTGCGGGGACACCTCGATGGCGGGCATTCCGGCCGCCGCACCGGCCTCCCGGGCCGCCCGCAACGCAGCGTCCTCGGTATGCAGAACCCGGTTGAAGAGCTCATCGAGCGAAACCCACTCGGGCACAGTCACACCACCGACGTTACGGCACCAGCGAAGGCCTCCGGCTCGGCGATCGACGGTGCGGGCCGGTCGCAATCACCGCGCCCCCTGCTTCTGGTACACGACCCTCAGCACGAAGCCAGCCTCGGGCCCCATCACCGCTGCCGCCAAGTCACAGAACGTCTCGACGAACAACGGGCCGTGCGGCGGGTCGGAATCCGCCAGGTGATGCGCGATCTCGTGCAACACCACCAGTTCACGCAACGCCCAGTTGCCCCGTTCGGCCGGTACGGCGATCGTCGCAACATCGTCGACCCGTTCGAAGTGCGCCGCGGTGACACCTCGGCGCGGGCGCACCCGGATCGGTCCGGGTTCCGGCCAACGTCGGCGCACGGCGGGGCCGGACAACACCTCATCGACGTAGCGTTGGACTGAGCACACCGAAGCGAACCGCGCCTCCGGCGGCAGCGTGAGCCTGGTGCCGAAGAATTCCACCACCGGGTCGCCGTGCTCGGCGGCCCGGTCGAACAGGGTACGGACGAATTCCTCTGCGGCATAGACCTTTGCGCGCTGGGCGTCGCGGCTCACCGCTCCAGAGCCGAGCGCGCGCCGGCCAGTTCGGCGGTTCCGCTCAGCCTGGCCCGCCGGCCTGCCCGGTCACCGGCCCGCCGCGCCTCCGACGAGTAACCCGCGGCCGCGCTCGCCGCCCGCCAGGTCCCGCGGGCCCTCGATGTCTGCCGGTAGTAGTCCTTGAGCTCAAGCTCCTTGTTACGCAACGCAATCGCCGTACCCGGGACACTGTCAGGCCCCTGAGTCGCTTCCCGCTTGGCCTGTTCGCGCGCCTCCGCCAGCCGCTGGCCAACCCGGGCCCCGAAGGCCAGCTGGAAGTTGATCCGCGCGGTGATGGTGGGGGTGGGCCGATGCGCGCCCGAGCCGATGTAGTCCTTGGACGCGCGGACCATCTGCATGACGAGGCTCGTGTAGAGGGTGTGGCTGGCGTCGATGTCCTCGGCGAAGCCGTACGCGTAGACAAACGTCGAGTTGGACGCGATATCGCATTTGACGTCGTTGGCGGTCGCGATGACGACGAACAGCTGCACGTAGGTGCGGAGCCCCCGGGCCCCCGGATCGCCGATCGTGATCGTCCGTTGCACCGGAGCCTGCGCTTTGGTGCGGCGGTCGGCATGCGAGCGGGCCACAGCGAGGTCGATGGAAGCCGCGGTGGCAAACCGCTGCGCCGCTGCCAGGAACGCATCCGCTTCGTGCTGGTTGTCGGTGCCCTCGGCCTGGCGCAGTAGAGCGGCGATACGCGCCAGCATCTTATCGTCGGTGGTCATGCTGGTGAGGCTAGCTCAGCCCGACGACGTTTCCGACGGCTCCCGTGCCGCGCCCAGGAATGTCCAGGCAGACGGTATCAACCATCCCCACACCGGGTTTCATACACAGCATCGTCATACACAACTGCCGGCGCGCCACAGCTACTCGTCGAGGAACGCACCACAACTACTCGTCGAGGAAATCGTCCAGAGCGGCGGTCAGTTGCGGCGTGAGCGGATCCTGCCTGGCGTAGTTGGCGATGCTGTCGGTCGGGTCGTCACGCAGCACATGGCTGACACCCTCAAACTCGACCACCGTCAGCATGGTGTGGTTCAGCGCGTCGACAAGCGGTTGATCGTTCTCGCAACGGGCTTGGCTGTCGGCGTCCGAACAGGTGAGCAACACCCGCGTCGCGGCGGGCACCTCCGCGGCCAGCACCAGCGGGTCGACTCTGTCCGCTTCGGCGACCGCCTTGACATTGTCGGCGTTCACGATCGATTTCAGGCCGTCCGGCAGGGTGGCCGGTACCGTCCCCCTGCTGCGAATCTCGGCGACCGCCTGCTGCCAGGCAGCTATCGTCTCCGGAGATCCGTCAGCCGTCACGCGGTTGGTGATGATGTCCAGATACCGTCCGGGTAGTGGCTGAAACAGGCCCAGCGAGTGGACTTTCGGCGCATCGGGATCCTTCTCTCCGGCCACCGCCATGGCGTGCACGGTGCCCTCGCCCAACGCATAGACCGACAGCCGACCAGGATCGCTGCCGGGCTGACCGGCGAGGAAGCGCAGTGCTGATTCGGCGCCGGCCGTATAGACCGCGCTCACGACGTCCTGTGGATTCGATCGGTACGGACCCAGCCCGGTACGCCCGGTCCCAACCTTGTCATAGCGCAGGCTGGCCACGCCGCGGTCGGACAGCAGCTCTGCCAGTTGGCGCATATTGCCGATCGGACCCGCGACCTGATTGTCGCCGTTGCGGTCGGTGTTGCCGCTCTCGGAGATCAGCAACGCCGCCGCAGCGGGCGCGCCCCCCGGGCGGTGCCGGTAGGTGCCGTGCAGGGTGAGCCCGTCAGCCTCGAACGTCACCTCCTGGTCGACCCAGGCCGACGATTGCGGTGTCTCCGACGAACAGCCCCCGATCAGCACCAACAGCGACAGCGCGGCAGCCACCCGCCTTTTCACAACTTGGCCTCGATCCAGGCCGCCACGTCATCGAGTACCAGCGCCTTTTCCGGCTCGTTGAAAACCTCGTGGTAGAGCGCCGGATAGACCTTCAGGTGCACATCTTCGGAGCCCACGCATTCGACCAGGCGCCGGCTTCCCTGCACCGGGATCAGGCTGTCCTCTCCACCGTGCACCACCAGCAGCGGAGCCGTGATGGCGGCGGCCCGCTGTGGCATCGATTCGCCGAGCTCGATGAGCGCCCTGCCGATACCGGCCGGCACCTTACCGTGGTGCACGCGCGGATCGGCCTCGTACGCCGCGACCACCTCGGGGTCGCGGGAAACCGCCTCGGCGGATATCTCCTCGACCGGCAATCCGGGAGCCAGCCGGCCCATCGCCTTGGCGAGCAGCACCTTCAGCGGCGACACCGAATCCTGGGCGGCCACGGCCGGACCGGACAGCACCATCGCGGTGTAGTCGTCCGGGTGATCGACGCCGTATCCGAAGACGACGGCGCCGCCCATGCTGTGACCCACGACGATACGCGGCAGGTCCGGATGCTCAGCAGCCGCGATTCCGACCAGCGTGTGGAAATCCCCGGTGTACTCGGTGAGGTCGCGCAGATAGACACGTTTGCCGCCGGATCGGCCGTGACCGCGATGATCCAGTGCGTAGGTGATCAACCCCGCGGCGGCGAACCGAGCAGCGACGTGGTCGTAACGGCGAGCGTGCTCGCCATACCCGTGGGCAAGAATCACCAGCCCACGGGGCCGGGTGTCCGGGGTCCAAACGTCATACACGATCCGGACGCCGTCGACGCCATCGAAACTGCTCTCGCTATGGGTCACAGCCATCCACGGAGACTATCGGGCGGCCGCCGGGCGTGTGCTCGGAGACCGGGCGTTCCGGTCCGGATCACTGGCTAGACTTCGCAACATGACCGTCCCGGCCATCGACGACGGCGACGCGGCAGACGGCTTTCTCGCCGACGCTCAGCAATACCGGCGGGAGTTGCTCGCACACTGCTACCGAATGACCGGATCGCTGCACGACGCCGAGGATCTCGTCCAGGAAACCTACCTTCGTGCGTGGAAGTCCCATCGGGGGTTCGAAGGTAAGTCCTCGGTCCGTACCTGGCTTTACCGAATCGCCACCAACACCTGCCTGACCGCGCTGGACGGCCGCAAACGCCGGCCGCTGCCGTCCGGACTCGGCACGCCGGCCTCCGATCCCACCGGCGAAATCTTCGAGCGCCACGAGATCGCCTGGCTGGAGCCACTGCCCGGCGGACCCGATACGCCTGCGGACCCCTCGGTGATGGTGGAATCCCGAGAATCCGTTCGGCTGGCGTTCGTGGCGGCTTTGCAGCATCTTGCCCCGAAACAGCGGGCGGTGCTGGTGCTGCGCGAAGTGCTGCAGTGGAAGGCGGCCGAGGTCGGCGAGGCCGTCGGCGTATCCACCGCGGCGGTCAACAGCTTGCTACAGCGAGCCCGGGCGCACCTCGACGAGGTTCAGCCGCAACGGGACGATCGGCCCGTCCCCCCGGCCTCCCCGGAGGCGGTCGAGTTGCTCGCAAAGTATGTCGGGGCGTTCGAGAGTTACGACATGGACGAGCTGGTGCGACTTTTCACCGGTGACGCCGTGTGGGAGATGCCGCCGTTCGACGGCTGGTACCAGGGTCCCCGTGACATCGTCATGCTGGCCAGGACCCACTGCCCGGCCGAGAAGGCCGGCGATATGCGGTTCCTGACCACGACCGCCAACGCCCAGCCGGCTGCCGCGCTCTACATGCGAAACCTCGGATCAGGCCGGCACGAGGCATTCCAGCTGCACGTTCTCGACATTGGGCGCACCGGTATCGCTCACGTCGTCGCGTTCAAACAGCCGGGACTCTTCACGAAATTCGGCCTCCCCGAACAGCTATAGGTCCGGATTTCTCTCGGGTCCAGGCCCGATTCTGGCGAGTATCGTCTGGATCGCAGAACCGAAACTGCGCTGCTGAGCAGCGGACAGTCCGTCGAATACCAGGCTGCGCACGAGCTCGACGTGCCCACCGCTGGCATCCCGCAGCGCGGAAAGACCCGAGCGGGTGATACGCACCGTGGCGCCGCGCCGGTCGTGCTCATCGTCCGCACGCGCCACCAGGCGACGGTCACGCATCCGCCGCAGTTGGTGCGACAGCCGACTCTGCTCCCAACCGACGATCCGGCCGAGTTCGTTGATCCGCAGCGGTCCCCGTTCGGAGAGCGCGACGAGAACCTGGTAATCCGACAACGAGAGTCGGCAATCCTGTTGAAGCTGGCGGTGCATCGCGGTTTGCAGCCGGTCCACCATGACCAGATAATCCCGCCAGATCCGCTGCTGCTCGTCGGTGAGCCACCGCATGACGCCATCCTACCGGAATGTATGACACATCATTTATGTTGTGGGTGTCATGTTGGCCCCCTAGGCTGACAACGACCCCAGAATCGAGAGTGATCGAATTGACCACTACCGAAAGCGTCATTGACGTCCGGCGCGCCGGCGACCGCGCCGAGACCAGGATCGCCTGGCTGGACTCCAGACATTCGTTCTCGTTCGGTAGCCACTACGAACCCGACAACACGCACCACGGACTGCTGCTGGTCAACAACGACGATCGGGTGGCCCCGGCCGCGGGATTCGAAACGCATCCGCACCGCGACATGGAAATCGTCACCTGGGTCCTCACCGGTTCCCTTGTGCACCAAGACTCTACCGGTCACTCGGGCGTCATTTACCCGGGCCTTGCTCAGCGAATGTCGGCCGGACGCGGGATTCTGCACTCCGAGAAGAACGACTCCTGGACCCTCACCGGCGGGCAATCCCACAGTGAGCCGGTGCATTTCGTTCAGATGTGGGTCATGCCCGACGAAGCGGGCCGGACGCCGGGATATCAACAGGCCGAGATCGAGGACGAATTATTGCGGGGCGGCCTGGTGACGATCGCCTCCGGCATGACCGCGCACCGGGATACGACGGCCATCGCGATCGGCAACCGCCATGCCGCGCTGCACGGTGCGCGCCTTCAGGCCGGCCAGGGCGTCCAATTGCCAGATGCCCGTTATGTGCACCTGTTCGTGCCGAGGGGTGAGGTAGTCCTCGAGGGCGTCGGCCCACTGCAGGAGGGAGACGCCGTCCGGTTCACCGCTTCCGGCGGACAACGGCTCACCGCCGGTGGGCCCGCCGAGATACTCGTCTGGGAGATGCATGCGGGGCTTGTTGCGGCATAAGCGAATCGGCGTGACCCTGCTCAGCGCAACGCTGATCGCGGGGTGCACCCACGCCCCCGGACCGGAGGTTGCCCCGCCCTCGAATCCATCCGACACGGTCAACATGCCCGCCGCAGGTTTGAGCACGGTGCCGGTCGAGGTTGAACCCGACCAGGCTTATGCGCCATTCGATCGGCGCCGCACCGCTGTCGTTCCCCAGGGTTGGACCCTGTCGGTCTGGGCGCGAACGGACCGGCCGCGACTTGCGGCGTGGACCCCCGACGGCAACCTGCTGGTTTCGATCCCCAGCGCTGGTCAGGTGCTACGGTTCGCGCCGACGCCCGACGGACCACCCACGAAATCGGTGCTGCTCGACGGCCTCGACCAGCCCCACGGCCTGGCCTTCTCCGGCACGACTCTCTATGTGGCGCAAAGCGACCAAGTCGACTCATACGATTACAGCGCCGGTTCGGCCGAAAACCCGCGGACCGTGGCCGGTGCCCTTCCCGACGGTCGCAGCCCCGACTTGCGCGGAGCGTATGCACACGCGCTCAAGAGCGTCGCCGTCGCACCGGACGGGGCTGTGTACTTCTCGATCGGATCGACCGGCAACATCTCGGCGGCTGACCGCACTGCCAGGCCCCCGCGCGCAACCATCATGCGGGTGCCGCCGGGGGGTGGTCCGGCGACCGCATTCGCCACCGGTGTCCGCAACGGAACCGGCCTGGCAGTGGCGCCGGACGGTTCGATATGGACAGCGGTCAACGGTCGGGACAATGTCGCGTTCCCCGAGCCCGGCCCGGACTATGGGCGGGTGATCCCCGGCTACGTCGCCGATCATCCGCCCGAACAGCTGGCCAGGTTGTCTCCTGGTCGCGAATTGGGCTGGCCGTACTGCAATTCCGACGCCTCGCATTCGGGCCCGGCCGACCTGCCGTTCATTCGGGACGTGCAGACCAACCCCGACGGTGGCCAGATGGATTGTGCGTCGCTGCCCCCGGTGGAGCAGAGCCTGGGTGCACATTCGGCTCCCCTCGGGCTGAGTTTCGTCGACGGCGAGTTGCCCGCGCCCTTCGCGCGCGGGGCTCTGGTCGGTGTGCACGGTTCGTGGAATAGGCAGCCACCGCGCGCCCCGGAGGTGTCGTTCTTTCCTTGGCTGGGCCCTTGGCATGACGGCGACTTGGGTAACCAGCAGACGCTCGTCGGCGGCTTCCAAGCCGATGACGGCTCTCGCTGGGGTCGTCCGGTGGCCGCGATCGCCGGACCGGACGGCGCGGTGTACATCACCGACGACGCGGCCGACGCCATCTACCGGCTCGCGCCGCCCGAATAGGCCAGTTGCGCGCACCGCGTTGCGGAACCAGGGGCGAAATCCCCTCGCACTGACCGCGAACGACCGGTGGACACGCGCCGTGGCCCTCACCACGCGATCACCACGCGATCGGACCGTGATGGTGATGTGACGAAAGTTGACAGTGTGTCTCCTGGGATTACTGTTATTTGATCGAGCTTGCTTGCCCACCTGCCGATAGGAGCCGCCGGTGCCGACTCCGAGCGCAAACCCCCGGACTCCGAAACCGTCTGCTGCTGAACGGCTGCCGAATCTGAACATTTGCGCGAAGATCGTGCGGATTCTTGGCGCATATCTTCAGATTCGCGCGACAGCGATACGGCGAATCGGCAAGGGCACCAGGACGGCGACCGCGGCCATGGTCTGCGTCATCGAATGCGTTGCGGTATCCGCCGTACTCGGCGTCGCCGGCGCTCCGGTCGCCGCGGCCGCCGGGGCACGCGAACTGCTGGCCGGAGCCATCGCCAACACTCGTGGCTCCTACCTGGTCTACAACTTCGGTAGCGGATTCCCGGCACCGATGCTCAACGCGGCCGGCAATTGGTACGAGATGAACAACGGCGGCCGACTGATGATCATCAAGGCCGCGTCGACGCGGTTGGCCCCACGTCTGCTGGCCGACTCGCATACCGGCTACCAGGCTCGCTGCGAGCAAGACCCCCGGGCACGTACCGGCGAGGGCCTTTGGCAGGCATCCGAGATCTATCCACCGCTGCAGGCGTGGCAGGCCCTCGGCCAACCGACGATCGCGATCAACGCCAACTTCTTCGATGTTCGCGGACAACAGGGTGGTTCGTGGAAGACGACCGGCTGCAGCTCGCCCCTGGGCGCTTACGTGGACAACACCCGGAGCCTGGGGCGCACCAATGCCGCGGTCACCGGCACCCTCGCCTATGCCGGCAAGCAGGGGCTGTCGAATGGCAACGAGACGTGGACGGCACTCTCGACGATGATCATGCCGGTGGCGGGGGCGCCGTTCGTGGTGCCGCCGAAGGGTCCCACCGACTTCGACGCCGCGTCACCGGTCATCGAGGGCCTGATCGACAAGGGCACCAGGTTCGTTGCGGTGGCCGGCCTCGGCTTGCTGGCGCCCGGGGATACCGGTCAGCTCAACGATCCGGGCCCGAGCGCGGCCCGCACCGCTATTGCGTACGCGAGGCAGCGGGACGAGATGTACGTGTTCCACGGCGGCAGTTACACGCCCGACCAGATCCAGGATCTATTCCGCGGTCTGGGCAGTGACACCGCCGTGCTCCTCGACGGCGGCGGGTCGTCAGCGATCGTACTGCGCCGAGACACCGGTGGGATGTGGGCCGGCGCCGGGTCGCCGAAAGGCTCCTGCGACACCATGGCGGTGCTGTGCGATTCCCGTGAGCGCGCACAACCGGCCTGGCTGGGCTTCAACTGAAGGGCCTCACGGCTGCGGGGTCAGATCGAACGACGTCACGGTCGCTGGATCACGCCGACCCGTCGGGCGGTTACCGCCCGTCAGTCGGCCGTGGCGATTTGCTCGGCTCGGGCTTTAAGGTTCCCGGCCAGGTAGTCGAGAGTGTCGCTGATGACGTTCCTGACCATCGGCTTCGGGATGGGTAACTTCGTCTCGACCTCGAGGTCCACGGTCAGCAGCGAGGTCGGGCCCATCGCCACCACCGAGAATTTCTGTTCCTGTTTGTCGAAGTGGTCGCCCTGCTGCAGAACGGTATGGATCTGGTTCTCACCGGGGTAGTAGACGGCGGTGATGAAGGTGCCCGCCTGTCCTTGCACGACGACGTCGAGCCGCAGCTGACTGGGTCGCCCGTCGTCGTATCGGGCCAGCACCCAGCAGCCCTTGATCTCGTCGTTCCACTGCGGATAGCTCTCGAAGTCGGCGACGATTGCCATAATCGAATCGGCCTCGGCGGCCACCTCGACCGTCTTGCTCACCAGCGGCATGCGGCGAGCATATCGAGCCGGGCCCGCAACAGAACCCGCGGCCGCTCAGGTCGCCGCGAGGTCGACGCCGAGCGGCGAGGTCTCCCGCACCGACTCGTCCCGAATCAAGCCGCGCAGCAGCGCAGTGCTGAACTCGACGGCGATTTCCTCCGCGGTCCGTCGACCGTGTGGGCGCAGCCACCGATAGGAGCCGAGCGTCATGCCGATGTAGCCAAGCGCGAGCACATGCGAGTCGCACTCGTAGAACTCGCCGCTGGCGATGCCGCGGTCGATCACATCGCGAACGTGCTCGTAGACCTGGGTCTCCTTCTCCCTGATGTAGGCCACCTGCTCCTCGGTGAACCACTCCGTGATGTAGGGGCCCTCCTGGAAGTACACCGCCGCGCGTTCGATATTGCTTGCGATGCCCACCAGCAGACGTCGGGTGAAGTGGTAGATGGTCTCCCGGGCCGATGCCGATGGATCGTCGTGCAGTGCGTGGATGGTGAAGTCGGCCGCGCCCTTGTAGATGTCGTACAGGATCAACGCCTTACTGGCGTAATAGTGATAGACCGTTGCCTTGTTCAGCCCCACCGCGTCTGCCACGTCATCCATGCGGGTGCCGTGGTAGCCGCGCGCGGCGAACAACTTGGTCGCAACGGCCAGCAACTCCTCGCGGCGGGACATGCCGTTGGTCGTGCCGGCTTCGGACATTGCGCCTCACTCTGAGCAGGGCCCGCACCGCCCCGGGCGCAGTCCACTGGGCAACTAACTGGTTGGTTCATTCCTGGCTGGTTCATTCTAGGCGGGCGGTTGCTCTGTCACCGCGGGTCCCAGAGGTCTACACTCCAGCCAGAGCCAGCACGCAGACGACAGCCGACCGGGAGGTATCGCGGTGGACCCGAATCCGGATTACGACGCAAGCGATGAGCTGGAGTACGGCATCAACTGGTTCGCTTGGATTCTTCGCGGGGTGTACCCGCCACCCGCCTATCCCCCGGTGTGACCGCGCTGCCGAACATCTCGCCCAAACCAACGTTTGGGCGCAATAGTGCAAGCACGACCCACCATCACGTCGATCTCGGCGCTGAGCCGTTGCGCCGCAGCTGAGAATCGGCGCTGCAGTTCAGCGCGCCAATCCACTGGTATCGACGGTTCGCGGTCGCGGGGCCACACGATCGGCGGTTCGGGGACGGTGACCGGATGCCGTGGCAGCGGCCGACTGTCCTCGCCGTAGTACTCGCCGCATTTTCGGCAGCGCACCTCGTAGCGCAGGGCCCCGTACTGCCGTCCCGTCCCCGACTCGATGAAAACGTAGTCCGCCACCGACACGCACCGGGGGCAACGCGCGAGGCCACTCTCGACAACCATGCTCACCCCGATATGGTGCGATGCCCGGGGCCCACCGCATACCCGCACAGAAATGTCGATGCCGGATCGCTGCCGTTTCGAGATGCGCGACGCAGCCCTGCCTCCGCTACAGCGCTTTGAGTTCCGCTACAGCGCTTTGAGTTCCTCGATGACCTGGCTGACGGATTTCTTGGCGTCGCCGAACAACATCGAGGTTCCCTCGCCGAAGAACAGCGGGTTCTCGATCCCGGCATAGCCCGAGGACATCGACCGCTTCAAAACGATCACCGAGCGTGCCTCGTCGACGTTGAGGATCGGCATCCCGTAGATCGGTGAACTCGCATCGTTTCGGGCGGCGGGATTGGTGACGTCATTGGCGCCGATCACGATCGCCACGTCGGTGCGGCTGAACTCGCCGTTGATGTCGTCCATCTCCTTCATCGCGTCGTATGCGACGTCGGCTTCGGCCAGCAGCACGTTCATATGCCCGGGCATGCGGCCCGCCACCGGGTGGATCGCGTATTTAACCTCCACCCCCTTGGCCTCCAGCAGCGAAGCCATCTCCATCACCGCGTGCTGGGCCTGGGCGACCGCCAACCCGTAGCCCGGCACCACGATCACCTGGTTGGCGTAAGCCATTTGGATCGCGGCGTCCGCAGCGCTGGTCGCCTTGACAGTGCCCTGTTCGCCGCCGGCCGCCGTGGCACCGCCTTGGTCGCCCCCGAAAGAACCGAACACTATCGCCGGAATGGACCGGTTCATCGCCACGGCCATCAAATTGGTCAAGATGGACCCTGATGCGCCGACGATCATGCCGGCGACGATCATCGCGGTGTTGTTCAGCGCCAAACCCGCTGCGGCAGCAGATAGTCCGGTCAATGCGTTCAGCAGCGAGATGACCACCGGCATATCGGCGCCGCCGATCGGGAACACCACGAACAGACCCATGATTCCGGCCAGCACCAAGACCAGCACGATCGTCCACCAGGGGCGGCCCTGCCCGGCGCCCAGGCCGATGTAGACCGCCGCGGCGACCGCACCGAGCAGCAGCACCACATTGGCGGCCTGAAAGAGCTTCGCGGAGCGAACCAGAAGCTTCTCGACGTTCTTCGGGATCGACTCCTGCAACTTGAGGAAGGCCACCAGCGAGCCCCAGAAGGACACCGAGCCGACGATCGCGGCGAACAGCGACCCGACCACGAGCGCAACCGTCGGATTCTGCTCCGGCGCGAAATGCGCGAAGCCGCCGGTCTCGATGAACTCCGCCCAGGCGATCAGCGCGACCGTGCCGCCCCCGACGCCGTTGAACAGTGCCACCAGTTGCGGCATCGCCGTCATCTTGGTCTTCTTTGCCGGTGGCACCCCGAGAACCACGCCCACCGCGAGGCCTGCCGCGATCAGGATCCAGTTGATCGCGGCCGTGTCGCGCACGTAGATCAGAGTGGCCACCACAGCGACGCCCATGCCGGTGGCGGCGATCCAGTTGCCCCGCACTGCCGTTTTGGGTCCGGTCAGCCCGGATAGGCCGAGGATGAACAATCCGAACGCGACGATGTAGAGCACCGTCACCCCGTAGTCGAGCGTCACGTCGTTCATTTGTCGGCCGCCTCGGTTTGCGCGGGTTCACGCCTGCGGCCTTTGAACATGCCCAGCATCCGATCGGTGACCAGGAAGCCTCCGACCACGTTGAGTGTTCCAAACACCAGCGCGATGAACGCGATCGCGCGAACTCCCCAGCCTGCATCGGCCGGGAGGCCTCCCAGCACAATGAGGGCCCCGAGAACCACGATCCCGTGGATGGCGTTGGTGCCCGACATCAGCGGCGTGTGCAAGGTGTTGGGCACCTTGGAGATCACCGCGAACCCGACGAACCCGGCGAGCACCAGGATCGCGAGGTTGGCCAACAGTTGGTCGTACATGCTCAGTTCTCCTCGCGGGTGACGCAGGCGCCTGCGACGACCTCGTCATCGAAGTCCGGCGCGAGCGCGCCGTCGGTGATCAACAACTCGAGCAGCGCGGTGACGTTCTTGGCGTACAGCTCGCTGGAATGCTCGGGCATGGTGGCGGGCAGGTTCAACGGGGCTGCGATGGTCACGCCATGCTTGACGACGGTCTGGCCCGGCTCGGTCAGCTCACAGTTACCGCCGGTCTCGCCGGCCAGATCCACTACTACGCTGCCCGACCGCATGCCCGCCACCGCCGCGGCGGTCACCAACTTGGGCGCCGGGCGTCCGGGCACCAGAGCCGTGGTGATGACCACATCGAACCCGGTGATGGCCTTCTCCAGGTGCTGCTGCTGCTGCGCACGTTCTTCTTCGGAGAGCTCTCTGGCGTATCCGCCCTCCCCGGCGGCGACCATGTCGCTGTCACCGAGCTTCAACCATTGCGCCCCCACCGACCGCACTTGGTCGGCAACCTCGGGACGTACGTCGTACCCGGTGGTGCGGGCCCCCAGTCGCTTGGCCGTGGCCAGCGCCTGAAGGCCGGCCACGCCCACCCCGAGTACCAACACCGATGCCGGTTTGACGGTGCCCGCAGCGGTGGTCAGCATCGGGAAGAACCGCGTCGACTCCGACGCCGCCAGCACGACGGCCTTGTATCCGGCCACATTGGCCTGCGAAGAGAGCGCGTCCATGACCTGAGCCCGCGAAATGCGCGGGATCGCCTCCAACGCGAATGCCTGCACGCCCGCCGCCTTGAGCGCTCCGATCTGATTGTCCGCATTGCGCGGCGCCAGGAAACCGACGAGCGTCTGGCCAGCGCGTAGCCTGGCGACCTCCGTCGGGCTGGGCGGAGCCACCTTCACCACCACATCGGCCGACCAGGCATCGCCGATTTCGGCACCAGCCTCGGTATATAGGTCATCGGGAAGCAGCGCTCGTTCCCCGGCGCCACTCTCCACGACCACGTTCACGCCGTTCTTGCGCAACGCGGCGACGGCCTTGGGGACCAGGGCGACACGTCGTTCGTCGGCGCCGGACTCGGCGACAACTCCGACGGTCACCGTCCTCGGCTCCCGATGCGGGTCGGCGGATTCGACTTCTGTCATGGCGACTTCAATCTCTTCTGTCTTGAGTACTGATGTCTTGTTTAAAGGTGTCCCTAGTAACGATGTCTGGCCAGGCGGGTGGATCGGCGCGGGCGGCGTTGCAGTCAGCAACCATAACCGTTGGGCCCGGACAGAGCCGATTCCGCGACCTCAGCCCGCGTCTGAACTGCCCGGACAGACGTCAGACCGGGTCGGGCCGGTTGGGTTCGGGCGGCGAGCTGACCGTCACCCGGGTGCCGCGACCCGGCTCTGCTGAGATGCGCATTGAGCCGCCCATCGCGTCGAAGCGGGCCACCAGCGACCCCAGCCCGATGTGACCCGCCGCCAACGACCGGTCGATGACCATCGGATCGAAGCCGATCCCGTCATCGGCCACGGTCAGAATCACCCGGTCACCGCGGCGCGCCAAGCCCACCCGGACCGTCGTCGCCTGCGCATGTTTACTCACGTTGGCGAGCAGTTCGCGAGCAGCCCGGTAGAGCAGCGGCTGATTCTTCGGCTTTCCTACCTCATCGAGGTCGTCGATGACGTCGATGCCGGTGCGAGCCTGGAACTGCCGCAACAACTCCCGGATGCCCGCGGTGAGGCCCAGCTGGGCGAGTACCTGCGGATGCAGCTGGGTGACGGTGGAGCGCAGGCCGGTGGCCGTTTCCTGCAGCGCGGCGTAGACCGCGTCCAAAGCAGGATCGGACGTCCTCTCGCGGGCCTCGTCGAGTTCCAGCCGCGCCGCCAACAGGGTCTGTAGCGGTCCGTCGTGCAGATGCTCGGCGATCTCGCGATTGCGCCGCTCATCCGAGCCGATCGCCTCGGACACCAACTGCAACCGCGCCCGCTGCAGGACTTTGAGCCGGTGCGCACGGCGGACCAGAACGAAGCTCAACGCCGTCGCCGCCACCGCGAGCCACACCATGAAGCCGAAGTGGGTGTAGACCATGTTCGGCAGCCCCATGGTGTTGTCCCGCTTGGAGTAGACGATCCACACGGCGAGATAGCCGACCGCGGTGATCCCCCCGATGGTTGCCGTGAGCAGGGGCCGATCCTGGAATGCCACCGAAATCGGCAGCAGGAAGAACACCGGAAGCAACGCTGCCGTGGCACCGCCCGACACCAGACACAGCGCGACGACGACGGCGAGGTCGACCCCGGTGGAGGCTAGGTCGGCCCAGGGGGGCACCGGCCCGTGCAGTACCGCGATCAGCCATACCACCGCCACTACCGCGTATCCCCCGATGATCACCGCGTACAGCGCGGGCAGCCAGTGGTCGACCTCCCAGATCCACACCAGGATCGTGATCAGCCCGATCAGCGGCAAACGCAGGAGCGCCGAAACACGGACCGGTTCGGCGGCCAGAAAGTCGCGGTACGCGCGCAGACGCGCAAAGACACGGGTCATCCGCTACTCCAGCAGCTTGCGGCGCATAGCCTCGGCGACCGCGGCGGCGCGATCGCTGACCCCGAGCTTCTCGTACAACCGTTGCACATGCGTCTTCACCGTGGAGGGGGCGACGAACAATTCTTTGGCCATCGCCGGGATGCTGCTGCCGGCCGCGATCAGCGCGAGCACTTCACGCTCGCGGGGGCTCAGCACCGGACCCCCGGTCTCGACCCGTCGGCGGATCTCACCGGCCAGCCCCGCGGCCAGGCTCGGTGCGACGACGTCGCGCCCCTTGGCACACTCCAGCACCGCATCAACCAGCTCGGCGCGTGTCGACTCCTTGGTCAGAAATCCGGCAGCCCCGTCTTGCAGGGCCTGGTAGACGATGGCCGATTCGTCGTGCGCGGAGATCAACACCACCCGGGTGGGCAGCTCGTCGCGCCGCACCGCGGCCGCGACGGCGGCGCCGTCCATACCCGGCATCCGGTAGTCGAGCAGCGCCACCTGGGGTTCATGCTCGCGAATCGCGGCCAGCGCCGCGGTCCCGTCGCCCGCCTCGGCGACGACTTCGATCGATCCGCTCGACGTCAACGCCCGCACCACGCCTTCGCGAAACATCGGGTGGTCATCGCCTACCACCACGCGCACGCGTTCGACCGGGGCGCCGGTCACCCGGTCACCATTGCAGTCACTCTCCCGGTCACCATCGCACCAGCTTCGCACAGCGCCGAGTCCACACCCGGTCGATGCGTCCGGCGCCCTTCGTGGCCGACCGGTGTCCTATCGTGACGAGCATGGACTTCGCGATGTCAGCCAAAGCGCAGGACCACTACGACCGTTTGTCCGAGTTCATGATCGAGTCCGTGTTTCCCGCCGAGGAGTCCTACGACGCCTACCGGCGCCACGCGGGCCCCGACGATCACACGGTGCCGCCGGTCGTCGAAGAACTCAAGGTCAAGGCTAAGGAACGCAAGCTGTGGAACCTGTTCCTGCCCTCGGAGTCCGGGCTCACCAATTTGGAGTACGCACCGCTGGCCGAGGTGTCGGGGTGGAGCATGGAGTTGGCGCCGGAAGCTCTCAACTGCGCGGCGCCCGACACCGGGAACATGGAGACGCTGCACCTTTTCGCCACCGATGAACAGCGCAAGCAGTGGCTCGAACCGCTGCTGGCCGGCGAGATTCGCAGTGCGTTCGCGATGACCGAACCCGCGGTGGCATCCAGCGACGCCCGCAACATCCAGACGACCATGACCCGTGACGGCGACGAGTACGTCATCAACGGCCGTAAGTGGTGGATCTCCGGCGCGGCGGATCCGCGCTGCACACTGCTCATCGTGATGGGCCGCACCAACCCCGAAGCCGCCAGCCATCAGCAGCAGTCGATGATCCTGGTCCCGGCCGATACCCCCGGGGTGTCGATCGAGCGGTCGCTTCCGGTATTCGGCTGGCAGGATCAACACGGGCATTGCGAGATCACCTTCGACAACGTGCGGGTGCCGGTCGGCAATCTGCTGCACGAGGAGGGCAGCGGTTTCGCGATCGCCCAGGCACGCCTGGGCCCCGGCCGCATCCATCACTGCATGCGTGCGATCGGGGTGGCCGAGCGGGCGCTAGCGCTGATGGTCGACCGGGTGCAGACGCGGATTGCGTTCGGCAGACCGCTGGCCGAGCAGGGCGTGGTGCAGCAGCAGATTGCCCAGTCCCGCAACGAGATCGACCAGTCGCGGCTGCTGTGTCACAAGGCTGCGTGGACCATCGATCAGTACGGCAACAAGAGCATCCAGGCCCGCCAGCTGATCAGCCAGATCAAAGCGGTGGCCCCGCAGATGGCCTGCGGCGTGATCGATCGGGCGATCCAGGTGCACGGCGCGGCGGGTATCTGCGATGACACCCCGCTGGCCCGGATGTACGGCTGGCACCGCGCGATGCGGCTGTTCGACGGACCCGACGAGGTGCACATGCGAACCATCGCGCGCACCGAACTCGGCAAGGAGAAGTCTGCTTTCGCCACGGCGGTGAGCCGCCCATCAGACACGGCGGTGAGCCGCCCATCAGACACGGCGGTGACGCCCTAGTGGTGGTCTCGGCCGGCAACCCGCCGGACCGGGATTTGTCGGGTGCGTGGAACTTCCGCGACGTCGCCGAACGGGCCGGGATCGCACCCGGAATCTTCTTCCGGTCCAGCGAACTCAGCAAGCTCGACGAGGCCGGGCGGGCGACCCTGACCGACTACGGAATTACCGACGTCGCCGATTTGCGCACTTTGCGGGAGCTCGAAAGACACGGCACCGGGCTGGTACCGGCCGGAGTCCAGATCCATCATCTGCCGTTCGTCGAGACCGCCGCATCCGAGGGTGTAGCCCCCCACGAGCATGCCTTCCGCCGGATGATGACCGACAAACCCGGTGGGGAGTCCCTCGCCGACGCCGCAGCGCGATACATGACCGACGAATACGGGCGCATCGCGGCGGCTCCGCTCGCGAGACAGGCCGTTGCGCGGGTGGTCACCCTGCTGGGCTCGAAGCGCCGGGTGCTGGCACACTGCTTCGCCGGCAAGGACCGCACCGGGTTCACCATCGCGGTCGTGCTGGAGGCCGCCGGTGTCGACAAGGACGCGATCATGGCCGACTACCTGCACAGCAACGCCGCCGTACCGCAACTGCGGGAAAACATTCTGGCCGCGCTCCGCGCCAGGGCCGCCGAATCGCCCGAGGTGATGGAGTTCACCGAAGCCCGGCTAACCGAGTCGGTGCTCGGCGTGCGACCCGATTATCTGGACACCGCGTGGCGCACCCTGGACGATGAGTTCGGTTCGCTGCGCGGCTACCTCGAGGCCTGCGGGCTGGGCGACGAGGACATCGCCCGTTTGCGCGACGCACTCCGCGGCTGAACACCAAGGGTGACGCACCTCAGCTGTGAACGATCCACACCCCCACCGCCCAGGCCGTCGTCGCCAGTAATGCACCGGCCAACTCCACTCCGACCGAGAGCACGACACCCTTGAGGGCGTGCACGGTCGAGGCCCAGGCCCTGCCGGGGTCGCGGCGAAGCGCCAACTCGGCCGCGAACACACCCGCAACGAAACCGATGAGCAGACCGATGACGGGAATGACGAAGAAGCCGACGATGCCGGCCACCGCGCCGATCACCAGCACCGAGGTCCGCACCTGCGCCTGCCGCATTCGCTGGACGGGCCAGGTGTACTTGATGACTTCGGCGGAACCGAACAGCACTGCCGCGATACCGAACGTCACCCAGGCCACCGTGGTGTCCTCCACGAGCGCCCACACCCCGATGGCGCCGATCACCAGCAGCCCGCCCGGCAGCACCGGAATCACGATTCCGGCCAGGCCGATTGCGATCACCAGCGCGACCAGGATGAGTCCGGGGGTGCTCACCCGTCGAATCTATCGAAGGCCGAGTCAGGGCCGATACAGTCCGAGAGCAAGGTAGCCGACGAAGATCACCAGAAGAACGACATCGACGACGAGTACCGTCCTTCGGGTCCTTGCCGAGAAGGCTCCCCTCCGACGGCCTACCGAGGCGGCGGCGCACTGCCAGGACAACGAGGCCAGTAGAACGCCACCGATGAAAGCTGCGGCTTCGGCGACGCCATAGGATGGCGCGGCGCCCAGGATGAGGCTCAGAAAGAAAACAGCGGTCACGGTGTCGATCAGGGTGAAACCCAGGAAGGTGGCGTATGCCCGGCCAGGCGACACCGGCAATCGTGAGGCCGCTGCCGGGTCGAATCCGATCAGTTCGCGGACGGCCAGCACCAAGACCACCAGAATGGCCAGTACGCCGGTCCACTGCAGCACCCCGGCCCACGGCACCATCAGCCGGTGCAAGGCCGCACCCGCCGCGACCATCACCGTTGCCCATATGGCGTCCCCGGTAGCGATCCCGGCTCCGGCCGCCAACGCCACTGCCCAACCGCTGCGCTTGGACGTCTCCATCACCAGCAGCGCGGCGCCGGCGAACAGGATGGCGGCCGACAGCCCTACGACAAGGCCGGCGACGAGAGCACCGGCCAGCGGCGCTACGTGCCCACCTCCAGACGCAGCGGTGTGCAGCAGCCACCCTTTATCGGCTCGAGATCCATCGCCGAAATCTCGACGCGGGCACCACCATTAGTAGCTGACATCGGCTGATGCTAGCCGAGGTGAAGGTAGTAGACGCCGAATTCGGGTGAGGTCAGCCGAGGCTGAAGGCGGCCCGCTCGGCTGCCGACAGATCGGTGATCTCGCCCCACCTGGCTGCGACGTCGTCCACCGACGGCACCTCGCTGAAGGTCACACCCGCGTTCTGGAAAAGCGCGGTCCGCTGCACCTTTCCGCCCCCGACGATGAACACCGACGCGGTATCGGGAACTTCCTCGCTGCAGAGATAGGCCACCACGGGTGCCACATATTCCGGTGTCAACTTCTCGAACACCTCGGGCGGCAGGATGTCCTGGGTCATCCGGGTGGCCGCTATCGGCGCCACCGCGTTGGCCTTGATGTTGTACTTGGCGCCCTCCTGGGCCAGCGTGTTGATCAGCCCGACCAGACCCAACTTGGCGGCGCCGTAGTTGGCCTGACCGAAATTCCCGAACAGGCCACTGGTGGAGGTCGCGACCACCACGCGGCCGAACGAATTCTCCCGGAAATGCGGCCAGGCGGCCCGGATGACGTTGTACCCGCCGTAGAGATGCACCTTGAGCACGGCGTCCCAGCTGCCGAATTCCATCTTGTGGAAGGTGCCGTCACGCAGGATGCCCGCGTTGCTGACGACACCGTCGATCTTGCCGAACTCGTCGATCGCGGTCTTGATGATGCTGGCCCCGCCTTCGGGCTCGGCAACCGAGTCGTAGTTGGCGACGGCCCGGCCACCAGCGTCGCGGATTTCCTTGACCACCTCGTCGGCCATCGCCGACCCGGCACCGGTGCCGTCACGGGCTCCGCCCAAGTCGTTGACGACGACGCTGGCGCCCTCTCGGGCGAGGGTCAGCGCGTACTCGCGGCCCAGCCCGCCGCCCGCCCCGGTGACGACGACGACACGATCCTGCACACCTGGCACTTGAAGATTCCTCTCTAGAGAGTCCGAGCCGGCGGGGAAACTCTAGAAGAGTCTGCGCCGACTTCCACGCCCTCCCTGTATACGGCGGGGAGATGAAGGCCCCGACATCGGGTCGGGTTGTTTTCATCATCACCCACCTTGGGGCGGGAGTTGACGAAAAGTGGTCCGGCCGGAGGCGAGTACCTCCCGCAGCCCGCGCACCGTCGCTACCGCGTCCGAACTGTCAGGGTGCGTTCGGTTTTGCCCCTGGCGGCGAGTTCGGCCGTCATAGCCGCTCACCGGTGACGAATGTGGAGAAGGACTGTCCGTCACTGTCGGCGATCTCCACGAACCGGCCGAGCCGTCGCATCTCGTCCTGGGAATCGACGGCATCGGAACGCCAGCCGTGCGCAGCGAGCCACACCGCCACATCGGCACGTTCGGGATCGTCATAGGTCAGAGCGGTGATGTCCACCGGTTGCACCCCGAACTGGGCGGCGAGCTTGTCGAACCGCGACTTCATCCGCTCGCGGCGCTCTGCGGAATGAACCCCCATCGTTTCGGCCGCCACCCGGCTTCCGGTTGCGGAGAGCTCGCTTATCTGGTTGAAGAGTCGATCCTGCGCGTCCGCCGGCAGATACATCAGTAGGCCCTCGGCCAGCCACGCGGTCGGCTGCTGCGGGTCGAAGCCCGCGTTCCGCAGCGCCGCCGGCCAATCCTGGCGAAGGTCGACGGGGATCTCGTACCGCTGGGCTGCGGGGGCGACACCGTGCCGGGCCAGTGTCGCCGCCTTGTATTCGAGCACCTTCGGTTGGTCGATTTCGAACACCGTGGTGCCGGCGGGCCATGGCAGGCGGAACGCCCGCGAGTCCAGTCCGGCGGCCAGGATCACCACCTGCCGGATGCCGGCGTCGATCGCCCTCGCGAAATAGTCGTCGAAAAAATGGGTCCGCACGGCCTGGTAATTGCCCATGTGCTGAAAGAGCGCCGCGATCTCGGCATCGGCTTCGGCGAGTTTCGCGGCGAAGGCTTCGTCGAGCAGGTATTCCCACGCGCCGGTACCCGCGTCGGCGACCAGGATCTTGGCGAACGGGTCCCGGATCAGCGCGTCGGGCCGATCGGTTTCGGCCGCACGGGCGGCGGCCACCATCACGGCGGTGGCTCCGACGCTGGATGCGATATCCCAGCTGTCGGTGTCGGTGCGCAGTGTACTCATCTCGGGGTACTCATCTCGGGCTCCGTCCGTGCGGCAGTCGTTTACTGATCAATGCTCCACAACTTGCCGGCCAGCAGAAGTTCAAGCGCACGCACCACGGCGAGTAGATCACCCCGGTTGCCGACGAACCCCGCGTAGAAGCCCATCCCCCACACGACCGTCACCAGCATTTCCACCAGATGGTCGGCCTCGGTGTCGGTCCGTAACTCCCCGCGCGCGATCGCGTCGCCGACCGCCCAGGTCACGAAATCCCGCGAGGCCTTCAGCAAGTCGTGCTCATCGCTGCTGAGTTCGGGGTGGCGCTGAGTCTCCAATACCGATGTCACCAGAAACGCCGCAGCGGAGCGATCCTCGGAGTCCGCCTGGGTGGCCGCCGACAGAAACGCCGACAACCGATTGATCAGCGTGGTCTGCTCGTGCGCCCTCGCGATGCCCGCGCCGACGATCGCCGCGTTGGTCTGCTCGACGACCTCGAGCCACAGCAGCCGCTTGTTGGCGAAGTAGTGGTTGATCGCCGGCCGGGTGAGGTCGGAGCGGACGGCGATTGCCTGGAAGGTGGCCGCGTCATAACCGAGTTCGCTGAAGACTGCGCGCGCAGCGCGCACAATGCGCTCTCTCGTTTCGGCGGACTTAGCTGCGGGTGGCCGCCCCGGTCCCCTAGTCGCCTTGTACGGCATCGCCGAATTCTGTCACACATTTGCCGGTGATCGACCACTCGCTCCGGGCCCGCCACCGGCGGCCGGACGTGGAACTAGGGTTCCCAACATGGGCGCTGTGGATTCCAAGGAGTCGTTTTTCGACGCAGGCCTCGATGTGCTCTCCGACGACGGATACGGCGGGCTGAAGCTCGCGGCGGTCTGTCATCGGCTCGGCGTCACGACCGGATCGTTCTACCACTACTTCGACAGCTGGTCGGACTACACCCAGCAGCTCGTCGAGCACTGGCACGAGGGTATGACCACCAAGGTGGTGGCAGCGGTCGGGGCCGAACCCGACCCGCGAAAGCGCATTGACAGCCTGATCGAGGTGGGCCTTACGCTGCCGCACGGGGCCGAAGCCGCAATCCGCGTCTGGAGTTCGGTAGACCCGCGGGTGCACGAGGTGCAGGCGGCCGTCGACCGCGAGCGGTTCGCATCGGTGTACGAGTGCGCGCTGGAGATTCTGCGGAACGAGCGTCAGGCGCAGCTTTTCGCGTCGTGGGCGGTTTACCTTCTGGTCGGCTACGAGCAGGTGACGCTTCCGCCCGATACCGACGGGCTGGCGTGGATCGTGGCGCAGCTGCTGGACGCGCTCGACTCCGGCCGATTCGGTTCGGCACCGGCCGTGCCCGACGGTGAATGACCCAAGGCCGTGACCGACCCAACCGAGAACGACACCGCCCACTGATGACCGTCGCCGCCGAGGGTCTGCGGTACCGCGTCACGCGGCGCATTCACCAGCGCGACCCCGACAACGACGCCTTCCGGCGTGCGCTACGAGCGTCGCTGGTGCTACCGCTGGCGGGTGCGCTGAGCCTGACACTCGCCGACGACAACCCCCAGACACCGCTCTACGCCATCTTCGGGTCGGTCGCTGTGTTGGTCTTCTCCGATTTCCCCGGCAATCGCCAGAACCGGGCTGTCGCCTACGCCGGGCTCGGACTCGGCGGATTCGCGATGATCACCCTGGGCACGCTGGTGGCTCCGCATCCGGTGGCAGCGGTGCTGACGATGTTCCTACTCGGGGTCGTGGTGACCTTCTCCGGCGTCTTCAGCGAGACGATCGCTGCTGGTAGGCGCGCCACGCTGGTGACGTTCGTGCTTCCGGCCTGCACGCCACCCGGACCGCTGGAGGATCGGCTGCTGGGTTGGGCCATTGCGCTGACGGTGTGTGTGCCGGCCGTACTGTTCGTTCTGCCGCCCCGGCATCACGGCGAGCTACGTCGGCACGCCGCACGCGCCTGTCGTGCACTGGCTGACAGCTTGGACGGACGTGCATCGGCTGCCGAGGCCACCGCTGCGATGGACGCGCTACGGGCCACGTTTCTCGGCGCCGACTTCCGTCCGGTCGGGCTGACCGCGGGGAGCCGGGCACTGGTGCGAGTCGTCGACGATCTGGAATCGGTCAGCCAGGTCATCGGACAGCAGGCGGGCGACGCGCTGGCCGACATGAAGGATCCCGCGGTGCGGGTGTTACGCGACGCGGCCTCGGTGCTGCGCATCTCGCGGGTGGCCCGGCGAGACGCGGCTCGCGCAGACCTCGACGCGGCGCTCGACGAGTTACGCGCCGCCTCCCGCGGACGGTACCGCGAGGACCTTGCCGCCATCCTCGACGCCGCCGACGACACCCGCGCCGTGCAGCTCGGCCGGGAGTTGTTGCGCCGCCGCACCATTGCGGCCACCATCGTCGCGACCGGCCGCATCATCGCCGCCGCGGCCACCGCCGATGCCCGTCCGGTGTGGGCGCGAGCGCTGGATCTGCGGCTGCCCGAGACCGGCGCCTCCGATCGGTTGCTACCCGCGGCCGTCGTCGCCGCACACACCACTTCCGGCTTTCTGGCCAACCGCGCGGTAGCGGTCCGCAACAGCCTGCGCACCGGGCTGGGTCTGGCGCTCGCGGTCGCCTTCACCCAGGTGTTTCCCGTCGAACATGGCTTCTGGGTAGTACTCGGTGCCTTGTCGGTGCTCCGCAGCAGCGCTCTGACCACCGGAACCAGGGTGTGGCGGGCCGTGCTCGGAACGGGTATCGGCTTCCTGTGCGGCGTGGTGCTCATCTCACTGGTCGGCGTCAATCCCGTCTTGCTCTGGATACTGATGCCGGTGGTGGTGTTCGGTTCCGCCTACGTTCCAGAGATCGCATCGTTCACCGCAGCGCAGGCTGCATTCACGATGATGGTGCTGATCTTTCTGAACCTGGTCGAGCCAACCGGATGGCAGGTGGGATTGATCCGGGTGCAGGATGTGATCGCCGGGGGACTCGTGGGCATCGTGGCATCGATTCTGTTGTGGCCGCGCGGCGCGACCGCGTCGGTGACGCGGGCCATCAGCTCGGCTCGATCGATCTACGGGCGGTATCTCCAGGTGGCGGTGCTGCGCATCACCCGAGGCGCGTTCGAGGAGCGGACCGACGAGCTGGTTACCCTCAGCCATGACGCACTCGTTGCCTCTAGGGTGACCGACGACGCTGTGCGGCACTATCTTTCAGAAAGCAGCGGCGAGACGGACTTCCGCGCACCGACCGTGCGCGCCTTCAACCGGGCCACCAGATTGCGCATGGCCGCCGATCTGATCGCCGACATTCCCACTCCGCCGCCACTGTCCGTTTATCCGAAAGTGCGCGCGGTGCTCGAGGCCCGTGTCAATGGGATCTGCCAGCGGCTGTCGGGCCGAGTGGACCCGGCCCGCTCCGAGCTACCACTGGCAGACGAATTCGTGCTCGCGCTTCGCTCCGAGGCACCGGACGACGATCTCGAGGTGTCGGCGGCGCTGCCATTGTTGACTGTCGCCGCGCTACTCGGCGAGGTGGAGTCGATCTACCCACCGACCTGACCCCTTCCTCCGCTCGTTCCCCCGCGAGTTCCCTTGGCGAGCAGACGCATTCCCTTGGCGAGCAGACACAAATGGGCGCGAAACGCCGTACACATCGGGACATTTGCGTCTGCTCGCCGAGGGGAGGTGGCTTGCTCGCCGAGGGGAGGTGGCTTGCTCGCCGAGGGGAGGTGGCTTGCTCGCCGACGGGAGTCAGCCGAGTATTGCCCGCGCGGCCGCCCGGGCGTCAGCCGTACTGGCCGCGGTCAACACCGCCTCGGCTGCCTCGCGGCACTGGGGCAGGGTAACCTCAGCCAATTTCGCCCCCACACTCTGCACGGCGGCTGCGGCAGCCGACAGCGACGTCACGCCCATCCCGGTCAGCACGCATGCCAGTAGCGGATCGGCCGCTGCCTCTCCGCAGACCCCGACCGGCTTACCCGCCGCGGCGCCGGCCCGGGCGGTCATGGCGACCAGAGCCAGCACCGCCGGCTGCCATGGATCGGTGAGCGTCGCCAGGTCGGCCGACATCCGGTCGGCCGCCATGGTGTACTGCGCCAGGTCGTTGGTACCTATCGACAAGAACTCGACATGCCCCAGGATGCGCTCGGCCAGCAGCGCCGCCGCCGGCACCTCGACCATGACACCCGGTATGAGCCCGTGCGAACGTGCTTGTTCGGCAAAGTGTCTCGCCTCACCAGGCGTCGCGATCATCGGCGCCATGACCCAGGGCCGCTCACCGGTGCGTTGGGCGGCGATCGCGATGGCCTCCAGCTGATGCGTCAGCAGATCGGGATTGCGATCCGCGATACGAATGCCCCGAACGCCCAGGGCCGGATTCGCCTCGTCGGGATGCCCGGCGAACTTCAGGGGTTTGTCCGAGCCGGCGTCCAGCGTGCGGATGACGACCTTGTGACCGGCGAAGGCCTCCAGAACCTCTGCGTATACATCGGCTTGTTCGGTCACCGTGGGTTCGGTGTCGGTGTTCAGGAAGCACAGTTCGGTGCGGAACAGGCCGACCCCCTCGGCGGGTGTCAGCCGCGCCGACCGCGCCGCCGCGCCGTCCTGGACGTTGGCGAGCACAGCCACGTTGTAGCCGTCCGCGGTGGCGCCCGGCCCCGCCCAATGTGCGGCGCGCGTCGCGGCGTGCTCGGCGGCGATCACCGCATGGCGGGCCACCTCTTCGTTGGGGGCGACGCTGACAGTGCCCTGCGTGCCGTCCACTAAGACCATCGCTCCGGCGGGAACCTCGTCCAGCCCACCGACGGCGACCACGCACGGTATTCCGAGCTGGCGCGCGATGATTGCGGTATGGCTGGTCGGGCCCCCAAGCGTGGTGGCCAGCGCAACAACCAGCGCCGGGTCCAGACCCGCGGTATCGGCGGGCGCCAAGTCCTCGGCGCACAGGATCGACGGCTCTGCGGGCAGCGGGACACCCGGCTCAGGCATCCCATTGAGCTCGGCAATGACCCGATCGCGGATGTCGCGCAGGTCGGTGACCCGTTCCGCCATCAGGCCACCCAGCTGGGTGAACAAGTCGATGAACTGATCGACCGCATCCACTACGGCGCGGACAGCCGGCGAACCTTCCTTGATGCGTTTCTCCGCAGCACCGAGCCAGGCCCGGTCCTGGGCCAGGGCGGCAGTCGCAGCAAGCACCTCGGACGCGACACCGGTGGCGTGCGCGGCCCTATCCCGCAACCGGGCCGCGACGGCCGCGGCAGCCGCGGTGAAGCGCTCCCCCTCCGCCGCACGATCTGCTTCTGCGACGTCCTGGCTTGTTCCCAGGTCGACTTCGGGCGCCTTGCCCGGCCTGATCACCGGGCCGTACCGGACTCCGGGGACAACGGGGACGCCCCGCAAAGTCTGTCCCGAGTCCGGTTCTTGATCCAGTCCGCTATCCGAAGCCGAAGATCTGAGCGGAGATGAAGCAGCCATGTGATTCAGGTTACAAGAAATCGTTGACAAGTCAACACAATCAGGAGTAAAACAACATTTACCAACAACTAGTCGGGTTTATACCCACATAAGCACCGCCCCCGATTGCATGGAGCCCTATGTATCCCGAAGAGCGCCAGCAGGCCATCGCATCGCTGGTGTCCGCCAAGGGCCGAGCCTCGGTCGCCGAACTTGCGCAGGCATACAACGTCACCACCGAGACGGTGCGCCGCGACCTCGCGGTCCTCGACAAGGCCGGCATCGTTCGCCGGGTCCACGGCGGTGCAGTCCCGGCCCGGGCACTTCATCTCATCGAGACGGAAGTCAGTGAGCGTGACGTCACCCGCTCCGAGCAGAAAGACGCCATTGCCGCGGCAGCGGCGGAGTTCTTCCCGCCCGGCGGCGCCACGGTGCTGCTTGACGCGGGTACCACCACAACGCGGATCGCGGCCCAGATCCCGACCGACCGCCCCCTGCTCGTCGTGACCAACTCGGTGCCAATCGCGGCCAGGTTGGCGGCCGTCCCCTCGGTGTCACTCCACTTGCTCGGCGGACGGGTGCGCGGTGTCACCCAAGCCGCTGTCGGCGACCAGGCGTTGAGCGTGCTGAACACGCTGCGAGTCGATATCGCCTTCATCGGGACCAACGCACTGAGCGTGCGTCACGGGTTGTCCACGCCCGACGGTGAGGAAGCCGCGGTCAAGAGGGCGATGGTGCGAGCCGCCAACTACGTTGTCGTCGCCGCGGATTCCACCAAGGTGGGGCGCGAAGACTTCATCAGCTTCGCCCCCGTCACAAGTGTCGACACCCTCATCACCGACCCCGAGATCAGCCCCGCCGATCGCGGCGTGCTGAGCGAGCAGGGGATCGAAATCATCTGCGCCGGAGGGGCATCGTGATCGTCACCGTCACCCCTAACCCCAGCATCGATCGAACCCTGGCGCTGCCGTCGCCGCTGACTCGCGGCGCCGTCCACCGGGTCACATCGGTGACCAGCCAGGCCGGCGGCAAGGGCGTCAATGTCGCGCGGGCGCTGCAACTTGCCGGCCTCGAGACGGTAGCGGTGCTACCGGCTTGCAACAACGACCCGCTGATCAACGCGTTGCAATCGGCCGGGGTGCCGCATCGGATCGTGCCGACTGCCGAGCCGGCCCGGACCAACCTGACCGTCACCGAGCCGGACGGCACAACCACCAAGCTCAACGAACCCGGCGCCCAACTGGATGCGGCATCGGTGCGATCGCTTACCGATACCGTGCTCCAGGCAGCCGCGGGCGCAACCTGGGTAGTGCTCTCGGGCTCATTGCCGCCGGGCGTACCCAGCAACTGGTACGCCGACATCGTCTCCGCTCTGGCGGGACAGCGTTGTCAGGTAGCCGTCGACACATCCGACGCCCCGCTCGACGCACTCGTGGCATCACTGAACCGCGGCGCCCCCGACCTGATCAAACCGAACGCCGAGGAGTTGGCCGGCGCGCTGGGTTACTCGCCGGAATCCCTGGACCATGCTGCCGCACAGGGCGATCCGGAACCGGTCGTATCCGCGGCTCGCCAGCTGATCGACCGGGGCGTCGGCGCCGTTCTGGCCACGCTGGGCGCTGCCGGCGCGGTACTGGTCGATCGAAACGGCGCCTGGTTGGCAACTCCTCCGCCGATCGTCCCGCGCAGCACCGTGGGAGCGGGCGACTCGTCGCTGGCGGGTTACGTCCGCGCCGAAGTCGGCGGTGCCGCCCCCGCGCAACGGCTACAGATGGCCGTGGCATACGGCAGCGCCGCAGCGGCGCTCCCCGGCACAACGCTTCCCTCTCCTCCCCAGATTGACCTGAATACCGTTCAGGTGTACCCGATTTCGCCGATCCCCGCCTCCCGCTGACACCGAAAGACGAGAGTAGTGCCATGACCAGCTCAGCCGCTGCACCACCGATCATCACCGCTGACCTGGTGCTGCTCGACATCGACATTGAGGGCGACAAGCGGTCGGTGATCGCCCGGCTGGCCGAAATCCTCGCCTCAGCGGGTCGCACCTCCGACGGCGACGGTCTGACCGCGGCCGCCATGGCCCGCGAAGAGCAGTCCGCTACCGGCCTACCGGGCGGCATCGCGATTCCGCACTGCCGCTCGCCGTATGTGGACGCGCCGACGATCGGGTTTGCCCGACTGCACCCAATGGTGGACTTCGGTGCTCCCGATGGGCCCGCCGATCTGGTCTTTCTCATCGCCGCACCGGAATCCGCCGGGCAGCAGCACATGAAGCTGCTGTCCAGTCTGGCAAGGGCCCTGGTACGAAAGGACTTCGTGGCAGCGCTACGGGACGCCGGCACCGCTGCCGAGGTGGTCGCACTGGTGGACGACGTGGTCAACCCCACGCCCGCGGCGCCCTCGGCTTCGGCCGCCAGCCCCAAGCCCGAGCCCTCCCACCAACGACCGGCCGCCAAATCCATCGTTGCGATCACCGCCTGCCCCACCGGTATCGCTCACACCTATATGGCCGCCGACGCACTTGCCGCCGCGGCCAAGGCGGCCGGCGTCGCGTTCGTCGTGGAGACTCAGGGGTCGTCCGGCAGCACCCCGTTACCCGCCGACACGATCGCCGCGGCCGACGCCGTCATCTTCGCCACCGACGTAGGTGTCAAGGACAAGGGTCGGTTCGCCGGCAAGCCGGTCGTCGCCTCCGGCGTGAAGCGCGCGATCAATGAGCCGGCCAAGATGATCGCCGAAGCAGTTGCCGCAATGGACAATCCGAACGCGCCGCGAGTCGAGAGGCCGGGCCGCGACGCCGGGCCGTCTGCCGCGCCGTCGGGTGACGTGGGCTGGGGTACCAGAACCCGGCAGATCCTGCTCACCGGCGTGAGTTACATGATCCCGTTCGTGGCCGCGGGTGGCCTGTTGATCGCACTGGGGTTCCTGTTCGCCGGGTACGACATCACCGATAGCGGTAATGACATCGCGCTCAACAACTCGCTCACCAACCTCCCGCCAGGCGGCTTCGCCCAGTACCTGGGGGCGATCCTGTTCACGTTGGGCGGCTTGGCTTTCAGCTTTCTGGTACCGGCGCTGGCCGGCTACATCTCGTTCGCGATCGCGGACCGGCCGGGCATCGCGCCGGGATTCACCGCCGGCGCGCTTGCGGTCTTCGTCGGAGGCGGCTTCATCGGCGGCATCGTCGGAGGTGTGATCGCGGGCTTCGCGGCCCTCTGGATCAGCAACCTCACGGTGCCGCAATGGTTCCGCGGCTTGATGCCGGTGGTCATCACCCCCTTGTTCGCCTCACTGTTCGTCGGCCTGATCATGTTCTTCCTGGTGGGTCGGCCGTTGGCCTGGGTCAACACCAGCCTGACCGAGTGGCTCAACGGGATGTCGGGAACCTCCGCGATTTTTCTCGGCATAATTCTGGGCCTGATGATGTGCTTCGACCTGGGCGGTCCGGTCAACAAGGCGGCCTATGCGTTCGCCACGGCCGGGCTGGCAGCGGCGACCACCGCGTCGTTCGAGATCATGGCAGCCGTGATGGCAGCGGGTATGGTGCCGCCGCTCGCGATGGCGCTTGCGACCACTGTCCGGCCGAGCCTGTTCAGCGAACCCGAGCGGGAGAATGGCCGTGCTGCTTGGCTTCTCGGTGCGACGTTCATCTCCGAGGGTGCCATCCCGTTCGCCGCCGCCGATCCGCTGCGGGTCATCCCGTCGATGATGTTCGGCGGCGCCATCACGGGCGCGCTGTGCATGGCGTTCGGGACGACGTCGCGGGCTCCGCACGGCGGGATCTTCGTACTGTTCGCGATAGACAACAAGCTGGGCTTCGTGATCGCGATCGCGGCCGGTATGGTTGCCGCCGCGCTGGCGGTGGTCGCCGCCAAGCAGTTCATCAAGCCGGGTGCTCAATCTGAATCCGATCTCGTCCCCGCCTGAACCGTCACACCAACACAGAGGAGAACCCATGCCCACCAAAACCGTCATCGTCGGCTCGGCCATCGGGCTGCACGCCCGTCCCGCGGCGATCATCGCCGAGGCTGTCGTCAATGCCGGGGTACCGGTGTCACTGTCGGTCGACGGCGGCGAACCGGTCGATGCTGGATCGGCACTGATGATCATGACCCTCGGGGCCGGAAACGGGGCCCAGGTCACCGTCGAATCCGACGACGAGGAGGCGCTCAACACCGTCGCCGGCCTCATCGAGCAGGACCTCGACGCCTGAGCGTTTCCACCCGTCTGGCTCGCCGAGCAGCCGCAATCCCGCTGTTGACAGCATCCGGAGTGCCGCCTGGGCGCAAAGCGGCGCGACCAACGCCCGCCGGGCACCCTTAGGATTGCTTGGTGCGAACCGTTCTGGTCGGTCCAATTTCGGCACGGCCGTCCCTGCGCTGGATAAATGCGCTGGTCGTGGCGTCCTTGTTGATGTTGCCCACTGCACCGGCCAGTGCGGTTGAGCCGCCGGTCATCGACCCGTCAGCCATTCCGCCGGACGAGACCGGGCCCGACCAGCCCATGGAACAGCGCCGCATCTGCGCGGCACCCACGACGTTTCCCGACTCGAACTTCGCCGACCGGCCCTGGGCCGATGACTACCTCCGACTCTCGGAAGCTCGGAAGTTCGCCACCGGGGCCGGCGTGACGGTCGCCGTGATCGACACGGGCGTGAACGGGTCGTTCCGAGTCCCGGCCGAACCCGGCGGCGACTTCGTCGATGCTGCCGGCGACGGAATGTCGGACTGCGACGCCCATGGCACGCTCACCGCTGCGGTGCTCGCGGGCCGGCCCGATCCCTCCGACGCGTTCACCGGGGTGGCGCCGGACGCCCGGGTTCTGTCGCTACGCCAGACGTCGGACAGCTTCCAGCCGGTGGGCGCCCGCACCGACCCCAACGACCCCAACACCACGCGTACCGCGGGGTCGCTGCGCAGCCTTGCCCGAGCGATAGTGCATGCAGCCAACATCGGCGCCCAGGTCATCAACATCAGCGAAGCCGCCTGCTACAAGGTGACACGTCCGATCAACGAGAGCGTCCTGGGCGCAGCCATCGACTACGCGGTCAACGTCAAGGGCGCGGTCGTTGTGGTCGCCGCGGGTAACACCGGTGGCGACTGCAGCCAGAACCCGCCGGCGGACGCGGCCGCGCCGACGGATCCGCGCGGCTGGCAAAACATACAGACTGTCGTCTCCCCGGCCTGGTATTCGCCCTTGGTGCTGACGGTCGGGAGCATCGCGCCCAACGGCCAGCCAAGCGGCTTTTCGATGCACGGGCCCTGGGTAGGTGCCGCGGCACCCGGCGAGAATCTGGTTGCGTTGGGCTACGACGGCCGGCCTGTCAACGCGCTACAGGGCGAGGACGGTCCGATTCCGATCAGCGGCACGTCGTTCTCGGCGGCCTACGTCTCGGGCCTCGCCGCCCTGCTGCGGCAGCGCTTTCCGGACCTGACCGCAGCACAGATAATCAACCGGATCATCGCGACCGCACGGCACCCAGGCGGTGGCACCGACACCGTGGTCGGCGCCGGCGTCATCGATCCTGTCGCGGCACTGACATGGGATGTCCCGCCCGGGCCCGCCACGATTTCGTACGCGGTGAAAGCGGTCGCACCGCAGCCTGATGTCGCAGCGCCCGACCGGGCACCGATCACCGGAGTGGTGCTCGCCACCACCGGTGTCGCAGCCCTCCTTGGTATCGCCGCGCTCTCCCGCCGGGCACTGAGGCGCCGATGACCCCACTGCATTCGGTTGTTGGGTTACGGTTCAGCACGGGCCACGCGCTTTGCGCGACGGTTTTGATCCCGGCCGCCGTGCTGCTGTTCGAACAGCTCCGATTGAGCTGGCTGGGCATCGCACTGGCGGTAGTCATCGGACTCTGTGCGGTGGTCACCGTTCGAGGCCGTCGGCTCACCGGCTGGTCGGCGGCCTTGGTCGCCTGGCGGCGCAGGCACCGTCGACCGCCGGAACCACCGTCGGCGGCCGCACTCGGCGTGCTGGCGATGCCTGACGAACGGGTGGCCGTGCGCTGGCAGGGTAGTCATGCGGTAACGGCAATCGAACTGGTTCCCCGGCCGTTCACCCCCACGGTGATCGTCAACGGTTCGGCCTTCACCGACGACGTGATCGACACCAGGCTTCTGGGAGACCTGTTGCGGGCCCACTGCCCGGACCTGGAGGCCGACGTCGTGTCCGCGGGCTATCGGGTGGGCAAGACCGCGCCGGCGTCGCTCGTGGCTCTCTACGAGCAGGTCATCGGCCCGTACCCGGCCCCGGCGCGACGACGCACCTGGATCATTCTTCGTGCCGACCCCGAGCGGACCCGCGACTCGGCTTGCCGGCGCAACGCCGGGATCGACGGCCTCGGGCAGTATCTGGTGGCCTCAACCGTGCGGATCGCACATCATCTGTCCAGCAACGGTATCGATGCCCGACCGGCTGACGACTTCGACCGTTTCGACCGGGCCACCGAGATCGCTTACGACCGGGAGGCCTGGTCGGTGCTGAAGGGCAGCGGCACCCATACCGCCGCCTACCACGCGCCAGGCGGCCCCGACGCGTGGTGGTCTGCGCGCGCCGACCATACGCTGACCCGGGTTCGCCTGGCAGCAGGGACGGCACCCTCCTCCACCGTATTACTGACGACGGTGGCCAGTCCTTCGACCCCGCGCGGGTTTTCATGTCTGCACGGCGGACAGCGGGCCGCACTGCTGGGCGACAGCCCAGTCACCGACCGTCACCACGAGCTGCCCATCGGTTCGGCCGGACTACTGGTGGGCGAAACGGCGGACCGCCATCCGGTGTACCTGCCGTTCGACGATGTGGACGTCAGTCTGGACCTTGAAGACTCGCGGTCGTTCACCCAATTCCTGGTGCGGTCGGCGGCAGCGGGGTCGACCATCACGTTGGGCCCGCAGTTCCAGGAATTCGCCGGATATCTCAATGCTCGTGTCGGCCATGGCGCCGTAATCCGCTGGCCCGACTCGACCACCTACCTTGATCCTCGTCCGGAAATCGCTCGAGTGACGTTGCGCAGCAACTACATCGCCACTCCTCGTCACAGCAACCTTCCGATCAGACCGATCAACCCGCGCGAGGAGGCTCGTTTCCAAATGGCTTTGGAACACTGATATGCGGCCCCTGAATTTTTCCGGCGATAGTGCCTACCCGTGAGTACCGAAGAACTTCAGGTGATTCCGGAAGACCTGCAGCGTAAGGCGACTGGAATACGGTCAATGCCATGGACTTCCGCGGCTGAGATACCGGCGCTCGTGGCGCCGGACGCACTGGACACCAGCACCGTCGCGGTGGCGAACCTTGCTGTCAACGCCGAGACAATGTGGGCCCAACAGGAATTCGGCAGATTCGAGGGGTTACGGCTGGCTCAAGCGCTGGACAACGTCGCCGCAGCCTACGCGGAGGTGGATCGGGCCGCCGGGGTCGACCTCGAAAGTATGATTCGCGGTTCCGGTACGCGGGTGTCCACCGACGGCACCCGGTTCCCCGATGCCGTTGCGTTGCCGGCTCCCCACTCCCCTGCGGCACTGCCGATTCCCAACGGAAGTCTGGTTTCCGAGCAGCTGTTGTATCCACCGGATGCGCAACGCGCACTCGAGGCTGGAGACGGCGGGGCGACGCTGACGGCCGCGGCGGCCCAATGGCGCAGCAACGGCCAGTCGCTCGTCGGCGCCGCGAGCCTGTTCGAGACGAAGACCCTTAATTGGGAAGGCGCTGCCGCCGACGCGGCGTATTCGAAGTTCGTTGCCTACCAAGTCTGGCTGATCAACCTCGCCGAGGCATGGCATCGGCTGGCCGGCGAGGCCGACCGGATCGTCGAAGCCCATTCCAACGCGCGGCGAGATAACGATCCGATCGCCGCGGAGTTCGCCGCGCTGCAGCGCTCCATCGCACAAGAACCCGCCAGCGCGGACAACTTGAGAAGGACGGTGCAGATGGCCGCATTACAGGCCGAGTCCGAAGAGGTACGGCATCGATACGCCCGGGACGGTCAGCCGCGCCAGATCGATCCACCGGATCCACCCACGCCCTTGATGACAGTGATCCCGGTGACCGTGGACGATGACCGCCGGGCGGTGCCGCACGAGCCCGCGGAGGCCCGGGAGCAGGGTGCGGTCGGCGCGGGTGACCGCGACCTCGTCGTCAACTCCGGGCCGCAGGATTCCGGAACCCGCGCGCAGTCGGCGCCGCCCGCGCAGCAGCTCTCCGGCGGGGTTCCGCCGAACGACACCCCTGGCGGTGGACCAGTGCCCGCCGGGCAGCCGGGCGGCACCGCGGGCGGCGGTCCACCGGGTGCCGGCGCGCCGATCGGCCCATCGCGGTATCCGTCTGCGGCTCCGAACCCAGATGTGCGGCCTGCCGCCCTCGGCGGTCGCGCAGCAGGGTCCGGCGGGGGCAGTGCCGGGGCGGCGCCGTCCCCACCGGCTCAGTCGCTGCAGCCGTCCGTCCGGGCCGGGACCGTGGCGCCCGGGCCAGTCGCGGCGCCGCCGCCGGCCCAGGCACAGGCCGGTCCAGCCGGAGGCTCGGCCGGGATGGGCGGCCTGGCACCGATGATGCACGGCGCTAGGGGCGAGGCGAACGGTGCCAAGAAGCGGGATCCACGCCTGTCGCCGGACACCGGGATCTACACCGAGGATCGCCCATGGACCGAGGCCGTGGTCGGTAATCGGGTGCGGCGCAGGACCGCCTCCGACAAGCCGGCACAGGATTCACCGTGACCGATGAGATGCACCCCGAGGTGTTGGCGGTACTACGGCAGGCGCGCCGCCTGCAGTCGGTGATGGACGACCAACTCGAGAAAATGGCCAAGGAGTCGTTCACGGCCAGCGACGACACCGACACCGTCGAGGTGACTCTCAACGGCCACCACTGGCTGCGGGACGTCTACATTCAGGACGGCCTGCTTCGGCTGGGCGCCCCGACCGTCGAGGACCGGGTCAACGAGGCGCTCGAGTACGCCACCACCGAAGCTGCCGCATCGATCGACGCCGATCGCGAGCGTATCGACGCGGTGGTCGCCGAGATCACCGCCGAGATTCCGGGTCACTCAGAGATTCTGGGCCACTCAGCGCCGCCCGATGTGGTCGGCTAAACCCAGCTTGGGCCAAATCATGCCGATGATCGAGGTCGGGGCACCGGGTAGCGGCGGATTCGCGCCCTACCAAGTGGCACTCGCTCAACTGCAGACCGAGGCGCCTCCTATGCACCTGTCCCTGCTACATCAAGTCTTGAGCGAGGAACTTGGGCCGCCAGGCACACATTTCGCTCGGTTCGAGGACAAGCCGGTTGCCGCCGCCTCAATCGGGCAGCAATGACCCGGCTCGCGGAATTGGCTGGGCCGCAGCGCAACACGCTGATCAAGACTTCCGAAACACTTGGGTCGAGGTGATCGCACGATTTCTCAACGGTAACTTCAGGCATGCCAATTTGATTCACGCTGATCCGCATCCCGATAACTACCGCTTCTACCCAGACGGCGGGGTGGGCTTTCTCGACTGCGGCTGCGTACAAGTTGTCCCAGAACCGAGTCGGTGGCTATTCGTGGCTTTGATGCGGGCGGCAATCGACGGTCGCAAGAGTGACTACCGGCAACTCATGACCCGGATCGGAATCATCCGGCAGGATTCAGAACTGAACGCCGACGACCTAGACGACTACATGCGGGATCTCGCCTACCAAGTCAACCTTCCACAGCCACACATGGCGCCGGCTTGCCCGCCACCGCGCCAGTACGCGCGATCCTGGACGACATGGACGGCGTTGCCCAACCGGACACTGAAGTCGGCAGGTTTCACCACGTCTGGGCGCGCAAGCGGGGCTATCCCGTCGGACTCGATAATCACCCCCCTTCCTGACCGCGACGCCGCCACCTACACCAGGATCTACGCAGAAGGTGCCCAATTGGGCGCGTTCATCGGCTCTGTTGCCCGACCCACACCAAATCCGGCGCGAGCCCCATGGCGCAGGATAGGGTCATGTGCCGATGATCACCCGGTTACACAAGCCCAGCAGCGCAGCCGACGAACCCGCCTACCCGGTGGAGTTGCCGCGGCGCCTGAAAATCCTGTCACGAATGAGCATCCAATCGAAGTTCATGCTCATGTTGTTGGCGATCAGCATTCTTTCGGTGGCCGTGGTGGGCTACATCGGCTTCCAGTCGGGGCGCACTTCGCTTCGGGCCGCGGCATTCGACCGACTCACCGAGCTTCGTGAATCGCAGAGCCGCCAGATAGAAGCCGAACTCGCGAACATGAAGAACTCGATCGTTCTGTTCGCCAGAACCAGCAACGCCGGAACCGCAATGACGTCGTACTCGGCCGGTTTCGACCAGCTCAACGCGCCGGACGCGCCGCGGGTCGATGCCGCCCAGGAGCGCGCGCTGGCCGACTACTACACGAACGTCATCGCCCCGGCCGAACAGGCCAAGACCGGGGTGCGGCTCGACGTTCCGGCCCTGCTTCCGACCTCCAACGCCCAGAGGTACCTGCAGGTGCACTACACGATTCCGTTCGAGAATGCCTCCCAACGGATCGGTCTGGACGACGCCGGAGACGCCAGCGAATGGTCGGCGGTCAACGCCCGGTTCAACAGCTTCTTCCGCGCCGCGGTGGAGCGCTTCGAGTTCGAGGACGCACTGCTCATCGATACCGAGGGCAACGTGGTCTACAGCGCAAACAAGGGCATCGACCTGGGCACCAACATCCTGGACGGCCCGTTCC
>JBFXJE010000027.1:0-46305 GCA_050175175.1 Mycolicibacterium sp. | reverse complement strand
TAAAGTTACGGCGGTCCATAGCGACAGGGAAACGCCCGGACCCATCCCGAACCCGGAAGCTAAGCCTGCCAGCGCCGATGATACTACCCACACGGGTGGAAAAGTAGGACACCGCCGAACACACATTTAAGTCCTTTGCCCCCCAATTCTATTGGGGGGCAAAGGCATTTGTGGCATTCATTTGTGGGCACTTCAGGTATCTGTCGGCGTTTGTGGCAGTAGATCGTCTATTCGAACAACGTTGGTACCTTCGACGCCGTGCCCCTCTCCAGATCGAGAAGTGCCCGTTTTCTGCTCAGGCCGCCGCCATATCCGGTCAGACTGCCGTTCGCCCCGATGACGCGGTGGCACGGCACGATGATGCCGATCGGATTGCGGCCGTTGGCGAGTCCGACGGCTCGTGCAGCCCCGGGGGCTTGCAGTTGCGCGGCGATCTCTCCATAGGAGCGGGTCTGCCCGTAGGGGATCGTCATCAGAGCCGACCACACCCGCCGCTGGAACGCGGTGCCCGCCAGGTCCAGCTCCAACTCGAATTCCGTTCGTGTGCAGTCGAAGTACTCATTGAGTTGGACGACAACGTCAGCAAAGGCGGTGTCGTCTGGCTCCCAGCCCGTTCGGTCCGGTTCGTAGGTCTGATCCAGCATCCGCAGATGCCGCAGCCGTCCCGCTGTACCGGCCAGAGTCAGAATGCCCACCGGACTGTCCATCATCCGATATTGCATTGGTTTCATCATTTCTCCCTCGGTGGCCATTCGTTGACGGCGTGGTCCAGTGCCGTCCAAAGGTGTTGAGTGGCATAAGAGCGCCACGGTCGCCAACTGCGGCTGCGTTCGATGAGATGCTTTGGCGTAGTAGGAAGTCCGAGTTGCCGTGCGGCCGCCGCCACTCCCAGATCGGTGGCTGGGAAGGCGTCGGGATCACCGAGGCCCCGCATCGCGACCATCTCGGCGGACCAGGGGCCAACCCCGGGAAGCGCCAGTAGTTGTTCGCGGGCCAGATTCCAGTCGCATCCCGAATTGAGGACGACGTCCCCATTGTTGAGTGCGGCGATCAACGCAGTCAGCGTGTGTTGCCGGGATCGGGGAATTGCCAGGCATCGGGAGTCCAGCTGGCCGAGGTCTTCGGTGGTGGGGAACAGATGGGTCAGATCGCCATCGATGTCGCGGAGGGGGCGGCCAAAGGCCGCTACCAGCCGACCGGCGTGGGTACGGGCGGCGGCGGTGGACACTTGTTGACCCAGTACCACGCGGACAGCGAGTTCGTGCTCGTCCACCGTGCGAGGAATCCGTTGACCCGGAGCCTTTTGTACCAGCGGACCCAGTTCGACGTCCGCGCTGAGCGCCTCCACGACCGCCTCGGGGTCGGCATCCAGATCAAGCAGCCGTCGGCACCGGGCGATTGCGGTCGACAGGTCGCGGAAGTCGTCGACCGCCAGCTGGCACCGCACGTGATCCGGGTGTGGTCGCAACGTGACGATCCCGGTCCCTCGTGGCAAGCTCAGCGTCCGACGGTATGCGCCGTCGCGGACTTCTTCGACGCCCGGGACGGCGGTGGCGGCCAGATGCCCGAAGAGGCCTGTGTAGTCGAAAGGGGTTCGTGCCGGAAGCCGCAGTGACAACCCCTCCGTCCCAACGGCGCCCGGCCGGTCGAACCGATCCCGAGCGCGACGGCGCATCAACGTCGGCGTCAGGTCGGACACCGCGCGCACGGTGTCGTTGAACTGGCGGATGCTGGAGAAGCCGGCCGCGAAGGCGAGATCACCGAACGGCATGTCGGTGGTTTCGATGAGCACGCGGGCCATTTGAGTCCGCTGAGCCCTGGCAAGGGCCAGCGGGGCTGCCCCCACTTCTGCCTGCAGGAGGCGCTCGAGTTGGCGCACGGTGTATCCCACCCGAGCCGCCAGACCGGTGACGCCCTCGCGGTCGACGGTGCCGTCGGCGATCAGGCGCATCGCGCGTGCCACGACGTCGCCGCGCATATTCCATTCCGGTGAACCCGGGGAGGTGTCCGGCCGACATCGTTTGCACGCTCGGAAACCGGACCGCTGTGCGGCGGCCGCCGTGGGAAAAAAACGTACGTTGCGTGCATAGGGCGGACGGGCCGGGCAGCTGGGACGACAATAGATCCGGGTGGTGATAACGGCGGTGACGAACCAACCGTCAAACCGGGCGTCCTTGGCCTGGACGGCCCGGTAGCAGCGGTCGAAGTCGGTATGCACGGCATTGACGATTGCACGTGGGCGGCGCGAAGACTAGCGGAAAACCGACATAACGATGGGGTGGATAAGCTCGGGCTCGTGTCGGAATTGGTGCAGCGCTACCTGGACCGCATCTGCGCGGAACACGTCGGCGTAGCCGGGGGTGCGCTTGCCGACTACATCCCCGAGCTGGCCTGCGTCGACCCCGACGGATTGGCACTGTCGCTGTCCTCGGCCGACGGATTCATCTATGAGTCTGGCGATGCGGCAACAGCTTTCACCATCCAATCGATCTCCAAACCCTTCACCTACGCCCTTGCCCTGGATCAGATCGGTACCAAGGCCGTCGACGCCAAGATAGGTGTCGAACCGTCGGGTGAGGCGTTCAACGAGATCAGCGTCGACGTTGCCACCAAGACACCCAAGAACCCAATGATCAACGCCGGCGCGATCGCCGCGGTTTCGCTGGTCCCGGGCGCGACCCCCGATCAGAAGTTCGCAATGATCCAGGACTATTACTCTGCATTCGCCGGACGGCACCTTGAACTCGACGAGCAGGTCTATGCGTCGGAGAAGGCGTTCGGCAATCGCAACCGGGCGATCGGCTACATGTTGAAGAGTTTTGGGGTGCTCGAAGGCGACCCCGATGAGGTCCTCGACGTGTATTACCGGCAGTGCTCGTTGCTCGTCACCGCGACCGACCTCGCCAAGATGGGCGCGACGCTGGCTCGCGGTGGGGTCAACCCGCAGACCGGTCGCCGGGTGACCGACGCCTCGGTGGTCAGGCGCACCCTGTCGGTAATGGTCACCTGCGGGATGTACGACGCCGCCGGTGATTGGGTGAGCGCCGTCGGAATGCCCGCTAAAAGCGGTGTCGGCGGCGGGATAGTGGCGGTTCTGCCCGGCGAGCTGGGGATCGGCGTGTATTCGCCACTGCTGGACGGGAAGGGCAACAGTGTTCGTGGGGTCAGCTTGTGCCGCAGTCTTTCCGAGCATCTCGGCCTGCACTTTCTGACGGTTGCACGCCATTCGCCGATGACCCTGCGCGCGGTGTATGACGCCAGTGAAGGTGTTCGGGTCTACGAAGCCCACGGTGACCTCCTGTTCAGTGGCGCCGAACACGTGCTGCGGGTTGCCGACCGGGACAGGGATCGTTTCGAGGTCGCAATCCTGGACGTATCGCGTGTCGACGACATCGATGATGCTGCCCGAGAGCTACTTTCGGGTTTGCGCTCAGCACTGCATGCGGCAGGTAAGGGCTGTTATCTGGTGGACCCGGATGGGATCGTTATCCGCCGAGAACCAGAGCTGGAAGCCATTCGCTTTCGGGCCGTGGACGCCGCGGTGGCCGAAGCCCAGGCCTGGCAGGGCCGAAATCGGAGTGTCAGTCCCCGTTGACCGGTGTGGCCAGCCGAGTGGGTCCGTCGTGACCTCTCAGCGTCACAGTCTCTCCCAGAGTCCAACGGGCATTTTCACTTTCGCCCGCCCTACCGACCACCGCGCCGGAGGCGACCAGCCTGCTGGGCTCAGCCTTCGCGAGCTCGGACAACCTGGCCGCCTCGTTCACCGGTTCGCCGATGACGGTGTACTCGAATCGCTGTTGCGCACCGACATTGCCGGCGACCACATTTCCCGCCGCAACACCGATTCCTGCCGCGCACTCCGGCACTTCCTCGCGCAGCCGTCGGGCGATTTCGCGGGCCGCGGCCAGCGACTCGTCCTCGGGGTGTTGCAGCGGCACCGGGGCCCCGAACACGGCCAGCACCGCATCGCCCTCGAACTTGTTCACCATCCCGTGGTGACGGTCGACCTCGTCCACGATCACGCCGAAAAATCGGTTGAGCAGTTCGACGACCTCGACCGCCGGCAGACTGGTCACCAGCTTTGTCGATCCGATGATGTCGACGAAAATCACTGCCGCGTAGCGCTCTTCGCCGCCTAGTTGGGGTCGCTCCCGCTCGGCCAGGGCCGCTACTTCGCGTCCCACATGACGCCCGAAGAGGTCACGGACCCGCTCGCGTTCGCGCAATCCCTGCACCATCGTGTTGAACCCTCGCTGCAGCTGGCCCAGTTCGGTGCCGTCGAAGACCACCAGGCTGGTCTCCAGTTCTCCCCGCTCCACACGATCCAGCGCCGCCCGCACACCGCGGACGGGCGTCACCGTCAGCCACGCGAGGATCCACATCACGATGGCTCCGAAGACCAGGGCGAACGACGCCAGGATCATCACGGCGACGGCGAACTGGGTGGGGGTCACGGTGCGCCTCAGCAGCGTCAGGAACGCGGCCAGAAAGATTCCGAGAACCGGCACTCCGGAGCCCAGTGCCCACACCAGCATCGTGCGGCCCATCAGCCCCTCGGTGAAACGCCGCGGTGGTGTGCCGGCCTCCAGTGCCTGGGCGGCCACCGGTCGCAACGCGAACTCGGTGAACAGATAGCAGGTCGCCGACACCACGATGCCGGGGAAGCTGACGCCCAGTAGCCACTTCGGGATGAAGTGGATGTCGCGCAATCCGTAGAGGGCGGTGAGGATTACCGTGCCAAGCCCCCACAGCGACAGCAGGACCCGAGTCAGCCGCCAGGGGGCCAGAAACGTCTTGTGTTGGTCTTCCCGGGTGGGCCGGCGCTCCTCGATCGACCAGCGGACGTCGTCAGTGATTCGCCGAGTCGCCCAGAAGACCCCCACCACCAGCGCGATCGCCAAGTACATCGGTACCGCGAGGTAGGTGATCCACCTGACATCGGCGTCGAACACGTTGGGGGTCGGAAAGGCAACGGTCACGATCAGCGCGGTGATCCCAATGCCGATCAGATTGGCGACCACCACGAAGGTGGTCAGGATGATTTGGATGCGCACGCGCCTGCGGCGTTGGCTCTCCGAAACCCGACCGAGGATCCACGATCCGTATGCGGGTGTCGCCGCCACTCCGCTGTCCTGATTGGTCATGCGTTTCAAGAGGCGACCAACGCGCTCTGCCAGCGTCCTGTCAGTCGTCATCGTGGCGCCAGCCTAGCGACACTCCGCGTTGGCTCCGGTGTTCGACCTTTAAGGTGGTGTGGGTGCGTCTCGTAATCGCCCAGTGCACCGTCGACTACGTTGGCAGGCTCACCGCCCATCTACCCTCGGCGAGGCGACTATTGCTGTTCAAGGCGGACGGATCGGTCAGTGTGCACGCCGACGATCGGGCCTACAAACCGCTGAACTGGATGAGCCCACCGTGTTGGCTGGTCGAGGAACTCGATGGGGCAAAGCAGGTTTGGGTGGTCGAAAACAAGGCCGGCGAACAGCTGCGTATCTCCTTGGAAGGTATCGAACACGATTCGAGCCATGAGTTGGGCGTCGATCCCGGCTTGGTCAAGGACGGGGTTGAGGCTCACCTGCAGGCACTGCTGGCCGAACATGTCGAGTTACTGGGGGCTGGCTACACGTTGGTTCGGCGTGAGTACATGACCCCGATCGGGCCTGTGGACCTATTATGTCGCGATGAACAGGGCCGCTCGGTGGCCGTGGAGATCAAACGTCGCGGCGAGATCGACGGTGTCGAGCAATTGACCCGCTACCTGGAGTTACTCAACCGCGACACCCTACTGGCGCCGGTATCCGGTGTCTTCGCCGCCCAGCAGATCAAGCCGCAGGCCCGAACACTGGCGCTCGATCGTGGGATTCGTTGTCTGACATTGGACTACGACAAGATGCGCGGAATGGACAGCGACGAATTTCGGCTTTTTTGAGCGCCCCGCTTCCGTGTGCGGTGCGGCGGACGGAACTCTGCTCCAGAGATTTAGCGGTCGGCGCGGCCGGAATTATCCCGCGCAGGCTCGACAAGCTCGATAAGCACGCCACCGGCATCCTTGGGGTGGATGAAGTTGATCCGGGAGTTGGCGGTACCGCGCCGAGGTGCTTCATAGATCAATCGGACGCCCTGTCCGCGCAGACGGTCGCTCAGCGCGTCGATATCGCTGACTCGGTAGGCAAACTGCTGGAGTCCGGGGCCCCGTTTGTCGATGAACTTGGCGATGGTGCAGTTCTCGTCGATAGGGGCCATCAACTGCAGTTGGGCGCTGCCGACGGGGGCGCCACGCACCGTCAGCATCGCCTCGCGGATACCCTGATCGTCGTTGACTTCTTCGTGTAGCACGATCATCCCGAGGTGGTCGTGATACCACGTGATGGCCGCATCAAGGTCTGACACGGCGACACCGACGTGGTCAATTGCGGTGACCAGCGCAGTGGCCAACACCGGACGGGCGTCAGTCTGCTCAGTGGTCATAACGCAAAGGTAACCTAATGACATCAGTTTCGGACAGGTCGGTCCCCAGGCAACGCATCGACCAGCCGTTTTCGGAGCCGCTCAAACCCTCTGGAGGTAGTAGACATGACGACGTCGGTGATTGTTGCTGGAGCGAGGACGCCGGTCGGCAGGTTGATGGGCTCATTGAAGGACTTCTCCGGCAGCGACCTCGGCGCGGTCGCGATCGCCGGTGCGCTGAGGAAGGCCTTCCCGAACGTTGCCGCACCCGCGTCCCTGGTCGAATACGTGATCATGGGGCAAGTGCTGACCGCCGGAGCTGGGCAGATGCCGGCGCGGCAGGCCGCGGTGGCAGCCGGCATCGGCTGGGACGTCCCCTCCCTGACGATCAACAAGATGTGCCTGTCCGGCATCGACGCGATCGCCTTGGCCGACCAGTTGATCCGGGCTGGCGAATTCGATGTGATCGTCGCGGGCGGTCAAGAGTCCATGTCCAAGGCCCCCCACCTGCTGATGGACAGCCGCGCCGGGTACAAGTACGGGGACGTCACGGTGCTCGATCACATGGCCTACGACGGGCTGCATGACGTGTTTACCGACCAGCCGATGGGCGCGCTCACCGAGCAGCGTAACGACCTCGACCGATTCACCCGTGCCGAGCAGGACGCCTACGCTGCGGCCTCGCACCAGAAGGCGGCTGCTGCCTGGAAGGACGGCGTCTTCGCCGACGAGGTCGTCCCGGTGCGCATTCCGCAGCGCAAGGGCGATCCCATCGAGTTCGCCGAGGATGAAGGCATCCGGGCCAATACGACTGCTGACTCGCTGGGGGGGCTCAAGCCGGCATTCCGCAAGGACGGCACCATCACCGCTGGCTCAGCGTCCCAGATCTCTGACGGGGCATGCGCCGTGGTGGTGATGAACAAGGCACGAGCTGAGGAGGCGGGGCTGAGCTGGTTGTGCGAGATCGGCGCGCACGGCGTGGTGGCCGGACCGGATTCGACGCTGCAGAGTCAGCCCGCCAATGCGATTCGCAAGGCCGTCGCCAAAGAGGGCATCAGCGTCGACGACCTGGACGTCATCGAGATCAACGAAGCGTTCGCGGCCGTCGCGCTCGCCTCGGCCCGCGAACTGGGTCTGGACGAGGCGACGATGTCGGCCAAGGTGAACGTCAACGGTGGTGCCATCGCCATCGGGCACCCGATCGGCATGTCAGGCGCCAGGATCACGCTGCACGCCGCACTCGAGTTGGCCCGCGGCCAGGGCGAGCGAAGCGACGGGGGAAATGGCCAGGGCGAGCGAAGCGACGGGGGTCCCAGGTATGCGGTCGCCGCACTATGCGGCGCCGGAGGCCAGGGCGACGCGCTTATCTTGCGCCGCCCGTGAGGGACCGTGCGGGCCAATTGTTCCGGGTGATCGCTGTGGCGGAAGCGGTCAGCTGGGCGGGACTGCTGATCGGCATGTATTTCAAATACTTGGGCACTCCCCGGACCGAGGTGGGCGTCCAGGTATTCGGCCCTGTGCACGGGGCGATGTTCGTCGCATTCGTGGCGGCCGCGCTGCTGGCCGGGACGGCATACAAGTGGGGCCTCGGCACGTGGTTGCTGGCGCTGCTGGGAAGCGTCGTGCCACTGGGCAGTGTGATCTTCCTCATCTGGGCTGACCGAAACGCTCGGATGGGAGCCGGATCGACAGTCGCAGACGCCGTCCCGACGACAGGGCAACCGGGGCGGACGGTACGGAAAGCGACGTGACAGACTTGATCGCGTGACACGTCCTCGACCCCCCATCGCACCTGCCATGGCCGGCGCAGTCGACCTGTCGGCGCTCAAACAGCGGGCGACCGCCGGCGAGGGCGCGGCACCCGGCTCGGCGGGCAATGAGCCAGGTGGCGTGCAGATCACCGAAGCGAACCTGGAAACCGAGGTGCTCGTCCGCTCGAACGATGTGCCGGTCGTCGTGCTGTTGTGGTCGCCGCGCAGCGAGCCGAGCGTGCAACTCGGACAGGCGCTCGCCGACCTTGCCGCCACGGATGGCTCCAAATGGTCCTTGACGACGGTGAACGTCGACACCGTGCCGCGGGTGGCGCAGATTTTCGGGGTGACCGCGGTGCCGACCGTGATAGCACTCGCCGCCGGACAGCCGTTGTCCAGCTTCCAGGGCGTGCAGCCGCCCGAACAGTTGCGGCGCTGGATCGACTCGTTGCTGAGCGCCACAGCCGGGAAGCTGCGGGGCGGAGGCGATGTCGATGAACCAGAGCAGGTCGACCCTGAGCTCGAGCAGGCGCGAGCGCACCTGGACAGCGGAGAGTTCGACCAGGCGCATCGCGCTTACCAGGCGATTCTGGATGCGAATCCGAACCACGCCGAGGCAAAGGGTGCGGTGCGTCAGATCGGTTTCCTGCAGCGCGCCACGACGCACCCCCGGGACGCGGTCGCCATCGCCGACGCCTCGCCCGGTGACGTCGATGCGGCGTTGGCCGCCGCTGACGTCGAGATCCTCACGCAGAACGCCAATGCCGCCTTTGAGCGGCTGACCGCACTCGTCAAGCGAACCACGGGCGACGACCGGACCAAGGTGCGCACCAGGCTGATCGAGTTGTTCGATCTCTTCGATCCGACTGATCCCGCGGTCATCGCGGGTCGCCGCAACCTTGCCAACGCCCTGTACTGACCCTTCTACCTCCGGCGAGCAGACACAAATGGCCCCCGACACGCCGGGCGCCGGGGGCATTTGTGTCTGCTCGCCAGAATTTGTGTCTGCTCGCCGGAAAGCTAGGCCGGTCGAAACCACAACGCGGACAGCGGCGGCAGCACCATCACCGCCGAGGCCGGGCGGCCGTGCCACGGCTCGTCGGAAGCCTCGACGGCACCGTAGTTGCCGATGCCGGATCCGTGGTAGGCGTCGGAATCGGTGTTGAGGATTTCGCGCCAGGTACCGGTGTGCGGAAGCCCGAGCCGGTATTGGGAATGCTCGGAACCCGAGAAGTTGAAGACGCAGGCCATCATCGAGCCGTCGTCGCCGAAACGTAGGAAGCTCAACACGTTGCTCGCCGAGTCGTTGGCGTCGATCCAGGAGTATCCCTCCGGCTGGGTGTCGCGGGACCAGAGGGCCCGGTTGCTGCGGTAGATCGCGTTGGCGTCGGTCAGCATCCGCAGAATCCCGTCGGAGAACCCCTTCTCCTCGAGCTGAAACCAGTCCACCCCCCGTTCCTCGGACCATTCGGCGCGCTGGCCGAACTCCTGGCCCATGAACAGGAGTTGCTTGCCGGGGTGCGCCCACTGGTAGGCCAGCAGAGACCGGACCCCGGCAGCCTTCATGTGGTCGTTGCCCGGCATGCGGCCCCAGAGCGTCCCTTTACCGTGGACGACTTCGTCGTGACTGATCGGCAGGACGTAATTCTCGCTGAAGGCATAAAGCATCGAGAACGTCATCTCGTGGTGGTGGTAGCTGCGGTGAATGGGGTCCCGCTTGATGAATGACAGCGTGTCGTTCATCCAGCCCATATTCCATTTCATCGAAAAGCCCAGTCCACCAAGGCTTGTCGGTCGGGTGACACCAGGCCAGGAGGTGGACTCCTCGGCGATCGTGACAATACCCGGGGTTACCTTGTGCACCGTGGCGTTCATCTCCTGAAGGAACTGCACCGCCTCGAGGTTCTCCCGGCCGCCGTAGATGTTCGGTGTCCACCCGTCGGCAGGGCGGGAATAGTCCAGGTAGAGCATTGATGCCACGGCATCTACCCGCAGACCGTCGACGTGGTACTCCTGCAACCAGTACAACGCGTTGGCGACCAGGAAGTTGCGGACTTCGGCGCGACCGAAATCGAAAACGTAAGTGCCCCAATCCAGCTGCTCGCCGCGGTGCGGATCGGCATGTTCGTATAGCGCGGTGCCGTCGAAGCGGCCGAGCGCCCAGGAGTCCTTGGGAAAATGGGCCGGTACCCAGTCGATCAAGACGCCGATTCCGGCTTGGTGCAGGGTGTCGACGAGATGACGGAACTCGTCAGGGGTACCGAACCGTGACGACGGCGCATAGTAGGAGGTCACCTGGTAGCCCCACGATCCCCCGAACGGGTGTTCGGCGACCGGGAGCATCTCGACATGGGTGAACCCATGCTGGACCAGGTATTCGGTGAGCTGTTCGGCCAGTTCGGTGTAGCTCAGCCCCGGCCGCCAAGAGCCCAGGTGGACCTCGTAGGTGCTCATCGGCTCGAACACCGGATTACGCAGTGGGCGGCCCGACATCCACTCGCCGTCGCTCCAGGTGTAGTCACTGCGGGTTACCCGCGAGGCGGTCTGGGGTGGCACCTCGGTCGCGAACGCCATCGGGTCCGCGCGTTCGGTGACCACTCCGTCGGCGCCATGTACCCGGAATTTGTACAGGCCGCCGATCGGAAAGTCCGGCCAGAATAGCTCCCACACGCCGGTGGACCCCAGTACTCGCAACTGTGCCTCGTTGCCGTCCCAGTGGTTGAATTCCCCGATCAGGCTGATGCCCTTGGCGTTTGGCGCCCATACCGCGAAAGAGACACCCTCGACCACGCCGTCGGGCGTGTTGAAGCGCCGCGGATGGGCTCCGAGTACCTCCCACAGCCGCTCGTGACGCCCTTCGGCGAAGAGGTGCAGATCCATCTCGCCGAGCGTGGGCAGGAAGCGGTACGCGTCGGCGACCCGGTGCACATGATGTCCATCGCCGTCGGTGTCGTAGCTGATCTCGAGGCGGTAATCGATCAGATCTGTGAATGGCAGCGCCACGGCGAACACTCCGGACTCGATGTGCTCGAACCGATGCCGACGGCCACCGATCAAGGCGTCGACGCCTACGGCGTGCGGTCGGTAGGTGCGGATGACCGTATGGTCGCCGTATTCATGGGCGCCCAACACCGAGTGCGGATCATGATGATCGCCGGTGAGTATCCGGTTGAGATCGGCGGTGTGGGGCCGCAGATGGGGACTCTGGATTGTGTTGTTCAGGTTGGACGCCTTGTTCATGTCGTCACTCCCTACGCAGCAGGTTCAGTCTTTGGTCGGCTGGGATCTGGGGCATGTGCAACAGATGGGCCACCGCCCGAGCGGGCTCCAGGCGTACGTAATTGGCTTGGCCCCAGTGGTATTCGTCTCCGGTGATCTCGTCCCGCACCCAGAAGCGGTCCGCCTGCTCCATCCCCAGCGCCCCCATGTCCAGCCACAGGGTTGCCTCTTCCGGGCCGAACGGGTTCAGCGTCACCACCACCAGCACCTGATCCCCGGTGACCGGATCGAACTTGCTGAAAGCCAGCAGCGCGTCGTTGTCGATGTGGTGAAACCTGATGGTGCGCAACTGTTGCAGTGCGGGGTGCAGGCGTCGGATCGCGTTGAGCCGGGCGAGGAAAGGCTCCAGCGATTCGCCGTCGGCCAGGGCTGCATCGAAATCGCGTGGACGCAGTTCGTACTTCTCGGAGTTGAGGTACTCTTCGCTGCCTTCGCGTACCGCGCGGTGCTCGAAAAGTTCGTACCCCGAATAGACCCCCCACAGCGGGCTCATGGTTGCAGCCAGAACGGCCCGGATCGCGAACATGCCGGGTCCGCCGTGCTGCAGACTTTCGTGCAGGATGTCGGGCGTATTGACAAATAGATTGGGCCGGGCGTAGTCGGCGTGCTCGCCGATCTCCAGGCCGAACTCGGTGATCTCCCATTTCGCGGTCCGCCAGGTGAAGTAGGTGTAGGACTGGGTGAACCCGAGCTTGGCCAGCCCGTACAACCGCGCTGGCCGGGTGAATGCCTCGGCCAGGAAGAGCACGTCGGGATCGATTCGCTTGGCCTCCCCGATCAGCCAGGCCCAGAAGTTGGGCGGCTTGGTATGTGGATTGTCGACCCGGAAGATCTTGACCCCGTGGGACATCCAGAACCCGACGACGCGCAGAACCTCCTGGTAGATCCCCACCGGGTCGTTGTCGAAATTCAGCGGGTAGATGTCCTGGTACTTCTTCGGTGGATTTTCTGCGTAGGCGATGGTCCCGTCGGGCAGCACGGTGAACCACTCGGGATGGTCTCGCGCCCAGGGATGATCCGGAGCACATTGCAAAGCCAGATCCAGCGCCACCTCCAGGCCATGGCCGGCGGCGGCGGTGACAAAGGCGTCGAAATCTTCGATGGTGCCCAGGGCCGGGTGCACCGCGTCGTGGCCGCCCTCGTCACTGCCGATTGCCCAGGGGCTGCCGACGTCATCCGGCGCCGCGGTGACGCTGTTGTTGCGTCCTTTTCGGTGCACACGTCCGATCGGATGGATGGGTGGCAGGTAGACGACGTCGAAGCCCATTCTGGCCACCCTTGGCAGTGCCTCGGCCGCCGTGGCAAAGGTTCCGTGCACCGCATTCCCCGCGCTGTCCCAACCTCCGGTGGATCGAGGGAAGAACTCGTACCAGGAACCGAACCGCGCCTGTGGGCGGTCTACCCACACGCCATGTTGCTCGCCGCGGGTGATCAGCTCGCGCAGGGGATACTGTTCGATCAATCCGGTGACCTCGGGCGCCAGCGCCGCGCCCGCGCGCACGAATGGATCGCCGGGCTCACGCAATCGGTCCGCGGCTTGCAGGACCGGATATCGCAGCTGCCGCGGGACACCGGCTGCCGCCCGCTCCAGCAACCGAGCTCCTGTCAGCAAATCGTTGGACAGTTCGCCTTCGCTTTGTCCAGCATCGAGTTTGGCGATCACGGTCTTGCGCCAGGTGGCTATCGGGTCGCCCCAGCCGTCGACCCGAAATGTCCACAACCCCACCGAATCGGGAATGAACTGTCCGTGGAACACATCGGGTGTGCGGCCCTGCGTCATCGGCAGTCCGACGGGACGGACCCGGGGGGACGAGCCGAGTACGTCGTGAATCGGCTTCGCTTGGCTGGTGCGGATGAGACCGGCGGGCTCGTCGGCCAGCGACGGGTATTCGGCCCCGTGGTAACGCACCACGACCGTGGCGGACACCGCCTCGTGCCCCTCGCGCCATACCGTCGCCGTGACCGGCACCACCTCGCCCACCACCGCCTTGGCGGGGAACCGCCCGCCGGATACCACTGGCGCGACGTCGTCGATCTCGATACGGCCTGCGGTCAACACCCGCCCCCAATCAATGCGACCCTCCCTGGCACTTGCGTCCTTCCCGCTGCGTCTATACCCACCGTAGTGCCGCGTTCAATCCCCGGCAGCGAGAAACGGTGCACGTCGCCGGGCGGCAAGTATTGGTCGACTGGTTGGGCTAACGTGAGAAGCAGCGGAAGACCTCTCAAGAGCTGCCTTAACGAGGGGACGCCTCCGACGCAAGCGGTTAATGCCGCGAATCGGCGGTAGCGGTCCGCGGAATGTTGATGATGATCAGCGGTTCGGTGTTGGCTTCGACCCGAAAGGCCAGGAGTCCGCGCTGGCCGAATGGGGTTTCCCGATGACTGGTAGGCCGTTTGGGTGGCACGCACTTGCTTGAACCGCCCCGAATCAGTGACGCAGAAGGTCTCCTATCGCGAGATAGTTGTTCGCATCGTGGCGAAGACGTGCAAGGATTCGACGCCCGGGTGGCGCGGTTGGCAACCGACGACCGCGAGGAGTGCGAGACCGCAGGAGTTCGCCAGCTAGGATTCGTAACCCATAGTGCGGTAACGGGTTTCGTCGGTAATGCGCCGTGGCACTCACCACCGATAGCCAAGTCGACGCACAGCGTGGAGCAGCAGGCACGCCAGTGTCGACGGTCGGTGCGTCAGCACGGGTCACGTCGCGAATGAGAAGCCACTCATCGCCGCCTCTTGGGGTTCTCATCTCGTTGGCCGATCTTGAAATCACAGACGATGAGGCCAAGTTGCCACGGAGGAGACAGATGATGCGAGAGCCGGTGATGTGGGGCCGGTTTGGTCAACCACAGGATACGAAGGCTCCGCTGCGCGGGGTGCTGTTCGATATGGACGGGACGTTAACGGACAGCGAGCGGATCTGGACCGCAGCTCTGCATGAGATGGCCGCCGATCTGGGGGGCCAGCTGTCACCGGCTGCCAGGGTCCGAATGCTAGGCCAATCGTTGGGCCGGGTTGTGGAGATGCTGCACGCCGAGACCGGCGCGCCCGGGGATCGTGAAGCGACTCGCCGCTCCGTGTTGGGCAAGGTCGAAGACGAGATGCAGCGCGGGGTGCCTTGGCGTCCAGGGGCGGTGGAGTTGCTAACCGCGGTGCGTCGAACCGGTCTGGGTACTGCGCTAGTCACTTCCAGCCCGCGGCGTCTGGTCGAGATCGCGATAAAAGATCTGGGGCCGTGTACGTTCGACGTCATCATCTGCGGCGACGACGTAAGCCGTCCCAAGCCGGATCCCCAACCCTATGTGATGGCACTGAGCCGGCTGGGCCTCGCCGCTGGCGATTGCGTTGCGGTAGAGGATTCGGTTCCCGGCGCGCTGGCTGCCCAACGGGCGGGCCTGCCGGTCTTGGTTGTGCCGTCCGTCGAGGCGGTGCCCGCCGTTGCGGGGCGCACCGTCGTGACCACGCTGCGCGGTCAGTCGGTGGACTCGCTGCGCAGCATTCGGGACCGCCATCGTGGTGACGCGGCGGCCTTGGCCGGTCCGGTATGCCGGGTCGTGGCGTGAGATCACCGCTATCGATTAGCCCGAGTGGCCGAAATTAGAACCGGGGGAGCATGAAAGCAGTGCGACAGCGACCTTCGTGATGCCGATGTTCTGCGATCAACCCAGCTCGTTTGACCATGCGATGGCCTCAGTGGGAAGCGTGGTGGCCCACCCCCCAAGGTCTGCTCCGCGATGCGTTGTTGCGCTACTGGACCATCAGCTTCGAAGCTTGCTATTTTCTGGCGCCCGCACTGGCCGCGGCCCTGGCGGCCTCCGCCTGGGCCGGAGCCGGATTCCTGTGCTCGACACTGGGTCTGGCGATTACCGCAGTCCTATACGCGGTATTGTCCACTACCCGCAAATTCCGCGGCAGCCCAAACAAACCCGTCACCACAACGCGTGGGCACGACCGCGCCGGGGGCCACTTTCGCCCCGCAACTCAGCGTGATCTCGATGATCTGCGACAGGATTGTGTCTGGCGGCCGGCTGGGTGTCAGCTTCGGCGGGCTAACCACCGCCGCCGCATCGTCATGCAGCGCCGTGCCACCCTTACCCGACAGCTCGAGACGTGTTGTTCATCCGGCGATGCCGTTGGCCGAGGGAAATCCGTTTGTTCGCCCTGCGACGGCACTAAGGTGAACCTGCGTGAAGGCTCTCCGACGGTTTACCGTCCGCGCTTACCTCCCCGAACGGCTGTCCGCGTTGGATCGGCTCTCCGTCAACCTGCGCTGGTCCTGGGACAAACCGACCCAGGATCTGTTCGCGGCGATCGATCCCGGCCTGTGGCGGCGGGTCGGTTGCGACCCCGTGGCGATGCTCGGACAGGTCAGGCCCGGAAGGTTCGAGGAGCTGGCCGCAGATGAGTCGTTTGTCCGGCGCCTTGACGATCGGGCGGCCGAACTCGATGACTACCTGACCAGCCCCCGGTGGTACCAGCAACGCGCAGCGGAGAGCGATGACCCGGCGCTGCCCAACGGCATCGCGTACTTTTCGATGGAGTTCGGCGTCGCAGAAGTGCTGCCGAATTACTCCGGGGGTCTGGGAATCCTGGCCGGCGATCACCTGAAGTCGGCGTCAGACCTCGGCGTTCCGCTCATCGCGGTCGGGCTGCACTACCAGCACGGCTATTTTCGCCAGTCGCTGTCGGCCGACGGGTGGCAACACGAGGGCTATCCGTCGCTGGATCCACAGGGTCTACCGCTGCGTTTGCTCACCGACTCCCGGGGGGAGGCCGTCCTGGTCGAGCTGGCGCTGCCCGCCGGAGCGCAGCTATTCGCGCGCATCTGGATCGCGCAGGTTGGGCGAATCCCCCTGCTGCTGTTGGATTCCGACGTCGCGGAGAATGAGCACGAGTTGCGCGCGGTCACCGACCGACTCTACGGGGGCGACCAGGAGCACCGGATCAAACAAGAGATCCTTGCTGGAGTGGGTGGCGTGCGGGCGATCAGGGCGTTCACCGAGATCGAGAGTCTGCCAGAACCCGAGGTCTTCCATATGAACGAGGGCCACGCCGGTTTCCTGGGTGCCGAGCGGATCCGTGAGCTGATCGAGGCCGGGCTGGACTTCGACACCGCGCTGACGGTTGTCCGATCGTCGACCGTCTTCACCACCCATACTCCGGTGCCGGCTGGCATCGACCGTTTTCCCGTCGATATGGTGGAGCGCTACTTCGGTCCTGATCCCGGCGGGGTGGGTTCGCGACTGTTGCCCGGGGTCCCCGTCGACCGCATCCTGGCCTTCGGTGACGAGGATGACCCGACCAAATTCAATATGGCGCACATGGGATTGCGGTTGGCGCAGCGCGCCAACGGGGTGTCATTGCTGCACGGGCAGGTCAGTCGGGAGATGTTCAACGACCTGTGGCCGGGTTTCGACTCCTGGGAGGTGCCGATCGGATCCATCACCAACGGCGTGCACGCGCCCACCTGGGCAGCGCCACAGTGGATGCAACTCGGGCGCCAGCTCGCCGGTTCGGATGCCGGCTCCGATTCTGTCAGCGAGTCCCACCTTTGGGAGCAGCTGCAGAACACCGACCCCGCGACGATGTGGTCCATACGCTCGGCGCTGCGCGCCGCGCTGATCGCTGACGTCCGGGTCCGATTGCGTCGATCATGGCTGGAGCGGGGGGCTTCGGAGCCGGAACTCGGTTGGATTTCAACAGCTTTCGATCCTGAAGTATTGACGATCGGCTTCGCCCGCCGAGTGCCCACCTACAAGCGTCTCACCCTGATGCTGCGCGATCCGGACCGGTTGGCGCGCCTGTTGCTGGATGCCGAGCGTCCCATCCAGCTGATCGTGGCGGGCAAATCGCACCCTGCGGACGAGGGTGGCAAGGCGCTCATCCAGCAGATCGTGCGTTTCGCGGACCGGCCGGAGCTGCGGCACCGCATCGCGTTCCTGCCCGACTACGACATGTCCATGGCACGGCAGCTCTACCACGGCTGCGACGTCTGGCTGAACAATCCGCTGCGCCCGCTCGAGGCATGCGGTACGTCGGGCATGAAGAGTGCGCTGAACGGCGGGCTGAATCTGTCGATTCGGGACGGCTGGTGGGATGAGTGGTATGACGGCGAGAACGGCTGGGAAATCCCTACCGCCGACGGGTTGGCCGACGAGTACCGACGCGACGACATCGAGGCGTCCGCACTGTACGAACTGCTCGAGACGGCGGTGGCGCCCAAGTTCTACGAACGTGACGAAAGCGGCCTGCCGACACGCTGGATAGAGATGGTCCGACACACGCTACAGGTGTTGGGGCCCAAGGTGTTGGCGTCGCGGATGGTGCGCGACTACACCGAGAAATACTATGCGCCGGCCGCGCAGTCACTGCGCCGGTCCATCCAGCGGGGAGATTCCGGAGCCGGGGAGTTCGATGTCCCGTTCGGCGCTGCCGCCGAACTCGCGCGGTATCGGCTTCGCATTGAACGCGCCTGGCCGGGCGTCGAGATCACCGACGTGGACGGCTCCGGGTTGCACGGCACCCCGCTGCTCGGTTCCGAGTTGACCTTGACGGCTCGGGTACACCTGGCCGGCCTGCGGCCCGACGAGGTGGTCGTCGAGGCCGTGTTGGGGCGCGTCGGCGCCGGCGACGTGCTGGTTGACCCCGTCATCGCGACGATGTCACACGCCGGGGCCGCCGACAGCGGCACCGAGATCTACGCCGCCACAATGCCGCTTTCGAGCACCGGACCGGTGGGGTACACGGTCCGGGTGCTGCCGCACCACCGACTGCTCGCCGGGACCAATGAACTCGGCCTGGTCACATTTGCCGGTCCGCTCACCGAAAGCGTTTGAAGCAGCGCTCGGTGTCGCTGAGTACGCCGAGCCGGAAGGCGTCGATCCGGGCGAACCCGGAGGGCACCGACTCTCCGTTGACGTCACCGGCGACCAAGCCGTTGGTGAGAATCCCCGACACCGCCTCGTCGACGTCGCCCGCCGTCAGCGCGATCGTGTCGCCATCAGGGGTGGTGACTTCTTTGGTCATTTTCACCGTCGCCACCCCGGTCAGGCAGGCCGTTCGCAACGCGGCCTGCGCCGTGTCCAGTGGCACCCCGCCGTGCTCTGCCTGGATCGCGGTCATATACCGGGAGACGAGCACCGAATATGCCGTGTTGTCTCCGACCGCCAGACTGCTGCCGTCTTGTCGTGCGGACTGCGTACCCAGGTCCTGCAGACCGTCCACATCGACGATGATGGTGTTGGTCGCCGGGCAGAACGACGCGGGCGGGCTGGGTCGCGCATCGGCGCAGTTCTGGGCGGCGTCGGCGTCGAAGCTGAGGGCCGGTGGAGCGGCGGGTTCGAACAGGATCCCCATCGCGTCGACGATCGAGCGGACCGAATCCTCGTTCACCTCGAGTTCTCCGGTCTGGTCCTCGGGCAGCAGCACCGGAAGGTCGCCGCGACGTTGACCGATTTCGCGCATGTCGATGGCCGCGCATGCGGACGGACCGTCGGTGAATCCGAACTGGAAGGCCGAGAGCCGCTCGAAGGCCGAGCCGTGCTCGTCGACCCCGGCCTCCGGGTCGCCCTCGTTGAGTAGCGGATCCCGAAAAGAGATCACCGCGGCCAAAACATTGTTGAGCCCGTCGCCGGTGCTCAGGGTGAAGCGGGATGAGTTCTCCTCGGCCACCCACCGCATAAAGGCGCCGGACAGGCAGTCTGCCTGCTGCTCGCCGACCAGGGTCGGGACGCCCTTGCCGGACAGACCGGCCTGATGGGCCACCGCGTGGCCGTACTCGTGGGCAAGGACGAGTACCACACCCATGTCGCCGTATGCACGCTTCAGGTCCGGCAACAGTTCGCCCCGATCCCAACCGATCGTCCGGTCCGAGTAGCAGAAGCCGGCATTGACCATCCCGTAGGTGTCGGTATCGCAGAACTCGCCGTCGAAGTCGCTGGCGTCGAACGAGATCAACGCCCTCGCCGAGGTGAACTCCTCGCCGAACGTCTCCGGATAGGCGGTCTCCCAGAACTCTTCGATATCGCTGATCGCGCTGCCGGCCAGCCAGTCGATCTCCCCGCCGTCGGAGCCTTTGACGTCGCGGGTGGGATCCTCGGCGTCGGGGCGCAGACCGGTTGGCCCATCGGAGGCCGGGATTCCGGCGACCTTGAACGGGTCGTCGAAAACCGACACGGGATTACCCTGCAGCGTTGACGAGCATGCGTTCCCCAGCAGGACCGCCGCAGTCGCGACCACGGTGCCGACAAGGTGTCCTCGACTTGTGGACGGACTCATGGACGCCGCCTTTCGGGATCACTCGCGGCCATGGGGCACGCACCGGGACTTCGTTCCCAGGATAGTGAACTGGAGTGCCCATTCCATGGCTGAATGCGCGAACCCATCGCTCGCTGCTGGATCAGGGGCTCGCCGCCGGAGCCCGCAGGCGCCGCAGCGCTTCCCGTACGGCGGCCCCGTCGGTGGTAGCCCAGAACGGAGGCAGCGAGGCGAGCAGGAATCCGCTGTAACGCGCGGTCGCCATCCGCGAGTCGAGAATCGCCACGACGCCACGGTCATCGACTCGGCGCAGCAATCGGCCGGCTCCCTGAGCGAGCAGCAACGCCGCGTGACTTGCCGCGACTTCCATGAAGCCGTTTCCACCCCGGGCGGCGACGGCGCGCTGACGGGCGGTCAACAAAGGATCGTCGGGGCGTGGAAACGGAATCCGATCGATGAGTACAAGCGACAGCGACGGGCCGGGCACGTCGACGCCCTGCCACAGCGACAACGTCCCGAACAGCGACGTCTGTTCGATCTCGGAAAAGCGTCGGACCAGGTTCGAGGTGCTGTCGTCACCTTGGCAGAGCACCGGAGTATCGACGCGACCGCCGATGATCTCGGCCGCTGCCCTGGCCGCCCGCGTCGAGGAGAACAATCCGAGCGTTCGGCCGTCCGCGGCGGCGATCAGGGCGGCGATCTCGTCCAACTGCTCACTGGACCCGGTGCCGTCGCGGCGGGGCGGCGGAAGATGCGCAGCGACGTACAGGATGCCCGATTTGGCGTGGTCGAACGGCGAGCCCACGTCCAGTCCTCGCCATCGAAGTTTTGTTTCGGCTGTATCCGAACTCGGCTCAAGGTGTTCTGGACCCTGGTCCAGGCCCCAGGCGGCGGCCATCGCGGCGAAGGTACCGCCGATGGTCAACGTCGCCGAGGTCAGCACCGTGGTCGAAGTGCCGAACACTCGGGCGCGCAGCAGGCCGGCCACCGAAATCGGAGCCACCCGAAGTGCCGCGCGGGCTTCGGGTCCGGGCCGGGCCGCGTCGACGTGCTCGACCCACACCACGTCGGTGCGGTCCGGGAGTGCCGGGGTGAACGAGCTGAGTATCCGTGCGGAGGTGTCGATGACATCGGCGAGGGCGGCAGCCGCTTCGGTGCGTGCGGAGGCGGTCTTGGGATCGGTGGGGGTCGCGTCGATTGCGGATCGGGCCCGGCTCGCCGCGTCGCGCAGCACGGTGAGGTGACTGGCCAGGCCCTCGTCCAGGACGTCGATGCGCCCGCCGGGGGTGGCCAGGATCGTTGCGGAGAAGGCGGCAGCCGCCTCCTCCAGCCGTTGGGTGATCTCGGGTGCCACCAGCCGGGCCGCTCTGCGCGCTGCGATGCCCAGCGAGGTCGCCGTCAGTTCGGCGGTGGCGACGCTGGTCACCCTGTCCACCAACTCGTGTGCCTCGTCGATGATCAGGAGATCGTGGTCGGGAAGTACGTTGGCGTCGCCGACGGCGTCGATTGCCAGCAAAGCGTGGTTCGTCACGACCACATCGGCCGCGCCGGCGCGGTCGCGTGCGCGTTCGGCGAAGCAATCGGTCCCGAACGGGCAGCGGGATACGCCGACGCATTCCCGCGCCGACACGCTGACCTGCGACCACGACCGGTCCGGCACCCCGGGGGTCAGTTCGTCGCGGTCTCCGGTATCGGTGCTCGACGACCACGTGACAAGTCGCTGCACGTCGCGGCCCAGGGCGCTGGCCGCGACCGGGGAGAACAGCTCCGGCTGCGTCAAGTCCTCGGGCTCGGGCCCGCTGGTCGTTCCGGGCTGGGTGCCGCCGTGGATCTTATTGAGGCACAGGTAATTTCGACGGCCCTTCAAGAGCGCGAAATCGGGCCGACGGGCGAGCTTTCCGGACAGCGAGTCGGCGAGCCGGGGCAGGTCGCGATCGACCAGTTGTCGTTGCAGCGCGATCGTCGCGGTCGACACGACGACCGGTCGGTGCCGGCTCAACGAGGAGACTATCGCCGGAACCAGGTAGGCCAACGATTTCCCGGTGCCCGTGCCGGCCTGGACGGCGAGGTGTTCGCCGGTGTCGAAAGCGTGGGCTACCGCTTCGGCCATCATTATCTGGCCGTCCCGTCGGGCGCCACCCAGCGCGGCCACCGCCGTCTCGAGTAACTCGCCGACCTGAGTCCCCTCAACAGCCACCGGAACGGGCCCGCTAGCGTTCGTGGCTGGTGGGGGCGATGATTTGGGTCGGGATGGCAGGGTCGCCCTTGGAAAGTTTCAGACCCTCCCACGGCAGGCTCTGCAAGCCCTTTTCGACTCGCTCACGTGCTGCTTCCAGCCCGAGCGCGGCGACCGGAACTCCGTTGCGCACCAGGGGGACCGTCAGGGTGCGGGCCACCAGGTCCGGTGCAGTCGGTGGCGCCTGGCCGGCTGGGAACACCACCTCCTCGACGATGGTTCCGGAGGTATTGGCCAGCCGCTGGGCGCACTTGCGGCCACCGTGGGACTCCTTGTGAGTGCTGCGCTTCTCGACCGGGTTGCCATCCACCTCGACCAGCTTGTAGACCATGCTCGCGGTCGGTGCTCCCGATCCGGTCACCACCGACGTGCCGACGCCGTAGGCGTCCACCGGTTCGGCGCGCAGCGCGGCGATGGCGTACTCGTCCAAGTCCCCGGAGACCACGATGCGGGTGTCGGTGGCGCCCAGACTGTCCAGCTGACGGCGAACCTGCCCGGCGAGCACCCCGAGATCACCGGAGTCGATACGCACCGCCCCCAGTCGTGGGCCGGCGACGTCCACGGCGTTGGCGACACCGGTGGTGATGTCATAGGTATCCACGAGCAGCGTGGTGTCGGCGCCCAACGTGTCGACCTGCGACCTGAACGCAGCCTGCTCCCCGGCCGCGGCGGGCTGCCCGGCCACGGTATGCAGCAGGGTGAAGGCATGCGCACTGGTTCCCAGGGCGGGGATTCCGTAGCTGCGCATTGCCTCGAGGTTGGACGTCGCGGTGAAGCCCGCGACGTAGGCAGCCCGCGCCGCCGCGACGGCCGCCTGTTCATGGGTGCGCCTGGAACCCATCTCGATCAACGGGCGCCCGTGCGCGGCGCTGACCATCCGGGCTGCAGCCGAGGCGATGGCGGTGTCGTGATTGAAGATCGACAGCGCCAGCGTCTCCAGGAGCACGCATTCGGCGAAGGGCCCGTGCACCGAGAGCACCGGCGACCCGGGAAAATACAGCTCACCCTCGGGGTAGCCGTCGATATCTCCGCTGAACCGGTATCCGGCCAGGTAGTCGAGCGCGTCGCGATCCAGGAAGTCGGCCAGCGAGTCCAGGGCTGCATCGTCGAACCTGAACTGCTGCAACGCTTCCAGGAATCGGCCGGTACCCGCGATGACGCCGTAACGCCTGCCATCGGGGAGTCGCCGGGCGAATATCTCGAAGGTGGTGCGGCGTTGTGCGGTGCCGTCCCGCAGCGCGGCGGCGAGCATTGTCAATTCGTACTTGTCGGTCAGCAGTGACACCGGTAGGCCCGGCGGCGGCGTCCCGGACGATGGAGTCACAGGGCTACCGTATCGGTTCGGGCTATGGTCGCGACCCCGGTATTCTTGCCACATGGTCACGCCGGCGAACGTCCGTCCGGGGACTCGGGAACATCGTCAGGTTGCCACAGTTCCCGAGGAAGATGTCGCGACCGACGCTCCCTGGGTGACGTTGGTGTGGGATGATCCGGTGAACCTGATGACCTACGTGACGTATGTGCTGCAGAAGATCTTCGGCTACAGCGAGCCGCACGCGACCAAGCTGATGTTGCAGGTGCACAACGAAGGCAAAGCCGTGGTGTCGGCCGGCAGTCGCGAGTCTATGGAGATCGATGTAGCCAGGCTGCACGCCGCCGGATTGTGGGCGACACTCCAGCAGGATCGCTGAGAATCCGTGCGTAAATGGAAGCTGGTCCAGGGCGCCGACGGCCCGCGGTTCCGCTCGGCGCTGGCCGCGCACGAGGCTGAGCTGTTGAGTAGCCTGGTCACCTCGCTGCTTGAAATGCTCGAGGATCGTCAGTCCTCGGCACCGGTCGACGAGCTTGCCGACATCACCGGCATCCGAACGGGCAATTCGGTTCCGCCGCAAGACGACACGATGAAGCGGCTGCTGCCCGACTTCTACCGGGCGCAGGACGAGCCGGGAGCGCAGGGGGCGGCGGCGAGCCTCAACAGCGCGCTGCGCGGCCTGCACGAACCTGCCATCATCGACGCGAAACACCTCGCGGCGCGACGGCTGCTGGACACCATCCCGGCGGGTGGCGGGAAGTTCGAACTGACCGAGGACGACGCGCACGCCTGGGCTGCGGCCGTCAACGATCTGCGGCTGGCACTGGGCACGATGCTCGACATCGGTGCCGACGGACCCGAGCGACTGCCCGCCGACCATCCGATGGCCGGTCATCTCGATGTCTACCAGTGGCTGACGGTGCTGCAGGAGTACCTGGTGCTGAGCCTGATCGACGAGTCGCAGCCGTGAGCACGCTCGGCGATAACCGACGGGGCCGATGAGCGGCTCGATCACCGATGTGGGTGGCATCCGCGTCGGCCACCACCACAAGATCGACGCCGATGCGCAGCTGGGCTCGGGCTGGGCGACCGGAACCACCGTCGTGCTGACCCCGCCGGGCACGGTCGGCGCGGTGGACTGCCGCGGCGGCGCACCGGGAACCCGGGAGACCGACCTGCTGGATCCGAGTAACTCGGTGCGCCACGTCGACGCGATCGTGCTCACCGGGGGCAGCGCATTCGGGCTCGCCGCCGCCGACGGGGTGATGTCCTGGCTGGAGGAGCATGGTCGCGGAGTTGCGCTCGACGGTGGGGTCGTTCCGATCGTTGCGGGTGCGGTGATCTTCGACCTCCCGGTAGGTGGTTGGCAATGCCGGCCGACCGCGGAGTTCGGCTATCTCGCGGCCCAGGGCGCGCGGACCGAGGTAGCGACAGGTTCCGTCGGGGCGGGCGCGGGTGCGCGCGCCGGGGTGCTCAAAGGCGGCGTCGGCACCGCCTCGATGACCCTGAACTCGGGAGTCACCGTGGGTGCGCTGGTCGTGGTCAACTCGGCCGGCGACGTCATCGATCCGGCCACCGGCCTGCCCTGGCCGGCCCATCAGATCGTGGAATTCGGGCTGCTGAGCCCGCCCGCCGATCAGGTCGCGGGCTACCGGGCTCGGCACCGTGCGCTGAGCCCGTTGAACACCACGATCGCGGTGGTCGCCACCGACGCCGCGCTCAGCCCGCCGGGCTGCCGGCGGGTGGCGGTGGCCGCCCATGATGGATTGGCCCGTACCATCCGCCCGTGTCACACCGCGCACGACGGCGATACCGTGTTCGCGCTGGCCACCGGTGCGGTCGAGGTGGATCCGGACCCGGCCACACCGGCGTCGATGTCGCCGGAAGCGTCGCTCACCACCGAGGTTGGGGCAGCCGCTGCGGACTGCCTAGCCCGCGCGGTGCTCGTCGCGGTGCTGACCGCCCAAGCGGTTGCCGGAATACCCACCTACCGTGGACTGTTGCCCGGAGCGTTCCATTGATCGGCGGGTTGTCGGTGAGGAGAGGGAAAGTACCGTGCTGGTGATCCGAGCCGACCTGGTAGACGCGATGGTCGGCCATGCCCGCGCCGACCACCCGGACGAGGCCTGCGGGATCATCGCCGGAGCCGAAGGGTCCGATCGTCCCGAGAGGTTTGTCGCGATGATTAATGCGGAGCGCTCGCCGACGTTTTACCGATTCGACTCCATGGAGCAGCTCAAGGTGTGGCGGGACATGGAAGACAGAGGGGACGCTCCAATCGTCATCTATCACTCACACACCGCGACCGAGGCCTACCCGAGCCGCACCGACATCTCCTATGCGGCCGAGCCCGACGCCCACTACGTCCTGGTATCCACCCGGGACGCCGACCAGCACGAACTGCGCAGTTACCGCATCCGCGACGGCGTCGTCACCGAGGAACCCGTCAAGATCGTCGACCAGTACCGATAAGAGAGAATCCTGTGTCCGAATCAGCCAGAGTCACCGTCTCCATTCCGACCATCCTGCGTGCCCATACCGGTGGTGAGAAACGCGTCACGGCCTCCGGCGCGACGTTGGGCGCCGTCATCTCGGATCTGGACGCCGCCTACTCGGGTATCGCCGAACGGCTGGTCGACTCCGCCGATCCGGGCAAGCTTCAGCGGTTCGTCAACATATACGTCAACGACGAGGACGTACGGTTCTCCGGTGGTCTGGCCACCGAATTATCCGAAGGCGACTCGGTCACCATCCTCCCGGCCGTCGCCGGTGGGTGAGTTGTGCCCATGACTGGGACACCTCATGACTGGGACACCTCATGACTAGGTACGACTCGCTGCTCGAGGCGCTCGGCAACACGCCGCTGGTCGGGCTTCGGCGGCTTTCGCCGTCCTGGGACGACGCCGTCGACTCGCCTCATGTGCGGTTGTGGGCCAAGCTCGAGGACCGCAACCCGACCGGGTCCATCAAGGATCGGCCCGCGTTGCGGATGATCGAGGACGCCGAACGCAGCGGACTGCTGCGGGCGGGGTCCACGATCCTGGAGCCGACCAGCGGCAACACCGGTATCTCGCTGGCGATGGCAGCGTTGCTGAAGGGCTATCAGCTGGTCTGCGTGATGCCGGAGAACACTTCGATCGAACGGCGCCAGCTCTTGGAGCTCTACGGTGCCCGGATCATCTATTCGCCAGCGGAGGGTGGTTCGAACACGGCCGTCGCGCGTGCCAAAGAGATTGCGGCAGAGCATCCGTCGTGGGTGATGTTGTACCAGTACGGCAACACGTCCAATGCCGCCGCGCACTATGAGGGCACCGGACCAGAGCTGCTGGCCGACCTGCCAGAGATCACCCACTTCGTCGCCGGACTGGGCACCACGGGAACGCTGATGGGGACGGGCCGCTACCTGCGCGAGCACGTGCCAGGCGTGCAGATCGTCGCCGCCGAGCCCCGGTACGGCGAAGGCGTCTACGCGTTGCGCAACCTCGACGAAGGATTCATCCCCGAGCTCTATGACCCCGAGGTACTCAACGCGCGCTACTCGGTCGGGTCCTTCGATGCGGTCAGGCGTACCCGCGAGCTTGTGCAGCGCGAGGGAATCTTCGCCGGCATCTCCACCGGCGCGATCCTTCATGCCGCGCTGGGAGTGGCCCAAAAGGCGGTCCGGGCCGGCCAGCGAGCCGACATCGCGTTCGTGGTGTGCGACGCCGGGTGGAAGTATCTTTCGACCGGAGCCTACGACGGTAGCCTGGATGACGCGGAGGACGCGCTGGAAGGACAGCTATGGGCGTGACGGGCTTGAGGAGCCGCCCGTGAGCGTGCCCGGGGCGGCGGAACCGCCGGCGGAGGCCGGGAAGCGTCCCGCGTGGATGGTCGGCGGAGCGACCGTGCTGTCCTTCGTGGTCCTGCTGTGGCTGATCGAACTGGTTGATGCCTTGAGTGGACATCGGCTGGACAGCAACGGAATTCGTCCGCTGGAGACCGACGGATTGACGGGCATTCTGGTGGCGCCGCTGCTGCATTCGAATTGGGAGCATCTGATCGCCAATACCGGTCCGGCTCTGGTACTCGGCTTTCTGATGACCCTTGCGGGCCTGGCCCGGTTCCTCTACGCCACCGCGATCATCTGGATCGTGGGCGGCCTCGGCACCTGGCTGATCGGCAATCTCGGGGCGCCGTCGTACCAGGGGGTGACCGTCGAGACGAACCACATCGGCGCCTCCGGCCTGATCTTCGGGTGGCTGACCTTTCTGATCGTGTTCGGATTCTTCACCCGCAAGGTGTGGGAGATCGTCGTCGGAGTGGTCGTCCTGCTGATCTACGGCAGCATTCTGCTCGGCGTGCTGCCCGGGACTTTCGGTGTCTCATGGCAGGGTCATCTGAGCGGGGCGGCCGCGGGCCTGCTTGCCGCATATGTCCTTTCCGGTCCGGAACGCAAGGCGCGCGAGTTGCGTAGGCCGGTACTGCCGCCGCCGGGTGCCTGAGCCGGGGCACCTGCATCATGAGTTCAATGAAGACGGCGCGCGATGAACGCTGACGCGACGCGTCCGATCGGGATCTTCGATTCCGGCGTGGGCGGACTCACCGTCGCGCGCGCGGTCATCGACCAGCTGCCCGACGAGGACATCATCTACGTCGGCGACACCGGCAACGGACCGTACGGACCGCTGACCGTTGCGGAGATCCGGGCGCATGCCTTGGCCATCGGCGACGACCTTGCCGGCCGGGGAGTCAAGGCGTTGGTGATCGCGTGCAATACCGCGTCCTCGGCGTGCCTGCGGGACGCACGGGAGCGGTATGCGCCGGTGCCGGTCGTCGAGGTGATTCTGCCGGCAGTGCGACGTGCCGTTCGATCCACCCGCAACGGAAGGGTCGGTGTGATCGGGACCGCCGCCACCATCGCGTCGGGTACCTACCAGGACGCGTTCGCGGCCGCGCCCGATATCGAGGTGTTCGCCGCGGCGTGCCCACGTTTCGTCGATTTCGTCGAGCGGGGCGTGACCAGCGGCCGGCAGGTGCTGGGATTGGCCGAAGGCTATCTTGAGCCGTTGCAGCGGGCGGGGGTGGACACGCTGGTGCTCGGGTGTACGCATTACCCGATGCTGTCCGGCCTGATCCAGCTTGCAATGGGCGAGGACGTCAGTCTGGTGTCCAGTGCCGAGGAAACAGCCAAGGATCTGCTTCGGGTGCTGACGGAGCAGGAATTGCTGCGGCCGCATCCGGTGTCCGCTGCGATCCCGCCCCAGCGCGCGTTCGAGGCCACCGGCGATCCCGAGGCATTCACCGCGCTGGCGGCACGCTTCCTCGGCCCCACGGTGGAAGGTGTCCGGCCGGTGCACCGGCACCCGGGGGGCCGGCCATGATTTTGGTCGGATAAAGCTGCGATGTTTCGTCATGCCGATCGTGGCCATGGCAAGCTAGTGGGCGTGCGAATCACCGTACTCGGTTGCTCCGGCAGTGTGGTCGGGCCCGATTCGCCCGCGTCGGGGTATCTGGTGACGGCGCCCGATACGCCACCGCTGGTCCTCGACTTCGGCGGCGGCGTTCTCGGGGCGCTACAGCGCTACGTCGATCCCAACTCGGTGCAGGTGTTGCTGTCGCATCTGCACGCCGATCACTGTCTGGATTTGCCGGGGCTGTTCGTCTGGCGGCGCTACCACCCGACGCCCGCGCCGGAGCGGGGTGTGGTTTTCGGTCCGGCCAACACCTGGGCGCGACTCGGGGCGGCATCCTCACCCGAGGGTGGCGAGATCGACGACTTCACCGACATCTTCGAGGTTCGGCACTGGGTCGACGATCATGCCGTGGAATTGGGGTCGTTGACGGTACTGCCGCGGCTGGTGTGCCATCCGACCGAGTCTTACGGGATGCGGATCACCGATCCGTCCGGCGCGACGCTGGTCTATAGCGGTGACACCGGTTACTGCGAGGCGTTGATCGATTTGGCGCGCGGCGCCGACGTCTTCCTGTGTGAGGCGTCCTGGACCCAATCGCCGGAGCGGCCGCCCGGATTGCACCTCTCGGGCACCGAAGCCGGGCGGGCCGCCGCCGAGGCGGGAGTGTCCGAGTTGCTCTTGACTCACATCCCGCCGTGGACCTCGCGCGAGGATGTCATCAGCGAGGCCAAGGCCGAATTCGACGGCCCGGTGCACGCCGTCGTGCGTGACGAGTCCTTCGAGGTCGTCCGCCGCTGAGCGATGCCGATCTGCGCGTGTGATGCCGGCGGGCAGGCCGCACCACGGCCCGACTCCGGGGACCGAAGCGGTTAGGGTTGGCAGGTGTCCAGACGAGAAGACGGCCGACTTGATGACGAACTGCGTCCGGTCACCATCACCCGCGGCTTCACCTCCCACCCCGCCGGCTCGGTGCTCGTGGAGTTCGGGCAGACCAGGGTGATGTGCACCGCGAGCGTCACCGAGGGCGTGCCCCGCTGGCGTAAGGGTTCCGGGCAGGGCTGGTTGACCGCGGAGTACGCGATGCTGCCCGCCGCCACCCATGACCGCTCCGATCGGGAGTCGGTCAAGGGTCGGGTGGGTGGACGGACTCAGGAGATCAGCCGGCTGGTCGGTCGGTCGCTTCGGGCCTGTATCGATCTGGCCGCGCTGGGGGAGAACACCATCGCGGTCGACTGCGATGTCCTGCAAGCCGATGGCGGTACCCGGACCGCGGCCATCACCGGCGCCTATGTGGCATTGGCGGACGCGGTCACCTATCTGGCCGCCGCGGGCCGGCTCTCCGACCCGAGGCCGCTGTCCTGTGCCATCGCCGCGGTGAGCGTCGGTGTGGTCGACGGCCGCATCCGGGTCGATCTGCCCTACAGCGAGGACTCCCGCGCCGAGGTCGACATGAACGTCGTGGCCACCGACACCGGCACGCTCGTCGAGATCCAGGGCACCGGAGAGGGCGCGACCTTTCCCCGGTCCACGCTGGACAAGATGCTGGACGCGGCGATGGCCTCCTGCGATCAGCTGTTCGAGGTGCAGCGGCAGGCCTTGGAGCTTCCGTATCCCGGCGAGCTGCCCGAATCGGGTGAGCCCGCGAAGAAAGCCTTCGGAAGCTGAGGTCGCCGAGGTCTATGTCGCGGCTACTGGTGGCCAGCCGCAACCCCAAAAAGCTGGCTGAACTGCGCCGCGTGCTCGATACCGCGGGAGTGCTCGGACTGCAGTTGTTGTCCCTCGACGATGTGCCGCCGTTCGACGAGGCCCCGGAAACGGGGGCGACATTCGAGCAGAACGCACTGGCCAAGGCCCGGGACGCGTACGCGGCCACCGGCCTGCCTGCGGTGGCCGACGATTCCGGACTGCAGGTCGATGCGCTCAACGGCATGCCCGGGGTCCTCAGCGCCCGGTGGGCGGGTCGCCATGGCGACGACGAGGCGAACACCGCGCTGCTGCTGGGGCAGCTCGCCGACGTGCCCGAGGAACGCCGAGGGGCGGCCTTCGTCTCGGTGTGCGCGCTGGTCTACGGCCCGGCGGACTCGGCCAGTTCGGTCGCCCGTGGCGAGTGGGCCGGCCGCATCGCACGGGAACCGCGCGGACAGGGGGGCTTCGGCTACGACCCGGTGTTCCTGCCGGCGGGCGTGGAGCTCACGGCCGCCGAGTTGACCCCCCGGGAGAAGGATGCGGCATCGCACCGGGGCCGGGCATTGGCTGCGCTGTTGCCGGCTTTACGACGCCTGGCCTGATTCCGGTGATTCGGTACGGCGACCACGCTGCTGGGATCGTCAGGATGTCTGCGCGCCGAAATGGCCCAGAAATCCGGTGGCCAATTTTGCAGCATCATCGTGGCTTCCGCTGCCATAGAGGTGAAAGTCGGGCCGAACAAGAACGAGATCTGCGTGCAGTTCGTCCAGCCAAGCCCCATAGGTGCCGTCGGCATCCTCGACGACGGTCACGTTCGCGGTAGCAGACCCCGAAAGGGCGACCAGATCTATGTCGAGGGCGGCCAGCGATGAGCGGATCTGCTTGTCGAGCCCGATGAGTGAGGCGGCGGATCGGGCGATTAGTGCTCCGGGGCCGCCGAACGCGTCGTCGAACCATCGCAGCGATCCGTCCGGCACCCGCACCCGTCCTTGTCGGGCGAGATGACCGCCGTAGCTGCCTGCGTGTACGCCGGGACCCAGTCCGGGCCGCGGAGGAGTGGTCGCTCGCATTGCAGCGCCCCAATCGGCGATCATCCGGTCGTCCCGTTCCGCTGCTCGGGTCGGATCGGTTATACAGACCACCTTCCCCAGTTCGGTGGAGAACCGCACGAACGCCACGGCGTGATGCATCCGCTCGGCTTCGTAGGTGTCGATGAGCTGTTCGGAGGCGATACCCCGAAGGACGGCGTCGAGTTTCCAGGACAGATTCATCACGTCTCGCACACCGGCGCCCAGACCCTGTCCGGCGAACGGCGGCATCAAATGGGCTGCATCACCGGCAAGGATGACACGACCTTCCCGCCAGCGAGTAGCCCAGCAGGCTTGAAAGGTATAGACGGTATGCCTTTCGAGCTTCGAGTTTTGGGGCGTCAGGCCAAAATCTCCCAGTAGTTCCCAGGCTTTTTCGGTGCGATTGAGCGTCTCTTTGGCCTCGTGCGGCAACCGCATGAACTCCCAGCGTCGCCGACCGGGTCCGCCGGGCACCATAGTGGTGGGCCGCCGAAAGTCGCAATTCTGCTTGGCCACGTGTGGAAACTCCACTCCTGAAAGCGGTTTCACGTCTACTACCAACCAGTCGAAGAAGTAGCCCTCGTTGTGCCACGGCAGGCCTGCCCACTCACGGACTTTGCTGTTGGCGCCGTCTGCGCCCACAACCCAGGCAGCGGTGACCGTCATTTCACCGCCGGTTCGCATACTCCTGGCGGCCACCGTGGCGGTGTCTGTGGACTGGGACAGGGAGATTGCCTCCCAACCGCGCAATACAGTGATGGATGGCAGCCGATCTACCAGTTCGTCGAGTCTTCGTTCCAGTTCCGGCTGGTGAAAGAAATAGACGTTGTACCAACCGGATTCGCCGACGCCGCTCCAGTCGACCTCGACGAGGGTCCGGCCTTGGTTGTCATGCCAGTAGTACAGGTCGTCGTACGGCTCGGTGATTTCGGGGATGGTGTCGGGGGCTAGGCCTACCGACTGAATGATTCGCGCGAAGTCCGAACAGTGGGTCACGGCGCGAGGTAGCGGATAGTCGGCATCGTTGCGGTCGATGACCACGACCGAATGGCCGCGGCGGCCGACCTGGATGGCCAGAAGTTTTCCGACCGGTCCGTAGCCGACGATCATGACGTCGGTGTTCATCACGGATGGCGCTTCGCCGGCGTTCACCACGGCGGCCGGGGGAGGCGGACATCTCGGTGCTCGGCGAGGAACAAGCCAGGAAGAAATCTGGACAGGAAGGTGAATTCGTCATACGCGTGCTGCACTAAAGCCTGTCCGAATCTATCGGTGGCCTGCTCTGTGACCTCGTTGGGCGAGTGACCCAGGGCGGGAAGATCGTAGCCGACGTAGAAGTGGCTTCGCAGGGCCGTTCCCCATTCCGTATCGCGAGCGATGTGCAGAAGACGACCCCCGAGGACGCTGCCATCGGCAAGGCGGGTCGGATTGTGCGAGTGTGCGTTTCGGCCGACTATTGCACCGGTGACTGCACCAGACGCGCGTGCTTCGGCATACTCGACGCCGTCGAAGAATTCTGTCGGGTCGCGGAACTGGATAACCAGATCTTCGGCGGGTAGCCCAGAAAAGCACTCGGTGACGACGTGCTCACTACCGATGTGAGTCTGTGCCGAGATTTCTCCTTGCCAGGTGGATGAAATGTGGTCGACAGGGTGCCACCAGATGTACTTCTGGGTGTCGCAACGCCACCGAAACCACCATTCGAGCATTTCGCCCGTGCAGTTGTGCATGTCCGTGCGTACCGCCACGTGCAACACTCCGGAGGCGAGGCGTTCGTACCCGGTCTCCAATGGCAGGGGCATTGGGTCGAGCAAGGCTCCGAATTCGTTGTTGGCCATCTACTTCAGCTCCTCGGCGAGTCAGTTCAATCTACGGATCGGATACCTGGCCCGTGGCCGATTTGGCTCCGATATTTCTGAACAGGCGTGTGCACGTTATGGCAGATCCGAGCGGAACTGGCGATGCTGACGGCGCGCCAGCTCGGGATCTATCCGCCGGTTGATCGATTTCAGGCTTTCGATGGCGAGAGCCTGCTTGAGCTGGAATTCGCGGGCCGGGATGACGACGGAGATTGCCTGCAACGCACCTGTTGGTCCGCGCATTGCGGTGCTGACCGTGCAGGTACCCATCTCGTGCCGCTCAACCTCAAGTGCCACGTGCGAGCGTCGGATCACCTCCAATTCCGCCAGCAGTGCGCGCCGATCGATCACAGTGTTGGGCGTGAATCTGTGCATCGGCCGGTCCAGCAACGCGTTCGCCTTCTCTTCGGGGAGTTGCGCAAGCAAAGCGAGACCCATCCCGCTGGCGTGCGGGGCCGTGATCTTGCCGATCCTGGTGCTTTTCTCAAGCAGATCCGGGGCCGCGACTTGGTCGACCACGATGGCCGAGCGGCCACAGAGGATCCCAAGCTCAACGTCTTCGGTGGTCATCCGGGCTACATTTACGAGTTGATTGCGGTTGGCGGCAACGATCTGAAGGTGTGCGTTCATTCCGAACTTGAGTAGGCCAGGGCCGAGCATGTAGCCGGGGCGCCTAGATAGCCGTACGACGTAGAGCTCGTGTTCGAGGGTCTGAACTACCCGGTGTACCGATGACCGAGGCAACTCGGTCCGCTTGACGATTTCCGCCAAAGTCAATGGATTCTGGCTCTTCGCGATGGTGTCCAGGACCATGCTGGTCCGTTTGATGTCAGTCAATGGTCGGTTCCCTGTCCATGTCCGATCTCTGTCTGGGTCTCGGGCGGCTGGTTATCGCTCGGATTAATTCCGGTCTGGGCACCGAACGTGGCCAACCGTCCGTCGTCAGTTCCCGGATCAGGATGGGACCGGTCAGCGGCGCATTAGCGATCAACCATGCGGCGTAGGTGGGTACCGGGGCTTGAGGGGGCAACCACGGCGGCATTGACTCGCTGAAAGAGCTCCGCGGGTGAGGCGTTCGTTGGTAGGCCTGGCGCGGCGCCAAACCCGACCGTGCCGTAGTTCGTCAGAAAGTCGTGTGAGCTATCCGCGCATGATGGGGTGGAGTCTGCCGCCGGCGTCAGCTTCGGCGACTTGGTGAGAGTGGCCGTGCGCGTGGTAGTGCGTGGCTCCGTTGGCGATCGCGGCACCCGGCGCCAGGGCGGTGAGAGCGATCAGCCCGGCGCCTACGTACACTTTCAGTCCTTTTCTCATTTGAAGTCCTCCATTGCAAAGTGCCGGCCCGCCGATGTCAGCGGATCTCCCGTGATCGCCGGGCCGTTCTGTGGTTGTTGAGTTGTCCTGGATTCAATGTCCACCCAAGACGCACATTTGTAAAATTGCTATTTAGCATGCCCATTATTCGGTGAATGAATAGTTGGTCGGGTCGTCAGTGGGTTGGGCGCCGCCGGACGGATGCCTCCCGTGCGACACCCGCAGACAGCGCGCCACCCCAAAGTTGATACGAAATGCGTTCCTTCAGAGCCGGATATCGTTGACGGCGATAGTGTTGCGCAGTACGCCAAGGCGATCGATTTCGACCTCGACGACGTCTCCGGGGCGGAGAAACCGTGGTGGGTTGCGTGCGTATCCGACACCGGAAGGAGTTCCGGTTGCTAGCAGATCACCTGGTCTCAGGGTGAAAGTGTGGGAGATCAGTGACAGCGTGTCGCCCACGGTGTAGACCATTTCGTCGGTGCGGGCGTCCTGCATGACTTCGCCATTGACTCTGGTCTGCACTCGAAGTCCGTCGCGCAGATCGCCGACTTCTGCTGCCGGCACCAGTGGGCCCAGTGGACCGGACCGGTCCCCGTTTTTGCCCAGCATCCATTGCGAAGTCATCTTCTGCGCTCGCCTCGAGGTGAGGTCATTGAACGTGGAGTAGCCGACGACTGCTGCCAGCGCATCCTCCGGTGTGGCATCTATTAGAGGTGCACCCACCCAGGCGACCACTTCGCCTTCCCAGTCCAAGCCTTCCTCGTTGGAGGGAACCGGCACCTGCTCACCCCCGACGGTGAGAGATGTGCTCCACCGGGAGAACAACACCGGATGTTCGGGCCACGGTTCATCACGGTAAGTGCCCTCCGCAACGTGCTCGAGATAATTCAATCCCATGCAGATCACCTGGGCATCGGCAGGCACCGGGGGGACGATGGTCACTTCGGAGACGGGGAGCACAGGTCCCGAAGGATCCCGCCGCAGGTTGCCGAATGCGTCAGACCAGAACTCATCAAGCGACGCAACGACGGTGGCTTCGGTGCCGTCGTCGGACAATTGGGCAACTTCGGCAACGGGCATCGATCGGTCATTCCTACGAATCCCCACGATCCGCATGGATGCTCCCTTCGCCGAACCCCTGCGTTGAACCCTATAGCTCTTCTAGGGTTGTGGTTCCCATGGAATCGCGGCTCAGCAGTCGACAGGGATCCTGGAACCGCGAATCCTGGAGAAGGGCCTTGTGTGCCGCGCGCCGCGGTTGGCTTTCTGGAATCGCTTCACGACCGAAAGGACGCTGAAATGGCAGGCGAATTCCGCAGATTCCTGTTCCCGACCGAGCATCCACGGCTTGCACGGCTTCGCGGTATGGATCCATACACTTATCGGAAGGCCGCCGAAGAACCGGGCACTTTCACCGGCCAGCTGGTTGATGGCTGGAAGCCTTTGTATCGAAGTTCATTCCGCGGAATAACCGAGAACGGCAACCTGCGTTCGGAGGTCCATCAGGTCGGGGCGGCGCGCCCCGGTGAAGAGGCGCCGGTGGCGAAGATGGTTGCCGCAGCGAATGAGTTGCTCTCCGTCATCGATGACGCGGACCGGGAGCGCCTCAGCTATCCGGTAGACGCCGTCGAGTGGCAGACATGGGCGAACCCGGAGTTCATGCAATTCGACACCGGGCTCCGTCTGGAGTTTCAATCAGCGGCTGTCAGGGATAGGGCGCTCGCTCTCGTGGCTGCCTCACTGAGCCCACGAGGTTACGAACTTGTGCGAAACATGATGCTGATCAATGGCTTTCTTGGCGAAGTAGTGGGCTTGGAAACCATCTTGAATGAATTCAGCTACAACGTTTCGCTTTTTGGCGACCCCGACCTGACTGCGCCGTGGGGGTGGCAACTATTCGGCCACCACTGTGCGGTGAATTGTCTGGTTGTCGAGGGTCGCATGGTGGTCAGTCCGGTCTTTCTCGGCGCCGAGCCGAACGAGATCGACTCCGGTCCAAACGCCAACGTGAAGGCATTCACCGAACAGATCGAATTGGGCACTGCGTTGATGTCAGCCTTGCCGGCAGGGCTGCGCCACGATGCCACGGTGTACGCGAACATGGTTGACCCGGCGATGCCCCCCAACCGAGTGCATCCTGGCGATGAACGCCATCTTGGCGGCGCATTCCAAGACAACCGAATCATTCCGCTCGAAGGAATCTGTGCCACCGAGATGCCACCAGCGTCGCAAGAGATACTTATGCAAATTGTCGAACAGTTCGTGATGCTGCTCCCTGACGGTCCACGGGCCGCCCGGCTGCGTGAAGTCTGTGAACGTCTCGATGAGACGTGGTTCTCCTGGATCGGCGGACACCGGCTCAACGACGTCTTCTACTACCGAGTCCAATCGCCGGTGGTGATCGCCGAATTGGACCACCATTGCGGGGTATTCCTCGACTACGACACGCCGAAGCCCTTTCACATTCACACCGTGCTACGCACACCGCATGGGAACGATTATGGGCGCGCTTATGTGCGATGGTGGCAGGAATCACACTGTTAGACATCAATTGTCTGGGCCGACAGCACCAAAGAGATATCGGCGGCGGCGCCAGAATTATTTTTCCGATTTGGGCGCGGCGGCACTCTGAACGAGATTGCGCAACCATTGTTGGGAAGGGTCGTCGTCCACCCGCCGGTGCCAGACGAGGTAGTAATGAAGTTCGCCTAACTCTGGTGGCGCCGGTACGACCCGTATTGGCGCGGGGTCGCCTAGATATCGCACGAATCTCTCCGGCACCGTCAATACCAGTTGTGTGCCGGGCAACACATTGGCCGCCAGCACATGGTAGGGCATCGTAACGGCGATTTTGCGGGCTATTTCACGGCCCGCGAGCCGCTTGTCGAGCACCTGTCCCCCCAGCTTGCTGGCCATGTGCGGCCACCGTAGGTATTGCGTCAGAGACAAGGACGTACGTCCTGCGATCGGGTGATCGGCCGCGACCACACACACATAGCGGTCGTCGAAAAGGTGCTCGCTGCAATACCGTCCGGGGGGAGGGCGGCCGTAGATGAGGAGATCCAGAATCCCAGTATCGAGTCTGTCGAAAACGAGTTCATCGACGGGCTCACAAACCACAGTCGAGTTCGGAGATTGGGTCAAAATGACCTGCACCAGTTCCGCTCCGAGCGTGGAGAGCATGTAGTCACTCGCAGCGAGGCGAAACGATTGCGCAGCAACGGCAGGGTCGAAGGACTCGGTCGCGAACAATCGCTGCAGCTGTGTCACGACGGTGGCGAGGTGCTCGTGGATTCGCTCAGCCCGTGGGGTCAGCGTGTAGCCGTCAGGCCCGCGAACAAGTAGTTCGTCGCTGAACAGCTGACGGAGCTGTTTTAGTACGTGACTCATCGCCGGTTGGCTAAGGCCCACCCGGTCGGCCGCGCGCGTCACGTGCCGTTCCTCAAGCAGCGCCGCCAGTGCCGGCACCAGGTTCAGGTTCACGCTGTCGATATTCTTGGTGCGCATAGTAGGCATGCGAACAAGTATCACGGCGAATGGGATCAAATTTTGCCGATCTGTGCGATGCCCAGGAAGGTAGCTCATCCCTCGGGCAAGCTCGACTGCATAAATATCCACGCAAGCGTCGACAACTTCGTACGGGCCGAGACCGACCGGATGATCGGCGATCTGCATCTCGGCGACGGTGGTGAAAGGGTGTCCCGGTTCAACACCTGCGCCGGAGCGACGCGCACCTTGGTCGACCCCGGCGATCCCGCAGACGTCGCCGAAGTCTGTGCGTTGCAACCCGAGACCGCCCGTGGGGCCTGCGTGAGAAGTCGCCCGATACACCGACCGTCGAAACCAGTTCGTGCGTCTGTCCCGATTACCGGGAACCTGTGGCTATCAGCTACCGAATCTGTTGTGCTCCAATATGCGACCGGCTGGCGGCACGGTCTGGCAAACGTAACAGCACATCAAATCCCTGGCGCATCCACCCGGGAGAAGATTAGCCAGGAGGAAACCCCTTGTCTAACAATCGATTCAAAGGCCACTCTATCGCAGCGTGGGATCGTTCCAACGGCGGGGGGCATGGTGGGTATCCGCAGGACAACCGCCCGGCTCGCCGGCTCCAGGCCGGAGCTCGGTCACGTCAGCTACGCAAAGCGGGATGCGTGGCGACGATCTTGGCGCTGGGCACCTTAGCGATAGATCCGACGATAACGCCATCGATCCCCACCCTGGCAGCGGCACCTGCTGCGCCGGTCGTGTCGAGTCCCGTACGACTCCTCGCGAACACCTATCAACCGCTGATTGACAAAATCATCGAGGCGCAGGTGCAGATAATAAACACCAATAGCACCTATTCGTTTATTACGCAGTCCGATCTCAGCTCGTTGCCTTCGTATGCACAAACATTAACCATGAGTCAGCTTAGCGGCACGATGAATTTAGCCAACCTGGCTCAGGAATACGAATTGAGTGGCGAATATCTGGTGTATCCATGGAATGCGCCCGCAGCTGATCCGCTACAGTTCATCAACGATCCGAATTCGGACAATCAGTACTTCTTACCCATCATTGATGAAAACCAGATTTATGTCATGACCATTCAGCCTGGCCCGGGCACCACGGCCGTCACCTTCACTCCACAGTCAGGCATTGCCCTGTTGGGAAACTACGAGTCAACCGAATTCGCTTACAACTTAACGGACTTCACCCCTAATGCTGACGGCTCTTATACGATATTGATGAGCAACACTCAGCAGTCGGGAAACTGGGTGAATACTACCGGGGCGCAATCTATTACCGTCCGGAACACCATTGATAACTGGGGACTGTTGCACAACACTATTTCATTCAAACCCCAGGACGCGCCGGCAACGTTCACTTTGCCCGTACTGTCGAGCAGCCAGATCGAGGGGATGCTGGACGCCATCGCCACGTATCTGCCCACTCTAAACAGCAGTGTCACACTTTTCGGGATTCAGGAAGCCTTTGGCGAAGTGCCGGATAACACCTTTACCCCGATCGAGTTGACCTCCGACATCATCGGAGGCGGACCGATTTTGGCCGGCCAGTACGCGAGCATTGGCAGCTTCAATCTTGGGTCCGATGAGGCGCTCATCGTGCAAGTGCCCAACGTCGATGCCGAGTACACCGGCGCTGATCTCTCTAACGTTTGGCAGCTGGATCTTCCATACGTGACCGTTCAGAGCAGTATCAACAGCAGCCATGTTTTTCGGGCCAATGACGGATATACGTACTACGTTGTCAGCTCTCAGGATCCGGGTGTGGCGAACTGGCTGGGTACGTCAGGTGTCAGTCACGGAACTGTCAATCTGCGATTTCAAGGGCTCACAGGTTCGGTTCCGACCACCCCATTGCCCTCTTGGGTTGTGCCCGTAGCCGACGTCCAACAGTATCTGCCCGCCGACACTCCGACCGTCAGTCCCACCCAACGTGCCGCCAACCATAAGCAACTGCTCCTCGAATACAACTACAAATACAGCCAATACGCGCACCCCACTGGCTGGGTGACGGCCAACCTCGAGATCGACCAGGTAAGGGATGCCATCGGCGCGCAAGAGTTCGTCCAGTTGTTCGGCAGTCAATCAAACCTTCCATCGGTATTGGACCGCGCGGTATTAGACCGATCGCTGATACCCAACTTCCTGCCGATGGTCGAGACCTTCGTGACGGACCCGCTGCGCAGCCTCGGGGCTATTGTCAACAACTTGCCGCTCATGGTTCAAGACATCGTGCTGCCGATGGTTCTGGCGACGTTGCGTTGGAACCTGCTCGTCGGCCAAACATCGGCGGCGGAGCTGGGGAACCTGCTGTCCGGCAATTTGGGTGGTGTGGTTGCGGAGTACTGGGCCGGGTTCCAAGACGCGGTAGGGCTGGTTGAACAAACGCTCTTCGACCCCGCCACCAGTATCGCGGCCGGAATCCTGAACGCGCGCGACGCTTTTGCCGTAGCGATGACGAATGCGTCCAGCTACTCACCACTGTCTTGGAGCGATATCAGAGACGCGATGAGTCAGATTTGTCAGCTGGGTGAATCGGTGATCCGAATACTGGCAGGCGGATTTACGGGCATGGTGGAATTGATCGGGTCCTCCGACGGCGCCGACGCCACTGTTGCTTCGGCTCTCGCCGCAACGCCTGAGGCCACTGAAGACAGCGCAGCAACCGTAGAGTCGGGACCGAGTGAATCGCAGGCACCCGCCACTACGAACCCGCTGCCAACCGAGTCGAGTGATACGACGCAAGCTGAGCAGGGTGATTCGATCGACGGTGGTGAGTTCAACATCGAATCGCCCCAGACGGGTGATAGTGCCGACGGCGATAACGAGGGTTACGAGTACAGCATTGACTCGGCACAGAATGACGATAGGGCCGACGGTGATAGCGATGGCGCTAGCGGCGACCTCGCTGACGAAATAGCGATCGACAACTTCGATGCTGAACCGGACGCGGTTACCGCGGATACGAGCGGTCACGAGATTGGTAGCGAGGACACCGCACAGGAGGGTGCCGCATCCAGCGAAAGCGGTGACGTTGATGGCGGGCAGAAAGCGGCAGAAGGTCCGACGTCCTAAAAGTTCGGAAGTCACGCCCCTCCCGGCTACCGCCACTCAACCCAGCGGCGTCGCCAGGGGTCGCATTCACAAGGAGGATTCATTCCATGGTTGATAAGACCAGACCCTGGTTCACGCTCTACGACAAAGGCGTTCCCTACTCCGTCATTTACCCTCCGGTGTCGGTCAAGCAGCTCTTCAACAGCAATGCCGAAGCGAATCCCGAGAAGGACTATCTAGTTATCAACGACACCAGCCTCTCTTACGGACTGGTGAATCTGATGGCGCGAAAGACGGCGAACAGCTTGACTTCCCTTGGTGTTAAGAAGGGTGACCGGGTCGCCATCATGGCGCCCAACGTGCCGCAGTACTGCATCGCCTTCCAGGCATGCGCCAAGCTCGGTGCCATAGTAGCGCCGGTAAATCCGCTGGCGGCCGCACCGGAGGTGCGGCACTACATCAGGGACAGCGGGGCAGAAACCATCATTGTGATGGCAGCGTTCTCTAAGGGGCCCATCGAGATCCTGAAGGCCGGCGATACTCCGCTGAAAAATGTTGTCACGTTCCAAATTCAGGATATGACCGTCGACGTCGAGTGCGGGGCCGGCATACACGACCTCACCGAGATTGCCGGTGCTGCCCCCGATGCCGAGCCCGACGTCGACATCAGTCACACCGACACTCTCATGCTTCAGTACACCGGCGGCACCACGGGCGTGTCGAAAGGATGTGTGCTGTCCAACGCCAATCTCGTGGCGATGGCCTACCAGGAGAATTACTGGCTCTCACCGGTTCTCAAGCACGGCGAGGACCTTCGCTGCCTGGCTGCCATCCCGCTTTACCACATCTACGGGTTCAATCTGAATATCAATATCAACTACGTTCACGGCGGAACGATCATCCTCGTCCCCCAGCCGACTACTGACAACGTCCTGGCCGCGATCAACCGGCACGAACCCAACTTCTTTCCCGCTGTCCCCACGATGATCATCGGACTCAACCAGCACCCCGATATCGCCACCTCAAAGGTGGGATCCATCAAGGGCATCATTTCGGGGTCGGCGCCGCTGCCGGTGGAGGCGATGCGGACCTTTGAGACGCTCTCGGGCGCAGTGATTACCGAAGGCTACGGGATGTCTGAGACGTCGAACGTCATCACCGGCAATCCAACGCAGACGGTACGCAAGCCGGGCGGTGTCGGTCTGCCATTTCCGGACAACGACGTTCGTATCGTTGACATCGAATCGGGAACTGAGGACATGCCGTTCGGCCAGCCCGGGGAGATCATCGTCAAGGGTCCGACCGTGATGAGCGGGTACTGGAACAATCCCGCCGAGACGGCGAAGGTGATACGGGACGGCTGGCTGTTCACCGGTGATATCGGCTATATGGATGCAGACGGGCACATCTTCATCGTCGATCGAAAGAAGGATATGGTGCTCTCCAGCGGGTTCAATGTCTACCCCCGCGAGATCGACGAGCTTATGTACACCCATCCCGATGTGCTGCAAGCCTGCGCCTTCGGCGTCCCCGATGCCAAGCGCGGCGAAACCATCAAGCTGGCAGTCGCGCTGAAACCCGGCCATCAGATGACTTCTGCCGAGGTGCGGGAGTTCTGTAAGGCGAACCTTTCTGGGTACAAAGTGCCCACCGAAGTGGTTTTTCTGGGCGAACTCCCGCTCACCCCGATCGGCAAGCCGGACCGAAAGTTGCTACGCCAACAGAATCTTCAACTTACTTCCTAGCACTGCGCCTCTGCCTCGATCCGGAGTCCGATTGTGGCCGAGCACTGTTTCGACACCGCTGTTGGCAAGGATTTGAGCCGCCGAACGAGGATTTCTGTTCGATCGCATCGCCGCGTGTGGAACCTCGGGCCGCCAATCCCGATATCCGGGAGCGCCTTGGTCAGACGAGATTGCTTATGGATGAATGGAACTCAACTATGTCACCAAACACGAATGAGAGTCGGAGTCCGATGATGGCGATCAGCGAAGGAGAAGCCAACCGCGGTGGGAACGAAGGACCACAGTCCCGCTGGCCGCTGCCAAGTTGGTTCCGTTCCAGCTCGATGGAATTTGGAGGCCGAGGGATGACAAGATCTGTGGCCTCACGGTGTTCCGATCATGTGGGTCGGGTGGGTGCCCTGGCGTTGGCATTGGGCGTGGGCGCGGCGATTACGTCCATTCCAGCTGTGGCCGTAGCGGCCCAAGGGGATCCAGCGGCGATAGGCTCCGCTGACTCGGCCCTGGCGTCAGATTCGTCTGCAGACCCGACTATCTCGGAGAGAGAGTTGCGTTCGTTGGACGAGGCTGCACCCTCCGACCAAACGGTCGGAGTTGCCGTTGATGCCCCATCGGCTGAAGAGGCCACGCGGGGTGCTTCGGGCGTCCTAGACGATTCCGGCCCAGAGGAATCGAAAGAAAATTCATCAGAGATGCCAACATCAGCTGATGCATCGGGGGGCGAAGAGACGACGGCGGACGAGCCTAGCGCGGTTGAACTGCCACTGGGGTCCGGGTCCGGGTCCTCCGAGCCGGATTCCCCCTCCGGTTCGGTGGACCTCGATTCCCCCTCCGGTTCGGTGGACCTCTCGGTATCGGCCACAGCTGGCAGCGGTGGAGGGGTTATGGGTGGTTCCGAGGTTTCCGCCCCGGTGTTGCCTGCTGGGGAGGGTGGAGCTGGTCGGGATGATGAGGGGGATTCGGCAGGTGAGGATCTGGGTGCGCCTGGTATCGAGGTTTCAGGGGATGGCGGCCCGGTGGAGGGGGTGGATTCTTCCGGCGCCGCGAAGGTGATGACGTCCGCCCATAAAACACCCACCGCGGTGGCCTGGCAAGCGGCGGCGGCCGAGACCAAGCCGGTGGGGTTTTTGTCCGGGTTGTTGGCGGCGCTGGGTATCTCGCCGTCGGCGGGCGGTAGTGAGGGTCCGTTGGCGCCGGCGACGTTCATCACTGCGGTGCTGGACGTTATCCGTCGCGAGATGAACCGGCTGTTCAGGAACCAGGCGCCTACCGGGGCGCCCGTGCAGGTCCAGCACAGCGGACCGGATGCTGTGTCGGGGTCGATCGGGGCGGTGGATCCCGAGGGTGATCTGTTGGAGTATGCGGTGAGGCAAGGGCCGGCCAAGGGCAGCGTGATCGTTGCCGGGGACGGAACGTTCATCTATACCCCGGGTGCGGAGCTGGCTGTTACCGGTGGGACCGACGAGTTCGTCGTCCGGGTTCGCGATGTGGGTTTGCGGCTGAATGTGTGGAGCCCCCGAACTGTCGAGGTGCCGGTCACCGTGGTCATCGACGGGGGTGTGCCGTCCGCATTGCTGGCGGCCAAGTCCGTGGCGCCACTGGCCGCCGCGGCAGCCGTCTCGGGCGGGGTGAATTCCGGTAACGGCGGCGATGAGTTGTGGGGTGAGGCGCATTACGCCCCGTATGTGGACATGGCGGGGTGGCCGCCACCGGATCTGATCGCGATCGCCCGTGACAACGGGGTGTCGTTGTTGACGTTGGCGTTCATTCAGGCGAACTCCGCCGGCCAGGCGGCCTGGGGCGGGTATTCGAGCCTCACGCCGGGATCCTCCGATGAGCAGGCCCAGAAGATCGATGCCGCGATCGCGGCGTTCAAAGCTGCCGGCGGGGATGTGATGGTGTCCTTCGGTGGGGAGAACGGCACCGAGTTGGCACAGGCCTATGTCGCGGCGGGCCGTTCGGCGACCGAGCTTGCCCAGGCGTATGCGGGGGTGGTGGATCACTACGGGCTGAATCGGATTGATTTCGATATCGAGGGGGCTGCGGTCGCTGAGCCGGCCTCGATCGCGTTGCGTAGTGCGGCGATCGCGTTGTTGCAGCAGCAGCGTCCTGATTTGGAGGTGTGGTACACCCTGCCGGTGCTGCCCACGGGCTTGACCCACAACGGTATCGACGTGGTGGATAAGGCGCTGGCGGCCGGGGTCAAATTCGACGGCATCAATGTGATGGCGATGAACTTCGGCCCCTCGGTGGCCCCGACCAGCGGGCCGAACGCCAAGACGATGGGTGCGTACGCGATCGATTCCGCGGAGTCGACGTTCGCGCAGATGTCGGCGTTGTTCGCCCAACACGGTGAGCAGTTCGGTTGGAACATGCTGGGTGTGACCCCGATGATCGGGGTGAACTACACCGCTGGTGAGGTGTTCACCGTCGCTGACGCCCAGGCGCTCGAGGATTTCGCCGCCAGCGTGGGGTTGGGGATGGTGTCGATGTGGTCGGTGGGCCGCGACACTCCGGGCAGCCTGGGCCAGGCCACACCGGTGGCGTCGGGGTTGGATGTGCCGGCGGGCAGTTTCAGCGATGTGTGGAACGACTACGGAACCGTCAACACGATGAACCTGGGGTCGACCCCCGGCGGCGGGGGTGGCGGCAACCCTGGGGGCGGCCCGGTCACCGGGGGCACCACGACGGTGATCGGCTGGCAGTGGGGCACCAACGCGGTACTGGATTTCGATCCGGCCACCGACAAGCTGGACTTCGGCTGGTTCCAGCCCGCCAACTTCGAGGTGACCGAGGCGGCCGGTTCGACCCGCATCGAAATCGTCGACAACAACCAGACCTACACCCTGGCCGGGGTGGGCCTGGGTGAGATGTCGATGGGCAACATCGTCGCCCTTGACACCAACACCGTGGCCAAGTGGCAGGCCCTGATCGGCGGTGCGAGTCAGCCCACCCCGGCTCTGCCGAGCATTTCGATCGCCGATCTGTCGGTGTCTGAGGGCAACGGGTCGCATGGGCACTTCATGTTCGTGGCCACGTTGAGCAAGACCTCAACCGAGACGGTGACGGTGACGTACACGACCTCCGACGGCTCGGCGACCGCGGGCAGCGACTACGTCGCCACCAACGGGACGATCACCTTCGCCCCCGGTGTCACTTCGCAGACGGTGCATGTGGACATCATCGGCGACGCGATGGTCGAGCCGAATGAGACGTTCACCGTCACGTTGTCGGACCCGACCGGGGCGACCCTCGCCGACGCCACCGCGATGGGCACCATCACCAACGACGACGTCGCCGATCCTGGACCCGACCCGGATCCAGATCCCGACCCGGATCCGCAGCCCGGTGACGGCACGATCTACCTGGTTTCGACGTCGGGGCCCGACATCACCGA
>JBFXJE010000026.1:0-53965 GCA_050175175.1 Mycolicibacterium sp. | reverse complement strand
CTCGCGCGGCGACCTACCAAGCTTGGGTCCATTACTACAATCACCACCGACCCCACACCGGCATCAACGGCAAGTCACCAATCGAACGCCTCAGCGTTCACAACCTGCCCATGAAGAACAGCTAGCGGGCGACGATGACCGAGGAGCCGTGACCGAACAGGCCCTGGTTCGCGGTGATGCCGACCTTTGCCCCTTCCACTTGGCGGCCCGTCGCCTGGCCTTTGAGTTGCCAGGTGAGTTCACAGACCTGCGCGATCGCCTGCGCCGGAATGGCCTCGCCGAAACTGGCCAACCCGCCGGAGGCATTGACCGGGATCTTGCCGCCGATGGCGGTCGCTCCGCTGCGCAGCAACTGTTCGGCCTCCCCCTTGGGGCACAGCCCGAGATGCTCATACCAGTCGAGTTCCAGCGCGGTGGACAGATCGTAGACCTCGGCCAGGCTCAGGTCCTCCGGTCCGATTCCTGCCTCGGCATAGGCGGCATCCAGAATCTGGTCCTTGAACACCCGCTCTGGGGCGGCGACCACGGCGGTCGAGTCGGTGGCGATGTCGGGCAGTTCGGGCAGATGCTGCGGGTAGCGGGGTGTGACGGTGCTGATCGCGCGCACCGACGGGACGCCTTCAACCGAGCCGAGATGCTTCTCGGCGAATGACTTGCTGGCCACGATCAGCGCCGCAGCACCGTCGGAGGTCGCACAAATGTCCAGCAGCCGCAATGGGTCAGACACCATGGGACTGGCCAGGACGTCGTCGACCGAGACCGCCTTGCGGTACCGGGCGTTGGGGTTGTCCAGGCCGTGTCGCGCATTCTTAACCTTGACCTGAGCGAAGTCTTCCAGGGTGGCGCCGTGGAGGTCCATCCGCCGCCTGGCCAGGAGTGCGAAGTACACCGTGTTGGTCGCGCCGATCAGGTGAAAACGTTGCCAGTCCGGGTCGTTGCGACGTTCGCCACCGACCGGCGCGAAGAAGCCTTTCGGCGTGGTGTCGGCGCCGATCACCAGCGCGACGTCGCATAGGCCGGCCAGAATATGGGCGCGGGCGCTCTGCAGCGCCTGTGAGCCACTTGCGCAGGCCGCATAACTGGAGCTGACCGGTACGCCGTTCCAGCCCAGCTTCTGCGCGAACGTCGCACCCGCCACGAATCCCGGATAGCCGTTGCGGATGGTGTCTGCACCCGCCACCAATTGGATTTGGCGCCAGTCCAGGCCGGCCTCGGCCAGAGCGGTGCGAGCAGCTATCACCCCGTATTCGGTGAATTCGTGGCCCCACTTGCCCCAGGGGTGCATGCCTGCGCCAAGAATGTAGACCGGAGCGGGGCTCACGCGATCCTCCAGGCGTGGACGATCCGCTCAACGCCGTCGTCGTCGACATAGAGCGGCATGGTGACCAACTCCATCTCCATGCCCACTTTCAGGTCGGTTGCCAAAGTCCCTTCCACAACCTTGCCCAGCACGATCAGGCCCTCTGCGGCCAGTTCGACAGCGGCGATGGCGAACGGTTGGAATGGATCCGGCGATGGATAGGGCGGTGGCGGCGCATACCGATTCTCGGTGTAACTCCACAACTTTCCGCGCCGCGACAGCGGCACCTGCGCGAGCTCGTCGCCGGCGCAGCCGGGGTTAGGGCAATTGTGGGCTCGCGGGGGAAACACATAGGTTCCGCACTGATGACACTTGGCGCCCACCAGATAGGGGTCGCCCGAACCGTCGATGGCGAACCATCCGTCAACCGCGGGCTGCACCGAAAGTCCAGATTCAGACACCCGGTCAGCGTACCCAGTACCACCGCTGAACTGAAACGTGTTCCAATTCGGGTGCCGCCGAGCGGACGAGGGCGTCGCCGTGTACCCGGCGATGCCTAGAGTGAACACCGTGAGCGCAGCCAAGACCCCATCGGCCAGCCGATCAGCCGCGACCGATCAGGCTGTTCAGCGGCCGACACTGATGCTTCTGGACGGTAATTCGTTGGCTTTCCGCGCGTTCTATGCCTTACCCGCCGAGAACTTCAAGACCCGGAGTGGGTTGACCACCAACGCGGTATACGGCTTCACCGCGATGCTGATCAATCTGCTGCGCGACGAGCAACCCAGCCACATCGCGTCGGCCTTCGACGTCTCCAGGCAGACATTCCGATTGGAGAAATACCCGGAGTACAAGGCCGGCCGGTCCGCCACCCCCGACGAATTCCGCGGGCAGATCGACATCACCAAGGAAGTGCTGGGTGCGCTGGGCATCACGGTCCTCGCCGAAGCCGGCTACGAAGCCGACGACGTGATCGCCACCCTGGCCACCCAGGCTCAGCAGGAGGGCTACCGGGTGCTGGTGGTCACCGGCGACCGCGATTCGTTGCAGTTGGTCAGTGAACACGTAACGGTTCTGTACCCGCGTAAGGGTGTTAGCGAGCTGACCCGCTTCACGCCGGAGGCAGTGTTGGAGAAGTACGGTCTGACTCCGGAGCAGTACCCCGATTTTGCCGCGTTACGCGGGGATCCCAGCGACAACCTCCCGGGCATACCGGGGGTAGGGGAGAAGACGGCGACCAAATGGATCGCCGAGTACGGCTCGCTGCAAGCCCTTGTCGACAACGCCGACAAGGTCAAGGGCAAGGTGGGTGATTCGCTGCGCGCTCACCTGTCCAGCGTCGTGCTCAATCGCGAACTCACCGATCTGGTCAAGACCGTCCCGCTGGCCCAGACTCCGGACACGCTGCGGATGCAGCCGTGGGACCGGGATCAGATTCACCGCTTGTTCGACGACCTCGAATTCCGGGTACTGCGCGACCGCCTCTTCGAGACGCTGGCCTCCGCTGATCCCGAGGTTGATGAGGGTTTCGAGGTCCTTGGCGGGGCGCTGGAACCGGGCACCCTGTCGGCCTGGCTGGCCGGGCACGGCCCGGATCAGCGGTTCGGCCTGGCGGTGGTGGGGAACCATCTGGCATTCGACAGCGACGCGACGGCAGTGGCGATCGTCGCGGCCGATGGCGATGGCCGCTACCTGGACACCTCGCGGCTGAATCCCGAAGACGAGGCCGCGCTGGCCTCCTGGTTGGCGGACCCGACCGTCACGAAGGCGCTGCACGAGGCCAAATTGGCGATGCACGATGTAGCGGGTCGGGGTTGGACGCTTGCCGGGGTCACCTCGGACACCGCCTTGGCCGCCTATCTCGTCCGGCCCGGCCAACGCAGTTTCGCACTCGATGACTTGTCGCTGCGATACCTCAAACGGGAACTCCGCGCAGATAGCCCTGAACAGCAACAACTTTCACTTCTCGATGACAGCCTGAACGAGCCGGACGGAGACCAGGGCCCCAGCGACCAAGCGGTGCAGACACTGCTACTGCGAGCCGGGGCGGTCAAGGACCTTGCCGGTGCGCTCGACGACGAGTTGGCCAGGATCGACTCGTCGGCGCTTCTGGACCGGATGGAACTGCCGGTTCAACGGGTTCTCGCCCAGCTGGAGGCAGTGGGCATCGCGGTTGACCTGCAACGTCTTTCGGAGTTGCAGAGCGAGTTCGCCGATCAGATCCGTGATGCCGCCGAGGCCGCCTACGCGGTGATCGGAAAGCAGATCAACCTCGGCTCGCCGAAGCAACTCCAGGTGGTGCTCTTCGACGAGTTGGAGATGCCGAAAACCAAGCGCACCAAAACGGGGTACACCACAGACGCGGACGCGCTCCAATCGCTGTTCGACAAGACCGGACATCCGTTCCTGCAGCATCTGTTGGCCCACCGCGACGCCACCCGGCTCAAGGTGACCGTGGACGGGCTGCTAAACGCGGTTGCCTCCGACGGACGCATTCACACCACGTTCAACCAGACGATCGCGGCTACCGGCCGGTTGTCCTCCACCGAGCCGAACCTGCAGAACATCCCGATCCGGACCGAGGCCGGGCGGCGCATCCGGGATGCATTCGTGGTCGGACAACCCGCTCCGGGCCCGGGCGCGGCGGCCTTCACCGAGTTGATGACGGCCGATTACAGCCAGATCGAGATGCGGATCATGGCTCACCTGTCGAAGGACGAGGGCCTGATCGAAGCGTTCAATACCGGCGAGGATCTGCATTCTTTCGTGGCATCGCGGGCGTTCTCGGTACCGATCGACGAGGTCACCCCCGAGCTGCGGCGCCGGGTTAAGGCGATGTCCTACGGGTTGGCCTACGGTTTGAGCGCCTTCGGCCTTGCCGCGCAGCTCAAGATCTCCACCGAAGAGGCGAAGGTGCAGATGGAGCAGTACTTCGACCGTTTCGGCGGTGTGCGCGACTACCTGCGAGACGTGGTCGATCAGGCCCGCAAGGACGGCTACACTTCCACGGTCTTCGGTAGACGCCGCTATCTGCCGGAGTTGGACAGCAGCAACCGGAACGTTCGCGAGGCCGCGGAGCGCGCCGCGCTCAATGCGCCGATCCAGGGCAGTGCCGCCGACATCATCAAGGTCGCGATGATCGACGTCGACCGGGCGATCAACGAGGCCGGGCTGGCTTCCCGCATGTTGTTGCAGGTGCACGACGAGTTGCTGTTCGAGGTCGCCGAAGGCGAGCGCGCGAGCCTGGAAGCGCTGGTACGCGAACACATGGGCGGGGCCTATAAGCTCGATGTACCGCTCGAGGTTTCGGTGGGCTACGGCCGCAGCTGGGATGCGGCGGCGCACTGAGCATGCCGAAAGGTGCCTCGCGCGCTCACCGGCTGCGGAAGCCCGCCATCTGAGCCAGAGCTGGGGCTGCGACACGCGCGGCGTGTACCGCGTATGTCTGTTCGACGAGTCGCGCCGCGGCCGGTGGGTCACCGAATCCGCGGTCGATGCGATCGCGCACGAAAGCCAGCTCGACGACCTGACCAACGAATGTCGCGACGGATTTTCCGGCCTGTTTGCCACCGAACCGGGTGGCCTCGGCGATGGCCCTCCTGCGGCTGCGCAGCGGTCCCAACCAGGTCGCCTCATTCGGCGTGACGACGCCCGCGGCAACCATGGCCGGCAACTTCTCGGCCACCACGCGCTGTTCGCGGTGCCGACTGGTGACCGCCAGCGTGATCGCCAGCCCGAATATCGGCATCATCCAGAAGACGTACAGGCCCAGGTAGGCCCGTGGTCCGAGCAGTGACGACCCGTTCCACAGGGCATGTAGCAGCACGGCTCCCGCGTAGCCGAGCAGGATGTACCCGGCTCTGGCGAGGCGGCTCCGCCGGTTTAGCGCAACCCACACGCCAACGGCGATCAGCATGGTGAACAGCGAATGTGCGAAGGGCGCCATGATCAACCGAAGCGCGGCCGTAACCATCGAGTCGGCCAACGATTCCCCGTCGGCGATGTACAGGATGTCCTCGAGCCAGGCGAAGCCGGCACCGACCAGCCCCGCGTACACCAGGCAATCGGTCAGGGAGTTCAGTTCGTCGCGCCGCGCGCCAGTCATCATGAGCAGTAGGAACAGGCCCTTGGCCACCTCCTCGGTGACCGGTGCGCCGACCAGCACGCTGACCGGGCTGACCCCGGGGTTCCGCGCGGGTTCGAGCCACAGGGCGAGGAATAATTGCAGAAGCGACGCGATGACGACCGCAGCCGACGCGCCCCAGACGAACGCGAAGACGAGCAGGCGCGGCGGCTCGGGCTCGAACCTGTCGAGCCACAGGAACGCCAGCACCACGATCCCCAGCGCAAGACTGGAGAACAAGACGCCTATGGCCGTTCCGACCGGGTTGAGTGCGGTGAGCAGAACGATGACGAGGCCGGCGAGGGTGCCGAGCGCGACGATCACGCCAAGGGGGGCTCCGACCTTGCGTACCCGACGACGGAACGGCGCGACGAAGACGGGCGGCTGACCGCGTCCGCCGGCATTGGGCACCTCAGCAGGGTAGCGGCCCGCACCGGGATCGAGTTTGTCCTGCGTGTGCCCCGTCGAGTAGCCTCTGCATGTACCTGTATGCGCACCAGTCACAGGTACGGATCATGAAACACACACCCGTCCCTACGATCAAACCTGTCCGGAGCAACCCACCTAATGCCAAGTCCCTCCGTCACCTCGCCACAAGTAGCCCTTAACGACATCGGCTCGGCCGAGGATTTTCTCGCTGCCATCGACAAGACCATCAAATACTTCAACGATGGCGACATCGTCGAAGGGACCATCGTCAAGGTGGACCGCGACGAAGTCCTGCTCGACATCGGTTACAAGACCGAAGGCGTCATCCCGTCCCGTGAGCTCTCCATCAAGCACGACGTCGACCCCAATGAGGTTGTGTCCGTCGGCGACGAGGTCGAAGCTCTGGTCCTCACCAAGGAGGACAAAGAAGGACGGTTGATCCTGTCCAAGAAGCGCGCTCAGTACGAGCGTGCCTGGGGCACCATCGAAGCCAAGAAGGAAGCCGACGAACACGTCACCGGCACCGTCATCGAGGTCGTCAAGGGCGGCCTGATCCTGGACATCGGGCTTCGGGGCTTCCTTCCCGCCTCTCTGGTCGAGATGCGGCGGGTCCGCGATCTGCAGCCGTACATCGGCAAGGAGATCGAGGCGAAGATCATCGAGCTCGACAAGAACCGCAACAACGTGGTGCTCTCGCGCCGCGCCTGGCTGGAGCAGACGCAAAGCGAAGTTCGCAGCGAATTCTTGAACCAGCTCACCAAGGGCGCCATCCGCAAGGGTGTGGTGTCCTCGATCGTCAACTTCGGCGCGTTCGTCGATCTCGGTGGCGTCGACGGCCTGGTGCACGTGTCCGAGCTGTCCTGGAAGCACATCGATCATCCGTCCGAGGTCGTCCAGGTCGGCGACGAGGTCACCGTCGAGGTACTGGACGTGGACATGGACCGCGAGCGGGTTTCGTTGTCGCTGAAGGCAACTCAGGAAGACCCGTGGCGACACTTCGCCCGCACCCACGCGATCGGGCAGATCGTGCCGGGCAAGGTCACCAAGCTGGTGCCCTTCGGCGCCTTCGTGCGGGTCGAGGAGGGCATCGAGGGTCTGGTGCACATCTCCGAGCTGTCCGAACGCCATGTCGAGGTTCCAGACCAGGTGGTACAGGTCGGCGACGACGCGATGGTGAAGGTCATCGACATCGATCTGGAGCGCCGCCGGATCTCACTGAGCCTCAAACAGGCCAACGAGGACTACGCCGAAGAGTTCGAGGCGTGGAAGTACGGCATGGCCGACAGCTACGACGAACAGGGCAACTACATCTTTCCGGAAGGTTTCGACGCCGAAACCAACGAGTGGCTCGAAGGCTTCGAGAAGCAGCGCGACGAGTGGGAGGCGCGCTACGCGGAGGCCGAGCGGCGCCACAAGATGCACACCGCCCAGATGGAGAAGTTCGCCGCAGCCGATGCTGCCGAGGCCGCAGCGCCTGCCTCCAACGGCACCTCGGGTGCATCCTCGTCGAGTTCGGAGGAGCCTTCCGCCGGCGGGTCGCTGGCCAGCGATGCGCAGCTCGCTGCATTAAGGGAAAAGCTCGCGGGCAACGCTTAGTGCTGACCGCCGATGGCCCCGGCTGCTGCCGGGGCCATCGGCGTCTTGGTGCCCTGACAGACTGATGCGGTGTTGCGCGTTGGGTTGACCGGGGGGATCGGTGCAGGCAAGTCGACAGTCGCTGCCACATTCGGTGATATGGGAGGCATCGTCGTCGACGGCGATGTGATCGCCCGCGAAGTCGTCGAACCCGGCACCGAAGGGCTGGCCAGACTGGTCGAAGCGTTCGGCGACGGCATTCTGCTTCCCGGTGGTGCACTCAACCGGCCGGCGCTGGCGGCGATCGCGTTCGGTGATGATCAGCAGCGGGCCGTGCTGAACGGCATCGTGCATCCCCTGGTGGCCCATCGGCGTTCGGAGTTGATCGCCAGTGCCCGAGCGGCCGCGGAGAATCCGGTGATCGTCGAAGACATACCGTTGCTCGTCGAATCCGGGATGGCTCCGATGTTTCCGCTGGTGGTAGTCGTCCATGCCGACGCCGCGGTGCGGTTGCGGCGGCTGATCGAGCACCGAGGGTTCAGCGAGGAGGACGCACGGGCCCGAATTGCCGCGCAGGCCAGCGACGATCAGCGCCGCGCAGTGGCCGATGTGTGGCTGGACAACTCGGGCACCGAGGGCGAACTGATCGAGCTGTCCCGCAGGTTGTGGCACGAGCGCATCCGGCCTTTCGCTGACAACCTTCATGTCGGTCGCCCCGCCCGTTCAGAGCCCCGGCTGGTGCCCTGGGACCCGGATTGGACGGCGCAGGCGGATCGAATTCTGGCACGCCTGCGGACCGCATGCGGCCACCGCGCGGTACGGATCGACCACATCGGCTCCACCGCGGTTGCGGGGATGGACGCGCGCGACGTGATCGACGTCCAGGTGACGGTCGCCTCGCTCGATGTCGCCGATGAGCTCGCGCCTGCCTTGTTGGCGGCCGGATACCCGCGCGCACCCGTCACAGAGGACCGCGCCAAGCCGGACGGGCGCAGCACCATCGGCGAGTTCGACCATGTGAACGACGAAGCATTGTGGCGGAAGCGGCTGTTCAGTTCGGCGGATCCGGCGAGGCCGACCAATGTTCATGTGCGGGTGGCGGGCTGGCCCGGCCAGCAGTTCGCCTTGTTGTTCGTCGATTGGCTGCGGGCGAATCCGCAGGTTCAGCAAGATTATTCGGCCGTCAAGCGTGGCGTCGCCGCTCAGGACTGGAACGGGTCCGGCGCCGCCTACGCCGAGGGAAAGGAGCCGTGGTTCCTGGATGCCTACCGGCGGGCGTGGGAGTGGGCGGACAGCACCGGGTGGCGCCCGCGCTAGGCCTGTGGAAGCCGGTCACGCCCCTAGTGGCCGGTCAGGGCTGTGGGAGTCCGGCATCCGTGGGCTGCGTGGCCCCCGGAATGGGGTTCACGACGCCGCTCACCGGCGCCTCACAGGTTAAGGAGCCGAACTCGGGGTCGTCGCGCTGCGGCAGCACCCGAGGTCCGATGAAGTCGTCGGCCTGCGCGACAAGAGTGTCGTCGACCAGAATCTCGCAATGCAGATTCGCCGAGTAGGGCCACTCGATCGACACCCGCACGTTGGCGATGTCGGAGGCGGGCAAGACCGTGTTGACCTCGAACACCCGGCCGGGGACCATCGTCGGGTTGGCGCTCTGCAACTGGTCGCCTTCGGCCCGGTAGGTGATCGTCGCACCGCGGGAAACGCCGTCCACCCGCGCGCGGTAGATGACGTTGTGCAGAACCCCCTGGTCGGGTGCGGGGTTCTCGATGGCGGGCTGAGGCTCGGGGTCCGCCAGCGCACTGCCAGGAAACAGCTGCGAACCGGCGAGCATCGCCGCCACGGCGCCGGCCGCCGTGACGGCCGCCCAAGTCTTCTTGCTGGCCCACACAGGAAGCGATTCTAGGCCTCCCGCCAAGTCAGAACCATCCCGTGATCCGTAAGCCAGCGGTGCAGATCGTAGTCGTGCCTGGCCAGCGCCTCGACGGTGGCGACAGCGGTGCGGATCGCCCGTTCGCCGCGCTCGGGGCTGAGAAGACCCTGCCCGACCGCGGCGCACAGTTCGTCCACGTCGGTGATCTGCACATCGGAGCCAGTGCGAAGGATCAAGTCAAGGTAGTAATCCTGGCTCCGCCAGCTGGTCGGTCCAGGTATGTACTCACCGACGTCCAAGTAGAAATCCTGATCGCGTTCGTGACCGGGGTTGAAGTGGAAGACGGTCGCGCGAATCCCCAGCGAAGGCAGCAACCACGATTCGAGGTAGTGGAACTGCGCACGGCCCGGCGCGGGTCGGGCCATGTAGAGGCCCCAAGGCCGGACGGTGTAGTGATCCACGGCTCTGACAACGCCCTTGGGATCAGTGTTGGTATGGGCCGTGAGGTCGAATGTCTCGTGCTTGGGCGAATGGATGCCGACCAGAATAAACCTGCCGCACGCAGGGGGCGAGCGGTTGCGTCGGACGCGGCCGGGCTCCCACATCGGCTAGCTGTCGGGGCCAGGTTCTACGCTGGTCCTCATGGCTTTCGCGAGTGAACACCCGGTGCTTGCGCACTCGGAGTACCGCGCAGTCGACGAGCTCGTTCGTACCGGCGGCCGCTTCGAGGTGGTCAGCGAATTCGAGCCGGCCGGCGATCAGCCGGCCGCGATCGAGGAGTTGGAACGCCGGATCCGAGCCGGTGAGCGCGACGTGGTTCTGCTCGGCGCCACCGGCACCGGGAAGTCCGCAACCACGGCATGGCTCATCGAGCGCCTGCAGCGGCCCACCCTGGTGATGGCACCGAACAAGACGCTGGCTGCCCAGCTGGCCAACGAGCTTCGGGAAATGTTGCCGCACAACGCGGTCGAGTACTTCGTCTCCTATTACGACTACTACCAGCCAGAGGCGTATATCGCCCAAACCGACACCTACATCGAGAAGGACAGCTCGATCAATGACGACGTCGAGCGGCTTCGGCATTCGGCGACGTCCAGTCTGCTGTCCCGCCGCGATGTCGTGGTGGTGGCGTCGGTGTCCTGTATCTACGGTCTCGGTACCCCGCAGTCCTACCTGGACCGCTCCGTGCAACTGAAAGTCGGGGACGAGGTTCCCCGCGACGCGCTGTTGCGGTTGCTGGTCGACGTCCAATACACCCGCAACGACATGGCGTTCACCCGGGGCTCGTTCCGGGTCCGCGGAGACACCGTCGAGATCATCCCGTCCTACGAGGAGCTCGCCGTCCGAATCGAGTTTTTCGGCGACGAAGTGGAGGCGTTGTTCTACCTGCACCCCCTGACCGGCGACATCGTCCGCAGAGTCGATTCGCTGCGCATCTTCCCGGCCACGCATTACGTTGCCGGCCCAGAACGGATGGCGCACGCGATCTCGACCATCGAGGCCGAACTCGAAGCGCGGCTGGCTGAATTGGAGGGCCAGGGCAAGCTACTGGAAGCGCAGCGGCTGCGGATGCGAACCAACTATGACGTCGAGATGATGCGCCAGGTCGGTTTCTGTTCCGGGATCGAGAACTACTCGCGCCACATCGACGGCCGTCCGGCCGGATCTGCACCGGCCACCCTGCTTGACTATTTTCCCGACGACTTTCTCCTTGTGATCGACGAGTCGCACGTCACGGTGCCGCAGATCGGCGGTATGTACGAGGGCGACATGTCGCGCAAACGCAACTTGGTCGACTTCGGTTTCCGACTTCCTTCCGCGGTCGACAACCGGCCTCTGACGTGGGAGGAGTTCGCCGACCGGATCGGCCAGACGGTCTACCTGTCGGCTACCCCGGGTGCCTACGAGCTGAGTCAGGCCGGCGGCGAGTTCGTCGAGCAGGTGATCCGGCCGACCGGACTGGTCGACCCGCAGGTGGTCGTCAAGCCGACCAAGGGCCAGATCGACGATCTGATCGGCGAGATCCGCAAGCGCACCGAGCGGGACGAACGCGTGCTGGTCACCACGTTGACGAAGAAGATGGCCGAAGACCTCACCGATTACCTGCTCGAGATGGGTATCCGGGTCCGGTATTTGCACTCCGAGGTCGACACGCTGCGCCGGGTGGAATTGTTGCGGCAGTTGCGGCTGGGGGAGTACGACGTGCTCGTCGGGATCAATCTTCTCCGTGAAGGCCTCGACCTTCCCGAGGTGTCGCTGGTCGCCATTCTGGATGCCGACAAGGAAGGTTTCCTGCGGTCACCGCGCAGCCTGATCCAGACGATCGGTCGCGCCGCACGAAATGTCTCGGGTGAGGTTCACATGTACGCCGACGCCATCACCGACTCGATGAAACAAGCCATCGACGAAACGGAGCGGCGGCGCGCCAAGCAGATCGCTTTCAACAAGGCGCACGGCATCGATCCGAAACCGTTGCGTAAGAAGATCGCTGACATCCTCGACCAGGTCTATCGGGAAGCCGACGATACGGACTCCGCCGAGACCGTGCCGGTCGGGGGATCCGGCCGCAACGTCTCGCGGGGAAGGCGCGCGCAGGGCGAACCGGGCCGGGCGGTGAGCGCGGGTGTGTTTGAGGGTCGGGACACCTCCAGCATGCCGCGCGCCGAGCTGGCCGACCTCATCAAGGAGCTCACCGCCCAGATGATGGCGGCCGCGCGTGACCTACAGTTCGAGCTCGCGGCCCGAATCCGTGACGAAATCGCCGACTTGAAGAAAGAACTCCGCGGGATGGACGCTGCCGGGCTCACGTGAGTTGATCTTCACCGCCGGTGAAGCCATAGGGTCGACCCGTGACCGACACGGTGCCGCTCGCCACCGGCAGCTGGCGGGCGCTTCTCGGGCCCAAGCACCTGGGGGCGTCGGCGGTGCTTGCCAGCGGCGTCGCGCTATATGCGACCAACGAATTTCTCACGATCAGCCTGATGCCGAGCGCTGTGGCCGACATCGGCGGACAGCGGTTCTACGCGTGGGTGACAACGGTGTATCTGGTGGGCTCCGTGACGGCGGCGACGACGGTGCCATCGGTCCTGATGCGGTTGGGGCCACGCTGGTCGTATCTGCTGGGTCTCAGTGTTTTCGGAGCGGGCAGCCTGGGTTGTGCAGTGGCGCCCAGCATGGAGATGTTGCTGGTCTGTCGCACCGTTCAGGGTGTCGCCGGCGGTTTGCTCGCCGGACTCGGTTACGCGGTCATCAATACCGCGTTGCCCAGTTCATTATGGACGAAAGCGTCCGCACTGGTGTCGGCTATGTGGGGCGTGGGGACGCTACTGGGGCCGGCGGCCGGGGGATTATTCGCCCAATATGGTTCGTGGCGTTGGGCTTTCGGCGCTCTGGTGGTATTTGCCGCGACGATATCGTTGGTGGTTCCGCTTGCTTTACCCAGCGGGGCCGCGAAGTCGGTAACTCCGGACCGGACGCCGATGCCGGTATGGTCGCTGCTGCTGCTCGGTGCCGCCGCACTGCTCGTCAGCGCCGCGGCCGTGCCGCACGACCCTCGGGCCACCGCGGGTTTGGTGGCAGTGGGTATCGCGCTCATCGCGGCCTTCCTGGTGGCCGACCGTCGACTCACCGCCTCGGTGCTCCCCGCGAGCACATTCGGCAAGGGGCCGTTGAAGTGGATCTATCTGACCTTGGGTGTCTTGATGGCAGCCACGATGGTGGACCTCTACGTGCCGCTTTTCGGCCAGCGCCTTGCCCACCTGACGCCGGTGGCAGCGGGATTCCTGGGCGCTGCGCTGGCGGTCGGCTGGACCGTAGGTGAGATCAGTAGTGCGTCCCTGAAACGCCATGCCGTGATCGTTCGCACGGTGGCGATGGCCCCCGTGCTGATGGCCACGGGCCTAACGATCGGGGCGTTGAGCCAGCAGGAGAACGCGTCGCCGGTCCGTGTGGCGCTGTGGGCTATCGGCCTGGCGATCAGTGGCGCGGGGATCGGGATCGCGTGGCCGCACCTGTCCGCCTGGGCGATGAGCCGGGTCGACGACCCGGCCGAAGGCCCGGTGGCTGCGGCCGCCATCAACACCGTGCAGTTGATCTCGGCGGCATTCGGCGCCGCTTTCGCCGGCGTAGTGGTGAATCTCAGCGCGGGTGACGACGCGTTCACCGCGCGCTGGCTGTTCGTTTCGTTCGCTGTGCTCGCCGGGTTGGCGGTTCTGGCATCTACCAGAAGTACCAGGTAATTTCCCTGCCGCAGAAGCTGTTTGGCCACGTAACCTGCCGCTGTCAGAGGCCGACGTGTCCGGCGTCACGCTGACGGCCACAAGGTGACGTTGATGGCACCGTCAGGGCCGGTCCCTGGGCAAATGCCATCCGGGTGGGGTGATTCGTACCCATGTTCGGCTGGTGGCGGGTTAGTGTCGTGGACGTTGAAACCGACGCTGGGAGGATATCGATGAGCGCCTATCAAACCGTGGTGGTTGGCACCGACGGGTCCGACTCGTCATTTCGTGCCGTCGACCGTGCCGCTCAGATCGCCGCCGGGGCCAACGCGAAAGTGATCGTCGCGACGGCGTACTTCCCGCAGAGCGAGGATCAGCGCGCCGCCGACGCACTCAAGGACGACGGCTACATGGTCTCGGGTAACGCCCCCATTTATGCGATCCTGCGCGATGCCAGGGACCGTGCAAAGGCTGCCGGCGCCAAGGACATCGAGGAGAAGGCCGTTGTCGGGGCGCCGGTGGACGCCCTCGTCGACCTGGTCGAGGAAGTCGGCGCGGACCTGCTGGTCGTTGGCAACGTGGGCCTGAGCACGATAGCCGGACGGTTACTCGGATCGGTGCCGGCCAACGTCGCGCGGCGGGCCAAGTCCGACGTCTTGATCGTGCACACTTCCTGACCGGAGCCGGCAGACACCGTATGTCAGGTGCTGGAAGTGCCTGGGTTTGAAGCTGCGCTACTTGCGGGTGAGCTCGATGTTGATCACGCCGTGGTCTTCACCGCTCTCCATGTACTGGCCTAGGATTTTTCCGACAGATGACCTTTGCACCCCGGCCACTCCGGCTACCACCCCCGCTCGCGCCACTCATCCAGGCGGGGCCGCTCCGCACCTAGCGTCGTGTCATCCCCATGGCCGGGGTAGACGTGGGTGTCATCGTCGTACACGTCGAAGACCCGGCTACTCACGTCCTGATAGAGGGAGTCGAACTCGGCCGGTTTTGTTGTCCGCCCAAGACCACCGGGGAACAGGCAGTCCCCGGTGAACAACTGCACCGCCGTACGCTCGCCGCCGGGCCGCAGCGCCAATGCCACCGAGCCCGGTGTGTGGCCGCGCAGGTGAATGACGTCGAAATGCAGCTCGCCGACGTCGACAGAGTCGCCGTCTGCCAGCACCACGTCGGGGGCGACGGGCAGCGGGCCGGCATCCAAACTGTGCGCCGCGGTCGGCGCGCCGGTGGCGGCGGCGACCTCGGCAAGCGCCATCCAGTGGTCCTGGTGCTGGTGAGTGGTGACGATCAGGGACAACTTGGGGGCGAAGCGCTCGACCAGTTCCACCAGCACCGTGGCGTCGTTGGCCGCATCGATCAGCAGCGTCTCACCCGTCGTGGAACAGATCACGAGGTAGGCGTTGTTGTCCATCGGGCCTACGGAGACCTTGACGATCGAAGCGCCTGGCAGTTTGCGTCGCGCAGCCGTCTGAGGCTCCACATGTCCGGTGTAGATTTCGTCGACCGGTGTCATCGATGTCATGGTGACCCACGTTACTTCCCACCGATGAGGCGCCATCGCCACCGTCGGCGAACACTGTCGGTGAGCGCACCTAGCATGGACCTGTACTGCGCCTGCCCGATGAAAGGACACTGTTGGCTGACCGCCTGATAGTCAAGGGAGCCCGCGAGCACAATCTGCGAGGCGTAGATCTCGACCTCCCGCGCGATGCGATGATCGTGTTCACGGGCTTGTCGGGTTCGGGCAAGTCATCCTTGGCCTTCGACACGATCTTCGCTGAGGGGCAGCGCCGCTATGTGGAGTCGTTGTCCGCCTACGCCCGGCAGTTCCTCGGCCAGATGGACAAGCCCGACGTCGACTTCATCGAGGGCCTCTCACCTGCTGTGTCCATCGACCAGAAGTCGACCAATCGCAATCCTCGATCGACCGTCGGCACCATCACCGAGGTGTACGACTACCTGCGGCTGCTCTATGCCCGGGCCGGCACGCCGCACTGCCCGGTGTGCGGGCACCGCATCGCGCGCCAGACTCCTCAGCAGATCGTCGATCAGGTCCTCGCCATGGATGAGGGGCTGCGGTTCCAGGTGCTCGCGCCGGTCGTCCGAACCCGCAAGGGTGAGTTCGTCGATTTGTTCGACAAACTCAACACGCAGGGCTACAGCAGGGTTCGGGTCGACGGCGTGGTGCATTCGCTGACCGATGCGCCGAAGCTCAAGAAGCAGGAGAAGCACGATATCGAGGTGGTAGTCGACCGCCTTACGGTGAAGGCCAGCGCCAAGCAGCGGCTCACCGACTCGGTGGAGACCGCGTTGAACCTCGCCGACGGCATCGTCGTCCTGGAGTTTGTGGATCGGGAAGATGACCATCCGCACCGGGAGCAGCGGTTCTCCGAGAAGCTGGCTTGTCCCAACGGCCACCAGCTTGCGGTGGACGATCTCGAACCGCGGTCGTTTTCGTTCAACTCGCCCTACGGTGCGTGCCCCGAGTGCGTCGGTCTGGGCATCAAGAAAGAAGTCGACCCGGATCTGGTGGTGCCCGACCCCGACCTGACGCTTGCCGAGGGCGCTATCGCGCCCTGGGCGATGGGCCACACCGCGGAGTATTTCACTCGGATGCTGTCCGGTCTGGGCGAGCAAATGGGTTTCGATGTGGAGACTCCGTGGAAGAAGCTTCCTGTCAAGGCGCGCAAGGCGATCCTGGAGGGCTGTGACGAGCAGGTGCACGTGCGGTACAAGAACCGTTACGGCCGCACTCGGTCCTATTACGCCGACTTCGAGGGCGTCATGGCGTTCCTGCACCGTCGCATGGAGCAGACCGACTCCGAGCAGACCAAGGAGCGCCTCGAGGGGTTCATGCGCGACGTGCCGTGCCCGGAATGCGGCGGCACCAGGCTCAAGCCGGAAATTCTGGCCGTCACGCTGACCGCGGGCGATTTCGGCACGAAGTCGATTGCGCAGGTGGCGGAGCTGTCGATCGCCGAATGTGCGGACTTCCTCAACGCGCTCACCCTGGGGGCCAGACAGCAGGCGATCGCGGGACAGGTGCTCAAGGAGATTCAGTCCCGCCTGGGCTTCCTGCTGGATGTCGGGCTGGAGTACCTGTCGCTGTCCCGCGCGGCCGCGACGCTCTCCGGCGGTGAGGCGCAACGTATCCGGTTGGCCACGCAGATCGGCTCCGGTCTCGTCGGTGTGCTCTATGTGCTGGACGAACCGTCGATAGGGCTGCATCAGCGCGACAACCGCCGACTGATCGACACCCTGGTGAGGCTCCGTGATCTCGGAAATACCCTGATCGTCGTCGAGCATGATCTCGACACCATTGCCCATGCCGACTGGGTCGTCGACATCGGACCTGCGGCTGGCGAGCATGGCGGCCAGATCGTGCACAGTGGACCGTATGACGAGTTGCTCCGGAACCCGAATTCGATTACCGGGGCGTATCTTTCGGGCAAGGAGCAGATCGAGATCCCAGCGTTGCGCCGCCCGGCGGACGGCAAGCGTCAGCTCACCGTTATCGGTGCGAGGGAGCACAATCTGCGCGAAATCGACGTGTCCTTTCCGCTGGGGGTGCTCACCTCGGTGACGGGTGTGTCCGGCTCCGGCAAGTCGACACTGGTCAACGACATCCTGGCGGCGGTGTTGGCCAACAAGCTCAACGGGGCACGCCAGGTGCCGGGGCGGCACACCAGGGTGACCGGGCTGGACAAGGTTGACAAACTGGTCCGGGTCGACCAGTCGCCCATCGGCAGGACGCCCCGTTCCAATCCCGCAACGTATACCGGGGTGTTCGACAAGATCCGCACCCTGTTCGCGGCCACCACCGAAGCCAAGGTTCGCGGCTATCAGCCGGGACGGTTCTCTTTCAACGTCAAGGGCGGGCGGTGTGAGGCCTGCTCGGGCGACGGCACCATCAAGATCGAGATGAATTTCCTGCCCGACGTATACGTGCCGTGCGAGGTCTGTCAGGGTGCCCGCTACAACCGCGAAACACTCGAGGTGCACTACAAAGGCAAGACTATTGCCGAGGTGCTCGACATGTCGATCGAGGACGCGAGCGAGTTCTTCGCGCCGATCACGTCCATCCACCGCTATCTGAAGACGCTGGTCGACGTCGGCCTGGGGTACGTCCGGTTGGGTCAGCCCGCCCCGACGCTGTCCGGCGGCGAGGCGCAGCGGGTCAAGCTGGCGTCCGAGTTGCAGAAGCGCTCCACCGGACGCACCGTCTACATCCTGGACGAGCCGACCACCGGATTGCACTTCGAGGACATCCGGAAGCTCCTGATGGTGATCAACGGCCTTGTCGATAAAGGCAATACGGTCATTGTCATCGAGCACAACCTGGACGTGATCAAGACTTCGGACTGGATCGTCGACATGGGTCCGGACGGGGGCTCAGGCGGCGGCACGGTGGTCGCCGCCGGAACCCCGGAGGAAGTCGCTGCCAACGTGGACAGCTATACCGGCCACTTTCTGGCCGACTCACTCGGTGTGGCCCGCGCGAAGCCGCGCAAGGCCCGCAGCCGTCGTAAGGTCAGCGCTTAGCGTTAGACGACGCCGCGGCGGCGACTCCCAAAAGCCCCGCACAATGACCACCTAGCTGCGATCCTGCCGTGATGGATCTCAATCGATTGACGGCGGCCGAAGGGGTGCGCCGCATCGGTGCCGGCGAGTTGTCCAGCGAGGCTCTGGTCCGCGATTGCCTGGCCCGAATCGAAGCGCGTGAGCCGACGATTCGTGCCTGGGCTTGGCTTGATCCGGCTCGCGCGATCGCGGACGCCCGCGCGGTCGACACTCGGATTCGGGAAAGACCGGGCAGCGTCGGCCCGCTCGCCGGAGTTCCGTTCGGCGTGAAGGATGTGATCGATACCGCCGACTATCCCACCGAGCACAACACGCGGGCTCACCAGGGACGCCGCCCGGGATGGGATGCACCGTGCGTGGCAATCCTGCGTGCCGCTGGCGGGATTGTGCTCGGGAAGACTGAAACGGTTGAATTGGCCGCCCTGGGCCGCCACCCGGTTACCACCAACCCCCACGACGTCTCCCGCACCCCCGGCGGCTCGTCGAGTGGGTCGGCAGCTGCGGTCGCCGATGCGATGGTGCCGTTGGCACTTGGAACACAGACCGGCGGCTCGATCATCCGGCCGGCCGCCTTCTGCGGCGTGTTTGGATTTAAGCCGACGTACGGAACGGTGAGCCTGGAAGGAGTCAGCGGCTTCGCGCCCAGCCTTGACACGATCGGCTGGCACGCACGCTCCGCAGAGGACTTAGCTCTCCTGGCCACGGTCTACGGAATCGTCGACAGTCCGATCCCCGTAGCCCCGCTACCCACCGCGTTGCGTATCGGCGTCTGTCGGACGCCCGAATGGAGTAAAGCGACACCGGCCGCTCTCGAAGCCCTCGCCTCGGCGGCTGAGCGGCTTGCCGGGGCGGGCGCCAGAGTTGAAGAGGTGGAATTGCCGGGTGTCTTCGCCGGACTCGACCGACTCAAGGAAACAATCATGTACGCCGAGGGCGCGACTACGTTCAGGGTGTACGACCGCGTCTGGCCCCATCTCGCCGCGCCCTGGCTACTCGACATGGTGCATCGGGGGCCCAACCGGGGTGAACTGCGCACTGCACTTGATGAAGCGGCGTCCCTCCGCCCGGCATTCGACGCCATCGCCGCAGAGTGGGACGCACTGCTCACCCCGAGCGCTCCGGGTGAAGCGCCCGACACGACCACCACCGGCGACTCCGTGTTCAATGGGATTTGGACAGTTCTCCATGCGCCGTGTGCCGCGATCCCAGGGTTCACCGGCCCGAGTGGCCTTCCCGTCGGCGTCCAACTCGTCGCCCCTCGGTACGCTGACGCCCGGCTCCTTGCGGTGACCGCCGCGGCAGCATCCGTTATAGCTGGACAGGCCTGGGCGAACTGGAACTACTGAGCGGCGCGCTCCGAGCTGATGGACTCGCGAATCTGCGCGAGACGCTCAGCGGCGGCTTCCTGGCGTGCTTCGTACTGTTCAGTGACGCTGCGGCCTTCCGGAGTTTCGCCGGCCAGTTCCGCCGACCCGATCGACGTCGCATACCGCGTCTCGATCTTTTCGCGCACGGATTCGAACGTTGGTATCCCGTCGGCGGTGTAGCCGGCGTCGAGTGGATCAGCGGGGGAGTGTGCAACCCCCGGAGCCACGGCGTCGCCGGATTCGGGGATGACCTCGGGCTCGATACGGGATTCGTCCGGCATGGCGACCACGCTACTCCGCGCCACTCGACTCGGTCTCGGCTAGCGTGGCTTGGCCAGCGGGAACGGCAATGTCTCACGGATGGAACGGCCCGTGATCAGCATGACCACGCGGTCGACGCCCATTCCAAGTCCGCCGGTAGGCGGCATGGCGTACTCCATCGCCTGTAGGAAGTCTTCGTCGAGCTCCATTGCCTCGGGGTCTCCGCCTGCGGCGAGCAGAGACTGCTCCTGGAGCCGGCGGCGTTGTTCGACCGGATCGGTCAGCTCGCTGTAGGCGGTGCCGAGTTCGACACCCCACGCCACCAGATCCCAGCGCTCGGCCACCCCTGGGATACTGCGATGCGGCCTGGTCAGGGGAGACACCGACGTCGGGAAGTCCTTGTAGAAGGTAGGTTCGGTGGTTCGGTCTTCGACGAGCCGCTCATACAGTTCCAGCACCACCGCGCCGGCATCCCAATGGGTGAGGTAGGGAATGTCGGCGGCGTCGCAGAGCCGGCGAAGGGTGGCCAGGTCGGTATCCGGCCCGATCTGCTCGCCCAGTGCTTCGGAGACGGCGCCGTGCACGGTCTTTACGGCCCAGGATCCCGAGATGTCCACCGGTTCGAGAACGCCGTCGTCGCGCGGTCGCAGGAAAACCTGGGCGTCGTTGGCCGCCTGTGCTGCGTTCTGGATCAGCTCACGGCATCCGTCGATCCATACGTTGTAGTCGGCGTGCGCCTGGTAAGCCTCCAGCAGGGTGAATTCCGGGTTGTGGCTGAAGTCGACTCCCTCGTTACGGAATGCGCGGCCCAACTCGAAGACCCGCTCGACCCCGCCCACACACAATCGTTTCAAATACAGCTCGGGCGCGATGCGCAGATACAGATCGAGATCGTACGTGTTGATATGGGTCAGAAAAGGCCGCGCGTTCGCGCCGCCGTGGATCTGTTGCAGGATCGGGGTCTCGACCTCCAAAAACCCTTTGCCGACCAGGGTTTCGCGGATCGCATGCAGGACCCCGCTACGCGCCCTGATCAGGTCGCGAGCCTCGCTGTTCACCGCCAGGTCGACGTAGCGGTTACGGACCCGGGCCTCCTCGTCGGTCAGCCCTTTCCATTTGTCGGGTAGCGGCCGAAGGCACTTACCGATCAGCCGCCACGTCGTCACGATCACCGACCACGCACCGGATCGGCTGCGTCCCATGGTGCCCGTCACCTCGACGAGGTCACCCAGGTCGATGGTGCGAGTAAAGTCCGCGGTGCGACGCTCGGCGAGAACCGAATTGTCAAGCAGCAGCTGAGTTTCGCCGGACCAGTCCCGAAGTTGGGCGAACAGCACACCCCCGTAGTCCCGCAGCCGCAGCACACGGCCGGCAACCGTCACCTCGGTGCCTTCCGCAGCGCTCAGCGCCTGGCTGATCGTGTGGCTGGGCGCCCTGCCGACCGGATACGCGTCGACGCCGTCCTGCTGCAGCGTCCTGAGCTTCGCCATCCGTACTCGAACCTGTTCAGGCAGGCGAGGCTGGGCGTCGTCCTCGGGCAGATCGGTCTCGAACCCCCCGATATCGGGGGCGGTGCCATCGGAGTGCAACCGTCCCGACGCAAGAAGGCTCCCCGGTGCGGCAATATGCTGCCCGGTGTGCGGCTGTTCGTGGCGCCGGGAAAAGGGAAGTACCAGAAAGCCTTCGGCGATTACCGACGCCACTCCGACCCGGGGTACCAATCTGGCGTCCTCGTAGCAGGCGTATCGAGGAACCCACACCGGCTGGTACTTCATGTTCGACCGGTAGAGGGTTTCCAGTTGCCACCACCGGGAGAAGAACACCAGCAGCCAACGCCACAACCGGGCCACCGGTCCGGCTCCCAGCTGCGCTCCATGTTCAAATGCAGAGCGGAACATCGCGAAGTTCAGCGAGATCCGGCTGACTCCTATGTCCTCGGCCTGCGCGCAGATTTCGCTGACCATCAATTCGATGGTGCCGTTGGGGGACTGGGGAGAGCGGCGCATGAGGTCCAGTGAGACGCCGGTGGGTCCCCACGGCACCAGCGACAACATCGCGACCGCCTGTTCGTCTTGGACGGCTTCCACGAGCAGGCAATCCCCATCAGCCGGATCGCCGAGGCGTCCCAGTGCCATCGAGAAGCCACGTTCGTCCTCGGTGTCACGCCAGGCATCGGCCCGTTTGATCACCTGTGCCATTTCGTCGGCGCCGATGTCGCGATGCCGACGGATTCGCACGCTGGCCCCAGCCCGCCGGGCGCGGCTGACCGCTTGGCGCACGGCCCGCATGTCTGGCCCGGAGAGGCGGAAACTGTCCGGGTACAGGATCGCCTCGTCGCCCAGCTGAAGAGCATTGAGTCCTGCCGCCCGGAACGACTCCGCGGCCGCCGCGCTGGCACCCATCACACCGGGCGCCCATCCATAGGCCTGGCACAGCTCGAGCCAGGCTTCGATGGCTTGCGGCCAGGATTTCTGATCACCTACCGGGTCGCCACTGGCCAGGCACACACCGACCTCGACGCGGTAGGTGATCGCCGCGCGACCGTTGGGAGAAAAGATCACCGCCTTGTCGCGGCGGGTGGCGAAGTAGCCCAGCGAGTCATTCTTGCCGTACAGCTCGAGCAGTCCACGGATGGCTGATTCGTCTTCGCCGGTGAGTGCGTTCTCCGCGCGCTGGGATTGAAACAAGACGATGGCGGCGACCATCAGGGCCAGCGCACCGAACAGTCCGAGCAGCGCGTTGACGAAAACGTGGGGGTGTTGGCCATCGAACGCCCTGGGGTCGACCCCGGCGAATGCGGCGACCCGGTTGGCGGCGTAGAGCAGCCGGTAGTCGCGTTCCAGAGTGCCCGGGAAGAGTTCGAGCAGTCCCCAGCCGAGCAGAACTCCCAAACCCATGCCCAGTAGCAGCGTCGCCGTCGCTTTGATCAGTGCGCCCCGCCGGACCTTCGCCCAATACTGACCGCGGGCCAGAATCAGGAAACTGATGGCCGCCACGTGAAAGACCAGCCCAACGACCTCGCCGAATTCCTGGAGGACGGTTTCCTCGCCGGCCACCAAATCGATGATGTTCAGGAAGATCGCGGCAGCCATGTAGATCACCAGAATCCACCAGGCGATCCGTTTGCGGGCAGCTAGCGCGGCGGCCAGCAGGGCCAGCACGAAAGCCCACGCGAAGCTGGTATCGGGGAAGTTGAAGATGTACTCGTTGACGAACACTCGCGGAACTTTGATCACGGACCGGATCAACGGCGAGATGCTGGCCAGAAGCGACAGCGTGGCGATGATCCCCACAACCCAGCCGGATGCCGCGGGGACCCACCGAAATGTGGTGTTCGGACGTGCCCGGGTGGCGGTGGTTAGGGTCATAAGCAGCGAGGATATTCCCTCATCGGTGGAATTCGGGGTTACCAGACCGGGCCGGTGTACTTCTCACCGGGACCGTACCCGGGTTCATCTGGTGCGGCGCTGCCTTCGCGGAAGGCCAGCTGCAACGTCTTCAAGCCGTCGCGGACTGGTGCCGCGTGAGGTCCCAGGTACTCCGCTGAGGCCGTGACCAGGCCGGCCAGTGCCGTGATGAGGCGACGGGCCTCGTCAAGGTCACGGTGCGGACTGTCCTCGGGATCGTCTGCCGAGAGCCCGATCTTCTCGGCGGCGGCGCTCATGAGCATCACCGCCGCGCGGGTGATCACCTCGACTGCGGGGATATCGGCGAGCTCGCGGGACGGCGGGGCCGCGTTTCCGGCACGTGTTGGATCATCGGTCATGCCTGCTAGACTGGCATGCGCGACCGTCCCGGCAAACGCCAGGACAGCAAGTGGAGTCCCGCTCCCACCGCTGGCCACCGAGGATATCGAAGGTGCAGCGGTCCGGTAACAGATGTCGTTGGCGTCTGTTCTGGTCGGCAATGGGCCCTGCTGCAAGCAGGGCTTCTCTGTTCTACGGGGCAGTGCGCCGTAGGTGTGCGGGACTTCTGAAGACGACATAGGAGGCCCCATCAGCACTGACACCCGCGTCAACGAGCGCATTCGCGTACCTGAAGTTCGTCTGATCGGACCGGGCGGTGAGCAGGTAGGCATCGTGCGTATCGAAGATGCGCTCCGCGTCGCCGCGGACGCCGATCTCGACCTTGTCGAAGTAGCCCCGGACGCCAAACCGCCGGTGTGCAAGATCATGGACTACGGCAAGTTCAAATACGAGACGGCGCAGAAGGCGCGCGAGTCCCGCAAGAACCAGCAGCAGACCGTCGTCAAGGAACAGAAGCTGCGACCCAAGATCGACCCGCATGACTATCAGACCAAGAAGGGTCATGTGATCCGCTTCCTGGAGGCGGGGTCGAAGGTCAAGGTGACGATCATGTTCCGCGGGCGTGAGCAGTCCCGGCCGGAACTGGGCTACCGGCTACTGCAGCGCCTCGGCGCCGATGTGGCCGATTTCGGCTTCATCGAGACGTCCGCCAAGCAGGACGGCCGCAATATGACGATGGTGTTGGCACCGCACCGCGGCGCGAAGACTCGGGCCAAGGCGCAGCACGACGCCGATGAGCCGCTTGCGCGAAAAGCCACTGAGGCCAAGCCCACCGACAACGCAGACACCACCCAGCAGAACTGAGGAACCATGCCAAAGGCGAAGACCCACAGCGGCGCTTCCAAGCGTTTCCGCCGAACCGGAACCGGAAAGATCGTGCGCCAGAAGGCTGGCCGTAGGCACCTGCTCGAGCATAAGGCGAGTAAGCGCACCAGGCGACTCGACGGCCGCACCGAGGTCGCGCCCAGCGACCAGAACCGCATTGCGAAGCTACTGAACGGCTGAGCAGCGCCGCGCATCGGTACATGTCGGCACCGAAGCATTCGTCGCCGCAAGGTTCGGCTACCGAGAATCCGGCACTGAACCCCTGACCCGAACGAGATAGGAAGACCCCATGGCACGCGTGAAGCGCGCAGTCAATGCGCAGAAGAAGCGACGCACCATCCTCAAGGCCTCCAAGGGGTACCGCGGACAGCGGTCCCGGTTGTACCGCAAGGCCAAAGAGCAGCAGCTGCATTCGCTGACCTATGCCTACCGCGACCGCCGCGCCCGCAAGGGTGAGTTCCGCAAGCTGTGGATCTCGCGCATCAACGCAGCGGCCCGAACGAACGACATCACCTACAACAGGCTGATCCAGGGCCTCAAGGCCGCCGGGGTCGAGGTCGACCGCAAGAACCTCGCCGAGCTCGCCGTCAGTGACCCGGCCGCCTTCACCGCGCTTGTCGAGGTTGCCAAAGCCGCACTCCCGGCGGATGTGAACGCTCCCTCCGGCGCGGGCGAGGCTGCCTGACCCTCACCGAGCGATCAGCCCGCGTGGTGGCGGCAGTCAAACTGCACCGCCACGCGGGACGTCGCCGCGCCGCCCGCTTTCTGGCCGAAGGGCCCAACCTCGTCGAGGCCGCGTTGCGTCGCGGCGCGGTGATCGAGGTATTCGCTACCGAGAGCGCGGCGGCGCGGTTCGCTGATCTGCTGACCGGCTGCACCGTCCACGTGGTCACCGAACGCGCCGCAAAGGCGTTGTCGGACACGGTGACTCCGGTGGGTTTGGTCGCGGTATGTGCGCTGCCCGAGATCAGCCTGGCTGATGTTCTGGCCGCCGGGCCGAAGCTGGTGGCAGTGCTGGTAGGAGTCGCTGAGCCCGGCAATGCCGGTACCGTGATCCGCGTCGCCGACGCGATGGGCGCCGACGCCGTGGTGTTGGCCGGACACAGCGTCGATCCCTTCAACGGAAAATCCCTGCGCGCGTCAACCGGAAGCATCTTCTCGATACCGGTGATCAGTGCGCCGGAAGCCGCCGAAGTAATCGGGCTGATGCAAGATGCCGGACTTCAAGTGCTGGCGACAACACTCAACGGCGAAGTCGGACTCGATGAGGCAGACTTGGCCCGCCCGACTGTATGGCTCTTCGGGCCGGAAGCCCACGGGCTTTCGGAGGAGGTACTAGGCCTGGCGAATGGCCGGGTGCGGATACCCATGCCCGGCTCGGCCGAAAGCCTCAACGTGGCCTCAGCCGCGGCGATCTGCCTCTACCAGAGCGCTCGGGCAGCCCGGGCCACGTAACGCGGCCCCCGGACGCATTGGCGGAAGGCCTCGGGAGTGCCAGGACGTTCTCAGTTGTCGGACTTCATGATCCGTTCCGACACCGCGAGCAACAACTTCCTGGGCGCCACCCGGTATCCCGCCGCCATGATGGTGTTGCGCAGGCCGGACACGACGGTCGGGTTGGATTTGTCGAGCGCGGCGAGGGCCGTGTCGACCACCTGCTTCGACGTCTGTCTCCCGTCGGTGAGGAACTCTTCTCCGGTGCGGGAGAAGAATTCCGTTTCGGTCGCACCCGGACACAGGGCAAGCACCTTCACCCCGGTGCCCCTGCATTCCTGCCAGATGGCCTCGGTGTAGGAGAGCACGAAGGCTTTGGTGGCGCCGTAAACGGCCATCCCGGGGGTCGGCTGGAAGGCCGCGGTGGAGGCTACATTGATCACCACGCCGTGCCGGCGCTGCGTCATCGCTGGCAGGAACCGCGCGGTGAGGTCGACCAATGTGCCGCAGTTCAATTGAATCTGTCCGGCGTTGGCCTCCGGGGTCTGTTCGATGAACTTGCCGTGCAGGCCGATGCCCGCGTTGTTGATCAGAACGTCGATTGTCCGCCCGAGCTCCCGAATTCGCCGTTCGAGCTCCGCGCCCGCCCCCGGTGTGGCCAGATCGGCGGCTAGGACGTCGACGGCGATGCCGGGGTGCTCTTCAACCAGCCTGTCGCGCAGCGCCTCGAGCTTTTCGGACCGCCGCGCCACCAACACGAGATTGGCTCCGCGCTGCGCCAGCTGGACGGCGAATTCCTCGCCGATCCCTCCGCTCGAGCCGGTGACCAACGCGGTGTCGTTTCTGAACTCCATTCGACACAGGTTAGCCGCTGAGCAGACCCCTGGCTACGTGCGTGATCTGCACCTCGTTGCTGCCGGCGTAGATCATCAGCGACTTCGCATCGCGTGCGAGCTGCTCCACCCGGTAATCGGTCATGTAGCCGTTACCGCCGAACACCTGTACCGCCTCCATCGCAACATCGGTGGCCGCCTGGGAGCAGTACCACTTGATGGCCGATGCCTCTGCCAATGAGATCGCGGTACCCGTCTGAGCCGCCTCGATGACGCGAAAGAGCATGTTGCGCACATTCATTCGCGCCACCTCCATGGTGGCCAATTTGAGCTGGATCAGCTGATACTGCCCGATCTCGCGTCCCCAGAGCGTGCGGGTCTTGGCATAGTCGACACACAGTCGCAGGCATTCCTCGATCACGCCGAGGGCCATTGCCGCCACGCCGATCCGTTCGGCCGAGAAGTTGGACCGTGCGCTGTCCCGTCCGGCGTCGCCGGTGCCTTCCCCCTCGGTTTCCCCGAGCAGTCGATCGCGGCCGAGTCGGACATCGTTGAAGAACAGCTCGCCGGTGCGGGACGAATGAATACCCATCTTGCGGAAGGGCTTTGACTGAATGAACCCGTCCATCCCGCGATCCAGCACAAACGTCAGGACCTTGCGATCGCGCTTGTCGACGGTCGGGTCGCCTTCGTCGAGTTTCGCGTAGACCACGACGACATCGGCGTCGGGGCCGTTCGTGATGAAGGTCTTCTGACCATTGAGGATGTAGCCGCCATCTCCCGAGCCGTCCCGCACCACGTACGACTTCATGCCGCCGAAAGCATCTGAACCCGAGTCGGGTTCGGTGATCGCCCAGGCGCCGACCTTGTCATAGGTCACCAGGTCCGGGAGCCAACGCTCCTGTTGGGCAAGCGTTCCGCGCCCCATGATGGTGGGAACGGTGAGACCGAGGCTGACGCCCATTCCGGTAACCACGCCCATCGACACCCGGCACAGCTCGCTGATCACGACGAAGCCCATGCCCGCAGAACCAGCGTCGCCACCGAACATCCCGCCAGACGATGACTTCGTACCGGCGGTGGGTGATCCGCCGTCACGCAGCCTGGCCAGCCGCTTGTTCAGCGAGTCGCGCGCCATATCGGCGATACCGAAAGTCGCGAACAGCTTGCGGATGATGCCGTAAGGCTCCATCTCGCCGCTCTCTAGTGCGTCTACGTGGGGTCGAATCTCCTTGTCGACGAACGCTCGAACCGCATCACGCACCGCGAGGTCCACGTCAGACCATTCCAGCATCCGCTCAGGCCGCCCTGCCGCGGCCGCGTGCGGGTCGCACCCCGGCCAGCGAGAACGTGGTGTGCACCAGCGATCCGACTCGGTCAAGCAGTGATTTGTGAGGCGGTACGTAGTGCATCGGCATTCCCCGACGGTCCCGCGGGGGAGCCATGAACCCGGGCGCCTCGACGAGAGGCGCATCGGGCGGAGCTTTGCCCTCGGCCCGGCGGTACGCGGCCACCGCGCGGGGATGCAGTCTGACCTCGTCGGGTACGGCGACGAACGCGAGCTCCACCATCTTGCCGAACAAGCGCAGCAGAATCTCGTCGCCGGCGGTCCATCGCATACCCGCTCGCTCACGTACCACTGGGTCGAAAAGTCCGGCGGCAATCCAGCGCTGGGCACCCACCAATGGCTTGAACATCTGATCCCACAGTGGTGTGGGCATCAGCACGAACCACGGTTTGGGGATGCGTATCGAAAAGATGTCCCGGGTGGCAGGGTTGATTTCCAGCTCGTCGCGGCACTTTCGGTCCCAGTAATCCTGGAATGCCTCCCACGACTCGGGAACGGGCCGCATGCTCATGCCGTACATCCGATACCACTGGACGTGTTCGTCGAACAGTTGGCGCTTCTCGGCCTCGGTGAGCCCGCCGCAGAAGTATTCGGCGGTCTTGATGATCAGCATGAAGAAGGTGGCGTGGGCCCAGTAGAACGTCTCGGGATTGAGCGCATGGTAGCGGCGCCCATTGGTGTCGACACCCTTGATCGACGTGTGATAGCTCTTGATCTGAGCGCCGGTCTGCGCGGCCCGGTCGCCGTCGTACACCACACCCATGATCGGGTACACCGACCGGGCCACCCGCTGTAACGGTTCCCGCAGCAGGATCGAGTGATCCTCGACCCCGGCTCCGAGTTCGGGATACATGTTCTGAATGGCGCCGATCCACACGCCCAGCATCCCCGTCCGGACGTCGCCGAAGTACTTCCACGTCAGCGAATCGGGGCCGAGTGGATCGGCGGCCGCCGTCGTTGCCATCGTCACTGATCGCACCGGCTCAATCTAGTTGTTGACAACGATCGTTGTCTACGGTTTCGACGCGTCGACGCGTCGGCGTTATGCAGCTGCCGCCACCGCTCCACATGGTCGTGACCTGCCAGTTTAGCGCCAAGTTGGGCCTCGATTAGGCTGGCTCGGGTGGACCCCGAACCGCCGGACGAACGAACCGGCGGGCGCCCCTGGGGACCTTTCGGATGGTTGAAAGAAGTCAACCACAGTGCTCCGGTGATTTCGTTTCTTAGGCGTGCGCGCCGTGCCTTGCCCGGTGATCCGGAGTTCGGCGACCCCCTGTCTGTCGCCGGAGTGGGGGGCCCCAGGGCCGCTGCGCGGGCGGCCGACCGGATACTGCAGCGTGACGCGGCCTCGCGCGAGGTCAGCCTCGGGGCCCTGCAGGTCTGGCAGGCGCTTACCGAGCGAGTCTCGGGTCGGCCGGCCAATGCCGAAGTGACGTTGGTGTTCACCGACCTGGTCGGATTTTCCTCCTGGTCACTGGGCGCGGGCGACGACGCCACGCTGAGGCTGCTGCGCCGGGTGTCCCAGGTGGTCGAGCCACCGCTACTCGAGTCCGGCGGCAAGATTGTGAAGCGGATGGGCGACGGGATCATGGCGGTTTTCCTCGACCCGACCATCGCAGTACGCGCGGTCATCACGGCTCGGGAAGCACTGGAATCCGTTGATGTTCAAGGCTATACGCCACGGATGCGGGTCGGCGTCCACACCGGCCGTCCGCAGCGTCTCGGTTCGGACTGGTTGGGCATCGATGTGAACCTGGCCGCGCGGGTGATGGCGCGCGCCACGCGGGGCGAGTTGGTGGTTTCGCAGGCAACCCTGGATCGGATCGACTTGGACGAGCTCGGCGTGACTGCCAAGAAGCTGCGAAAGCAGCTGTTTGCCGCCAAGCAGGACGGCGTGCCCGCCGACTTCGCGATGTATCAGTTGCGAACCAACGCTCACAAGCCCCGTGAGGTTGCCGAGGACGAGACCGGGGCCGGCGCATGACGGCTGGGACAACCCGGACGCTGGACCGTTCAACAAAACTCGTCGGCCGACGCCTCGATCCAGTCCGATAGCCACGACTCCGGCGGGCATTCGATCAATTCACCGGGCATCAACCAGTCATAGATCTCGGCGTAGGTCCGCGTTCGCTGGCCCTCGGTGCGCCGGTTGAGCATGGCGGGGCTCAGTTCGTGGAATCCGGCGAGACCCATCGACGCCACGATCTGTGCGGCGCTGGCGACCGTCTCCCGTTGAAAGTTGTAAACCCGCTCCGTCTTATCGTCGATGTCCAGCGCTTTGGCACGAACCGGATCCTGGGTGGCAACACCGGTCGGGCAACGGTTGGTATTGCATTTGAGCGCCTGGATGCAGCCTACGGCGAACATCATCGCCCGTGCGGACAAGGTGAAGTCCGCCCCCTGGCACATCCGGCTGACGATATCGACCCCGGTGGCCACCTTGCCCGACGCTCCGATCTTGATCCGGTCCCGAAGTCCGGTACCCACCAAGCAGTTGTGTACCAATATCAGCCCCTCGGTAAGGGGCATGCCCATGTGATCCTCGAATTCCTGCGGTGCGGCACCGGTGCCCCCCTCCGAGCCGTCCACGATGACGAAGTCCGGTGCAATCCCGGTGGCCAGGACGCCTTTGCAAATGGACAGGAATTCGGTGCGCGCGCCGACGCAGAGTTTGAAGCCGACCGGCTTTCCGCCGGAAAGCCGGCGTAGCATCCCGATGAACTCCGCCAGTTCGATCGGATTCCGAAACGCGTTGTGCGCCGGGGGCGAAACCACCGTTTGCCCCATCGGGACACCGCGCGTCGCGGCGATCTCCTCGCTCACTTTGGCGCCGGGAAGGACGCCGCCCAGACCCGGCTTCGCGCCCTGGGACAGCTTGACCGATACGGCCTTGACCGCGGGAATAGCGGCCTTCTCGGCGAACATGGCGGGGTCGAACCGTCCCTCGGTGTCGCGACACCCGAAGTAACCCGAACCGATCTCCCATATCAGGTCCCCTCCGCGCAGGTGATACGGACTGATTCCCCCTTCTCCGGTGTCGTGCGCGAAGCCGCCACGCGCCGCTCCCGCATTGAGCGCCGAGATCGCGTTGGCCGACAGCGCTCCGAAGCTCATCGCGGACACATTGAGTAGCGCGATCTCATACGGCTGCGTGCAGTCGGGTCCGCCCAACCGGACACGCGGATCCAGCTCGTCGGCGCATCGCGCGCGCAGCGAGTGGCGCAAGAACTCATGGCCGACGGCATTCACATTGCGCTGGGTGCCGAAGGGGTCGTCACCCTTGGTGCCCTTGGAGCGTTGGTAGACCATGTCGCGGGTCTCCCGGTCGAATGGGGAGGCCTCGGTGTTGGACTCGATGAAATACTGTCTGATCTCCGGGCGGATCAACTCCATCAGGAACCTGATATGCCCGAGTATCGGATAGAGCCGGAGGATGGAGTGCCGGGTCTGCACCAGATCCCAGGTACCGATCGCCGCGGCCAATAGGAGCAGGACTGCGGGCACCGTCCACCAATCGGTGCGGGTCAACGCCAAGATGGCGGCCCCAGCCCCGAGTAGCCACACGCCGGCGACGATGAGGGGTCGGGTCAACACCGCGTGAGGGTATCGCGCCGCACCACAAATGGTTGCGAAGTGCGCTGGAATGCATCGCCTATGATCGCCGGGTGGCTGATCAGCCAGGAGACCTATCAAGCGAAGCGCTGGCCGATGCGGCGAGCGCGGCACGGCGTGCTTTCGGCGACGCGGTCGACTTGGAGGGACTCGCGCGCGCCAAAACCGAACACCTCGGCGACCGGTCTCCGATCGCATTGGCCCGCCAGGCATTGGGCTCGTTGCCCAAGGCCGACCGCGCCGAGGCCGGCAAGCGCGTCAACGTGGTCAGGGCCGAAATCCAGGGGTACTACGACGAGCGTCTTGCCACGCTGCGCGCCGAACGAGACGCCTCCGTCCTGGTCGCAGAGCGTATCGACGTCACGCTGCCGTCAACGCGGCAGCCGATCGGCGCTCGCCACCCCATCACCATCCTGGCCGAGAGTATCGCCGACACCTTCGTCGCAATGGGTTGGGAACTGGCCGAAGGTCCGGAGGTGGAAACCGAGCAATTCAACTTCGATGCGCTGAACTTCCCGCCGGACCACCCGGCACGCAGCGAGCAGGACACATTTCACGTGGCGCCCGACGGTTCCCGACAGGTTCTGCGAACGCATACCTCGCCGGTTCAGATTCGAGCCCTGCTCGAGCGGGAGTTACCGGTGTACATCATCTCGATAGGCCGAACTTTCCGCACCGACGAGCTCGACGCCACCCACACGCCGGTGTTCCACCAGGTGGAAGGACTTGCCGTCGACACGAACCTGACGATGGCCAACCTTCGGGGCACCTTGGACGCCTTCGCGCGCGCCCAATTCGGACCGCAGGGGCGGACCAGGTTCCGTCCGCACTTCTTCCCGTTCACCGAGCCTTCGGCCGAGGTCGATATCTGGTTCCCGAACAAGAAGGGCGGGCCTGGCTGGGTGGAATGGGGCGGCTGCGGCATGGTCAACCCGAACGTGTTGCGCGCCTGCGGCATCGACCCCGACACATATTCCGGCTTTGCCTTCGGCATGGGTTTGGAGCGCACCCTGCAGTTCCGCAACGGGATCTCTGACATGCGTGACATGGTCGAAGGCGATGTGCGGTTTTCGCTGCCGTTCGGGGTGGGGGCCTGATGCGCCTTCCGTACAGCTGGCTGCGCGAGATCGTCCAGGCTGGAGCGCCGGGCTGGGATGCGTCCGCCCAGGAGTTGGAGCAGACATTCATCCGGATCGGCCACGAGGTCGAGGAGATCCTCCCGGTCGGTCCCGTCACCGGGCCGCTGACGGTCGGCCGGGTGATCGCCATCGAGGAGCTCGCCGAATTCAAGAAGCCGATCCGCGCCGTCAAGGTGGATGTCGGGTCCCACAACCTTGACGGTGAGCCGCGGGACATCGTCTGCGGCGCAACCAACTTCACTGGGGGAGACCTTGTCGTCGTGGCGCTGCCCGGCGCGGTGCTGCCGGGTGACTTCACCATCGCCACGCGCAAGACCTATGGGCGAACCTCAGACGGCATGATCTGCTCAGCGGCAGAGCTCAACTTCGGCACCGACCACTCGGGCATTCTGGTGCTCCCGCCCGGCACCGCCGAACCGGGCGCACCCGCCGGCGAGGTGCTGGGTCTCGATGACGTCGTGTTCCACCTGGCCATCACTCCCGACCGCGGCTATTGCCTGTCAATGCGCGGTATGGCGCGCGAGATTGCCAACGCCTACGACCTCGACTTCGCCGATCCGGCTGATGTGACGCCGCTGCCCGTCGATGGAGAGGCGTTGCCGGTGTCTATCCAGCCGGGCACCGGCGTGCTCCGGTTCGGGTTCCGACCTGTTACCGGGATCGACTCGAATGCCGTGTCGCCATGGTGGATTCAGCGCCGACTGCTACTGGCGGGAATGCGGCCCATTTCGCCTGCCGTCGATGTGACCAATTATGTGATGCTCGAGCTGGGTCACCCCATGCACGCCCACGATCGAGATCTGATCACCGGCGGCTTCAGGGTACGGTTCGCCGAACCGGGCGAGACGGTCGTCACTCTTGACGACGTCCAACGCCGTCTCGACCCCGCCGACGTGTTGATCGTTGACGACGTCGCGACCGCCGCGATCGGCGGCGTGATGGGGGCCGGGGCCACCGAGGTCCGCGACGGCACCACCGATGTGCTACTCGAAGCCGCGGTCTGGGACCCAGCTGCGGTGTCGCGCACGCAGCGGCGTCTGCACCTGTACAGCGAGGCCGGTCGCCGCTACGAACGCTCCGTCGACCCGGCCATCTCGGTGGCGGCGCTGGATCGCTGCGCTGCCCTGCTCGCCGATATCGCCGGCGGTACAGCCGAACCCGCACTCACCGACTGGCGGGGCGACCCGGCAACCGACGACTGGTTGCCACCGGCGGTGCGAATGCCGGCCGACCTGCCTGATCGGACCGCGGGCGTTCAGTATCCGCCGGGCGCCGCGCATCGGCGATTGACCCAGATCGGTGCCGATGTCGTCCTGCACGGCGATCAGCTGACCGCCAGACCGCCGAGCTGGCGGCCCGACCTACGCCAGCCGGCGGACCTGGTCGAAGAAGTCATGCGGCTGGAGGGTCTGGAAGTCATTCCGTCGGTGCTGCCACCGGCACCCGCCGGACGCGGCCTCACGGTTGTGCAGAAGCGTCGCAGGGCGGTCGGAAAGTCGTTGGCTCTCAACGGGTTCGTTGAGATCTTGCCAACCCCTTTCCTATCCGCGGCGATCTTCGATCAATGGGGCCTACCCGCCGAGGATCCGCGGCGGGTCACCATGAAGGTGCTCAACCCGTTGGAGGCCGACCGGCCGCACCTGGCCACCACGCTGCTGCCCGGTCTGCTCGAGGCTTTGGGCCGAAACGTCTCCCGCGGAGCGGTGGACACGGCGTTGTTCGCCATCGCGCAGGTGGTCGAGCCTACGATCGAGACCCGGACCGTCGAGCGCATCCCTAACGACCGGCGGCCGTCCGCGGAAGAGATTGCCGCATTGGACGCCTCACTGCCGCGCCAGCCCCAGCACGTCGGAGCTGTGCTGGCTGGCCTGCGCGAACCGGCGGGACCGTGGGGACCGGGGCGGCCTGCGGAAGCCAGTGACGCCTTCGAGGCCGCACGAGTCATCGGTCGCGCGGCGGGCGTCGAGTTCACCTTGCGCGCAACCGATTACCTGCCGTGGCATCCGGGGCGGTGCGCCCAGCTGCTGGTCGGGGAGGTGGTGGTGGGCCACGCCGGCCAACTCCATCCCGCGGTCGTCGAACGGTCCGGCCTGCCCCGCGGCACCTGTGCGCTCGAACTCGACCTTGACGCCGTGCCGGTCGACGATCGGTTGCCCGCCCCCAAGGTCTCCCCGTTTCCCGCGGTGTATCAGGACGTCGCCCTCGTCGTCGACGACGACGTCCCCGCGCAGACCGTCATCGATGCGGTTCGCGAGGGCGCGGGCGATCTGCTGGAGGACGTCCGGCTTTTCGACGTCTACTCCGGTCCGCAGATCGGTGAGGGCCGCAAGTCGGTGGCACTTGCGCTGCGGTTCCGCGCATCCGACCGAACCCTTACCGAAGATGAGGCCAGCGCGGCACGTGATGCGGCGGTGGCGGCGGCCCGACGGATCGGTGCGGTCCAGCGTCGCTAATTCCCGTCACTTTTCCGAGGCGCCCTATCACGGTTGCCACAAGTCGAAGTATTGATTTGCAAGATTGTGCATATTCATGCAGTATCGGTGAATGACTGCCGTTGCCGTAGCCGGAGCAAGCGGTTACGCCGGGGGAGAGATCCTGCGGATACTCCTCGGGCATCCCGCCTACGCAGACGGACGTCTCACCATCGGCGCGTTGACGGCGGGCGCAAGCGCCGGCACCTCGCTTGCCGAGCATCACCCGCACTTGCTGCCCCTGGCTGATCGGACGCTGGAAGCCACCGAGCTCGATGCGCTGGCCGGTCACGATGTGGTATTCCTCGGCTTGCCGCACGGCAATTCGGCCGCGTTGGCCGAGCAATTGGGGCCCGACACGCTGATCGTCGATTGCGGTGCGGATTTCCGGCTCACCGATGCCGCCGACTGGGAGCGGTACTACGGTTCCGAACACGCCGGAAGCTGGCCCTATGGACTGCCTGAACTGCCGGGCTGCCGCGACCGCTTGTGCGGCGCCAAGCGGGTGGCGGTTCCCGGCTGCTATCCGACCGCCGCGCTGTTGGCGCTGTGGCCCGCGCTCGCCGAGGGGCTAATCGAACCCGCGGTCACGATCGTCGCGGTGAGCGGCACCTCTGGGGCGGGCCGGAGCGCCAAAGTCGATCTTCTCGGCGCCGAGGTCATCGGATCCGCCCGCGCGTACAACATCGGCGGCAGGCACCGGCACACTCCTGAGATCGCCCAGGGGCTGCGTTGGGTGACCGCTGACGACGTCACGGTCTCATTCACCCCGGTGCTCATCCCCACCTCACGCGGCATCCTGGCGACCTGTACGGCGCGCACCTCCACGCCGTTATCACGTCTGCGAGCGGCCTACGAGAAGGCTTACGCCGAAGAACCTTTCGTGTATCTGTTGCCGGACGGTCAGCTGCCCAGGACGGGATCAGTGATCGGCAGCAATGCAGCACAACTTGCGGTCGCCGTCGACGCAGACGCCCAGACGTTCATTGCGATCGCTGCGATCGACAACCTCGTTAAGGGCACCGGGGGAGCGGCGGTGCAATCGATGAACGTCGCGCTGGGCTGGCCTGAGACAGAGGGACTCACCACGGTGGGAGTGGCACCGTGAGCCGATTGCTCCGCACTCAGGGCGTGACTGCTCCCGCGGGGTTCCGGGCGACCGGCATCGCCGCGGGCATCAAGACATCCGGCAATCTGGACTTGGCGCTGGTGTTCAACGAGGGCCCCGACCACAGCGCTGCAGGAGTTTTCACCCGCAACAAGATCAAGGCTGCGCCGGTGCTGTGGTCGCAGCAGGTGCTGGGCTCCGGTCGACTGCGGGCGGTGATCCTGAACTCGGGTGGTGCGAACGCCTGCACCGGCCCGGCCGGTTTCCAAGACACCCACGCCACCGCCGAGGCGGTGGCCGCGGCGTTGTCGGATTGGGGCACCGAGACCGGCGCGATCGAGGTAGCCGTATGTTCCACCGGGCTCATCGGCGACCGGCTCCCGATGGACAAGGTGCTCCCCGGGGTGCAAGAACTTGTGCACGAGATGGCTGGTGGACTAACCGGCGGGGAAGAGGCCGCCCGCGCCATCATGACGACCGACACGGTGCCCAAACAGGTTGCGCTGCACCATCAGGACAAATGGACCATGGGTGGCATGGCGAAGGGTGCGGGCATGCTGGCACCGGCCCTGGCCACCATGCTCGTCGTGATCACCACCGACGCCGTGGCCGGCCCGGATGCGCTACGGACCGCGCTGAGTCGGGCGGCCGCGCTCACCTTCGACCGACTCGACGTCGACGGCAGTTGCTCGACCAACGACACCGTACTGCTGATGTCCTCTGGCGCCAGTGAGATAACACCCAGCCAACCAGAGCTCGATGCCGCTGTGCTCACCGTCTGCGACGATCTGTGCGCGCAGCTGCAGGCCGACGCGGAGGGCGTCACCAAGCGCGTCGTGGTCTCAGTCACCGGTGCGGCCACCGAAGACGAGGCGCTGGCCGCCGCACGGGTGGTGGCGCGTGACAGCCTGGTCAAGACCGCACTTTTCGGCTCTGATCCGAATTGGGGGCGGGTATTGGCGGCCGTCGGGATGGCGCCCGTGACACTGGAGCCCAACCGAATCACCGTGTCCTTCAACGGTTTCCCGATCTGCGTCGACAGCGTCGGTGTGCCGGGTGCTCGTGAGGTGGACCTTTCGGCTACGGACATCGCGGTTACCGTGGACCTGGGCGTAGGAGAGGCGTCGGCGGCCATCCGGACCACCGACCTTTCGCACGCCTACGTCGAAGAGAATTCGGCCTATAGCTCATGAGCCTGACCACTTCCGACAAAGCCACAGTGCTTTCCGGGGCGCTGCCCTGGCTCAAAGCGCTGCACGACAAGATCATCGTGGTCAAGTACGGCGGAAACGCCATGACCGATGACACCCTGAAGGCGGCATTCGCGGCAGACATGGTCTTCCTGCGCAACTGCGGAATCCACCCGGTCGTGGTGCACGGCGGCGGACCGCAGATCACCGCGATGCTGAAGAAGCTTGGAATCGCAGGCGATTTCAAGGGTGGGTTCCGAGTAACCACCCCCGAGGTGCTCGACGTCGCGCGGATGGTGCTGTTCGGTCAGGTGGGCCGGGAACTGGTCAACCTCATCAACGCGCACGGCCCCTACGCGGTCGGCATCACCGGGGAAGACGCCCACCTGTTCACCGCGGTGCGCCGCACCGTGCTGGTCGAGGGCGTGGCCACCGATATCGGGCTGGTGGGTGACGTCGAGCGGGTCGGCACCGATGCCGTCCTGGACCTCATCGATGCCGGCCGGATCCCGGTGGTATCGACGATCGCGCCCGACACCGAGGGTCTTGTCTACAACATCAACGCCGATACAGCCGCCGCCGCGCTTGCCGAGGCACTCGGAGCAGAGAAGCTGCTGATGCTCACCGACGTCGAGGGACTCTACACCGACTGGCCGGACCGGGGTTCGTTGGTGAGTGAGATCGACGTGGCCGCGCTCACCCAACTGCTTCCCAAGCTGGAGGCGGGGATGGTGCCCAAGATCGAAGCCTGCCTGCGTGCGGTGGGTGGCGGTGTGCCGAGTGCGCACGTCATCGATGGCCGGGTGGAGCACTGTGTTCTGGTCGAGCTTTTCACTGACGAGGGAGCCGGGACGAAGGTGGTGGGGCAGTGACACCGAACAACCCGGACACGCCGCTGCTCGACCGGTGGTCAGCGGTGATGATGCACAACTACGGCACCCCGCCCTTGGCGCTCGCCAGCGGGGATGGGGCGACGGTCACCGACGTGGACGGCATGTCCTATGTCGATCTGCTCGGCGGCATCGCCGTCAACGTACTGGGCCACCGCCATCCGGCGGTGATCGAGGCGGTGTGTCGCCAGATCAATACCCTCGGCCATACCTCGAATCTGTACGCCACCGGGCCGGGGGTGGAATTGGCCGAGAGGCTCGTCGGCCTGCTCGGGACTCCCGCGCGGGTGTTTCTCTGCAACTCGGGGACGGAGGCCAACGAGGCCGCTTTCAAGATCACCCGCCTCACCGGCCGGACCAGGATCGTGGCCGCTCAGGGTTCCTTCCACGGGCGCACGATGGGGTCGCTCGCGCTGACCGGCCAGCCGTCCAAACAGGAGCCGTTCGCCCCGCTGCCGGGCGAGGTCACCCACGTTCCCTACGGCAATGTCACCGAACTTGCGCGTGCAGTCGATTCGAACACGGCTGCGGTCTTCCTCGAGCCGATCATGGGGGAGGGCGGTGTTGTCGTCCCGCCGGCCGGATATCTGGTCGCTGCCCGGGAGATCACCGCCGAGCACGGCGCCCTCCTGGCACTCGATGAGGTGCAGACGGCGATCGGGCGCACCGGCAAATTCTTTGCCCATCAGCACGATGAGGTCACCCCCGACCTGATCACCCTGGCCAAAGGTCTCGGCGGCGGGCTGCCCATCGGGGCTTGCCTGGCTGTGGGGCCGACCGCCGACCTGCTCACACCGGGCCTGCACGGCTCCACGTTCGGCGGAAACCCGGTATGCGCGGCGGCGGCGCTTGCGGTCCTCGACGTGCTCGCCGAAGAACGCCTCAGCGAACGTGCCGAGAGGCTCGGCAACATCATCCGCGCCGGCATCGAAGCCGTGGAGCACCCGCTGGTGCATCACGTGCGCGGCCGCGGGCTGCTGCTTGGGATTGTGTTCACCGCCAAAGCTGCCAAGGCCGTGGAGGCAGCTGCTCGCCAAGCCGGATTCCTGGTCAACGCCGCCGCCCCGGACGTGGTCCGGCTGGCACCGCCGCTGGTGATCACCGAGGCCGAGATCGAGGCATTCCTGTCCGCGCTACCGGCAGTCCTCACCACCGCAGCCAAAGAGCTGGAGACGACGTGAGCCGAAAGATCCGCCACTTCCTTCGCGACGACGACCTGAGCCCGGAGGAGCAGTCAGAGGTGCTCACCCTGGCGCGCGAGCTGAAGCAGCGTCCTTTCGGCAGCCGCCCCCTGGAGGGGCCGCGAGGTGTCGCGGTGATCTTCGACAAGAACTCCACCAGGACCCGGTTCTCGTTCGAGATGGGCATCGCGCAGCTCGGTGGACATGCGGTGGTGGTGGACGGCCGCAGCACGCAGCTGGGCCGCGAGGAGACGCTGGCGGACACCGGCCGGGTGCTGTCACGATACGTCGAGGCGATCGTGTGGCGAACCTTCGGTCAGGATCGGCTCGAGGCCATGGCCGCGGGGGCCTCCGTGCCTATCGTGAACGCCCTCTCAGACGAATTCCATCCGTGCCAGGTACTGGCCGATCTGCAGACGCTGGCTGAGCGCAAAGGCTCGCTGAAAGGCTTGCGGCTGAGCTATTTCGGCGACGGGGCCAACAACATGGCGCACTCGTTGATGCTTGGCGGCGTTACGGCGGGAGTGCACGTCACGATCGCCGCACCGCACGGCTTCGCACCCCATCCGATGTTCACGGCTGCCGCCGAGACGCGCGCGATGCAGACCGGCGCCACGGTGACGCTGACCGACGATCCGGCCGTTGCCGCTGCCGGGGCCGATGTGCTGGTGACCGACACCTGGACCTCTATGGGCCAGGAGGACGACGGACTGGACCGGGTGGGTCCGTTCCGGCCCTTTCAGCTCAACTCCGCACTGATCGCCCGAGCCGATTCGGAAGCCGTAGTGCTGCACTGCCTTCCCGCCCACCGGGGATATGAGATCACCGACGAAGTGATCGACGGTCCGAAAAGCGCGGTCTGGGACGAGGCCGAGAACCGGCTGCACGCGCAGAAGGCGCTGCTGGTGTGGCTCCTCGATCGGCAATCGCGATGACCAGCGCCGCCACCCGCGCGGGCCGCCAGGCCAGGATCGTGGCGCTACTGTCGGCCCGATCGGTACACAGCCAGGGTGAGCTCGCCGCCCTTCTGGCGGACGAGGGTATCGACGTGACCCAGGCGACGTTGTCACGCGACCTGGAGGAGCTCGGCGCGGTTAAGCTGCGCGGTGCCGACGGAGGCGTTGGCGTCTACGTCGTGCCCGAGGACGGCAGCCCGGTGCGGGGCGTCGCCGGCGGCACCGAACGGGTGTCGCGGTTGCTCGGGGACTTGTTGGTCTCCAGCGACGCCAGCGGTAACCTCGCGGTATTGCGCACTCCGCCCGGCGCCGCGCACTATCTCGCCAGCGCGATCGACCGGGCCGCGCTGCCATACGTGGTCGGCACAGTTGCCGGCGATGACACCATCCTCGTAATAGCCCGCGAACCGATGACCGGCGCCGAACTCGCCGCTACGCTCGAGAAGCTGTCTTGAGCCTGAATACGTTGGACAAGAAGGAGTTTCACATGCCGCAGTCGGGTTCCGATCGTGTCATCCTGGCGTATTCCGGTGGTCTGGACACCTCGGTTGCGATCAGCTGGATCGGGAAGGAGACCGGTCGCGAGGTTGTCGCGGTGGCCATCGATTTGGGTCAGGGCGGCGAGGACATGGAGATCGTGCGTCAGCGTGCATTGGAATGCGGGGCTGTCGAGGCGGTCGTTGTCGATGCCAGGGACGAGTTCGCCGATCAATACTGCCTGCCCGCCATTCAGTCCAACGCGCTGTACATGGATCGGTACCCGCTGGTGTCCGCGCTGAGCCGGCCGTTGATCGTCAAGCACCTGGTCGCGGCGGCCCGCAAGTACGGGGGCAGCATCGTGGCTCATGGATGCACCGGAAAGGGCAACGACCAAGTACGTTTCGAGGTCGGATTCGCCTCGCTGGCGCCCGATCTCGAAGTTCTCGCACCGGTGCGCGACTATGCCTGGACGCGCGAGAAGGCGATCGCATTCGCCGAGGAGAACGCCATCCCGATCAATGTCACCAAGCGTTCGCCGTTCTCGATCGACCAGAATGTCTGGGGTCGCGCGGTGGAGACGGGGTTCCTTGAGCACCTCTGGAATTCGCCGACCAAAGACGTCTACGACTACACCGAGGATCCGACCGTCAACTGGAGCACTCCCGATGAGGTGATCGTCGGCTTTGACAGGGGGGTGCCGGTATCGGTCGATGGTCGCGCGGTCTCCGTGCTGCAGGCGATCGAGGAGCTCAACCGCCGCGCCGGAGCACAGGGGGTGGGACGCCTGGACGTGGTCGAGGACCGCTTGGTCGGAATCAAGAGCCGCGAGATCTATGAGGCCCCGGGGGCCATGGTGTTGATCACTGCGCATACCGAGCTCGAACACGTAACGCTGGAGCGCGAATTGGGGCGATTCAAGCGGACCACCGACCAGAAGTGGGGCGAGCTGGTCTATGACGGGCTGTGGTACTCACCGCTTAAGACCGCGCTCGAGTCGTTCGTTGCCAAGACCCAGGAGCACGTCAGCGGTGAGATTCGGCTGGTCCTGCATGGTGGGCACATCGCGGTGAACGGGCGCCGCAGCTCCGAATCGCTGTACGACTTTAACCTCGCCACCTACGACGAGGGCGATACCTTCGATCAGTCCGCGGCTAAGGGATTCGTGCATGTGCACGGCCTGTCATCGAGCCTCTCAGCACGGCGCGACCTCACCAAATGACCGCGAGCAGACGCGAATGCACCGCAAATCGCGGCGTGTCCGGGACATTTATGTCTGCTCGCGCCACGAAGGTACGCGCCCGAGAGGAGCATCGCGGATGAGCACCAACGAAGGTGCCCTGTGGGGCGGCCGCTTCGCCGATGGTCCGTCGGATGCGCTGACCGCACTCAGTAAGTCGACGCATTTCGACTGGGTGCTAGCGCCATACGACATCCTGGCTTCGAAAGCCCATGCACGCGTGCTATTCCGGGCCGGTCTGCTCAGTACCGAACAGCGGGACGCACTGCTGACCGGTCTCGACAAGCTTGGATCCGATGTCGCGGACGGCAGCTTCGGTCCGGCGGCAGGCGACGAAGATGTACACGGCGCGCTCGAGCGCGGGCTCATCGACCGTGTCGGCGCCGACCTCGGCGGTCGGCTGCGCGCAGGACGGTCGCGAAACGACCAGGTGACATCGCTTTTTCGGCTTTGGCTGCGGGACGCGATCCGCCGCGTCGCCGATGGTGTGCTCGCGGTCGTAGCGGCGCTGAGCAACCAGGCCGCCACGCATCCCACCGCGATAATGCCTGGCAAGACACACTTGCAGTCCGCGCAGCCGATATTGCTGGCACACCATTTGCTCGCGCACGCCCACCCGCTGCTGCGCGACGTCGAGCGGCTCGTCGACTTCGACAAACGTGCCGCGGTGTCGCCGTACGGATCCGGGGCGTTGGCTGGATCTTCGCTCGGCCTCGATCCGGAAGCGATCGCCGCGGAGCTGGGATTCGACTCGGCGGCCGAAAACTCGGTCGACGCCACCGCGTCACGGGATTTCGCTGCCGAGGCCGCCTTCGTGCTGGCCATGATCGCCGTGGATCTGTCACGGCTGGCTGAGGACATAATCATCTGGAGTACAACGGAATTCGGCTATGTCACACTGCACGATTCCTGGTCGACCGGCAGCTCGATCATGCCCCAGAAGAAGAACCCCGACATCGCCGAGTTAGCGCGGGGTAAGTCCGGCCGGTTGATCGGGAATCTGACGGGTCTGTTGGCCGTCCTGAAGGCCCAGCCGCTGGCCTACAACCGCGACTTGCAGGAGGATAAGGAGCCGGTTTTTGACTCGGTGGCCCAGCTCGAGCTGCTACTGCCCGCGATGGCGGGCCTGGTCGCGACATTACGTTTCGACGAGGAGCGGATGGCATACCTGGCCCCCCTCGGATATACCCTGGCCACCGATGTCGCCGAATGGCTTGTTCGGCGCGGGGTTCCGTTCCGGGTAGCGCACGAGGCGGCCGGAGAGGCGGTGCGAGCTGCCGAGGCTCGAGGGGTTGGCCTGGAAAGCCTCGAGGACGCAGTACTGGTGAGCATTCACCCGGATCTCACCGCAGAAGTGCGCGACGTCCTTACGGTGGCGGGATCAGTGAACTCCCGCGATGCCCGCGGTGGGACCGCACCCGTTCAGGTCGCTCGACAACTGGCCGTTGTGCGTGAGGCAAGCGATCGGCTAGATCAGCGGCTTCGGCGTCGGGTATAGCCGCGGAGCACATGCGAGACAGCAAGCGCCGAAGCTCATTCGCGTTCTTCTGCGACGGCTAGCCAGTCCGCTTCGAGGGAATCCTTGCGGGACAACAGCGCACCCAACTCGGTGTTCAGCGCACCGGCACGCACGTGATCTGCGGCCGCATGCGCCATGGACTCGTGTAGCGCGGAGATCTGATCGTCCAGTTTCGCCAGCTGGTTTTCGATACGAGCCATCTCCTTTGCAGTCCGGCGCTCCCGCGCGGCCGCCGACTCGCCGCGGAAAGCTGGTTCCGGATCCGGCGTCGCTGAAGCGGCCGCCGCGCGTTCGGCGAGGTACTGGTCGATGCCGCCCGGCAGTAGGTCGCAGCGGCCGCCACCGGTCAGTGCGTAGGTCACGTCGCTGACGCGTTCGAGGAAGTACCGGTCGTGGCTCACCACGATCAGCGTGCCGGGCCATCCATCCAGGTAGTCCTCGATGACCGTCAGGGTGTCGATGTCGAGATCATTGGTGGGCTCGTCGAGTAAAAGGACGTTCGGCTCGTCGAGTAACAGTCGGAGAAACTGCAACCGGCGCCGCTCGCCGCCGGATAGTTCGTCGATACGGGCGATTAGCTTGTCGCCGACGAAGCCGAAGTCCGTCAGTAAGGTGTCCGCGCTGATCTCCTGCCCACCTGCCAACTCGGAGATCCGGCGGCGATTCTCTACGGCATCGATGACTCGTTCTGCGCCATCGACATCGGTCAGTGTCTGACTCAGGTAGCCGATCCGAAGCGTCTGTCCGTGCTTGACACGGCCGGCGGACGGCTCCAGCTGGCCCGAAAGAAGCCGCAGCACGGATGTCTTGCCACTGCCGTTAACCCCGACCAGCCCCAACCGGGCCCCTGGTCCGATCGACCAGTCCAGACCGTCCAAGAGCACACGTGCGGGGTCGCCGACCTCCAGGCGGACCCGATGCAGGTCGAACACGTCCTTGCCGAGACGTGCGGTGGAAAACTGTTGCAGAACAAGCGAGTCGCGCGGTGGCGGTTCGTTAGCGATCAGTTCGTTTGCGGCTTGGATTCGAAATTTCGGCTTCGACGTGCGGGCCGGCGGCCCCCGTCGAAGCCAGGCCAATTCCTTGCGCATCAGGTTTCGGCGACGAGCCTCGGCCCCCGCCGCCGCCCGCATCCGTTCGGCGCGGGCGAGCACGTAGGCGGCGTAACCGCCGTCGTAGCAGTGCACCGAGCCTTGGTGCACCTCCCAGATCCTCGTGCACACCGCGTCCAGGAACCAGCGGTCGTGGCTCACAATCACCAGCGCGCGTACCGGCCGCGACCTGAGGTGTTTCGCCAGCCAGTCGATCACCTCCACGTCGAGATGATTGGTCGGCTCGTCGAGCACGAGCAGGTCGTGTCCGGCCAGTAGAACCTCGGCGAGTGCGACCCGGCGACGTTCCCCGCCGGACAGCTCGGCGACTTCGGCCTCGAGACCTATTCCAGCCAAGAGGTGTTCGACAATCGAGCGAGTGTGGGGAGCGGCTGCCCAGATGTGGTCTGGCCTCCCGTCCGCGATCACCTTGCGTACTGTCGATCCGGCTCCGAAATCGTCAGCCTGGCGCAGGTAGCCCACCGATAGGCCGGAGGTATGCGTGATTCGGCCGGAGTCGGGATCGTGCGTGCCGGTCAAGATTTTCAGCAAGGTTGTCTTGCCGTCGCCGTTGCGGCCGACGACACCGATCGCGTCGCCGTCCGCTACCCCCAGGCTGACGGCGTCGAGCAGGGTGCGAGTGCCATAGCCGACGGTGGCCCGTTCGACGCTGATCAGGTTTGCCATCAGCCGCCGATGATAGGCGGGGCCATGCCATGATGGCGGCAGGTGGTGGACTGGACGAGCGATAGGGAGCGCGTGGTGGTGGACCTCTCGGCGATCACCAGGCCGGTGGAGCGGCTTGTCGCTACCGCGCAGAACGGTTTGGAGGTTCTGCGCTACGGGGGGCTCGAGACAGGTTCTGTTCCGTCACCGTTCCAGGTCGTCGAAAGCGTGCCGATGTACCGGTTGCGGCGCTACTTTCCGCCGGACAGCCGCCCCGGCGCCAAGGCGGCCGGGCCTCCGGTTCTGATGGTGCATCCGATGATGATGTCCGCCGACATGTGGGACGTAACCCGCGACGACGGTGCCGTCGGGATTCTGCACCGGGACGGCGTCGATCCGTGGGTCATCGATTTCGGTTCGCCCGACAAGGTCGAGGGTGGGATGCAGCGCACCCTGGCCGACCACATCGTGGCGTTGAGCGAAGCCGTTGACACGGTCAAGTCGGTGACCGGCCGCGACGTCCACCTCGCGGGCTATTCGCAGGGCGGGATGTTTGCCTACCAAACGGCGGCCTACCGCCGGACCAAGGACCTGGCAAGCATCGTCGCGTTCGGTTCGCCCGTCGACACGCTTGCGGCTCTCCCGATGAATTTGCCGGCCAGCCTGGCCCCGGCGGCCGCGGACTTCATGGCCGATCACGTCTTCAGCCGGATCGACATCCCGGGCTGGCTGGCGCGAGCCGGATTCCAGATGATGGATCCGATAAAGACCGCTCAGTCACGGTTGGACTTTCTGCGCCAACTTCACGATCGAGAGGCGTTGCTGCCCCGCGAACAGCAGCGCCGGTTCCTCGCGTCCGAAGGCTGGATCGCCTGGTCGGGTCCGGCGATCTCCGAGTTGCTCAAACAGTTCATCGCCCACAACCGAATGATGACCGGCGGATTCTCCATCCACGGCGACCTCGTCACGCTTTCCGACATCGACTGTCCGGTGCTGGCCGTCGTAGGCGAGGTCGACGACATCGGTCAGCCGGCATCGGTGCGTGGGATAAAACGTGCGGCGCCGCAAGCCGATGTTTACGAATTCCTGATCAGGGCAGGGCACTTCGGTCTTGTGGTGGGTTCGAAAGCGGCCACCCAGACCTGGCCAACCGTCGCCGCATGGGTTCGCTGGCTCGACGCGGGCGGGGAGATGCCCGAGGGTGTGTCGCCCATGCCGCTACAGCCCATCGAGACCACCGAGAGCGGGGTTTCGTTGAGCTCGCGTCTGGCGCACGGTACTGCGGCCGCCACCGAGATGGCTTTCAGTCTCGCCCGATCAGCGGCCGATGCGCTGGTCGCCGCCAATAAGTCCGCCCGCACTCTGGCCATCGAGACGGCGCGCACCCTGCCGAGGCTGGCCCGCCTCGGGCAGGTCAACGATCACACTCGTATTTCGTTGGGACGCATCATGTCTGAGCAGGCGAGAGACGCCCCGTTAGGGGAGGCGTTGCTCTTCGACGGTCGAGTGCACACGTACGAGGCGGTCGACCGGCGGATCAACAACGTCGTGCGGGGTCTGATCGGGGTCGGTGTGCGTCAGGGAGCCCGGGTCGGAGTGCTGATGGAGACCCGGCCCAGCGCGCTGGTCGCCATCGCGGCTCTTTCCCGGCTGGGGGCCGTGGCCGTGTTGATGCCGCCCGACGTCGATCTGGGGACCGCAGCCCGACTCGGCGGGGTCTCGGAAATCATCGCCGACCCGGGCAACCTGAACGCCGCACGCCAACTGCACACCCGCGTCCTGGTGCTCGGTGGCGGCGAATCCCGTGACCTCCACCTCGATGAGTCGGGCGACGTCGGCGAAGTAATCGACATGGAGAAGATCGACCCGGACGACGTCGAACTACCGGGCTGGTACCGGCCGAACCCGGGGTTGGCTCGCGACCTGGCCTTCATCGCATTCAGCACGATCGGTGGCGAACTCATCGCCCGACAGATCACCAATTTCCGGTGGGCGCTCTCGGCCTTCGGGACCGCCTCGGCGGCAAACCTCGGCCGCAACGACACCGTGTACTGCCTCACGCCACTGCACCATCAGTCCGGCCTGCTGGTCAGTCTGGGCGGCGCGGTGGTGGGCGGCGCACGCATCGCCCTGTCGCGCGGACTGCGTCCAGACCGGTTCCTGCAGGAGATCCGTCAGTATGGCGTCACGGTGGTCTCGTACACGTGGGCGATGTTGCGCGAGGTCATCGACGATCCGGGGTTCTCCCTCACGGGCAATCACCCGGTCCGGCTGTTCATCGGCTCGGGCATGCCCACCGGGCTGTGGAAACGCGTGGTGGACATCTTCGACCCCGCCAATGTCGTCGAGTTCTTCGCCACCACCGACGGACAGGCCGTGCTGGCCAATGTCTCGGGCGCCAAGATGGGCAGCAAGGGAAGGCCGCTGCCGGGCGGCGGCGAGATCGCGTTGGCCGCCTATGACCCCGAGTCGAATCTGATCCTGGAGGACCGACGGGGATTCGTCCGCCGGGCCGAAGCCAACGAGGTCGGTGTGTTGCTCGCGCACCCACGAGGCCCGGTCGATCCGCTGGCATCCGTGAAGCGAGGCGTCTTTGCACCCGCCGACACCTGGGTCTCGACCGAATACCTCTTCCGTCGTGACTACGACGGCGACTACTGGCTCGTCGCCAACCGGGACGGGGTGATTCACACAGCGGAGGGCCCGGTGTTCCCCGCGACGGTAAACGACGCGGTCGGCCGACTTGAGGCCGTCGACATGGCAGTTACTTATCCGGTGCAAGCACAGGGTCAAACCATCGCGGTCACCGCGCTTGGACTGCGTCCGGGGGGCAGTGTGCCGGCGGCGGACCTGTCCGATGCCCTGATCAATCTTCCAGTGGGCAAAGCGCCCGGAATCGTGCATGTGGTGCCAGAGCTGTCGCTCACCGCCACCTACCGCCCGCTGGCCGGTCCGCTGCGGCGCCAGGGTGTTCCGAAACCCTCGCGTAACGCCTGGTATCGAGACACCGATACACAGCGGTACAAGCGGTTGACTGCCGCGGTGCGCAACGAGATCGTGGGCAGTCGGCAGTAGGTTGCGGCGATGCCCGGCGGCGCCCACACTGTTAGGCTCGCGCGGGCGAGCCGTCCACGAGGAGGATTGATGCCATCACGAATCTGGCGCCGCTCGATCGCGGCCGTGCTGGCCGGCGCAGCGGTGGCCGGCGGCCTCGGATCTGTCGTCGCCGTGCCGGCGTGGGCACAACCGGCCGAGCCCACGACCGAGAACCGGGCGCCAGTATCCCCGGATCAGATCCTGCTGATGATCTCGCAGGATTACCAGACCGGGGCCGGTGGTGGTCAGGTATCCAAGTTGATCGAACAGGTGATCACACTTCGCAAACGCGGCATCCGGCCCTCGATGAGCAGCACTCAGGCGCTGGCAGCCGCGTTGGAACAGCGGCCGAACCAGAAACCGCTGATCGAGGCTCTGCAGGGGACACTGGTCGATCAGCGCAAGCAGTTCGCCCGCCAGGGCATTCAGGCACCCGGCGGTGCGCCCACCGTGGCGACCCCGGGCAGCCCACAGACGCCGATGGGCCCCGGATGGGGGCCGGGAAACCCGATGCAGCAGGACACGCCGATCTTCCCGATTCCGGGTCGCTGACCGGGGATGACGATCGACGACACACTGCTGTCAATCCTGGTCTGCCCAGCCGACCGGGGTTCGCTGCTATACGTCGAGGACTCGTTGTACAACCCGCGGCTGCGACGGCGATACCGCATCGACGACGGCATTCCGGTGCTGCTCGTCGACGAGGCGGTCGCCGTGGAAGACGCCGAACATCGGCGGTTGGTGGCAGCCTCTCGGTCCGCTCAATCCGCGGAAAACCCGGGAAGTTCGCCGGTCAGGTAGTGCTGGAGGTTCGGCGCCACCGTGTCGATGATCTGCGTCACCGGTAAGGATTTGAACGGTTCGAGCTCCAGAATGTACCGCGCCATCACGATGCCGAGAAGCTGGGATGCGACGAACTGCACGCGCACCGCGCCACTGCCGGGCGGATCGTCGACACGATGACCGATCTCAACGCTGATCACGTCTTGCAGGAACGACCGCACCATCGAGAGATCCGCGACATCGCTGCCGGAAATCACCGATCGCAGCGTGGCGATGAACCCCTTGCCCACCTCGGAGTCATACAGCGGTAGCAACAACGACGGCAGCGCCCGTCCGATCTGATCGACCGGAACCTCGCGGATCGGACCGATGATGGACATGGGGTCGATGGGGATATGTATCGCGGCGGCGAACAATCGGCTCTTTGTGCCGAAGTAGTGGTGCACCAGGGCCGAGTCGACCCCGGCATCGGATGCGATGGCCCGAATCGAGGTGTTGTCGATTCCATTACGCGCAAATAGTTCACGTGCGCTGGCCAGAATCCGATCGCGCGTATCCGACCCCCCTGGGGGACGCCCCGGCCGCCTTCGGTCGGAATTCGTGGTCACGCTGTCAGGGTGTCCTTCGTCGTAGCGTCGCCGCTGCCAGAGTCATTGCCAGCACCACGAACCCGACAACGATGATGATGTCTCGTGTCGCGGCCGCGGTCAGCTCTGGATGGGCTGCGACTTCCTGCAGCGCTTCCAGGGCGTAACTGGCCGGGAGTGCATTACTGATCCAATGCAGCCAGTCTGGCAATTGGGCCCGGGGCACGATTATGCCGCACAACAACAGTTGGGGTGCGATGACCAACGGCATGAACTGGACTGCCTGGAATTCGGTTCGGGCGAAGGCGCTGCACAGCAATCCGAGGCCGACCCCGAGGACCGCGTTGATTATTGCGATGACGAAGACCCAGGCGGGGTTGCCCGCCGTGTCGAATCCGAGCAGCCAGAAGGACACCACGCATGCCAGGGTGGCCTGAGCGGCCGCAGCAATCGAGAACGCGGTGCCGTAGGCGGCCAGCAGGTCGAGGCGACGCAAGGGAGTGGTCAAGATGCGTTCGAGGGTGCCCGACGCCCGCTCCCGCTGCATCGTGATCGAAGTAATCAGAAACATCACGATCAGCGGAAAGACGCCTAGCATGATCAGGCACGCATTGTTGAACGGCGACGGTGCGCCCGGTGGCCGCGGTCCGTCTGGAACATCGACGAACATGAAGTACATCAGCGTGATGACGAGGCTGGGTACCAGGAGGATCATCGCTACACTGCGGTGATCGCCGGAAAGCTGCCGCAGGATTCTGGCCGTGGTGGCCAGGTAGGCGCGCGCGCTCAGCGCATTGGGGCCGGCGTCTCTGCGGTGCCGCGGCGGATGATCGACAGAAACGCTTCCTCGAGTGACTGGCATCGGGTGTCCTCTCGCAGTCGGTGCGGTGTGCCGTGTGCGAGGACCCGGCCTTCGCGCATGAGCAGTAATTCCTCGCAATGGTCTGCCTCGTCCATGACGTGGCTGGACACCAACAGGGTGGTGCCGCGGCGGGCCAACCCGCGAAACCGTTCCCACAGGTCCACCCGGAGCACGGGGTCCAGGCCGACGGTCGGCTCGTCGAGCACCAATAGATCGGGGTGGGCAACCAGTGCGCAGGCCAGCGATGCGCGGGTGCGTTGTCCGCCGGACAGATTGGCGGCCAGGGCTTTTCGGTGGTCATCCAGCCCGACCGCCGCGATCGCTTCGTCCACGTCTCGGGAGTCGGAGCCACACAGTGCTGCGAAGTAACGCACATTGTCGACGACCCGCAGATCGGGATAGACGGTGGCGTCCTGGGTGACGTATCCGACGCGATGTCTTAATTCGGGAGAGCCGGCGGCTTTGCCGAGCACCCGGATCTTTCCGCCGGCCACGATCTGCGTTCCGACGATGCTACGCATCAGCGTCGTCTTTCCGCAGCCTGAGGGGCCGAGCAGGCCGGTGATGGCACCGCGTGCCACCCGCACCGTCACGCCGTCGAGCGCAGCGCGTCCGCCGCGGACTACCCGTAGGTCTTCGACTTCGATTGCGGGAGTCGGCCCCGGGGTCAGTAATTCATCGCCGGATGAACTCATCATGAGATGAATAATCCACTGGGTTCGGCCTCGGGTCAAGACCTTCCGTAGGATTTGCCCGGTGGCGCTCGCATACCTTGCGGTCGATCCGGTCCGCGCCGCCCGCCGACTGCTTGGTGCGGTGATTGCCGGCCGCGCCGTTTCGGCGGTGGTGGTTGAGGTCGAGGCCTACGGCGGACCCGTTGGCGGGCCCTGGCCGGACGCCTCCTCGCACTCGTACCGCGGTCCGAACCTACGAAACTCGGTGATGTACGGACCCCCCGGGCGGCTGTACACCTACCGCAGCCACGGGATTCACGTATGCGCGAACGTCGTGTGCGGGACGGACGGGGTTGCCGGCGCGGTGCTACTCCGCGCCGCTGTGATCAAGGCAGGCGTCGAGACGGCCGTACTCCGTCGCGGGGTCGGGGTCGCGACCACGGCACTCGCAAGGGGGCCGGGTAATCTCTGTTCCGCATTGGGAATCACTTTGGACGACAACGGGATCGACCTCTTCAACCCGGAGTCTGCGGTCCGCATTCGACTTCGGAAGTGCAGCGGAGCCGTGGCTGGCCCCCGGGTGGGCGTCTCCAAGGCCGCCGATCGCCCGTGGCGCCTCTGGTTGCCTGGGTATCCAGAGGTATCGGCGTATCGACGCAGCCCGAGGGCACCGACTCCGGGACGCAGCGATTAGTACGGAAAGATCGACCTCTGTGACTCCTGCGGCCGCTACCTCATCAGAGCTGAGACCGATCCTGGAAGAGTTGGAATGGCGAGGTCTCATTGCGCAGACCACCGACCGGGATGCACTGGCCGAGGCTCTGGCCACCGAACCGCTGACCGTCTATTCCGGCTTCGATCCGACTGCGCCGAGCCTGCATGCCGGACATCTGATCCCGCTGCTGACGCTGAGGCGATTCCAGCTCGCCGGGCATCGACCCATTGTGCTCGCCGGCGGCGCCACCGGTCTGATCGGGGATCCCCGCGAACAGGGCGAACGCACCCTGCAGTCCGCAGACGTTATAGCCGAGTGGGCGCACCGAATACGGGGCCAACTTGAGCGTTTCGTGGACTTCGACGATTCGAGTTCGGGCGCGGTTCTAGCCGACAATCTTTCGTGGATTGGCGAGCTCTCGGCGATCGAATTCTTGCGGGACATCGGCAAGCACTTCTCGGTGAACGTGATGCTTGACCGCGACACAGTGCGTCGCAGACTCGAAGGGGAGGGCATCTCCTACACCGAGTTCAGCTACATGCTGCTGCAGGCAAATGATTTCGTCGAGTTGCATCGACGATACGGATGCACGCTGCAGGTGGGCGGATCCGATCAGTGGGGGAACATCATCGCCGGTGTTCGGTTGGTCCGGCAGAAGGACGGCGCCTCGGTACACGCGTTGACGACGCCCCTGGTGACCGACTCGGACGGTAAGAAGTTCGGCAAGTCCACTGGTGGTGGCAACCTCTGGCTAGATCCGGAATTGACCAGCGCCTACGCCTGGTACCAGTACTTCATCAACACAGCGGACGCCGACGTCATCGCCTATCTGCGCTGGTTCACCTTCCTGTCCGCCGACGAGGTGGCCGAGCTAGAACTCGCCACCGCCGAGCGACCGCACGAGAGATCTGCGCAACGGCGGTTAGCACGCGAGCTGACAGATCTCGTGCACGGTCAGGCCGCGACGACGGCCGTGGAACACGCGAGTCAGGCGCTATTCGGGCGGGCTGAGTTGGCCGCGCTCGATGAAGCGACGCTGTCGGCGGCATTGCGTGAAGCCTCGGTGGCCGAGCTGGGCCCCGGCGCCCCAGATGCGATTACCGACTTGTTGGTCGCCACCGGGCTTTCGGCGAGCAAGGGCGCTGCCCGACGCACTATCGCTGAAGGCGGTGTTTCGGTCAACAACGTGAAGATCGTCACAGATGACTGGGTTCCGCAGTCATCCGACTTTCTCCACGGCAAGTGGTTGGTGTTGCGCCGGGGAAAGCGGAACATCGCGGGGATCGAGCGCGTGGATTGATCGGCTGAGGTCATCTGTGCTGGTCAGCAAGTTTTTGATGGACATGGGAACAAATCGCTTACCAAAACGTTCCTACCTCTAAGAGTTGACGCACCGGCAGGTGCGACGCTGGGTTCGGCTGAAACACGCGACCCAGCAGGCCATTTGACTCTAACTGGGCCCTCACGTAACTTGTTGAAGTCGTCGCGACGTGGGTTCGCCCGCTGACCGCGACGGCCTCCTAGAGGGAAGTTCCCATTTCGGTGGGTTCCTGACCGTCCGCACTATTATCCCGCGGCATATGCCGCGGGTTGGTGGCGCGGCCGGATACGGGTGTGTTGTTTGAGAACTCAATAGTGTGTTTGGTGGTTTTTGTTTGTTGTTTTTTGGTCTGCCCCTGTTTTCCCGTTTTGGGGGTGGATGTTTTTTTGGATGCCGGTTTTGGTGTCTTTGT
>JBFXJE010000025.1:0-54170 GCA_050175175.1 Mycolicibacterium sp. | reverse complement strand
CAAGCCCTCGCTGCGGTGCAGGTGCCGGATCAACGCCCAGTCTTCCAAGGAGATCACCCATCCAATCTGATTGGGTGGCCTACTTTTCAACCGTCGCGACTGGCCGGGTTTTCAACCGTCGTCAACATGAACACCGCAGCGCAGAAACCGAGTGGGGTGTCCGTGGCCATGAAAAGTACCCACTGGTGGCCAAGTCGAGGTAACCGTTTTTGGCCAAGTAAAGTATCCACTCCGTGTTCGTCGTGTGATCAGGAACTGCGGACCCCGATGATGACGGTGAAGGCGCCAACCAATCGCCATCACCACCGGGGAGTTCCATTGAAATCGGCGAAGGACCGCATGGACAAAATTTCCGCCTAATACGAGTTCGGTTCCTACCGGGCCGCCGCGGACAAGTGCGGCACTACTCACAAGACTTTCTAGAACATCGTGGACAAGTTCGAAGCCGACCAGGCCGGGGTGCCGCAGCCACCGCGGGCCGAACGGGCGCACAACTTCGATTCGGTCGCCGATCTGGTCGCCGAACGGGTCGAGAAGTCACACGGCCGATCTCGGCCAAGCGGCTGCTCCCGAAAGCCCGAGCCGCCGGATACACCGGTTCCGACGTAACTTCCGCCGCCTCGTCGTGGAAACGAAAGCATTGTGGTGCAGTGAGAATCACCGCGGCCGACGCCCAGCGGTAGGGGCGCCGGGTGAGTATATGGTCATCGACTGGGCCCAAGTCGCACCCGGACTGTTCCTGTTCTGCGCGGTGCTGGCGTTCTCCCGCTGGCGATTCGTACGATTTGCCACTGACCAGAAAGGCGTCGACCACGCGTCATCACCGACGGCGGCTCCTACCGCATGAAGCAGGCCAAACACCGGTAGGAGCAACCCACACAAACCTAGAAATCGCCGCACGGATCGATACTTTTATCTGGCCACCAGCGGATACTTCAACCTTTCCATTGACATGGGGCCACGTCCGCCGGGAGCAGCATCGATTGGGAAAACGCGGCCGAAAGTGGCTCGCGGAAGGCGTCATTCAGTTGTGCCGCCGCTGGACCCAGTGCCCAGATGAGACCCACCACCGGGCACCTGGGGAATCATTTCAGCGAGCGCTGATGCGGTGAACCCAGCGATCCACTGCGCTGAACATTTGGTGGGTAGGATCACAACGTGGGCGCCTGGCCGACAGGTTCTGTCTAATTGCGGCTATGTCGATCCGCTGCTGGTTGACTGGCCGCAGCAGTATTACGGCCAGAACCTCCCACGTTTGCAGCGCATCAAAGCTGCTGTGGATCCGGACAACGTGTTTCGCTTCGCCCAGTCGATCCAACCGGCCTGGACTCGCCCGCGCCGGCCCGCGGGCGGCCTGCCGGGAACACCGGGGATTATCTGTCCTGCTTTCGTTTTCTGGTAGCTGTGAATTCGCTGAAAGCACCGCCCGTTTATCCACAAATACATAACTCCATAAAAGCGTCTTACGGCGAGGTTCATGCCATCCCTGCGCCGTATTCCTGCTGGTAGAACCGCCGTCCCTAGCCGGCTGTCAGCGGCCCGGAACAAGAAAAAAAAAATGTTTTACGAAAACCCTTATCAGTGATTGTCGGCAGGAATACGCTGCATCATCAGCGGTGTGCGAATCCGCTGAACACGAGAAAGGTCGGGGTCCATGGCACGTCATTCTGGTCAGCAGTCCACGCGGGGTCGGGCATCACAACTGCCGGTACTGCGCTGGCTTCAGGTAGGCGCGGTCTCGGCCGGCCTCGGGGTCGCGGTAATCGCAGCCCCACCGCTAGCAGCCGCCCAGGACAGCCCCGCATCCACAACGGCCAGCGAAACCTCCACCTCCTCCACCGATTCCACAACACCCACCACTGACACCGAAACCACCACCGACACCGACGAATCGGCGTCAGCGCAGGAGTCCACAGACACCAGCGACATCAGCGACGAGCTGACAGACCAGACCGAAGACACCCCCGCCGAGGCTGAACCCACCCCCACCGACACCGAGGCCCCCGCCGAGGATCCCGATACTGGCGAGAGCGCCGCCGGATCCGCGAGCACACCCCGAGCCGACAACGACCCCGCCACACCCGCGACGGCGGCGGGCGACCCCTCACCCGTAGCCGACCACAGCGAATCAACCCAACCCGACGCCAAGGTGTCGCCAAGCCCCGACGACTCCCCCGACGCCAACACCGCAGACACAGACACCGCTGACACCAGCGCTGTCTCGCTCACCACCGCTGCTGCTGTGGTGACACCGGTCAGGGCCGCGGCGGTGTCCCCACCGTCCTACCCGGCATCAGTGCTAGAACCGGTCACCTGGCGCTCGGTGGCAGTCGACGTGCTGTCCTGGACCCTGGGCGTCACCGACCCCTCCCTACCGTTCATTCCCAACTCCCCGGCCCCGGACTGGCTGGCCGGGCTCTGGCTCGGGGTCCGCAAAATGCACTACACCCTGTTCAACAGCGCCCCCACCCTCAGCCCCGGCCTGCCCAACACTGACCCCGACACCGGAATCATCACCGGCAGCCTGTTCGCCCACGACCCCGACAACGACACCGTCACCTATACCCTGACCACCGCACCAGCAGAAGGCAGCGTAGTCATCGCCGCCGACGGCACCTGGACCTACACGCCCAACCCCGACTGCGGCTGCGGATCTGACACCGACACCTTCACCATCACCGCCACCGACAACCGACCCCACCCAGTCACTGGACCCGCCAACGCCCTCAGCCGACTCTTCGGCCGACTCCTAACCGGCCTTGGCCTGGACACATCCAGGCTACCCACCTCAACAGCCACCATCAACCTCGCCGAAATTCCCGTCGTCTGCGGCAGCCCCGGCCGAGGCACCGCCGCTGCCTGTGGCGACGGCGGCTCGACCACCCCCACCGTCGCCTTCCCGCGCCTGGACGGCAAAAACGACATCGACCTCAAAGTCGGCAACCAGGCTACGGTAGTGATCACCCAACAACCCGAACACGGAACACTGGTCCCCTTCGCCAACGACAAGTTCGTATACATCCCAGACCCCAACTACACCGGCGTCGACCTCAGCAGCGCCGTCTTCAACGTCACCGACAACGGTGCCACCACAACCATTACCGTCCCGATGGTCGCCGGACCCGCATGGGTCCAGAACCTCAAAACCGCCCCCACCCACACCCAGCCGGTGGCGAATATCCCCTTGGCCGATTGGTATACAACCGACTTCTACTACGACGACTATGTCGGAGTTGGCAAAGACTCTTTGCGCTCCCTGGACCCCTGGCAGGTGAAGCCTATCTCGGGCGGGGCGATCCTCAGGGGAACTGCTGACAGCCCATTCTATGCGGGGTCCGGAATTGCCGATGACGGCGTGGAGGGCATGATCAAAAACACCAGCAACAAACCCATACTGGTGCAGACGGCGATCCATGAGAGACGCAGTACGTCTCGCGGCACCTATGAACTACAGAAATTTAACCAAGCGTATCTGCTGCCAGGGGACGAAATGCCGTATCTGCAGACCGCCCCAGCGGGACTCGGTAACGCAGAACAAATTCCGGACATTCGGATCTTCCAGGTGGATCCGGCCACCGGTGGTGTACTCGGTGCGCCGGTGCGGCTCAAAATGTTCGACCCGTACAGCGGAGATCCCGAGACCTACTTCGCCCCGGACTGGGCAGGCTGGAAGAACATCAGAACAACCTGGGATGAAGGAACAGGCGTACACGAAATCTGGGGCGCAACCAAAATCTTCCTGAAGTACGAAAGCAAGGGAGGATGGGATATCCCAAATTCACAAGCGTGGAGGAGTTTTCAAAGAGGACTTGCGGCGCATGAGACATCAGATTGGCAGGTCTTCAACATCTACGTCGACAGCATCTGATCAACACGCAGACCGAACCATACCCCAGCCATTACCGAACTGCGTCGTTGGCCGCCGGTGCACATCAGATCCGATGAGCACCGGCGGCCACACCGCCCACCCGAATGCCGACCACCCCACCCACATCAGACCTCCCCCAAACCACACCCGCGGCGACGGGACCTCACACCAGATCACTGCTCGTGCAAGGCATGACGTTTGGTCTCACCATGCGTAGGAATTGTCAGCGTCACACCGGCCGCGCGGTAACGAAGCACCCACGACGGGCGCCGGGACCGACCCGATCATGAACAACGCGGCGCAGACACCGAGTAGTGCCGCAGCCGCCGGAAGCAGTAGCGATTGGGAAAGCGCGGCCGAAAGCGGCTCGCGCAATGCGCCATTCAGCTGGGCCGTCATCTCGATACGGGCGGACCCATTGCCCAGATGGGCCCCGCCGACCCCCCGGGGCATCATCTCAGCGAGAATTGACGCAGTGAACGCAGCGATCGCGGCGCTGCCCACCGCCGCACCAAGGAGTCGCGTCGTAGATGCCGGAGCCGATTCCGGTGAGATCAGCCGTCAGGCCTCGGGTTGCGGTCGCTTCGCCCGGATTTTTCGCGGGATGTCGATCTAGCTGAGTGTTGATACGCGAAAGTGCCTGTCCCGCAACGGATAATCGGACTTATCTAAGATACGATCGTCCAGCGAGAAGGCACTCCCGACAAGAGTATCGCGTGTGGCGCGGCGGGTGAAAGTGTCGGCGGACGGACGCGGGGTGGTGTCGCACGCCGGGATGGGCCTGCTGCGGGAACTGGCGGACCTGACCGGGCTGTCGGCGCAGGTCACAGCGGTGTTGGCAGACACCTACCGCGGGCCGTGGACCCACTTTCCGGGGGCGGTGTTCGCCGATCTGGCCGCGGCGGTGGCCGACGGGGCGGACTGCATCGACGGAGTGGGCCAACTGTGCGGGGACCGCGAGCACCTGTTCGGGGTAAAGGCCTCGACAACGACGATGTGGGGGCTGGTCGATGAACGCATCGACGCCGCGCACCTGCCGAAAGTTCGTGACGCCCGAGCGGCGGCGCGGGCGGCGGCCTGGGCTACCGGTGCCGCCCCCACCGGCGGTCAGCACCTGTATATCGACATAGACGCCACCCTGGTCATCGACCATTCCGACAACAACGTCCAGGCTGCCCCGACCTGGAAGCAGTCCTTCGGCCACCATCCGTTGCTAGCGTTTCTGAACCGCCCCGAGATCGCCGGTGGTGAGGCGCTGTCCGGGCTGCTGCGAAAGGGCAACGCCGGCTCCAACACCTCCGCGCCGCCTTCCCCTGACCAGCCACAACACCTGTCCCGACGACCCGAAAGACCCAACCGCACCCCTCTAAAGCCCGCACCTCCCGGCGACACGGGCAGACCGAACACACCCCAACCCCAAAATCGCCACCGCTCAACGGCTTCCATGGCTGAGCAGCCCCGAATCCCACCTACACGAACAATCGAGGTTGGGCGTCCGGGTCCCAGTCGGTCGTCTCACTGACTGACCGCCGATCCATGGTCGGGAGCGGATCGCCATCGGCAGGGGCCCAACCCAGCCGAATCAGCGCCTGAGGGTACGCGTCCCCATCAAAAACCTCGCAGGCCAGTGCCAAACGATCGCGCGTGTCGTTCAACGGCCGCGTCAGGGGGCAACTCGCCAGACCCATCTGGGTGGCTGCCAAGACCAGCTGGCTCAGCGTCTCACCTGCCCGTAGCCGTGCGCGGTCGGTATCGGCTTCGGTGCCCAGAACCACCATCACCGCATCAGCATCCTGCGACTCGGCAACGCCGTGCGCGGTATCGCCGTACCGAAGTTCGACATCGCCATCGTCGAGTCGCACCCACCGAATCTTGGGGACCACCCCCATGGTCACCCCGCACCGAGCAGCGCGGATGTGGAACAACTCCAGCGTGCCCACCGGAATCGGTCGCGCACCGTAGCGGCGACGATCAGACCGCCGCCGACGGATCGCGGTGGCCAACTCGATATTCATCTGACGTGCAGGAAGTTCCACAACTTCGATGTGCGCCAAATTGTCGTGATCATCCGGATCGGGGAACCGGCGGACCCTGGAAGCCCACCCCGCCGCGGCCAGCGCCGTAAGGCAATGATCCAGCACCGCGCCGCAGCTGAGCAGGACATCCCGGCGGGCCGCGTCGGTGTTGTCCAGTTGGCGGCTCCAATCGGCGTACAGACCCAAACCTTCTTGGCCGACCCGCCACCGCCAAGGTTGCGAATTCTGCACCGAGGGCGCCCGCCCGGCGAGGTCCAACGCCCTCTCGAGGGTTGCCGTGTCGGGAAATGCACCTGCCAGACGTCTCACCTCCACCAGATACAGCCGACACCGACCAGCGTGTCTCATCATAGGGTCCGACATGCGGTGGCATTAGGGTGCGTAAGCCAGATAACAGAGGAGACGCCGTGGAACCAGACGGAGCGGCAGAATCCGACCAGCTGCGGCGCCGCCAGTTGCCGTTCTGGGTCGCGCTGGCACTCTCGGTCGCCACCGTGGGGCCCACCCTGGCGATGGCGGGTAACGGGCAGGGGCTGATCGCGACCGTGGGCAAGGCCGTCCCGTTGGTCTTCGTGATCGGCCTGTTCGGGGTGGCGCTGGTGGGGTATAGCTTCGTCCGGCTGACCCGCTACCTCAATCACGCCGGTTCGGCGTACGCGCTGGTGGGAGGAACTGTCGGTCCGCGGGCGGGATTCTTCTCCGGCTTCGCGATGCTCGGAGCCTACGTCGGCTTCTCCATCGGTACGCTCGCGCTGACCGCGGCCTTCACGAACGCCTTTCTCGCCGAACTGCAGCACGACCGCGACCATCCCTACCAGCTACCGTGGCTGGTTCCGGTGGTCGTGGCTGCGGCACTCTCGCTCCTGTTGACCGGTCGTGATATCCGGTTCCTGGCCAAAATACTGCTCGCCATCGAAGGCGTTGGAATCGTCGCCATGGTGGTGTTGGCCGCCGTGATATTCGCCCGCGGTGGAGCTCCGTCGACCGGTATCGACTTCGGTGCCTTCTCCTTGACCGGGGTTTCGCCGTCGGCGGTGCTGGGCGGGGTGGTCGCAGCGTTCCTGTCCTGGGCCGGGTTCGAGGCGTGCACCTCGATGGGTGAGGAGACCAACCATCCGCGGCGAAACATCCCGCGCGCCCTGGCAGGAACGCTGCTGCTCACCGGGGTTCTGTTCGTGGTGGTGATGTTCGCCCAGACGGTCGGGTTCGGTACGGACCAAGCGGGCCTGAACGCGTTCGAACGGTCAGCCAACACGCTCGGCGAGCTGGCCGGAACCTATGTCGGCGCATGGTTCAGCCTGGCCATCATCTTCACCGGTGCGGTCGGCGCCTTCGGCTGCCACATGGCGACGGCCGCCACGTCGGGCCGAATACTCTTCGCATTCGGGCGCGACGGCTTCGGCCCTAAGTCCTTGTCGCACATTGACCCCCGTACCGGCGGTCCGCGGCGCGCCACCTGGCTAGTCGTCGCAGTCTCGGTCACCGTCACCGTGGTCTGCGGGGCGACCGGCTGGCCGGCAGCCAATACCGGCAACCGGGCCATCGACACGTATTTTCTATTCGCTCTGGCCGGCTCGGTGTGTCTGATGGTGTGCTATCTGCTGGTCGAGGTCGCGGCCGCCTGGTTCGTCGGTGCGCCGCGGTTCGCTTGGGTGCACGGCGGCACCGGCAGGGCGGCCGGGGTGACGCTGCCCGTGCTCGGCGCGCTCGTCATCGTGGTGGTGCTATGGTCCAACGTGCACGACGCAACAAGCTGGCTCGATGCTCCCATTCTCGGATTATATTGGTGTGCAATAGGTTTGATTATCGCACTCGGCGCATCCAGGATGGCCAAGCGAGTCGGGCGGGCACTGGCGGCCGAATTGGAGCTGGATCGTGCGGTCGCTGAGACGTCGACAGCATTATCGAGATGACGCGAGGATCGGAAAGCGCTGTTTTGTAGGCTTTGGCTATGCCGCTCAAAAACGGTGACATATTCGCCGGTTACACCATTCAGCGGCTGCTCGGCGCCGGTGGCATGGGCGAGGTCTACCTCGCGCAACATCCCCGACTACCCCGCCTGGACGCGCTCAAGATCCTGTCGACGGACGCGACGGGCGACAAAGAGTTCCGGGCCAGGTTCGTCCGCGAAGCCGAGCTGGCGGCGACCCTCTGGCACCCGCACATCGTCGGCGTGCACGACCGTGGCGAATTCAACGGCCAGCTGTGGATCTCCATGGACTTCGTCGACGGTACCGACGCCGGCCACCTGCTCGAACGCACCTACCCCCAGGGGATGCCGCACGCCGACGTCGTCGAGATCGTGACTGCCGTTGCGGAGGCTCTGGACTTCGCGCACGAAAGGCGCCTGCTGCACCGGGACGTCAAACCGGCCAACATTCTGGTGACCGATCCATCCGAAGGCGCCCGACGGCGGGTGCTGCTCACCGACTTCGGGATCGCACGCGAAGCCGACGATGTGAGCGGTCTGACCGAGGCCAATATGGCGATCGGCACGGTCACCTACGCGGCGCCCGAGCAGTTGACCGGCCAATCGCTGGACGGCCGTGCCGACCAATATGCTCTGGCGGCTACCACATTCCACCTGCTGACCGGCACGCCCCTCTTCGACAACTCCAACCGGGCCGTCGTCGTCGGCAACCACCTCCATACGCCGCCGCCGGCGCTTTCCGAGCGACGGCCCGATCTCGCCGAGTTCGACACGGTGATCGCGAAGGCACTGGCCAAGAATCCTGCGGACCGGTACCAGCGCTGCCTCGACTTCGCCCAAGCCCTGGGCGGATGCCAGGACGCCGGTGTCGAGGGCCGCGGCGCAGCCGAGACTGACGCCGGGGGTCAAGCCGCTGCCGCTGCTACCGCTGTGCACACCGCGCCATTCGACCTGGCCGACGATCGCGGATCGGCGACACCACCCCATACCAGGCGGCTGGATTTGATGACGGTGCTCGGTACTGCGCGCGCCGTCAACAAGCGACCGGCGGGGCCCGACGAGAAGGAGGAGGTCTGGTCCTTCCGCGTCGAGCGCTACGACTCCACCGGAGAAGCCCATACCGTGGTGCCGGTGGAATTGCGCGGCAGCGCCATCACGGGTCAACTCCGCGATGGGGACGTGGTGGAGGTCAACGGCTTCTGGGACGATCGCATGCTGTTCGCCGACGGGGTGATAAACCACTCTGCCAGCACTGGACGCCGGTCCCCGGGGACCGCGTTCAAGGTCAGGCCAGGCGGAACCCCTTGGTGGAGGTCGCGCAAAACGCTGACGGCAGTATTCATCACGATGGTCGCTGCGACGGCTGTTGTTGCCCTCGTCGTCACCGGCGGATTCGGATTGTGGTCAAACAGCCGGCCCGGACCGATCGTCAAACCCGAGCGAGCGACGGTGTTCTCCCCCGGCGGCGCACCCGACCATCCGGGACAGGCGAATCTCGCCATCGACGGTGACCCGAACACATCATGGCCCACTGATGTCTATCGGGACGCCGTGCCGTTCCCCGCTTTCAAACAGGGTGTCGGCCTGATCCTGCAGTTGGCTGAGCCGACCGCGCTGAGCGAAGTAACCATCGACGTTCCCAGTACCGGCACCGAGGTACAGATCCGCGCCGCCGACAGCCCCTCCCCGGCCGCCCTGTCAGACACCACCGAACTGACCCCGGTCGTGCAGCTGAAGCCCGGCAGCAACACCATCACCATCGACGACCAGACGAAAACAGCGGATGTCTTGGTATGGATCGCCAAGTTGGGCACCACCGACGGACAGAGCCGTACCGAAATCTCCGATATCACCTTGCGGGCCGCCAGCTGAAGGGCGCGACGACTCACCATTCTGGCTGGACCACGGGTTGACCAGGAAATATCCGGCCGCAATAGCACATCTCGGCGGCACCGATTCTGCGTAACATGCTCAGTGACGCGATGCCAGATCACTGGCCAGAGGCTTCAGCGCGACGAGCGAAGTGGGTGGAGAGGTTGGTTGAACAGGCGCTGGCGCCGGATGTGTCGACCGTGAGCATACCCGCGCACCAAGCCGCGTCAAAGACCTACGCAGACAACGAAACACAGACCGTCCTCGTGGTCGACGACGATGCACGTCTGCGCGATCTACTTTGCACGGTCCTGGCCCCGCTCGACTGCGCCGTCGTTCCGGCGGCCTCGGGCGAAGCGGCACTCACAGAACTGCTGCAGCGCAAAGTCGCGGTGATCGTGCTGGACATCAACATGCCGGGGATGGACGGCTTCGAGACCGCGCAATTGGTTCGCGAGACCGACGAAATGGCTTCCACCCCAATCATATTCCTCACCGGGGAGGCGTCCCGGGATGATGACCTGCAGCGTGGTTACGACCTCGGCGCGGTCGACTTTCTGGTCAAGCCGGTTTCCCGACACGTTCTCTATGCCAAGGTCAAAGCCCTGCTGGAGTTGGACCGGTCTTTTGCCCGGTTGCGCCGCGAGGCAGCGATCTTTCACGAACAACAACTGCAGGCCGCACGTTCGGCGGAGATCAGGCAACGCGAGGAGCTGGCCTTCACCCGACGACGGGAACGGCTGACCAACATCTTCGCCGAAGCCAGCATCGACCTCGCCTCCTTGGAGAACGCCATCGTCACGGAGTTCAGTCATCTGTTCCGTGCCGATTGCGCGCTTCGCCTGAACTCTCCGGGCCACGGCTGGCATCTGATGTCCTCGCACGCGGAGTTCGGCGGTCCGTCCCCGAGTCTGGAGGGGTGGCTCGCCGAAACGATGGCCGATCGCAGTCGTGGGGGAACCGGATACCAGGAAACCCTGCTTGAGGATTTGACGGCCCGGGGCAAACGGGTCGGCGTCGTATGCGTCGGCCGTGCTGGGGGCCCACCGTTTTCGGAGATCGAGTCGGCGTTGTTCCGCGGCGGATCCGCGGCCGCTGCGCTGGCCGTCTCCAACGCGACCCTTTACCAGGTACAGGCAGAGTATGCGGCCGTGATGCAGGCCACCGGTGACGCGATCCTGGCTGTTGACGCAAAGGGACGGATACATAGCCACAACCATGCGGCAACGAGCCTTTTCGGTCTGGATGAAGAGGCTTTGCGCGGAAGGTCCATCCTGGACTTCGCCGCCGAAGCCCATCGCGAGCGTTTTCGCGAGCAGCTGGAATGCACCCTGTCCGCGCACCGCGAGGTGTCGATGGAGATGGCCTGCGTGTCGCACGACGGCCGTCACGTCGAGGTCGTCGTCACCCTCTCCCCCATCGGCGACGCAGTCGAGTTGCACGTTGCCGCGGTCGTGCACGACCTGACCAAGATCAAGCAGGCGCAGCGTGAGATCAGACACCTCGCCAGCCACGACCCCCTCACCGACCTGGCCAATCGCAGGGAACTCAACGACCGCCTCGCCACCGCGATTGTCCAACACCAGGCGATGGCGGAGATGGTCGCTGTGCTCTATATGGACGTCAACCAGTTCAAGCTGGTCAACGACACCTACGGACATGAGACCGGCGACGAACTGCTGCTCGAAGTCGCCAACCGGCTCCGATCGGCGGTGCGGCCGGACACGCTGGTAGCCCGGGTCGGCGGTGACGAGTTCATCATCGTGCTGGACCATGTTCCCTCGATGACGGCGGCGACCAAAGCCGGCAATCGGATCTTGGATCAGGTCCAGGCCGACCCGGTGCACTGCAAGAACGCCACCTTGCGCCCGTCGCTCAGCATGGGCATATCGTGCCTCGGCGACAGCGCGCACACCGCCGAGGAGTTACTTTCCCAAGCCGATCTGGCGATGTTCGAGGCAAAGAAGCGCCGCCTGCGGGAGTGTGTGGCTTACACGGGTCTGATCGGCGCACAGCGCCAGGAGCAAGCGCATCTGCGGGCCCGGATGTCCGATGCCATAGAGCGATCAGAGTTCCGGATGATGTACCAGCCGATCGTCAACGCCGAGACGGGTGACTTGTTCGGACTCGAGGCGTTGGTGAGATGGCGCGTCGGGGCCGAAGAAGTGCCGGCCGGCGAAATCGTTGCGTTGGCCGAGGCTTCCAGGCAAATGGGCGCGCTGGGTCGCTGGATCTTGCGGCGCAGCTTCGAGGACTTTGTCGCACTGGGCAGGCCCGGCCTGAAACTGCATGTGAATCTGTCACCGGAGCAATCGCTCGAACCCGACTTTCTGGACGGCCTCACCGCCGCCTGCCGTGACAGTGGAATACCCGCGTCCGCCGTCTGCCTGGAACTCACTGAACGGGCTTTCACCAGAGAGCCGATGCCCGCATACCAGGCTTTGCACGGGGCCCACGAAATGGGCTTCAGCCTGGCGATCGATGATTTCGGCGTGGAGTTCGCCAGCATGACCAATCTGCTTCACCTACCCGTCGACTGGCTGAAGATCGACCGGTCGTTTGTCGCCGAGGTTCTCACCAATGACCGGGTGCAACGGCTTGTGCGCGGCCAAATCGCCGTCGGGTCGTCCATGGAGGTCAAGCTGATCGCGGAGGGAGTGGAAACCAAGGAGCAGGCAGATTGGCTGCGGGAGGCGGGATGCGTGCTGCAGCAGGGATTTTGGTACGCCCACCCGGTCGACTTGGCAGACTTGCCAACGCTTGTCGAAAAACAGCTAGCAAGGTGGGCGCCCAAGGTCGGGGAAGAGAGTAGGACAGCGTGAAGCTAGCAACTCGATTGGCGATCCTGTGCGGATCGGCGCTACTGGCAATCGTTCTGGCCGGCGCCCTTTACACCTGGCAGATGGCACGAATCTCCGGCCTCTACAACGAGCGATTCGTAGCGAACAAGGAACAAATAGTCGGCCTCACCATCGATCGGGATGTGGAGATGTTCGTGGCCACGTTCAACCGATTGCTGTTTACGGTGGACCCCGATCGGCATGCGGAGTTCAGGGCCAGGCTGACCGAACTCGCCGAGTCCATCGATGCCGGAATCCGCGAAGCGGCCGGCGAAGACCACGGCCAACAGGATCGACTGCAGTATCTGCCGGTAATCGATTCCTGGCGTGCGGTCGAATCGACATACCTGGCCGAACTAGCCAGGTTCCAGGACAGCGGCGACCCGGTGACTGCCGCGCGAAGCCTCGATATGCACATCACGACGCTGAACGAACAGCTCCGTGCGATCGTGCAGGAGGACGCGCTGGTCGTACAACAAGCCAATGCGCGGGCTGATCAGGCGCTTCGCGCCAGCCAAGTTGCGACATGGACCTTCACCACCGTCATCGTCGTCGGGTTAGGCGCTCTGCTGTTCTTCACCAGCCGTAACATTCACCGGGCGGTAACCAGCGCTGCCGAACAGAACGAACGGGCCCGCAGGTCCAAAGAAATTCAGGCGACCCTGATGACCGAGGTCCAGGGCGAAGCTGACGTCGTAGCCGCATGCGGGATCATCGTGTCGCGAACAGCCCAGGCTCTGGGGGCCAGCCATGGGACCCTTTATCTGCAACAGCCCGGCGATGAGCGCCGCTTCGCGCTGACCGCTTCGTATGCGTTCCATCGCCGCAAGGACCTGCCCAATTCATTCGGGTTGGGCGACGGTCTGATTGGGCAATGCGCTCTTGAGGGAAACCGAATCGAGGTCACCGGTGCTCCAGCCGATTACGTCGAGATCGTGTCGGGGTTGGGCAAGACGGACCCACTGTCGCTGATACTGCTCCCCATCAAGTTCGAGGCCGAGGTCCTCGGCGTGATGGAACTCGCCGCGCTTCGCCCGTTCTCCGACGACGACATCGAACTCCTGGAGAGCATCGCGCTGGGAGCGGGGGTGGCGATCAGCGCGATCCAGGCGGCGCAGAAGACAAGCGAATTGCTCAAGGTTTCGCAGGCGCAGACGGAAGAACTTCAAACCCAAGAGGAGGAGCTCCGTGCCGCCAACGAGCAGTTGACTCAACGCGAGGATCAATTGTCGGCCCAGAACGCCGAATTGGAAGAGACAACAGTGGAACTCCGCTCGCAGCAAGAGGAGTTGCGAGCGAGTTCGGAACGCCTTGAGGCACAGGCCGAAGCGCTAGAGACAAAGAATGCGGAGCTCCGTCGTCTCAGTGAGTCGCTGGAGGTGAAAGCTGAAGAGTTGGCCGTGTCGTCGCGTTACAAGTCGGAGTTCCTGGCGAACATGTCGCACGAATTGCGTACCCCGCTGAACAGCATCCTGATCCTTGCGGGCCTGCTAACGGACACCGAAGAGGCCCTCACCGAAAAGCAGCGGGAATTCGCCGAGACGATCGAGCAGTCCGGAAAGGACCTGCTCAACCTCATCGACGAAGTTCTGGATTTGGCAAAGGTCGAATCGGGTTCCATGCGCCTGGAACGAGAGAGGATCCAAACAGCGCAGCTTGTCAGTTTTCTCGAACGGACCTTCGGGCCGATTGCGCAAGACAAGGGAATCAATTACCGGGTGCTGATTACCGAGGGTGCTCCGTCGGAGTTCATCAGCGACTACACCAGGGTGAAACAGATCGTCAAGAATCTCGTCGCCAATGCAGTCAAATTCACCGACGAGGGATCGGTCACCATCACATTGGCGAAAGCCGGTGACAGTCAAGGCAATCCGGGTGATCGCTATCTCTCCATCGCCGTCGTCGACACCGGAATCGGCATCGACGAAAAGGACCACCACCTGATTTTCGAGTCATTTCAGCAGGCCGCTCGTGGCACAACAAGAGAATACGGAGGCACCGGCCTCGGGCTGGCGATCAGCCGGGAACTGGCCCGTCACCTCGGCGGTGAGATCACGCTGAGCAGCGAACTGGGTCGGGGCTCCACCTTCACTTGTTACCTGCCCCTGGCACCCGTTGCCGAGACGCGGCAGCTCCCCACTCACGTTCCCGCACCCCGATCCCGAGAGGCGGCGCCAAGGAACGATGCCGTCGCGAGCGCTGTCGGCGTCGCGGACGACGCAGCGGCGCGGTACGACGCGGTGGACATCTCGGAGATCACCTGGCCAGCTGGACCGCAACCAGTCTTGCTGATCATCGAAGATGACCAGACCTTCGCAGCGACGCTGGCCACCCTTGCACGGGAAGCCGGGTTCAATTCGGTCATCACACCGAGCGGACGAACAGCCATTGCACTGGCCAAGGAACATCAACCCGCGGCGATCACGTTGGACATCGGTTTGCCCGATATGGCCGGCTGGGTGGTTCTGGATGTCCTCAAACATGATCTCGCCACCCGCCACATCCCGGTCAACGTGATTTCCGGGTGTGACGACGACGGTCGTGGCCGCCGGATGGGTGCCATCCATACCCTGAACAAGCCGGTCGAGGTCGCTACGCTGCGCTCGATGCTCGCGGCCACCGCCGATTTCCTCAAGCCGGGCCCGCGCCGCGTGCTGGTCGCCGAGGACGACGCCAAGCAGCGCCAGGTGGTCAAACACCTCATCGAAAGCGACGACATTGCGATAACCTGCGTCGGCACCGGTCAGGAGGTACTCGACGAACTGGCTGGATCGACAGTCTATGACTGCCTCGTGCTCGATCTCGGATTGCCCGATATGGACGGAATCGATGTCATAGAGCGGATCAAGGATGAGGTAGAGGAAACCGGTCTGCCGATCATCGTGCACACCGGTCGGGACCTGACCGCGCAGGAGACGGAGCGGTTGGAGGCCCTGGCCGCGGCGATCGTGCTGAAGAACGCGAAATCACCCGAGCGACTCCTAGACGAGACGGCCCTGTTCCTACACCGCGTAGCAGACGAAATGCCGGACTCGGCCCGCGCGATCCTGTCCAACCCCAGGCGGATCGAGGAGTCACTCGAGGGCAATACGGTGCTGCTCGTCGATGACGACGTACGCAATGTCTTCTCGCTCGGAAGCGTTCTGAAGCGCTATGGCATTACCGTGCTACCGGCCAAGAACGGCCAAGAGGCCCTCGATACCCTAGCCGCGCACCCAGAGGTCGACCTGGTCCTGATGGACATCATGATGCCAGTGATGGACGGATACGAAGCGATGCGCCGGATCCGGGCCGACGCCCGCTGGCGCAACTTGCCCGTGGTCGCCCTGACAGCGAAGGCCATGAAAGGTGACCGCCAGAATTGCCTGGATGCGGGGGCATCGGACTATGTCACCAAGCCGGTCGACATGGATCAGCTGACTTCGGTGCTCAGGGTTTGGTTGGCCAACCGGCCCCGGCGACACGAGGAGTTGGCCGAGAACTGATGAGTGCGCCCGGTGACGATTCAGAGTCCGCCCAGTCTCTGGAGCTGACCCGGATCGAGGCAGACGCCTTCTTCTACACGGTGTTCGAGTATCTGGGATACGACTTCCGCGACTACAGTGACGCTTCCCGCAACAGGCGGCTGTTGCGGTTCGTGCAGCGAAATTCGCTGGGCAGCATCTCCGAGGCACAGGGCAAGGTGCTGCGCGACGCCGATCTACTGTCGGCGTTCCTGTCCGCAATGACCGTGAACGTCACTGAGATGTTCAGGGATCCTCAGGTTTTCGGAAAGATTCGCGAAGCGTTAGTGCCGCGACTGGGGACCTATCCTCGCATCAGAGTCTGGGTGGCCGGCTGCTCGACCGGTGAGGAAGCCTATTCGATGGCGATCCTGCTCGCCGAGTCGGGACTGTTGGAGCGGAGCACCATCTACGCAACCGATATCGACGCCGAATCATTGAGAGCAGCCAAATCGGCGATCTATCCAGCGGATGCGATGATCACCGCCACCCGCAACTATCAGGCCAGTGGCGGGATGCGGCCCTTCTCCGAGTGGTATGTGGCCAAGTACGACCGGTGCATACTGAGCCCCGAGTTGCGCCCGCATATCGAATTCTTCTCCCATAATCTTGCTACTGACAACGTGTTCGGGGAATTTCATCTGATCATGTGCCGAAACGTGTTCATCTATTTCGAAGACAGCCTGCAACGCAGGGCCGAGCTTCTCTTCTGGCAGAGCCTGGCCAACTTCGGCACCCTGGCTATCGGCACGCGGGAAGCGCTCACCGATGCCGGCGGCACACTGTTCACCCCGCTCGACCGTAAGCAGGGCCTGTACGTCAAGAAGCAAAACGACCATGTCCGCGCCTGAGGTCATCGTCATCGGGGGCAGCGCCGGCGGCATGGAGGCGTTGCGCCGAATTTTCCGGTCCTTTCAGCAGCCCGGAAACACTCATATCTTTGTGGTGCTGCACCGCCCACCGCAGGCTTCGCCGCTGGTCGAGGTCCTACAGTCCTGCACAAAAATGCCGCTACGGGAACCCGCCAACAGCCCTTGGGCCTGTCCCGCAGGAACGGTGACGCTCGCCCCCGCGGGCTACCATCTTCTGATCGGCAACTCGCGCAGGCTGCGGCCAGATTCCTGCACTCCGCTCACCCGCTATGAGACAGGCTGCGGCGTGCGAGCGCATCTGACCTTGGACAAGCCCGTCGCCTACTCGCGACCTTCGCTGGATGTGACGTTTTCCAGCGCCGCCGAGCTCGTCAATCCGGTGACCGCCGTCCTGCTTTCGTGCGCCAACGAAGACGGTGCCGTCGGTTGCGAGGCCGTCCAAGCCGCTGGGGGGCGCGTTGTCCTGCAGGATCCCGCCAGTTGCGAGGCAGCCACGGCAGTCAAAGCGGCAATGCGCCGAGTGCAACCGGACCATGTCGCGGATCCGGAGGGAATCGGCAGGTGGCTATCGCAGACCGTGAGGCGCGTGAGGTGATGCAACCAGGCGATTTTCAAACAAATTACCCACCGAGCGCCGACGTGCGGCATGGTTGACATATGAGCCAGAAGGTTCCGGGCCCCATTCCAAGCCCCAGCGACATCAAGCACGCGGCGCAGTCCGCGGTAGAGGCGGCGCAACTCGTCGCGACGAGTGCAATGCGGATCCCGCCCGCGTCGATTCAGCTCGCCGCCGAAATGCCGGACCTGATCGAAAATTTGGCGAGCGCCACCGAGCGGCTCAACGCAGCGATCGATCGGGCCGAGCGCTACCTGGCGCTCGCCGACCCGATGATCCGGACCATGGACGCGCTGCTGCCCCAGTTGGAGGCGCTCGTCGCGACCGGAAACGACCTTTTCCGGGCGGCCTCGTCGGTACCGGGCGTGTCCGCCCTCGGCCGATTCGCGAATCGCGCCGACAAGGATGACATATCCGCGGGCAAGCCACCGAAGCGTCGGTCCCCGCGGCCGAAATCTTAGTGACCGCGCCGCGGGTGAGACGCCGGGCTTCGTTTTCGGTGGCTGCGGCCGTCGCCGCGCATTTGGGGTTTCTCATCTACCTCCCTAGCGGCGGATTCCTCGCGCTGCGCTGGAGGCGCAGCCGCTGGCTGCATGCGGTGGCGGTCGGATGGGGTCTGGCGGTGGTGTTCTTGAAAGTGCCGTGCCCGCTGACCGCTCTGGAGGAGAGAGCCCGGGCTCGCGCGGGGATGGCTGCGCTGCCGGCAGAGGGTTTCGTCGCACATTATGTCGACGGCCGCTGCTATCCCCCGGGTGCCACCAGTCGTGCGCAGCAGGCCGCATTCACTGCCGCTGGAGTGTCGTGGCTGCTGCTGATTCTGAACGCTCGTCGACGCGGAGTCTCAGGCGGCCTGATCGCCGAGCAGTGACCACCGCGCAATGCCGGTTCCGCCGCTCCGGATGCGTCCCTGATGAAGCGTGATAAACGAACCGGTCCGCACCACGCCGAGCGGTCCCGGACCGGCGAAACGCGCGATACCGGAAACCTTCAGTGCGAACCCTGCTTTGGCCTGCCGATAACCGACACGAGCACCGGCACCGAAGACCACGAGCAGCCCCACGAGTCCGGGAAGAGCGCCGGTAGCCAGCGCCCACAGCGACAGCGGTACCAGCAGCGCGCCGAACGCGCGATCGAAGATCGAGTCGTACTCGCCTGCCAGAGCTGGTATCGATGTCGGCACCACCTGGATCGGGGCGGAGAGCGCCGCTGCTAAGGCGTTCGGAGTTCCGGCCGCCAATGCCGAATACCCCGCGACCCCGCCAATTTGCTGCGCCGGAGCTGCCTGCTGCAGGAACAACGGGGCGAGAGCCGGGATCGCCGCGGCCGACCTCGCGTCCATCACCGGCATCATTCGATGATCGGACGTCGGGTTGGCAATACCGCTCAACACCGCGTCGGTGCCGACCGTGGGGACCCCGAGCAGCGCGACGAAGTTTCCAGGCAACTGGGCCATGGCCGTCGCGGACTGCGTCACCGAATTCAGCACGGACTGCAGCAGCGCGATGGCATCCGTGAACGGCGTCTGGGAATACGTCAGCGCCCAGAGCGCCGGTGGAATAGCCACGGCGGCATTCCCCAACGAGACGACCGCCGTCTGCATGTTGTTGACCATGGTGACGAACGGCTGATATGCGGGAAGGGGAGTCGATGCCGAGGCGATCAGCGAATCAGTCTTGGGCATCCCAGCCTGCATATCCTGACCCGCCGACATGCTGCGTGGGGTGGCGACGGTCGCCGACGGTGTCAGCGAGCTCTCCGACTTCGCGGTCTGCATGGCCGTGAAAGCGGCGACGGTGCCGTCATCGCGACTGGCAGAAGCCGGCTTGGGCGCCGCTTCGACCGCCTTGGGCTCGTCGCTGCCCGACGGAGCTCCCTCGTCGGATTGGGATCCGGTTGCCTCCGGGTCGGCCAGGGCATCGGCTTCGGCGGCAGCTTCGGACTCCTCGGCGACCGCCGTTGATTCATCCGTGTCGGCCGGCGCGGCGTCGCCGACATCGACCGGCGATTGCGTGGACTCTTCCTCCGCAGACAGCGCTAAGTCCGACACGTCAGACGCTGTCGCCGAAGCCGTCGAGGCACTCGAGCTCTGATTGTCGGCATTCGATTCGTTGTCCGACGACGCGGCCGATGAGGTGGATGACCCCGACGCCGAATCGCCGGTATCGGCCGCGGCGATGGCCCCGCTGGTGCTAGCCACCAAGAGCGCCGTGGAAAGCACCAGGACGCCGGTCGCAGAGCGCAAGCTATGCATCGTGGAGCCTCCCCTCGGAGCGGATCTGACCTGTGTTTGTCGACACAACGCCCACAATTGTTACACAAATTCACGCCCAGGACGATTGTGTTGTCCCAGCTAATCCGGGCCGGTTGGCTCAGCTAATTCGGAGGTTTCGCCCCGGGATTCGCCCCGGTTGCAGCATGGAAACCCCGACGGCAACCTCCGTGCCGGCGATCCGATACCGTCGTGACACGCGGGCCACGCGCCCGGTGCCGGACACGATCGGAACCGAGGTTCGACATGCAAGCGTTCCGCCAGGCGGCCGAAGCCCGCGATGAGGCCGCCATCGAGGCCTTGTTGGCCGACGACGTGGTGTTCACCAGTCCGGTCGCCTTCAAGCCCTATCGGGGCAAACCCATCACCGCCGCGATCCTGCGTGCCGTGATGCGGGTCTTCGTGGATTTCCGCTACATCCGCGAGATCGCCGATGCCAACGGCCACGATTACGCATTGGTGTTCGAGGCCACGGTGGCGGGAAAGAAGATCACCGGCTGCGATTTCCTGCACGTCGACGACGGCGGCCTGATCGACGACTTCATGGTGATGGTACGGCCGCTATCGGGTGCCGCGGCGTTGGCCGACGCGATGGGCGCCCAGTTCGACCGCATCCAGCGCGAGGCACTCGAATCAGCAGGCCGACCCGAAACCTAGCCCAATCAGCACGTGGCTCACTGGTCCAGCTCGAACGGTGTGGAGTGCCTCAGGACCGGATGAACTCCAACAGGTCCGCGTTGATCACGTCGGCGTGGGTTGTCGGCATTCCGTGCGGAAACCCCCGGTACGTCTTGAGGGTTCCGTTCACCAGCAACTCGGCGGACCGCGGCCCGGCGGCCGCGTACGGCACGACCTGGTCGTCGTCGCCGTGCATGACCAGGACGGGCAGCCCGATCTTCTTGAGGTCTTCAGTGAAATCGGTTTGGGAGAACGCCACGACGCCGTCGTAGTGCGCCTTGGCCGACCCCATCATTCCCTGGCGCCACCAGTTGGCGATGATCGCTTCGACCGGCGTGGCCCCGTCTCGGTTGAAACCGTAGAACGGACCTTCGGGCACCGCGCGGTAGAACACCGAACGGTTTGTCGCCACCTGTAGCTGAAAGTCGTCGAACACCGATTTCGGCAAACCGCCGGGGTTTGCGTCGGTCCGCACCATCAGCGGCGGTACCGCGGCGATGAGCACCGCTTTGGCGGCGCGACCCTCCCCATGCCTGGCCAGGAAACGAACCACCTCGCCCCCACCGGTGGAATGTCCGACGTGCACCGCATCGACCAGGTCCAGATGTCGAACCACAGCGGCGAGGTCATCGGCGTAGTGGTCCATGTCGTGTCCGCTGTCCACCTGGGCGGACCGGCCATGCCCGCGCCGATCGTGCGCGATCACGCGGTACCCGCGCTCGAGAAAGAACAGCATCTGTGGGTCCCAGTCATCGGCGGACAGCGGCCACCCGTGGCTGAACACGATGGGCTGCCCGGCGCCCCAGTCCTTGAAGAAGATCTCGACACCATCGTCGGTGGTGATAGCCGGCATCTCGGCATCCCTTCATAGGATCTTGCGTCACGGGCTCTTGCGCGGAGCGTAGCCCGGCTCGGTGTCCCGCGAACGGATTCGGCGCAGTCGCCCGGCGTTCTAGCGATTGAGCTGCCAAATTCGGGTCGAGAGGACCGTGGCGAACGCACACCAGAGCGCATAGGGGGCCAGGGCGACGCCTGCAGTGGGATTCGCCGACGCGGCCCGGCGAGCCAAATCGGCGCTGCTGGCAGTCAGCGCCCCGGCGAGGACGGCTGACCCGCCGAGCCGGCGGCGGTTGAAGAAGACCCAACTCCAGCCGGCGTTCAGCGCCAGGTTGACTGCGAGCGCCCGGGTGTAACTGCGTGCTTCCGCCGCCTCCCCCCGGTCGTTGAAGGTGTCGATGACCGACGCGGAGACCACGGCGATGTCGGCATACAAGATGGGCCACACAACGGGGAACACCTGACGCGGCGGCTGAAAGCCAGGCTTCCTGAGTCGCCGGTACCAATGCGACTGGGCGGGTCTGCTGGCCAGACCGCCAAGCGCGGCGGTAGCCAGCGCCGCACCCGCGGTCTTGCTGAGGGTCGTCGAGCGCATCGAGATCCTTTCTGCCGAACGTACATCGGTTCCCCCGCCGCTGCGGCTTACCCCAGAGGCACTCCGGCGAATCAATCGGTGGTGAGCGCGGTTCGCCGCGAAGGCGCGGTGAACAACCGGTACCCACCGTAGAGCGCCGCCGCCGCCGCCATGTTCACGAAGTAGGCGATGTCCGCGCCGTGCCAGGCCGCGGCGATGGGGCCTTGGATGAGGGAAGTGTTCATGAAGGGGATGGCCAGAGCGTACGAAACGACGAACACGATGAGTGCCGCCGCAGCGTCGCGACCATCGGTGAATTCCAGGGCGGGGTTGACGGTGGCCCGGCCCTTCGCCCGGATGCGCCAATCGATGACAGTCACCGCAACGAACGCCGGTATCCAATAGCTGACCAGCAGCAGCACATCGGTGAACCTGGTGGCGGTGTCGGCGGCATGCAGCCACATGATCAGCAGGAACGCAAGCACCGTGACAATGACCGCCGAAACCGGGCGCCGCACCCTCACGCCGACGGTCTGCAATGCCAGCGAGCCGCTGTAATCGTTCATCACCCCCGATCCGATTGACGCCACGGCAATCACCAGCAAGGCCACGCCGCCGAGCAGTCCGCCGCCCATCACAGAACGGACCCCTTCCGCGGTGTGCTCGCCGACCACGCTCGCCGCGGCGATACCGATCCCCTGAACGAAGACGTAGCCCAGGGTCAGCCCGGCAACCGTGAAGCCGAATACCTTGGCGGGCAACACGTCGGCGGGCAGGTAGCGACTGAAGTCGGCCGCGTAGGTCGCCCAGGACACCGCCAGGCTGAACGCGATAGTCACCTCTAGAACGAAGGCGCCGACCAGATCGGCTCCGGCGACCGAGGCTGGCGTGACGATCTGGTGCCCACTTACAAGCTTGACGGTGAACACCAGGAACGTGGCAAACAACACCAGCGTCAGGACCGCCTGCAACCGGTGTATCAACTCGTATCCGAAGAACCCGATGACGCCCTGTACCCCGAGCACGATAAGGACCGCTGACCAGAACGGTATCCCCAACAGAATCGAGAGCGCTTCGCCGCCGAACAACCCCACCAGCGCATCCCAGGCGATCGACGAAAGCCATTGCAATGCAGCGGGGATCATCACCGTCGGCCCGAAAGCCATACGCGCATTGGGCAATTGACCGGCGCCGGTGCGCGGGCCCCAGGTGGAAAGATAGCCGACCACCAACGAGCCGAGTACGGTACCGATCACCATCGCCAGCAGACCCAACCAGAAACCGAGCCCCAGCACGATGGCCAGCCCGCCGGTGAACACGCCCGTCATGTTCACCTGCGGGGCGAACCAAACGGTGAACAACCGCCCCGGGTTGCCGTAACGCTGATTCTCCGGGATGGGTGCGATGCCGTGGGTTTCGACGGAAAAATCACCGGCGGCGGAGGGCCCGTTGCCGCTGAAAGCCGCTCCGGTCAGCGCGCTGGAGGGCAGACCCGACGGGGCGCCCTTCGAGGTTCCTGGAATCATTGGTCATATTCGACCACGAGCCGCCGAACTAGATCACCGCCACCCTGGGTCCGCCGATGCGCATCCCCGAACCGAGGCCGGCGTTGCCCGGCTGGGGTTGATAAGCGACCGGGAATTCGAGGCCGGCTAACGATCGGAGCGGGGCATGCACGGGATCGGCACCAATCAATCCGACGCCCCGGGCAATCCTCAATCGGGCGCGCCGGGCGATCCGCATCGCACCCGGCCCAGGGGGCTGGTTGCCGGGCTAAGCGTGGTGGCGCTCACTGTCGCCGTGCTGCAGACCGCGGTAGTTCCCGTACTCGGCGTCATCGCCGATCAAATCGGCGCGTCGATGGTTGCCGTCAGCTGGGTGGTGACGGCCAACCTGCTGGCGGCTGCCGCTGCGACACCGCTGATCGGACGCCTGGCCGACCTGCACCGCAAAAAGCGTGTGCTGATCGTCGTACTCGCGGTCGTGCTGGTCGGTTCCCTACTCGCCGCTACGACATCGTCATTGGCGCTGTTGATCGTCGCCCGGGTGCTTCAGGCGACATCGTTCGCGCTTTACCCGATCAGTATCGCCATCCTGCGCGAAGAGCTCCCGGCCGAACGAATGGGGTCAGCCATGGCGGTGTTGTCGGGCACGTTGGGGTTTGGCGGCGGCGTCGGCCTGGTGGCGGCGGGACTGTTGATGAGCGGCGACTCCGGGTATCACCGAATCTTCTGGCTGACGACAGGGTTCACGGTGCTCGTCCTGGCGATCGTGGTGATCGTGGTCCCCGATCGTCCGCGCAGCTGCACCGGGTCGATCGACTGGCTGGGTGCACTGGGCCTGGCCACCGGACTATCAATGCTGCTGCTCGTGATCACCCAGGGCCACGCGTGGGCCTGGGGTTCGCTCAAGACGATCGCCACCGCCGCCGGCGGCGTCGTCGTGTTGTTCGGCTGGTGGGTGTGGGAGAGTCGGGCGGCCACGCCGCTCGTCTCGACCCGCATGCTGACGCGGCCAACGATGCTGCTCACCAACTTCGCGACCATCTTCGTGGGCATGGGCCTGTACTTCGGGTTTCTCGGCCTCACACTGTTCGTCCAGATCCCCCGCGACCCGGACGATCCGGCCGGGTACGGGTTCGGCGCCACCGTGTTGCAGGCCAGCTTGATCTACCTATTACCCGGCGCGTTCATCGGTTTTGTCGTCACGCTGATCAGCGGACAAGTCATCGACCGGTTCGGCGCGCGAGCGGTGCTGATGGTCGCCGCCTTTGCCGGGATGGCCGGCTACCTGTTCGTTGCCTTAGCGCACTCGTCCCCCTGGCAGGTGATAATCGCTGGCATCCTGACCAACGTCTACATCAGCCTCGCCTACGGCGCACTCCCGACGCTCGTGATCGGTGAGGTGGCGGCTGGCGAGACCGGGATCGCGACGAGTATGAACGCTATTTTTCGCACGATCGGCAGTGCGACCGCTGCCGCACTGGTTGCGTTGCTACTCACCCGAACGAACGCTGCAGGCACCCCGATGGAGAGCAGCTTTGTGGCGATCTTCATCGGTGGTGCCGCGACAGCGGGTCTGGCGATGGTGCTCATTTCACTGTCGCGGCGACCCTACCCAGCAGTCGATTCTCCTCAGGCCCGTTACGAATCACGCGCCATGAACCACGAATGGGGCTGACTTTCAACGAAATAAAGCCAGATTGCGCACTGGACCCAGCTCAGGGGCAACCGTGCGCACTGTCGCGCGAATTCTCTCGCTTTTGCCCGCGGGAAGGAGGGATTCCATTGTGACGATGTAAATTCGTTGCGGAATCACTTGCGAAGGCCTGTCCGATCCGCGAAAGTTTATCCACCGCCACTGGCTGCTCCCGGAGGAGGACCCGCGCTGACCGGTACACGCACCACCGCTGTAGACCAGACGGCGGGATCGGCCGCCCGCACCGGTAGCAGCGGTCCCGTAATCGAGATCGATCACGTGACCAAACGCTTCGAGGAGTACGTCGCTGTGGCCGACGCGGACCTCTCGATAATATCCGGGGAATTCTTCTCGCTGTTGGGCCCTTCCGGGTGCGGCAAGACGACCACGTTACGGATGATCGCCGGCTTCGAGACGCCTACCGAGGGTGCCATCCGGCTGGAAGGGGTCAATGTCTCCCGGACCCCGCCGAACAAGCGCAACGTCAACACGGTGTTTCAGCACTATGCGCTATTTCCGCACATGACCGTCTGGGACAACGTGGCCTACGGTCCGCGGAGCGCGAAGTTGGACAAGCGTGCGGGGAAGGGCACCATCCGAAAGCGCGTCGACGAGCTTCTACAGATCGTGCGGCTGAGCGATTTTGCCGAGCGCAAGCCCGCCCAGCTGTCCGGCGGTCAGCAGCAACGGGTGGCGCTGGCCCGCGCCTTGGTGAACTACCCCAGCGCGCTGCTGCTCGACGAACCCTTGGGCGCGCTGGATCTGAAACTACGACATGCCATGCAGTTCGAGCTCAAGCGTATTCAGCGCGAGGTTGGGATCACCTTCGTTTATGTGACCCACGACCAGGAGGAGGCGCTCACGATGAGCGATCGCATCGCGGTCATGAACGCCGGCAACGTCGAGCAGATCGGCACCCCGAACGAGATATACGACCGCCCCGCAACGGTGTTCGTCGCCGGGTTCATCGGTCAGGCCAATCTGTGGCCCGGCCGCCAGACGGGCCGAGTCAACCGCGACTTTGTCGAGCTCGACGTTCTCGGATGCACCCTGAAGGCGCGCCCGGCGGATGCCGTCATCGAGCCCGGCGCTCCGGCGACTCTGATGGTTCGCCCGGAACGGGTCCGGGTGTCCCCACTGGCGGACGATGCCGCGCCAGCGGACCTCGTCCGAATCCGCGCGACGGTGCGCGATCTCACCTTCCAGGGGCCGGTCGTCCGTCTGTCGCTGGCGGCCTCGGACGGTTCCACAATCATCGCCCACGTCGGCCCGGAGCAGGAGCTGCCCATGTTGCGGCCCGGCGACGAGGTCAATGTCCATTGGGCACCCGACGCGTCCCTGGCGCTGCCGGCCGCCGACACAGCGTCCACCAATGACTTCGAGCAGATGATCGACGACTCCTGACTGCCGGTTCACCCTCCGGAGAACCGGCATGACCCCGCCCAGCCACCCGCGCCGACGAAAGGCACAGTCGTAATGTCCCGTGATACAGCTCCTGAGCTTCGCCCCGGCATGGACTCGCACCTGCATGCGCAGCTGACCGTGGGCCGCACCACCCGGCGGCGCTTCATCGGTGGTGGGGCCGCCGCTGCGGCGGCTTTGACGTTCGGCTCCTCATGGCTGACCGCCTGTGGATCCGACGGCGGCACATCGAGTTCGACCACCGAGGACGGCGGTCCGGCCGGTGGCACCCTGCGCATCTCGAACTGGCCGCTCTACATGGCCGACGGTTTCATCGCCGCGTTCCAGACCGCGTCCGGAATCACGGTCGACTACAAGGAAGACTTCAATGACAACGAACAATGGTTCGCAAAGGTCAAGGAGCCGTTGGCACGAAAACAGGACATAGGCGCCGACCTCGCTGTGCCGACGACCTTCCTTGCGGTGCGGTTGCACCAACTGGGCTGGCTGAACGACATCAGTGATGAGGGCGTGCCGAACAAGAAGAACATTCGCCCCGACCTGTTGGAGGCCGGTGTGGACCCGGGCCGAAAGTTCAGTGCCCCGTACATGTCAGGGCTGGTCGGCATCGCCTACAACCGGGCGGCCACCGGTAGGGATATCAACACGATCGACGACATGTGGGATCCCGCGTTCAAAGGCCGGGTCAGTCTTTTCTCCGACCCACAGGACGGCCTTGGGATGATCATGCTCTCGCAGGGGAACACCCCGGAAAGCCCGACCACCGACAGCGTCCAGCAGGCGATCGACCTGGTCCGTGAGCAGAACGACAGGGGCCAGATCCGCAGATTCACCGGCAACGACTACGCCGAGGACCTTGCTGCCGGCAATATCGCTGTCGCACAGGCCTATTCGGGGGATGTAGTGCAGCTTCAGGCTGACAACCCGGACCTTCGGTTCGTCGTCCCTGAAACGGGCGCGACTACCTTCGTCGACACCATGGTCATCCCGTACACCACAGAGAACCAGAAGGCCGCCGAGGCGTGGATCAACTACGTCTACGACCGACCGAACTACGCGAAGTTGGTGGCATATACGCAGTTCGTTCCGGTGCTATCGGGGATGACCGAGGAGCTGGAGAAAGTCGATCCGGCTGCGGCCAGCAACCCGCTGATCAATCCGCCCCAGGAGATTCTGGACAAGTCCAAGAGTTGGGCCGCGCTCACCGACGAACAGACGCAGGAGTACAACACCGCCTACGCCGCCGTCACCGGGGGCTGAAACATGGCCGGCGTAGCGACAAGCAGCCGCCAGCGGAGCAAGATCGCTCCGTATTTGATGGTGTTGCCGGCTCTCGCCTACCTCGGAATCTTCTTCGTGGTGCCGTTCGTCTCCCTGGCGCGAACGTCGTTGTCGGAGACCGGCGGATCGATTTATCTGCCGACGCTGACATTCGCCTGGGATTTCGGCAACTATTCGGACGCGTTCAGCCTGTTCCGTGACCAGATCTTCCGATCGTTCGGCTATGCGTTCGTCGCCACCGCGCTGTGCCTGATCCTGGCGTTCCCGCTAGCGTATGTGATCGCCTTCAAATCCGGCCGGTACAAGAACCTGATCCTCGGTTTGGTGATACTGCCGTTCTTCGTTACCTTCCTGATCCGCACCATTGCCTGGAAGACCATCCTGGCCGACGACGGCTTCTTGGTAAGCGCACTGGGTTCGATCGGAATGTTGCCCAGCGAAGGACGCCTTTTGTCCACCAGTTGGGCGGTGATAGGCGGTCTTACCTATAACTGGATCATCTTCATGATCCTGCCGTTGTACGTCAGTCTGGAAAAGATCGACCCCAGGTTGCTCGAGGCATCCATGGACCTCTACTCCTCGGCACCGCGCAGCTTCGGAAGGGTCATCCTGCCGCTTGCGATGCCCGGGGTGCTCGCCGGCAGCATGCTGGTATTCATTCCCGCCGTCGGTGATTTCATCAACGCCGACTACCTGGGGAGCACCCGAACGACAATGATCGGCAACGTCATCCAGAAGCAGTTCCTCGTGGTCAAGGATTACCCCGCCGCCGCCGCCCTCAGCCTAGGCCTGATGCTCGTCATCCTGGTGGGGGTGCTGCTGTACACCCGCGCACTCGGCACGAAGGATCTGGTGTGACCGCGGCGAAGATGCCCCGGAAGTGGGGCGACCTACTGCTGCGCCTCGTCGCAGTGCTGGTGCTGCTGTACCTGTTCCTGCCGATTTTCGTGATCGTGCTCTTCTCGTTCAACAAACCCGCGGGCAAGTTCAACTACAGCTGGCAAGGATTCACGCTGCAGAATTGGGCCGACCCGTTCAAGTACCCGGCACTGACCGAGGCGCTCAAACTCAGCCTCAATGTCGCGGCGGTCTCCACCGCGGTCGCGTTGGTGCTGGGCAGCCTGGTTGCAATAGCGCTGGTGCGTCAGCGCTGGCGCGGGCAGCGCGCGGTGGAGACCTTTCTGATTCTGCCGCTGACCGCGCCCGAAGTGGTGATGGGCGCCGCGTTGCTGACCCTGTTCCTCGACCTCAGCTGGCCAGCGGGGTACACCACGATATTGATCGCGCACATAGCGTTCGAGGTCAGCTTCATCGCGATGACAGTGCGCGCTCGGGTCCGCGGATTCGACTGGACCCTTGAGGATGCGTCGCTGGATCTGGGGGCCGGTCCCGGGCGCACGTTCTTCAAAGTGACCCTGCCGCTCATCGTGCCCGGTATCGTCGCCGCCGCGATGCTGTCTTTCGCATTGTCGTTGGACGACTTCATCATCACCTATTTCGTCAGCGGATCGGCCGTCACCTACCCGCTGTATGTGAATGCGGCGGTCAAGGCTGCGGTACCCCCGCAGATCAACGTGCTGGCGACCGCGATCCTGGTCGTCAGTCTCATTCTGCTGGCGGCCGGAACTCTATACCGGCGCAGGGGTTTCCGCGTGTGAGGCGGGATGGCGGTTACATCACTGCCATTTCAGGTCTCGATCCTCCCGTTGTCCGCGCCGTCCCCGTTGCGCTGCGGATCGGGTGTCAACCGTGAACTCTTGCCAGTAGCCAGGACTGTACAGGCGAATATCCGCGCCGCTGGTGACCTGCAGGACACCGCCGGCGAGAATCTGAAACGCGGCATTCGGCTGCTAGCTCAATAAGATGGTGCGCCGATTCTCCTTGATCGCATTCTGTAATTCTTTCCGGGACAACTCATGCGTACCGCATTCGCAGGTGGCCGGTATGAGGTCGTCGGCGAATCCGCCGCCGTCGAGTACGTCGACGTACCGGGTGCCTTTCCGACTGCCATGATGCGCCGTATCGACGAAGTCGCGGTCACCATGCGCATGCGGACCGACGAGCGATTCGAACACCGCCCCTGCGGGCGTGTCGAACACTGCTGCGACGTGATGGCTTCGGCGACAACGCACACGCAATAACGCGCGCTTATCTCGCTCATCGCCGAGATCGTCCAGTGCGTCGCCAGCCGCCGCTTGGCGAGCCGTAGGGTCGGGGTACATCTGTGGCCTTCCCTTATCCGCGGTCAGATGCCGCGACCTTGCCTAGCTCAGCTCACCTTCCACGTACCACTGCTCATCGTCGATGATGTGGACCGCAGCTTCTTCAGCGGAAGCCGCTCCACCGCTAATACCGACATCGGTGGCTACCAAATCCGCCTCGACGTCTTCGCCAAACCCCATGTCCGGCGCGACAAGTCGGCCGGAACGAATACGTCCGACCTCATCATGCCGCGGAAACTCCGACTCACGCTCGGCATCTTCCGCACGTTGCTGCTCATCCCTGTCCAGCAAGCTGTTGATTCGCGAGACCGGGTCGAGCTCTTCTTCCGCAAGACGCTGATCCATATTTTCGGGGGGCCCGAAGGCACCTCGTCCGACAGGCCGCTCCGGCGGCGAGTAACCTTCGTCGAGCGCGTCGGCGACACCGCGGTCGATGAGGGTGTCTTCAGACGGGAGCTGGTCCTCTTCCTCAAGACCGTATTCGCCCGAAGACGGCCCCGTGCCATACGAAGTAGTCATCAGTCCAGATTTCCTTTCTTGCTGCTTCGGTAGGGTAGTTCGGCTTCGCGCCGAGCCGCCGAGCCGCCGAGCCGCCGACGAAGGACGATCCACCGGGCCGCTGATCACAGTAGGCCCCTGCCCGCTAGATCGACTGGAGACCTTGGTCCCATGCTCATGGGTCCAAGTTCCCAGGTCCGACATCGTCATTCTTGGCTCGGGTCTTTCTCGACTGGCTCGGGCGAGCGCCTGCGAAAGCAGTTTGGTAGGCGCCACCCAGCCGGGGGCGGCGCGGTCGAGCCCTGCTTGCGGCGGAGTCCATTAACCGCTGCAGCCTTTGGTCCCTACGGATGTGGCCGAATGGCCCTGAACCCGACGAACGAATGCCCTGTGAGGCCTTCTTGCCCAGCCATAACGTCCCGCTCATGGCGACTTCTTACCGCGAATGCACGTCCCGCTGGAGGAAAGCCACATCGATGGTGATCCATCGATCGGGATCGGTTGCGGTTCTCACTGCACTGCTGTTGTGCATCCCCTCCAACGCCGCTGGAGCCGACACCGTCATCACCGGCGAGGGCATCCTGATGCCCAGCGGGTCGACAGCTCGATTACTGCGAGGGGAGTTCTGCAGGATCCCCTGTCAAACCGTTTCCAGCCTCCCAGTGAGTATTTCGTGGCAGGCGATACTCCTCGATGAGGCCGTGCATGACACCCCCGGACCTGTCACCGTCATGGGCTACTCGTTGTCGGCCGCGGCCATCCACCAGCTGGTGCGCCACTGGGTCGACGACCCGGGCGCCGCACCCGACCCCGCGCAGGCCCGACTGGTCACCCTCGCCGACCCCTACACCAAGTGGAGTGGCTCCAACAGGGACGGGAGGACTTCCCCGCTGCCGGCGAGCCAGCCCTACCGACATCTCGATGTGGTCTTGCAGTACGACCTGGTGGCCGACAAGCCAACTCGCTGGGGGTGGTACTCGTTCATCAACAGCTTGGGTAGCAGCCGGCACTCCGCCTATGCCAATGTCGACGTCAATGACCCGGATAACCTGGTCTACCAGGAAGGCAAGACCACCTACATGCTGGTGGAGGCCGAGACGCTGCCGCTGCTGAAATGGCGGGAATGGTTCACCAGCGACGAAGAGATGGCCCGCCTAGACGCCGAGTACCGGCCTCTGGTGGAGAAGGACTATGACCGTCCTGACTATGTCCGGCAGGGCGAGGGGGCCGATTGGGCGAACGGAATAGTGCCGGAGTCCCTGGCCGATACCACGTCTGGCGAAGCCGGAACTGTCGACCATGGTACTTCCGAGATCAGCACCGACGCTTCACTCCCGCCCTTGGCGGCGGACGAATCGACGACCACGACGGACGCACCGGCCGCGTTTTCTCCCACCGACTCCAGCCGACGGCAGCAGGAGTCAGGCCATGAGGAAAGCAACGCCGGCGAGGTCGAAACAGATCAACAACATTCGGCGGCGCCCGAACGGGACGCATCTCCGCGCTGAAGGCCGCTGAAGGCCATGTCCTGACCGGCGATGGCCGAAAGGCCCTTGAACCAGTGCACGAATCCCCTGTCGAGTGCGGTCGCTCGATCGTAACGTCCCGCTCATGGCCACGACTGATCGCGCAGGCTTGCCGGAACCACCGACCAACACACGTGGCCACCAACCGACCGGCGCGTTGAGCGTGGCGATAGGCCCCTTCACCAGAACCGGCCGGTACTACGCACGGTCGTGGCGACGTTATCTCGATCCCCGCCCGGACGAACTCCCTGTCGCCCGCCCCACTATCGCTCTTGCCGCGCACGCCCTCCGCGACGAGATCGTGCTACTCGGTCTGCGGGCGCGCCGACCGGTCAGCGATGTGCATGCCTTTGACCGGATCAACCGGGAGGTTATCGCAGCGCTGGACTTCTACGGCCGGAAAGGATGGTTGGAAAACACCGAGGCGTTCTTTGCGCAGCCACCCGCGTTAGCGGACGTTACCGTGTTAAAGGTCAAGAGCCGCAGGCACTCCCATGCACGCATCGCCTTCGACAGCGGCTATGCTCCCGACCCGGGTGAACCCGGCGCCCAACGCTGGTCGAGCTACGCGGCAAACAATCGCGGCTATGGGTTGATGCTGCGGCATCCGGAGCCACGTCCCTGGCTGGTGTGCATCCACGGAGCCGAGATGGGGCGCGCTGCCCTCGACCTCGCCTTGTTTCGTGCGCGACACCTGCATGAAGATCTCGGGCTGAACGTGTTACTGCCCGTTCTTCCGATGCACGGTCCGCGGGCCCGGGGACTACCGCCGGGAGCGGTCTTTCCCGGCGAGGACGTGATGGACAACGTGCATGCGGCCGCGCAGGCGGTGTGGGACGTGCGGCGGTTGCTGTCCTGGATACGGTCGATGGAGCCCGATTCGCCGATCGGCCTGAACAGCATCTCGCTCGGCGGTTACGTCGCATCCCTGGTCGCCAGCCTCGAGAACGGGCTCACCTGTGCCATCCTGGGCGTCCCGGTAGCCGATCTGGTCCAACTTCTCGGTCGCCACGCCGGCCTCGCCCGCGACGATCCGCGCCGGAAGACAGTGGCACTGGCCGAACCGATCGGGGCGATGATCTCGCCGCTGTCCATGCAGCCACGGGTGCCGATTTCCGGGCGCTTCATCTACGGAGGCATTGCTGACCGCCTGGTCCAACCGCGTGAACAGGTCGCGCGCCTGTGGGAGCACTGGGGCAAGCCCGAAATCGTCTGGTACCCGGGCGGTCACACCGGCTTCTTCCAGGCACGGCCCGTCCAGCGTTTTATCGATGACGCAGTGGTGCAATCAGGACTCGTCGGAGGGTTCCCCATGGTGCGCGAGCCCGGCCGGCCCATCTGAGAGCAGGGCACATGGTGGACTGGCTTGACCCGTTAGACGCGGCGATGATGACCGCCGAGGTGTTGTCGGGCCCCTTGAACATCGCTGCTGTGTTGATCCTGTCGCCTCCCGCGGGCTCCGGGTCCGGCTATGTCCAGGATCTCCACCTACGCGCCCTCGCCGGGCGCGATCCGGTGGACCCACGGCTGCGGCGATACCCTCATCGCAGCGTCGGCACCGGTGGCGGCTGGGTCTGGCGCGAGGCCGACACCGTAGATCTCAGCAGGCACTGTCAGCGTATTTCCCTAGCGCCAACCGCGGGCCGCGACGACCTTTGGCGATTGATCAGTCGGTTGCATGCGGAGCCGCTGGACCGGTCCCGCCCGTTGTGGATCTCTTACTTGATCGACGGCCTCGACGACGGATGCTTCGCGCTCTATGTGAAGGTCCATCACACCATCGTGGACGGCGTTGCCGGCCTGCAGATGATCACCGACACGCTGAGCGCCGATCCGAGATGCCGATCGACGCCTCAGCTTTATGCGGAACGGCCTCGACAGCCGGACCTCTGTGACAGCCGCGGTGAACTGCATGTGCCCAATCCCGTCGCGATCGCCCGGTCCCTGGCTGGTGCGATGGCTTCGGGCGTCGGCCTCATCGAAAGAGTTGTGACCGGCGAGTTAACAGACGCGGTGGCCAGCCTCGTCGGGGACACGACCGTGGCGCCGTTGGCCGCCCCGTATACGCGTTTCAACGGCAAGCTCGGGCATGCACGCACCGTCACCGCCGGCACCTGGCCCAAGGCACGAATCCAGGCGGTCCAGCAGAAGGCCGGCGTGACCGGAAACGACGTCGTCACCGCTGTGGTGGCCGGCGTATTACGCCGCTGGCTTCTAGATCGCCAAGAGCTGCCCGCGCAGTCCCTGGTCGCGATCTGCCCGATCAGTGTGCGGCCCCGCGGACAAGTACCGAAGGAGCTGCACAACAACATGTTCGGCCTTTGGCTGTGTCCATTAGGCACTCACCTCCGCGAGCCTCTCGCACGGCTGGATCTGATCCACCGGTCTATGCGCGCGGGCAAACACCGGGTGGCCCGTCGCGGCTCGGGCGCATCGTTGATGCTGCTCGCATCGGCGATCGGCCCGACGGTTGTGCTGCCGATGTTGCCTTTCGCACCGAGGGTGCGCACCGGTTACAACCTACCGATATCGCACGTTCCCGGGCCGGCTGCCGAAATGTACTGGAACGGAGCGCATGTCGAGGAAATCTATCCCGTCTCCGCGGTGTATGACGGCCAGGCGCTGAACATCACGACTTGTTCGTACGCCGACCGCATTGGTTTCGGCTATGTGGCCGGACATGACATCCTGCCGGACATCGGAACCCTGATACCCCTGACGGAGGAGTCACTGACCGAACTGGAATCAGCGCTTGGGATGCAATGAGCCGTCCCTCGGGACCCAAGTCCGTCGGCTGGAGGACTTAATTCCGTTTCGACGCGCACCGACTTCGCTGAACACTTAGTCGATGAGACCGTTCGCCGATCGTATCGAGGCCGGGAACCAGCTGGCGCAGCGTCTGGAGTCCTATCGTGGACAGAACATCGTGGTATTGGGCCTGCCTCGGGGCGGTGTGCCGGTGGCTTTCGAGGTCGCCAAGGCACTGAACGCCCCACTCGACGTACTTGTGGTACGGAAGCTCGGAGTGCCTTACCAACCCGAACTCGCGTTCGGCGCGATCGGCGAGGATGGTGTGCGGGTGCTCAACGATCGCGTGGTGAAGGAGGCACATCTCGATGGTGACAATATGGACGCCGTCGAACGCCAGCAGCGAATCGAACTCCGCCGACGAGTGGAACGCTTCCGCCGCGGGCGCGACCGAATCTCATTGAAAGGGAAAACAGCTGTAATTGTCGACGACGGCATCGCCACCGGAGCCACGGCCAAGGCTGCATGCCAAGTGGCCCGGGCCCACGGTGCGAGCAGGGTCATTTTGGCGGTTCCCATCGGCCCCGGTGACCTGGTCGAGAAGTTCGCTGGATACGCCGACGAGGTCGTATGTCCGTGGACGCCCCCGTCGTTCTCGGCCGTCGGCCAGGGCTATCGCCTCTTCACCCAGACCTCCGATGAGGAGGTGACCGCACTGCTGGACCGCGCTCGGCGCGGCGCCTTGGAAGCGGGTGCCGATCACGACCGCACAATCTTGCCCGTCCGCGACGAGGAGATCGAAGTGGCGGCCGGGCAGGTGACGGTGGCCGGACACCTGACCATTCCCCAAAACCCCAGGGGCATAGTCGTCTTCGCACACGGTAGCGGCAGCAGTAGACATAGTCCACGCAATCGTTACGTAGCCGAGGTGCTGAACCAGGCTGGTTTAGCCACTCTGTTATTCGACCTGTTGACGCCCGCGGAAGAGCGCAACCGCGCAAACGTCTTCGACATCGAATTGCTTGCGGGACGGCTCGTAGACGTCACGCGCTGGCTGGCTGAACATCCTGATACCGCTGCGCTGCCGATCGGCTACTTCGGTGCGAGCACGGGAGCAGGCGCGGCACTACTAGCAGCGGCCCATCCCGATGCGCGGGTGGACGCGGTCGTTTCCCGCGGCGGACGGCCCGATCTCGCCGGTCGCGCACTGGCCGATGTCGCGGCTCCGACCCTGCTCATCGTCGGAGGGCGCGACGAAGTTGTCTATGAATTGAACCGGCGAGCGCAGGCAGCAATGTCCGCCGAGTGCCGTCTCAGCGTAGTTCCCGGTGCGACACACCTTTTCGATGAACCGGGCACACTCGAGCAGGTGGCCAAACTGGCACGCGACTGGTTCGTCGGCCATCTCAGCCATTCCGTGACGCGTCGATAGCTTCCCCGGCCAATGGGAACCAGACCCAAGGATTCCACGGCCCATCGGACCGAGCTAACGCCGCCCCAGCCATTCGGCCTGCCGACGCACGAACTCGGCGTCGACCACCGCGCCGTGACCGGGGACGTAGGTTGCGGAGTCGCCGCCTGCGGCAAGAACCCGCCCCAGGGTCGCCGGCCAGGCCGCGAGGTCGGACTGGTCGTCGATGCTCGGGTCGCCGGATTCCTCGACGAGGTCGCCGCAGAACACCACCGTGTACTCCGCTCCGGTGACGACGGCGATCAGGTCGTGGCCGGTATGTCCCCGGCCCGGATGGCTGATGGTCACCTGTACCTCACCGAGGCTGAACCTCGCCGAAGCAGTGGAATCCATTGGTGGCGTCAAGGCGGCCACGGCCCGGCCCACTTCGTCTGCGTCGGCGCCGTGACGGATCGCGTCCGCACCGAGGTGCCGCCCCTGCCCGACCATGGTGGCGACCACCTCCGGTGAGCAGTACGTCCGGACGCCGGTGAACACCGAGTGACCGAGGACATGGTCGAAGTGGTTGTGCGTCAACAGCACACGGCTCACCCGATGGCCAGTGAGACCCACGACGTCCGCTGCGATCGCACGGGCCTCCGGCAGCGTCGTCCCGGTGTCGACCAACAGCACCTCACCCCCGCCGTGAACGACCCCGACGGTGACATCGCAAAAAGGCAGCCGGCAGCGGAAAACCTCGGGCGCGAGCTGTTCCCACCGGAAGTTCCGCTCTTCAGTCCTCACCTCCGCGAAGTTACTCGACCGATCAGCCTGGACGGTCGTCAGTGAGGCTCGCCGAAATCGGCGGGTTTGCCACCGGATCAGCTGGGGAACACCGCCACCATGTTGATCCGACGCGTCGCACGCCCCATGCTGTCAGCCGTGTTCATCTCACGGGGGTTGGAGGCCCTCCGAAGCCCCAAGGCTGCGGCGGACGCGACCCGCCCGGCTCTCGAGGGCCTCGGCCAACTCCCGGATCCGATAGGCGAACGGGTTCCGTCGAATGCCGAGGCGGTCGCGCGGGTCAACGCCGCCGTGCAGATCGGTGGCGGCCTCCTGTTGGCCACCGGCCGACTCCCGCGACTGGCGTCGGTAGCGCTGGCATGCAGTGTTGCCCCGGGTTCGCTTGGCGGGCACGCCTATTGGAAGGAGGCCGAACCGGCGCGTAGGGCCGAGGAGCGACGCGCCTTCGTCACCGACATCAGCCTTATCGGCGGGTTGATCATCGCGGCGGTGGATACCGAAGGCAGACCGTCACTTGGCTGGCGCGGGCGGCGCGCAGCACGCAAGGTGTCCGAAACCGTGGCATCGGCACTGCCCTCGGGTACCGCGGCGAGCAACCCGCTGATCGACAGCGACTTCGCGGAGAAGGTGGAGCACGGACTGCAGACGGTCCGCGAACGCGGCGGTGAGCTCGCCGGTGATTGGACCGAGGCGGCGCGCGAACGCGCACTGCGACTTGCCGATGCGGCGGAGACCGAGTTCAAGAAGAAGCGTCGCCGGGGCTGACCGCGGGGCCACGCGTTTTTCCACCGGGCGGGTTGATATCCCTTTCGCGCTCCCGCGAGTCTGGGTACGGTGTGTTCGGTTCACCGACTTCATACCGAGATCAGACAGAGAGCGGCTCACATGACCAGCGACTACCCGCCCCCACCCCCGCCCCAGCCTGGGCCGTACGGACAGCCCGGCGGCTATCCCCCGCCCGGGGGCGGTCAACAGCCCGGCGGACTCGGCATCCGGTTTGCCGCGCGCGTCATCGACGGCCTTATCGTCGGAATTGTCGGGGGCATCATCGTCTACCTCATCGGTATGGCGTCGAACGTCATGGTCACCGGCCTGTTCACCGGGCTGCTCTCGTTCGCCTACTACGTGGCTTTCGAGATCACCCAGGGCTGGACGCCTGCGAAGAAGATGCTCGGTCTGAGCGTGCACGGTCCGGGCGGCGCCGCCAAGCCCGACTTTCAGCAGTCCGCGATCAGGAACTCCTGGACGCTGTTGCCGATCATTCCGTTCATCGGCGGCCTACTCGGTGTCGTCGCCATCGTGATCATCGCGGTGACCATCAACAGCAGCCCAACCAAACAGGGCAAGCACGACGAACTCGCGGGTGGTACCCAAGTCGTCAAGGACTGATCGGCTCGTTACCGGAAAAGGCTCTCCCAAGCCAGCCGCCGTTCGGCGTGCGGGTCGAATTCCACCCGGCGGCGCCGATCCAGCACCAGGACCGGGCGGTCTTCGCTGCTATACGTCGGCCAGTCCGCGCCGGGCACCCCGCGCGCCGCGAAGTCCAACCAGCGGGCCTGAACGTCATCGGTGACTTTGCGCGCCGCACCGGAATCAACGCCGGCGTGCAACAGCATCCCGAGCCGGGACCGGTAGAGATCGAACACGGCGAAAAGTTCGGTCGCGTGGGTGGCGCCCATCCCCGACCACTTGAGTGCCCGGGTCGCGAAGTCGTAGCGATACACGTGGGTCGGCGCATGCCTGCTGTGCGCCTGGGAGATCTGCCACACTGTTGAGCCGAAGATGAAATCTCCGCCCATCCGGACACACGACGCCGCGTTCGGATAGTCGGGGTAGGCGGCGGTGATCCGGTCGCGGTCTGCAGCCTCGACGTGACGCAGCAACCGCTCGATCGCCGGCCGGGTGGTCGGGAGCATCTTCAGGACTTTGGTGAACAATTGACCTTCGTCTGCGTTGGTGCCGATGATCAACGGCACCGGATGCGCTTTACCGCCGGCCATCGCCTCCACCGGCTCAATCGGCAGGTAATCGGTTCCGTAGGTGGGGCCCAGGGCGAAAGCACCCAGCATGTCCTTCTGACCCTGGACCATCAGCCGCCCCAGCGCCTTTCCCAGAACGGCGGGCCGTGCCGCCAGGAGTGCCTGTGCCGCATCTTTTTCGGGGACCCCGAGCAGTGTGGCGAATCTGGCGGCATACTCGGCGGCAACCTCGGCGCTGCGAACCATGCCGTTCGGCGGGCTCTGTGAGATCGCCTGGGCGAAAAGACCTTTGGCGTCGGGGGTGGCGAGCAGGGTGGCAACGGCGTGCCCGCCTGCGCTCTCACCGAAAATCGTCACATTGTCGGGATCGCCGCCGAAGGCCGCGATATTGTTTCGGACCCAGCGCAGTGCCATCACCAGATCCCGGAGGAACAAGTTGTCGTCGATGGTGACTTCGGGCGTCGACAACGAGGAGGCTTCCAGACATCCAAGTGCGCCGAGTCGGTAGTTGACCGACACGTAGACGCAACCCTTGCGCGCCAGCGAGGCTCCGTCATAGATCGGCGTCGCCGAACTGCCGAGCATGTATCCGCCACCGTGGATGAACACCATCACCGGAAGCGGCGCGCGGTCCCGGCCCTTCGGATGCCCGCTGGGGGCGACCACGTTGAGGGTCAGGCAGTCCTCGCTCATCGGCTGGTACTTCCCGGGCGCGAGGATCGTGTACACGCGCTGCTGTGGCGCACAATGACCGAAGCCGTGGCAGTACCGGACCCCCGGCCACGGCTCGACCGGCTGTGGCGCGCGGTAGCGCAACGGACCCACGGGCGGCCTGGCATAGGGAATCGACCGCCACCGATTGACTCCGTCACGGCTGAAGCCCTCGACGGTGCCCGAGGCGATCGTCACCCGGACCGTGTGCTCATGCATCACCTCGACGGTATCGAACACCCAGCCGCCGTGCCTGGACGGGCAATGCGTGTCGGGCGGCTAGCCTGGCCAGATGCGAATCGCGGGCCTGCTGGTGGCGGCCACCCTGACGGCCGCTTGTTCTCAATCGGTGGGCGGCGACGCCGAACCCCCGGAATCCACGCGGCTGACAGCGCCGACTAGCACGGCCCCCTCCCCCACCACAGCAGCGGGCGGCCGTGCGCCGAACCAGAACTCGGCGATCGAAGACGTGATCGCCTGGATCGAGGCAGGTACGCCCGCCGACGCAAGCGCCTACCACGAGGCCTACCTCGACGGCGTCACGACCCGACTCGGCGACGACGTCGCGTTCACCGCCCCGGCCGGGGCGCCCAACAAGACGACGCAGTGTATGACCGACGCGGCGTACAACGACGGCGCCCTGTCGTGCCTGGTGGACCTGGACTCCCCGGCGCCACGACCAGCGGGCGCCGAAGGGATGTGGAAGCCAGGCTGGGTCGACTTCGCTGGAACCACCGCACAGCTCGGATCCCTACACGGGGATCCCGGCCCGTTCGTGAAGGGAGTTGGCCCGCCGCTGCCCGAAGGGCACTCGCTGACGTTCGGCGACACTCGGTGTCGCAGCGACACGACCGGCCTGTTCTGCGTGAACTACGCGCATCAGTCGGCGATCTGGATCAGTATCGCCGGCGTGGCACCGTTCGGCTGTCTGCAACCGGTGCCGGCCTCATCCCAGGCCGGACGGATGTTCAGCTGCTGAGCGAGCTTCCAGTGCTAGCGCTACTTTCTTGGAGTCACCTTCAGGCGCTTTGCGGGATGATGCAGCTTCACGGCTATCCAGGGGTTTGAATTTGCGCGGGATGGCGTCAACCCGCCGCACGGGGGAGCAAGATTGGCGACGAGACCGCTGGTGCGCATTACTTGATCGATGCGCGTCGAACCATGCCAGCGGTGTGCTGTAATCCTTCGAGTCCAGCGACTCAATGCGTTGGCGATTTCCGGGAGCCGGCATGGGGTGGACAAACGCAGCTCAGAACACCGTCGCCGATTCCGGGCACGCGCATCCGATCAGGTCGGGTGATCGGGAGTCGTCTCGGCCTGCGGTAACGGGTTATGCCCGTCATGTAGGTCGGGTGGGCGCGTTGGCGGTGATGTTGGGTGTGGGCGCGGCGATTGCATCGCTGCCGGGAGTCGCAGCCGCCGATACCGGTTCTGCCGGTTCGTTGGGTTCGCAATCGAGTTCCTCATCAGATTCGTCCGGACCGGGTTCATCGGGATCAGACTCGCCGGCCGCCGCTCCAGAATCGTCGGATCTCGGTGCTGATGCGCTGGAAGAGGCCGGCGGCTTCAACAACGTGGGGGCCTCAGACGTCGGTCGGGATTCCGACGAACTTGACACCGACACCGACACCGACACCGACACCGACCATGGTCTTGTCGGCGATACCACCGTCGATGAGGTTGACGATTTCGATGTCGACGCTGGTGGCGGTACCGCGGTGGATACCGATGCGGTTCCGGCGAGGTTTTCTGGTGGGACGGGCAGTTCATCTCTGGGAGCGGCTCCTGCTGCGGTGGAAGCGCAGAACCCGGGATCTGCGTTGTCGACCAAACCGGATGCGGCGCCGGTGACAGGGGGAGCCGCTGCGGTGGCTCGCCGCGAAGTGGGCGATGCCTCGGCTGTGACAGGCGCCAACTCGGCTGCGGCGAGGCAGCCGGTGTGGCTGTTCGGTGACGGCACCGCCGAGCACCCTGATGGCGGAATTCTGATCGGCAACGGCTATTCCTGGGATTCCACCTCGTGCGCGGGCAGCACGGCCTGCACGGGCGGCGACGGTGGCCTGTTCGGAAATGGCGGTAAGGGCTACAACGGCGGTGATGGCGGGTCGGCGGGCTGGTTCGGCAACGGCGGTGACGGCGGGTCCGGTATAGCTGGCGGTCTCGGCGGCAATGGCGGGCGCGGCGGGTTGTTCGTCGGTAACGGCGGAAACGGCGGTGCGGGCGGGGACGCGCTCACTGTCGGCGGCGCCGGCGGCGCTGGCGGTAACACCGGGTTGTGGTCATTGTGGGGTGCCGGCGGGGCTGGCGGGGCCGGCGGAGCCGCAGCGCTGAGCGGTGGTGATGGCGGCGATGGCGGCAGTGCGGGCTTGTTGGCGTTTAGCAGTCACGGCGGGGCCGGCGGGATCGGCGGCGCAGGCGGCGTCGGCGGTGCTGGGGGTGCCGGGGGTGCCGGCGCCTGGTTTGTGGGCGGCGGCGGCGCCGGCGAGGCCGGCGGCGCCTCCCTGACCGCTGGGGTCACCGGGGGCCGCGGCGGCGCGGGCGGCAACGCCGGGCTGCTGTCAATCTGGGGCGCCGGCGGAGATGGCGGCAGGGGCGGCAACGGCGGGACCGGCGCCAGCGGCGCGACCGGCACCGCCGGCGGCAACGGTGGCCCGGGCGGGTCCGGCGGACAGGGCAACTGGCTGTTCGGCCAAGCAGGTCAGGGCGGGAACGGCGGCCAAGGCGGGCTCGGGGGGTCCGGCGGGCTCGGCGGGTCCGGCGGAGTTGGCGGCTTTGGGGGCGAGGGTGGCTCCGGGCGGATCTTGATCCTCTTCGCCGCCCCAGCTGTTGGCGGTAATGGCGGTAATGGCGGTAATGGCGGTAATGGCGGCACCCTCGCCTACGTGGCAGTCACTCGTCAGGACGCGCCGGACGACGGCCCGTACGGGGTTACATTCGCAGCCGGAGGCATAGGGGGACCCGGCAGCACGGGCGGCGGCGGGGGCGCCGACGGCACGGGTGGTTCCGGTGGCGCAGGCGGAATGGGGGGAGGCAGCCCCGGCGTCAACGCCTACGTGAGCAGTCAAACCCCGCACGGCAACGTGTCGGTGATCGACACCGCCACCAACACCGTCATTGCCACGACCGCTGCCGGTACAACCCCAACCGGCGTCGCAGTCAACCAGGCCGGCACCTTCGCCTACGTGACCAACCTTTACAGCGACGACGTGTCGGTAATCGACACCACCACCAACACCGTCACCGCCACGATCGACGGCTTCGACGGTCCATGGGGTGTGGCGGTCAACCCGGCCGGGACCCGGGCCTACGTCACCAATCAGTCGTATCCCGAATGCAGCGTGTCGGTGATCGACACCACCACCAACACCATCACCGCGTCGATAACTTTGCAAAATGCTCTCAACGCAAACGGGGTGGCGGTCAACCCGGCCGGGACCCGCGTCTACGTCGCGAACACCACCGGCCTCTCAGTGATCGACACCGCCACCAACACCGTCACAGACATTCTCGACACCGGCGAACAGCCCTTTGGGGTGGCAGTCAACCCGGCGGGAACCCGCATTTACGTCACCGACGCGACCGGCAACTCGGTGTCGGTGATCGACGCCGAGACCAACCAAGTCGAAGCCATCATTCCCGTAGGCAAATTTCCGTACGCGGTGGCCGTCAACCCGGCCGGGACCCTCGCGTATGTCACCAATCATGGTGACAGCACGGTGATGGTGATCGATACCGTCACCAACGCTGTCACCGCCACGATCGCCACCAGCCCTGCCGAGTTCGGTAACACGGTGATGGTTATCGACACTGCCACCAACGCCGTCATCACCGCCGTCCCGGTCGGAGTTGGAGCCTTCTGGGTAGCAGTGGCCCCGGGATAGTTCCCGCCCCCGCAAAGACCCGCTGGCCAGCACGCGAAATAACCGAATCAACACCACTCAGCCCACCAAAGTCGGTCGAGGAGAGGATCTTGACTGAACGCGCCGCCGAGGTCGGCTATTAGCGCCAGCCGTCAGCGGCCCTGGCCACTTGGATCAGCGCGTCGCACAACCCCAGGAGCTCGGTACGGTCAGCCCCCTCGTCGATCGCGGTGGCCACGTCCTCGGCGGCGCATCTGACCTGGTACACCCGGTCAGAGAGTTCGGCGGCCTCCTCGGCGGTGAGAACCACCGCATCCGGCGGCACCGAGGTGCCCTTGATAGCCATGCGCTGTTCGTATGCGCGCTGACGACAGGACTGTCTGCAGTACTGGCGCCGCCTGCCCAACTCGCTGTCTGCGACTTCGCGGCCACACCACCGACAGCTCTGCGGACGTGTCCGGGCAGAGCGGGAGGCGACAGAGGTCACAAAGTCGACTGTAATCCGCGAGTTCGGCCGATCCCGGTATCATCGGGGGCCGCGTCGGGAACTCTACGAAGATCCCCTGCGTTGATACCCCGGGGCGAATGGCGTTGATGGAGGAGTGACGATGGCTGATCGTGTTTTGAGAGGCAGCCGGCTCGGAGCCGTGAGCTACGAGACTGACCGCAACCACGACCTGGCGCCGCGTCAGGTGGCGCGCTACCGCACCGATAACGGCGAGGAGTTCGACGTCCCGTTCGCCGACGACGCCGAGATCCCCGGCACCTGGCTGTGCCGCAACGGTCTCGAGGGGACCCTGATCGAGGGCGACATCCCCGAGCCGAAAAAGGTCAAGCCGCCGCGCACCCACTGGGACATGCTGCTGGAGCGCCGATCGGTCGAGGAACTCGACGAGTTGCTCAAGGAGCGCCTCGACATCATCAAGACACGCCGCAGAGGTGGCTGAAGGTTAGCCAAGCCGCCCCGGGCGGTGGCTCAGCGCGCTGTTCCGCGGGCGCGGTCAAGACGTGCCCGCAGTCCCCATTGTGCGACCTTGACGATCGCCTCGCGGATGGTGGACCCGTCCATCTTGGAGACCCCGTGCTCGCGCTCGGTGAACGTGATCGGTACCTCGACCACGGTGAATCCGGCATTGATCGAACGCCACGTCAGATCTACCTGAAATCCGTAGCCTCGGGAATCGACCGCGGGGAGGTCGATCTTCTCCAGCACCTCGCGACGATAAGCCCGGTAACCTGCGGTGATGTCGTGAATGTCGACGCCCAGGAGGATGCGCGAATACCCGTTCGCCGTGCGCGACAACATGAGCCGTCGCCGAGGCCAGTTGCGCACCTCGCCGCCGTCGACGTAGCGGGAACCGATCGCGACATCGGCGCCCGCGTCGACGGCCTCCAGCAGACGGTGGAGTTCCTCGGGAGCGTGGCTGCCGTCGGCGTCCATCTCCACGATCACCGAGTACTGCCGGTTCAGGCCCCACGCGAAGCCCGCGAGGTACGCGGCGCCGAGGCCGTCCTTGGATGCGCGGTGCATGACGTGCACCCGGTCAGGATCGGCGAGAGCAAGGTCGTCGGCAAGCGCGCCGGTACCGTCCGGACTGCCGTCATCCACGATCAGCAGATGCACATCGGGCGCAGAATCGTGCAAACGCGAGGCGATCGTCGGCAGGTTGTCTCGCTCGTTGTAGGTGGGAACGATGACAAGTGTGCGCTGATCGGTATCGCTGGAGTCTTCACCAGATCGGCCGGCCGCGTTTCCGGGGGTGCCACCGGGGACACTCATGTGGCTCCTCCTCTGCCGGTGTCGGACGCGGATCGCCGACCACGCAATCTGGTGAATGCTCCATTGTGCAGTATCGCGCCCAACAGACCTGCGACGCCGACGGCCACCAAAGCTCCCTGAACCACCGGGCCGAAGCGGGTGGCAGGTGTCAGCGACGTCTTCAACCGGATCTGCTGATCCAGGTAGGCCGGCTCGAAGAACTCGGTGCGGGCCAACTCCCGGCCATCGGGCGCGATGACGGCGCTGATGCCGGTGGTTCCAGCGACGACGACATAACGATCGTGTTCGACAGCGCGCAGCCTGCCGAATGCCAACTGCTGCTCGCTCATCGCCTCGTCGAAGGTCGCGTTGTTGGTCGGCACCGCCAACAGTTGCGCACCGCTGCGCACCGATTCTCGCGGCGCGCGGTCGAAGATGACCTCCCAGCAAGTGGCGACCCCGACTGGCACCCCGGCGGCCTGCACCACGCCGGTGCCTTGCCCGGGAACGAAGTAGCCGGCCCTTTCGGCATAGGACGACAGCCGGCTGAAGAAACTGCGCCACGGCAGGTACTCCCCGAACGGCTGCACGATTTGCTTGTCGTGTCGGTCCGCGGGACCCGTTTCGGGGTTCCAGACGATCACCGAATTGGTCGACACCGGGTTACTTCGCGAAAAGCCGGGCGCGGCCAGCACGCCACCGACCAGTATGGGTGCGTCGATCGCGGCGGCTGCGGTCGAGATTTGCCGCTGCGCATCCGGATTGAACAGCGGGTCAATGTCTGAGGAATTCTCCGGCCAGATCACCAGCATGGGCTGGGGTGCTCGCCCCTCGCGTACATCCGCCGCGAGCCGCAGCGTCTCGCGGACGTGATTGTCCAGCACGGCCCGCCGCTGGGCATTGAACTCCAAGCCGAGCCGCGGAACGTTGCCCTGGACCACGGCGACCCGGACGGACGGGTCGTCGACCGCCCCGACACCGGACTTGCGCACGCCCGGCCACGCCAAAGCCGTCGACAACAACACCAGACAGATACACAGCCCGGGCAGCACCACCGCGGGCGGTGCGGCCGCACGCGCATCCGCATCCCGACGCCACCATCGGATGACCACCGATATCAATGCTGAGAAGCTGAACCCGAGAAGCGCCACCGCGAATGAGACCAGCGGTGCTCCGCCGAGAAAAGCCAGGGCAAGCAACGGACTGTCGGCCTGAGAGAACCCAACCACCCCCCACGGGAAGCCGCCGAACGGAACCGTCGACTTGACCCATTCGACAGCCGACCAGAGCCCCGCGAACCACAGCGGCCAGCCGGGCTGACGACGGACCACCACAGCGAGCAGCGAAAACAGCGCCGGGAACAGCGCCTGGACCGCGCTGAGCGCCAGCCACGGCAGCGCCCCGACGAGCCCGCTGATCCATGGCAGCAAAGGCAGGTAGAAGGCAAGCCCGAAAAGCAGTCCGTAGCCCAGGCCGCCGACCGCAGTGGTGGACGGCCTGGTCAGCACCCAACCCAGCAGCGCGAACGCGACGATCGCCGAATACCACCATCCGAACGGGGGGAAACTGGCACAGAGTGCCAGACCGGCGAAGATCGTGACACTCAGCGCAGGCAACCGTTTCGTCACCGCCCACCGGCAACGTGCGATTCGCCGAGTCTGCCCGTCGGATCGGGAAGTGCCGACCACTTCGGTGTCAGCCATAGATGGTCGTGCCTCTGTGCACCGTCTGCCGGCACCGGGGAAGGCCGTCGTCGAGGCGGGGCAGGACCGGCACCCGGGAACGGGGGTCGGTGGACCAGCGCTGAACCGCGTCGGCCGGCGCGCTGACTTCGAATTCGTCGGCTTCCCAGACCGCATAGGAGGCCGGCGCGCCGGGGACCAGGGTGCCCATCACACCGTCCCGGACACCGCCCGCGCGCCAGCCGCCGCGGGTGGCCGCCGCAAAGGCGGCCCGTGCCGAGATGGAACTACCAGCGGTGTGGTGATTCGTTGCCGCCCGCACCCAGGCCCATGGGTTCATCTCGGTCACCGGTGCGTCGGAACCGAAGGCGAGGGGCACGCCTTGGGATGCTAACAGCGCGAACGGGTTGAGCCGACGAGCTCGTTCCACTCCGAGGCGCTGGGAATACATGCCTGTCGGGCCGCCCCACATCGCGTCGAAGGCCGGTTGCATGCTGGCGATCACACCCCAGCTGCCCAGTTTGGCCGCCTGCTCGCCGGTGACCATCTCGAGATGTTCCAACCGGTGCCCCAGCCGCGCCACCGCAACCTGCCCGTAGCGTCGCACTGCAATCTCCAGCGCTGCCACGACGGCCTCGACGGCTGCGTCACCGATCACGTGGAATCCGGCCGTGATCCCGGCTTCGGTGCAGGCACACAGATGCGCGCTGATCGCGTCGACCCCGAGGTAGTCGTTGCCGAGCGGCGTCGGGCAACAAGGGGCCGCGTCGGCGTAGGGCTCGCGCAGCCAAGCGGTACGGGACCCCAGCGCGCCGTCGACGAAGAGATCGCCGGCCAACCCTCGGGCCTCGGTCGCCGCCATGAGCTCTCGCGCCTGCTCAGCGGTGGTGACCTGCTCGCCCCAGTAGCCGACGACCTCGACACCGTGTCCGAGTGCGCGGAGTTCCTGCCAGTCCTGCAGACCGCCGATCTGCGGGCCGGCACACTCATGTAGCGCGACGATGCCCATCGCGGCGGCCGCGTCGAGTGCGGCCCGCCGCGCGGTCGCTCGCTGTCCGGCGGTAACACCGTCGCGGGCGACTCGACGGACACGGTGATGCGCATCCGCCGTCAACGGAGCCTGGTCGTGCAGTGGGGCGGCGAGTCCGGGCCCTTGCCGCCGAAGTGCGGTCGAAGCTGCCGCCGAATGCATATCGACTCGCGCCAGGTAGGCGGGCCGGTGGCCGACGGCTGCGTCCACCTCAGCCGTGGTCGGCGCGCGACGCTCGGGCCACCCCGATTCGTCCCAGCCGTGCGCCCAGATCGTGCCGTCCGGGTGAGACCGCGCATATGCCCCCAGCAGGTCGAGGCAGTGCCGTAGCGAATTCGCCGGCCGAAGGTCGAGTCCGGTGAGAACCAGCCCGGTCGCGGTGACGTGCACATGGCTGTCCACGAAGGCCGGGGCGACGAAGCCGCCGGCGAGGTCGGTCGAGTCCGCGTCGGGGAACTGCGCGCGTCCGACGGTGTCGCTGCCGAGCCACACGACGACTCCATCGCGAACCGCCATTGCGGTCGCATCAGGCATCGACGGGCTGTGCACGCGCCCATTGAGCAGCAGTGTGGTGATGCTCACTCAAGCAGTCGGGGCTGCTCGGCGTGTCTTCTGTCGGTGACATCGGTCACGTCGAGAACCTCGCCGTCGATGTAGTCGCCGCGACCTTCCCGAGCGCCCGCCGCGGCACCGCCCACCGTACTGACCCCGACGATCAGGGGGGCGCGTCGAGCAGCCATTGCCGTGACCAACGGCCGCGCTGCCGCGCGGGTCGGCGGCAATAGCAGCACAGCGCCGAGAACCGAGGTCGCCAGACCGGGGACGACGACGAGCACGGTGCCCAGTGCGACAAGCGCACTATCGGTGACCGCTCCTTGTGCATTGGCAAGGGTTAGCCCCGATTGCAGCCGCCGGAGCTGGCGACGCAGCTGAGAACCGGCCAGGACCAGACCGACCAGGAATATCCCGGCCACCAGCAGCACTGTCCAGCCGAACCCGATGGCAGACACCAGCACCACCAGGACGGCCAGCTCGACCATCGCGTAGATCAGGAAGAGCCTCATCGCCATGCACTGCCAACGCACAAGCCGTGCCGCGGGTTCCGACCACCGGTCCGAGCCATGGCGTCAGGCCGCGGCTTTGATCTCGATGGTGACGTTCTTATGCATCCCGCCGCGCAACTTGGAGAAGAGGTTGAAGGTCTTACCGAGCAGTCCGTACCGCTTGCCGATCGCATCGTAGGTGTGACTGTTGGCTGATTTGTCCAGGATCGCTGCCACCGCCTCGACGGCTTCGCCTCTGGGGTTGCCGCTGCGATCGCACACCGCGATGGTGACCCTTGGGGTATTGCGGATCCGCTTCACCTTCCAGGACTGTTCCTGGGTGATCGCGATCAGACGATCTCCCTCAGAGACGGCCCAGATCGCGGTCGGCTTGGGCCTGCCGTCCTTGGTGAATGTGGTCAGCAGGACGTATTCCGATCCGGCGATATCGGCGAAGGTGGTGGCCATGTGTTCAATCTAGCCGCCGGTCATGCCGCGTCGAAGGTGACGATGTCGATGCTGAGTCGACCGACCGTCGCGGTACGGCTAGGCGTGAAGATTCGCGTTGTCGACTCCATCGCCACCATCGGACCCAACCTGGGGGGCGGTCGAGGCGGTGGCCGTGACTTCTCGATCGCCCACGGCGTCGCCAATGAGTCGACAGGCCAACCCGGCCGGGATCCGCCCTTACCCGTCGAGCCTGCCGAGTTCGGTGCCATCGCCCGCCATCGTGGTACCGGCCATCACATGGTTGCTATAGGCAGTGTCCGACATGACCTGGCCGCGGGAACTGGACAGTGGCCACTGCTTCCGGAGCTGCCCAGTACCGGCGCAACCCAGGAGCAGGAAGTACAGAGGCATCCCCTTCTGGCTGGGATGTTCTCCTTCCGCCCGACCGCCGCAAGATGGACAGATGCTGGCTGACCGAGGAGGGCACCGGCTCCAGTCACTTCCACACCTGCGAGCGGCCCGACAAGACAGGAGCAGGCGAACCTGTTCACAACCTGATCGCCCACACCGTGGAGCCTCCGGAGCTGGTGACGTAGATGACTGAACTGATGGGGCTGGTCGCCACCCAAGAAGAGCGTCCGGGGGCTCCGATGGGGAAGCTGGTGTTGGTGGCGGCGTCGATTACCGTCAGAGTGTTGCCGCCGCCGCTGCTGACATACACGATGGAGCCGTCGGGGCTGACCGCTAACCCAAGCGGGGTTGGACCGACGGCGATGGAGGCGGTGATGGTGTTGGTGGCGGCGTCGATCACCTCAACGGTGTTGTCGTTGGAGTTGCTGACGTAGACCTTGCCGGAACTGACACCGCCGGGGCTGACGGCCACCCCGCCGGGTATGCCGTCCAGTGCGATGATCCCGGTGACGGTGTTGGTGGCGGTGTCGATCACCGAGACACCCTGATTTTCTAGGGCATTGGTGACGTAGGCGGTGGAGCCGTCTTCACTGACCGCCACCCATTGCGGGCCGGGGTTCACAGCGATTGTGGCAGTGAGGGTGAGGGTGTCGGTGTCGATCACCGAGACGGTGTTGTCGGTGTAGTTGGCAACGTAGGCGGTGGACCCGTCGGGTCCGACCGCCGCCCCGATCGGAGTGACACCCACCGCCAGGCCTCCGGTCACCGTGTTGGTGTCGGTGTCGATCACCGACAGGGAGCTGCCGGCCGCGTTGGCGACGTAGACGCTTCGGCCGTCAGGGCTGACTGCGAGACCGATGGGGTTAACACCAACTCCGATGGTGGTGGTGACGGTGTTGGTGGTGGTGTCGATCACCGACACTGAGTTACTCGCGGCGTTGGTGACATAGGCCGAATCACCTTCGGGGACGATCGCGACGCCCTGTGGTACAGAACCGACTCCGATGGCGATTTCTTGGGTGCTGACGAACCATACCGTGTCGTCTGATGGATTCGCGACATAGAGGAACTCGCCGCTGGGTGTGATTGCCAGCCCGTCCGCGGAGCTACCGGCAGGGATCGCGTAGGCGACCAGGGTGTTGGTGCCGGTGTCGATCAGGTACACGGCGCCGGCACCAGAACCGGTGAAGTAAAGGGTGGCACCCTCGGGACTGATCGCCAGGCCGTCCGAGGAGACGCCGACTGCGATGTTCGTGGTGACGGTTTTGGTGACAGCATCGATCACAGACACGTCGCTGCTGTCTCTACTGGCAACGTAGACGGTTGCGCCATCGGGGCTGACCACAACCTGGTCGGCGCTCACGCCGATGCTGTCGGTGACGGTGTTGGTGGCGGTGTCGATCACCCAGACCAAGTCCCCAGCCGCGTAAGCGGTGGCCCCGTCAGGGCTGACCGCGATCGAGAATGGTGAGGAGAGGTCGCTGATGGTGGCGGTGACGGCGTTGGTGGCGGTGTCGATCACCGACACGGTGCTGCTGGCGAAGTTGGCGACGTAGGCGGTGGCCCCGTCGGGGGTGACCGCGATCCCTTCGGGTTGGCCGCCGACGGCGACGGTGGCCGTGACGGTCTTGGTGGCGGTATCGACCACGTACACGACCCCGCCTTGGGCGCTGCCGGAGGTGAAGTAGGCGGTGGCCCCGTCGGGGCTCACGGCCACACCGCTCTGCCCCGCGCCGACGGGAATCGGGGCGGCGACGGTGTTGGTCGCGATGTCGATCACGATCACCTGGTCGCTGTCGTTGGTGAAATACGCGGTAAGACCATCCGGGCTGACCGCCCCATCGGCCGCGGCGGTCCCGACGTTGATGACAACCGGCGTCACGATTTCGGCCGGCGCGTCGACCACCCACACGGTGTTATCGGCGGAACTGGGCACATACAGGGTCGCACCGCCGGGGGCGACCCCGATCCCGACAGGACCCTCACCGACAGCGACGGTGGCGGTCACCAGGTTGGTGACGGCGTCAATCACCACGATGATGTCGCTTGCGCTGTCGGCGACATAGACCACAGAACCGTTGGGGCTGAACGCCAAACCCGTCGGACTACCACCCACGGCGACAGTGGTGGTGACCGTGTTGGTGGCGGTGTCGATCACCGACACCGTGCCGCTCAGGGTATTGGACACGTAGGCGGTGGCCCCGTCAGGGCTGACCGCCACCACCGTCGGTTTGGCGCCTCCCGCGATCGTGTCGATCACGGAGTTGGTGGCGGTGTCGATCACCGACACCGTGCCGCTCAGGGTATTGGACACATAGGCGGTGGCCCCATCGGGGTTGAACGCCACCCCGAGCGGTTCGACGCCCACCACGATGACGCCGGTGACGGCGTTGGTGGCGGTGTCGATCACCGATACCGTGTTGTCGGCGGTGTTGGCGACGTAGGCGGTGTCGCCCCAAGGGCTGACCGCCACCCCCGTGGGGTTACCGCCCACCGCGATCGTGGCGGTGACGGTGTTGGTGGCGGTGTCGATCACCGACACCGAGTCGCTGTTGCTGTTGGCGACGTAGGTGGTCGATCCGTCAGGACTGACTGCGACCCCGTTCGGTCGCTGACCGACCTCGATGGTGTCGATGACGGTGTTGGTGGCGACGTCGATCACCGACACCGTGGTACCGCCATTGTTGGCGACATAGCCCCTGGAGCCGTCGGGGGTGATCGCCAGCAAGCCCGGAGCCTGTCCGACCGCGACCGCAGCCGTTCCCGCCGCGCCGGCCCGTCCTTGGGTTCCGCCCGGCCCGGCGGTCCCGCCGGCTCCCCCAGCTCCGCCGACTGCATCGACAAGCGCGGTCGCGGCAGCATTGCCACCGTCCCCGCCGTCACCGCCGGCGGTGAGCCCATCCCCGCCGTTACCGCCGGCCCCACCGGTGGCTGCACCAGTGGTCGCATCGGCCCCGCCCCCGGCCCCGCCGTCACCTCCGGCGGTGAGCCCATCCCCGCCGTTACCGCCAGCTCCACCGGTGGCTGCACCAGTGGTCGCATCGGCCCCGCCACCGGCCCCGCCGTGACCGCCATCAGCGGCCAACCCGGCCCCGGCCGCCCCGCCCTCACCGCCGATAGCGGGGCCCTGCGCTGAGCGGGCGCCACCACCAGCACCGCCGTCACCGCCGATACCACCCGTCCCGCCGGCCCCGCCGGCCCCGCCCATCGCCTCCTCAAGAGCATCAGCGTCACCGCCGGCCCCACCCGCCCCGCCGCGGCCCCCGGTCTCATCGATGGTGTTGCCGTGCCCACCGGCCCCGCCGGTACCGCCGAGGGCCTCACCCCCGGTAGAGCGCGCATCACCACCCCGGCCACCAGCCCCGGCCTGCGGACCGGCTAACGCATCACCGCCGACACCGCCGGCACCCCCGGCGGCCACTCCCGCCGCAGCGCTCCCTGCCCCGCCGGCACCACCATCACCACCCTGGAAGGTACCGAAACCGCCGGTCCCGCCGTCACCACCGAAACCATCACCAGAGACCACCGACTGCCCCACACCGCCAACACCGCCGGCACCGCCGGTCCCGCTGATCGCGTACCCGCCCGCCCCGCCATCACCACCACCAGCATCACCCTCAATGGACTGCGCATACCCGCCCGCACCACCGACACCACCATCAGAAGGCTGACCGATCGGGCCGCCGTTACCGCCGGCACCGCCGCCACCACCAGTACCGCCCAGCGCGGGCCCCGACACACTGCGCGCCGCACCACCAGCACCACCATCACCGCCGCCGCCCAACACCCCCAAACTGGCGTCCCCACCAGCACCGCCAGCACCACCTTGAGCCTCACCCGACACCGACTCGGCCGCACCACCAGCCCCCCCGGTACCACCGGCCGCGGAGTTACCCACCCCGCCGGCGCCGCCCGTCCCGCCGACCGCGTCCCCGTCCACCGCCTGCGCCGCACCACCGACACCACCAACACCCCCCGCAGCGCCGGCACCGCCGGCACCCCCGACACCCCCGACCGCGTCCTGATCCCCCTCGGCGATACCCGCACCCCCGGCACCCCCGGCACCACCATCACCGGACGTCGACCCGCCCGTACCACCAGCCCCACCAGCACCGCCGACACCCACACCGTCCCCGCCAGCCCCGCCGGCACCGCCGTCACCGACCGCGCCACCAGCCCCGCCAGCACCCCCGGCGCCGCCAGTGCGCCCGGCACCCACAACGGTGTTATCGAACCAGGCGCCACCACGACCACCATTACC
>JBFXJE010000024.1:6336-67776 GCA_050175175.1 Mycolicibacterium sp. | reverse complement strand
ACAGCCACATCCGTGGTACCTCCAGAAGATCCGCTCAAAAAGGGAATTTTCTTGCCACCCCATGGCCAACCAAGTGCCCCGAATATTCCGGACTGCGGAATTTTCGGAATCAGCACGACCACCAGCGACACGACCCGCCAACCGGCAAAATCACCAGTCCGCACAACACACCCGCCCGCCCGATCGCCACCCAGGCGCGCCTCGACTGCCGGGGGGCACCCTGCTGCTGGCGATCGCAACGGCGACAACGTGTGTCTCGACCACTTGTCGCAATCGCTGGGCCAGTTGCTCGCCGAATGTGTGTCCTCCGAAGATGCGCTCAGAGGTTGCCGCCGGCGGCCTTCGGGGCGTTGGGGTCGGCCGCGCCCGGAACTATCTCGCGGGCGACGAACCCCTCGAGGTGGAACAGGTCGGTACCGGCACGTTCGGCGACCCGAACCAGCGTCGACATGAGTGCGACTTCTTCGACCTGTTCCTTGAGGAACCACTGGGTGAACTGTTCGCCGAGGTAGTCGCCTTCCTCGCGCGCCGTGTTGGCGATTCGGGCGAACTGCTCGGTGACGGCGCGTTCCAGGTCCAACGCGATGGCGAGGGCGTCCCCGGGAGTGTCGAACGTGTTGCAGACACCGTCGATTCCGGGGATCTCGACATCGATGTCGCGGTCGAGCAGGTACTGCACCAGCATCATCGCGTGGTTGCGTTCCTCGACGGCCTGCTCGTAGAACCGTTTCGCCAACTGCGGCAGATCCTCGCCGTCGAAATAGACCGCGATCGCGATGTATTGCTGTGAGGCGGTGAACTCGCTGCGGATCTGCTCTTTGATCAGGTCGTGGAACTTCATGCTCGGTGCGTCTCCTGTTTGTTACGTCGATGGGCGGGTCGGGGTGTCAGAAATTGGTGGCCGGCCGGCCGCTCCGGCCGGGGGACAGCGTCAGCCAGGTGCGGCGGGTGCTTGCCGCCCGTACTTCGACGATTTGCGGGTAGTGCATACGCACGCTGCGAGACACCAAGTCGCTCAGCGTCTTTCCGCTGGCGCTACAGCCATGGCAGGCGCCGCCGAACTCCACCGTCAGAATGCCGTCGCGGACCGATCGCGCCGTCACGCTGCCGCCGTGGGAGTCCGCCACCGGCGCGACCTCGCGCTGCAGTACCTCAGAGATCTGGGCCAGCAGTTCGGCGTCGCTGAGTACAGGTTGGTCGGCGCTCAACGCCGCGAACAGCACCGAGCGAACCCGCGGACCCTCCGCTGCCCAGGACCGGCCTTCGGCCAATAGGGTGAGCACTTCCCCGGGGGCGGCGTCGATTCGCTCCAGCACACCGTCGTCGAGAAGCCCTCGCACCTGAGGCGATGCGGCCGACAGTAGCCGGGTCCCGGTCAACCACTTGATCAACCGAGGGTCTTCGGTGGTCTCCGCGTGCAGCTGCAGCCCAGGCATAGGAATCGACATGCGCCTGTCCTCTCAGCCCGTGAGCCAGATGGTGATGTGGCGGGCGATCAGCGCGCCGACCCAGGCCAGGACGAACATGTACCCCCAGGCCACCAACGGCCACTTCCACGAATTGGTCTCGCGACGGATGGTGGCGACGGTGGACATACACGACAGTGCGTAGGCGAAGAAGATCAGCAACGCCACCACAGTCGGTGCGGTGAACAACATCTCGCCCTGGTGCGGGCCGGAGGTGTAGATCGCGGTTTGCAGCGCCTGGCTGGGGTTTTCCGGGTCGGTGGCGGCAAAGATCTGCCCCAGGGTCGCGACGAAGACCTCGCGGGCGGCCAGCGCACCGATGATGGCCACACACAACCGCCAGTCGAAGCCAAGCGGTTCGAACAGCGGCTGGATGAACTTGCCCATGGCTGCGGCATAGGAGTGATCCAGAACGTAGGCGCCTGCGTCTGCCTCGCTCATCCCGGCAGTTTCCGTGGTCCGGGACGGCAGGTTGAGCAGGAACCACAACACGATTGCCGTTGCCAGGATGATGGTTCCGGCCTTGCGCAGGAACATCTTCGAGGAGTCCCACATCGTCAGCAGCACCGCCTTGACGGACGGGAACCGGTACGGCGGCATCTCCATGTAGAACGGCAACAGGTCGCGGCCCAGCACCGCGGTCTTGAACAGCCAGGCCGCGATCATCGCCGTCATCCCGCCGAGCACGTAGAGGCCGAACATCGCCACACCCTGCACCGACACCGGTCCCCACCTGGAATCCGGGTCCACCAGGAGCCCGATCAACAGGATGTAGACGGGCAACCTTGCCGAGCAGGTCATCAACGGGGCGGCCATCGCGGTGGCGATCCGGTCCCGCGACGACGGCAGCGTCCGGGCCGCCATGATGCCGGGCACCGCGCATGCCAGCGAGGACAGCATCGCCACAAACGCCCTGCCCTCCAGGCCGGCCGAAGCCATGATCCGGTCGACCAGGAACGCCGCCCGCGCCATGTAGCCCACGTTTTCCATCAGCGCGATCAGCAAGAACATCAGCACGATCTGCGGGATGAAGGCCAGTACGGTGCCGACGCCGCCGATGATGCCGACGCCGATCAATCCGGCCAGCGTGACATTGGGGATCGCGTCGGAAACCACCGGACCGAGCCATTCGAAGAAGGTGGTGATCTGGTCTTGCAGCGGCGGCGCCACCGTGAACACCACCTGGAACAACAGGAACATGGTGGCCAGAAACGACAACGACCCCCAGAGTGGGTGCAGCAGCAGGCGGTCGATTCGAGCGGTGCGACGGTCGGAACCAGGAGGTCGGTATTGGCCGGCGTGCAGGATGGACGCGACCCAGCTCTGGAACTCGGCACCGTCCTGAGGTGGGGCAAAGGGTACCCGCTGCCAGTTCTGCGGCGCCGCCAGAAGCTCCCGCAGCGGTTCGAAGCCCCTGCCCCGGCTGGCGATCACCGCGACGGCGGGCACGCCCAGCGCCGCCGCGAACTTGTCGATGTCCAACTGCCCGCCACGGGCGGTGAGTTCATCGGTCATGGTGAGGATCACCATGGTCGGCAGTCCCTGCGCCAACACCTGGGCGATCAGCGACAGTGAACGCTCCAGCACGGTCACGTCGACCACGACGGCGACCGCGTCAGGGGCGGGAATACCGGGCAGATTGCCGTGCAGGACGTCGGTGGCCACCCGCTCGTCCGGACTGATCGGACTCAGGCTGTAGCACCCCGGGAGATCCTCGACTCCGAATTTCGTCGTGCCGTGGTCGTTGCGGTGCCGACCGGTGCCCACGCTGCGCGACACGGTCACGCCCGGATAGTTGCCGGTGCGGGCCCGCAGTCCGGTGAGGTGGTTGAAGACACTGGTCTTGCCGGCGTTCGGGCTGCCGACCAGCGCGATACGGTGCTGTCCCGCCGGTGCCTCGGCGGTGGTCCCGCCGTCGTGACACCCTGCCGTCATCCGTCCCGCCGCACTTCGACGTAGGAGGATTCCCGGCGGCGCAGGCAGGTGTCGTAGCCCAGAAGTCGGTACAGGGCGGGATCGCCGAGGGGAGCGGTACGCAGTTTGGTGATCCGGGTACCGGGCCGGAAGCCCAGATGCCGCAATCGTGCCAGCAGCTCGGCCGGGGCGTGGGTAGCCAGTGAAACGATTTCGGCGGTGGTGCCGACGGCGAGTTCAGCCAGACTGATCCGGCCAGCACCGAGGTCGGACTGCGGCAATGCCAACCCGGGCCTGCTGATAGTCATGTCTTGCTCCTCTGGGATGAAGCCAGCAGCCGTCCGGCCATTCGAATTAGGTAAAGATAACCAAACTATAGGCCTTGATGGTGGGAATCCTGCAGGAAGCCTCTAAGTCGGTGACGGTGTCGATGACCGTCACGTAGGTGGTATTCCTATCGCTGCTCGAGTCATAGGTCTCGGTGGTCTGATAGCCCGATCACCGCACCGGACGGCCCGTCGGTAAGAACTCCCACCGGGGGGTTATCGCTGGTCAGCAGGATTATGGAGCAGGACTACCGCCGGACACTCAGGTATGCCGCAAAACGCCTCAGTGGATGCCGCCCATCAGGGTGTGGATGCGTTTTACCTGGGTGGCGATCACCGCGGCGAGGGCCAGGGCGATGCCACCGATGACGCAGAAATACGCGGTCTGGCCGAGCGAATCCTGCAGTGGCGCGGTGGCGCTGCCGATTGCGTCACCCACCGCGCTGGACAGGAACCACAGCGCCACCACCTGACTCTCCATCCCGCGTGGTGCCAGGTGGGTGGACGCGGAGAGCCCGGTCGGGCTGAGCAGCAGCTCGCCGATGGTCTGGACGACGACGATCAGCATCAGCCAGATCAGCAGAACCTTGGTGCCGTCACCGGCGATGTTGGACAGCACCGCCATGGCCAGGAACGACACCCCGATCAGCAAGAGTGCCAGCACGAACTTGCCGGGCAAGGTAGGGGCCCGTCGGCCCAGTTTCAGCCAAATGAAGGCGAACACCGGCGCCAAGGCCACGATGGCGATCGGGTTGACCGATTGCAGCCAGCTGGCCGGGACCAGGAAGCCGCCGATATCGCGGTCGGTGTTGCTTTCGGCGAACAGGCTCAGCGTCGATCCGCCCTGATCGCTGATCAGCCAGAACATCGCCGAACCCACGAAGATCCATACGTAGGCCTTCATCCGGTCCCGGTCGATTCGGGTCAACTCGGTGCTACGGAATATTCGGGCGAAGTAGACGAACGGGGTGGCGACGGTCACGGTGGCGAGGAACCAGATCATGTGGTCGGCCCGGAAGCTGCCGGTCACCACGTCGGCCAGAAAAAGAGCTGCGCTGGCGGCCAATAGTGCGGCGGTGATCAGCGCGAGCCGCCGGAGCTTGGCCCGTGTCTCCGGGTTGGGCACGGTCCGACCGATGCTTCCCAGCGTGCGTCGGGTAGCTGCCACGTAGCCCACGATCGCGATGGTCATACCCACCCCGGCCGTTCCGAATCCGATATGCCAGCCGACGTTCTCGCCGAGGTAGCCGCAGATCAGCGGTGAAAAGAAACTGCCGATGTTGATGCCCATGTAGAACAGTGAGAATCCGGCGTCGCGACGTTCGCCCTCGTCGGCGTCCGAGTCGTAGAGTTCGCCCACCATGGCAGAGATGTTCGGCTTCAACAACCCGGTGCCGATGGCGATAAGAGCCATTCCCGGCCACAGCGTCCAGCCGCTCGGGACGGCCAGCACATAGTGCCCGCTGGCGATGACGCATCCACCGATCAGCACCGCCCGGTACGGCCCGAGCACCCTGTCCGCGATCCATCCGCCCGGGACCGTGAGCAGGTAGATCGTCGCGCTATAGACGCCGAAGATTCCGATCGCTGTGGTGGGGGCCAGCCCCATCCCTCCCTCGGACGGGTCGGCGGCCAGGTAGAGGACGAGGAGTGCCAGCATGCCGTAGAAGCTGAACCGCTCCCACAGTTCGGTGGCGAACAGCGTGGCCAAGCCGATCGGATGCCCGAAGAAGCGGCGGTCTTCCTGCGGTGGTACTGACAAGGCCGTCGTCATCCGGACAAGTTACGCCGATTTCTTCGGTGTCGCCCGGGGAAGAACGTGCAGGGTGCGCTAGCAGTAGGATGCTCTTTCGAACCACAGAAGTCGGTCCGGCCGCGTTAGCTCAGTTGGTAGAGCGTCGCTCTTGTAAAGCGGATGTCGAGAGTTCGAGTCTCTCACGCGGCTCCAAGTTCCTGTCAGCCCGAGAGCTCCGACTCGCTCAGGCGTCTCCGCCCCGCGTGCTACAGGTGGTCGGCGCTACAGGCGGTCCGTGTCCTTGGGCCGAGGTTTCCCTATCGCAAGGACTACAACTCCGGCGATGACGCACACAGCAACCAGGTACCAGACGAAGTACATCGGGTGACCGTGTTTGTTGGCCCACGCCATCAGCATTGGCGCCGTGCCGCCGATCAGTGATGCAGGGATCGTCCACGCGGTGCCCATGGCCAGCCCGATCACGGCCGGATGCAACGTGCTGACACACAGTGCCTGGACAGTTCCTTGGACGAACGCGAACGGTACGACGATGGCAAGTTGCACCGTGACCGCAGTGCCTGGGCTCGCATAGAAAACAGCGAAGCCGACCGCGATGACAAGCGCGTTCAGCAAGATCGCGGTCGCCCACACGGAGCGCAGACTCCATCGTTCGGCGGCCAGGGGCGCCACGAAGATCAACGCAACCATCAGTGCCAGGGCCGCAGCGTTGACGAGATACGCGGTATCTGAATTGACGCGCAGCGCAATGGCCGTCGCTGGAAAGGCGGCGATCGCGGCAAAGAAGACAGCTGGGGCGCTGGCTGCCGCGACTGCCGTCACCACGGCCCCGCGAGCGCTCTCCTTGAACAGCTTGCGCCAATGTTCCCGCGCGGAGGAAGTCTCCGGGTGCAGATCCTGTGGAGCCCGAGTGCGTACATACAGGCCGTAGACAGCGATGACTGCGCCGACCAGGAACGGGACCCGCCAGCCATAGACGGCCATTTGGTCATCAGAGAGCCACCAGTTCAGCCCCAGAACCAAGACCGAGCCGAACAGTGTTGCCGCACCCATGCTGACGCCATACCAGCTGAGAAACCGCGCCGTTCGGTTCGCCGGCGAAAAATAGGTCAAATAGCTGACCGCTGCGGGAAGTTCGCCGCCGAAGGCGAAGCCTTGGACCAGCCGGACGACGACGATGAACAGTGCTGCCCAAGTACCGATCATCGGTGCGGTGGGCGCCAGTCCCATAGCCAACCCGGAAAATGCCATCAGGAATATGGCGATCTTCAGACAGGCGGCGCGACCGTGGCGCTCGGTGAGCCAGCCGAAGACAAGCCCGCCTAATGGCCGGGCCAGGAACCCGACTGCGAATACCGCGAACGAGCTCAGCAGAGCTGCCGAGGCGATGCTTTCGGGAAAGAATTCCTTGGCGAACCACGGGGCCAACAATGCGTAGATCGTCCAGTCGAACCATTCGAAGCCATTGCCGACGGACCCCGCGAATAGGGCCCGTCTGCGGTCCGAGTCCGATACCTCAGTGGGATCTGCGCCCCGGGTTTTCATCCGGTAATCGTGTCACTATCGGTGTCGTAGTCGAACAGTTCGCCGTAGCGACCCCAGTTGATCGCGGTCTCGAGTTGCTGTCGGGCATCGTCGGGGCTGAACCCGCGGCGCAACAGGTCCAGGAAGAAACTGGCCCGCAGATTGCCGTCAGCCGAGGTCGCCAGCCCACGACAGATCGCCTTGACCAGAGGAGCGCGCTCCCGTGCTTGGGCAGCGAATATCTGCTTGCTGGTTTGGATGTCGGCCGTGGTGAACTCGAGGCCGACGGCGGTCACTTCCAGGTCGCCTCCGTGGACTGCCAGGAAGCCGAGCATCGCGGCGGCATCGACGAGTGGCAGTAGGTCGTCTATGTCGAAACTCAGTTCGGCGGCGATGTCGGGCAGGTCGGCGCGACCGCCACGGGCGAAGACGATCTCTACCAGGCCGGCCAACCCGCCAACTGTTGCGTTGGGCAGCGGGTCGCTGGTGGGGGTGGCATCGCCCGCAGCGGCGGTACCGTCACCCGGACCGGAGCCGGTCAACAGCTCGTACAGCTGATCGACGATGGCCTGGAACGCCAGCGAACGCCGGTCTCGCGGCCGATCAAGCTCAACCCTGACCTCGGCCCGGATCCGGCCTGGGTTGGCGCCGAGGACGATGACGCGGTCAGCGAGCAGGACCGCCTCCTCGATGTTGTGGGTCACCACGCAGATAGCGCGGGTAGGAAAGTCGTGCTTGCCCCACAGGCTCATCAGTTCGGTCCGAAGGTTCTCCGCGGTGAGCACATCCAGGGCTGAAAACGGTTCGTCCATCAACAACAAATCCGGTTCAAGCACCAGTGCGCGGGCGAAACCGACGCGCTGGCGCATGCCGCCGGAGAGCTCCTTGGGGTAGGCAGACTCGAAGCCGTCCAGCCCGATGACGTCGATGGCGTCCAGCGCTCGTGTGCGGCGCTCAGCTGGAGACACACCGCGAGCGGCCAATCCCAGCTCCACGTTCTCCTGAACGGTGAGCCAAGGCATTAGGGCGAAGGTTTGAAACACCATTGAGGTGCCGGGATTGGACCCGTTGAGTTCCTTGCCTCGGTAACGCACCGAGCCGCTGGTAACCGGGATGAGTCCGGCGATGGCGCGCAGCAGTGTCGATTTTCCGGAACCCGAACGCCCCAACAGTGCGACGACTTCGCCGTCCAGCAGGTCCAGGCTGATTTTGTCGAGCACCAGCAGCGCTTCACCGTCGGCGCCGGGAAAGCTCTTGGTGACGTGATCCAGCGAGACCAGTGCGTCGGCCATGGCGATTACCTCCAAAGGGGAGTGCTACGACAGGGAGTAGCGGCTTTCGGCGAGGGCGTACAGGCGGCGCCAGAACAGTCTGTTCGTCGTCACGACGAACATGCTCATGACCATGACGCCGATCAGTATCCGTCCCGAGTCTCCGACCGCAGTGGCGTCGGTGATGTACGCACCCAGCCCCGTAGCGCTCAGGGTCGTTCCGTCGTAGCTGACGACCTCGGAAACGATCGATGCGTTCCAGGCGCCGCCGGCGGCGGTGATGCCGCCGGTGACGTAGCTCGAGAAGATCGCCGGCAGGATCAGCTTGCGCCATTTCAGCACCGTCGGCAGCTGTAGGTTCGCCGACGCCTCGCGCAGATCGTTGGGAATCGCGCTGGCGCCGGCGATGACGTTGAAGAGGATGTACCACTGCGACCCGAGTGCCATCAGCAACACGCCACCGATGTCGAGGCTCACGTGGGTGGCGATCAGTCCCGCGGTCACGATGGGAAACAGGAAGTTGGCCGGAAACGACGCCAGTACCTGCACGACGGGCTGCGCCAGCCGGGACACCCTCGGGTTCATGCCGATCCACACCCCGACGGGCACCCAGATCAGCGTTGCGAAGACCAGCACGGTGAGCACCCGGGCGAAGGTGGCCAGCCCGAGGATCAGCGCGTGGCCCACCTCGCCGAAGCCGAGTCCCTGGTGAATGTACTCGATGACCCGAAAGGCGCCGTAGCCGATGGTGGCCAGCACCACCGCTCCGAAAACCACGTCGCCGGTGCGGCGCTGGGCGGTCGAGCTGCGCAAGGGATGCTCGGCCACGCCGAACACCGCCATCCCCCGGTCGATCGGGTGCACCAGATGGCCCAGCGGCGCAGCGATCAAACCGGGAATGCGTGAGCGTCGGATCAAGTCCAGTGTGACGCTGCGCGGAGCCTCGGCGCTCTCGGACTCCTCGATCCGGAAACGCTCAGCCCAAGCGGTCAGCGGCCGCCAGAATAATGCGTTGACCCCCAAGACCATCAGCACCATCACCGCAACGGCGATCATCACATGATCGAGTTCTCCCGCATCACCGGCCGCCGCAACGTACGCGCCGATCCCGGGCAGAGCGAATTCATGACCGTTGACGCTCAGGGCTTCGGACGCGGTGAGGAAGAACCAGCCACCCCCGAAGCTCATCATGCCGTTCCAGATCAGCGGGATCATTCCGCTGGGTACGTCCACCCGCCAGAACCGCTGCCATCGGGACAGGCGCAACAGTCGCGATGCCTCGTCGAGATCGCGAGGCTGAGATTTCAGCGAGTAGTAGAAGGCGAATGTCATGTTCCATGCCTGCGACGTAAAGATCGCGAAGATCGACGCGCATTCCAGGCCTAGCTGTGAGCCTGGGAAGAGCGCGATGAAGCCGGTCACGGTGATGGACAGGAAGCCCAGAATCGGCACTGACTGCAGGATGTCGAGCAACGGAACGAGCACCTTTTCGGCCCGTCGCAATCGTGCGGCGGCGGTAGCGTAAATGAAGGTGAACAGCACCGCCAGACCCAGTGCAATGAACATTCGCAGCAGTGACCTGGCTGCGTAATACGGAAGGTTCGCAGGGTCGGTCGAGACCGACGTCGGTGCATCCTGCACCGTCCAGGGCACGTCGGCGGTAGCCGCGATCCGCACCGCGAACCAGATCACGGCGGCCGAGCCGACAAAGACTGCGATATCGGCGAACCGGCTTGTCGCCGGCCGTGCCATTCCGGCGCCGTAGAGACGAGGAGTCGCAGGCATGGACATAGACTCCCGGGCCTCGATCAGGGTGGTGGTGGCTACAGACATCCTGCACTTGAGCACTGCTGACGTGGCGGGAAGCACCGCCGCGCGCTCAATTGTTCTCCAGCGGTTAGCCGTTCGTTAACCTCAGCCGTTAATCACCAAGGATTCGTGAACGGGAGATCCAGTGTCGAGGTGATCCTTCGCTATTCAGGTCGCCTCTGCGCCGGGCTCATTCCTCGACGAAATCGGGGGCGTGGCGGTCGGGAGCACTATGGCGGTCGATGCGTTGGGAGGGTAGCGCCCGCCGTGCCGAGCGTCGCGGCCGCGGGATGCGTTCGGTGATGCCGCTCAGCGACGCGACCATCCGGTTGAGTGTGTCGACGGCATCCTGCAGGGTATCGGCGGTAGGTGTGAGGGTTTCCACCGCGGGAGAAAGTCGGCTCAGAATCTCGGCGGCCTCGGTGAGTTGTTCGAGCGGTCCGTTCTTCGCCGTAAGTTTGTCGACTACACCGTTCTCGGCGAACATCCGCTCCACCGGGCCGTCCTCGGCGAACATTCGCTCGATCGGGCCGTCCTCGGCGAGCAGCCTTTCAACCAGCCCTCCCGGCGCAAGAGCCCGCTCCAAGGCGCTGCCTTCCACCGACACCCGGTCCAGCAGGCCGCCGGGCGCGGTCAGCATGTCGACGACCCCGCCTGGGCGCGTCAGCTGATCGGCGGGACCGCCACGGGCCAGAATGCGCCCCATCGCCCGGTCCGGTTCGGTCAGTTCGTTAACCCGGTTGGCGCCAAGCATTGCGCCGCGCAGCGGGAGGAGGTCGGTAATCGGGCCCACCGGTGGGGTGCCCCCTTCGCCCAGCGATTCCTTGACGTACCCGAGTGCGGTGGCGGCGACCGCCAGTCCCACGTCGGTCGCCGCGATGCCGATACGCACCGGCGTTTTTGCGACGTCGGTGATGACGCCGGCGATGACATTGCCGAGATTCATGCGCTCAAGTCTATGGACAACGCAAGATAGCGCTCACAGGAAGCGCACAGTTTGCACGCAGCTTCTTCCAAGCGGACTGGTAGATAGTTGGGAGCATGGCAATGCCGATACAAGAAACCATTCCCGAAGCACGCGTTCTCGTTGTCGACGATGAGGCCAATATCGTCGAGTTACTCTCGGTCAGCCTGAAGTTCCAGGGGTTCGAGGTCCATACCGCCTCCAATGGCGCCGCGGCGCTGGACAAGGCGCGGGTGTTGCGGCCCGACGCGATAATTCTCGACGTCATGATGCCCGGGATGGACGGGTTCGGGCTGTTGCGTCGACTGCGAGCCGACGGCATAGATGCCCCCGCTCTGTTCCTGACTGCTCGCGACACTCTGCAGGACAAGATCACCGGTCTGACCCTGGGCGGCGACGACTACGTGACCAAACCGTTCAGCCTCGAAGAGGTGGTTGCCCGACTGCGGGTGATATTGCGCCGGTCCGGCCGCGGCCAGGAGGAGCGTAGGGTCTCGCGGCTGACCTTCGCCGACATCGAACTCGACGAGGACACCCATGAGGTGTGGAAGGCCGGCGAGCCGGTGTCCCTCTCGCCGACCGAGTTCACCCTGCTGCGGTACTTCGTCATCAACGCGGGCACCGTGCTGTCCAAGCCGAAGATCCTCGACCACGTGTGGCGCTACGACTTCGGCGGCGACGTCAACGTCGTCGAGTCTTACGTCTCCTACCTGCGGCGCAAGATCGACAACGGGGACAAACGACTGATCCACACCCTTCGTGGGGTCGGTTACGTCCTGCGCGAGCCCCGCTGAGTTGACAATGGTGGCGTGGCTGGACTGACGAGGCAACGATTCTGTCCTGGATTCGGACGAGGCGTTCCGCTCCGGATAGGGCTGGTGGCGGCGACGTTGGCGCTGGTGGTGTGCGGACTGCTGGTCTCCGGCGTCGTGGTGCGCACGATCTTGGAGCAGAGCCTGATGAACAGGGTGGACGACGCCCTGCTCGACGCCTCGCGGGGTTGGGCAGAAGTCCCCGTCAAGCTGCCTGCCGATCCAAACGCGAACCCTAATCCTGCCCGCCCACCCTCAGACTTCTACGTTCGGAGCATCGATTCGGCGGGGCAGGTCTGGCTCGCGGTCAACGACCGGGGTGTCGCCGAGCCTGCGTTACCCGCCGACAACGACGTGGGGTCAAAGCCAGTCACGGTCGGCTCGGTGGGCCATCCGGACGACGAATGGCGCGCCATGACGGTCCGCGGACCGGGCGGCGAGCTCACCACGGTGGCCATCGCGCTGTCCGAAGTCGATTCGACCATGCGGTCGCTGCTCTATGCGCAGCTCGGTATCGGATCGGCCTTGCTCGTGGTACTCGGGGTTGTCGGCTACGGCGTCGTGCATCGCAGCCTGCGTCCATTGTCCGAAGTCGAGCAGACGGCAGCAGCTATCGCCGCGGGCCAGTTGGACCGCCGGGTGCCAGAACGCGATCCGCGCACCGAGGTGGGCCGGCTGTCGTTGGCGCTCAACGGCATGCTGGCCCAGATTCAGCGGGCGGTGGCGTCCTCGGAATCCTCCGCGGAGCACGCGCGCAGCTCAGAGGAGCGGATGCGGCGATTCATCACCGACGCCAGCCACGAGCTACGGACCCCGCTGACGACGATCCGGGGTTTCGCCGAGTTGTATCGCCAGGGCGCCGCTCGCGACGTCGAGATGCTGATGAGTCGGATCGAAAGCGAGTCGCGCCGAATGGGTTTGCTCGTCGAGGATCTGTTGCTCTTGGCCCGACTCGATCAGCAGCGTCCACTGGACCGGCACCCGGTGGACCTGCTCACCCTGGCCACCGACGCGGTGCACGACGCTCGCTCGATAGCGCCGCAACGAACCATCAACATGGAGGTGTTCGACGGCCCGGGCACACCAGAGGTGGTGGGCGACGAAGCCCGTCTTCGCCAAGTGCTGAGCAACCTGGTGGCCAACGCGCTGCAGCACACCCCCGAGACCGCAGCCGTGACCGTGCGGGTGGGCACCGAGGCAGACGACGCCGTGCTCGAGGTGTGCGATGAGGGCCCCGGAATGCAACCTGAGGACGCCGAGCGCATCTTCGAGCGGTTCTATCGGACGGATTCATCCCGGGCGCGGTCCAGCGGCGGTTCGGGCCTGGGTCTTTCGATCGTCGATTCACTGGTCCGGGCACACGGCGGCAGCGTCAGCGTCGCCACCGCGCCCGGCGAAGGCTGCCGTTTCCGGGTCACCCTGCCGCGCATTGCCGATGCGGCGGTGACGGTCAGCGCATCTGTGCCAACGCCGCCTTGATCTTCGCCTGCGCCTGGTCCAGCGACTCCGCCGACGGGTTGCGATCCACGTTGGCGAATCCGAAATCCGACAGGTTACGGGCGGGAAACACGTGCACGTGCAGATGGGGCACCTCGAGGCCGGCGATGATGACTCCGGCTCGCGCGGCGCCGAAGGCCGCGCACACCGCTTTGCCGATCAGCTGCGAGACCTCCATGATCCTGCCGAATACGTCGGGCTCGAGGTTCTGCCACTCGTCTATCTCGGCCCGGGGCACCACCAGCGTGTGGCCCTGCGTCATCGGCTCGATCGTCAGGAACGCCACGATTTCGTCGTCCTCGTAGACGAATCGGCCGGGGAGTTCTCCGTTGATGATCTTGGTGAAGATGGTCGCCATGTGTTTCACGCTACTCAGCGGCGTACCGGTCGGGGGATGGGTATTCCGAACGCGCGTTTCGGAATAGTGCCCACATCGGGCGGCGAGATTGAATAATTGGTCCCGGGATTTCCAGTTGTTTTCTTGGCGAAGGGTTTTGCATGATCTCGCGACGTCCCACCGCGACAGACGCCGGTGAGCGCCGCTCGCGTGAGACCGGGCTGGTGTTGGGTATCGGGGTCGCGGCGATGTGTATCGCGGCTGCTTCGTCGACGGCGATAGCGTCCGCCGAAACCACGGATGCGAGCGCCGCGACTTCGTCGAACACAGCGACTTCATCGTCGGCTTCGGAGCCATCGCCATCCTCGGAGTCACCGGCCGCGGGCGCGGGCGAAACACCCACGCAGGATGCGGCTATCGGCTCGGAGGGTGCCGACAGCGCCGCCGATGCGGCGGAAGATGCTCTGACGGTTGATGACTCGGCTTCCGATGATCATGAAGATGCCGAAGCTGAGTTCACGACCGAGGACCGAGCCAGTGTGACGCGGACTGAGATCAGCGGTTCCGGCGACCCGACCGACGACGTCGCGTCTCATCCAGATCCGGCAACCCCGCGGACCCAAGAAGATCTGCAGGTTCCCACCGGCACACCGGCCGCGGCCCAGACGCAGACCGAAAAGCCATTCACATCCGGAACCGACGATCCGCCGGCCGAGGCGCCGATGGCGTGGACCGCTGCCGCGGCGGCCCGTCGCGAGCTGGCTGTTCCAGACCGCGGCGAGGACGGCCCGACAGCCGCGGTGGTGAGCCGTTCGACCGCATCCGGGCAGGGCTCGATCTTTCGCTTGCTGTTCGGCAACGGAACGGCCGAGAACCCCAACGGCGGGATCCTGGTCGGCAACGGCTACAGCTGGACAGCCGAAACCTGCACCGGCCTCACCGCATGCACCGGAGGGCGCGGCGGCCTGATCGGGAATGGAGGTGATGGCTACAACGGCGGCACCGGTGGGGCAGCGGGTTGGTTCGGCAACGGGGGTAACGGCGGCGCCGGAATCCCGGGCGGCGATGGTGGTGCGGGCGGCCGTGGCGGACTGTTCGTCGGCAGCGGGGGTAACGGCGGCGCGGGCGGGGCGGCGCCCGACAACGGCGGAGCAGGTGGATCTGGCGGTGACACCGGGTTGTGGTCGGTCTGGGGCACCGGCGGGGCGGGCGGGGCCGGTGGCGCCGGGATGGTGACCGGCGGCAACGGCGGTCACGGCGGCAACGCGGGCCTGTTGGCCTTCAACAGCGATGGCGGCGCCGGCGGAGCGGGCGGGGCCGGGCACGCAAGCGGCGACGGTGGTGACGGCGGTGATGGCGGCTGGTTCTTCGGCGACGGTGGAGACGCAGCCGCCGGCGGCAACGCCACCGTTCCCGGCGGAGCCGGCGGCGACGGCGGAGCCGGAGGCAACACCGGATACCTGGCGATCGTGGGGCGTGGCGGCGCGGGTGGGTCCGGTGGGGATGGCCTCGGTGGCGAGGATGCGGTGCTGCCCGGTGGTGACGGAACGGCTGGCGGGATCGGTGGTAGCGGCGGCGATGGCGGTAATGGCAGCTGGGTGGTCGGCGTCGGCGGCGCCGGTGGGGTCGGCGGCGCCGGAGGGTCCGGTGGCAGCGGCGCGGCGGGCAACTTCGGCGGGGCCGGTGCCGGTGGTGGCGACGGCGGCCGCGGCGGTGACGCCGGGACCGCCAGGCTGCTGTTCCTGATCCCCACCGATGGGGCCAACGGTGACGGCGGCGACGGCGGTGCCGGTGGCGACGGCGGTGACAGCCTGCATGGAGCCGGCGGTGACGGCGGTGCCGGTGGCGACGGCGGAAACGGCGCCGGGGCCGGCAGCCTCGGCGGGTCCGGCGGACCGGGCGGAGACGGCGGCGACGGCGAAGGCGGCGTGGGTGGCTTCGGTGCACCCGGCAGCGGCCCGAGCGGCAGCACCGGTGGTGCCGGTGGTGCCGGCGGGACAGGCGGCGCCCCCGGCACCGTGATCTTCACCCCGTTGGCCGAAGCGTTGATCGAATACGTCAATGCCAGCCGCGACGACACCTCCGGCACCGCGGCCAGCTTGCTGACACCGATCAACTACAACGCCGACATCTTTGCCGCGACGCCCGAAATGATCACCGGCAACTACGGTTTCGAGGGCTACATCGGCGTCCCGGGACTCAACGGGACGGCTCCGATATACCGAGATATCGCGGCGGCGTTCAATGCGGCCTGGGAAACTCTCGACCCCGACCTCGACGCCGCCTTCCGGGCCTATACATCAGCGGTCTCGACCCTGGATGCCACCGCCATCTATGAAGTCGGTCTTCTGCTCGCGGACACGATGCCGCTGGTTTTCAGCCACCCCGTACTGCCGCCGAACCTCAATGGCACGGATTTCCTGGTCACCCTCAGCGACGGATCCCAGGTGATTCCGCAGGCGGCGGGCTTTCTTCCCAATCTCGAGTTCAACGAGCGTCAGACGGTGGTGATCTTCGGCGAGTTCGGCAATCGGCTACAGCCGGGCGAACCCGGGGCGCTGTATCCGACCTCGGTGGTGGTCGTCGACGACGGTAGTCCGCTGGAGATGCTGACCAGCGCCGGTCTCGTCTCGGCCGTCGGGCTCGGCGCGGACAGCGCCAATCCCTATGTCAGCGGTAATGGGCCCAAGTTGGTGGCCGCCAAGCTCAACTACTTCAGCAATGTGGGCGAGGGTGGTCCCATCGGTGTTGGCGCGGCGTCGCAGAACAACAGTGGCTCAGACCTTTACGGAGAGCAGGCTCAGTATCGTCTGCGGCTTTACACCAGCGCCGGGTTCTCGCCGGACGGGATCGCCAGCCTGCTGCCCGACGAGTTCTCCCGGTATTTCATTCTCGAAGCCACCGCCGACGACGGGTCGCCCGTGCTGATCACCGAGGCCAACACCCCGGTCGCCATCGGCGGCTTCGGCACCATCACCGTGATCGGGCTGGCCGATCTGGCGCCGGCCGGCACCCCGGAGAACGCCGGCTACATCGAGGATCACGACAACTACTACGACGTCATCCTCGCCGGCGACCGCACCGCGATGGAGCGGCTGACCAGCGTGCGACTGCCCTCATCCGGCGGCTATTCACCGGTATACAACCCGGGCGGACCCGGCAACGACCCGACTGCTCCCGGCGCCGCCCCCGGACCATTCACGGTCCCCAGCAGCGATCACACCATTGCGATCACCAAGGACCTCGACGCCGACATGGTGGCCACGTTCGTCGAGGTGGACGGTTCGGTCGCCCGGAACCCGGTGACCGGCCAGCCCATCGGCACCCTGCTCGGGGTGGCGGTGTACGACACCCGGACGGGGAAGCAGATCAACGCCTATATGGACCCTGAGGGCCTGCTGTTCTACGCGAGCTTCCCCGTCGCACCCGAGTAATTTCTGGGGGGCGGTGGCCCGCCCATCCGGGCGCCGAAGAGTTGGGCTAATCCGTTGTCTCTGTTTGAGAGAACTGCATCGCATCCATGTTCCAGTAGCCCCGCAGGTTGGTGATCAGACCGGCGTCGTCGACGCGGTAGGTGAATACTCCCCGGACCGTGGCAACGAACCCGTTGGGGAAGGTGGTCTGCAAAACCAGGATGTAGGCGATCTCGGTCGGACTGCTGGACGGAAAGGTCTCTTCGCAGGTGATCCGCAACTGGTTGGGGGCGATGTTGGCGTCGAAGAAGGCTGCCACCGCCGCCTTCCCGCGCACCCCGGTGCCATCGGGGTTGGTGACCGCTTCGCCGATCGGATCCTCTAGCAGCACGTCGTCGGCCATCAGGGCGAGCCAGCCCTCCTTGTCGCCGGACTGCACGCACCGCCAAGAGTTCCGCGAGGCGGCGACCACGGGTGACAGGGAAGTTTCGGTCATCTCGCGCTACCGGTCCGCATCGGTGTAGCGGATGACACCGCGAATATTCTTGCCCTCAAGCATGTCTCGATAGCCTTCGTTGATCTGTTCGAGCTTGTACTGCCGGGTGACCATGTCATCGAGGTTGATTCGACCGGCCTTGTACATCGACAGCAGCTTCGGGATGTCGTAGTGCGGGTTGCCGCCGCCGAAGATGGTGCCTTGCAAGTTCTTCTGCAGAAGCGTGAGCATCGCGAGATTCATCGTGACGGTCGTCTCCAGCATGTTGGCCACTGCGGTGACCACGCAGGTGCCGCCCTTGGCGGTGATGTTCAGGTAGCCCTCGATGTCCTCGCCCTTGAGCTCGCCGGTGGTGATGATGGTCTTGGCGGCCATCTGGCCCTGGGTCACCTCGGCGATGCCCATCATGGCTGCGGCGAGGTCGGGGTAGACGTGGGTGGCGCCGAACTTCAGTGCCTGGTCGCGCTTCCACTCGACCGGGTCGATCGCGAAGATGTTGCGCGCGCCCGCCGTGACCGCGCCTTGCAGAGCTCCCATGCCCACTCCGCCGATCCCGGCGATCGCGACGTCGTCGCCGGGACCGACGTCCGCGCTGCGAATTGCTGAGCCGTAACCGGTGGTCACGCCGCAGCCGACCAGGCAGGCCACCTCGAAGGGGATGGACGGGTCGATCTTCACCACCGAGCTCTTGTGCACGACCATGTACGGGCTGAAGGTACCCAGCAGCGTCATCGGGATGACGGGCTTGCCCTTGGCCGTGATCCGATAGGTCCCGTCCGACACGGACGTTCCGCTGAGCAACAGAGCGCCCAGGTCGCACAGGTTGCGCTTGCCGCTTTGACAGGTCGGGCACTCGCCACAGGACGGGATGAAGGACAGCACGACGTGGTCGCCGGGGGCGACGTTCTCCACACCGGGGCCGACCTCGGTTACGATACCGGCGCCTTCGTGACCGCCGAGTACCGGGAAGCCGGCCATCGGGATGTCGCCGGTGACCAGGTGGTGGTCGGAATGGCACATGCCGGCCGCTTCCATCTGAATTTTGACCTCGTCCTTGACGGGGTCACCGATCTCGATCTCCTCGATGCTCCACGGTTGATTGAATTCCCAGATCAGAGCGCCTTTGGTCTTCATCTCTCCTGCTTTCGATTCACAGCCCTTTTTCAAGACTAGAACCTCTAGTTAGCCATAGCACGGTCCCCCCAAGCAACTGCTTGGTAGCGGCGGGGGTAGCGCTACCAGATCGGGACGGGCGCCTCACCGAGCGGGTAATAGCCGGGCAGCTTCTCACCGGCGAGGGACCGTTCGATGCGCTTCTGCATGGTCGGGGTGAGGTCGCCGGACTCGATCAGCTTCAGGAACGCCTTCTGCACGTGACCGAAGTCGAAGAAGTCCCGCTGCCAGTCGATCAGCAGCTGGTGGTCCTCACCAACGACGGCAAGTCGAAACCAGCTGCCGCCGATCCCATAGATCTCGTCCCGGCTGCCGTCACTCTTGTGCGCGATCTGCTTCCAGAAACCGACGATCTCGCTTAGCTTTTCGTCGATCAGCACCCTCTGATACTCGTAGACCCAGGTTTCCAGACCCTGCATCTCCAAACCCAATGCGACGTCGCGGATTTCGTCGCGGCCGATGCACATCACGTCTTCCTTGGGGCCGATGTTCCAGCCGTAGGTGGCGTCCTGGGCGTAGAAGTCGGCCAATGGTCTCCAGTCGCCGGCCCGCTCGGCCTCCCGGTTGGCCGTCAACCAGCGTGCGACCCAGTCCTCGAGTTGTTCTCGTGTCGGCCCGTCTGCCATGGTCAATCCCTCTCCTCGATGAACAGTGCTTGGGTGGGACACATTTCGACCGCACGCTCGACGTCGTCGCGGAGTTCGTCGGACGGCTGTTCGTCGAGGATCTCGACGGTGCCCCGCCGGGGGACTCGGAACACGTCCGGCGCCTCCATCTCGCACATCGCATGACCCTGACACAAGTCGGCGTCGACCCGTACCCGGTAGTTGCGGCCCGCGCTCATTGGGTCCCTTCCGTGTTCCGTCTGCGATAGCGGACCTTGGCCGGACGCTGCAACTGTACGACCATCTTGGAGTGATCGTTGCGGTAGGAGTCCGCCGGTTGTGCCATCTCGAATTCGAACTCGCGCAACAACACTGAGAAGATCGCCTTGATCTGCATGGTCGCGAACGCCGCGCCGACGCAGCGGTGCCGGCCGGCGCCGAACGGGATCCAGGTCCACCGGTTGGCGAGATCGGCCTGCTCGGGCTTGTCGTATCGGTCCGGCCTGAAGGCGTCGGGATCGGGAAAGTCCTCCGGAATCCGATTGCTGATGGCCGGTGAGGCTGCCACGAAGTCACCTTTATGGATATCGAAGCCGGCGACTTCGAACTCCCCCTGCGCCACCCGCATCAGGATGATCAGCGGCGGATGAAGCCGCAGCGTCTCCTTGACCACGTTGTCCAACTTCGGAATCTGGCGCAGCGCATGGAAACTCACCTCTTGCCCATCGGCGTAGAGTTCGTCGAGTTCCTGCTGGACCTCGGCGTAGATCTCGGGGTGGCGGATCAACTCGATCAGTGTCCACGAGGAGGTTCCGGAACTGGTGTGGTGGCCGGCGAACATCAGCGAGATGAACATCCCGGTCACTTCGTCGGCGGAGAACCGGGCATTGCCGTCCTCGTCCTTGATCGACACCAACACGTCGAGCATGTCGCGGTCGGCCTTGTGCTGCGGAGGATTCGCCACCCTCTGGTCCATGATCTCCTGGACCAGTGCCACCAACTTCACCCGTGCCTCATCGCGGCGCCGAAAGCTTTCGATCGGCAGGTAGGGATCGACGTAGCACAGCGGGTCGGTGCCACGCTCCAGTTCGTGATAGTAGTTCGCGAACCGTTGGTCCAGCTGCTCGCGGAACTTCAGCCCGATCAGACAGGCCGTCGAGGTGTAGATGGTGAGTTCGGCGAAGAAGTCGAGCAGTTCGATTTCTCCGCTGTCGCCCCAATCTTGGGTGATCTTGCGGACTTCACCCTCGATGGTTGCGGCGTGGCCTTTCATCTGTTCGCCGCGCAGCGCCGAGTTGTGCAGCATCTCCTTGCGGCGCTCGGGGCTGGCGTCGAACACCACTCCCTTGCCGAAGATCGGCGTCATGAACGGATAGGCCTGGGCCTGATCGAGATCCTCGTCGGAGGAACGGAAGAAGAACTCGTTCGCCTGCGCGCCGGTAAGCAGGATGACGTGCTTATCAACCAGCTGGAACCAGCCGACGTCGCCGCACTCCCGGCGGGTGCGCGTCATCAGGCCGATCGGGTCGGTGCGGAACTCCTCGAGGTGTCCGTGTTCCTCTACACCGCCGGAGACTCGGGGCACGGCTGCGCCTGTCATCGATTCTGGTCCTTCGTTTGCGCAAGTGGGGCTTCGGGCTGAAGTTCCATGTTGGCGATGAAGCCCCCGCGCGGGGTTTCGGCGACGAAGGTGATGGCCCGCGCGAGGTCTGAGGCGCGCAGGAAGTAGCCATGGCGCGCCTGCCCCCACTTTGCCCAATCCTCGAGCGCGGGGCCGAGCAGTTCGGCGGGCAGGCTCCAGCCCATCGCCGTCTTCGTCGGCCCCGGATGCACCATGGAGGCCCGCACACCGGTGCCCTCGAGTTCCATCTGCAAGTTGTTCACCATCGCGACCAGGGCGGCCTTGGCGGCACCGTAGGCGCCCATGTGCGGGCGCTGGCGCAACGCCACATCGGACCCCACGAAGATCAGGTCGCCGCGCCGTCGCTCGAGCATGCCCGGCAGCACTGCGCCGGCCAACCGGTTGGCACCGATCAGGTGGATCTGCACCTGGGACTCGAACTGTTCGGTGCTGATGTCGGCGAGCTTGCCGAAATAGGTGTCGCCTGCGCCGGCCACGAGTACCTCGATGTCACCGAGCGTCGATGTCGTCTGTTCGACGCAGGCCTTCACCGAATCAGGGTCGGTGACGTCGAGGTGTACCGCGACGGCCTCACCGCCGTCGGCATCGATCTGGTCCGCGATCTCCTGACACTTCTCCACCCGCCGCGCGGCCAGTGCGACCGGAAACCCATGGGCGGCAAGGCTGATCGCCGTGGCAGCGCCGATCCCCGAGGACGCGCCGGCTATCAGCGCGGGCCGACGGTCGGGCGGCGAGGGGAAGCGGGGCATCGGGGACCTTTCCGGCGGTTCTAGCGGACCTGGACAGTGATCGGTAGATGGGCGAATCCGCGCACATTGCTGGAATGCACCCGCACTGCGTTGGACTCGTCGACCGCGTAGCCGCGAATTCGCTTGAACAGCTCGGTGAGAGCTACCCGAGCCTCCATCCGGGCCAGGTGGGCGCCGAGGCAGAAGTGCGCACCACTGCCGAAACTTACCAATCTGGACCCTATTTCGCGTCCAACCAGGAAGCGGTCGGGGTCCTCGAACACCCTCTCGTCGCGGTTGGCCGAACCGGGCAACAACAGCACCACGTCGCCCTCGGGGATTGTGGTGTCATACAGTGTCAGCTCGCCGGAGACGGTTCGCGCCAGGATCTGACTTGACGTGTCGTAACGCAAGGTCTCCTCGACCCACAGCGGAATCCGGTCGAAGTCGTCGTATACCGCGGCGAGCTGGTCGGGGTTGCGATGTCCCCAGAATGCGGCGTTGGCAAGAAGTTTCGTGGTGGTCTCGTTTCCCGCGATCACCATGAGGAACATGAAGCCGAGAACCTCGTCGTCGGTGAGGCGGTCGCCGTCGATCTCGGCTTCCAGCAGGGCCGAGGTCAGGTCTTCGGCCGGCTCCCGGCGCCGCTCGGCGACCATCGCCTGGTAGTAGACGATCAGGTTGATCGCCGCCTCGATGGCGGCCGCGGGGACGTCGTTGACTCCTTCCTCGCGGTGCATCACCCCGTCTGCCCAGCCGCGTACCTGGTCGCGGTCGGCCTCCGGTACGCCCATCAACTCCGAGATCACGTCCATCGGAAGCTTTCCGGCGAATTCCTCCACGTAGTCCACGGTTTCGGAGCCGAGCGCATGCTCCAGCATGGCGTCCAGATGACTGATGGTCAGCTCGGTCACCCTCGGTTCGAGTTCGCGGATGCGGCGCGGGGTGAACCCCTTGGACACCAGGGTGCGAAGTCGTAGATGGGCCGGATCGTCCATGGCCAGAAAGGACATCGTCTTCGAGGCGTGCGGACCGCGGGACGCGGGATCGAGCGACACGCCGAACTTGTTGGACAGCGTGGTGCTGTTGCGGAAGCCCGCCAGCACGTCCCAGTGGCGGGACAGCGCCCAAAACCCGAGATCCTCATTGTGATACAGCGGCGCCTCGTCGCGCAGTCTCTTGTAGTAGGGATACGGATCCTCGTGAAAGTCGTAGTCGTAGGGATCGAGGACAACGTTGCGTAGGGCGCCGCTGTTATTCATCGGCCCTCCCCGACGATGAGGCCGACGACATAGCTCAGCCGGTCCGCGATCTGGTGGTAGGTGAAGGCGCCGCTGCCGGCGTTCACCAGCGCGCCGAAGAACGTCATCTCCAGGGCCGCCGGTGTTCGGGGATCCGCGCCCGGGCCGACGGCGGCCTTGATGCGTCGGTGGATCTCGGCGCCGATGCGGTCCCGCACCGCGCGTACGGCGGGATCGTTTCCCGACAGCAGCGCCGTCGTGCATGCCGCGGCGACCTCGGGTTCGTCGGCGACCATCAGCACCATGCTGCGGAGCGCCTTTTCCACCCGGACGCCGGTGCTGTCGTTGACGTCGGTGTAGTACTCGACCTGCTGCATGAGATCCAGGTAGACCTCTGCGATCAGGTGGTTCTTCGAGGAGAAGTAGGTGTACGCGGTCGCCGGTGCGACTTTGGCCCGGGCGGCGACCGCCCGCACGGTCAGGTCGGCGTAAGACGTCTCTCGGAGCATCTCCAGGCCGGCTGCCAGGACCCTGCGGAAGGTTTCCTCCTGCCGTCGGTTGCGCGGAGCCGGACCGGGCTGGGCACTGACCGAGACAGCCACCTCACTGGACACATGTCCAAGTTATCGGATGTTTCGCCAGGCAGGCAAGCGGCACCGCCAAAGCGCAGTTCAGAATCCAATGATGGGCCGCGGCGCGGGTTGTCCTTGCTTGGTCCACGAGTGAGAGGCTATCGTCTCCAAGAAGTAAGTCGGACAGTTGTCCAGAAATGAGACGGGAGCTTGGATGGCACTCCTGGCCGACCGAGAGAGCCTGCTGCTGATAGACGGGAAGCTGGTCGCGGGCCGATCGGGGACCTTCGCGACGGTCAATCCCGCGACCGAAGAGACGCTGGGCGTAGCGGCCGACGCGAGCGTCGAGGACATGGACGATGCCATCGCGGCAGCCCGGCGGGCATTCGACGAGACGGACTGGTCGACGAATGTGCAGCTGCGGGTGCGCTGCGTCCGCCAACTCCAGGACGCGATGCGCGGCCATCTCGAAGAACTGCGCGAGCTCGCCATCGCCGAGGTGGGCGCGCCCAGGATGCTCACCTCAATGGCTCAGCTGGAGGGGCCGATCGAGGATCTGAGCTTCTCCCTCGATACCGCGCAGTCCTACCAATGGACGACCGATTTGGGACTCGCCGCGCCGATGGGAATCAAGACCCGGCGGGCGATCATCCGCGAGCCGATCGGGGTGGTTGGGGCCATCACGCCCTGGAACTTCCCGAACCAGATCAATCTCGCCAAACTGGGACCGGCGTTGGCGGCCGGAAACACCGTGGTGCTCAAGCCCGCGCCGGATACGCCGTGGAGTGCGGCAGTGCTCGGCCAGCTCATCGTCGAGCGCACCGAGTTTCCGGCCGGGGTGGTCAACATCGTCACCTCCGACGACCACGCCGTCGGTGCCCGGTTGTCCAAAGACCCCCGGGTGGACATGGTTTCGTTCACCGGGTCGACGACCACGGGACGCGCCGTGATGGCCGACTGTGCGGCCACCGTGAAGAAAGTGTTCCTGGAACTCGGTGGCAAGTCGGCGTTCCTGGTGCTCGACGACGCGGATCTGGCTGCTGCGTGCTCGATTTCGGCCTTTACCGCCGCGATGCACGCCGGTCAGGGCTGTGCGATCACCACCCGCCTTGTGGTGCCTCGCAACCGCTACGACCAGGCCGTTCAGGCGGCCGCGGCGACCATGGCCGGTCTGAAGCCGGGCGACCCCGGCGACGCCGGAACCGTCTGCGGGCCGGTGATATCCGAGCGTCAGCGAGACCGGATTCAACGCTACCTGGACTCCGCGATCGCCGATGGGGGCCGATTCGCCTGCGGTGGTGGCCGTCCCGCCGACCGCGACCGCGGATTCTTCATCGAGCCGACGGTGATCGCCGGGCTGGACAATGACGCGAAAGTGGCGCGTGAAGAGATTTTCGGTCCGGTGCTGACGGTCATCGCGCATGACGGTGATGACGACGCCGTTCGTATCGCGAACGACTCGCCGTACGGCCTTTCCGGAACGGTGTACTCGGGCGACGAGCAGCGGGCCGCCAATGTGGCGGCCCGGATGCGGGTCGGCACCGTCAATGTCAATGGCGGCGTCTGGTATTCGGCGGATATGCCGTTCGGTGGCTACAAGCAGTCCGGGATCGGGCGCGAGATGGGGCTAGCCGGCTTCGAGGAGTACCTCCAAACCAAAGCGATTGCCACCGCTGCGAACTGACGGGGCAGCGAACTGACGGTCCAGCGAAAATGAGGAGATATCGGTGGGACTTTACGGAGACCAGTTCAGTGACAAGGTGGCCATCGTCACCGGGGCCGGCGGCGGCATCGGACAGGCCTACGCAGAAGCGCTGTCCCGCGAAGGCGCGGCGGTGGTAGTCGCCGACATCAATGTCGAAGGGGCTTGCAAGGTCGCCGACGGGATCTGTGGGGAAGGGGGCACCGCGCTGGCGGTGGCGGTCGACGTATCCGACCCCGGGTCGGCCAGAGAGATGGCCGCGCAGACGCTCTCGGAGTTCGGCGGCATCGACTATCTGGTCAACAACGCGGCGATCTTCGGTGGTATGAGGCTCGACTTTCTGCTCACCGTCGACTGGGACTACTACAAGAAATTCATGAGCGTGAACCTCGACGGCGCGCTGGTGTGCACCCGCGCGGTGTATCGCAAGATGGCCAAGCGCGGCGGCGGGGCCATCGTCAACCAGTCCTCGACCGCGGCGTGGCTGTATTCGAACTTCTACGGCCTGGCCAAGGTGGGCATCAACGGGCTGACCCAGCAGCTGGCCACCGAACTTGGCGGGCAGAACATCCGGGTGAACGCGATCGCGCCGGGACCGATCAACACCGAGGCTAATCGCACCACCACACCGCAGGAGATGGTTGCCGACATCGTCAAGGGAATACCGCTGTCCCGCATGGGCGAACCCGAGGACCTAGTGCCCATGCTGCTGTTCCTGCTGTCGGATCAGGCTAAATGGATCACCGGTCAGATCTTCAACGTGGACGGCGGACAGATCATGCGGTCATGAATGAACCGATGAAGCTCGGCTATATCGGCCTCGGCAAGATGGGCGCGCCGATGGCCAAGCGGTTGGTGGACTGGCCGGGTGGCGTCACCGTGTTCGACCTGCGCAGCGATGCGATGACCCCGCTGGCAGAGCTGGGTGCCACCCTCGCCGACGGTGTGGCCGACGTAGCGGTCGCCGACGTCGTGAGCGTCACCGTCCTCGACGACGAGCAGGTGCGCGACGTCGTGGGCCGGCTCGGCACCCACGCCACTCCCGGCACTGTCATCGCGATCCACTCGACTATCAGCCCGGAGACCGCGGTGCAGCTGGCGGATGCGCTGCGGCCGAGCGGCATTCATGTCATCGACGCGCCGGTGAGCGGCGGCGGCGCTGCGGCTGAGAGGGGCGAGCTGGCCATCATGGTCGGCGCCGACCGCGAAATATACGAGCGGGTCAAGCCGGTGTTCAAGCGGATGGGGTCGATGATCGTGCACGCCGGCGAGCCGGGTGCCGGTACCAGAATGAAGCTGGCCCGCAACATGGTGAGCTTCATTGGTTACGCCGCGGCCGGTGAGGCGATGGAGCTCGCTGAGGCCAGTGGCATCGACCTCGCTCAACTCGGCCGGGTGGTTCGGCACACCGACGCGTTGACCGGCGGTGCCGGCGCCGTCATGGTTAGGGACACCGCGGCGCCCCTGGAGTCGGACCACTGGCTGTACGACACCTTCGTCCATACCCGTGGGCTGGGTGAAAAGGACCTCGGCCTGGCGCTTGCGCTGGGTGAGGCGGAGGGCGTCACGCTGCCGATAGCGCAGGTGGCGCTGCAGAACCTGGCCGCCGGACTCGGCGTGCCACACCCTAAGGAGTAAGCGTGGACGAGATCCGCCGCAAAGGGCTGGCGAAGATGAACGAGGTCTACGGGTGGGATATGCCGGACATGCCCGGTGACTATTTCGCATTGACCGCCGATCACCTTTTCGGCACCATCTGGACCCGGCCCGGCCTTTCGATGCGCGAAAAGCGAATGATGACGCTGACCGTGGTGACGGCACTGGGCATCACCGATCTGGCCGAGATTCAAGTGAATGCGGCGCTCAGCAACGGCGAGCTCACCGAGGACGAGCTCAAGGAGATGGCGATCTTTCTGACCCACTATCTGGGTTTCCCGCTCGGGTCCAAGCTCGACGGTGTGGTCACCAAGGTGGCCGGTAAACGCCGTAGGGCCGGGGACGTCGGCGAAGACAAGCGGGCCAACGTGGACTCGGCACTGAAGATGCACTCGGGACGAACTCGCGATGAGGTCGAATGAGCCCGACCAGTAGATACGCGACGCTGTCACGCGCGGAACTCGCCACGCTGGTTCCGGAGCTATTGTTGATCGGACAGCTCATCGACCGATCCGGGATGGCCTGGTGCATATCCAGTTTCGGGCGCGAGGAGATGGTTCGGATCGCCATCGAGGAATGGGCGGGCGCCAGTCCGCTCTATACCAAGCGGATGCAGAAGGCGCTCGATTTCGAAGGCGTGGACGTCGTCACCATCTTCAAAGGTTTGCAACTGGACATCGGCGCCCCGCCACAGTTCATGGACTTCCGCTACGTGGTGCACGACCGCTGGCACGGCGAATTCAGTCTCGCTCACTGCGGGGCGCTGTTGGATGTCGAACCGATGGGCGAGGAATACGTGCGGGGTATGTGTCACGACATCGAGGACCCGACGTTCGATGCGACCGCGCTGGCCACCAACCGCAGAGCCCGGGTCAGGCCGATCCATCGTCCGCCGAGAACACCGCCGGACCGGCACCCGCACTGTGCGTGGACAGTGATCATCGACGAGTCCCACCCGGAGGTTGATTTCATCCCCGCCATGGAGGTCGTCGCCGAGAGTCGGGCCTACGGCTGCGAACTCGATCCCATTGACACCGACGACCCGGATGAGGCCGGCATGGCCGACTATTCGGGGCCGCTGCTGTCGGACGTCGACTTCGGTGCCTTCTCCCGCTCGGCGCTGGTGCGGATCGCTGACGAGGTCTGTTTGCAGATGCATCTGCTCGTGCTGTCCTTCGGCCTGGCCGTCCGATCCCGGACGAAGGGCGACGCCGCACTTGAGAACTCGATACGGACCAAGCAGCTGATCGGCATCGCCGGCGTGGCGGCCGAGCGGATTCACCGGGCGCTCAAGCTGCCCGGCGGACCTGTGGGCGCGCTGCGCACCCTCGAGTTGCACCCGCTGTTGAACCCGGCGGCGTACGTGTACGCAGACGTCGCGGCGGACATCGTGCAGGTGCGGCGCTCACCCGCGTTTGCCGACGGATCCTGGATATCGTTGGTGTCGCCCAGCTCGGACCTGCCATTGCAGGCCATCGTGGCAGCGGTCGATCCGCGGTTACGTGCCGAGGCCGTCGGCACCGAATCGGACTGGACGGTGCGCGTCATCGAGACCGACACTGCTGCAAGGGAACTTCCCGAGGTCGCGGTGTGCAAGGTCAGCGCCGGTGCATCTTGGGTGTTCCAGGACCGGAAGTCGCTGCCGCTGACGGTGGTGTGATCGCGGTGGGCCGGCCGCCAGCGACGGGGGCACCGTCCCGTCCGTCCCTTCCGTTCCTTCCGGGGCGCGGCCTGGTGTGTGGCCGAGGTCGGCGGGACGACCTGAGTTGCTGCCACTAGGGTGGGCACCTGTGCACGTCCTGGTGATCGGATCCGGAGCCCGTGAACACGCGCTGCTGCTTGGGTTGCGCCGTGATCCGGAGGTTTCGGCACTTTCAGTGGCGCCCGGCAACGCGGGCACGGCGAGCGTCGCCGATCAGTACGAGGTCGATGTGAGTTCCCGGCACGCGGTCACCGACCTGGCCCAGCGCGTCGGAGCCGACCTGGTGGTCATCGGGCCGGAGGTGCCACTTGTGCTCGGTGTCGCCGACGCGGTCCGCGAGGCCGGCATTGCCTGCTTCGGGCCGACCAGGGAGGCTGCGCGCATCGAGGGTTCCAAGTCGTTCGCCAAGGACGTGATGGCCGCCGCCGGGGTGCGTACCGCACGAAGCGAGATCGTCGACAACCCGGCCCACCTCGACGCCGCACTCGACCGGTTCGGCCCGCCGGTGGGCGATCGGGCCTGGGTGGTCAAGGACGACGGCTTGGCGGCCGGCAAGGGCGTGGTGGTCTCAGCCGACCGCGCGGCCGCCCGCGCCCATGCGGCCGCCCTGCTCGAGGCGGGCCATCCGGTGCTGCTGGAGTCTTTCTTGGATGGACCCGAGGTTTCGCTGTTCTGCGTCGTCGATGGTGAGACGGTGGTGCCCCTGCTGCCGGCTCAGGACTTCAAACGTGTCGGCGACGGTGACACCGGGCCCAACACCGGCGGCATGGGCGCATACACTCCGCTGCCCTGGCTGCCCGATGCGATGGTTGATCGCATCATCGATGAGGTTGTGAAACCCGTTGCGGCCGAACTCGTCACGCGGGGCTGCCCCTTCTCCGGCCTGCTCTACGCCGGACTTGCGATCACCTCGAAAGGGCCCGCGGTCGTCGAATTCAACTGCCGCTTCGGCGATCCGGAGACCCAGGCGGTGCTGGCGCTGCTGGATTCGCCGCTGGCGCAGCTGATGCGCGCGGCCGCCATCGGTCAGCTGGCCGGACAGCCTCCGCTTCGGTGGCGGGCCGGCTTCGCGGTCACGGTCGTCGTCGCCGCGGAGAATTATCCGGGACGCCCGCGGGTGGGCGACGTTGTGCAAGGGGCCGAACCCGAATCGGACTGCACGGATTCGGACGTCACCGTGTTGCACGCCGGCACGGTCCGCCGCGATGACGGCGCCATCGTGTCCTCGGGTGGCCGGGTTCTCTCGGTGGTGGGACTCGGTTCCGACCTGGCGGCGGCACGGGAGGCCGCTTATGCCCGGATCGCATCGATCCGACTGCCCGGCAGTCACTTTCGTCGCGACATTGGTCTGGCAGCTGCAGAGGGCGCGGTCTCCCTCTCATCGTGACGGTTGCCCCCGACGATTCAAACGAGGCAACGATTCGCCGGGGGGTAGATTATTAGCCGGGAAAGCCGTTCGGGTAAACCGGCCCTGATGTCCAGGGTGATGGGAAGACCGCCATGAAACACAGGACATCAGTTGGCCGCGTCAGAGCGATCGCGGCGGTGCTGGGCATCGGTGCCGCGCTGGTCACGCCAGGGGGAACAATCTCGGCAGGCTCCAGCCCCGCGGCCCTCCCCACAAGTCTGCAGGTTCCCCCACCGGTGAGCGCATTCCTCGAGGTCCCCACAACGATGACCGGGTGGGAGGCCAGTGTCATCGGCCACGTCACGGCAGGCCGTGTCACGGCAGGCCACGTCACGGCAGGCGATGTCGCGGCGGGGGACGCAGATATGCGGCCGACAATGGAACCGGAGGCAAGGGAGGCACGGTCATACTCGGCATCGCCGGCCCCGGCGGTGCCGCGACCGGCGACCACGGGGTCGGCGGCGACGGCGGCGAGGCGCCCTTTGGCATCGGTGGCAACGGCGGATCAGCGCTCGGCGACGGAGGCGACGGCGGATTCGGCAGTACTGATGGGGGCAACGGTGGTAACGCTGAAAAGTACGGTAACGGTGGCGACGGTGGTGACACCGGCTCCACCGGCACTCCCGGCACCGGAGGAGCTGGAGGATCGGAAGCGGGAAACGCCGGCGCGGACGGAAACAAGCTCTGATGGGTTGAGCGTCCACGCTCCTAGCGCGTCAGAAGTGGTGCCGCCCATGTGAGTTCGCTGGTCAACTGCGAGGACCAGTACGACGAGTTGTGCCCGCCGGGGGAGAAGCCGCCGGCCGGCGGAGCGGGGAGTTGAGCGATGAACTGTTGGGTCGCGGCCGCGAACGGGTCGTCGTCACCGCAGTCGATGCGCAGCGGAATCCCGTTCAGCGCGGCGAGGCCCCAAACACTGTTGGCCTCGTAGTCGGCGGAGCCGTCGAAGGCGCCCGGAGCCGCGGCACCCGGTGACGTCCACAAGGCCGGGCTGACGGCGCAGATCGCGGCGGTGCGGCCGGCACCCAGTCGCGAGCCGAGCAGCATGGCTCCGTAGCCGCCCATCGACCAGCCCATGAACGCCACCCGCGAGGTGTCCAGACCTTGCTCGCCCAGCAGCGGGATGAACTCGTCGAGCACCATCGAGCCCGCATCGTCGCCGGAGTCGCGTCGGTGCCAGTAGCCGTCGCCCCCGTCGACGGCGGCGATCGCAAAGGGGGGAACCCCGGCCCGAACCGCATCGGCCAGAAACTGCTCGGCGCCCATCGACATCACCGTGTGGGCGTTGGAACCCTTGCCGTGCAGCAGGATCACCGGCCGGAGCGGGGTCGTCTGCCCCGGGGGGCGGGCGATAATCCAGTTGGTCACCGCGCCGCGTCGTTGGGCGGATAGGAAGGATCCGCTGGACAGAGTCGGGGCGGGCGGTGCCTGCGGTGCTGGCGGTGCCCCTGCGGCCACAGAGGCGCCCCAGGTGCCCCACGCGTACCCCCCGGCGACTGCGATCATCCCGGCGCGTAGCGCGACGCCCAGGAGCGCACGACGGTCGATGGCTGACATGCGCGTCATCATGCCACCGGACGCGCCGGAACATGTCGGGTTGACGGCCGGTCGATTAGCCGAAAGTCCGATGCCGAAAGTTCCCGACTGGCAGCATGCTATGGGTGACGGCAGCGACCACTCCCAAGGGGGAGCGTCGACGGTGCGCTCTGGTCAGTGCGGCCGCCGATCTGCTGTGCGAAGGGGGATTCGACGCGGTGCGACACCGTGCTGTGGCACGCCGGGCCGGGCTGCCGCTGGCATCGACGACGTACTACTTCTCATCCCTGGAGGATCTCGTTTCCAAGGCCGTCGAACATGTCGGCACCCGAGAGTCCGAGGAACTGCAGCACCGGGTGGCTGCTCTGTCCCGGCGTCGCCGTGGCGCGGAGTCGACCGCCGATGTGTTGGTGGACTTGCTGATCGGCGAGAGTCCGGAACAGGCCTCCGAAGGGCTGATCTCGAGGTACGAGCGCTACATCGCCTGCGCGCGGCAGCCTGGCCTGCGCGCCATTCAACGACGGATTCTTGCCCAGCGGACCGCGGCCGTCGTGGAGGTTGTCGGTCGCTCCGGCAGGTCGGTGAGTGCGGAGTCGCTCACCACGTTGGTGTGCGCGGTGGATGGTGCGGTGGTGGCCGCGTTGATCGGGGATGGAGAGGGTCCGCGCGCGACGGCTCGAGCCACTTTGATCGAGGTGATCGACGTGTTGGCTCCATGCGATTAGGGGGCCGAATTGTTTAGAGCCGTCGTCACGTGGTCCCGGTGGCCATGACGCTCACGGGACTCCTTACCAAAGCGGCGGACATCGCTCTCGATCGATCGGTGGTATTGGGCTACACCAGAATTGGATCGAGCATCCGGCGGCGGTGGTGGCCCGCCGATCCACCGCCGGGCGCGATGAAGGGTAAGCGCGTCGTAGTGACCGGCGCGACCGCGGGGATCGGCGAGGCGATGGCCGAGTCCTTTGTCCGGCTGGGGGCGACCGTTCATCTTCTGGGACGCGACGAGATGAAGGTCAGCCGCAGCTCATCGGCGATCCGGCGGTCGGTGCCGGACGATTCCGGCGGCTCGGTGGTCGAAGAGGTCTGCGACGTAACGGATCTCGAGGCAGTCCGGGCGTGGTGTGCGGACCTGCGCGGCCGTATCGACACCCTGCACGGACTGGTGCACAACGCCGGGGGGATGCCCAAGGAGCGGACCGAGACGCCGCAGGGTCACGAAACGCAGCTGGCGTGCCACGTGCTCGGTCCACAGGTGATGACGCAGGAGTTGTTGCCGCTGTTGCGCAATGCCCATGGCGCATCGGTGGTTTTCATGTCGTCGGGCGGCATGTATACGACCCCGTTGAGCGTCGAAGACCTCGAATCCCGAAACGGCGAGTACGACGGCGTCCGGGTGTATGCGCGTACCAAGCGGATGCAGGTGGTGCTCGCCGACCAGTGGGCCCGGTCTTTGGCGGGCACCGACATTCGGGTGGAGAGTATCCACCCCGGCTGGGTTGCGACTCCGGGTGTGGCCGAGGCTCTACCGGTATTCCGCCGACTGACCGGACCGTTGCTGCGGGACGTCGCCGACGGCGCCGACACGGCCGTCTGGCTGGTCGCCACCCGGCCCGAGTCGGGGCCCGGACACTTCTGGCATGACCGCGCCCAGCGTCCGACGACATTTGGGTGGCAACGGCGCGAAGACCCTGCCGTGGTCGCGGCGTTCATGGCCGAGGTCGCACGCATGACACTGGGGATCGCCCGGGAGTCCGACTGAAGCCGCTTTCTGCTTCTAGTGTGCCGTCAGATCACGTTCGAGGCGGTTTCTGCGATCTGATCGCACACTAGGCGGTCCTTCCATCCAGTTTTGTTAACCTGTTCTCCAACAAGTCGATTCGGTCCCGGTTTCCGGCCAGCTGCAGATACCGGTCGCTGAAGATCGCGAGCAACACGTCGTCGAGCCGACGCACCGCGCCGGCCGGATAGCGATAGTCCATCGCTTCGTTGACCGCGGTGGTGTCAATGCGGCCGAGGACGGCGTCCACTCCGTCGATCGAGTCGATATCGAGCTCCAGTAGCAGGCCGGCGATCCAGGCGTAGTGCTCGGTGCGCGACCAGCCCGCGTCGGGGAACCGGTTCCCCAGATAGGTGGCCAGCACCGGTGTGGGAATCCGGGGATCGCCGGTGCTCTGCACAGTCCGCTCCGATGGCCCCGCCGATCGCAATCGTTCACGGATCGCGGAGAATTCGCGGTCGGCCAGTTCCAGTAACCCGGCGGCCAGGGTGAAGCGGCGGTCGAGGTCCGGCGCGTCCTCCTCGGGTACCGAGCCCTTGTAGCGAATGTCGTGCTCGAACTCGGCCCACGCGTGCTGCAGGATGGTCCGGACTTGAACCGACGCCGGTTGCTGTTCACCCTCGGCGGCCACCAACAGGTGTCGGCTGGCGTAACCCCACCGGCCTTCGCTGGCCGTCTCGACCCCCATATCGCGATCGTCGAGCAACTGCATCTCCTCGCCGAGCAAGTTGGCGACGGTGGCGACGTCGTCCCGCAGGTAGGTGATGACACGCAGGCCGATCTGGTCGGTGATCTCCGACAGCGGATCGTTGAAGAGCCGGCGGCCGTCGACGGTGCGATCGGCCTTGGCGGCGAACGAGGCGACCGACTTGGTGCGCGCGGTGATGCCGAGGTAGTTGATTCCGGCGTCGTCCAGCAGGGCGGTAACCGCGGCCAGGTACTGGCCGGTCGATTTGGTGAGCGCGGGCCGGCGCTCGGCGTAGATCGCGATGGCGTCGTGCACCGCGCCCGGGGTGGGCTCCGGCGGTGCCGGGGACAGGTTTGCGGGCAGCGTCGGTGTGACGATGTAACCGGTCTGTCCGTCGCCGTAGACCGTGACGTCGGCAGGCCGCCGGGCGGTGTAGAGCGCAACGTAGGCACACAAAACCGCGTCCACCGGATCCTCGACCCGCCGCAGGTCGCTTTTGCGTTCCGCGCGCTCGGCCATCTCCCGCAACTCGGTCCAGTGCGGGCTGCCGGCGGTGCGCAGCGGGGGGTCGGCGTGGTCAAGCCCCTCGATGAGTTCAATCAGCCGCAGCAGCTCCGCGCGCAACTGCGCGACGCCGCGACCCGGCTTGGCCTTGTACTTCAGCGTGCGGCCGAGCCGGAAGAGTGCGACGGTCGCCGGGTGCGGATACACCTCGATGGCCCGCCGCGGCGCCCGCGACTGCGGATCGAAGTCGAGATCAAGCGCGCCGGCGATGCGCGCGCCGCGCGGCATATCGGCGAACTCGGGCTTGCCGGTGTTGGACGGGTGCGCCCCGGCCTCAAAGCGCCCGAAGTCGGCGTTGAGCGCCCGCTCGGCGGGACGCTGACCGGTCGGGTTGGTGACGATCAAGGGTGCGTCGATCGCCACCAGACAATCGCCCTGGGTGTAGGGCGCCAGCGCGGCCCGGATGCTCTTGTCGTCGGTGGCCGTTCCGGCGTAGACGAGCTGGCCCGCGTCGTCGATGGCGGCCAGGCCGGACGGTTTGCGCTGACCCCAGGCCAGGTCCAGACCGACATAGAAGACGCCGACATGGGAGACATTGCCGCGGGGCGAGTACACAACCGTCAGCTTGCCTCATCGGGCCGATAGGCTGTGTGTTCGTGAGCATTCCCGGGCCTGTCCCCGTGCCGATCCCCGATGTCCTGGCCGATCGCTACGCCAGCGACGAGATGGTGGCGATCTGGTCGCCGCGGGCCAAGATCGTTACCGAGCGTCGGCTCTGGCTGGCGGTGCTGCGGGCGCAGGCAGAACTCGGGGTGGGCAGCTTGAATGTCCCTGATTCGGTGCTCGAGGACTACGAGCGGGTGCTGGAGGACGTCGATCTGGACTCGGTCGCCGCCCGTGAACGGGTGTTGCGCCATGACGTGAAGGCGCGCATCGAGGAGTTCAACGCGCTCGCCGGCCATGAGCATGTGCACAAGGGGATGACCAGCCGGGACCTCACCGAGAACGTCGAACAGCTGCAGATCCGGCAGTCATTGCAACTCGTGCACGATCACGGGGTCGCTGTGCTCGCGCGACTGGCCGAGCGCGCGGTGCTTTACCGCGACCTGGTGATGGCCGGCCGCAGCCACAACGTCGCCGCCCAGGCCACCACGCTGGGAAAGCGATTCGCCTCGGCGGCACAGGAATTGCTGGTCGCCCTGCAGCGGGTCGGCGAGCTCATCGACCGTTACCCGCTGCGCGGCATCAAGGGCCCGATGGGCACGGCGCAGGACATGCTGGACCTGTTCGGCGGCGACGCCGCGCGCCTCGCCGAATTGGAGACGCGAGTCGCAGCATTTCTCGGGTTCACCGAGATTCTTGCCAGCGTCGGGCAGGTGTATCCGCGGTCGCTGGACCATGACGTCGTCTCGGCGCTTGTGCAACTCGGGGCGGGGCCGTCGTCGTTGGCCCACACCATCCGGCTGATGGCCGGCCACGAACTGGTGACCGAGGGGTTCGCCCCCGGCCAGGTCGGGTCGTCGGCGATGCCGCACAAGATGAACACTCGAAGCTGTGAACGGGTCAACGGCCTTCAGGTCGTGCTGCGGGGGTACGCGTCTATGACCGCCGAGCTCGCCGGCGCGCAGTGGAACGAAGGCGACGTGTTCTGTTCGGTGGTTCGCCGGGTCGCGTTGCCGGACGCGTTCTTCGCCCTGGATGGACAGACCGAGACCTTCCTGACCGTGCTCGACGAGTTCGGGGCGTATCCGGCGGTGATCCAGCGTGAGTTGGACCGTTACTTGCCCTTTCTGGCCACCACCCGGATCCTCATCGCTGCCGTCCGGGCCGGATTAGGCCGAGAGACCGCCCACGAGATCATCAAGGAGCACGCGGTCTCGGTCGCGCTGGCGATGCGCGAACACGGTGCCGAGCCGGATCTGCTGGACCGGTTGGCCGCCGACCCCCGGCTGCCGTTGGATCGGGTGGCACTCGACGCGGCCCTGGCCGACAAGCAGGCCTTCAGCGGTGCGGCCGGTGACCAGATCGACCGGGTCGTCGCTGCCGTCGACGACGTGATCAGCCGCCATCCGCGGGCAGCAGAGTACACCTCGGGCGCGATTCTGTGACCCCCACCGGTGAGTTGGCCCGGATCGACTTCACCGATCTGGACAACTTCGCCGACGGGTTTCCGCACCAACTGTTCGAGTTACATCGACGCGTCGCCCCGGTGTACTGGCATGAGCCCACCGAGCACACCCCCGACGGTGAGGGTTTCTGGTCGGTGGCAACGCACGCCGAAACCCTTGCGGTGCTGCGCGATCCGCAGACCTACTCGTCTGTTACCGGGGGTCAGCGACCGTTCGGCGGGACGCTGTTGCAGGATTTGCCCATCGCCGGCCAGTTGCTGAACATGATGGACGACCCGCGGCATGCGGCCGTGCGCCGATTGGTCAGTTCGGGACTGACGCCAAGAATGATTCGCCGCGTAGAGGAGGATTTGCGGGACCGCGCGCGGCGGCTGCTCGACCGGATACGGCCGGGCGCCGCCTTCGACTTCCTGACCGATGTGGCTGCCGAGCTTCCGATGCAGATGATCTGCATCCTGCTGGGAGTGCCCGATTCCGAAAGACATTGGCTGTTCGAGGCGATCGAGCCCAGCTTCGACTTCGGCGGCTCCCGAAAGGCATCCATCGCAAGCCTGTCCGTCGAAGAGGCCGGGTCACGGATGTATGCGTACGGGCAGGAGTTGATCACCGCCAAACGGGCGCATCCCAGCGATGACATGCTGTCGGTGGTGGTCAACTCGGTGGACCCGGCCCTGTCCGATGTCGAGAATTACCTGTTCTTCAGCCTGCTGTTCAGCGCCGGTGCGGAAACCACCCGAAACTCGATCGCCGGCGGGCTGCTGGCGCTGGCCCAGCACGACGGATCGTTCGGTGCGCTGCGCGCGGACCCGGGGCTGTTGCCGACCGCCGTCGAGGAGATGGTCCGGTGGACGTCGCCGTCACCGTCGAAGCGGCGCACCGCGACCCGGTCCGCCCAGCTGGGCGGCCACGCCATCGAGCCCGGCCAGAAGGTACTGGTGTGGGAGGGATCGGCCAATCGCGACGCCGCCGCCTTCACCGACCCGAACCGCTTTGACATCGCGCGTAAACCCAACCCGCACTTGGGCTTCGGCCAGGGGGCGCACTACTGCCTCGGAGCGAATCTGGCGCGCCTGGAACTGCGGGTGTTGTTCGAGGAGTTGTTCGCCCGCTTCAGCGCGGTGCGGCTCGTCGAACCGGTGGAATGGACCCGCAGCAATCGGCACACCGGAATCCGGCACCTCGTTGTTGAGCTCCTGTAGCCGTCTCGCATCGAGACTGCGCATGTGGCGACAAAGTTCGAGTGGGCGTCACCCGGAGTGCAGCCTCAACGGGCGATCGCCAGAGCCTCAAGGAGCGATCGTCAGGCGCCCCAGCGAATTCCGGAAGCGCGGATGCCGGATGCCCGCAACTCCAGGGCCGCCAGTCCGCGGATCGCGATCGGGTCCTGCACGCGCCAGGCGCCCACCGGATCGGAGCTGATCGCCGCGAGCTTGGGCAACGGACGGTTGGCCAGTGCCCGCAACGCCAGTAGCTGCTCGCCGGCGGAGGTGGATGCCAGCGTGACGGCCGTCCACTTGCGGCGGAAGTACCGCACCCGCAGGAACAGCCACGGCATCAAAAGTGCCAGGATCGGTGGCGCGGCCACCGCGAGCGCGAGCAGCCAGGCCAGCCACCCAGCCGTCACACCCAGCGTCTGCCCGGCGTCGGCGATCTCCCGCGCCGCGTTGCCCGCCCCGGTCAGCGGGGCGGCCAGCGAGTCGCCGATCAGCGGGAGGCCATCGACCCGCTCGCCGGCCGAGTCGAGATTTCCGGCCACCCCGTTGGCGCCGCTTTCCACCTGGTAACCGAACTTCGCGATGGTAGCCACCGCGGAATGCACCGCGATGCCGACGAAGACCCAGACGGTCGTCCAGACGATCACCACCGCATCGCTGAACAGTTGTGACAGCAGCCGGGCTGGTGTTGTGGCGTAGGGAACCCACCGTGATTTCATGTGATCGATCACAGCACATCCCGGCGGGCCCGGGCCCCGACGCTAGGCTGGCCGGATGGTTCGCCCCGCTCTGTCCGACTACCGGCACCTGGCCAGCGGCAAGGTTCGTGAGTTGTACCGCGTCGATGACGGGCACCTGCTGTTCGTCGCCACCGATCGGATTTCGGCCTACGACCACATTCTGGACTCGGAGATCCCCGACAAGGGCCGCGTGCTGACGGCCATGAGCGTCTTCTTCTTTTCGCACGTGTCCGCGCCCAACCATCTGGCCGGTCCGCCCGACGACGAGCGCATCCCCGCAGAGGTGCTCGGGCGAGCGCTGGTGGTGAACCGGCTGGAGATGCTTCCGGTGGAAGCGGTGGCCCGTGGCTACCTCACCGGTTCGGGTCTGATCGACTACCAGCGCACCGGCAGGCTGTGCGGAATCGAACTGCCCCCCGGGCTGGTCGAGGCGAGCAGATTCGCCGAACCCATATTCACCCCGGCGAGCAAGGCCGAATTCGGTCAGCACGACGAGAACATCACCTTCGACCATGTGGTCGCTCTGCTCGGCCCGGCGCGCGCCGAGCAGCTTCGTGACCTCACCCTGAAGACCTATCGGGAAGGTGCCGAGCATGCATTGCGGCGGGGCATCATCCTGGCGGACACCAAATTCGAGTTCGGGGTGGACGGCCACGGCGAACTCAGGCTGGCCGATGAGGTGTTCACCCCCGACTCTTCGCGCTACTGGCGCGCCGACGACTATGCCGAGGGAATGGTGCAGAAGAGTTTCGACAAGCAGTTCGTGCGCAACTGGCTCACCGGTCCCGAGTCTGGTTGGGACCGTACCGGTGACGCACCGCCGCCGCCGCTTCCCGACGAGATCGTGCAGGCCACCAGGTCGCGTTATATCGAAGCCTACGAACGCATTTCCGGGATGAGTTTCGACGACTGGCTCGGAGCGTCGGCGTGAAGGCGCCGATTGCCAAGCGGGTGGAACACCGGCGCGAACACCACGGCGACGTGTTCATCGACCACTACGAGTGGCTGCGGGACAAGGAAAGTCAAGAGGTCATCGAGCACCTCGAGGCCGAAAATGCTTATACGGAACGAGTCACCGCGGATTTGGCGCCATTGCGGCAGAAGATTTTCGACGAGATCAGGTCCAGGACCAAGGAGACCGATCTTTCGGTGCCCACCCGTCGTGGATCCTGGTGGTATTACGGCCGAAGCTTCCAGGGCAAGCAGTACGGAGTGCAATGCCGCTGTCCGGTAACCGATCCGGACGATTGGACACCTCCGCAATTCGACGAGCACACCGAGATTCCGGGTGAGCAGGTATTGCTGGACGAGAATCTGGAAGCCGACGGTCACGAATTCTTCGCCCTGGGCGCGGCCACAGTCAGCGTGGATGGACACATTCTGGCCTACTCGGTGGACGTCAAGGGCGACGAGCGGTACACGCTGCGGTTCAAGGATCTCCGCACGGGACAACGCTATGACGACGAGATCGCCGGGATCGGCGCGGGCGCCACCTGGGCCGCCGACAACCGCACCATCTACTACGTCACCGTGGACGACGCCTGGCGCCCGGACACCGTGTGGCGGCATCGGCTCGGTGACGAGATGCCGGCCGAGCGGGTCTATTACGAACCAGACGAACGGTTCTGGGTCGCGGTCGGACGCACTCGGAGCAACAAATTCGTGATCATCGCCGCCGGCAGCGCGGTGACATCGGAACTACGCTTCGGTGACGCGGCCGACTCTCAGACCGCGTTCAACACCGTCTGGCCGCGCCGCGATGGTGTCGAGTATTCGGTCGATCACGCCGTCGTCGGCGGAGAGGATCGATTCCTGATCCTGCACAACGACGGCGCTGAGAACTTCACCCTGGTCGAGGCGCCGGTCAGTGACCCGACGGATTGCCGCACGCTGATCGAACACCGCCCGGATGTGCGGTTGGACTCCGTCGATGCGTTCGACAGCCATCTGGTGGTCAGCTACCGAAGCGATGCACTCCCACGAATCCAGTTGTGGCCCGTTAGGGAAGCGGGCTACGGGCAGGCACAGGACATCTCCTTCGATTCGGAACTGATGTCGGTCGGGCTGTCGGCCAACCCGAACTGGAGTGCACCGAAGCTCCGCATCGGAGCGACGTCGTTCGTCACACCGGTGCGCATTTACGACCTCGATCTGGTCACCGGTGAACGGACTTTGTTACGGGAGCAGCCGGTCCTGGGCGACTACCGGCCCCAGGACTACGTCGAGCGACGTGACTGGGCGGTCGCGCCCGACGGCACGCGGATACCTATCTCGATCATTCACCGTGCTGGTTTGCAGTACCCGGCGCCGCTGTTGCTGTACGGCTACGGGGCCTATGAGTCGTGCGAAGACCCGCGATTTTCCATCGCGCGGCTTTCGTTGCTCGATCGCGGGATGGTGTTCGCGGTGGCGCATGTGCGCGGCGGCGGCGAGTTGGGCAGGTCGTGGTACGAGCACGGCAAGATGCTGGAGAAGCGGAATACCTTCGTCGACTTTATCGCGGTGGCAAGCCATCTCGTCGGTACCGGCGTCACCCGGCCGGAGCACCTGGTCGCCTACGGGGGCAGTGCGGGCGGTTTGCTGATGGGGGCGGTCGCCAATCTGGCACCCGAGTTGTTCGCCGGGATTCTGGCGGCGGTGCCATTCGTCGATCCGCTCACCACGATCCTGGATCCGACACTGCCGCTGACGGTCACCGAATGGGACGAATGGGGAAATCCGTTGGAGGACCCCGAGGTTTACCGATACATGAAGTCTTATTCGCCCTACGAGAACGTCGAATCCAGGAAGTATCCGGCGATCCTGGCGATGACGTCGCTGAACGATGCCCGGGTGTACTACGTCGAGCCGGCGAAATGGGTTGCGGCGCTGCGATACGCGCAGGTCGATCCGGTGAACGACTCGGCCAGGGTACTGCTCAAGACGGAGATGCACGCGGGTCACGGCGGCATCAGCGGGCGCTACGAGCGCTGGAAGGAAACCGCCTTCCAGTACGCATGGCTATTGGACACCGCGGGGGTTGATGGGCGGGTGTGAACTGATCGGCGACTAGTGCTCGCCCGGCGGTCATCTGCGGTCGTCGTGTTGTCCATTGGCCGGACACCTTGCAGTGCGACGCTGCGGCGGTGTCTGGACGACTGATCGTGTCCGTCTCCGGGATCTGTGACCGCACACTGGAGGATGTCGCGCTTTTCCGTCGCCTGCTCGAGGAGCGCGGCGTCACGGCGTCTTTTCTGGTGGCACCCCGGCTGAAAGGCGGTTATCGGCTCGACCGCGATGGGTCAACGGTGGACTGGCTGGCCGAGCAGCGTGTGCGCGGTGATGCCATCGTGCTGCACGGTTTCGATCAGGCCGCCACCAAGACGCGCCGCGGTGAGTTCTCGACGTTTCCCGCGCATGAGGCCAACCTTCGGCTGACGGCGGCCGACCGCACTCTCGAACATCTTGGGCTACGCACGCGGCTGTTCGCAGCGCCTGGCTGGACCGTTTCACACGGCACACTGACAGTGCTGCCCCGGAACGGGTTTCGGCTGCTGGCCGGTCTCACCGGCATCACCGATCTGGCCCGTCAGCAGACGGAGCGAGCCCGGGTGCTCGGTATCGGCGAAGGGTTTCTCTCCGAGCCCTGGTGGTGCCGCACGCTGGTGCTGTCTGCTGAGCGAACCGCGCGGCGCTCCGGTGTGGTCAGGGTGGCGGTGGCGGCCCGGCACCTGCGCCGTCCGGGCATCCGGCAGGCCATGCTGGATGCCATCGACCTGGCGCTGCTGCACTCATGTGTGCCCGCCGTCTACGAATGGCCGACCCGACCTTTTCTGACTCGCGCCGCATGAGCGCATCTCATGACTAAGTTGTTGGCATGTCTGACGCTGATGTCATCGTTGTGGGTGCCGGCTTGGCGGGTTTGGTGGCCGCCAGTGAACTGGTCGAGCGCGGTCGCCGCGTCCTGATTGTCGATCAGGAGAACGAGGCCAACATAGGTGGCCAGGCTTTCTGGTCATTCGGCGGATTGTTCCTGGTGGACAGCCCCGAGCAACGGCGCCTGGGGATCCGCGACAGCCACGAGCTCGCGCTGCAGGACTGGCTTGGCACCGCCGGGTTCGACCGGCCTGAAGATCACTGGCCCCGGCAGTGGGCGCACGCCTACGTCGACTTCGCGGCGGGGGAGAAGCGCAGCTGGCTGCGCGATCGCGGGCTGAAAACGTTCGCTCTGGTGGGGTGGGCGGAGCGGGGCGGCTATGACGCCCGCGGACACGGCAACTCGGTGCCGAGGTTCCACATCAGTTGGGGTACCGGCCCGGCGCTGGTCGACGTTTTCGCGCGGCGGCTGACCGCGGTCCGTTACGCGCATCGGCACCGGGTGGACGAGCTGATCGTCGAAGCCGGGGCGGTGGTCGGTGTGCGCGGTGCGGTGCTTGAGCCCTCTAACGCTGCACGCGGGGTGGCGTCGTCGCGGAATGTGGTGGGCGATTTCGAGTTTCGCGCCCAGGCGGTCGTGGTGGCCAGCGGCGGTATCGGTGGAAACCATGACCTGGTCCGCAAGAACTGGCCGAAACGGATGGGGCGGGTTCCCGAGCAGCTGCTCAGCGGCGTACCGGCTCACGTGGACGGCAGGATGCTCGAGATTTCGGCGACCGCGGGCGCAAACGTGATCAACAGCGACCGGATGTGGCACTACACCGAGGGGATTACCAACTACGACCCGATCTGGCCCCGGCACGGCATCCGCATCCTGCCGGGACCGTCGTCGTTGTGGTTGGACGCCACCGGTAAACGTCTGCCCGCGCCGCTGTATCCCGGTTTCGACACCCTGGGCACGCTGGAGTACATCGCCAAGACCGGCCACGACTACACCTGGTTCGTACTCAACTCCCGGATCATCGAGAAGGAGTTCGGCCTTTCCGGTCAGGAGCAGAACCCCGACCTGACCAATCAGAGCGTTCGCCAGCTGCTGGAGCGGGTGCGGAAGGGGCCGGCCCCGGTGCACGCTTTCGTGGACAAGGGCGTGGACTTCGTGACCGCGAATTCGTTGCGGGAGCTGGTGTCGGCGATGAACTCGGTGCCCGACGTCGAGCCGCTGGACTTCGCCGTCGTCGAGGCAGAGGTCATCGCGCGCGACCGCGAGGTGGTGAACCGGTTCAGCAAGGACAGTCAGATCATCGCGATCCGGGCTGCGCGCACCTACCTGGCCGACCGGGTCAGCAGGGTGGTCGCCCCGCATCGCCTCACCGACCCGAAGGCGGGCCCGCTGATCGCGGTCAAGCTACACATCTTGACCCGGAAGTCGTTGGGCGGCTTGGAGACAGATCTCGACTCCCGAGTTCTGCAGAGCGACGGGTCGGTGTTGGGGGGGCTGTATGCCGCCGGTGAGGCGGCCGGCTTCGGCGGCGGCGGGGTGCACGGGTATCGCTCACTGGAAGGAACGTTCCTCGGCGGCTGCGTGTTCTCCGGCCGGGCCGCGGGCCGCGCAGCCGCGCGCGACGTCGGGTGACCGCGTCCTTTTCCCTCGCGAGCAGACCGCCCCTTTCCCTCGCGCTATCCCTCGCGAGCAGACGCAGATGTCCGCAACACGCCGCGATTGCGGGGCACTTTGCGTCTGCTCGCGAGTGAAAGGTGGGCTCGCGAGTGAAAGGTGGGGTTTGAGGGAGTAGTGGGGCGCGGCGGCTAGAAAGTGGTGGCGGTCTCGGGTCTGAGGACCTGGAAGTCGGTTTCGGTCATCTCTGACAGCCTTCCGTAGTAGATCGGTCTGGCAGCGGGATCGATGATCGCTTGATGGATGGGCACCGCGTGTACCGGTGCGACGGCACGAAGGTAGTCGACCGCCTCGGAGATCTTCATCCACGGCGCTGCAGCTGGAGTGGCTAACACGTGGACGGGCTCGTCGGGGACGAACAGTGCGTCGCCGGGGTGCATCAACCGCGCGCGGTGCTCGCTGTCACCGATCAGATAGGAGATGTTGTCGATGACCGGAATTTCGGGGTGGATGACCGCGTGCCGGCCCCCGACACCCCGGACCGTGAGGTGCCCAATCGACAGTTCGTCGCCGACCTGAACGGCCCGCCACGGCTCGCCGAGCTGTGCCGCCGTCTGCGGGTCGGCATAGAGGGTGGCCTGCGGGTTGGCTTCGATGAGCGCGGGCAGCCGTTCGACGTCTGCATGGTCGGGGTGCTGATGGGTGATCAGGATCGCCGACAGACCGGTGATGCCCTCGAAGCCGTGGGAGAAGTTGCCTGGATCGAACAACACCGTGGTAGCCGCGTCATTCCCTTCCCCGGAAAAGGTCGCCAGCAGGCAGGAATGGCCGAAGTGGGTGAGCTGCAAGTCTGCATTCATGTGTCCATTGTCGCGCCCCGGCCACGCGGGTACGGAAGAACGATGCCGACGAAGGTATTGTGATCGCCGTGGCAAAAGTGGTGGTGAACGTCATGCCGAAGGCCGAGATTCTCGACCCTCAGGGTCAGGCCATCGTCGGCGCGCTCGGCCGGCTGGGCTTCGACGGAATCTCAGATGTTCGGCAGGGCAAGCGATTCGAGCTAGTCGTCGATGACGGCATCGCCGACGAGAAGCTCGCCGAGATAGCCGAATCGCTGCTGGCCAACACCGTGATCGAGGATTGGAGCGTCAGCAGGGAAGCCGCGGAGGAACGCACGTGAGCGCCCGGATCGGCGTCATCACTTTCCCGGGCACCCTGGACGACGTGGACGCTGCGCGTGCGGTGCGACTCGCCGGCGCCGAAGCGGTGAGCCTCTGGCATGCGGACGCCGACCTCAAGGGGGTCGATGCGGTCGTCGTCCCCGGCGGGTTTTCCTACGGCGACTATCTGCGTTGCGGGGCTATCGCCCGGTTCGCCCCGGTGATGGGGGAGTTGGTGGCTGCAGCGGGGCGTGGCATGCCGGTGTTGGGTATTTGCAACGGCTTTCAGGTGCTCTGTGAAGCGGGCCTGCTCCCCGGCGCACTGACCCGCAACGCCGGTCTGCACTTCGTGTGCCGCGACGTCTGGCTAGAGGTCGCATCGAACTCGACCGCGTGGACCTCGCGCTACGAAAAGGGTGCGGACCTGTTGGTGCCACTGAAGTCGGGCGAAGGCCGCTTCGTTGCGTCCGGATCGGTGCTCGACGAACTCGAGGGGGAGGGCCGGGTGGTCTTCCGTTACCGGGACAATCTCAACGGCTCGATGCGCAACATCGCCGGTATCAGTTCGGCCGACGGCCGGATCGTGGGCTTGATGCCGCACCCCGAGCACGCCACCGAGGCCCTCACCGGACCGTCCGACGACGGTCTCGGACTCTTCTACTCCGCGCTGGACGCGGTCGTGGGTGTCAGGAGCTGAGCGCGACCGAGGCCTCGGCGGTGTAGCACAGGAAGGTCATCGTCTCCTGTAGGTACAGCTGCACGGTGTCGGCGTCGTGGGACAGGTACCCGATCGACACATCGGTCCCCAATTGGAGATCGAAATCGCCACCGCGGCAAGACAGCACGAATGCGCCGTCGATAGCCGGCGCCCAGATGATGTCACCGTGGACCAGCCGGTTCATATGCTCGCGGATCGGATAGCCGTGCGCAGTGGTCTCGCTCACCTGGGTGTAGATGTCGGCCGACAACAGCACCGAGTAGGGGCCGTCGACGCCGGCGAGTCGTAGTTCCGACAGCGCCTGGGCGATGACGTCGGGAATCTCGCGGGGGTCTTCGGGCAGCGCAAGAGCCGGGTTGGAGCTGCATTTGCGGATACCGCCGATCTGTGCGGCCTCGTACCCCTCGAAGATCGCCCGGTCCTCGATGAAGGCCAGCTTCTTGGCGGCGTCCTTGACCGGGTCCCAATCCGAGTCCTGCGACCCGCGTTCTACGTCGTCGACGTCCCTGCGGCTCACCGTGAACGGGACCCGGAGCCGAACCAGTGGTCGCGCGTCACGCAGGTGGGCTTCCACGCCGTCGGCGGGTGCCGCGACGTCGATCAGGTGGCCGGTGCTTACCGCCGCGGTCACCGGACCCCCCGGCTCGCTGACGTCGACCACCCGCCGGCCGGCGATGTGACGCTTGAAGGTACGGGTGGCCTCCTGTTCGATCTCGGCCCACGCCGCGTCGGTGATCGGCGCCAATTCCCGGTACAGGTTGTTCATTGCGATTGTCCTTTCAAGCTGCCGATCGCCAGGGAGCCATCGTAAATTGTTGGGGCAGTAGCGGTTTCAGGAAACCGCGGACTTTCATCAACGGTGGCCGAAGGCTCCGAAGACAATGGCGGCGGGTCATCGAGGAAGTCGATGGTCGGCGCGAAGAACATGGTGCCGGTCTTGGCGGTCGAGAAGTCCAGAATTCGATCGGTGTTGCCGGGCGGGTCGCCGATGAACATGTTGCTCAGCATCTTCTCGGTGACCGCGGGGTCGGCAGCGTAGGCGATGTAGTAGGTACCCGACTCGCCCCCAGAGGCGCCGCCGAGCGTGCCGAACGGCATGTTGGCCCGCACGATCTGAAGGTCGTTGCCGTCTTCATCGGTGATGGCGTTGAGCGCAACGTGCGAGTTGGCGGGCTTGACCGCGTCGTCGAGTTCGATGTCCTCGAGCTTGGTGCGGCCGATGACCAGCTCCTGCTCGGTGACGCTGAGCGAGTTCCACGCAGTCATGTCATGGGTGTAGCGCTGTACGTGCACATAGCTGGCGCCGGCGAAGTGCGGATCGCTGTCGCCGATGTGGGCTGCCGCCACCGCGTCAGGGCCGTCCGGGTTTTCGGTGCCGTCGACGAAGCCCAGCAGGTCGCGCTGTTCGAAGAATTTGAAGCCGTGCACCTCGTCGATGACGGTGACGGCATCGCCCATCGAGGCCAGGATGCGTCCGCCGAGTTCGAAGCACACGTCCAGCGACAGGCCCTTGATATGCAGCAGCAGATCGCCCGGGGTCGACGGGGCATGGTGGCGGGTCCCTTTGAACTCAGGAAACTTGTGCAGCTCGGCCGGCCGCGGGCCGGAGAACAAGCGGTCCCACGCGTCAGAACCGATCCCGGCGACCAGACTCAACCGGGCTTTGGGAACCCGGAAGCCCACCGAGCGAACCAAACCGCTCAGTCCGGGCAGGGCGGCATGGACGGTGGCGGCCGCCTCCTCGCCTTCCTTTATTGTCGCTACCAGGAAAATCGCCGCCGGAGTCAGCGGTGTCAACACGGGCTGCGGACGAGGCACGACAGGAACCTTATACGCACGTCCCGTCCCGCACTGAGGTAAGGATAAGTTTCATGTCGATCACCGCGTCCGCCGCCGGCCTGTGCGAGTTCATCGACGCATCGCCGTCGCCGTTCCATGTGTGCCGCAGCGCAGCACAGCGGTTACGCGCGGCCGGGTTCACCGAATTGTCCGAAAGCGAACCCTGGCCCGACGAGGGCGACTACTTCGTCGTGCGCGCCGGTTCGCTGATTGCGTGGCGGTCGCGGGGGGCTCGGCATTCGGCAGCTTTCCGGATCGTCGGAGCCCATACCGACAGCCCCAACCTCAGGGTGAAGCAGCACCCGGACCGCTTCGTCGCCGGATGGCACGTGGTGGCGATGCAGCCGTACGGCGGGGCGTGGCTGAACTCGTGGCTGGACCGCGACCTGGGTCTGAGCGGCAGGCTCTCGGTGCGGACCGGTAGCGCAATCGAGCACACGCTCGTCCGCATCGACGAGCCAATCCTGCGAGTGCCGCAGCTGGCGATCCACCTCGCCGAGGACCGCAAGGCCGTCGAACTGAACCCGCAGCGGCACGTGAACGCCGTCTGGGGCACCGGGACCGGCTCCCGGTCGTTTATGGAGTTCGTGGCGACCCGGGCCGGGTTCGACGCCGGAGATGTCCTGGGCTTCGAACTGATGGCGCACGACGTCAACCCGTCCCGGCTCGCGGGCGCCGACGACGAATTGGTCAGCGCGCCAAGGCTGGACAACCAGGCGACGTGCTACGCGGGGTTGACCGCGTTACTCGCAACCGAGCCAGAGGCGGGACGTGTCGCCCCGGTTCTGGTGCTCTTTGACCACGAGGAGGTCGGGTCCCAGTCCGGCCACGGTGCCCAGTCGGACCTGCTGCCGACCGTGCTGGAACGGATCACCCTGGCCGCGGGCGGGGGGCGGGAAGACTTCCTGCGCCGGCTGCCCGAGTCGATCGTCGCCTCCGGAGACATGGCCCACGCCACTCATCCCAACTATCCGGAACGCCACGAGCCGGGTCACCTGATTGAGGTCAACGCCGGGCCGGTGTTGAAGGTCCAGCCGAATCTGCGTTATGCCACCGACGGCCGGACGGCGGCCTCTTTCGCGATGGCCTGCGAGCAGGCCGGGGTGCCGCTACAGCGCTACGAGCACCGCGCCGACCTGCCGTGCGGTTCGACGATCGGACCGATGACCGCGGCGCGGACCGGGATCCCGACCGTCGACGTCGGAGCTGCGCAGCTGGCCATGCATTCCGCACGCGAATTGATGGGCGCCGCTGATGTGGCTGCGTATTCCGCTGCTTTGCAGGCGTTCCTGTCACCGGCCTGAGGTATACCTGGGATGATCGCCGTCATGACCAAAATGAGTTATCAGCGCTGGTTCGTCCCATTGGCCACGCCGCTCGGTCTGGGCCCCAAACGCAGTGAGGTGAGGATTCGGGATGGCGCACTCCACGTGGCGATGGGGTGGGGGTTCTCGGCGGCGATCCCGGTTACATCAATCAAGAACGCACGTCGATTTCATGACCGGGTGTTCGCGTGGGGTGTACACGGTTTTCGCGGCCGTTGGTTGGTCAACGGATCGTCGCAGGGCATCGTCGAATTGACCATCGACCCACCGGTGAGGGCGCGGATCCTGGCTGTGCCCATGACGCTGCGCGAGCTGTTGGTGAGCGTCACCGACCCTGACGAATTGATCGCGGCGTGTAGCCGGGACTGAGGTGTCGAGGGTTTGTCGTTGGCAACGGGTGCTGACGACGCGTTGCTGAGCTGTCTTCCACCGTCATCGCGCTGGTTTGCTTACCGCAGGGCCCACTCCGTAGTAACCGCAGTGGATTTCAATGAGAGATCGCACATCTTGGCTTCAGACGAGTTTCATTCGCAGTAAACAGACTTCGTAGGTAGCCGATCCTGCTGCGGCCTCGATGCCACGGATCTGGGCTGTGGTAATTCGGCACGCGGGTGGTCAACCAACGGAGAGATGTTATGACGCGTAATGCATTCCAGGAATATTCGGACCCTTACTCGGACCCCGATGCGACCCAATATGCCAACTTTGCCGGTGACAATGTGGAGCCGTATCGAGAATTCGGACATGCGCCTGTCTGGGACGCCGACGTGGTCGGGCCGAAACACGTCGAGAACCACGGACTCGGCAGTCTAACCACTTTGGCGGGACTGGGGGCGTTGACGACGGTCCTCTTGGCGATCTTTGTCTGCGTGGTGGTCAACTTCGCCCAAAAGGACGAAGCCAGACCGTCTGATGCGACGAAATCCATCCCGAGCACCACAACCGCCGAAAGCGCGGCCGGGAGCGGTGGCACGCACACGGTGACCGTCGCCCCTACGACGACGGTGGCCCCGCCCGCGACGATGACCAACCCTGTGCAGCCGCCCACCGTGACGGTCACCGTGGCCCCGCCGGCGACGATGACCAACCCTGTGCAGCCGCCCACCGTGACCCGCACGGTGGCGCCGCCGGCGACGATGACGAACCCGCTCGAACCACCGCCGGCGACGATGACGAACCCGCTCGAACCTCCGCCGGCGACGATGACGAACCCGCTTGAGCCGCCGCCTGCGACGATGACGAACCCGCTTGAGCTGCCGCCGGCGACGATGACGAATCCGGTGGATTCGGATGCCGAGCTACCCGTCATCTACGGTGATTGACCTCCTGTCCGACGAACTGACGCGCTGCTGAGCTAGCTTGGGATCATGTCCCTCAACATCGCGATGATCACTTTTGACTGTGCTGACCCCGACGCTCTGGCCAGGTGGTGGTCGGAGGCCGTCGGCGGCGAAGTGAACGCTCTTGTCCCGGGCAATTTCGTCATGGTCGCCCGCCCCAACGGGCCGGCTCTGGGCTTCCAGAACGTGCCCGATCCGACGCCGGGCAAGAACCGTGTGCACCTGGATATCCATGCCACCGACAAGGAGGCGGAGGTGGCTCGACTGGTCGGTCTGGGGGCCCGGGAGACCGGTAGGCACAGCTTCGGCGAAGAGTTCGACTGGGTGGTCCTCGCCGACCCGGAGGGTAACGCCTTCTGCGTCGCCGGGGGATGACCTGACCGGTACCGCCTAAACTGACGCCGTGAACTCTGGGTTGACCCACGAGGTAGATACCGTCGAACGGGCTGCCGCAACACCGGACCATCCCCAGCCGTTTCGTGAGCTGGGCCTAAAGGACGACGAGTACCAGCGGATTCGCGAGATTCTCGGTCGCCGGCCCACCGACGCGGAGCTGGCGATGTACTCGGTGATGTGGAGTGAGCACTGCTCCTATAAATCGTCCAAGGTGCATCTGCGCTACTTCGGCGAAACCACTACCGAGGCCATGCGCACGTCCATGCTGGCCGGTATCGGCGAGAACGCCGGCGTCGTCGATATCGGTGACGGCTGGGCGGCCACCTTCAAGGTGGAATCCCACAACCACCCGTCCTACATCGAGCCTTATCAGGGCGCGGCCACCGGAGTGGGCGGCATCGTGCGCGACATCATGGCCATGGGTGCTCGGCCGGTCGCCGTGATGGACCAGCTGCGCTTCGGCCCCGCCGACGCGCCCGACACCCGTCGGGTTCTCGATGGGGTGGTGCGTGGGGTCGGCGGCTACGGAAACTCCCTGGGACTGCCCAATATCGGCGGCGAGACGGTGTTCGACGATTGCTACGCGGGCAACCCATTGGTGAACGCATTGTGTGTCGGGGTGCTCCGAAAGGAGGACCTGCACCTTGCCTTCGCGTCCGGAACGGGAAACAAGATCATCCTGTTCGGGGCCCGCACCGGGCTGGACGGGATCGGCGGGGTGTCGGTGCTGGCCTCGGAGACGTTCGGCGGCGACGAGTCCGGCGGCGGCGGACAGGAAGCCGAAGGGCCGTCGAAATCGCGGAAGAAGCTCCCGTCGGTTCAGGTCGGCGATCCGTTCACCGAGAAGGTGCTCATCGAGTGCTGCCTGGAGCTTTATGCCAACGACCTCGTGGTCGGGATCCAAGACCTCGGTGGAGCCGGATTATCCTGTGCTACTTCGGAACTCGCTTCGGCTGGCGACGGCGGGATGCGAGTCGAGCTGGACCGGGTACCGCTGCGCGCGGCCAACATGACCCCGGCCGAGATCCTGTCCAGCGAGTCCCAGGAACGGATGTGCGCAGTCGTCACCCCCGCCAATGTGGACGCCTTTTTGGCGGTGTGCCGCAAGTGGGACGTCCTGGCTACCGTGATCGGAGAGGTCACCGACGGTGAGCGGCTCGAGATCACCTGGCAGGGTGACACCGTGGTCAACGTGCCGCCGCGCACCGTTGCGCACGAGGGACCGGTCTACCGGCGGCCGGTACAGCGGCCCGACACCCAGGACGCGCTGAACGCCGACACTTCGGCATCGCTGCCGCGCCCGAGGACCGGAGACGGACTTAGGGCCACCGTGCTGGCGATGCTCGGCAGCCCGCATCTTTGCAGTCGGGCCTTCATCACCGAGCAGTACGACCGCTACGTTCGGGGCAACACGGTGCTGGCCGAGAATGCCGACGGCGGCGTGTTGCGGGTGGACGAAGAGACCGGCCGCGGCATCGCGGTATCCACCGATGCCTCCGGGCGCTACACCGTCCTGGATCCCTACAGCGGTGCTCAGCTCGCCCTGGCCGAGGCCTACCGTAACGTCGCCGTCACCGGAGCCACCCCGACCGCCGTGACCAACTGCTTGAACTTCGGCTCCCCGGAGGATCCCGGAGTGATGTGGCAGTTCTCCCAGGCTGTCCGAGGACTGGCCGATGGTGCTGCGGCACTTGGTATTCCCGTTACTGGGGGTAACGTGAGTTTCTACAACCAGACCGGCAGCACTGCGATTCTGCCGACGCCGGTGGTGGGCGTGCTTGGCGTGATCGACGACGTCAGCAGGCGCATTCCGACCGGGCTGGGTAACGAACCCGGCGAGACCTTGATCCTGCTCGGCGAGACCCGCGACGAGTTCGACGGTTCGATCTGGGCCAAGGTCACTGCCGACCATCTCGGCGGTCTGCCTCCAACGGTCGACCTGGAGCGCGAGCGCCTGCTGGCCGATGTGCTCACCGCCGCCTCGCGGGACGGACTGGTGTCGGCTGCCCACGATCTGTCCGAGGGCGGTCTGATCCAGGCCGTGGTGGAGGCAGCTCTGGCCGGTGAAACCGGTTGCCGCATCGTTCTTCCCGAGGCCGTTCAGGAAGCCGAGGCCGCGTTCGTGTTTCTGTTCAGCGAGTCGGCCGGGCGGGTTCTCGTTGCGGTGCCGCGCACCGAGGAGAGCCGGTTCAGCGCAATGTGCACGGCCCGTGGATTGCCGTCGACCCGCATCGGCGTCGTCGATCAGGGACCGGACGGCGGCGGGGGTGCCGTCGAGGTTCAGGGTCTGTTCACGATTCCGCTCGAGGAGTTGAGGCGCACCTCGGAGGGCGTCCTTCCCGGGTTGTTCGGGTGAGGACGCAGGAACCCCGGAAACATACCGTCTACGTCTGGGCGTGGGGCCTATTGCGCCTGGATTTCACTGGCGTCGCCCTCGGCGCCCTGTTCTTCTGCCTGTCGCTGACCCCGTCGCTGCTACCGAGAGACTGGCTGTTCCAGGGCCTGATCGGTGGAATCACCGCCGCAATCGGTTACGGCATAGGAGTTTTGCTGGCCAAGATGGCGCGCCAGTTCGTGTTGAAACCACCGCGGCGCTGGCCGCCCGCACCGCGGGTGCTCTACGCAATGAAGGCGACAACGGTCGTCGCGTCGGGGTCGGCCTGCGTATTGATGCTGATTCCCGCGGCAAGCTGGCAACATCAGGTCTCGGCGCTGATGGGGATGGAAAGCCCCAGTACCGTCGGCTATCTGCGCACGCTCATCGTCGCCGTGGCGACTGCCGGAGCGGGTATCGCGGTGGCCCGCATGCTGCTGGACATCATCAAGACGATGGCGCACTTCCTGATTCGCCGTTGGAGCGTGTCCGACGAGGTGGCACTGTTCATCGGTACCGCTATCGTCGTCGTGCTGGTGATCACGTTGACCAACGGTGTTCTGCTACGTGGGTTTCTGGAGGGGGCCAACCGGGTGTTCCAGCCGCAGAACTCTGCGACCCGCGCAGGCGTAGTCCAGCCGCAACAGCCCGAGAAGTCGGGTAGTCCAGCGTCTTTCGCCTCTTGGGACTCGTTGGGCTATCAGGGAAGAAACTTTGTGGCCAGCGGTCCCGACGCTGACGAACTGGCTCGAATCAACGGACGTCCCGCCAAGGAGCCGATCCGGGTATATGTGGGTCTGCAGTCGGCCGATACCGACGAGGCCCGAATGGCGTTGCTGCTCAGCGAACTCGAACGTAGCGGTGCCTTTGACAGAGAGGTGCTCGTCATCGTGCCAACGACCGGCACCGGATGGATCAATCCGATCGCGAGCAGGTCGCTGGAGCTGATGTACAACGGGGATACGGCGATCGTCGGATCGCAGTATTCCTATCTGCCGAGCTGGATTTCGTTCCTCGGGGACCAGGAGAAGTCGATCGCTGCGGGCCGGATGATGATCGATGCTGTGCAGGGCAGATGGTCGCAGCTGCCGCCCGAGCGGCGCCCGCGGCTGCTGCTCTACGGGGAAAGTCTGGGATCGATGGCTGGCCAGGGGGCGTTCGACTGGCTGCCCGACATCGCCCGAATGGGCTTCTCATCGGTGCTTTGGGTAGGGCCGCCCAACGCGAGCCCACTCTGGCACGGACTCACAACACGCCGGGATCCGCACACCCCCGAGGTTCAACCCCGCTACGACAACGGTCGGACCGTTCGGTTCTCGCAGAGTAATGATGCTGGTCAGATCGCCGCGGATGCCGCCGCTCCGTGGGAGGGCACCCGGGTGTTGTTCCTGCAGCATTCCTCGGACCCGATCGTGTGGTGGTCACCGGACCTGCTGTTCAACCGCCCGGACTGGCTTTCCGAACCGCCCGGCCATGATCGGACCGCGTCGATGCGGTGGTACCCGATCATCACGTTCTGGCAGGTGGCGGGCGACCTGACAAACGCGACGTCGGTCCCGGCCGGGCATGGACACAACTACGGTGACTTCATACTCGATGGCTGGGTGGGAGTCGCACCCCCGTCGGGTTGGACGCCTGCCGATACCGAGCGCATCCGAAAAGCGTTGGCAAACATCGAGTCTCCATATGGAGTCAAATAGTGCGGGAAAAGCTTGGTGCGGTCGCACTGGGGGCGGTGCTGATCGGGTGGAGCGCCACAGCGCCGCGCATTCCGCCGCCGTGGCATCCGGTTCTGCACGCACTGTTTGGGGCGGTCGTGTCGACACTGGCCCGCGCATCGCTGGGGCTGCGCCCGCCCGCCTTGTGGGCGGGGCTGCGATGGGGGGTTGCGGGCGCCATCCCGGTCGCCGTTGCGGTCACCGCTGCGACGGCGCTGCCCCAGGTGCGGGGCCGGATGGCCGAGCGGAGGCTGCCGACGCCCACTGGTCGGTGGCTGCTGTTGGGCATCCCGATCGCCACGGTGTGGACGGAGGAGGCTGCCTTCCGGGCCGGGATGGGCGCCTTCGCGCATCGTGGCTTCGGTGTGGTTCGCGGACAACTGGTCACGGCCACGGTGTTCGGGCTGTCGCATGTCATCGATGCCCGTGCGACGGGGGATTCGGTGCCCGGCACGATGCTGGTCACCGGCGCCGCCGGATGGGTCTTCGGGTGGCTGTACGCGAAGTCGGGCAGCCTGGCCGCGCCCATGCTCGTCCACCTGGCGATCAACCAAGCGGGCGCGGTCGCGGCACTGGCTGTTCAAAGCCGCCGGCGAAAGAGCTGCTAGCAATCGTCCGGGTGGTGAAAACCCCAAGTGAGAACCACTATTGACAACGCTGGTTACTTATCTCTAGCTTTCACTTGACGACTGTCCGCGCGTCGGCACCATCAGCCGAATCCCCCGCGTCGGCGGGGGATTTCTTGGTATTCGGAGGGCGACGTGACGACGGTGTCTCATTCTGCGCGCGCCGACTATTCAAGCTTCGTGGGTCGGGTCGGCGCGCTGGCGGTGGCTCTCGGTGTCGGCGCTGCGGTGGCGTCGCTTCCCGCTGTGGCGTTCGCTGACACAAGCGGCTCGGCCGGCTCTACCGGAACCGACTCAACCCCGGCATCGCCGGATTCTGACTCGACAGGAGCCACCCAGGATGCTGCCGACTCCGCATCCGCGGCGGATGCCGGTCCCGCCGGCACGGCGGTATCGCGCCCCGATTCCTTGGAGGCAGGTGCCAGCGGCCTCATCGAGGAGAGCGACCCCGCTACCGCGGAGCCGTCGACACCGTCATCCGCCGAGCTAGATACCACCGACCCGAGTACTGCCGACGATCAACTCGCAACGCCCGACGCTTCCGGCGCCGGGGTTGACGCTTCGGGCTCCGGGGTTGAGGCGACGGAGACTTTGGCGGCGGTAGCGCTCGATGATGGCGGAAGCGGCGTTTCGGCCGCGCTCGTGGCGCCCGCCACTGAAGGCGATTCGGGAGCGTCGGACTCCAGTTCGCCGTTGGCAGCAACGGTGATGTGGACCGCCGCAGCAGGCGCGCGCCGGGAGCTCGCGGACATGAGCGACGGCGAGGGTGGGAGTGCGGGTCCTATCGTCGAGTTGGTTGACTCCGACACACCCAAGATCGGTGCGGCGGTGGGTGCGACTCCGTTGTGGCGGTTCTTCTTCGGCAACGGCACCGCCGAGAACCCCAATGGCGGGATCCTGGTCGGTAACGGGTACAGCTATGACGAAACTTCATGCACTGGTGACGCGGCCTGCACTGGTGGCAACGCCGGCTTGTTCGGCAACGGAGGCAACGGCTACAACGGGGGCAATGGCGGGTCGGCGGGCTGGTTCGGCCGCGGCGGTAACGGCGGGGCCGGGGTCGGCGGTGTCATCGGCGGCAGCGGTGGCGACGGCGGTGCCGGGGGCCTGTTCCTCGGCGACGGCGGGGCCGGCGGTTCCGGCGGGCAAGGTCTGACTGCTGGGGGCAGCGGTGGGGACGGCGGGAACACCGGGTTGTGGTCGGTGCTTGGTTTTGCGGGCACCGGCGGGGCCGGCGGTAACGCGTCGGGTGCCGACGGTGTCGGTGGGGCCGGCGGCAACGGTGGAGCCACCGGGCAGATATCGCTGTTCGGTGCCGGTGGGGACGGGGGTGCTGGCGGCGCCGGGCTCGGTGTTGGCGGCGACGGCGGTAGCGGTGGGGACAAAGGACTCTTCTCGGCGAGTGGTGCCGGCGGTTCCGGCGGAGTCGGCGGTGCCGGTGCGCGGGCCGGCAGTGGAGGTGAGGGTGGCCGGGGCGGGTTCTTCAGTGGGGATGGCGGTCCCGGCGGTGCCGGTGCGACGGCGATCGCGGCCGGTGGTTACGGCGGCGACGGCGGTGCCGGCGGCGGGGTCGGCCTGCTATCGATCCTGGGCGACGGCGGTGCTGGCGGTGCCGGCGGGGCCGGGGCGGACGGCACGACCAGCGGTGCCGGCGGGGCGGGAGCGGATGGCATCACCAACAGTGCCGCCAGTGCGAGCGAAATCAGCGGTGGCAACGGCGGAGCGGGCGGCAGCGGAGGTGCGGGCAGCGTCGTGTGGGGTGCCGGCGGCGCGGGGGGCATGGGCGGGACAGGGGGAGCAGGCGCGGCCGGCGCAAGGGGCGCCGACGGCGCGGCTGGGTCCGGTCCCGGCGGCGACGGATCCGATGGCGGAGATGGCGGTGATGGCGGTGACGGTGGTGCCGGTGGTGCTGGCGGTGGTGCTGGGACCGGCCGAATCTTGTTCCTGTTCAACAACAACGGGGGTAACGGTGACGGTGGCGCCGGCGGGACCGGCGGTGCCGCGGGCATTCCGGGGGACGGCGGCGCCGGAGCGGCTGGCGGCGCGCTCGTCAGAGATGGCGGGCACGGCGGCACCGGCGGCGATCCCGGCGCGGCGGGATCCGGCGGTGCCGGTGGTACTGCCGGAAGTGGGGGAGTCGGCGGCAGTAGTGGTGTGAACGGTGCCACGGGCGCCTCAGTCGTCGGTCCCGCAGGCAACGGCGGGGTCGGCGGAATGGGTTGGGCTGCCACGGAATCCGGCGCCTCTGCCGCCCATGGTGGCGCTGGCGGTGACGGTGGCGCCGGCGGTGCGATCGGCGATGGCGGAGACGGGGGTGCTGGCGGGGCTGGCGCGGAGGGTGTCGCCGGCATCGACGGCAGCGGGCCTGGCGGTGCGGGCACCAATGGCTCCGATGGCGGAGACGGTGGTCCCGGCGGTGCCGGAGGTGCGGGCGGCAGGATTTCCGGTGACGGCGGAGCCGGCGGGCGTGGTGGTGCTGCTGGCGGCGGCGGCAGCGGTGGTGACGGTGCGGCCGGGTCGGACAACGTACTGGTCCTCAGCGGCGGGCGGGGCGGTGCTGGTGGGACCGGCGGCGCCGGTGGCGTGGGAGGTGCTGGCGGGAACGCCGGGGTGGCCCTCGGGATGGGTCATTCCGGTGTCAACGGTGATGGCGGAGCGGGTGGCGACGGCGGTGCCGCCGGCAGCGGTGGACGTGGCGGGCAGGGCGGTCGCGGCATCGACTTCGTGTTCGCTGCCGGCGGTGATGGCGGAGCCGGCGGCGATGCGGGTCAGGTGGGTGGATTCGGGGCCGGTGGCGCGGCCGGTACCGGCGGGGTCGGCGGCATAGCCGGGGCTACCGGTGAATTCGGCGCCGGCGGGGCGGGCGGAGCCGGTGGTGATGGTGGGGCCGGTTGGAGCAGTGATGATGAGCTCTTCTCGGGTGGTGACGGCGGTAATGGCGGGGCCGGGGGCGGCGGAGCGCTGGCGGGTTCCGGTGGTCGGGGCGGTGCGGGCGGCGACGGGCATACCGGTCTTGCGGGATCGGACGGGACCGGTCAGCACGGGGCTGCCGGCAGCAGCGGCGGCAAGGGCGGTGCCGGCGGTACGGGCGGAGCGACGACCACGGGTATCGCTGGCGCCGGTGGCGCCGGTGGTGGCGGCGGTAATGGTGGTCGCGGCGGTCAGGGCGGTCGTGGTGACGCTGGTTTCGTCGTCCACCTCGGTGCCGGCGGGGCGGGCGGTACCGGTGGTGGCGGCGGCGCGGGTGGCACCGGTGGCAGTGGCGGCACCGCCGGTAGCGCTGGAACCAGCGGAGCGGCCGGAAACGGGGGGGTCGGCGGGGCAGCGGGGCGTGGTGGAAACGGCGGCGCGGGAGCGGCCGGGGACGCGACGAGAACCACTGGCGGTACCGGCGGCACCGGGGGGGACCCGGGTGCTCCGGGTGCTCCGGGTGCTGGGGGTGCGGCGGGTAGCGGTGGGACACCGGGAGCCAGCGGCGCCACAGCCACTTCCGGTGGCGATGGCGGCACCGGTGGTGCCGGGTTCAATGCGGTGGAAATCGGCGGTACCGGCGGTGCGGGTGGGGCCGGCGGAAGTGGCGGGTCAGTCGGTAACGGCGGTGCGGGCGGAACCGGTGGGCGCGGCGGCTTCGGCGACGGGCAGCAGCGCACCGGCGGGGCCGGTGGTGCCGGCGGGACCGGTGGGCGCGGGGGCGTCGTCTCCGGCGCTGGCGGTGCCGGGGGTGACGGCGGTTCCGGTGGGATCGGCGGTGTCGGCAGTCGAGGTGCTGACGGTGCTGATGCGACCTCGACGACTCCAGCCGGGAACGGCGAAGACGGCGGAACGGGCGCCGGAGTTGGTGGCACCGGCGGTGCGGGCGGTGCCGGTGGCGGCGCCAGCTCCGGCAGCCTCAACGGAAGCGGTGGGAACGGCGGCGCCGGCGGTGCCGGCGGTGTCGGCGGCCCAGGGGGTCGAGGAGGCAGAGGCAGCGCTGAATTCCCCAACGGCGGAAACGGTGGCAACGGTGGCGGTGGCGGCGGTACCGGTGGCACCGGGGGTACCGGCGGCACACCCGGTACCGGAGGCACTGGCGGAGCGACAGGATCGGTGGGTGCCACCGGGGTGACCGGTAGCGCTGCCGACGGCAACGGTGGCGGTGGGGGTGACGGCTACGACGCCGCATCCGATCCGACCGCTGCCCCGGGTACCCGAGGGGGTGCTGGCGGCAATGGCGGTAACGGTGCTTCCTTCGGCAGTGCAGGTCCCGGTGGCCGGGGCGGTGACGGCGCCGCCGGCGATGCCAACACTCCCGGCGGGGCAGGCGGCACGGGCGGCGCGGGTGGGCACGCCAACGCCTACGGCAATGGTGGACGCGGTGGGTCCGGCGGCAATGGCGGTGCTGGCGGGGCTAATCAGTTAGGTGGGGACGGCGGGTCCGGCGGTGCGGGCGGTCAAGCCGGCGGCCTCGGTGGTAACGGTGGCGGTGGCGGGGAGGGTGGCCGTGGCGGGGCCGGTGGCGCCGGTGTGAATCCGGCTGCTGGTGGGGCTAGCGCGTCGGCGGGTTCTGGGTATAGCGGTCCGGCGCCGGGGACTGCGGGTGATTCCGCGGTGGCGGTCGGGAGTACGGCTGGTAGTGGCGGGGGTGCTGGTAGTAGTGGTGGTACCGGGCAGGCCGGTGGTGTCGGTGGTACCGGTCAGGCGGCGTTGGTGGCTACCGGGACGGCGACCGGCGGCTCTGGTGGTAGCGGTGGTTCCGGTGCGCCGGGCAATGCTGGTGGTAGCGGCGGTGCGGGCGGCCTGGCTGTCTCGTATCTGGGTGAGGCGTACGGCGGAGCGGCTGGTGTGGGTGGTGACGGCGGTACCGGTGCTGCCGGCGGGAAGGGCGGAACCGGTGGCCTGGCGGTGTCGGGGGCCACCCGCCCGTCCGGTCAGGCGGCTAACGGCGGAACCGGTGGTCGCGGTGGTGTCGGTGTGGCCGGCGCGGCCGGCGGTAAGGGCGGCGACGGTGGGACCGGCGGCACGGCCGGGCTGACCGGGAACGGCGGTGCCGGCGGGGCGGCCGGTGCCGGCGGTAAGGGCGGCGCCGGGGCATCCGGTGGTACCGGCGGTACTGGTGGGGATGGTGGTACCGGTTATTTTGGTGCTTCCGGTGGTGCGGCTGGTGCCGGGGGAAGCGGCGGTACCGGTGGATCCGGCGGTGCCGCGGGTGCTGCCGGCACGCCGGGGGCTGGTGGGCAGGCCGGGGCGCTGGGTGGCTCGGCCGGTGCCACGGGGGCGACGGCGTCGGCGGGGGTGACTGGCGGCAGCGGTGCCAGCGGTGCCACCGGGCAGGCTGGTGCGAGCGGTTTGAGCAATCAGGCCGAGCTCGTGGATGGTGACGGTGATCTTGAGATCGGAAACGGGCCTAATGCCACCACGGTGGGCGTGACCGGCGGTGCGGGTGGCTGGCTGTATGGCAGCGGCGGTAATGGCGGCGTCGGGGGGGCTGGTGGTGATGCCGGGCTGATCGGCACCGGCGGTGCCGGGGGGGCTGGTCAAAACGCGGGAACGGCTGGTGGTTCTGGTGGCGCTGGGGGCACCGGCGGTAATGGCGGCACCCTGTTCGGTGACGGCGGGGCCGGCGGGTCCGGCGGCAACGGCACTGCTGGTGGGGCTAATCAGGCCGGTGGCGATGGTGGTGCTGGGGGTGCTGGCGGTGCCGGTGGCGCTTCGTTCGGCAATGGCGGCAGCGGTGGTGCCGGAGGGAGCGGCGGTACCGGGGGATTAGGTGTGAATCCGGCTGCTGGTGGGGCTAGCGCGTCGGCGGGTTCTGGGTATAGCGGTCCGGCGCCGGGGACTGCGGGTGATTCCGCGGTGGCGGTCGGGAGTACGGCTGGTAGTGGCGGGGGTGCTG
>JBFXJE010000024.1:0-6326 GCA_050175175.1 Mycolicibacterium sp. | reverse complement strand
GGTGTGAATCCGGCTGCTGGTGGGGCTAGCGCGTCGGCGGGTTCTGGGTATAGCGGTCCGGCGCCGGGGACTGCGGGTGATTCCGCGGTGGCGGTCGGGAGTACGGCTGGTAGTGGCGGGGGTGCTGGTAGTAGTGGTGGTACCGGGCAGGCCGGTGGTGTCGGTGGTACCGGTCAGGCGGCGTTGGTGGCTACCGGGACGGCGACCGGCGGCTCTGGTGGTAGCGGTGGTTCCGGTGCGCCGGGCAATGCTGGTGGTAGCGGCGGTGCGGGCGGCCTGGCTGTCTCGTATCTGGGTGAGGCGTACGGCGGAGCGGCTGGTGTGGGTGGTGACGGCGGTACCGGTGCTGCCGGCGGGAAGGGCGGAACCGGTGGCCTGGCGGTGTCGGGGGCCACCCGCCCGTCCGGTCAGGCGGCTAACGGCGGAACCGGTGGTCGCGGTGGTGTCGGTGTGGCCGGCGCGGCCGGCGGTAAGGGCGGCGACGGCGGGACTGGCGGCACGGCCGGGCTGAACGGGAACGGCGGTGCCGGCGGGGCGGCCGGTGCCGGCGGTAAGGGCGGCGCCGGGGCATCCGGTGGTACCGGCGGTGCCGGCGGGGATGGTGGTACCGGCTATTTCGGGGCCAGGGGCGGATATGGCGGCGCTGGCGGCCACGGCGGGACCGGCGGGACCGGTGGCGCGGGTGGTGCGGCCGGCACCCCAGGGGTAGGTGGTCAGGGCGGTGCGACCGGGTCCAGCGGTGCAACCGCATCCGCGGGGGCCCCGGGCGGTAAAGGGATAGACGGCGCCGCTGGGCAAACCGGTGTGGGCGGTTACACCTACGCCGGCTTCCTTGAGGACGAACTTGGCAATGTGGAGATCGGGGACGGCTCTAACGGTCATGCTTCCGGCGTCACCGGTGGTGACGCCGGCTGGCTGTTCGGCACTGGTGGGCGAGGCGGCCCCGGGGGAGCCGGCGGGAACGCCGGGCTCATCGGCACTGGTGGAGCAGGTGGGGCCGGGCAGAACGCGGAAGTGGCCGGCGAAGCCGGTGGCGCCGGCGGCAACGGTGGCAATGGCGGCACCCTGTTCGGCAACGGCGGCGCAGGCGGCGCCGGTGGCATGGGGAGCCAGGGCGCCACCGGAGTCAATCCGGTTGGTGTCGGGACAGCGAGCAACGGCATCGACGGCCGTAATGCAGGGACGACTGACGCTGGACCCGGCGGACCCGGTGGCTACGGCGGTACCGGCACAGCCGAAGCTCAAAACGGTGGGAACGGCGGCAAGGGGGGGTACGACAAGGCGGACTTCGAGAATGCCTACGGCGGCAACGGCGGACCTGGCGGCGACGCTTATCCTGGCGCAGGTGACGGTGGTGCCGGCGGGTACGGGGGATACGCGTATGGAAACGGTTCAGGTCCTTCGGCGTACGGCGGTAACGGTGGGGCGGGAGGCCGCGGCGGAATCGGTGGCGATGGAGGGACCGGCGGTGCCGGCGGCTACGCGAGAACGTATAACGAATCAGGCCGCGGCGGTGACGGCGGCAGGGGCGGTACGGGCGGCACCGGCGCGTCGGGATCGCCAGGCTTCCCGGGTGGCTCAGGCGGCGCCGGCGGCGCGGGTGGCTCGCAGTACGGATTTGGCGGCGCGGGCGGTACCGGCGGAGAGGGCGGCCAGGGTGGCCGCGGGGCGAAAGGCGGTAACGGCGGCGACGGCGGTTCGGGAGGACTAGCCAAGAACTGGCACTCCAGCCCTTCTTCCAGTGAACCCACCCCTGGCAGCGGCGGCGATGCTGGACTAGGCGGCCCCGGCGGTCCAGGAGGAACGGGCGGGCTCGGCGGCACGGGTGGTATCGGCGGAACCGGCATTTCCGGCAGCGGCCAAACCGGCGAGACCGGGGCCACCGGCGCAGCCGGCCATACCGGGGACGCGGGTCAATCGGGTTCCCCGGGACCGGACGGTTGGTGGATGGCCGGTTGATGGAACGACGTCGACCCGCCCTGAATGAGTCGCCGCGGTCCAGAGAACGCCTGACACCCTGAACCGTGGCTGCCAACCGTGGTATCGATCCGGTGCGAACCCTTGCCGCCGTGGCGGCGGTGGCGGACTGGCTGCGCGACGCGCATGTCGCGGCGCCCGACCGGGCCGCACTAGGTTTCGCGGTCCGTGCCACCGCCCGAACACTGGCGAGCATGGCGCCCGGTTCAGCTGTCGAGGTGCGGATCCCACCCTTCGCCGCCGTGCAGTGTGTCGCAGGCCCCAGACACACTCGTGGCACTCCGCCCAACGTGGTGGAGACCGATCCGCGCACCTGGCTGTTGCTGGCGACGGGCATGCTCTCGTTCGCCGAGGCCGCCGCTGCGGGTGCAATGCAGGTATCAGGCGCGAGGGCAGCCGAAATCGCCGGGTTGTTGCCACTGGTCGCGCTGCCTGATGGAGGCTGATCTGGGCGGTCCGATGAAAACGACATGTCGTCAAGGAGTCTGATGACCGGCGACGGCGATTGATTCCGCGTTTTCAGCCGCGGACCGTACACTGGGCCGCGTCAGCCACAGTCCCAGGGAGCAGCCTGATCGTGACCGCCGAGCAGCCCGCGCAGGACGAACACGAGCCGAAAGAAGAGTGCGGCGTATTCGGAGTCTGGGCGCCTGGTGAAGAGGTCGCCAAACTCACCTACTACGGCCTCTATGCCCTGCAACACCGCGGGCAGGAGGCGGCCGGGATCGCCGTTGCCGACGGCTCACAGGTCCTCGTCTTCAAGGACCTCGGACTGGTCAGCCAGGTATTCGACGAGCAGACGCTTGCCGCGATGCCCGGGCACGTCGCCGTCGGGCATTGCCGCTATTCCACCACCGGCTCCACCACTTGGGAGAACGCCCAGCCGGTGTTCCGCAACACCGCGGCGGGCACCGGTGTGGCGCTGGGCCACAACGGAAACCTGGTCAACACCGCCGAACTGACCACCCACGCCCGTGAGGCCGGCTTGGTGGGCAACCGCGGCGACGTCACCGCCACCACCGATTCCGACATCCTGGGCGCGCTGCTCGCACACGGCGCCGCCGACTCCACCCTCGAACAGGCCGCCCTCGAACTGTTACCCACGGTGCGGGGTGCGTTTTGCCTGACATTTATGGACGAGAACACCCTCTACGCGGCGCGCGACCCCTTCGGGGTGCGGCCGCTGTCGCTGGGCCGCCTGGACCGGGGCTGGGTCGTCGCCTCCGAAACCGCCGCGCTGGACATCGTCGGTGCCGCGTTCGTCCGAGACATCGAACCGGGCGAACTGCTTGCCATCGATGCCGACGGTGTGCGATCCACCCGGTTCGCCAACCCGACGCCCAAGAGCTGCGTCTTCGAGTACGTCTACCTCGCCCGACCCGACAGCGTGCTGGCCGGGCGCTCGGTGCACGCCACCCGCGTGGAGATCGGCCGCCGGCTGGCCGCCGAGAAGCCCGTCGACGCCGACCTGGTGATCGGTGTCCCAGAGTCGGGCACCCCGGCCGCGGTGGGCTACGCCCAAGGCTCGGGCATCCCGTACGGGCAGGGCTTGATGAAGAACGCCTACGTGGGGCGCACGTTCATCCAGCCCTCGCAGACGATTCGGCAGCTCGGGATCCGGCTCAAACTCAACCCGCTCAAAGAGGTGATAAGGGGCAAGCGGCTGATCGTGGTCGACGACTCGATCGTTCGCGGAAACACCCAACGTGCGCTGATTCGGATGCTGCGCGAGGCCGGCGCCGTCGAGGTGCACGTGCGGATCGCCTCGCCGCCGGTGAAATGGCCGTGCTTCTACGGAATCGACTTCGCCACCCCGGCCGAACTGATCGCCAACGCCGCCAGTAACTCGGCCGACGAGGACGAGATGCTCGACGGTGTCCGCCGCGCGATCGGCGCCGACACCCTGGGCTACATCAGCAGACAGGGCATGATCGCAGCGACTGAGCAGCCCGCGTCACGGCTCTGCTCGGCCTGCTTCGACGGCCTCTATCCGATCGAACTGCCCGGGGAGACCGCGCTGGGCAAGAACGTCATCGAGCACATTTTGGAGACCGCCGCCCGCACCGGCATGCCCCTTCAAGCCGACAACGATAACGCCTCGGCGATTCGTCGCCCCTGACCGCTCGCCGCGGGCTTCGCCGGTTCGGCGGGACTTAACCGGATCAGCCGCCGGCCGGGCAGGCGAGGCGGCGCCGAACCGTCTCCGGCGACCACGTGTGTCGACCGTGTTTCTGGCGTGTTCTGCGGGTACTTCACGCCGTCAAAGGTCACCCGCCGCTTGATCTGGCTCCTACGGGTTCTGAGCTTGTCGGTGCCTACACCGACGGCCCCAGAACGGACACCGTGTCGGAGTAGGTGTTCGCGACGTAGGCGGAGCTGCCGTCCGGGCTGACCGCCGCTGCCCGCGGCGCTCGGCCGACGGTAATGGTGGCGATCACGGTGTTATGTCTGGTATGACGCTGTGCCGGGGGCGTCGACGGTGTGCCACCCGGCCCGTGCGAGCGGGTCTGGTGCCTTTTACACCGCCGGACCGAGCACCGTCACCGAGTCATCGTTGAGGGCGGTGAGGTAGGCGTAGTTGCCGCTGGGGGTGACCGCTATCCCGGACGGGGCATCGCCGACGCCGGCGATGGTGTCGGTCACGGTGTTGGCGGTGGTGTCGATCACCGACACCGTGTCGTCGTTGAAGTTGGTGACGTAGGCGTAGCTGCCGTCCGGGCTGAACGCCACAGCGGACGGGACATTCCCGACGGTGATCGTGGCGACCACCATGTTGTAGTCCGGGCTGGTGGGGTTGGCGTCGATCACCGACACCGTGCCGTCGCCCTCGTTGGTGACGTAGACGCGGGTGCCGCCCGGGCTGACCGCCACCCCGACCGGGGCGTTGCCGACGGTGATCGTGTCGACCTCGAGGTTGCTGTCGGTGTCGATCACCGACACCGTGCCGTCGGCCTGGTTGGTGACGTAGACGAAGGCGCCGCTCGGGGTGACCGCCACCCCGGTGGGGATAGAACGGACGATGATCGTGTCGACCTCGAGGTTGGTGGTGGTGTTGATCACCGACACCGTGCCGTCGGCCTGGTTGGTGACGTAGACGAAGGCGCCGTTCGGGGTGATCGCCACCCCGAACGGGGAACTGCCGACCTCGATCGGGACGCCGACCACGGTGTTGGTGGTGGTGTTGATCACCGACACCGTGTCGTCAAGCTGGTTGGTGACGTAGACGAAAGCGCCGTCTGGGGTGACGACCAGAAAGGTCGGGGTGTCGCCGACGGCGATCGGGGCGCCGAGCACGGTGTTGGTGGCGGTGTTGATCACCGACACCGTGTCGTCAGCCTGGTTGGTGACGTAGGCGAAGGCGCCGTCGGGGGTGAGCGCCACCCCGAACGGATCATCGCCGACGCCGATGGTGGTGATGACGTTGCCCAGGGCTGTCCCGGCCCCCGCGGGTCCGGTGGCTCCGGTGGCTCCTGTCGCCCCGGTGGCTCCTGTCGCCCCGGTGGCACCTGTCGCGCCAGTAGCCCCGGTGGCTCCGGTTGCGCCCGTGGTACCTGTCGCGCCAGTAGCCCCGGTGGCTCCGGTGGCTCCGGTGGCGCCCGTGGTACCGGTGGCTCCGGTGGCTCCGGTGGCTCCGGTGGCTCCTGTTGCCCCGGTGGCTCCGGTTGCGCCCGTGGTACCTGTCGCGCCGGTGGCTCCGGTGGCTCCGGTGGCTCCTGTTGCCCCGGTGGCTCCGGTGGCTCCGGTGGCACCTGTCGCTCCGGTGGCTCCGGTAGCACCCGTCGCACCTGTCGCGCCAGTAGCCCCGGTGGCACCGGTGGCTCCGGTAGCCCCGGTAGCCCCGGTAGCCCCGGTAGCACCCGTGGCACCTGTCGCGCCAGTAGCCCCGGTGGCTCCCGTGGCACCTGTCGCGCCGGTGGCACCTGTCGCACCGGTAGCCCCGGTGGCTCCCGTGGTACCTGTCGCTCCGGTGGCTCCTGTTGCCCCGGTCGCCCCGGTGGCTCCCGTGGCTCCCGTGGCTCCGGTGGCGCCGGTAGCCCCCGTGGTACCTGTCGCGCCGGTGGCTCCTGTTGCCCCGGTGGCTCCGGTAGCGCCTGTCGCACCGGTAGCCCCGGTGGCTCCCGTGGTACCTGTCGCTCCGGTGGCTCCTGTCGCGCCGGTAGCCCCGGTGGCTCCCGTGGTACCTGTCGCCCCGGTGGCTCCGGTCGCGCCGGTGGCGCCTGTCGCGCCGGTGGGTCCGGTGGCGCCGGTGGCTCCGGTGGGTCCGGTGGGTCCTGGGGGGGCGGGCAGTCCGGCAGCCCCGGTGGCGCCGGGGGTTCCGGTCGCCCCGCCCACCCCGATCGCCCCACCGG
>JBFXJE010000023.1:0-79843 GCA_050175175.1 Mycolicibacterium sp. | reverse complement strand
ACGGCCAGACTTTCCCATCTCGGGCGTCTGACCGGTCAACATCATCTTACCGCGAAACTGGTTGTCGGGCCTAACGCTTGGCTTTCGGTGCAAACGCGTCGCGCCACGGATTCGACGCCGCGGGCAGACGATCCGGCCGGTTCCCGAGATTCGCGATAAAGGTGCCCTTGCCTGACGGTTGGATGCCCAACGTTTCGCGAGCCTTACCGACCGCCTCCTGCACCGCCTCCACGTCGACGGTGCCGTCCTCCGACAGCAGTTGCCCGAGTTCGGCGATCGCCCACAAGGCTGCCGGTTTCACATGCGCCGCTGACAGCATCGCTTCGACCTGTTGGCGTTGCAGGGCTTCCACTTTCGTCGTCGCCGACTCCAATGCCGTCTTGGTGTCTTTGTGGGCGGTCTGCTCATCCCGGAAACGGTGCCGCCACTTCGCGGCCTCATGGTTGGGATTCGACTCCTGCTCATCGGGATCGGGCTGCTCGTCCTGGGCCTCGACCTCGGAGGAATCATCGGAAGGCGCCGCCACATTGGCACCGGTTTCCTCCGCGTCGAGAACATCACTGTCAGGTGTGGACTTTCGCTGGGAAAAGTCCACACCTGAGTCGGTCTGCACATCACTCATGGCTGCCCCTTCTCGGTTCCAGCGTGCACATGAGCGACGAACTCACGGACCTGCTCGTCGGTCATGGTGATCGCCTGATGCAATGCGTCATGCACCGTCGCCGTCTGATCGGGCTCCAGTCGCACATGCACCCGCCCCATCGGTGGCGGCAATTCCATAATCAGATGGCAGTCGATCTTGTCGGGTTCCGCGCCTGCGACGTATCCCACCGCCACACCGAACGCGGGCACCAGCATCGGCTCTACCTCGTCGAAATTGTTCATCTGCACTTCCTTTCATTGTTGGTAAAACGTGAATCGGAAAAGTTTTGAGTTCTGCACATCCCGGCAGCCGCTATGCCACCCGTGATCGCTGCGCGGGTGTACCGGAGGGGCGGGCGCCGTGGCGGGGGGGTCACTGGAATCCGTCCTTCACATCTCCTTGCTTCGTTGGCTGCCACCGTGGTCTTGGCGGTCATCGGCGGTCTTGACCAATAGTGACAGGTGTCGTTAATATCGGCATCTGCCATTAACGATTTTTAAAAGTCACCCCACCCCTAAGGAAGGGAGTCGCAGTGGCCAAGAGTCACCCGGTCGTCGCCGAACTCGCAGATGGCGGTCGCATCGAAGCGACCGACCGCGAACTCGTGCCGATGGGCGACTGCTATGCAGCCCGCGAAGTCACCTACAGCCACCCCGGAAGCGCCGACCGTCCTGCTTGCCGCATCGTGTTTGAGATCAAACAGAGCATTCCGGTCTGCACAAGTTTGAGCCTGACGGCGGCTGACAACATCGAAACGTCTGTGATGCCAAAGCATCTGACGGCGATCTCGCTTGAGAACTTGCGGCGCGATGTCTATGGATATGTCGGTGTATTCAAAGCGAACCCAGAGACCGGTGAGCTGTACCGCTCTATACGGCAGGGCTCGTTCCGGTCCGACAGCAACACCGCGGACAAAGCCACGAGACGGAGCAAGCTTGAGTCGCCCGAATTCCTGCAGCGCGTCGCTGACGTACATGACAGCGCCCCTAAGGGCGCCACCGTTGAGGCAGTGATGGCGGCGTTCAACAGGAAACAGCGCCAAGCACTCCGGTACATCCGCGAGGCAAGGGACAAGGGGTTCATCAATGAGTAAGCGTCAGCAGTTACCGCCGCAGATCAAGAAGGTCGAAGTCAAAGACCGGCGCACCAAGAAGTCCGTCACGCGTTATCAGTTGGTGGTCGACACCGGCCACGACCCAAAGACCGGGAGGCGGCGTCAGATCCGGCGGCGGTTCACCACCGAGCAGGCCGCACGTGACGAACTCAAGAAGGTCCAGGGCGGCATTCCCGCTGGCACCTATGTCCACCCCAGCAAGCTGACGATCGACCAAGCGTGCGAGGCGTGGCTAGCGTCCAAGCACGGGTTAAAGCCGTCCACGCTGCGCGGACACCGAGCCACCCTGAAGGCACTGCGCGACGAGATCGGTCACGTCGAGGTCCAACGACTGACAAAGTCCGATGTGGACACCTTGATCGGCCGGCTACGGCGCGGCGAGGTTGAAGGCCGCAAAGCGTGGTCGCCGCGTTCCTGCAACTATCTGCTCCACCTGACCACCGCCGTCCTCGACGATCAGCAGGCTCAGGGCAACGTGGTCCGCAATGTTGCGCGGCTCGTTGACCGGGTAGCGGCCGACCCGCAGAAGTTCCACACGCTCAACGACAAGGAGATATTTCGCATCCTCGACCACGACTGCCGCGACCGACACCTGTGGACGCTGGCGCTCTACGGGTTGCGACGCGGCGAGATAGCGGGTCTGCGGTGGGCCAACGTCGACCTTGCGAGCAAGACGGTGACCATCGCCGAGAACCGCGTGGTCCTCGGCAAGCAACACGTCGAATCAGGCACGCCCAAGTCCCGCGCGTCCCGGCGAACCCTGCCCCTGCCCGACGACGCCGTCGAGGTGCTCAAGGCAGCCCGCCAGCGCCAGCGGACGGAGCGGCTGCGGTTCGGTGAGGGCTACGGCGGCGGCGACTACGTGTGCTCCGACGAGATGGGTAACCCGCTGCACCCTGACGCCATCACCTCGCGGTGGGGCAAGCTGCTCAAGGATCTCGACATCGACTACGTCCGGTTGCACGACGCGCGGCATTCTTGCGCCACGCTGATGCACCTGCGCCAGGTTCCCATCGCAGTGATCGCGGCCTGGCTAGGGCATGCCAGCGCGGCCTTCACGATGGCGACCTACGCGCATTCTCAGGACGAGGCGCTGAAGGCTGCCGCGAGCAGTTTCCGGCCGGTTGTGACACTTGGTGACACTGAAGCCCCCCAGCGGTGAAGAAACGAACGGCCTGTAAGCCGTCTACCTGCATGTTCGTGGTGGGGCGGGCGGGGCTCGAACCCGCGACCAATGGATTATGAGTCCACGGCTCTAACCGACTGAGCTACCGCCCCCGGTGCGATGTACGTGGCCACCATGGTCGCACACCGGTGGTCAGGCGAAGATGGTCTGGCCCGCATCGTCCACTTCGTAGCGTTCGGTGCCCTCGGCGACCCGCGGCGCATCGGCCGCCAGGGAAACGGCGATCTTGTTGGCCGCGTTGCGCATTACGTCCAACGTCAACTCGCGCATCTGCCCCGCCGAGAAATGCTCCCGAAGGCCGTCGGCGACATGCGGACCGATCTGCGAGGGCGTCCAGATCAGCGCGTCGATGTAGCGCAGCGCCGCCTTGTGCGCTTCGGACAGCAAAACCGCCGTCTCGAAATCGGCGATTTGACCGTACAGATCCTCCGAGCCACCGGCGTCCAGTGCATGGGTTTCGCGCAGCGACTGGCACAACCGACAGTGATGTGCTGCCGCGCCGCGCAGGCGGACGACCTCGGTGGTGACCGGGTCGAGGCGGCGTAGCCGCGCCACCGCGGGCACGAAGCCGTTCAGCAGGGCATCGGTCGGGTCGGTGCCGAAATCCCACGAAGGGGCCATGGTGAAGCCCGGCTTGGCAAGACCGAGGGCCTGACAGCCGGCCCAGACGCGCGGAACGAAGTCCGCGATGAAGATCGCCACGACGGTACGGAACGCCTTGTCGCCCAACGCCGACAGGAAGCGGCTGCGCAGATCGTCATCGACCCCGCTCACGTCCACCACGAACTGCTCGGCGAACCTCGCTACGATCGCGTGCTCGCTGCCGGGTTCAGCGGCGACAGCCGGCGGCGCCGGTAGCGGAGGCAACGAAAGCGCGCGGCCGCAGGTCGCCCGGATCACCGAATCGACGGTGGCCTCCCCCGCGGACGACGCGACGAGTCCGGCGATCCGGTCGGGCAGGTCATCCTGGCACATAAATGGATTATTGCGGTTGCGGAACGAAGCCGTGCTAACGGCGCATTCCGCTGGTGCCCCACACCGTCAGCTCGAGGGCGAGCGCACCCCCGCACACCACGACCACCACCGCGAATGCCACCCAGTCCCGGCGCCTGGGGCGCGTCGGCGCGGCCGAGATCTGTCCGGCGCCACCCCGCGCGGTGATGGCGTCCCCCATTTCGTCGGCACGGCGCAACGCCACCGTGATGGCCGCGGCCAGAAGGTCGATCAGCTCCGAGGCCCACTGCCGCCGACGCGCCCCAGTGGCGTCCACGGACTTCGGTCGCAGCTGCCGCGCCGCGTACAGCACCCGGAACTCGTCGATCAGCATCGGAAAGGCCCTCAGCGCCAACGCAAGCGTCACCGCCCAATCGTCCACCGGTATCCGAAGCCGCCGCAGCGGACGACCCAGCGTTGCCACCGCGGGTGCGACCTCGGCGACGTTTGTGGTCCACGACACCAGTCCGCCGAGACCGAGCAGCACGATGGACAACGCGGTGATCCGCAGGAAGTTCAGCAGACCGCCCAAACCGATCTCGGCCGAGCCGACTCCGATCACCGGGCTGCCGCCGGCGAACGTCGCCGTCAGGGCCCCGAGCGCCAGCAGCAACCACAACCACCGCGGCACCGTCGGCAACACGCCGCGCGGGATGCGGGCCAGTACGGTTGCCGCGAAGATCATCAGCGCGACCGCCCCGATCGGTACCCACCCAGGATAAAAGGTTAGCAGCACACCGATTCCCGCGACGATCAGCAACTTGGACCCGGCCCAGAGATCGTGGATGACGGTTTGGCCCGGCACCGGACGCAGCAGCACCACCTGACGGGGCTGCTTACGCGGCGACGACGCGGCGGTCATGACAGATCCTCGGCCGCCGTCGGCACCGCGGTCAGCATCCCGTCGCGCAGATGCAAAGTTCGTGGGCAGAGATCGTGCAGACCTGCGAAATCGTGCGAGATCACGACGACGGTCAGCCCTTTACTGCGGCGAAGTTCGGCCAGCAACCGCAGCAGGCCTCGTTGCGACGCGGCGTCCAGGCCGGCCAGCGGCTCGTCGAGGATCAGGGCCCGCGGTGATCGGGCGAGCAGACCCGCCAACACCACCCGACGCATCTGTCCGCCGCTGAGCTCGTCGACCCGGCGGGCCGCCAGCGTCGGCTCCAGACCCACGGTGTTGAGCGCTTCGGTCACCCTAGCCTGGTCGTAGATCGAGAAGCCGGCCGACGATGCGATCTCCAGCGCCACGTGGCTGCGCATCAGCTGCAGACGGGCGGCCTGAAATGAGATCGCCACCGCCCCAACCTGATCCGAGATCGGCGCACCGTCAAGCAGGCAGCTTCCCGCGGTGGGTACGGTAAGGCCGGCCATGATCCAGGCCAGCGTGGACTTGCCGGAACCGTTGACGCCATGGATCAGCACGCCGTCACCCTCGTGTACCGCGAAGTCGATATCTGTCAGCGCGCTCTTGGCCCAGGGGGTACCACTGCCGTACTCGTGGCAGACGCCGTTGAGTTCGAGAACCGGCGCCGCGGGTGGCCGGCGCGGGGCCGCCGTGGCCCTCGGAGCTGCGGTGGTCTCGACCATGTCTCCGGAGTCAGCCGGCCAGCCGTTTCCCGCCAGGTTCACGGTGCGGCCGGCAGCGTCAGCCTCGTCGTTGTAGTGGGTGATGTGCACCAGCGATGTGCGGTGTCTCCGGGTCAGCCCGGACAACACCGACAGCAGAGCATCGCGCCCCTCCTGGTCGACCATGCTGGTGACTTCGTCGGCGATCAACAGCGCGGGTTCGCGTGCCAGCGCCGCAGCCACCGCAAGCCGTTGCAGCTCTCCACCGGAAAGTCCTCCGGTGTCCCTCTCGGCCATCCCGTCCAGGCCCACCTCGGAAAGCAGCTGTTGGACGTCGGTCGCGGTGCCGGGCGGCAGCCCCCAGACGACGTCGTCGGCGACCCGGGTGCCCAGCACCTGACTCTCGGGGTGCTGCATGACCACCGCGGTACCGCCCAGCTTCCCTAGCCCCACCGAGCCGGGCCGTTCCACCGTCCCCGCCGTGGGCTCGCGACCCGAGAGCACCAGCATCAACGTCGTCTTGCCGGATCCGTTCGCCCCGGTGACCGCGAGGTGCTCACCGGGTTGCACCGTCAGCGACACGGGGCCGAGGGCATCGTGACGGGCACCGGGGTAGCGAAACCGGACATCGTTGAGCCGCAACGGGACCGGCGCGATCGGGCCGACATCATTCGACGATTCCAACTTGTGTACGTCAGGCACGCCGAGCAGGCGGGACATCACTCGGGAAAGCGCCCACCAGCCGACCAGACTTACCACCGTGATGCTGAGCACGCCGGAGGCGAAGAACAGATAAGGCCAGTACTCCAACGCCGTGGCGAAATCGCGTTTCAGCCGCTCGGCGGCATCGTGCATCCCCGGGATTCGTGCGAGGATCGCCGCCGCTCCGGTCACATTCGCGGTGACCGAGTCGAAGATCAAGTTGCGCAGGCGGCTCAGGACCGCCAGCGCGACCACGGTCGCCATTCCGAACAGAGCACCCGCGACGACGGCAGAGCCGATCACCGTCGCGGTGCCGCGACCCCGGCGTTTGACAATCCCGGTCAGCCCTCCGATATATGCGCAGTTGACCACGGTCATCAGCCCGCCCATGCCGGCGATGAGAAAGGCGACCAGTCCGCCGGCGACCGTCGCGGCGATGAGCACCCGCAGCCGGTACCGGTAGGCCAACAGGCCCATCGGAACCGTGCCCAGCAAGGACAGTCCCGCAGCGAAGGGGACCACCACGGCGATGATCGCGATTGCCGCACACAGCGCCGCCATCACGGCTGCCTGCGCAAGTTCGACCGGTGCAAGCGGCCCGGTCCGTCGAGGGCTCTCCGGGCCGGCCGAGGTCATTTCCCGATTCTGCCAGTCGGTGCTTACGCCGCGCCGTCTGCCGCTGGGCCCCGGCGTGGTCAGCCCGGTCCGTCGGCGGTGACGGCTCACGCTCAGGCGACCACCCCGCCCACCAGGTGGCCAACCAGGTAGGTGACACCGATCGCGACCCCGCCCAATGCCAGTTGGCGTAAGGATCCCAACACCAGTGGCCGCCGAGTGATTCTCGAGGCCGCGCCTCCGACGAGTAGCAACCCAATACCGCCGAACGCGAGACCTAGCCACAACGACTCGTGGCCCAATAGGTACGGGATCAATGGGATCACCGCACCGATCGCGAACAACACGAACGACGATCCGGCCGCCACCCAGGGCGACGGCTTCTCCCGGGGATCTACCCCGAGTTCCTGCACCAGGTGAAAGTTCAGGGCCCGGCTCTCATCCCGGTGGATCTCGTCGGTCGCCGCGGCGGCGGTCTGCGGCGACATCCCCATGTCGGTGAGCATCGCGACCAGTTCGGCCCGCTCGGCCTCCGGATCCTTGCGGAAGGACCTGCTTTCGGCCAACACCTCGGAGTCGATCTGCTCATTGGCCGTCGTCACCGAGGTGTACTCCCCCAACGCCATCGAGAACGCGCCTGCCAACAGACCGGCGATTCCGCTGATCACGACCGTTTGGGCGGACGCGGTCGCGGCGACACCGGCGATCAGCGCGGTATTGCTGACCAGACCGTCCATTGCCCCGAATGTCGCGGCGCGCAACCAGCCCCCGGTGACGTCGGCGTGCCGGTAACCGTCGACGTGCGGCAAGCCCGTCGGTGACAGCGACGGCTCAGGAGTATCTGTCATGGTGTCGATTGAACCCCGCCGCAACTCGGCCGGAGAAGTCAGGATCGCCTAGGTTTGTGGCATCCCGGTTTGCGTCCGGTCTGAGGCGGCTACGGTCGTGTCATGACCACCACAGCGGAGCATCTACGCAACGCCCTCGACGGCCGCTGGCGCGACGTGAAGAACGGCGTTCGCAAGAGCCTTTCCCACGAGATCTTCCGACCGCATTACACGCCGAACACCGACATCGCGCGCGCGAAAGTGGGCGAGCAACTCCGGATCATTGCCGCCCACGGCGCCGCCGAGGACGGCTTCAAGAAGGGTCACGGCGGCACCGGCGACGTCGGCGGCGCGGTGACGCGCATCGAAATGCTGGCCATGAGCGACCTGTCGCTGATGGTCAAAGCCGGCGTGCAGTGGGGCCTGTTCGGCGGTGCCATCGAAAACCTCGGCACCGAGCGGCACCACGAGGCCTACGTTCAGCGGATCATCGATCTCGACCTGCTGGGCTGCTTCGCGATGACCGAGACCGGCCATGGCAGCGACGTTCAGGCACTGGAGACCACGGCGACCTACGACCCGGCAACCGAAGAGTTCGTCATACACTCCCCGACCCCCTCGTCTCGCAAGGATTACATCGGCGGGGCGGCCCAAAGTGCCCGTGTGGCGGCTGTTTTCGCCCAACTGATCACCCCGGACGGAGAGAAGCACGGTGTGCACTGCCTGGTGGTACCCATCCGCGACGACCAGGGAAACGACCTGCCCGGGGTAACGACCTCGGACTGCCATTACAAGGGCGGGCTGCCCGGCGTCGACAACGGCCGGATCCAATTCGACCACGTCCGGGTGCCGCGACAGAACCTACTCAACAAGTACGCCGACGTCGCGGCCGATGGCACATACAGCTCGCCGATCGAGAACGTCAATCGCCGGTTCTTCACCATGCTGGGGACCCTGGTCCGCGGACGGGTCACCGTCGGAGGCAGCGCAGCGGCGGCCACCCGGGTGGCGCTCGACATCGCGACGCGGTACGCCCTGCAACGCAGGCAATTCGGCGAGCCCGATGACGACCGCGAGGTGCTGATCATGGACTATCTCATGCATCAGCGCCGGCTGTTCCCGTTGATCGCGAAGTCCTACGCGCTGCAGTTCGCCCAGAACGAGTTGGTGAGCATGTGCCACGAACTTCAGACCGCCGAGAACCCGGATGCCGAGGAACAACGGGAATTGGAATCACGGGCGGCCGGTCTCAAGGCGGCCAACACCTGGCATGCCACCCGCGCGATCCAGGAGGCCCGTGAGGCGTGTGGCGGGGCCGGCTATCTGGCCGAGAACCGTTTGATCGCGCTAAAGGCCGACACCGATGTGTTCACCACGTTCGAGGGCGACAACCACGTCCTGACCCAGTTGGTCGCCAAACATCTGCTCACCGAGTACAACGACGACATCAAGGGCATGAGTCCGGTCGAATGGGTGCGGTTCGCGGCCAACTTCGCCGGCGAACGGGTCCTCAAGCGCACCCATGCCCAACCCATCATGCAGAGAATCCTGGACACGCGGCAGGACAACGAGGAAGAAGGCAGCCTCTTCAACCGGGGCACCCAGGTCAAGATGTTCGAGGATCGCGAGGAGTACTCGGTGTCGTCGGTAGCCCGGCGGTTGCAGAGCAAGTCCAAGGAGATGAGCGCATTCGACGCGTTCAACGCCGTGCAGGACCACGTCATGCATGCCGCCTCCGCGCATATCGACCGGGTCATCCTGGAGGCGTTCGTCGCGGGTATCGAAGGATGCTCCGACAAAGACGCCCGCGAGATCCTCGAAATGGTGTGCGACCTGTACGCACTGTCGGTGATCGAGGAAGACAAGGCATGGTTCGTCGAGCACCGCTTCCTGTCCACCGAGCGCGCCAAGGCGGTCACCCGGGGTATCAACGACCGGTGCCGGCGGCTGCGCCCGTACGCCGAAACGCTGGTCGACGGTTTCGGTATCCCCGAACAGTTGCGCTACGCAGAGATGCTGCACCCGGAACACATTCCGCACGCCGAAGAACACACTCGGCAGGACGCCCGTAGCGCGGGCGTGATCTGACGCAGGCCCGGAACGGCAACCTGCACGCCGGGAATCGGGTCCAGCCCCTCAGCCTGCCCGCCTCCGGAGACGAGACCCCTTGGCGCCGAGCGCATTTGCCAGCCAGGGATGCCGCGGTTTGGTGAGCTCCGTTGTGCGTTCCAGTCGGGCGGCTCGGCTGCCCTTCAGCTACCTCGGCGGCGGATGTTGATGGTGGCGGTCACAGCGGCGCATGACGACTGCGACCACCACGCGGCTAAGCGCTGCGCACCCACGCAGGCAGCAACGTTCGCCTCCTCACCGTCGACGAGCGTGGCCGCGAAAGCTGCTGCGCCGACCACAGCTGAGGCGTTCAAAATCACCACTGCGGCGTTGCCGTCGTGGTCGCCGGTGGTGGTGGTGTCGGTGTTGAAAGAATTGTTCAAGGAGGCGCTATGGCCAAGTGTTGCCCGGCCGCTGGCGACGAGTTGCGCCACAAGGGAGTCTCTGGCCATTGCCGAGGAGAGATACGCATGTCGCGGCGCACCCTGGTGGAAGACGAATTCTTCGGTGCTGAACGCACCGCTCCAGACATAGCCGCTGGTGGTTTCGATCGGGTCAGGACCGAAAATCCGGCCGTGATTGTTCGGCAACAGGAAGAATCCGTCCGAGTAGCCCACCAAGAACCCACGCGGCATTTGCCAGTAGCGCCGGCCGTCGATGAGTCCCCGAAATCCAGTGCTGTGAAATAGGCGCGGCGGAAATCCTGCACTGCGCATCGCGACACTGAGTCGAAAAGCAGCTCCCCAGGCAGTCTTCGCCGTCGGGTCGACGATGATGACGTTGACCGGCTCCAGTACCGTCCTATCCTCGTATGGCAACCCCCCGTAGTCAGCGATGTCGCCGTCCCACTCCAACATCCACTTGCCGATCGCGCCGTATTCAGTGGTGACCTGGTCATCCGGCGACGGAACAGCAGGTTCATCGAGGTAGGCGATGGCGGATGCCGCCGACGCATTCGAGTCACGGGAAGGCACATGCGGCACGTCGTCCAGTCCCAGCCCCGACGCGACGCCGGAACCATCTGCTAGATCTGAGCTGCTCTCGTCTGTCGGGGCGGGCGCAACGAACACGGTGTCCGCAGTCGAAACCTGGGACACAGGCGATTGCCCATCGCCAGCAATTGTCTCGGGCTCGTTCTGAGCAATATCGACCGCAGCAATGTCGACCGCCGGCTCGGAGAATTTGTCGACCGGCAGAGCTGACGATGTCGAAGCGGGGTCCTGGCCCGCCGGGGAAGCGCCGTCGGTGGGTCCGGCTGCAGTGCCAGACACGGACTGCACCGAGGAATGCGCCGTATCCTGGTCACTGGCATCGCCGCTCGACGGATCGGCCTGGGCGATCGCGGCACCACCGGCGACTGCGGCCCCGACGCCCAGAGTCGCCGTGAGCAATCCCAACCGGGCGACGAGCACAAATGTACCTCTGGCGAGCCCATAGCTCCTCGAAAGCGCATGCTGCGCGGAGATATTCGGTACTGCATGCCGATTCATGGCGATGCACCCAATCTCCCCGGATCCGGACTCTCTCGCGGGGTCGTGCTGGCTCCAGCGGGAAAAGTCTAGCCCGCTCTACCTGCATCGATTCTGGCTCCCCCGGCTGGACTCGAACCAGCAACCCTTCGGTTAACAGCCGAATGCTCTGCCAATTGAGCTACAGGGGATTGCTCTCCCGCCGATCATCACGCGCGGGCCAGGATGCACTGTAGCCTACGCCCGCGGCGGCTTGCCAATACGCGCCCGGACGGGCGGGCATGGGTCGCGGTGAGGCAGGATGGACCGGGACGAACCGGGATATAGAGCAGGTCACCCGGTGCGATCACACGAGATACGCACGAGATAACTGGAGGAACCCCGTGATCGGGTATGTCGCCGTTCTGGCCGTCGGCTACGTGCTGGGTACCAAGGCGGGCAGGCAGCGCTACGAACAGATCGCGGGGACGTACCGGGCGGTCACGGGCAGCCCGACCGCCAAGGCCATGATCGACGCGGGCCGACGCAAGATCGCCGACCGGGTGTCACCGGACCCGACCATGGTCAAGCTGACACCGATCGACTCCGGCACCGATGTCCTCGAGCCGGATCAGGTCGCGCAAAAAACTCGCTAGCCGAATTCGCGCGTGATGGTAGTGCCCGGGAACAGCGGGGCGGTGTAAATCCCGGGGCCGAAGGGTCCCATTCCGACGTTGGGCGTACCGACCACGGCCCCGCTTCCGTTGGAGTAGCCCAGACAGTTCCCGTCCGCCTTGTTGCCGTACCAGGCGAGGCAGGCCGGGCCAGCGGTCACCTGTGGCGCGGCGTCGTCGCTGGTCAGGGTGGTGTAGAACGGGACTGCCACGGCGGCGGCGGCAAAAGCCCCCGCGATCAGCCGGGCGCCGTTGGTCCGGATGGTGCGCACAAACATCGCCAAACTCGCCTTCTCAACTCACGAAAAAGTCCCGACCGCTGGGCATACCATAACCCGTCGGCCGAAATCATGCAGTCAGGTCGTTCCCACTGGCCTGTTCCAGCAGGCCACGGCGGTAGCCTTCCATCGCCACCAGGTCACCGAACAACGCGTGATATTCGTCGCCGTGCTCGACCGGCGACATCCGCTGCAGTTTCGACTTGACCTCCGCAATCTGCCGACCGATCCACACCTCCTGCAGCCGGGCCAGCACCCCACCGATGTAACGGGGCAGCTTCTCGTCGTCGGCATTGATAGCCTCGGCAACCAGTTCATTGATCAGGCCGGCGGTCATCGGCGAGTCAGCCTGCTCCCGCACAGCCTCGACCCATTGCGCACCGGCCATTCCCGCCGTGGTACCGCCGGCCGCTTCGATCGACGCCCGCACCGCCGCGTAACCGGGGTGGGTGAAGCTCTCGGCGGCCAGCGAACCGAATACCGGACCGGCAAGTGCCGGATACTGCAACGCAGACTTGAGCGCCTCGCGTTGGGGCCACAGAGTGGGATCGGCCGGGTCCGGACGGACCTGCCCGGCCCCTTCCGTGCGAGCCGGCCCCGACGGGGCGGTCTCGGCCTGAGTTCCGCGCCGACGCGTCCGGCCGGGCATCCCACGCTTGCCCGCCTCCTCGCGCACCCGGGTGAGCACCTGGCCTTCGTCGCGCCAGCCCGTCCACCCCGCCAGCCGTCGCGCGTACTCGTCCCGCAGCGCGTAGTCCCGGATTCGCGCGACCAGGGGTACACAGCGTCGCAACGCGTCCACCTGCGCCTGTGGATCGTTGTCCAGGACGTCGCCCGCCGGGATCAGGCTGCGGATCGCGAACTCGAACATCGGAATCCGGCGCGCCACCAGATCCCGCAACGCGCTATCGCCGGACTTCAATCGAAGGTCACAGGGATCCATGCCGTCGGAAGCGATTGCCACAAAAGACTTTCCAGCTACCTGCTGGTCACCGTCGAAAGCTTTGAGTGCCGCCGCCTGACCGGCGGCGTCGCCGTCGAACACGAAGATCAGCTCACCGCGATACCAGTTGTCGTCCATCATCAGCCGCCGCAGCAGAGCCAGATGGTCGTCGCCGAAGGCGGTGCCGCATGATGCCACCGCAGTGGACTCGCCGGCCAGGTGCATGGCCATCACGTCGGTGTAGCCCTCGACCACAACTGCGCGATGCGATTTGGCGATGTCGCGCCTGGCCAAATCGAGACCGAACAGCACCGAGGACTTCTTGTACAGCACCGTCTCCGGGGTGTTGACGTACTTGGCTTCCATCTGGTCGTCGTTGAAGATCCGCCTGGCGCCGAACCCGATGACCTCGCCGCCGCCGGCCCGAATCGGCCACAGCAGCCGCCGGTGGAATCGATCCATCGGACCGCGACGGCCCTCTCTGGACAGCCCGGCCGCTTCCAGCTCCTTGAACTCGAAACCCTTACGCAGCAGATGTTTTGTCAGCGAATCCCAGCCCGACGGGGCGAAGCCGCAGCCGAACCGGACGGCCGCGTCCGCGTCGAAGTGGCGCTCGCTCAGGTACTGCCGCGCCGGAGCGGCCTCGGCGGATTGCAAAGCTTCGGCATAGAACTCCTGGGCGGCGGCGTTGGCGGCGAGCAACCTGCTGCGGCTGCCCCGGTCGCGCTGCACGTTGGTGGTCGAGGAACCGGTGTAGGTGACCGTGTAGCCGACGCGGTCGGCGAGCAATTCGACTGCCTCGACGAAATTGACGTGCTCGATCTTCTGCAGAAAGGCGTAGGCGTCTCCGCCCTCCCCGCAACCGAAACAGTGGAAGTGCCCATGATTGGGGCGGACGTGGAACGACGGGGACTTCTCGTCGTGAAACGGGCACAGCCCCTTCAGCGAATCCGCGCCGGCGCGCCGCAGCTGAACGTATTCGCCGACCAGGTCCTCGATGTTCACCTGTTCGCGGATGGCGGCGATGTCGCGGTCGGGGATCCTGCCCCGCCCCCGAGTCCCGTCGACCGCCACCCGGCCAGTCTAGAGCGTGGCCCGCAACGGTCTATGCGGGTTCCAGCCGCTCCAGGCGACCCTCCGTCATGGAGGCCACCTGGTCGATGACCACCCGTAGCCGAGCCCTATCGTCAACGGCCCCGTTGAATTGCGGAGTGAATATCGGGTCCAGCGTCGCCGGCGCGCCGGCGACGATGAACTGAACCGCCTCATCGATTCGTTCGCGCTGCTGGGCCTGCAGTGCCAGATGCCGAGGGTCGGACATGATGAATTGCAGCGCGAGAATCTTCAGTACCGCGACTTCCGCCCGCACCACCGTGGGCACCGCCAGATCGGCCTGGTAGCGGACCAAGCGCCCCGGACCCGAAGCGGTGCGGGTGGCAGCGATGGCCGACGAGGCGAACCTCCCGACCAATTCACTGGTCATCGTCTTCAATGCCACCGCTGCGGCCAACGTGGCGTCGTACTTACCGACGGCGCACACCGCCGGCAGCGTCGAGAGCCGCCCGGCCGCCTCCATCAGGTCGGCCGCCGCCAGACCGCCGCCCATGCCGTGCGACTGCCCGAGCCGGCCCAAGGCTTCCACCGCCTCGTCGTCGGCCAGCACCCGAAGGTCGATGCGCCCGGCGACCACACCGTCCTCGACGTCGTGCACGGAGTAGGCGACGTCGTCGGCCCAGTCCATGATCTGCGCCTCCAGGCAGGGCGTGCGGTCGGGTGCGTCGCCGCGCACCCAGGCCGCGGCGTCGGCGTCGTCGGCGTAGAAGCCGAACTTGCCGCCTTCCGGAGATCGGTCCCACGGATACTTGGTCACCGCGTCCAATGCGGCACGGGTCAGGTTCAATCCGGCACTGCATTCCGGAAATGCTTGGTGGTTAAGGACTTTCGGCTCCAGACGGGTCAAGATGCGGAAGTTCTGCGCGTTGCCTTCGAAGCCTCCGCAGGCTTGAGCCAGCCGGTCGAGCTCCCGCTCGCCATTGTGGCCATAGGGCGGATGGCCGATGTCGTGGGCCAGTCCGGCCAGGTCGACCAGATCGGGGTCGGCTCCCAGACCCACCGCCATCCCGCGGCCGATCTGAGCGACCTCCAGCGAATGGGTGAGCCGGGTCCGCGGCGTCTCGCTCTGCCGCGGACCGACCACCTGGGTCTTGTCGGCCAACCGGCGAAACGCCGCGGAGTGCAGCACTCTCGCGCGGTCACGGGCGAAGTCGGTGCGGTGCTCGGAGTGGGTGCCCGGCAGCGCAGCGCGCTTCGGCGGTTCTACCACCATCCGTTGACGGTCGAACTCGCTGTAGGGATCTGCGTGCGCGCTATCGGTGAGCACCGACGCACAGTCTGCCAGGCCGAACGCCGGAGTAACCCCGGCAGCGTAGGTCGGCTCGCTAGATTGACTCTCATGCGTGTCGCCCGCCTGCTCAGCCTGCTGCTCGCGGTCCTGACCGTCGGGCTGCTGTGCGCTCCCGCCGTTACCGCCGAGCCGCCGTTTCGCATCCCGGACTACGTCACCGACCGGTCCGGCGCGCTGTCGCCGACCCAGCGCGCCGAAGTCGACGATGCGCTGTTGGCGCTGTATGACAAGGAGCGCATCCGGCTCTGGGTCGTCTACGTCGACTCCTTCGGTCAGGGAGCGCAGAGCTGGGCCAGGTCCGCCATGCAGCTGAGCGACTTCGGCGACCGCGACGCCTTGTTGGCCGTGGCCACCGCCGAACGGGCCTACGCCTTCCAGGTGCCCCGGGCGATCATGTCGCAGTCCAAGGCCGCGGCCCTGCAGCGGGATGTGATCGAGCCCGCGCTGCGGCGTGACGATCCGGCCGGTGCGGCCATCGCGACCGCCGAGGGCCTGGGAGCCACCGCGACCGCGGGCCCGGGGCAAGGCTTGTCGATGCTCGGCTTCCTCATCGCGATGGCGATCCTGGCCCTGGCGGTATTCCTGCTGTGGTTGTGGTCGCGTCGGCGGCGTCGCAAGCGGCGGGAGGCCGAGTTCGCGGCGGCCCAGCGAGTGGATCCGTCTGACCCCAACGCGCTGGCGGCGGTCTCGATCGACGCGCTCGACGATCTGTCCCGAAAGATCGTCGTCGACGTAGACAACGAACTACGCACCAGTGAAGCTGAATTAGCGCTTGCAGTACAGGAATTCGGCGAACGAGACACCGCGGCGTTCACCCGGGCGGTGGCCAACGCCAGGACCACCCTGGCACAAGCGCTCAACGTCCGCCATACCCTGGACGACGCAGTGCCCGAAACCCCGCGGCAACGGCGCGACCTGCTGACCCGAGTCGTCGTCGCCGCCGCCAAAGCCGACCGGGAACTCGAGACGCAGCGAGAGGCATTCGCAAAACTCCGGGATCTTCTGATCAACGCGCCCGGGCGACTGGACGCGCTCACCCGGCAGTTGATCGAATCGACTGCTCGCCTGGAGCCGGCCGGGCAGACGCTGAACCGGCTTCGTTCCCAATTCACCGACGCGGCATTGGTTTCGGTGTCCGACAACATCGACGAGGCCAAAGAACGGCTGGCGTTCGCCGAACAAAACATCGACAGCGGCCGTGAATTGGTCTCCCGGCCCGCCGGCCGGCAGTCCGGCCTGGTCGATGCGATCCACAACGCCGAGGCGGCACTCGGTCAGGCGGGCACCCTGCTCGACGCGGTGGACAGCGCCGCCACCGATATCAACCGGGCGGTCGCCGGCCTTCCTTCGGTGATCGCCGACATTCAGCACGGCATCAGCCAGGCGGGGGCGCAGCTGGCCCGGGGCAACGTCGCGATTGCGACAGAACTCAGCACGGCCCGTGACGCCGCGGTCGCGGCGGTCTCGCAGGCTCAGGACAGTGGCGACTCCGACCCGTTGGGCGCCTTCACCCGATTGACCCAGGCCGACGCCGAACTGGACCGGCTGCTGGCGGTCGTCGCCGAAGAGCGGGAAACCATCGAGCGGCTCAGCCGAACCTACGACCAGGCACTGTTCAACGCGCAGTCGCGGGTGCGCTCGGTCTCCGACTACATCGATACCCGTCGCGGTGTCATCGGCCCGGAGGCGCGCACCCGGCTGGCCGAGGCGGTGCGTCAGTTGCAGGCCGCCCGCGACAAGCGCGGCACGAACCTGCCCGAGGCCACCGCCCACGCCAACGGCGCCGCGATGCTGGCCGCGCAGGCGCAGTCGCTGGCCAACGCAGATGTCAGTGCGGCCCAGCGGCACTTCAACGGTCCCCACGGCGGCGGCCGTGGCGGCGGAGGCGGCCAGATCGGCGCGGTGATCGGCGGCATACTGATCGGCAACATGCTCTCCGGCGCACTGCGCGGAGGGTTCGGCGGCGGTGGATTCGGGGGCGGTTTCGGGGGCGGTGGCGGCGGGTTCGGTGGTGGCGGCGGCGGATTCAGTGGCGGCGGTGGGCGCTTCTGAGCATGCCCGCGGGTCAGCAACCCTTGAGCCGAACCGCCAAATAGTCGGGCACCTGCGAGATCGCCACCCGTTCCTGCGTCATCGTGTCCCGTTCGCGGATCGTCACCGCCTGGTCGTCGAGAGAGTCGAAGTCCAGCGTCACGCAATACGGCGTGCCGATCTCGTCCTGGCGCCGGTACCGGCGCCCGATTGCGCCTGCATCGTCGAACTCGATATTCCAAGAGCTGCGCAACTCCGAAGCCAGGTCGCGCGCCTTGGGCGACAGGTCGGCGTGTCGCGACAGCGGCAGCACCGCGGCCTTGACCGGCGAGAGCCGTCGGTCCAGTCGCAGCACGGTGCGCTTATCGACTCCGCCCTTGGCATTCGGCGCCTCGTCCTCGTGATAGGCATCGACCAGGAAGGCCATCAGCGAGCGGGTCAGCCCGGCCGCCGGCTCGATGACATAGGGCACGTATCGCGCATCCGAGGCCTGATCGTAGAAAGACAGGTCGGCGCCGGAATGCTTTGAATGGGTGGACAAGTCGAAGTTGGTTCGATTGGCCACACCCTCGAGCTCGCCCCAGGGGTTGCCAGCGAAGCCGAACTTGTACTCGATGTCGACCGTGCGATCGGAATAGTGCGACAACTTCTCCTTAGGGTGTTCGTAGAGCCGGAGGTTTTCGCGGTCGATGCCGAGTTCGACGTACCAGGACAGCCTGGTGTCGATCCAGTACTGATGCCACTCGGCGGCCGATGACGGCTCGACGAAGAACTCCATCTCCATTTGCTCGAATTCTCGGGTGCGGAAGATGAAGTTGCCCGGGGTGATCTCGTTGCGGAAGCTCTTACCGATCTGGCCGATACCGAAGGGTGGTTTCTTGCGGGCCGTGGTCACGACGTTGGCGAAGTTGACGAAAATGCCCTGCGCGGTTTCCGGGCGCAGATAGTGCAGCCCCTCCTCAGTCTCGATCGGACCGAGGTAGGTCTTCAGCATCATGTTGAAGTCGCGCGGCTCGGTCCACTGTCCTTTGGTTCCGCAGTCCGGACAGACGATGTCGACCATTGGCACCGCGTCCGGCTCGGTGATGCCGTCCTTGGCCCCCCGCTTTTCCAGGTAGGCCTCCTGCATGTGATCCTGGCGGTGCCGTTTGTGACAGTTCAGGCATTCGATCAGCGGATCGTTGAACACCTCGACGTGGCCCGAGGCGACCCACACATCCCGCGGCAGAATGATCGCGCTGTCCAGGCCGACGACATCGTCGCGTCCGGTGACGACCGACCGCCACCACTGCCGCTTGATGTTCTCCTTGAGCTCGACGCCGAGCGGACCATAATCCCAGGCCGACTTGGTACCCCCGTAGATCTCACCGGACTGGAATACCAGTCCGCGGCGTTTCGCCAGGTTTGCAACGGTTTCGATGATCGAGGAAGAACCAGCCACGGCTGCACAGCGTAGCGAGGCCGGTTCGCCGGTTCTGCTGTGGGCAAACGTGGGCGCTAGATTGACATGCATGGAACCGCATGTATAGTGAGGGCTAATGAAAATGGTTTCCATGATTCCGGCTGCCGTGGACCTTCATCAGCACCCGGGCACGCCCGCCTCGGAACTGCCGGAACGTGCCACGCTTGAATCGGCCGGCGACCTGCTGCGCGCGCTTGCGGCCCCCGTGCGGATCGCCATCGTGTTGCAGCTTCGCGAGCAGTCGCGCTGTGTGCACGAACTGGTGGACACGTTGGAAGTTGCGCAGCCGCTCGTCAGCCAGCACCTGCGGATCCTCAAAGCTGCCGGCGTGGTCGACGGGGTGCGGTCGGGCCGGGAGGTGTTGTACCGCCTCGTCGATCATCATCTGGCCGACATCGTCATCGCCGCGGTGACGCATGCCGCCGAGGACCTGGCGGACAAACGATGACCGGCGCCGTCCGGGCGACCCGCCAGCGCGCCGCAATCTCCGCACTGCTGGACAATCTTGACGAGTTCCGTTCAGCCCAGGACCTGCACGACCAACTTCGCCGAAGCGGTGAGGGCATCGGCCTGACCACCGTTTACCGCACGCTGCAGCAGATGGCCGCGGCCGGCTTGGTCGACACGCTCCGCACCGATACCGGTGAGGCGGTGTACCGGCGCTGCTCGGAGCACCACCATCACCACCTGGTCTGCCGGGTCTGTGGTTCGACCATCGAGGTTCAGGGCGGTCAGGTCGAAACCTGGGCCGCGGAGGTCGCCCGTGAGCACGGTTTCTCCGACGTCAGCCACACCATGGAGATCTTCGGTATCTGCAGCAAATGCCCGCCGGCCGCCACGTCAGGCGGCTGACGCCGCTGGCGGGACCGGTCCGCCTGGTCAGCCGATTAATCCACGCCGCACGTCGGCGCCGGTGGCAAGGACCATCAAGATGAGGGTGCGCAGCGCGTCGTCGGTGAGACCGGCGGCCGGAAAGTTATAGCGCAACAGCACATCTCCCGTCTTCTTGGGTCGTGCCCGCCCGGAGCCCACCGGCTCGGGACCGACATTCCGCGAGCCGATCTTCTCCACCAACGACACCGTCCCCAGCAGCGTGTCATGAGCGTGCTTGGCGACGCCGGCGCGAATCCTGCTGTTCAGTGGCAGGTCCCAGGCCAGAACCTGGGTTAGTGAAACGAGATCGAGGCCTTCGGCGATCGTCACCACGCGCAGCGAGGCGAAGGTGTCGTCGTGGTGCACCGTCAGCGCGCCATCGTCTTCGTGCTGAACCGCGAGTATGTTCTCGAGCACCGCGGCGAGACGTCCGGACAGGTCCATCGACTCCGCCATCCCGGACCTACGCCCTGCCGAAGCGCCGGTTGCGGTGGACGTACTCTTCGCATGCTGCCCACAGGTCACGCCGATCGTAATCGGGCCAGAGCTTGTCCTGGAAGACGTATTCGGCGTAGGCCGCCTGCCAGAGCAGGAAGTTACTGGCCCGCTGCTCCCCGGAGGTTCGGATGAACAGGTCGACATCGGGAATGTCGGCCCGGTGCAGATGCTTTGCGAACATCGCCTCGGTGATACGGGCCGGATTGATCTTTCCGTCTACCGCTTGCTGCGCGATTTCCCTTGCCGCCTCGACGATTTCGGTGCGGCCGCCGTAGTTCACGCAGTAGTTGATGGTGATGACGTCATTGCCCACGGTCATCTGCTCGGCGATGTCGAACTCCTTGATGACGCTGCGCCACATTCGCGGCCGCGAACCGACCCAACGCATCCGGACGCCCATGTCGTTGAGGTTCTCCCGGCGGCGTCGGACCACCTCCCGGTTGAAGCCCATCAGAAATCGGACTTCCTCGGTGCTGCGCTTCCAGTTCTCGGTGGAGAAGGCGTACACCGTGAGGTGCTTGATGCCGATCTCGATGGCGCCGCAGGTGATGTCGATGAGTACGGCCTCACCCATCCGGTGGCCCTCGGTGCGGCCCAGCCCGCGCTGGGTAGCCCACCGGCCGTTGCCGTCCATCACCACCGCGACATGGTGGGGCACCTGGTCGGCGGGGATCCGCGGGGCGCTTGCCTTGGACGTGTGCTGCGGCGGTCGGGCGAACCTGCCGTTGGTGCGCGCCGGCAGGTCCGGAAAGACCACGGGCCAGGTCGATTTGTCCGGGAAAGTCGGGTAGTCCTCAGGCGGCGGCGGGAGCTGCGGATAGCCGTTCTTTCCCGTCCGCTTGGTTGCCATGCGCCATATCCTGCCCGATACCCTGCGCTATCAAACGGCGCCATGCTCAGTGACTGTTCGATCAACCCGCTCGACCAGCGGCAACGTCCGCAGCTGCCGCTCCAGATGCCACTGCAGGTGCGCGGCCACGAGGCCACTGGCCTGGCTACGATGCTGCGACGAAGACGCCTGCGCCTGCTCCCAATCGCCCTCGTAGAGCGCGGCCATCAGATCCAGCACGCCTTGGGGTGGCGTCACCGACCCGGAAGGCCGACAGTGCACACACACGCTGCCGCCTGCCGCGACATTGAACGCCCGGTGCGGGCCCGGGGTCGCGCAACGGGCACATTCGGTCAATGACGGCGCCCACCCGGTGATCCCCATCGCGCGGAGCAGATAGGCATCCAGCACGAGTTCCCGGGGACGGCCACCGTCGGCCACCGCGCGCAGGGCGGCCACGGTCAGCCGGTGCAGAGCCGACGCCGGGGCGCGCTCTTCGCCGGCCAGCCGCTCGGCGGTCTCCAGCACCGCGCAGGCGCAAGTGTAGCGGCCGTAGTCGCAGACGATGTCGGAGGCGAACGCGTCGATGGCCTGGACCTGGGTGACGATGTCGAGATTGCGGCCCGGATATAGCTGAACGTCGATGTGTGCGAACGGTTCCAGCCTCGCACCGAACTTGCTGCGAGTGCGCCGCACCCCCTTGGCCACCGCCCGCACTAGACCGTTGTCGCGTGTGAGCAGGGTCACGATGCGGTCGGCTTCGCCGAGCTTGTGCTGGCGCAACACCACCGCTCGGTCCCGGTACAGACGCATTAGACCAGAATGCCACCGTCAACCCGGCGAAACCGGTCCGCAGCGCCGATACTCTCGTAAGTGATGGCTGAATCACCCCGGCGCCCTTCCCGGTTCCCCACCTTGACCTACCAGCTGTACCAATTGGCCAGTGGTGCCACCACGGCCGGCGAACTGGTGGAACGCTCGCTGGCGGCGATCGACGCGAGCCAGAACACGCTCAATGCCTTCCGGCTGGTGTTCACCGACCGCGCCATCGCCGATGCCGCCGCTGCCGACCGCAAACGCGCGGCGGGCGAGGACCTTTCGAGACTGCCGCTGCTGGGGATACCGATCGCGGTCAAGGACGACGTCGACGTGGCCGGCGCGCCCACCCACTTCGGCACGGCCGGTCCGAAGGACACCGGGCGAGTCGCCGACGCCGATGCCGAGGTGGTCCGCCGGCTGCGGGCTGCGGGCGCCGTGATCGTCGGCAAGACCAACACCTGCGAGCTCGGTCAGTGGCCATTCACCAGTGGACCGGCTTTTGGACACACCCGTAACCCATGGTCGCGTGAGCACACCCCGGGCGGTTCGTCGGGCGGCAGCGCCGCTGCCGTCGCCGCAGGCCTGGTCCCTGCCGCGATCGGCTCCGACGGCGCGGGCAGCGTGCGCATTCCGGCTGCCTGGACGCATCTGGTCGGGATCAAGCCGCAGCGGGGACGCATCTCCACTTGGCCGCTGACCGAGGCGTTCAACGGCATCACCGTCAACGGCGTGCTGGCTCGCACCGTGGCCGATGCGGCGCTGGTGCTCGATGCCGCATCCGGCAACGCGCCCGGCGATCTGCACAGACCGCCCCCGGTGCGGACGTCCGACTACGTCTCCCGTGCGCCGGGACCGTTGCGCATCGCGCTCTCCACCAGGTTTCCATTCACCGGCTTCCGCGCCGCATTGCACCCCGAGATCCGATCCGCCCTGGAGGCGGTCGCCGGCCAGCTCGAACAGCTCGGCCACACCATGGTGGTCGCCGACCCGGACTACGGCCTGCGCATGTCGTGGAATTTCCTGGCCCGGTCCACAGCGGGAATCCCAGAGTGGATCGAACGGCTCGGCGACGGCGTCACCTTGGACCGGCGCACCCGATCGAATGCGCGGGTGGGCCGCCTGCTCTCCCAGCACATCCTGCGAAAGGCCCGCTGCCACGAGGCCGCTACTCAGCAGCGAATCGGGTGGATCTTCAATTTGGCCGATGTGGTGCTCGCGCCCACGACCGCCCAACCGCCGCTGAAGGTCAACACCTTCGACCATCTCGGCACGCTGGCCACGGACCGCGCGATGATCCGTGCCTGCCCGGTGACCTGGCCGTGGAACCTGCTCGGCTGGCCGTCGATCAACGTCCCCGCCGGATTCACCACCGACGGCCTGCCCATCGGCGTTCAGCTGATGGGTCCCGCGAACAGTGAACCGCTGCTTGTTTCACTGGCGGCCGCGCTGGAGGCCATCAATGGATGGGCCACCCGTGAACCGGAGGATTGGTGGGACACCAGCCGGGCCACCGCCGGTTCGCCGGGCCAATCTGACCGGTCCGTACTCGACCGCGCCCCTGGTCGCGTAATGTCCGGGCTGTGAACGTCAGCAAGATGATGCGCGCCCTGCCCGCGGTGGCGCTGGTCGGGGCCGCACTCCCAGGCATTCCGGCCGCCGGTGCGGACTACGTCGACTATCGGCGCCTCAACGAAAGCGTCGTCGTCAACGTCTACACCATCCAGCAGCAGCACGACTGCCCGACCGAGATCGAGATCAACCCGCAGCTACGACTGGCCGCGCAGTGGCACACCAACGACGTGCTCAACAACCGCGCTCTCAACGGGGACATCGGCTCCGACGGCTCGACGGTGCAGGATCGGGCGAACCGGGCCGGTTTCGTGGGCAAAGCGTTCGAGACCGTGGCGATCAACCCCGCGCTGGCGATCAGCGGTATCGAGATCATCAACCAGTGGTACTACCGCCCGGACTACATGGCCATCATGTCGAACTGTGCGAACACCCAGATCGGCGTCTGGACGGAGAGCCTGCTGGACCGAACCGTGGTGGTCGCGGTCTACGGTCAGCCCGGATAACGCCACCCAGCGACATCTGCCGGATCACGCTGCCAGGCGGCACTGCTGGGCGACACTGACCTCGGGCGGCATCCTAGAAGCCCAGCCGCCCAAGCTGTTTGGGGTCGCGCTGCCAGTTCTTCGCGATCTTGACGCGCAGGTCGAGATAGACTTTGGTGCCGAGCAGCTTCTCGATCTGGGTGCGCGCGGCGGTACCCACCTCGCGCAGCCGCGCGCCGCCCTTGCCGATCACGATTCCCTTCTGGGAGTCGCGCTCCACGTAAAGCACCGCGTGCACGTCGACGAGTGGTTGATCTTCCGGCCGGCCGGGGCGTTCCTCGACCTCTTCGATCACCACCGCAAGAGAGTGCGGCAATTCGTCACGCACCCCCTCCAACGCTGCCTCCCGGATCAGCTCGGCCATCAGCGTCTCCTCCGGTTCGTCGGTGAGTTCACCGTCGGGGTAGAACGCCGGGCCGGGTGGCAACTGCGCGGCCAGCACCCCGATGAGCACATCGACTTGGGTCCCCGAGATTGCCGACACCGGCACGATCTCGGTGCTCGGCCCGACCAGCTCACTCACCGCGACGAGCTGCTCGGCGAGTCGGTCCCTGGACACCTTGTCGGTCTTGGTGACCACCGCGATCAACGTGGTTCTGGGTGCCACAGCGTGGATCTGATCGAGGATCCACCTGTCCCCCGGCCCGATCTTCTCGTCGGCGGGGATGCACAGCCCAATCACGTCCACCTCGGAATAGGTGGCCTTGACCAGGTCGTTGAGCCGCTGCCCGAGCAGAGTGCGGGGCCGGTGCAATCCCGGTGTGTCGACGAGCACGATCTGAAACTCCGCGCGGTGCACGATGCCCCGAATGGTGTGTCGGGTGGTCTGCGGCCGGTTCGATGTGATTGCCACCTTGGTGCCGACCAGTGCATTGGTCAGGGTGGATTTGCCGGTGTTGGGCCGGCCCACGAAACAGACGAAACCCGAACGGAACTCGCTCATGAGACCTCCCCGGGTGTGCGGCGAGATCGCACTGTAGGCCGAATTCGCGATCTGAGCGCACACTGGACGGTCACGCGAGCACCGTGCGACCACTGGACGGTCACGCGAGCACCGTGCCCGATCGATCGGTCACGATGGTCACCGCACCGGCCGAAAGCTCATGCAGCGCGGCGATACCGGGGTCGTCTAGGTCTCCGCCGACCAGGACCGCCGCTTCCAGGTCGACCGCACCGCTTGACACCGCGGCGGAAATCGCGGCCTGCAGCGCGGTCAAAGTGAGAGCGGCCAGCGTGATCGGCGCCCCGGCGTAGGTACGGCCATCGGTGTCCCGAACCGCGGCCCCGGTCGTGGCCTCGGCCCTGGCCATCGCGCTGCGGGCAAGAATCACCAGCTTCGCGTCTTCGGGATCCAAGTGGCTCACTCGCGTTCTTCTCCGTCGTCGTCGGGATGCGGCTCGGCAAGACTGACCAGGACGGTGCCGATGCGCAGCCGTCCGCGCGGGTCCGGCCCACCCTCGGCGCACAGCCGCAGCCCCTCCCAGGTCACCTCGGCTCCAGGCAACGGAACACGGCCCAACTTGAGCGCCAGCAAGCCACCGACGGTATCCACGTCGAGATTCTCGTCGAACTCAAAGCCGTAGAGCTCGCCGAGGTCTTCGATGGGCAACCGTGCCGATACCCGGTACGACCGCCCCCCGAGGTCCTCGATCGGTGCGACCTCGCCGACGTCGTATTCGTCGGCGATCTCCCCGACGATCTCCTCGAGCACGTCTTCAATCGTGACCAGGCCCGCGATCGCACCGTACTCGTCGACCAGCAACACCATGTGAATCCGGTCGCGCTGCATGTCGCGCAACAGCGCGTCCAGCGGTTTCGAATCGGGAACGAACGCCGCATCCCGCATCACATCCGACACCGCGGTGTCCCGCCCGCCGTTCGTCGAGTAGTACGTGCGCTGCACCAGATCTTTGAGGTAGACGACGCCGATGACGTCGTCGACGTTCTCGCCGATCACCGGAATGCGCGAATGCCCGCTGCGCACCGCCAGGGAGGTAGCCTGCCCCGCTGTCTTGTCACTCTCGATCCAGACCATCTCGGTCCGGGGCACCATCACCTCGCGCGCCGGCGTGTCGCCGAGTTCGAAAACCGATTGGATCATCCGGCGTTCGTCGTCGGCCACCACGCCGCGCTGCTGAGCCATGTCGACCACTTCGCGCAGTTCGATCTCGGAGGCGAACGGACCGTTGCGGAAGCCCCGGCCCGGTGTCAATGCGTTGCCGATCAACACCAGCAACCGGCTTAGCGGCAGCAACAACACCGAAATCATCTGCAGCGGAAGGGCGGTGAGCAAAGCGATGGTGTACGCGTTCTGTCTGCCGACGGTACGGGGACCGACACCGATCGCCACGAAACTGACCACCACCATGATCGCGGCGGCGACGGCCAGCCCGCCCGTCACACCGAGCCCGCCGTCCAGGTACGCCGCCAGCAGCACCGTCGCCCCGACTTCGCAGGTGATGCGCAACAGCACAATGAGGTTGATGTAGCGGGGCCGCTCGACCATCACCTGGGACAACCGCACCGCCCCGGGACGCTCGTCGCGGACGAGTTCCTCGACACGCGCCTGCGACACCGTGCTCAGCGCGGCATCGATAGCGGCGAACAATCCACCGAATCCGACCAGCACGATCGCGCTGATCAATTGCCCGATAGGCGTCATGAATCTTCGAAGAACTGGGATTTATCCAGCAGCCGGCGATCCTTCTCGCTCTGCCGGTGGTGGTGGTAGGCCTCGACCTGGTCGGCCACCCACTCCTCGAGCAAGTCCCGTTGCAGGGCGAACATCTCTTTTTCCTCGTCGGGTTCGGCGTGGTCGTAACCGAGCAGGTGCAGCACACCATGGACCGTTAGCAGCGCCAGCTCGTGGCCCAGGGTGTGTCCGGCGTCGGCGGCCTGCTTGATCGCAAACTCGGGACACAGCGCGATGTCGCCGAGCATCGAGGGCCCGGGTTCGGGGGCATCGGGTCGACCGCCGGGCTCGAGTTCATCCATCGGAAAGCTCATGACGTCGGTCGGCCCTGGAAGGTCCATCCACCGCATATGCAGATCGGCCATCGCCGCCGGATCCAGCAACACCATGGACAGCTCGGCGGCCGGATTCACGTCCATCTTGCGGATGACGAACCGGGCCACGCTGATCAGTTCCTCTTCGGAGACGTCGATGCCCGACTCGTTGGCAACCTCGATGCTCATAGCCGGTTCGCTACCGCCTCGATCGACCGGTACCGGCGGAACGCCGCTGCGCGCGGTTCATCAGCGGGCCACTGGATTTCGATTCCGCACGTTCATAGGCGTCCACGATCTCCGATACCAGCCGGTGGCGTACCACATCGGCACTGGTGAGCTCACTGAAGTGAATGTCCTCGATACCGTCCAGAATGCGCATCGCCGTCCGCAGTCCGGACGGCGCCCCGCCCGGCAGATCCACCTGTGTGACATCGCCCGTAACAACGATTTTCGAGTCGAAGCCAAGCCGGGTGAGGAACATCTTCATCTGCTCAGCCGTGGTGTTCTGCGCCTCGTCGAGAATGATGAACGCATCCGAGAGGGTTCTGCCCCGCATGTACCCCAACGGCGCGACCTCGATCACACCGGCACTCATCAGCTTCGGGATCAATTCGGGATCCATCATGTCGTGCAGAGCGTCGTACAGCGGTCTCAGGTAGGGGTCGATCTTCTCGCTCAGCGTTCCGGGTAGAAAGCCAAGGCGCTCACCGGCTTCCACCGCGGGACGGGTGAGGATGATCCGGCTGACCTCTTTGGTCTGCAGGGCGCTGACGGCTTTGGCCATCGCCAGATAGGTCTTGCCGGTTCCGGCGGGCCCGATACCGAACACGATCGTGTGAGCATCGATGGCGTCGACATAGCGTTTCTGGTTCAGCGTTTTGGGCCGGATCGTCTTGCCCCGCCGCGACAGGATGTCCAGTGTCAACACCTCGGCGGGTGACTGTTCGACGGTGCCGTCCTGCATACCCGTCAACATGGCCACACTGTGGCGCACCGCATCCGGGGTCAGAGTCTGGCCGCTGGCGACGACCTCGATGAGTTCGGAGATCGCCCGCTCCGCCATCGCGACGTCGGCGGGTTCGCCCGACAGCGTGATCGCGTTTCCGCGGACGTGGATGTCAGCACCCAGCAGCCGTTCGAGTGCGCGCAGGTTCTCATCGGAGGAGCCCAGCAGGCTCGCTGCGTACTGCGGCTGCACGTCGATCCTGCTGACGACCGAGGCGGCATTCGTCTCGCGGGGGCTCACGTGTGGCTTTCTGCCTGCTTTCTGGTGTTCGGACCGGGTCCCGGCGGTGGGCCGGAACGGTGGTGATCGAATCGAAAGCCCAGTTTAGCGTCGCCGACCGGTGCGCCCCAACAATCGGCTGCCGGGCCCGACATGATCAGCTCAGGCCCAGCGGGGTGTCAGTACCCCGAGCGCGCCCAGAGCCACCGCCGCGGCGGTCGAGGTTCGCAGCACCGTGGAACCCAGTCGCACCGCGACGGCGCCGGCGTCGGTCATCACCGCGATTTCCTCATCGGTAATGCCTCCCTCGGGCCCGACGACCAGGGTCACTTCGTCGCCCGTCGGTGCGACGTCGGCCAGCGGCCGAGCCGCCGCCTCATGCAACACCAGCACCGAGGTCCGCGGCGCCTGGCGCACTCGTTCCACCAGTGCGGTCGTCGACAGCAGACCGGCTATCTCGGGAATGAAGGGGCGGCGGGACTGCCGTGCGGCGGACCGGGCCACCGCGGCCCACCGGCGAAGACCCTTGTCCACTTTCTCCGGTCCGTCCCAGCGGGCCACGCAACGAGCCGCCTGCCAGGCGACGAGGGTATCCGCACCGGCCTCGGTCGCCAGTTCGACCGCGAGTTCGGACCGTTCGGACTTCGGCAACGCCTGCACGACGGTGACCGCCGGGCTTGGCCGCTCTACCATGCGAAGGTTCTGCACACGGGCCGACAACCGGCCTCTGCCGACCGCCTCGACGACGCAGTGCGCCAGACGTCCCGCCCCATCCCCGAGGTCGAGTTGCTCGCCGGGGCGGGTGCGCCGCACGTTGGCCGCATGGAAACCTTCGTCGCCATCGAGTACCGCGACGCCACCCACCTCGGGTAGTGAATCGACGTAGAAGAGCCCTCGGCTCACGTGTCAGCGACCGGTGAACGTCTCGCGCAGCCGGTTGAACAGGCCGCCGCCGTGGGAAGCGTTGGGAGACTGTGCAGTACGGACCTCGGCGGCGCCCTTGGAACGCTCCTTGAAGGCCCGCAACAGCTCGATATCGTCGTGGTCGAGCCGGGTAGGCACCACGACGTCGATGTGTGCGTGCAGGTTACCCCGCACCCCGGAGCGCAGATGCGGCATTCCGTGGCCGCGCAGCGTGGTGACCGAACCGGGCTGGGTCCCGGCTCCGACGGTGATGTCGATGGGGCCGTCGAGGATCGCGTCCACGGTGACGGTCGTGCCCAACGCGGCATCGACCATCGGCACCGAGATCGTGCAGTGCAGATCGTCGCCGTCGCGGACGAAGACGTCATGCGGCGTCTCGTGCACCTCGACGTACAAGTCGCCCGCGGGACCGCCGCCGGGACCGACCTCGCCCTGGGCGGCCAGTCGCACCCGCATGCCGTCGGCCACCCCGGCGGGGATCTTTACGCTGATGTCCCGACGGGCGCGCACCCTGCCGTCGCCGGCGCACCGGTTGCACGGATCCGGGATGACTTCGCCGACACCGCCGCACACCGGGCACGGCCGCGACGTCATCACCTGCCCGAGCAGCGACCGTTGCACGGTCTGAATCTCGCCGCGTCCGCCGCAGGTGTCACACGACACCGGGGTCGAGGTGCCGTGGGTCCCCCGGCCCTGGCAGAGGTCGCACAGCACCGCGGTGTCGACTTTCACCTGCTTGGTGACGCCGGTTGCGCACTCGGTGAGGTCCAGCCGCATCCGGAGCAGCGAGTCGGATCCGGGCCGCACCCGACCCGACGGTCCGCGCGACGTGGATCCGCCGCCGAAGAACGCCTCGAACACGTCGCCGAGACCACCGAAGCCGGCGAAGCCACCGGCGCCGGCCGCCGCCGACTCCATCGGGTCGCCACCCATGTCGACGATGCGACGCTTTTCCGGATCGCTGAGTACCTCGTAGGCGACGCTGATCTCCTTAAAGCGGGTCTGCGCCGCCTCGTCGGGGTTCACGTCGGGGTGCAATTCGCGCGCGAGCTTGCGATAGGCGCGTTTGATCTCCGAATCACTGGCGCCCCTGCTCACCCCGAGCATCCCGTAATAGTCGCGTGCCACGCTCAACCTTTCCCATCCGCGATCCGACCGAAGCCGGTCTGATCAGCGGCTACCTAAGACCTCGCCAATATAGAGAGCAACTGCGGCGACGTTGGCGATAGTTCCCGGGTAATCCATTCGTGTGGGACCTACCACACCCATGCCGCCGAACACCTTGCCTGAACTTCCGTAGGTGGTGCTCACCACCGAGGTGCCGGCCATCTGTTCGGCCTCGGTCTCATGACCGATTCGCACCGTCACCTTTCCCGCTTCCTGCTGCGCGGCGAGCAACCGCAGCACCACAACCTGTTCCTCGAGCGCCTCCAGCACCGAGCGCAGTGAACCCCCGAAATCGGCCGTGTTTCGCGTCAAGTTGGCCGTTCCGCCCAGCAGTAACCGCTCCTCGCGGTGTTCGACCAGCGACTCCACCAGCACCGTCGCCGACCTGCCGACGGCATCGCCGAGGCCACCTTGGCCACTGAGGTGTGCGGCCAAGTCGGAAACGGCGACCGACGCTGCCCCCAATGGCTTGCCCTCCAGTGCCTGCCCGAGCAGATCACGCAACTGGGCCAGCTGGTTGTCGTCGATGCCGTCGCCGAGCTCCACTATCCGCTGGTCGACCCGGCCCGAGTCGGTGATGACGACCAACAGCAGCCGCGCCGGGGTCAGGGCGATAACCTCCAGACGGCGTACCGACGACGCCGAAAGTGTCGGATATTGCACGATCGCCACCTGCCGGGTCAGCTGGGCGAGCAACCGGACCGCGCGGCGCAGCACATCATCGAGGTCGACACCGTTTTCCAGGAAATTCAGAATCGCGCTGCGCTCCGCGGTCGACATCGGTTTGACGTTGTCGAGCCGGTCGACGAACTCTCGGTAACCTTTCTCGGTGGGCACCCGGCCGGAGCTCGTATGCGGCTGGGCGATGTAGCCCTCGGCCTCCAGCACCGCCATGTCGTTGCGCACCGTCGCGCTCGACACACCGAGGTTGTGGCGTTCGACGAGCGACTTCGAACCGATCGGCTCCTTGGTGGCGACGAAATCGGCGACGATCGCGCGCAACACCTCGAATCGACGTTCGTCAGCGCTACCCAACCCTTCACCTGCCTTTCGTGCCCGTTCTGGTCGCCGTTCAGTTTACGGCGATCAGCGGCGTGTTCTTCGACCGAGCGGTGCGGCGCGCTGGCTGCCGCAGGTTACCCTGGCACCCCACGGCCGGGTATCCGCGGCGGCCGGGTTCTATTGATGAGGCCAGCCCGAGGTGTGTCGATGATCTTCAAAGGGGTCCGCGATGGACGGCCGTACCCCGCGCACGGCTTGACCCACGGTCAGTGGGCGCGGATTCCTCCCCGCCAGATCCGTCTCGACGAGTTGGTGATGACCACCACCGTGCTCGCCCTGGACCGGCTGCTTTCGGAGGATTCGACGTTCTACGGTGACCTGTTCCCGCACGCGGTGAGATGGCGCGGCGACATCTACCTCGAAGACGGGCTGCACCGGGCCGTGCGAGCGGCGCTGCGCAACCGGACGGTTCTGCACGCGCGGGTCTTCGACATGGATTCTTGATCTCCGCGAGTGCGCGTGTTTGCGCGGCGCCGCGCCGCGATTGCCGGCAATTTGGGCGCGCTCGCGGAGCTTTAAGCCCCCAGCAGATCCCGCACCACGGCATCGGCGAGCAGTCTGCCGCGATCGGTCAGCACCACGCGCTGCCCGTCGCGGAGCAGCAGCCCGTCCTCGATGGCACGGCCGGCCCGGTCGCGTTCGACTCCCGACAACAGGGCCGCCGGCAGCCCAGCGCGCAGCCGCAGCCCCAGCATCACCTCCTCGATGTGCGAGGTCTGCGGGTCAAGCCGCTCGAAACCCGCGACCGGCAGTGCGCCACCCGCCAGTACGTCCGCATAAGCGTTGGGGTGCTTGATGTTCCACCATCTGATCGAGCCGACGTAACCGTGCGCGCCCGGCCCGGCTCCCCACCATTGCCCACCATTCCAATAGCCGAGATTGTGCCGGCACTGCCCGCCGGGCCGAGCCCAGTTCGACACCTCGTACCAGGTCATGTCGGCATCGGCGAGCCGACGATCCAACAATTCGTACCGGCCTGCCAGCACATCGTCGTCGGGGCCGGGAAGCTCACCCCGACGTACCCGCCGTGCCAGCGCAGTGCCGGGCTCGACGATCAGCGCGTAGGCGGAGAGGTGATCGATCCCCGAGCCGAGTGCCGCGTCGACCGACCGCAGCAGGTCGTCGTCGGTCTCCCCCGGCGTCCCGTAGATGAGGTCGATGCTGACGTGCTCGAACCCCTCGGTTCGGGCTTCCCGCGCCGCGGCCACCGCCCGGCCGGCCGAATGCACCCGGTCCAGCGTCGCGAGCACATGCGGCGCACTGGACTGCATCCCCAGTGAGACCCGGGTGAACCCGGCGGCGCGCAGCCGCGCAAAGAACTCCGGAGCAGTCGATTCCGGGTTGGCCTCGGTGGTGACCTCGGCGTCCGGGGCAAGCGGGAAGTGGTCGCGCACGGCGTCGAGCACCGCCGCGAGAGCGGCAGCACCAAGCAGCGACGGGGTACCGCCGCCGATGAAGACCGTCTGCACCTGGGGAACTGCCCCCAGGTGCGCCGCGGCGAGCGCGATCTCGGTCCGCAGCGCGTTCAGCCAGCGCACCGGGGCGTCCCGGCCGTCCAGTTCGGTCGGGGTGTACGTGTTGAAGTCGCAGTACCCGCATCGGGTCGCACAGAACGGCACATGGACGTAGATCCCGAAAGCCCGCGGCGGAGTACCCAGCCGAACCGACAATTCGGGCAGTTTCGTCTCCGGCGTCATCTCCGACCGGGCCGTCACCCGGTCAGTGTCCCAGACGGGCCCGGGCTCCCCGTGAGCGCGGATTCCGGCCCATTAGGGCAGGTGGCCCCGTTCGTGGCACAATCGGGGGCGTGACCGCAGCCCACAGCCTCCCCCGCAGGGTATCGCTTGTGGTGCGCCGCCACGTCGACTTCAAGCGTGTTTGCAGCTGCTGCTGTCTGCCTTGACGAAGTAGTTTCGGAGACCTGCCGCACCATCATTTCAGCTGGCCACCGGATCTGCGCTGCCGGACAGCCCACCGGTCCGAACGTGCGATCTCCACGCCGGCTCCGACAAGGAGCACCACCCGATGACCACCACCGATTCCAAGCCGGCCAAGCCCACCAAACGTCCCCGTGGTGAAGGCCAGTGGGCGCTCGGCTACCGCGAGCCGCTGAACGCCAACGAGCAGTCCAAGAAGGACGACAATCCCCTCAACGTGCGCGCCCGTATCGAGGACATCTACTCCAAGAACGGCTTCGAAAGCATCGACAAGGGCGACCTGCGCGGCCGGTTCCGCTGGTGGGGCCTCTACACCCAGCGCAAGCCCGGCTACGACGGCACCTGGACCGGTGACGAGAACACCGACCTACTCGAGGACTCCTACTTCATGCTGCGGGTTCGCAGCGACGGTGGCGCCCTCACCGCGGCCGCCCTTCGCACGCTGGGCGAGATTTCGACCGAGTTCGCCCGCGATACCGCCGACATCTCCGACCGGCAGAACGTCCAGTACCACTGGATCCGGGTCGAGGACATGCCCGAGATCTGGCGCCGCCTCGACGAGGTCGGCCTGCAGACCACCGAGGCGTGCGGCGACTGCCCACGCGTGGTGCTGGGTTCACCGCTGGCCGGCGAGTCGCTGGACGAGATCATCGACGGCACCCCTGCGGTGAACGAGATCGTCAAGCGCTACATCGGCAAAACGGAATACTCGAACCTGCCGCGCAAGTTCAAGACCGCGATCTCCGGGCTGCAGGACGTGGTCCACGAGATCAATGACGTCGCGTTCGTCGGCGTCAATCACCCCGAGCACGGCCCGGGGTTCGATCTGTGGGTGGGTGGCGGGCTGTCCACCAACCCGATGCTCGGCCAGCGGGTCGGCGCCTGGGTGCCGCTCGACGAGGTCCCCGACGTGTGGGAGGGCGTGGTCAGCGTCTTCCGCGACTACGGCTACCGCCGACTGCGGTCCAAAGCCCGATTGAAGTTCCTGATCAAGGACTGGGGCGTAGAGAAATTCAGGGAAGTTCTCGAGACCGAATACCTCAAGCGTCCTCTCATCGACGGACCGGCCCCCGAGCCTGTTGTCCGGCCCATCGACCATGTCGGGGTGCAGAAGCTCCGTAACGGTCTCAACGCCGTCGGCGTAGCCCCGATCGCCGGCCGGGTGTCCGGCACCATCCTGTCCAAGGTGGCCGACCTGGCTGAAGCCGCGGGAAGTGACCGGATCAGGTTCACCCCGTACCAGAAGCTGATCGTGCTCGACGTCCCCGACGACAAGCTGGACGAGTTGCGCGCCGGGCTGGACGCGATCGGGCTGCCGTCGACACCGTCGCACTGGCGGCGCAACCTGATGGCCTGCACGGGCATCGAGTTCTGCAAGCTGAGTTTTGCCGAGACGCGCAAACGGTCGCAGGTGCTGGTCCCGGAGTTGGAGCGTCGTCTGGAAGACCTCAACGCGCAGCTCGACGTACCGATCACGGTCAACATCAACGGTTGCCCGAACTCCTGCGCCCGCATCCAGGTCGCCGACATCGGCTTCAAAGGACAGATGGTCATCGACGAGGAGGGCGGGGACCCCGTCGAGGGTTTCCAGGTCCATCTCGGCGGAAGCCTGGGCCTGGACAGCGGTTTCGGCCGCAAACTCCGCCAGCACAAGGTCGCCTCGACCGAGCTGGGCGACTACATCGAGCGGGTCGTCCGCAACTTCGTGAAACAACGCGAGCAGGGTGAGCGTTTCGCTACCTGGGCGGTACGAGCCGACGAGGAGGACCTTCGATGAGCGCTCGCGCGAAGAGCATGAATGAGATGAGCGCTCGCGCGAAGAGCGGTGGATGAGGTGACGGATATGACGACGACGGCGGAGTTGCAGGAACTGGCCGAACGCGGCGCGGCCGAGCTCGGCGAGAATGCCAGTGCCGAGGACCTGTTGCGCTGGACCGACGAGAACTTCGGCGGCTCCGGCGGCTCGGCCGATCGATCCGGCTACATCGTGGCGTCCAACATGCAGGATGCGGTCCTGGTGGATCTGGCCGCCAAGGTGCGCCCCGGCGTGGATGTGCTGTTTCTGGACACCGGCTATCACTTCGTCGAGACCATCGGAACGCGCGACGCTATCGAGGCGGTCTACGACGTCACCGTCGTCAATGTGCGCCCGAAGCTCAGCGTTGCCCAGCAGGACTCGGTTCACGGCAAGGATCTGTTCGGCCGGGACCCGGCGGCCTGCTGCGGCATGCGCAAGGTCGAACCGCTCGGCAAGGCACTCGAGAACTACTCGGCGTGGGTCACCGGCATCCGCCGGGTCGAAGCACCCACCCGGGCCAATGCTCCGCTTATCAGCTGGGACAAGGCATTCGGACTGGTGAAGATCAACCCGTTGGCGGCCTGGACCGACGATGACATGCAGCGTTACATCGACAGCAACGGCATCCTGGTCAATCCCCTTGTCTTCGAGGGGTATCCGTCGATCGGCTGCGCCCCCTGCACATCCAAGCCGCTCGAGGGCGCCGACCCGCGCAGCGGTCGCTGGGCGGGTCAGACCAAGACGGAATGCGGGCTGCACGCATCGTGAGCCCGGTGAGCCCGAATCTTCGCCCGGATGTTCAGATCAGCGACCACCCGCCGGTGTCCACTACCAACGCCCCCCGGCTGGTCGTCACGGCGCATGGCAGCGCCGACCCGAGGTCGGCATCGACCGCGCGATCGATCGTCGAGTGCATACGCCGGCTCCGCCCGGGTGTGGACGCCCGCGTCGCGTTCTGCGAGCAGAACGCGCCCAATCTGCGCGATGTCCTCGCGACCCTTGGGCGCCGCCGCGCGGTGGTGGTTCCCCTGCTTCTCGCTGATGCCTATCATGCCCGGTTCGACATTCCGTCGATGATGGCCGAGTCCGGCGCCGATGCCCATCGGGCCGATGTGCTCGGCGAGGACGAGCGATTGATCCATGTGCTGCGCCAGCGTCTTGAACAGGCCGGGGTGTCCCGGTTGGATTCTGGCGTCGGGGTGTTGGTGACCGCGGTCGGATCCTCACGGCCGGAGGCCAACGCGGCCACCGCTGCCGTGGCGCGCGAGCTGACGTTGATGACCCGTTGGGCGGCCACGACCGCATTCGCGACAGGGCCGAATCCGACCCTGGCCGAAGCCGCCAACCTGCTGCGCCGACGGGGAGCCGCGCGCCTGGTCATCGCTCCCTGGTTCCTGGCCCACGGTCGTATCACCGACCGGGTGGCGACGTTCGCACGCGCACAGCAGATTCCGATGTCCGCCCCGCTCGGCGCCCATCGACAGGTGGCCGAGACGGTACTGGACCGATTCGATGCGGCCGCGGCAATCCGCCTCGCGGCATAGCACGCCCGGTCCTCACGCCACCGGCACCCGGGTGGCGCGTACGTAGACGGTGTCGCCCTCCTTCAGCGCCAGCGCCTCGGCATCCCCGCGGGTGATCTGCGCGGTGAACGGCGTCATCGTCGCGGCGTTGGTGAGTTCCACGCGAACCTCGAAGCCCAGCAATACGATTCGGTCGACGACCGCCCTGGTGACACCGGTGGCCTGCACCGAGCCGTCACCCTTGGCGATCGCCATCTCCGGGTTGAGGCCGACTCGGATGTCGTGCGGCCTGACCAACACGCCGTTGAGTGAGGACACCGGACCGAGAAACGACATCACGAAGGCGTTCGCGGGACTGTCGTAGACATCGGTGGGCGAACCCACCTGTTCGATGCGGCCGTGATTGAGCACCGCGATCCGATCGGCGACATCGAGTGCCTCCGACTGATCGTGGGTCACCAGCACCGTCGTGACGTGTACTTCGTCGTGCAGCCGGCGCAGCCAGGCCCGTAGATCCTCGCGAACCTTGGCATCGAGAGCGCCGAACGGTTCGTCGAGCAGCAGCACCTGCGGGTCGACCGCCAACGCTCGCGCCAGCGCCATCCGCTGACGCTGACCACCGGAGAGCTGGTTGGGGTAGCGGCCTTGAAAACCGTTCAGGCCCACGACCTCCAACAAGTTGTCGACCTTGTCCTTGACCTCAGCCTTGGGCCTCTTGCGAATCTTCAGGCCGAAGGCGACGTTCTCGCGGACCGTCAGGTGCTTGAACGCGGCATAGTGTTGGAATACGAACCCGATCCCACGCTTCTGCGGCGGCACTCGAGTGACGTCGCGACCGTTGATCGTGATGGTGCCGCTGTCGGGTTCGTCGAGTCCGGCGATGGTCCGCAGCAGAGTCGACTTGCCGGATCCGCTGGGGCCCAGCAGAGCCGTCAAGGATCCGCCGGGGACAACGAAGTCGACGCCGTCCAGCGCGGCGAAGTCACCGTAGCGCTTGCTGGCTCCCTTGACCGTGATGGCGTAGGTCATCCGCGACTACTCCTCGACAGCCCCTGCTTCAACGGCCTATCCTCCTTCGCTCTGTCGTACCGTCGCGGCCCGCCGGGCATCCAGAATCACCTGGGCGACCAGCACCAGGACCGCCACCGCCATCAGCAACGTGGACAAGGCGTAGGCCCCGTATTCGGCGCCGCGGTTGTAGCGGTCGGCCACCAGCAACGTCAACGTCTGCGATTCACCGGGCATGTTGGCGGCCACCATGAGCACCGCGCCGAACTCCCCCAGCGTCCGGGCGATGGTCAGCACGACCCCGTAGGTGAGCCCCCACCTGATCGAGGGCAGCGTGATGCGCCAGAAGGTCTGCCACCACCGGGCACCGAGTGTGGCGGCGGCCTCCTCCTGGTCGGTGCCCAGTTCGTGCAGTACCGGCTCGACCTCGCGGATCACGAACGGCACCGTGACGAAGACGCTGGCCAGCACGATGCCCGGAAATCCGAATATTATCTTGAGGCCCCAGTCGTTCTCCACGAAGCCGAACAACCCCCCCGACCCCCACAGCAGGATCAGCGCGACCCCGACCACGACGGGCGACACCGCGAACGGCAGGTCGATGGCGGCCTGCAGGATAGCCTTGCCCCGAAATCTGTTTCGTGCCAGTACTAGTGCGGTCGGCACACCGAAAAGCACGTTCAGTGGCACCACGATTGCCACGACCAGCAGGGTCAGTTGCAGAGCGGAGATGGCCGCCGGTGTCGATATCCAGGCGGCGAACTGACCGAGGCCGGGCGCCAGCGTCCGCCATAGAATCAGCCCGACCGGCACGGCGATCAGAACACCGATGTAGCTCAGCGCGATCCAGCGCAGTAGATGGCGCGCCAGCGGCGACAGGATCATTGAGCCAGTTCTTCCCGCCTGGCGGCCCGGGCGCCGACGGCACGCAGAACCAGCAGAATCGAGAACGACATCGCCAGCAGCACAATGGATATCGCTGCGGCACCGACTTGGTCGTCGTTCTCGATCAGCGTGCGGATCCACTGCGAGGAGACCTCGGTCTCGCCGGGTACGGCCCCACCGATCAGGACCACCGAACCGAACTCGCCGATGGCTCTGGAGAAGGCCAGGCCGGCTCCTGACAGCAGTGCCGGCAGCAGCGCCGGAAGTATCACCTTCGTCCCGATGAGGTAGTTGTTGGCGCCCAGCGACGCCGCCGCTTCTTCCACCTCGCGGTCCAACTCGAGCAGCACCGGCTGCACCGACCGCACCACGAACGGCAGCGTGACGAACAACAACGCGATTCCCACGCCCCATTTGGTGTGCTGCAGGTGGACGCCCGCCGGACTGCCTGGCCCGTAGAGCGCCAGCATCACCAGGCTGGCCACGATTGTGGGAAGTGCAAACGGCAGGTCGATCACGGCGTCCACCAACCGCTTACCCGGGAAGTCGTCGCGGGTCAGGACCCAGGCCACCACCAGCCCGAACACCGCATTGACCAGGGTGACGCCCACCGAGATGGTCACCGTGACCCGGAATGAGGCCAGCGCGGCGGGTGACGTGACCGCCTGCCAGAACGCGCCCCAACCACCCTCCGCGGACTGCCACAGGATCGCCGCGAGCGGGAGCAGCACGATGATCGAGAGCCACATCGTGGCCGCGCCGACGCGCAGCGACGTACTCCCGTACCTTGGCCTGATCCGGCGTGCGGGACCTCCGGAGTCGGCGACCGCTGACACCATCGAGACGGTCATCCGGTCGCTTCTTTGTAGATCTTGGTGATGCTGCCGTTGTCCTTGTCGAACAGCTCCGACTCGATCTCCGGCCAACCGCCCAGGTCCTCGACGGTCCACAGCCTCTCCGGCGCCGGGAACTTCGCGGCGAATTCAGCGAGGACAGCGGGGTCGGCGGGCCGGAAATTGGCCTGTGCCCACAACTTCTGCGCCTCGGGGGTGAACTGGAAGTTCACGAAATCCGTTGCCTTTTCCGGATGGCGGCTGGTAGCGACCACCGCCAGCGGGTTTTCGATCTTGAACGTCTGCGGCGGATTGACGTATTCGAGGCCGAAGTTCATGGCCTCGTTCTCGTAGGCCAGCAGCACGTCGCCACTGCCCTGCTTGAAGATGTCGGTGGCCTCGCGGCCGGATGCCGGGCGCAGCCTGACATGGCCCGAAACCAGTTTCCGGACAAAGTCAATGCCGGCGGCGGGGTTTCGTCCGCCGTTGCTCGCCCAGGCATAGGGGGCGAGCAGATTCCATTTGGCGGCGCCCGAACTCAGTGGGCTCGGAGTGATGACCTCGATGCCCGGGGCCAGCAGGTCGTTCCAGTCGCGGATGTTCTTCGGGTTACCCGGACGGACCGCGAATGTGACCACCGATCCGAACGGAATCCCCTTGGTGGCGCCCGCATTCCAACTTTCGCTGACATCGCCTGACTGGACCAGCCGGGTGATGTCGGGCTCGATCGAGAAATTGACGATGTCGGCCGGCTTACCCGACTCGACGGCGCGCGACTGGTCGCCGGAGGCTCCGTACGAAGCTGTGACGGCGACCCCCCGGCCTTCGGCGGTGGCCTCGAACGCCGGGATCAGATTCGACCAGCCGGGCTCCGGAACCGCGAAGGCGACCAGGGCGAGGGTGGTGCCGGCGTCGGATCCGCCTCCGTGTCCCCCCACCTCGTCGCTGGGCCCGCCCCCGCAGGAGACGAGAAGCGCCACCGATAGCACGAGCGCGGTCACAACGCGCCACCGCGACGCGCTATCGGGGAACTGCTGCACGGTTGACCTCCCGGGTACGGATATCGGGGCCGGCACCGCTGATCAACGAGTGAACAGCCACAGGACGACGACCAGAACGAGTAGCGCCACCAGCGCCAGCGTCACCTGCGACCGCGGCATGCCACTCATACCGGGCCACCCTCACCGCCACCATCGGCGGATTCGTCGCGGGCGCGCCGAACCAGATTCCGTAGCCGTATCCCGTTGCCCAGCGCGCCATCCAACAACACCGCGATTCCATATGCCAGTACCAGTACGGCCGGCATCACGACGATTGTCTGAGCAACGAAAGGCAAACCGGACAGCCACAGCTCCACCCCGTCCCACCAATTGAGAAAGCCGGCCACCCGATCAGAGTATGCGGGCCCAAGCTCGGCAAAACACCGGGCGTTCGGTAGACGGCGGGGCATCCGGCAGTCGATGATGGCCCAATGGTTCTGCAGCCCCACACCGAAGCGTCCCTTGGAGCACCCCTCGACGGCGAGTCACCCTTCGCGGTGATGTCGCCGGTGCCCGCTCAGGTCGCCGGCAGCCTGCGCAACCCGTTTCCCCCCATTGCCGATTACGGGTTCCTGTCGGACTGCGAGAACACCTGCCTGATCTCTTCGGCCGGGTCGGTGGAATGGCTGTGTGTGCCGCGACCGGACTCCCCGAGCGTGTTCGGCGCCATCCTGGACCGCGGCGCCGGACATTTCCGGCTCGGGCCCTACGGCGTCTCGGTTCCCGCCGCTCGCCGGTACCTGCCGGGCAGTTTGATACTGGAGACCACCTGGCAGACGCACACCGGGTGGGTCATCGTGCGCGAGGCCCTGGTGATGGGGCCCTGGCATGACCTCGAAACCCGATCACGCACGCACCGTCGCACGCCGATGGACTGGGATGCCGAGCACATCCTGCTTCGCACGGTGCGGTGCGTGAGCGGAACCGTCGAGTTGGTGATGAGCTGCGAGCCGTCGTTCGACTACCACCGGATCGGCGCCGCCTGGGAGTATTCGGCTCAGGCCTATGGCGAGGCGATCGCCCGGGCGACAAAGAATCCCGATTCGCATCCGACGTTGCGGCTGACCACGAACCTGCGCATCGGCCTGGAAGGTCGGGAAGCCCGCGCACGCACCCGGCTCAGCGAGGGCGACAACGTGTTCGTCGCGCTGAGCTGGTCGGGGCATCCGGCGCCGCAGACCTATGAAGAGGCTGTCGACAAGATGTGGAAGACCAGCGAGTGCTGGCGCCAGTGGATCAATGTCGGAGACTTCCCGGACCATCCGTGGCGGGCCTACCTGCAACGCAGCGCACTGACACTCAAGGGCCTGACCTACTCGCCGACCGGGGCCTTGCTGGCCGCCCCGACCACGTCGCTGCCGGAGACGCCCCAGGGAGAGCGCAACTGGGACTATCGATACGGGTGGGTGCGCGACTCCACGTTTGCGTTGTGGGGTCTCTACACGCTGGGGCTGGACCGCGAGGCCGACGACTTCTTCGCGTTTATCGCCGATGTGTCCGGCGCCAATAATGGTGAGCGGCACCCATTGCAGGTCATGTACGGCGTGGGCGGGGAGCGCAGCCTGGTCGAGGAGGAACTGCTGCACTTGTCGGGGTACGACAACGCCCGCCCGGTGCGGATCGGCAACGGAGCGTACAACCAGATGCAGCACGACATCTGGGGCACCATGCTCGACTCGGTGTACCTGCACACCAAGTCGCGCGAACAGATCCCCGAGACCCTGTGGCCGGTGCTGAAGGAACAGGTCGAGGAGGCCATCAAGCACTGGCGCGAGCCCGACCGCGGTATCTGGGAAGTACGCGGCGAACCGCAGCACTTCACCTCGAGCAAGATCATGTGCTGGGTAGCGCTGGACCGCGGCGCGAAGCTGGCCGAACTGGAAGGCGCAAAATCCTATGCGCAGCAGTGGCGGGCGATCGCCGAGGAAATCAAGGCCGACATCCTCGCGCACGGCGTCGACTCGCGTGGCGTACTCACCCAGCGTTACGGCGATGACGCGCTGGATGCCTCGCTGCTGCTGGCGGTGTTGACCCGGTTTCTGCCGCCCACCGATCCGCGGATCCGGGCGACCGTGCTGGCTATCGCCGAGGAGCTGACCGAGGACGGGCTGGTGCTGAGGTATCGCGTCGAAGAGACCGACGACGGTCTGTCCGGCGAGGAAGGCACCTTCACGATCTGCTCCTTCTGGCTGGTATCAGCTCTGGTGGAGATCGGCGAGTTCCACCGGGCCAGGCACCTGTGCGAACGGCTGCTGTCCTTCGCCAGCCCCCTGCACCTCTACGCCGAAGAGATCGAACCGCGCACCGGTCGGCACCTGGGCAACTTCCCGCAGGCCTTCACCCACCTGGCGCTGATCAACGCCGTCGTGCACGTGATCCGCGCCGAGGAGGAGGCGGACACCTCGGGGAACTTCCAGCCCGCCAACGCTCCGATGTGACGGGCTATTTCCGGGTGGCGTTCTCGACCATGGCGGTGGCGATCTGGACGGCCTCGTCGGTGATGCGGTAACCGCAGGCCCACGCCTCCACGGTCACATTCGAGACCGCCGACAGCGCATGCTGGCAGGCCCAGCCGTCGGCGTCCTGCTGGCTGGCCATCTGCGAGATCATGGTGTCGCCGACGTCGACGTCCTCGAGCTCCCACAGGTAGTCGCCGTCCGCCACCACGATCGCGTCGTTGGCGCAGCTCTGCCAGATTTCCGACGACCGCTCGAAGAATTCCTGAGCATTCTTGGCGGCCGGATACAGCACCACGGTCTGCTCGACCCAATGGTCGTTGTCGTCGTGGGGTTGGCGGGCGACCTGATCGCGAACCGCCGTCCAGCCGGTGCCCTCGTACACCGGCTCCTCGGCCCCGTAGATCGCACCGAGGCACTCCGGATCCGAGACCTCCGCGGAGTGGTCGGTCATCTCGTCGAGCTCACTGGTGACCTTCATCTGGGTCGATCCGACGATGCCGTTGAGCTCACCGATGGACAACAGCACATCATCCAGGTCGGCCTCGTCGAGCGGCGCGAGGTTCACCGGGTTCCCGGAGCTCTGCCGGGTCGCCGTGCCCGTCACCGTACTGACGCATGCCGACAGTAGGACGGCCGCGATCACCGCGCCGACGGCACACCCGGCGGGGCGGATTCGGGTCACCGAGCCGGCCACGTCAGCGACCCGCCGCAATCTTGTCGAGCATCAGACCGGCTACGCGGACGGCGGGGGCCGCTTCGCCCGATGCGCGCGGATCGGTGATCTCCACGTCGACGATGCAGTCGCCGGCCAGGCCGATCGCGCGCGAAACATCGACCGCGGCACCCCCACCCGAGGCGTGCAGCACGTTGGCGGAGACCAGCCGGGCGTCCAGTGCGACGTCGGCGATCCTGGTCAACTCCTCGGCTCCCGGCCCCGGTTGCAGCGCCACGGTCCGGCCGTTGCATCGCCGCCAGTTGTCGGACATCGTCGCGAAGAACGTCTGCGCCTCAGCCGCGCTCGCCATCTGCACGATCCCGAAAAAACCCGATACCGGCGGGCCTTCGAAGCCGCCGCCGGCCCAGGAACCGCTGGCCACCGACCTAACCGGGCCGACCTGGTAGACCACCTTCTGTAGCCGGTATGCGGTGCTCACACACTCCGCCGGCGCCGCCGCCGCGGCATCGACGTTGCGCAGCAACATCTCCGCGCCGCCTTCTACGGGCTGTCCGAGGAACCCGTCGGGCCCGGTGCCCAGCTGCGCCGCCAACTCCGGCATGGTGGGCAGGAAATCGCCCAGCGGCATCGCGGCCAGTGGCTGGGCTGCCTCGACGATGCGAATCACAGGGCGCTGGTCGACCTGGGAACCGGCGCACCCGACCAGCGCGGCACCCAGTACCGCCACTGCCGTTCCAGTGGCGGCGCCCGCCACGCGCCTCGCCGAGCCTGCGCCTGCCATCCCGCATCTCCTGTCGGAGGTGTCACATTCGTAACATCAGTAGCACGTCGGGGGCCCGCTCGACAGGAGAACGGGTTTCCTGCTTCTACAGTCGGGCGCGACTACTTCTTGCCCGCCTTGTCCGAAGCCGCCTCGGTGGACAGCGCTGCGACGAACGCCTCCTGCGGAACCTCGACCCTGCCGATGGTCTTCATCCGCTTCTTGCCTTCCTTCTGCTTCTCCAACAGCTTGCGCTTGCGGGTGATGTCACCGCCGTAGCATTTGGAGAGCACGTCTTTGCGGATCGCCCGGATGTTCTCCCGGGCGATGATCCTCGACCCGATAGCCGCCTGCACCGGAACCTCGAACTGCTGGCGCGGGATGAGTTCCTTGAGCTTGGTGGTCATCTTGTTTCCGTAGGCCGACGCGGAGTCCTTGTGCACGATGGCACTGAACGCATCGACGGCCTCCCCCTGCAGCAGGATGTCGACCTTGACCAGGTCGGCCTGCTGTTCACCGGCCTCTTCGTAGTCCAGGCTGGCGTAGCCGCGGGTGCGTGACTTCAACGAGTCGAAGAAGTCGAAGATGATCTCGCCCAACGGCATCAGATAACGCAGTTCCACCCGTTCGGGCGAGAGGTAGTCCATGCCGCCCAGCTCACCGCGACGGGCCTGACACAGTTCCATGATGGTGCCGATGAACTCGCTGGGCGCGATGATCGTGGTCTTCACCACCGGTTCGAACACTGCGCCGACCTTGCCTTCGGGCCAGTCGGACGGATTGGTCACCACCAGATCGGTCCCGCTGTCCAGTACCACCCGGTAAACGACGTTCGGTGACGTCGAGATCAGGTCGAGGTCGAACTCCCGTTCCAGGCGCTCCCTGGTGATCTCCATGTGCAACAGGCCCAGGAAGCCGCAGCGAAACCCGAACCCCAACGCGACCGACGTCTCGGGTTCCCAGGTCAGAGCTGCATCGTTGAGCTGCAGCCGTTCCAGCGCGTCGCGCAGGTTCGGGTAGTCAGAGCCGTCCACCGGATACAGACCCGAGTAGACCATCGGTTTGGGCTCCCGATACCCGGTCAGCGCCTCGGCGGCCCCGTGCCGTGCCGAGGTGACGGTGTCGCCCACCTTGGACTGCCGCACGTCTTTCACCCCGGTGATCAGATAGCCCACTTCGCCTACCCCGAGACCCTCGGTGGCCTTGGGCTCGGGCGACACGATGCCGACCTCCAGCAGCTCATGGGTGGCGCCGGTGGACATCATCTTGATCTTCTCCCGCGGGATGAGCTTGCCGTCCACCACCCGCACGTAGGTGACGACTCCGCGGTAGATGTCGTACACCGAATCGAAGATCATCGCCCTCGCCGGCGCGTCGGCATCGCCGACCGGCGCCGGCACCAGCCGCACCACCGCGTCGAGCAGCTCACGGACGCCTTCGCCGGTCTTTCCCGATACCCGCAGCACATCGTCTGGCTCGCAGCCGATGATGTGGGCGATCTCCGCGGCATAGCGTTCCGGATCGGCGGCCGGCAGGTCGATCTTGTTGAGCACCGGGATGATGGTCAGATCGCGGTCCAGCGCCAGGTAGAGGTTGGCCAGCGTCTGGGCCTCGATGCCCTGCGCGGCGTCGACCAGCAGAACCGCGCCCTCGCACGCCTCGAGAGCACGCGACACCTCATAGGTGAAATCGACGTGGCCCGGGGTGTCGATCAGATGCAGCACATAGCTGCCCTGGTGCTCACCGTCCGCGATCTGCCACGGCAGCCTCACGTTCTGAGCCTTGATGGTGATGCCGCGCTCGCGCTCGATGTCCATCCGATCCAGGTATTGCGCACGCATATCCCGGTCGGCTACCACCCCGGTGATCCCCAGCATCCGGTCGGCCAGCGTGGACTTGCCATGGTCGATATGGGCGATGATGCAGAAGTTCCGAATCTGCGCCGGCGCAGTGAACGTCTTGTCGGCGAAGGTGCTGATGGGAATCTCCTGGTGAGCGGGTCGGGTCGGCATCCGATCAGCCGAGACAGGCCAGACAAGACTATCGAGCGCCGGGCCCGGCGACACAATCGAGCATCCAGGGGTGCGCCTATGCTTGGCGGCTATGGCGTCACCGTCATCGAATTGGAAGGCGTTCCAGCGCTTCTTGATCAGGAACACCGAGAACCTCGTTTTCAACGAGGCCCCGAAACTGGTCCGCCAGCTGCAGAAGTCGGAAGGCTTCCAGCACGGAATCCAGAAGGGCATCCAGGAGGGCATCCGGATCGGCCTGGGCACCCTGATAGCGGCGTCCGGCAATGCCGCCCCGGCGCTGCCGGCCGGTCGGCCGGTGTCGAGCACGTTCGTGCCGACCGCGCACCGCGCCCGCCGCATCAGCTACGCCCCGGACCTGGACGGCCGCGCGGATCCCGGCGAGATCGTGTGGACCTGGGTGGTCTACGAGGACGACCCCAGCCGGGGTAAGGATCGCCCGGTGCTGGTCGTCGGGCGAGACAGGACCGTACTGCTCGGATTGATGCTGTCCAGCCAGGACCACCACGGGGGTGACCCGAATTGGATCAGCATCGGCCGCGGCGGCTGGGACCACGAGGGCCGGGCCAGCTGGGTCCGATTGGACCGGGTGCTCGACGTCCCCGAAGAGAGCATCAGACGCGAAGGCGCGATCCTGGACCGGGAACGTTTCGACCTGATCGCAACGCGGCTTCGCGCCGAGTACTCCTGGAGCTGATCGCGCTATCGCGAACGATGTGGACGAGCCCTACTGCGGCCGCCGCCACATCTGGACCAACGCGGGCCCGTCGGGCACCAAGATCTCCCCGGTCACCTCGAAGCCGAAACGCAGGTAATAGGGCACGTTGGCCTCGTTGGTCGACTCCAGGTAGGCCGGCGCACCCTCGGCGTCACACCGGTCGAGGCGGGACCGCATCAGCGCCTGCCCGAATCCGGCTCCCCGAGTGTCCGGATCGCTGCCGATCACGCCGAGATACCAGTGCGGCTCCTCTGGATGGTTCTGCTTCATCAGTTCGCTCACCACAATGCCCCGCCGGGTGTACCGCCCCATCGCCAGAATGAAAGGCGGCATCATCCGCCACTGTTCGCTCGTCGTCTGCTTCCAGCGACCCGGCGCATCCCACAGCGCCGCAGCACCGATCTCACCGGCCCGGCTCGCCACCTCCACTGCGCCGCCGGCCAGGAAGTGGTGCCGGGCGAGCGCCGCGAACACCCGGGGCAGCGCCCGGCTCCGACCGGCATCGACGGGCATCATCCACGTCATCACCGGGTCGTCCGCGAAGGCCCGTGCGAGCACCCGCGAAAGACCCGCGACGTCGGGCTTCCGTGCCACCCGGACGTCGATCGTCGACGGCACAGTCGTTACCCCTGGTCAGGTCAACCCTGGGTGATGTAGGCCTGGAGCTGCTGCTGCTCGCGCTCCAACTCCTCCATCCTGGTCTTGACGACGTCGCCGATGCTGACGATGCCGGCGAGCCGACCGTCGCGCACGACGGGGACGTGGCGGACCCTGTTTGTCGTCATCAACATGCTCAGACTGTCCACCGAATCCTCCGGCGAGCATGTCGCCACCAGCGTCGTCATGATCTCCGACACCGGGCGCGCCAGAAGTTCGGCGCCCATCTCCTGCAGTGCGCGCACCACGTCGCGCTCGGACACGATGCCCAGCAGTCCGTCCGGCGAGACCACCACCATCGCCCCGATGTTGCGCACCGACAACTCGGTCAGCAGCCCGGCGACCGATGTCTCCGGGGTGATCGTTGCCACCGCTGAACCTTTGGTCCGCAATACGTCCGATATCCGCATCGCACTCTCCGCCCCTCGTGACCTCGTACCCTCCCTCCAGGCTATGCAATAAAGTGTTCGGCGTTCTGGGTTTCACCCGCGCGCACCGTGGCAAACGTTTCGGCGAATGGTTAGGTGGGTTCCATGATCGAAGTCACCCTGTTGGGAACCGGCAGCCCCATCCCCGACGCCAACCGCGCCGGGCCGTCCACTCTGGTGCGTGCCGGCGGCCAGACCTTCCTGGTGGACTGCGGCCGGGGCGTGCTGCAGCGCACCGCGGCCCTCGGGGTGGGCGCCAACAGCTTGACTGCACTGCTGCTGACACATCTGCACAGTGACCACATCGCCGAATTGGGTGATGTCCTCATCACCCGCTGGGTATCGAATTTCGCTCCCGAGCTGGCGCCATTGCCGATCATCGGACCGCCGGGGACCGCCGAGGTCGTGGAGAACACGCTCAAGGCATTCGGCTTCGACATCGGCTACCGCATCGCCCACCACGCTGACCTGACGACGCCGCCGCCCGTCGAGGTGGAGGAAGTGACCGACGGCGTGGTGTGGGGCCGCGACGGAGTGCAGATCCGGGTCGCGCCCACGGACCACCGGCCCGTCGCGCCCACCATCGGATTCCGTATCGAGCACGACGGGGCGTCGGTCGTGCTCGCCGGTGACACCGTGCCCTGCCCGACCCTTGACGAACTGGCCGCCGGCGCCGGCGCCTTGGTACACACCGCGATTCGCAAGGACCTCATCGACCAGATGCCGATGCAGCGGATCAAAGACATCTGCGACTACCACTCCTCGGTGGAGCAAGCCGCCGAGACGGCCGCCCGCGCGGGCGTCGGCATTCTGATCCTCACCCACTACGTTCCGGCGATCCAGCCCGGCCAGGAAGACCAGTGGCGGGCGCTGGCTGCCTCGGTATTCGACCGCCAGATCGAGATCGGCGACGATCTGCACCGCGTCGAAGTGCACCCGGGCGTAGCAATCAAGCCTTAGCTTGACCGGTCAATCCGGCGGATTCTCCCACCCGACAGACTATTTCGCCGTGCAACATCGAGAACCAACCGTCCTCGCACTGCGCCCACGCGCGCCAGCCGTCGGCGATTCGTTCGAGGTCTCCTCTGGTCGCTCGACCCTCGTCGATCAATTGTTGGGCCAAATCAGACGCCACTATCCGCTCGGCCCAGAGTCCGCCCCACCACTCGCGATCCGTGTGCGTCGCGAAGCACCAGGTGTCCGATGAGGCTGTCATGTCCTCAAAACCCGCTGATCGCGCCCACGCGTGCAACCTTCGCCCCGCGTCCGGCTCGCCCCCATTCGCACGGGCGGCCGCCTGGTAGAGCGACATCCATTCGTCAAGCTCCGGAATCTCCGGCCACCACACACAGGCCCGATAATCGGCGTCGCGTGCCGCAACCAGCCCGCCGGGTCGGGTCACCCGACCCATCTCCCGCAAAGCCTGTACCGGATCAGCGACGTGCTGGAGGACCTGATGAGCATGAACGACGTCGTAGGTATCGTCGGCGATGTCGAGGGCGTGAATATCGAGAACCTCAAACGTCATATTCGCGATACCGCGTTCATCTGCCAGATCCCGCGAGAGGCGCAGTTCCTGATCACCCTTTTCTGCTGCCGTTACCTGCGCGACACGCTTAGCCAGGTCAACGCTGATCGTCCCGGGCCCGGCTCCAATATCCAAGAGCCGCATGTCAGCTCGCAAATAGGGCAATAGGTATCCGGCCGAATTTTCGGCCGTGCGCCAGGCGTGTGAACGCAGCACCGACTCGTGGTGGCCGTGGGTATAGGTATTCATCGTTGAACTCGGCCTTTCTCTGACTGCGTGGTGGTCTGCATGTGATCCCTGTTGTTAGTCGATAGCCCTGCGTTCTCGAGCCACAGCGATTCCTATATACGTATGAGGATGTCGCTATGGGGTTCAGGAGGTCAATGGGAGGTGTGTCACACACAAGCTGCCCGGGTGCCTACGAGGCACTTTGGTAGGTTAAACTGGATCAATCCGCCCGCCCCGGGGCAAAGTCCGACTTCCCCAATAATTCCTATATACGAACAGAGGTCTGCTAGTGATCGACGGGTTATCGATTTCTCCGTCATCGCCGGCGCGGGAGCATCGCACGGTCTCTCGCGTCGTGGCGATCCTCGAGCGCGTCGCTCGCGGTCCCGGGGTAAGACTTGCCGACCTCGCCGATCTGCTCGACGCACCGCGCTCCTCGGTGCATGGACTAGTCAAGGGGCTGGTAGCCACCGGGTATCTGACCCTAGCCGCCGGCGGTTACTCAATCGGCCCAGCGGTCGGCGCGCTCCTCATCTCGACCCCCCCGAATATCAACCCAGTCGCCCGGCCTCCGATGGAGGCTCTATGTTCTCGGTTCGACGAGACAGTGATGCTCGCCTCACGAGTGGGCGAATCGGTCGTCTACACGGATGCAGTCGAGTCGCAACAAGTCATCAGATATTCGCCCCCGCTGCACACGCGGCGCCCCTTGTACCCGACGAGCGCAGGCTGCTGCTTCTTGGCATTCGATCCGCAAGAATATCGAGAAGCGTTTCTCCACAACAGCTTCTCCGAAGATGATCGCAGGGACCTAGTTCGGCGAGAACTCGAGCAGGTCCGCGTTGCGGGCGTCGCGATGAACAATGGAAGGACCCTGCCCGATGTCTCCGGCGTCGGTGCACCGATTTTTTACCAAGACAAGATGATTGGCGCGCTCTGCGTCGCGGGCCCGACCACGCGCCTAACCGATTCGTTGACGGAGATCGGCGCGGCCACCAAGGCCGCGGCACAGGAAATAACACGGACGCTGGACCACCGCGCGCAAGCACCCGGCCTCTGACCGACCCACTGAGCGAGAGTTAGAGATAATGACCATCACGCTGTCCCCCGAAGAATACGCGACTGCCTACCGGCTGATAACCGCGACGGCCAAACACCCGGAGAACATCACCGAGGTCGTAAAGACCCGTCTACTCGACCAATTGGGCAATAAACCAACACTATTGGATGTAGGAGCGGGAAACTGCGCTGTAGCCCGCCGACTAGCCTCGTTCTTCAGCAGAATGGTGCTCTTGGAGCCCAACCCCAATCAGGTGGCAGGGTTCGACCATCCCAGGGCCACCGTCCTGAGTGAATCACTACAAGGCTTCGAATCCACCGAACAATTCGATCTCGTACTGCTCTCTCACGTCCTTTACCATGTTCCACGAGCGGAGTGGCCGGGATTTGTTGAGCGACTGATGTCCTTCGTACGTCCCGGTGGCTATGCGCTCATCGTGATGGCGGCTGCGCATGGACAAGAATACGAACTCTGCCAATCCTTTTCCGATACGTGGGCCGGCGACACAACTGAACTCTATGCCGAGCTCCAAGTGACCAACCTTGAATACGAAGTGCTGGCGACCACGAGCGGATTCAGCACAACGACTCTAGCCGAGATGGAAACGGTGTGCCGATTCCTGGTCCTCGAAGAGTGCTACACCGCAGCGCAACTCGACCGCCTTGGATCCGTCCGAGCGCAGCAACTGGACGCCGATATCCGCAGCCATGCCAAACGGTATCGCAAACCCGACGGGACCTATCGACTCAATCAGGACGAGGACTTCGTCATCATTCGTCGTCCAGGAGCCTCTTCGCCCGCAGAACCCGGCCGAAAACGCCGATGAAAAGCGACTTCTGACCGGAATGGGCCTGGGAGCCACCTCGGCGATGGCACTGCTGATCGATGCCCACGGCAGAGATTGATTGACGAGTTTTCCCATCGACTAAGCCAGTCGGGTGATCTCCACGACGACGTCCAGATCGGTTGACCCTTCGCCCGAGTAGATCCCTTTGAGCGGCGTCACGTCGGAGTAGTCCCGACCCACGCCGACGCTGACATACTGCTCGTTTATTCCGGTGTCGTTGGTGGGGTCGTAGTGCCACCATTCCCCGGTCCACGCCTGGATCCAGGCGTGACTCTGCCCCTGAACGGTGTCGCCGAGCTTTGCGTTGCGCTGCGGGTGCAAGTATCCCGAGACGTAACGGGCCGGAATCCCCATGCCGCGCAACAACATCAACGTCAGGTGCGCGAAATCCTGGCACACTCCCCTGCCCTCGCGCAACGCGTCGACACCCGAGGTGTGCACCCCCGTGGTACCAGGGACGTACTGCAGTTCACCCCGGACCCAGCGGGTCGCCTCGATGACGGCGTGCGTCGGCTCGTGATACTTCGCGATCCGGCGGCCCACCCGCTCGATCCGCTTACTCGCCGGGACGAAGTGCGTCGGCGAGAGCATCTCGTTGTACTTGTCGATCACCGCTTCGCGGGCCATGTCCTGCCAGCCGAGCTTGACCTTCGGAGCTTCCGGCCGCTCGGTCTCGACCACCGAGGACGACGTCACCACCAGCTCGGTGTGCGGGGCGTGCAGATCGAAGGACGTGACCGCGGTGCCCCAATAGTCGACGTACCGATACGACCTGGTGGCCGGAACCGTTTCGACGCGGTTGAGGATGACGTTCTGCCGCGAATCCGACCTCGGCGTGAGCCTGGCCTCGTTGAACGACGCGGTAACCGGGGACTTGTAGGCATAGCCCGTGTCATGGACGACTCGCATCCGCCACATCTGTCAGACCTCGCCCTCTTCGATGACCAGCGCGCCGTTGCAGCCCGCATCCGTCCACGCCACCCAGGGCGCAGAGTGAAAGTACTCCAGCGCTAATGCTTCTCCGACGTCAGCGCAGGTGGCCTGAAGGTCGGCAAGACGTTCTTCTAGAGACTCCAGCAACGCCCCCTGCGGTAAGAACTCCAACTCGCTGCGCGCCCGGCCGAGCAGCCGCTGCACCTCCGCGGTCGCGCCGATCCGACTGGTGCGCCGCCGGTGCAGTTCGTCGACGCTGTGTTCGGCAAGCCTCAGCGAGTACATCGCCGAGCGCGGGAAGGCCCGGTCCAGCAACATGAACTCCACGACGCGGGCAGCGTCGAGAACGCCCCGATATGTGCGCAGGTAGGTGTCATGCGCGCCGGCGGAGCGAAGCACGGTCACCCACGCCGGCGAGGAGGCACTGTCACCGACTCGGGACAGCAACAGTCGCACCGTCATATCGACACGTTCGATTGCCCGGCCCAGCACCAGGAACCGATAGCCGTCGTCGCGGGAGAGGGTGGAGTCGGCCAATCCGGCGAACATCGCCGCCCGGCCCTCCACATACGACAAGAACTCGTGCGGGCCAAGCCGTTTGGCGGCCCGCTCCCGTTCAGCCAACGCGTTGTAGGTGGTGTTGAGGCATTCCCACATCTCGGTGGAGGTCACTTCGCGCGCGCCCCGCGCATTCTCCCGGGCCGCCGAGATCGCCTCCACGATCGAGGAACCACCGTCGTTATCCCGCCTGAAAGCCACCCGATCGGTCAGCGACCAGACGTCCAGGGGTGAATCCGGGGCTTCCATGCCCAACACCCGAAGCAGCGTGCGTGACGTGTGGTCAGGATCGACGCTGGAATCCTCGAGCAGGTGGTGGACGGTAACGTCGAGGATGCGGGCGGTGCCGTCGGCTCGCTCCACATAGCGACCGATCCAGTACAGCGATTCCGCGTTGCGGGCCAGCATCAGTCCATCACCGCCTGTTGTTGTTGCTGATTCTGCTGTTGTTGCTGCGATGACGATCCGTCGGGCTTGTCGGCCTTATAGCCCCTGGACGGTTTCGGGAGGGCCCGAACGATCTCGGCCGCGGCCAATTCGTGGGCAGCGCCGGACGAACGCGACGCCAGCACCCAGGTGTCCTTGGATCCGCCGCCCTGGCTGGAGTTCACCACCAGCGAGCCCTCCGGGAGCGCCACCCGGGTCAGCCCGCCGGGCAGCACCCAGACGTCGTCGCCGTCGTTGACCGCGAACGGGCGCAGATCGACGTGACGCGGCGAGAGTTGGTCGCCGATCTGGGTCGGTACGGTCGACAACTGCACCACCGGCTGGGCGATCCAGCCGCGCGGGTCGGCGTTGATCTTCTTGGTGATCGCTGCCAGCTCCTTGCCCGACGCATCCGGTCCGAACACGATGCCGTAGCCGCCCGAACCTTCCACCGGCTTGATCACCAATTCGTCGATCCGGTCCAACACCTCCTCGCGCTCGTCGTCGAGCCAGCACCGGAACGTGTCGACATTGGCCAGCAGGGGCTTCTCGCCGAGGTAGTACTCGATGATCGTCGGGACGTAGGTGTAGACCAGCTTGTCGTCGCCCACCCCGTTGCCCACCGCACTGGAGATGACGACGTTTCCGGCGCGGGCGGCGTTCAGGATCCCGGCCACCCCCAGCACCGAGTCGGGCTTGAACTGCATCGGGTCCAGGAATTCGTCATCGATTCGCCGGTAGATGACGTCGACCTGGCGTTCCCCCTCGGTGGTACGCATGTATACGGTGTTGTCGCGACAGAACAGGTCCCGGCCCTCAACCAGTTCCACCCCCATCTGCCGGGCCAGCAGCGAGTGTTCGAAATATGCCGAGTTGTAGACCCCGGGGGTGAGTACGACGACCACCGGATCGGCGACATTGTTGGCGGCTGCGTTGCGAAGCGCCCGCAACAAATGGGACGAATAGTCCCCGACCGCCCGCACCCGGTGGGTGGCGAACAGATCCGGAAACACCCGGGCCATGGTGCGGCGGTTCTCCATGACATAGGAGACACCCGAAGGTGAGCGAAGATTGTCCTCGAGGACCCGGAAATTGCCTTGGCCGTCCCGGATCAGGTCGATGCCGGCGACGTGGATGCGCACCCCGTTCGGCGGGATGATCCCCACAGCTTCACGATGGAAGTGTTCGCAGGACGCGACGAGCCGACGTGGGATCACCCCGTCTCGCAGTATCTCCTGTTCGCCGTAGATGTCATCGAGGTACAGCTCTAGGGCCTTCACCCGCTGGCGGATGCCCCGCTCCAAGCGGGTCCACTCGGCCGCCGAGATCACCCGCGGGACGAGGTCCAGCGGAAAGGGCCGTTCCTGCCCCGATAGCGAGAAAGTGATGCCCTGGTCGATGAACGCGCGCCCGAGAGCGTCGGCGCGAGCTTCGAGGTCGGACACATCGGAGGGGGCCAGTTCGGCGTATATGCCCTTGTAGGGGCCCCGGACATTGCCCCGTCTGTCGAACATCTCGTCGAACGCCTTGGCATAGCGGCCCATGGTGTTGTAGCCGCCGAAGATGCCGTCATGCCACTTCGCCGGGGTGCGGTCACTGCGTGAGGTTCGTGCGGTCTCGGTCGGCAATATCGCTCCTGCTCGTTGCACCCAGTGTGTGGTGTTGCGGTGTCGGTCGGTCCGATGCGCCGAGTTACCCGCGCGCACCCATGCAATGCTGCAACATTTCTGCCGTTTCGGCAGGCCAGTGGGACTCACTTTGGGACATTTGTCGCTCGCTGGTACCCTGAGCAGTCGCTGCCCTGACTCGGGCGCCCACAGCTTTCAGCACCCAATCGACATTTGCGAAGGAAATAACGCGTGGCCAACATCAAGTCGCAGCAGAAGCGAATCCTCACCAACGAGCGCCGCAGACTGCGCAACAAGTCGGTGAAGTCGTCGCTGCATACGGCGGTTCGCGGATTCCGTGCGGCGGTGGCGGCCGGCGACAAGGAGAAGGCCGGCGAGCTGCTGGTTTCGACGAATCGCAAGCTGGACAAGGCTGCCAGCAAAGGCGTGATCCACAAGAATCAGGCCGCCAACCGCAAGTCGGCGCTCGCCCGGGCATTCAACAAGGTCTGATCGGGCCGGGCCGTTGGCTCAGTCTCCAGCTAGTTCGGCCACCTTGCGGACCGCAACCTCCAGGGCATAGTCCGCGTCCGCGGCGGCACCCTTGACGTCCGCGTTCAGGGCGGCTACCAGCCGCATCGCTTCGGCCACCGAGTCGTGCGACCATCGTCGCGCCTGCTTTTGCGCTTTCTGCACCCGCCACGGCGGCATTCCCAGCTCGCCGGCCAGCCGGTAGGGGTCTCCCGACCGCGGTCCGACAAGGGCGATCGCGTGCACGGCTTCGGCGAGCGCATCCGCGAGAACCACGTGCGGCTCACCCCCCATCATCGCCCAACGCAACGCCTCGGCGGCGCCGGCCACATCGCCCACCACAGCCCGGTCCGCGATATCGAAACCCTTCACCTCGGCCTTGCCCGAGTGGTAGCGGCGCACGGCTGCCGCATCGAGCTCACCGCCGGTGTCCGCGACGAGCTGCGAACACGCCGACGCCAGCTCCCGCAGGTCCGAACCCACCGCGTCAAGTACCGCCGTCACGGTGTGATCGTCAACCTTCACCCGCAATGCGCGGAACTCCTGGCGGACGAAATCGGCCCGCTCAGAGGCCTTGGCCACCCGTGCGCAAGGGTGCACCACTGCGCCCAGCTTCTTGAGCCGGTCGGCCATCGCCTTGGCCCGGCCGCCACCGGAATGCAGTACCACCAGCACGGTGCCCTCGGGAAGGTCGGCGGCGGCGGCTTCGATGAGCGAAACCGCGTCCTTGCCGGCTTCGGCGGCCGATTCCAGCACCACCACCCGCGCATCGGCGAACAGCGACGGACTGAGCAGTTCGGCAAGCTCGGTGGTGCTGACGTCGCCAGCACGTAACCGATCGACCGGCACGTCGGCCGCGCTGGACGCGCCCCCGGATGCGCCAGACGCTCGGGCATCCCGCAACACCGCCGAGACAGCCCGCTCGACCAGCAGCTCTTCATCGCCCAGGACCAGGTGCAGGGCGGCCACCTGTTGACTCACCGCACGATCGTGTCACGCCCGTCCGACGCGCCCTACACCACACGTTCCACAAGATTGCGCAGCCGAGCGCAGCCGCCGCGACGGTCGCCACGCCGGGCGCACCCGCCGGGACGGGTACCGACGCCGCGGGCAGGTGGGCGGCTCTACGCGCCACATTCAACAGCCACCACACCTCTGGACCAGTGAAGCGAATCAACAGCTCAGCTCCCGCGGGCCACGCCACACACAGCGCGGCGGCTGCGGTACCTATCACGGTGATCGGCGGAATCACGGGCACGACGAGCAGATTCGCCACGACCGCCACCAGGCTCACCGAACCGGAAATACCCGCCACCAGAGGCGCGGTGACCAGCTGGGCGGCGACGGCCACACTCACGGCATCCGCAAGCGGTCGGGGCCACCCGCGGTCGGCCAATCGCCGCGACCACACCGGGGCCAGAAGCACCAGCGCGGCGGTGGCCGACGTGGACAACGCAAACCCGGCGTCGACGGCGAGTTGCGGGTCGGCAACCATGAGAACCAGAACGGTCGCCGACAATGCCGGCAGCGCTTGCCGGCGCCGGTGCGAAACAACGGCCAGCAGCGTGATCGAACCCATCACGGCCGCGCGCAACACGCTCGCCGACGGCTGCACCACCACCACGAACGCCAACAGGCTGGCTGCCGCCAATCCGACGGCGGCTCGGGGCCCGATCAGACTCCTGGTCAAGAGCACCGCTCCGCAGACGATGGTGACGTTCGCCCCAGACACCGCGGTCAGGTGGGTCATGCCGGAGGTTCGGAAGTCGGCGGTCGTCCGCGCAGGCACCGCAGAGGTATCGCCGAGAACGAGCCCGGGGAGCAGCGACGCCTGCTCGGCGGGTAGTACGGCGCGGGACGCCCGCGCGAAATGGTCCCGGACATGTTGGGCCGCCTGATATATCGGTGCGGCATCTCCCACCGTGGGCTCACCGTGTGCCGATAGCACCGCGACGGTCAGGTCGCGCCGCTCCGAGGCACGGACGCGGGCCTGGAAGGCGGCGGGCTCGCCGGCGATCAGGTTCGCAAATCCGGCCCCTGAGGCGAAAACGACTACCTTGCCCCAAGATTGGGCACCATTCAGTTCCAGCAGAGACCCACGGAGCATCACCCGACCGCCCTTGATCGCCCGCGGCGTCTCCGTCGGCGTGACCACCACCGTGGCGACGGCCCCAAGGTGCCCGCCGATCGGATGATCACGAACCTCGTTGGTGCGCAACGTCACTGCAACCGCGAAACCGACTCCCACCAGCAGCACCGCGGCGACGCCGCCAGCCAGCGACCGCCGGTCGGCGGGCAGCCGATGGCGGGAGCCCCACCATCCTGCTATGCACGTCGCCGCAACAGACACCACGATCGCGGACAGAGAGCCCGGCTGAGCCCAGAGGATGCCCGCCGCCGTCACTGCCCAGCTGGTCAGCGCAGCTGGAACCAGCCGCAGGTCCAGTGGCGGCGTCAGCGTCAGCGCGGGGCCCGGCACCGTCAAACCCGGGCATGGTCACGCAGCTTGCTCAGACGGGCCGGTCCGATGCCGTCAACTTCGCCGAGTTGATCGACGCTGGTGAACCGCCCGTTTGCCTCGCGCCAGGCAACAATCGCCGCGGCGGTCACCGGCCCGACTCCGGGCAGACTGTCGAGTTCCGCCTCGGTCGCACTATTCAGATCGATCAAGGCGCTGTCGCCCGTATTACCGCTGTCGCCCGCATTGCCTTGTGCCGAGGCCGGATCTGGGTTCAAAGGTGTGCGATCCGACACGATCGAGCTACCCATCTCGGCCGGCCGGCCCGGCGGTGCGCCGACGCCGACCACGATCTGCTCGCCATCGTTGAGGCGGCGAGCCATGTTCAGGCCCAGTAGGTCGGCCCCCTCGGCCGCACCGCCCGCGGCCGCCAGCGCGTCGGCCACCCGAGCCCCCGATGCAAGTGTGACCAGACCTGGTGTGTTGACCAGTCCGATCACGCTGACGACCACGGGCCCCGCCGCACTCGGCGCCGACGATCCCGGTGTCGGTGACGTTGAAGGCGCCATCTCGACCGGCGGGAGCTTGGCCGATGCCACCGCCGGGGGGCGATTCCACATGGCGCTCAGAACCGTCACAAGCACAGCCACCGCGCCCAGGACACCGAGGGCGATCACGCCGGCCTTGCCGGGGTCGGCCCTGACGGTTGAAATCCAGCCGCCCGGGCCCGTGGTCGTCGATTCCGGCAACCATCGCGACAGCGATGTGTCCGTGTGCTCGCCGGCATCCTCGCCGTCATCGCCGCCGCCGGTATCGGGGCTGGGTCCGGCGCCCAGGCGGCGGCGTAACCGCTCGGCGGGCAGTTCGATTGCCATGACCTGAAGGTATGCGAACCCCGTGACATCGGGCGGACGCGACGCCGGGCACGCTTGAGCCTGGGGACGAAGTCGGGTTTGGGGATGGCTGTCGCTACGATTGCTCCCGAAATGACTTGTCGAGCCCCGAGAATCGCTGAACCGGCGATGCTGTATGCCAGCGCCGCGCCCTGCATGTCGCTAAACGACCGAACGCCGCACGGCATGCCCCTCGGCGACGGGGCCCTCGGCGGCACGCCCCTCAGCGACCGGGCCTGGCAGAAAGATCCCGCGGTCGAGGAACCAACGGCAGTTTGATGGCGCTACCTCGTCTGGTGCCCCGATCGGCGGTAGACCCTCCCGGCACCCGAGCCTTGCGGACCGAAGTACGCGAGTTCCTCGCCGAGGCGATCGCCGCGGGGGCTTTCACCCCGGCTGTGGACGCCTGGCTGTGCGGTTGGGATGAGGATTTCACCGCCAAGCTCGCCGCACGCGGCTGGTTGGGAATGACGGTACCCACCGCGTACGGAGGACATGGACGCTCGTTCCTCGAGCGGTTCGTCGTCACCGAGGAGCTCCTGTCCGCCGGCGCGCCGGTCGCAGCGCACTGGATCGCCGACCGGCAGATAGTGCCCTCACTGCTCAAGTACGGAACCGAGTCTCAGAAGGCGGAGTTCCTGCCCCGGATCGTCCGAGGCGAGTGCTTTTTCGCCATCGGCATGAGTGAACCCGACTCCGGCTCCGATCTCGCCAGCGTCCGAACCCGTGCCGAGCGCGTGCACGGAGGGTGGATATTGACCGGAACCAAACTCTGGACTTCGGGAGCGCACCTGGCCCACGCATTCATCGCCCTGGCACGGAACGAACGCGTCGATCCGTCCGATCGCCATGCCGGGCTGAGTCAATTCATCGTCGACCTCCGTGGACCGGGCGTCGAGATCCGGCCGATCGTCTCGATGAACGGTGCGCACCACTTCAACGAGGTGGTCCTCGATCAGACGTTCGTTCCCGAGGCCATGGTGTTCGGTCAGATCGGTGAGGGCTGGCGTCAGGTGACATCGGAACTCGCCTACGAACGAAGCGGTCCCGAGCGTTTCCTGTCCACCTACGTGCTGCTGGAAGCTATCGTGAAAGCTGCGTCTCTGCAAGGGTTTCCACGTACACCGGAAATAGGGCGGCTGGTGGCGCGGGTGGCCGCGCTGCACCAGATGTCCGCTGCGATCGCGGACGCATTGCAGCGCGACGAATCCGCCGACGTATCCGCAGCCCTGGTCAAGCTTCTGGGCACGACCACCGAGGGCGATATCGCTGAATTCGCCGACCTGACCGGCGATCACTCCGCCGGGCAGACGCTGTCGGATCTGACCCGCGCGGCCCTGGATCAACGCCCCGGCTTTACCCTGCGCGGCGGAACCAATGAGGTGCTGCGCGGCGTAATAGCGCGAGGCCTGGGAATCCGATGACCGCGCCGGGGATCGAGCCGGCCCTCGCTGTGATGATCGATGCCGTTTTCGACGCCCACCACGAACCGCAGGCATCCACGATGGCGGGTCCGGACAGCGCCCTCTGGCGACAACTCGATGAGCTCGGACTGATTCGGCTCACCGGATCCGAATCGGCTGGCGGAAGTGGTGCCGGTTGGTACGAAGCTGCCGAACTACTGGCCGCCGCGGTTCGTCATAGCGTACGAATTCCATTGGCCGAGAACGATCTACTGGCCTGCTGGCTACTGGAGACGCTCGGCGCCCAAATGGATGGCGCGGCGCGCACGGTGTGCCTGCTCGACGAGGAGGGCCGCGCTCGGGCCGTTCCGTGGGCGTCCCGCGCTCAGCGGATCGTCGTGGTGTGGCGCCGGCATGGAGACTACCGGGCAGCCGAGCTGGAACCCGGTGATGTGCGTATCCAACCCGGTACCAACATGATCGGCGAACCCAGGGACATCGTCGTCGCCGATACCGAAGCATTCAGCGGGTTCCCGCTCAGCCCGGATCTGCTCGGGAAGCTGCGGATGAAGTCCGCATTGGTCAGATCGATCCAGGTCTGTGCAGCCATGGACAAGGCGCTGGAACTGTCTGTCGATCATTCGCGGTCGCGTGAACAGTTCGGGCGTCCGCTGTCAAAGTTCCAAGCGGTCGCGCATCTCATCTCCGACATCGCCGCCGAGGCAACGCTCGCCCGTTCCGCCACCGAGGCCGCGCTGTCGGCCGCGATCGCCAGCGAGTGGTCGGCACCCCAACTCGAATTCCTGGTGGCGGCCGCGCGTTCGTGCGCGGGTCATGCGGCGTCGGTGGTGGCGCGCAACGCTCATCAGGTGCACGGCGCAATCGGAACAACCGCCGAACATCGGCTCCACCATTTCACCCGGGCCGCGTTGGCCTGGCGTTCGGAGTTCGGCTCGGTGCAGTACTGGGATGACCGGGTGACCGACTTGGCGATGCGAGCCGACCGGCTGTGGAGCCTGATCAGCACCGTCGATGAGGAGATGTGATGAGCACACCGGCCGCTGCCCGACCGCTACGAGTCATCCAGTGGACGACCGGCAATATCGGTCGCAGGTCGCTGCACGCCATCATCGGCCGCAACGACATGGAGTTGGTCGGCGTGTATGCCCACGGTCCCGACAAAGTCGGCGTGGACGCGGCCGAACTGGCCGGATGGTCGGAACCCACCGGTGTGACCGCGACCGACGACATCGAGGCATTGTTGGCCTTGCGGCCCGACGCCTGCTGCTACAACCCGTTGTGGCCCAACGTGGACGAGCTTGTGCGCCTACTGGAGTCCGGCGTCAACGTCTGTTCCAGCGCCGCCTGGATCACCGGGGGTAAGCAGTCACCCGAGGACCTCGATCGGATTCGAAGAGCCTGCGAGGAGGGCAATTCCACGATCTTCGGGAAGCGTTGGCTTGAATCACGGTTGGAGGTGGAGCGAGAGGCCGCAGCGGCAGGCCAACACTGGCCGCTGAGGAAGACGCTGACACACCCGAGGATTTGGGCGCTGGCGTTCGCATACTTCGGAATCACCTACGGTCTCTACGCAGTCGGGTTCTTTCTGCCCACCATCGTCGCCGGCTTCCAAGAGCAGTACGGCACTCACCTGAGCGTGGTCGAGCGCGGTCTGGTCACCTCGGTCCCGTTCGTCGTCGCGGCCATCGTGATGGTGCCGTGGGCGCGTCACGCTGACCGGACCGGGGAACGCGTCTGGCATGTGGCGATACCCGCGATTGTGGGCGGAGTGTCGATTCCGGCCGCGCTCTACATGACCGACCCCTACCTGGCGATGCTGGCGGTCACTTTGTCCACTTGCTCGGTCATATGCGCCCTGCCGGTGTTCTGGGCGCTGCCGTCGACATTCCTGACCGGGGTCGCAGCCGCCGCGGGTATCGCGCTGATCAACTCGTTGGGCAACCTCAGCGGATTCGGCGGCCCCTACATCACCGGCTGGCTGACCGATCTCACCGGTAGCAGCAAGCTCGCGCTGTGGGTGGTCGGTGTGTTGTCGCTTTGCTCGGCCGTCGTGGTCGTCGGCCTTGGCGCGCGACCAAAGCCCGCCGAAGAACCTGCCGACGGAGCCGTATGTCGGTGAGCTGGATCGAGGCAGTGCACGGCCTTGAGGGCGTGGATGCCGTTTTCAGCGGTGCGATTCCGCCGTTGACCCGTGTCGAACTGCACAGTGTGACCTTCGGCCACGGAGGTGATGTCCGGCTGGTGTTCGACCTGGCGAGCTATCCCAGCCGACCGCCGGAAAAGTGGGCCAAGCAGGGCTTCAACACGGTGCAGTTGACGCTCGTCTGCACGCAGGTCCGCGACGTCCGGGTGACCGGCTGGGCACGCCAAGTCATCGCGGACATCGTGATCGGCCGGGTCGATGAGGCGGTCGAGGTTCGGGTGCTGTCCCCGGCCACATCACTAACCCTCAGCGCCGACATCGTGAGCGTGGTCAGCGTTGCCGCGTACTTGAACGATCCGAGCAGAGCATGCTGGTGATGACGCATGCCTGACACCTACCCGCAGACTTCGAATGCCACCCCGACTGCCCCGCCGCCCACGTGTATCGACAGCAGCGGTCCCATGTCGGCCACCCTGAGCGACGACAGCTGCGGAAGTCGTTGTGTCAGTGCGGCGCCCACAGCGTCGGCCGCATCGTGATTATCGACGTGATGCACCACGACGCGGCCGACGCTGTGGGCCCCGCGCTCCCCCACCGTCTCAGCCACCCGGTCGACCATGGCCGCGTGCGCTTTGGCAGCGGTGCGGATGCGTTGGTCAAGCACCAGCCGCCCGTCGATGTCGAGGCGTAGCAGCGGCTTGAGTGACAGCGCGGTTCCCAGCCATGAGGCGGTCGTGCGGATCCGCCCGCTGCGACGAAGGTTCTCCAGCCGGTGCACGACGAGCAAGACGTGTGTCTGACTCTGAGACGAGCGTGCCGCCGCCTCGACAGCGTCCAAGTCTCCCCCAGAGGCCGCACAGCGGGCGGCCGCCATCGCGGCGAAGCCCACGCCCATCGCCGCCGACCGCGAGTTGACGACTCGCACCGAGGCACCAAACTCCCGCGCCGCCATGACAGCTGAGCTGTAGGTGCTCGACAATGCGGCCGACAGATGCACCGCCACCACGCCGGCGCCGTCGCTGTCTGCCAGGGCCTGCCGGTAGGTGTCGGCGAGCTCTGTAGGGGACGCTCCGGCGGTGGTCACGCCGGGCCGGTCCTGAATGTCATTGGGGATGTCGTCGATGCCGTCACACAGGTCCCGCCCGCCGAACAACACATGCAAGGGCACTTCGCGGATGTCGAATTCCTTGCGCTCATCGGACTGCAAACACGATGACGAGTCACTGACAACGACGACAGGCATGAACGTTCAGTCGCTCGAGTCCGGCAGCTGCACACCCGCCTCGGCGAGTCCCTTCAGCATCAATTCAGCCACTGCCAGGTGCGCTTCGAAATTCCAGTGGATTCCGTCTGGATTCCCGCGGCCGCTCATCACCTGCTCGCCCACCGCCGCCTTGAGGTCGACCACCGGCACCTCCTGCTCGGCCGCCCACCGGGTGATCGCCGCGACCGTCCCCGGCCGGCCATGGTGGGCCCTGCCGTAGGTGGGAGCGATGTGGACCGACGGTAGCGATGCGACAACGGGGATCCCCGGTCTGTTGAAGTCTATTGCCGCCCTGGTCATTTCAAGATAGTCGACGGTAAGGCGCGGTGGTAGCGCGGCCGGTGCCACCGGGGAAAGCCTCGGCTGCGCCCAGCCGTAGCCGTCGCGCACCCAACGGCGCAGCAGCGGCGGCCGCACATACCGGATCAGCTCGCGCAGGGCGGTCGGCAGCGGCGAGGGCAACGAATCCATCCCCGAGGTTGCGAAGATCACCGCCCCAGCCCGCGGCAGCGCCGCCCACGCTCGCGGGTCCTGGGTCGCCGCCCACCATACGTCGCGACTTGTCCAGCCGATGCGCCCAATCAGCTCGAGATCCCAACCGAGTTGGCCGGCAACGATATTGGGCCAGATACGGGGATGATCTGATGGCAATCCGCCGGTCGGACCGTAATAGGACAGCGAGTCGCAGAAGACCAGCAGACACGGACGGGGTGCGCGCGGACCAGCCGGCTCAGAGGACATCGTTGGCGACCTGAGCCGAGGCATTCCACACATCCAGGCGCCACCGGATATCGGCGAAAGAGTCGCACGGCCTATCCGGGTGCGTGTGCCCGGCTAGCTGCACCCAGCTGGCATTGCCCATGCCGCCTAGAACCGGCCAGTTGTCGACCGGCAGACCCAGCAGCGCCCCGGTCAGCGCTGCGATCAGCCCGCCGTGCGTCACCAGGACCACAGGTCGCTCGGGCTCATCGGTTCCCCAGTCCGGCTGTCGATCCACCAACTCCTCGACCAGCGGAATGCTGCGAGCAGCCACATCGACGCGACTCTCACCTCGATGCGGAGCCCAACGCGCGTCGTCGCGCCACGCCAGCCTCGCGCCGGGCGCGGCCGCGTCAACCTCGTGATGCGTCATGCCCTGCCAGTCGCCCAGATGGGTCTCACGCAACCGGGGATCGATGCTCACCGGCTGCCCGCAGCGGTCGCCGAGCGCGACGGCGGTGTCCAGGGCTCGACGCAGGTCCGACGAAACGATAAGCAGCGGTTGGCGTTTGGCCAGCACTTCGGCCGCGGCGACGGCCTGCTCACGGCCCAGGTCGCTGAGTTCGGTGTCCAACTGTCCCTGCATCCGGCTTCCGGCGTTGTACTCGGTCTGCCCATGGCGAAGCATCACCAGCCGCCGGATAGTCATTCGGTCGCCTCCCCGGCGGAGGGCGGCGGGGCGCTCAGATCTACCGGCACGGTGGGACAGTCACGCCAGAGCCGATCCAATGCATAGAAGTCACGCTCGTCCTGGTGCTGGATATGCACGACGATGTCGACGTAGTCCAGCAGGGTCCAGCGTCCCTCGCGGGTACCTTCGCGGCGGGCCGGTTTGTGTCCGGCCGCGCGCATCTTCTCTTCGACCTCGTCGACGATCGCGTTGACCTGGCGCTCGTTGGAGGCCGAGGCGATGACGAAGCAGTCGGTGATGACCAACTGATCGGATACGTCGATCACGACAACTTCGTCAGCGAGTTTGGCGGCCGCCGCTTGTGCGGCGATGGTCGCCATGTCGATTGCTTCCCGGGTGGCGGTCAGGCGCGGCCTCCTTCGGCGACGGGGTTCAGGTGGCGGTAGAGGTTCCGCTTCGCGACGTACTGCACCACGCCGTCCGGGACCAGGTACCAGATCGGGCGGGACTCCGCCGCGCGAACCCGGCAGTCCGTCGATGAGATAGCCAACGCGGGCACTTCAACAAGATGCAGGGAATCGGCGGGCAGCTCAGCCATCGCCGCCGAGATGTGCCGCCCGTCGAGGTCGTATCCGGGTCTGCTGACACCGATGAAGGTGGCGATCGCAAACATGTCCTCCCAGTTTTGCCAGGACAGAATGGAAGCGAGCGCGTCAGCGCCGGTGATGAAGTACAGATCGGCGTCGGGATTGAGTTCTCGCAGGTCCCGCAGGGTGTCCTTGGTGTAGGTCGGCCCGCCGCGGTCGATGTCCACCCGGCTGACCGAGAATTGCGGGTTGGGCGCCGTAGCGATCACCGTCATGAGATAGCGATCCTCGGCCGCCGTCACGCAACGACTGGGTTTTTGCCACGGTTGACCGGTGGGTACGAAAACGACCTCATCGAGCCCGAAAAGAGCGGCGACCTCGCTGGCCGCCACCAGGTGACCGTTGTGAATGGGATCAAAGGTCCCACCCATCACCCCGAGCCGCCGTCGTGATTGCACGGATACCGAGCTTACGGGAGCAGCCAGCTGCCGCTGAGCTGCAACCGCGTCCCGCCGCGACGGCATCGAGTCGCCTTCATACCGGCAGCAGTCCGTCGATCACCGAGGCCAGCTGCTTGGCCGACCGACATTCGTGCATGGTGATCACGTCCCGGTAGCGGGGAACTGCCGAATCACCGCTACCCCAAAGATGTTTGGGCTCCGGATTAAGCCAGTGCGCGTGCCGGCTGGCGTCGACCATATGGGCCAGCAGGTCTGTTTGCGGGTTGCGGTAGTTGTTGCGACCGTCGCCGAGCACCAGCAGCGAACTGCGCGGGGACAGCACATTCGGAAATTGATCGAGAAACGACACGAAGGCGTGGCCGTAGTCGGAGTGACCGTCGCGGGTGTAAACGCCCGCCTCGCGGGTGATCCGCTGCACCGCGACGGCCAGGTCGGCTTCCGGGCCGAACATCTGGGTGACCTCGTCGGTGGTGTCTATAAAGGCAAAGACGCGAACTCTACTGAACTGCTGACGCAGGGCATGCACCAACAGCAGCGTGAAGTGACTGAAACCGGCAACCGAACCGGACACGTCGCACAACACCACCAGTTCGGGCCGGGCCGGGTGCGGCTTTTTTAGGACCACGTCGATCGGCACCCCTCCAGTGGACATCGACTTGCGCAGCGTCTTGCGCAGATCGATCTCCCCGGCCCGCGATCTTCGCCGGCGCGCGGCCAGCCGAGTCGCCAGGGTGCGCGCCAAGGGTTGCACGACTCGCCGCATCTGCCGCAGTTGCTCGCCCGACGCCCGCAGAAACTCGACGTTCTCGGCAAGCTGCGGGACACCGTACAGCTGAACATGGTCGCGGCCCAGCTGCTCAGCCGTGCGTCGCTTGGTCTCCGACTCCACCATCTTGCGCAGCTTGGCGATACGTTGGGCAGCAAGGGCTTTGGCGATCTGTTCCTGGGTCGGGGTGGGCTCCTCGCCGTAGCGCGCCAGCAGTCCGGCCAGCAGCCGGCCCTCCAGGTCGTCGAGGCTCATCGCCTTGAGGGCCTGATACGACGAGTACGACGGGCCCCGGCTGGAGGTGTACCGGCCGTACGCCTCGACAATCTGGGCGATCATCGATGCCAGACGGTCATCGATATCAGCCAATTCCTCCCGACCGCTGAGCATCTCGATCAGCGCACTGCGTAGGGTTTCGATATCGTGCGGCGGCGGGCCCTTCGAAGCCGGGGCGACATCGGAAAGCCAGGCCCTCCCCCCCAGCGCAACGGGAAAGTACAGGTCGAACAAAGCGTCGTAGGTTTCACGATGATCCGGGCGGCGCAGCAACGCGCATGCGATACCTTCGCGCAACACCTCACGACTCCCCAGCCCAAGAGTCGCCATCACCCGGCCGGCATCAACCGTTTCCGACGGACCTACCGAAATCCCCTGCCCACGTAACGCTTCCACGAATTCCACCAGATGTCCGGGTATTCCGTGCGGCGCCAGGGGCTGCGGGGGGCGGGGGCGTTGTACCGCCATCAGTTCAGCCTCAGCTCCCCGGATGCCTTGATCTGATCCGACTGGTGCTTGAGTACGACGCCCAGGGTGGCCGCGATCAACTCGTCGTCGATGGTGTCCAAACCCAACGCCAACACGGTGCGGCCCCAGTCGATTGTCTCGGCCACCGAGGGCAGCTTCTTGAGCTGCATGCCACGCAGCACGCCGATGATTCGCACCATTTCCTCGGCGAGGTGTTCGGGCAACCCGGGCACCCGCGAGAGCAGGATTCGACGTTCGAGGTCGGCGTCGGGAAAATCGATATGCAGAAACAGGCAGCGTCGCTTGAGCGCCTCGGACAACTCCCGGGTCGCGTTGGAAGTGAGTACCACGAGCGGCTTTCGGGTGGCGGTGATGGTCCCCAGCTCGGGCACGGTCACGGCGAAATCGCTGAGCACCTCCAGCAGCAGACCCTCGATCTCGATATCGGCTTTGTCGGTTTCATCGATCAGCAACACTGTCGGGCCGGTGCGCCGGATCGCGGTCAGCAGCGGACGGGACAGCAGGAACTCCTCGGAGAAGACGTCGTCCTTGGTGCGGTCCCAGTCCGCCCCTTCCCCTCCGCCTTGCCCCGCTTGGATGCGCAGAATCTGTTTCGCGTGGTTCCATTCGTAGAGCGCCCGGGCCTCGTCGACACCCTCGTAGCACTGCAACCGCACCAGCTCCGAGCCGGTGGCCTGGGCAACAGCGCGGGCAAGTTCGGTTTTTCCGACACCGGCGGGGCCCTCGACCAAGAGCGGTTTGCCCAGCCGATCGGCCAGGAACACCGCGGTCGCGGTCGCGGTGTCGGGGAGGTAGCCCGTCTCGGCGAGCCGGCGTGCCACGTCGTCGATGTCGGCGAACATCGGCGCCGGGCGTGCGGGGACGCTCATCAAGTCTCCTGACTCACGCCGGACGGATGTGGCCGGTAACCGGGGAGCCCCACACGATCCACTTGGTCGACGTCAGTTCTGGCAGTCCCATCGGCCCTCTGGCATGCAGCTTCTGGGTGGAGATGCCGATCTCCGCACCGAACCCGAACTGCTCGCCGTCGGTGAATGCGGTGGAAGCGTTCACCATCACCGCTGCCGCATCAACCTGCTCGGTGAACTGTTGTGCGGCAGCGAGATTGGTGGCGACGATGGCTTCGGTGTGACCGGTGCCGTACTCGTTGATATGTCTGATTGCCCCGTCGACCCCATCCACGACCACCAACGCGATCTCCATCGAGAGGAACTCCGCGCGCAACTCCTCCTCGGACGGGTCAGCGTGTACCATCACCCCGGCTTCCTGCAGTGCTCCGACCAGCCTGGGTACCGCGACGTCGGCGATTGCCGCATCCACCACCAATGTCTCGGCGGCATTGCACACGCTCGGTCTGCGTGTCTTGGCGTTCAGCACGATGCGTTCAGCCATCTCGAGGTCGGCCGATTCGTGCACGTACACATGACAATTGCCGACTCCGGTCTCGATGGTCGGCACTTGGGCGTCCCGCACCACGGCGTCGATCAGGCCCGCTCCACCGCGCGGGATGACCACGTCGACCAGCCCGCGCGCCTGGATCAGGTGCGTGACGCTGGCCCGGTCCGCGCAGGGCAGCAGCTGTACGGCGTCACATTCGAGGTTCTCGGTTGCCAGCGCCGCGCGCAGCGCGGTGACCAGCGCGGCGTTCGACCTCTCCGCCGACGAACTCCCCCGCAGCAGAACCGCATTGCCGGACTTCAGCGTCAACCCGAAAGCGTCGACGGTCACGTTGGGCCGGCCCTCGTACACGATTCCGATCACGCCGAGCGGAACACGCTGCTGGCGCAGTTGCAGACCGTTGGGCAGGGTCCGGCCGCGCAACACCTCGCCGATCGGATCCGGCAGGCCGGCAACTTGGCGCAGCCCATCGGCAATACCCTCGATCCGGTTCGGGTCCAGGGCTAGCCGGTCGAGCATCGCCGGGGGGGTTCCGGAGGCCCGAGCGGCCTCGAGGTCCGCGCGGTTGGCGTCCATGATCGCGCGGGTGTTCATCAGCACGTGGTCCGCGGCGGTGCGTAGCGCCCGGTTTTTGACGTCTGTACTCAGGATTCCCAACGCCCGGGCTGCGGTGCGCGATCGCCGGGCGGCGCCTCGGACCTGCTCGCGGAGGTTGTCGGTCACCTCGCTGCGCTGCGCCGCTTCCAAGGTCATTAGCCCAGCTTATCGGACTTGGCCGGGTCGGCTCGCTCCGGCAACTAGCGTTGACCCGTGGTCGCGCGGGTTTGTGTGGTCGGCAGCGTTAATGCCGACATGACGTACACCGTTGACGAGCTGCCGAAGCCCGGGGAGACCGTGCTCGCGTCCGCCTTGGCGACAGCACCCGGCGGTAAGGGGGGCAACCAGGCGGTAGCCGCCGCGCGGGCCGGCGCCGACGTCCAGCTTGTCGCGGCACTGGGCACCGACGCGTCGGCCGAACAGCTACGCAATCACCTGCTGACCAATGGGGTGGGGCTTGCGGGGGTTACCCAGGTGCCGGGGCCCAGCGGCTCAGCGGCGATCATCGTCGACTCAGGCGCCGAGAATTGCATCGTGGTGGCGCCGGGAGCCAATGCACACCTGAGCCTGAGCTCGGCCAGGATCCGGTCCGTCATCGCCGGCAGCGACGTCGTGCTGATCCAGCTGGAGATCCCGGCGGCCACCGCCGCAACCGCGGCCCGCATCGCGAAGGAGGCCGGCGCTCTGGTCATCGTCAACGCCTCGCCCGCTCCCCGCCCCGCGGACCGGCAGGTGCTGGCTGCACTCGCGGATGTCGTGGTGGTAAACGAGACCGAGGCGCGCGATTGGGTGAACGGCGACGGCCCTAGGCAGCTGGTCATCACTCGGGGTGCGGCGGGTGCCAGACTCATCGCCGACGGGGAACAGGTTGACGTAGCAGCGCCGGCGGTGGAGCCGGTCGACACTACGGGTGCCGGTGATGTGTTCGCCGGGGTCCTTGCCGCGCACTGGCCCGACGCCGTCGCGACTGCTTTGCAGCGGGCGTGCGCGGCAGGCGCACTGGCGACGCTGGTACACGGCGCGGGCGATTGTGCACCATCGGCTGAGGCCGTCGACGACATTCTCGGGGAGACCAAACCGACACGGTTCAGATCTTTCTGAATACAGTCATCTCTGTACTATTCGGGCATGCAGGCGGTACTCGACATCGATGCCCTATCTCGGTTCGGCTGTGCGATATCGGACCCCACCCGCGCGGAGATCCTGCTGATCCTGCGCGAGGGGCCCGGTTACCCCTCCGAACTTGCCGACCGTATCGGGGTCTCGCGTCAGATTCTGTCCAACCACCTGGCCTGCCTGCGTGGCTGCGGCCTCGTCACCTGCTCTCCCGAGGGCCGGCGCAGCCGCTACGACCTGGCAGACCCGCGGATCGCGCACGCCCTCAACGACCTCGTTGGTCTGGTGCTGGCCGTCGACCCCGCATGCTGCGCATGACGCCGACAGCAACGCGGCGCGCAGTGCTGACCCGCCGGGTGCGGCTGCTGGTGACCGCGACGATCAGCTACAACGTCATCGAGGCAACGATCGCACTGGCCGAGGGCACACGGGTGTCGTCAGCCGCGCTGATCGGGTTCGGGCTTGATTCAGTCGTCGAAATCTCTTCGGCGGCGGCAGTGGCATGGCAGTTCTCGGCCAGGGATCCGGAGTCCCGAGAACAGGCGGCGCTGCGCTTCATCGCCTTCTGCTTCTTTGCATTGGCCTGTTACGTCACTGTCGACGCCGTGCTCGCGCTGACCGGTGTGCGGGAGCCCCGGCCATCGAGTATCGGCATTGCGCTCGCGGCCGCAAGCCTGGTGATCATGCCCGCGTTGTCTTTTATGCAGCGAAACACCGGTCGCGAGCTCGGCTCGGCGTCGGCGGTGGCCGATGCCAAGCAAACGCTGCTGTGCACCTATCTGTCTGCGGTCCTGCTGGGTGGCCTGGTGCTCAACGGAGCGCTCGGGTGGTCGTGGGCCGATCCCGTTGCCGCGCTGGGCATCGCCGCACTCGCGGTGCGCGAGGGCCGCAACGCGTGGCGAGGCGACCCGTGCTGCGGGACAGCTCATTGCGAATGATGTCCGCCAGCCGTTGGCACTGCGCTGAGGGCGGCGACACGCCGTGCGGGCCCGCGGCCAGCGCAGTATCAATGCATCGATGGCGTGGGATAGAGATCACGCCTCATTCGCGGGGGATCGAACGTTCGATGTCGTCCAGCCAGATGCGTGCCGTCATATCCGAGGGCGCCCGCCAATCGCCCCGCGGCGACAGGGATCCGCCGTGAGAAACCTTGGGACCGTTGGGCATCGCCGATCGCTTGAATTGGGCGAACGAGTAGAAGCGCTGAGCGAAGACCTGCAGCCAGTGCCGGATCTCGGCCAGTGTGTAGGACGGTCGCTCGCCCTGCGCCAGCCCGGGAGGCCATGTCCCGCGGGTGACATCGCTCCACGCGTGCCACGCCAGGAAGGCCACCTTGGAGGGCCGAAAGCCGTAACGGAGTACCTGAAACAAAGAGAAGTCCTGCAGCATGTATGGCCCCACCTTGCTCTCGCTGCTCTGAATCTCCTCGTCCTCACCGGTCGGTACCAGTTCCGGGCTGATCTCGGTGGCCAGCACCGACTCGAGGACCTCGCCGACGGCGGTGTCGAACTGGTCCGAGGTGATCACCCAACGAATCAGGTGCTGGATCAACGTCTTCGGAACCCCGGCGTTGACGTTGTAGTGCGACATCTGGTCACCTACGCCATAGGTGGACCAGCCCAGCGCCAGCTCGGACAGATCCCCGGTGCCCAGCACGATGCCGCCCCGCTGGTTGGCCAGCCGGAACAGATAGTCGGTACGCAGCCCGGCCTGCACATTCTCGAAGGTGACGTCGTATACCTCTTCGCCGCGGGAGAACGGATGATCCATCTCGGTGAGCATCAGTTCGGCGGTCGCCTTGATGTCGATGGTCTCGAAGGTCACGCCGAGTGCTGCGGCCAGCCGGACCGCGTTGTTCTTCGTTCGCTCGCCGGTGGCGAATCCGGGGAGGGTGAAAGCCAGGATGTCGCTGCGCGGCCGCCCCTCGCGATCCATCGCCTTGGCGGCCACTATCAATGCATGCGTCGAGTCCAACCCGCCGGACAGGCCCAGCACCACCTTCGGGAAGTGCAGCGCCCGCAGCCGCTGTTCCAGTCCCGAGACCTGGATGTTGTAGGCCTCGTAGCAGTCCTGTTCCAGCCGGGACGGGTCGGCGGGCACGAAAGGAAACCGCTCCACCGCACGCAGCAAGCCGATGTCCCCGCCCGGTGGATCCAGTCGAAACTCGATGCGCCGGTATGAGTCTTCGTCGATCAGGTGGTGACGCCGGTTGTCGTCGAAGGTGCCCATCCGAAGGCGTTCGTTGCGCAGCAGTTCCAGGTCCACGTCGGCGGTCGAGCGGCGCTCCCCCCTGGGGAATCGGTCGGACTGCGCCAGGCAGACGCCGTTCTCCCAGATCATGGTCTGGCCGTCCCAGGCGAGGTCCGTCGTCGACTCACCTTCACCGGCAGCGGCGTAGACGTAGGCGGCCAGACACCGCGACGACGCCGACCGCGCGAGCAGGCAACGGTCGTCGGCCCGGCCGATCGTGATCGGGCTGCCGGACAGGTTCGCCAGCACGGTGGCACCGGCAAGCGCCGCCTCCGCACTCGGGGGTATCGGCACGAACATGTCCTCGCAGATCTCCACGTGCAGCACCAACCCGGGTACGTCGACGGCGGCGAACAACAAATCGGGCCCGAACGGCACGTCCTCCCCTCCCAATCGGATCTCGCCACTCTCGTCGTCGCCGACGGCCAGCTGCCTTTTCTCGTAGAACTCCCGATACGTCGGCAGGTATGACTTCGGCACGACGCCCAGCACCCGGCCCCGGTGCACGACGACCGCGGTGTTGTAAATCCGGTGCCGGAAACGCAGCGGTGCGCCGAGCACGAGTACCGTCATCAACTCCGCTGACGCGTCCACGACCGTGTGCAGGGCTACGTGCACCGCTTCCAGCAGCGTGTCCTGCATGAGGATGTCCTCGATCGAGTAGCCGGACAGGGTCAGCTCCGGGAACACCGCCAGCGCCACAGCGTCCTGGTGGCATTGGCGGGCTATCCGCAGCACCGAATCGGCGTTGGCGGCCGGGTCGGCCAGGGCGGTGTGATGGGTGCATGCCGCCACACGCGCAAAGCCCTGCCGGTACGCGGAGTAGAAATCCATAGTTCATTCTCGCCCGAAACGTTGCCCGGGGCCCCGACCGGGTATGCCCAACCCATGAGCGACTCCGCGGTCCTGGTGATCGACATGATGAACACCTACCGGCACCAAGACGCCGACGTGCTCGCGCCTCAGGTCGCCGACATTGTCGAACCGCTGTCCTCGCTGCTCGCGACGGCGCGCGGGCGCGACGACGTCGAGGTGATCTACGTCAACGACAACTACGGCGACTTCACCGCGGAGTTCAGCGACCTGGTACGCAATGCGGCCGAGGGCGCCAGACCGGATCTGGTAGAACCCGTCAAGCCCGCGCAGGGCTGCCGATTTCTCACCAAGGTCCGCCACAGCGCGTTCTATGCCACCTCGCTGGCATACCTTCTGACTCGATTGCAGACGAAAAGGCTGATCCTCACCGGCCAGGTGACCGAGCAGTGCATCCTCTACACCGCCTTGGACGCCTATGTCCGCCACTTCCCGGTGGTGGTGCCGCGCGACGCCGTCGCCCACATCGATCCGTCGCTGGGCGACGCGGCGCTGGAGATGATGCGCCGCAACATGAGCGCGGAAGTGGTGACCGCTGCCGACTGCCTGTCATGACTCGGAGGGACGCCTACGCTCGATGAGGTGGACGCCCCCGAACTCGTGGCCTTGTTGCGGGGACGACGGATGGCCGTCCTCACCGGGGCCGGGATATCCACCGACTCGGGCATTCCGGACTACCGCGGGCCGGACTCACCACCCAGCAATCCGATGACGATCCGCCAGTTCACCTCGGATCCGGCGTACCGGCGGCGGTACTGGGCGCGAAACCACGTCGGCTGGCGGCATATGGATGAGCGGATTCCCAATGCCGGACATCGAGCGCTGGCCAGTCTCGAACGGGCCGGCCTGGTGACGGGTCTCATCACGCAGAACGTCGACCTGTTGCACACCAAGGCGGGCAGCCGGGTGGTGGTGAACCTGCACGGCACTTTTGTCCGGGTGGTGTGTCTGAATTGCGAGCACACCATGTCCAGGTCCGCACTGGCCGTGCTGTTGGAAGCGGCCAATCCAGGTTTCCTGGACCGGGCGCGGTCGGTCGGCAGCATCGCGGTCGCTCCCGACGCCGACGCCGTGGTCGCCGATACCGATCACTTTCATGTTGTCGACTGCCCGGCCTGCGGCGGTATGTTGAAACCCGACATCGTGTACTTCGGCGAAAGCGTGCCGGCCACCCGGGTCCAGGAGGCGTATTCGATGATCGACGACGCTGACACGCTGCTGGTGGCCGGTTCGTCGTTGACCGTGTACTCCGGCTACCGGTTCGTCCGCTACGCCGCGGCCAGGGGCGTCCCGGTCGCGATCGTCAACCGCGGCCCCACCCGTGCCGACGACCTGGCCACGGTGAAGATCGACAACGGCTGCTCACCGATGTTGGCCCTGTTGGCCGACGAGTTGCCCGGGCTGGCGGTTGCCAGGCTGACGAGCAATCAGTCAAAACGCCACTAGATCGCATTTACTCCAGTACGATCAGCGAACATCCATCGAGACAACAAAGTTTGCTGAAACTGAACCCGGCAATAGTCGCTTGGGCCGTTCGCGCCTCTTGGTTATCGAGGAGTGACACTCTGAACGGGTTCGTTCTGGCCTTATTTTCTGCATAAACAGCGCATCACAGCGTTTGTCAAGCAAATTCACAGTGATTGCGTACCTAAGAATTTCGATATATGTTGTCGTCTCAGCAGACTGGCTGATAGTTTGCCGGCTTAACAATTCCGCATGCGAATGCGCTCCATAAGAATCCGGGACGGCCCATGCCTGCTCAAAAGAAGCGCAACGCGCAGCCGCTTGTTCAGCATCGTCACGCGGGCACCGGCCTGGACTACGAGGCGTATGCCCGGTGGCTTCGAGTGAGCACCGTGGTGTTCGGGCTCGGCGCGGCCATCGCGACCGGTAGCGGCGTGGCCGCAGCAACCCCGGACGATGCAGGTCTAGCCTCGGACGCTTCCGTCAGCCAGTCGGCCGGGGACAACTCCGATGACAACAACGCCTCGAGCGCAACCACGAATCAGGATCCTCAGTCGCTCGGTCGCGACTCCGGTAGCGACGGCAATAGCAGCGCCGCGAGCGTCGAGAACACCGCCGTTGCCGACGAGGTCATCATCGGCGAGGCCGACGAGGTCATCATCGGCGAGGCCGACGATGCTGAGCAGCCCCCCGGGGCCGACGGGTCCACCATCGGCGGGCCCTACGACGAGTATGCCGACCTCGCCGACGGTGGGAAGGCACCCGACAACGATGCTCCCGAGGAGCTACCAGCGGTCGAGCTGCCGCCCGTTCGCGCGGAGCGTGTCCAGCGGTCGGTTTCCGATGCCGATACCGGAGATCCGGGCGACCCGGAGGTCGACGCCCTCGTCGGGTCGCCTGCCAGCGACGAGACAACGCACAACAACACCACTACCGGGAAGGCCGCATCCTCATCGGTGCCGGTGACCCCAGATCGGCCGGGTTCAGCGGAGGTCGAACGGGCGCTCACGCCTACGGTCGCCGGGATCTCTTCGGCCTCACCCGCGGCAGGTGGCATAGCCAATGCCCGTCAGCAGGAATCGGTGACAGTCAACAGCATCGTTACTGATTTGCTTCACTGGGTCGGGCTGGGCTCGCGTGCCGCCGATCTTCCGTTCCCGTCGACGCCAGTGCCATTGCTGGTGCAGTCTCTGTGGCTGTTCGTTCGCGAAGTCCAATACACCTGGAACAACCAGCGTCCCACCGTTGGCCCGACAATCTCGGGCCCGGGCCCCGATGGTGTCATCACCGGCAGCATCAATGCCGTCGACTACGACGATGCGAGCCTGACCTATGTCGTCGCTGCCCAACCCGGCCATGGCACGGTAACCGTCGACGCGAACGGCCACTTCACCTACACACCGAACGCCGGCACCGAGGCCATCACCGATACCTTCACCGTCACCGTCGACGACACGGTCGGGAACCCCAGACACCTTCACTCGTTGCTGGGCATGCTCAGAACTCTGCGTCCGCGGCAAGCCGTGGTGACCGTGTCACTCGACGGGTCCGAGCTGCCCACCGTGGGCCGCCAGTCCGCGGCGATAAACCTCAAGAGCATCGTCACCGACGTCCTGCACTGGGTCGGACTCGGCAGACTTGCGAACCGACTGTCAATACCGGAAACCACCGTGTCCACCGGAGTCCAATCGTGGTGGCAGCTCGTGCGCGAAGTCCAATACACCTGGAACAACCAGCGTCCCACCGTTGGCCCGACAATCTCGGGCCCGGGCCCCGATGGTGTCATCACCGGCAGCATCAATGCCGTCGACTACGACGATGCGAGCCTGACCTATGTCGTCGCTGCCCAACCCGGCCATGGCACGGTAACCGTCGACGCGAACGGCCACTTCACCTACACACCGAACGCCGGCACCGAGGCCATCACCGATACCTTCACCGTCACCGTCGACGACACGGTCGGGAACCCCAGACACCTTCACTCGTTGCTGGGCATGCTCAGAACTCTGCGTCCGCGGCAAGCCGTGGTGACCGTGTCACTCGACGGGTCCGAGCTGCCCACCGTGGGCCGCCAGTCCGCGGCGATAAACCTCAAGAGCATCGTCACCGACGTCCTGCACTGGGTCGGACTCGGCAGACTTGCGAACCGACTGTCAATACCGGAAACCACCGTGTCCACCGGAGTCCAATCGTGGTGGCAGCTCGTGCGCGAAATCCAGTACCGGCGCGATAACCAGAGCGCTTCAGCCAGCCCGACGATCACCGGCCAAGCGGTGGACGGCACCATCACGGGCAACCTCAACGCCGTCGACTACGACGACACCACCCTTTCCTACACGGTCACTGGCGCCCCCAGGAACGGAACCGTGGCCATCGACGTCAACGGTCAATTCACCTACACGCCGAACGAGATGATGGCGGCTGCCGGTGGCGCCGATAGCTTCATCGTCGCCATTAACGACACTATCGGCACGCCCACCCACTACCGCGGCCTGCTGGGCCCCATAGAGATCCTCGGTCCAGGCCGGGTCAGGGTTACCGTCCGCGTCGAACCCATCGGCCCCCAACCCATCGGTGATGGCTACACCAGTGGTGACAGCGACCCTGCCACCGGTACCGTCGCCGGCACTGTCGTCCTGGCCAACGCCGGCACCGAGCCGCTGACTTACCTCACCGATCCCCTGAGTCGCAAGGGCGGCACCGTACTTGTCGACGTTAACGGGCGCTACACCTACACCCCCACTCACGAAGCCCGCCACATCGCGGCCGCCGAGGACGCCACTGCCGAGGAACGCACTGACACTTTCACCGTGACCGCCACCGACGGTTTCGGTGGGACCACCACCGTGTCGGTGACCGTGGACGTCGAACCCGCCAATGCCGACCCCACCGGCGTGGCCGACCCCGAAAGCCCCAACCCGAGCACCGGCTCTGTCACCGGCACCGTCGTCGGCGCCGACACCGACGGCGACACCCTGACCTACAGGGTGACCGGCGCCCCGATCCGAGGCGGCGCCGTCGCCCTGAACTCGGCCACCGGGGCGTTCACCTACACCCCCACCGACGAGGCCCGCCACGCCGCGGCCGCCCAGAGCGCGAGCACCTTCACCCCCATCGACGGAGTCCGCCACGCCGCGGCCGCCCAGGGCGCTACCCAACTCACCGACACGTTCGAGGTCACCATCACCGACGGCCATGGCGGGGCCACCACGGTATCGGTCACCGTCGACATCGAACCCGCCAACACCGCACCCACCGCCGAAGCGGCCACCACCGGCCCCGGCGGAGACGGGGTCACCACCGGCACCCTCACCGTCGTCGACCCCGACGGGGACACCCCCGCCTTCAGCGTCGCCGCCGCACCCACCCGCGGCGCCGTCACCATCAACCCCACCACCGGGGCGTTCACCTACACCCCCACCGACGCCGCCCGCCACGCCGCCGCCGCCGACGGGGCCACCGCCGCTGACCTTGCCGACATCTTCACCATCACCGTCGATGACGGCCACGGCGGCACCGCAGACGTACCCGTCACCGTCACCATCGGCGGCGCGAACACCGCACCTACCGCCGAAGCGGCCACCACCGGCCCCGACGGAGACGGGGTCACCACCGGCACCCTCACCGTCGTCGACCCCGACGGGGACACCCCCGCCTTCAGCGTCGCCGCCGCACCCACCCGCGGCGCCGTCACCATCGACCCCACCACCGGGGCGTTCACCTACACCCCCACCGACGCCGCCCGCCACGCCGCCGCCGCTGACGGCGCGGGTCCCTCCCTGACCACCGACACCTTCACCATCACCCTCACCGACGGCCACGGCGGCACCGCAGACGTACCCGTCACCGTCACCATCGGCGCAGCGAACACCGCACCCACCGCCGACGCGGCCACCGCCGGCCCCGACGGAGACGGGGTCACCACCGGCACCCTCACCGACGCCGACCCCGACGGCGGGCCCCCAACCTTCAGCGTCGCCGCCGCACCCACCCGCGGCGCCGTCTCCAT
>JBFXJE010000022.1:0-80453 GCA_050175175.1 Mycolicibacterium sp. | reverse complement strand
CGCATCAAACACACCGCGATCGAGTCACTGCCCTCCGTGGAAGCCGATCGTCAGGCAGACTCAACCTCGTAAACCTGCTCACTTTTCAACCGGAGCAGGCTGCTCAGGATTCAACCGGAGCCGACAGTCATCCTGATGATCGCCCTATCGGCGGTAATCGCCGGATATGAGGCGATCCGACGATTGATCCATCCCGTCGCTATCAACCATCTGGGGTGGGTTTTGGCAGCCGGGGTGGTGGGTTTCTTCGGCAACGAACTCGTGGCGCTGTATCGCATCCGCGTGGGCCGCCGGATCGGCTCTGCTGCATTGGTGGCCGATGGCTTGCACGCCCGCACCGACGGATTCACCTCCCTAGCAGTGGTCCTGGGCGCTGTCGGTGTCGGGCTGGGCTTCCCACTAGCCGACCCCATCGTCGGGCTGCTGATTACCGTGGCGATCCTCGCGGTCCTGCGCACAGCAGTGCGCGATGTGTTCCGACGGCTACTTGATGGTGTCGAACCCGAACTCATCGACACCGCCCACGCCGCACTCAGGAATGAACCGGGAGTGCTCAACGTGCGCAGCCTGCGCATGCGGTGGATCGGTCATCGCCTACACGCCGACGCCGAACTCGACATCGCCCCCGACGCCACCCTCACCGAAGCACACACCCTGGCGCATAACGCCGAACACACCCTCACCCACGCAGTCCCCAAACTGTCCACCGCACTCATCCACGCATACCCCGCCTGAGAGCTTTCGGTTGCGGCGAACCGTCACCGCAACCGAGCACCAGGTACGGTCGCTCCTGCGCGAATTATTTTGCGGTCAGGACTCGATACACGGTCGCACGTCAGACCCCGTGTTGGCTTTGGCGAAATCTACTGCGGACGCCCTGCGGATGGAAGGCGAACCGGCCTCCTGACGCAACAAGACCCTGACCGGATTGAACCTGGTCAGGGCCTTGACGTGGCGTCGGGGTGGCGGGATTCGAACCCACGACCTCTTCGTCCCGAACGAAGCACGCTACCAAGCTGCGCCACACCCCGCGTGAAGCCACGACAGCGTATCGCACAGCCCGAGGTTCAAGCCAAACACGCACTCCCCGCGGGAGCGTCGATCTATCTCGGCTTCTTCCCGCTTGCCGCGATGTGGTTGTTTCTGACCTCAGAGGGTCCGCTCCGCAGAGACTCCGACGATCGGGGCCATCGGCCGGACCGCTCGAATTCCGCAAGCACGGCGGCCGGCGCTCCAAGGTCGAGTCCGTGGTTGGTCAGCCAGTCGTCGCAAAAGTAGGTGTCTGCGTAAAGATCGCCACTGTCGGCCAGCAATGTGACCACCGACCCACTGCGTCCCGCGGTCGCCATCTCGGCCAGAAGGCCGAAAGCGCCCCAGATGTTGGTTCCGGTAGATGGGCCGACCCGCCGACCGAGTACCCGACCTACGTGATGCGCTGCGGCGACGGACGCAGAATCGGGCACCGCAATCATCCGGTCGACGACCTCGGGCAGGAATGACGGTTCGACGCGGGGTCGCCCGATCCCTTCGATCCGGGAGGACGAATCCATGACGACGTCCGGATCGCGATCTACATAGGACGGGAAGAATGCAGAGTTCTCCGGATCCACTACGCACAACCTGGTCGCGTGACGGCGATAGCGGATGTAGCGACCGATCGTGGCGCTGGTACCGCCCGTGCCGGCGCCGACCACGATCCATTCCGGCACCGGGTGCGATTCCTGCTGCATCTGCTCGAAGATGGATTCGGCTATGTTGTTGTTTCCGCGCCAGTCGATGGCACGCTCGGCGTAGGTGAACTGGTCGAGATAGTGCCCGCCCGTTTCCGCGGCCAGCCGCTGCGCCTCCCCGTAGACCTGCGCCGACTCGTTGACGAAATAGCAACGGCCGCCCTGAGATTCGATCAACGCAATCTTTTTGGCACTCGTCGAGGCGGGCATCACCGCGATGAACGGCAACCCCAGCATCGCGGCGAAATATGCCTCCGAAACTGCCATCGAACCCGAGGACGCCTCGATGACGGTGGTGTTCTCGCCGATCCAGCCGTTGCACAGTGCGTAGAGGAACAATGACCGGGCCAGTCGGTGTTTGAGGCTACCGGTGATGTGGGTGCTCTCGTCCTTGAGATACAGCGCGACATCGGCATCCGTCGACCAAGCCGCCGGCAAGGGGTAGCGCAGCAGATGCGTGTCGGCGCTGCGTCGGGCATCTGCCTCGATCAGCCGCACCGCACCATCCACCCAGGACCGTGACTGGCAGCGCGTGGCGGTATGGGTCGGTGTGCTCACCGGGCCGCAACGGTCGGATGCGACCGTCCGGCCGCAGATCGGGCGTCCGAGTCGCCCGTCGGCGCCGCCACCAGCGTGAGCAGCGTCGCTTCCGGTCGGCAGCAGAAGCGGAACGGCGCGTATGGGGAGGTTCCGATCCCGGCGGATACATGCAATTGGGTATGCGCGCCCCAGCGGGACGGGCCTTTGACCCTCGACCGGTCCAGTTCGCAGTTGGTGACGATCGCGCCGTAGAACGGCACGCACAGCTGGCCGCCATGGGTGTGTCCGGCCATGACGAGCTGATAGCCATCCGCGGCGAAGCGGTCCAGGACGCGGGGCTCAGGCGAATGCGCCAGCCCCAGCGTGAGATTCGCGGTCGGATTCGCGGGGCCGGCGATGGTCTCGTAGCGGTCGCGCGACAGATGGGGGTCATCGACTCCAGCGGCCGCGATGTGCAGGCCCGCGACGTCGAACTCACGACGGGTGTGGGTCAGATCCAGCCAACCCCGTTCGGTGAACGCCGCACGCAGATCCTGCCACGGCAACGGCTCTCCGAGGACCCTGCGGGTCGGCTTGGTCAGGTAGTTGGCGGGGTTCTTCAACTTCGGGGCGAAGTAGTCGTTGCTGCCGAAGACGAACACGCCCGGAACCGACAGCAAGTCGCCCAGTGCTTGCACCACAGCCGGCACCGCTCTGGGATGCGACAGATTGTCGCCGGTGTTGACTACCAAGTCGGGAGCCCAGCCGGCCAGGTCGCGAAGCCACGCTTGCTTTCGCCGTTGGCTGGGCCGCATGTGGATGTCGCTGACGTGCAGCACTTTAAGTGGCGACGAACCCGGCGCAAGGACCGGCATGGTCGTCTCACGAACGACGAAAGCATTGCGCTCGATCAGCGAGGCGTACCCGATTCCCGCGACGACGGTACCGATCGATGCGGCGACGGATGTCTTCACAATCGCCCCGGTCGAAGCTGCAGCCATGCCCGCCAGCCTACTGCCAGTGCGGGGTCGATCGGAATGTCGTGCCGTTGGGGCAGCCGAGATCAGCCCGGCGGCGGAGGCGGCGGCAGCGGAGGCGGCGGCGGAGGTGGTGGCGGAGCGGGCGGTGGCGGCGGACCGAGCACCGGAACCGTGATCGGGGGCAGCCCCGGTATCTGAATCACCGTTTCGCCGATTGGTGGCGGCGGGAAGCCGGGCGGTGGCGGTGGCGCGCCGGGTGGTGGTGGCGGCGGCGCAGGGGGAATGCCATTGGAGATCTGAATCGTGATGATGGATCCCGGCACCGTCTGACCGCTCGGGGACGTTCCGACGACCGAGCCGTACGGAGAATTGCTGTTCACCGGTGTGGACTCGTCGGCCACTTGGAATCCGGCGTCCCGCAACCGCTGCCGCGCCGTGGTCTGGTTCATCCCGGCCACGCTGGGCACCCGGGAGCCCGGGGCGCCGTCGACGTAGCGGGGATCGGTCGGCGGCAGGGTGACTTCACCGAAATTGGTGGCGATCGGCATCATCGCGGTGAACCAGGTCCGGGCGGGTTCATTGCCTCCGAACAGATTCCCGCTGCCGCACTGGCGCAATGGAAACGAGCACAACTCACTCGGATCCGTCGAGTCGTCATAGATGTAACTGGCCGCCGCTAGCTGGTTGGTGAATCCGAGGAAAGCCGATGATCTGTTCGCCTCGGTGGTGCCCGTCTTGCCGGACATCGGGAGGTTCCAGCCGACTGAGCCCGCGGCAGCGGCCGCCGTGCCCGAACCCGTGTCGTCTCTGCTCATGGCATTCGCCAGCGTGTTCGCCAGGCCCGCCGGTACGACCTGCTCACAGGTTTCGGTGGTCACCGAAACCTCCTCGCCGTTCCGGTCCAGGACGCTCTGGATGGGGTTGGGCGGGCACCAAACACCACCGGAGGCCAGGGTCGCCGCGACGTTGGAGAGCTCCAGCGCGTTCACTTCGATGGGCCCCAGGGTGAACGAACCCAGATTCTGCCGCTTGACGAAGTCGGCGAGGCTTTCGTTGCTCTCCGGGTCGTAATCGCGTGCCGTTCCGGGCAGGGCGTACGAACGCAAACCCAGCTTGACTGCCATGTCCACGGTGCGCTGAACCCCGACTTGGGCGATCAGCTTGGCGAAGGCGGTGTTCGGTGAGGTTGCCAGTGCGTCGGTGACGTTCATCGAGCCCCGGTAACTGCCGGCATTCTGCACGCACCAGGTGGCCGGAGGGCAGCCTCGCGCACCGCCGCTACCCAGCCCTTTGGCCTCGAACCTGGCGGGCGCATCCAACTGGGCGTTGATGCCCATGCCCATATCCAGTGCCGCCGCGGTGGTGAATATCTTGAAAACCGAGCCCGCGCCGTTGCCCGCAAGGGCGAAGGGCTGAGGTTGCATGGTCTCCCCGGCCTCGAGATTCAAACCGTAGGTGCGATTGCTGGCCATCGCGAGCACCGGGTGGGATTCCTTGCCGGGACGGATCACGCTCATGACGCTGGCGACGCCATTGAGGTCGGGGCTGGCGAACTCGTTGATCGCCGATTTCACGGTGGCCTGTACGTCGGGGTCCAGAGTTGTCTTGATTAGGTAACCGCCCTTGGCGACCTGGTCCTTGCTGATGCCCGCTCGGGCGAGGTACTCCAGGGCGTAGTCGCAGAAGAAGGCGCGGTCGCCGGCGGCGATGCAGCCCCGCGGCAACTCGTTGGGTTGCGGCAATACCCCCAACGGCCGTTGCTTGGCCTCGCGCAACTCGGCGGCGTACTCGGGCAGATTCTCGATCATGGTGTCCAACACGACGTTCCGCCGGGCCAGGGCGCCGTCGGGGTTGGTGTAGGGATTCAGGGTGCTTGTCGATTGAACCATTCCGGCCAGCAGCGCCGCCTGCTCCCAGTTCAGCTCGGAAGCGTCGATTCCGAAATACGTCTGCGCGGCGTCCTGGACCCCGAATGCGCCGTTTCCGAACGACACCAAATTGAGGTAGCGGGTCAGAATCTCCGGCTTCGTGAACGTTTTGTCCAACGTCAACGCCATCCGGATCTCCCGCAGCTTGCGGGCCGGGGTGGTCTCGATCGCCGCGCGCTTCTCCGCGTCGGTTTGAGCGATCACCAGCAGCTGATAGTTCTTGACGTATTGCTGTTCGATTGTCGACCCGCCGCGGGTATCGAGGTTTCCCGACAGGTATCCGGAAAGTCCGGTGAGGGTGCCCTGCCAGTCCACTCCGTTGTGGTCGGCAAACCTTTTGTCCTCGATCGATACGATCGCCAGTTTCATCGGATTGGAAATCTGATCGCTGCGCACCTCGAAGCGGCGTTGGGTGTACAGCCAGGCGATGACGTTCCCTTTTGCGTCGACCATGGTGGACACCTGTGGCACGTCGCCTTCTACCAGTTGCGTCGAGCCGTTGGCAACGACGTCGGAGGCCCGGTTCGACATCAAGCCGAACCCGCCGACGACCGGAAACATCAGCGCCGCGGCCAGCACGCTGGCCAGGAGACAGCACCAGGCGAGTTTGATGACCGTCACCGCCACCGGCGGTCGGGTCGGTGAGTCCTCCGGCATGGGTACAGCCTAGCGACGACCCCGGACGGGCCCGGCATGGTGCAGGTGAATCCGCTGTGGACTGATTCGACGCAGGCCATGGTCGGGTGGCGGTACGGGTTGACGGCACGGTGGTCCCAAAAAAATGGTCACGAACGTATTGCGCAGAACACCCCTGACCACCTAAGTTGGGCAGACAGTGCGATGCAGGTCACATCTGACTGTCGTGTTGTGGCCTAGATCGCACTGCGCGATTGACGTCGGAGTAAAAAATATTCGTCTGCGTTGTCGGGGCGCGGCCAGAACGAAGGGACCGCAAGTGTCAGGTACCAAGCCCGCCGCTCGCAAAGCCACCGTGGATCCGACCGCTAACTCCATTGTGCAGGGTGCAGAGGCAGAAGCCCGTATTGCCTGGGTTTCACTTGCCCGGTGTCGTCAGACCGATCCGGATGAACTGTTCGTCCGTGGAGCCGCGCAGCGCAAAGCCGCGGTGATCTGTCGGCACTGTCCCGTGATTGCCGAGTGCGGTGCCGACGCTCTGGACAATCGAGTGGAATTCGGGGTCTGGGGAGGCATGACCGAACGCCAGCGTCGCGCCCTGCTGAAGCAACATCCCGAGGTGGTTTCCTGGGCAGAGTTCTTTGCTGCTCAGCGCAAACACCGCAGCGCCGGCTAATCCGGCACAGTCAACCATCCGCACCGGCACTGGTCCTCAGGCGGTCCTCAGGCCGCGGATTCCTCGCCGGTGATCTGGTCGGCGATGGCCCGCAGCGCATCCAAATCCGAAACGTCGAACGGAAGCGAAGGCACACCGACGATCGGCACCGTCGGGTTGGCCCCGGTGAATCGCGACAGGAGCCGCACTTCCCGCTTGGCGGTTGATGCGCGCGCGGCGTGTATTCGCAGCGCGGCCGCCGCCAGCGATCCGGGGTCCGTCTGCTCCAATTCTGCGGCAGCTTCGGCCGCCTTGTCCGCATGCAGGTCGCACAGGGTGGGATGGGTTCGGTTCAGGATCAACCCGGCCAGTGGCATGTGTTCACTGGACAGGCGGTCGACGAAGAAAGACGCCTCGCGCAACGCGTCGGGTTCGGCCGCGGATACCACCACGAACTGCGTACCCCGCCGCTTCAGTAATTCGTAGGTGCGATCGGCCTTTTCCCTGAATCCCCCGAATGTGGCGTCCAGCGATTGCACGAAGGCGGCCGCGTCTGCGAGCATCTGCGATCCCAGGATCGTCGACATGCCTTTCATCGCCAACCCGACCGCTCCGGTGACCAGGCGACCGAGGCCACGTCCGGGCGCGAGGAGCAAGCGCCACAGCCGGCTGTCCATGAAACTGCCCAACCGCTTCGGTGCGTCGAGGAAATCCAGCGCGTTGCGCGACGGTGGGGTGTCCACCACGATCAAATCCCATTTGTCTTCTGCCAGAAGCTGCCCCAGCTTCTCCATCGCCATGTACTCCTGTGTACCGGCCAGCGAGGTGGCTACCGTCTGATAGAACTGGTTGTCCAAAATCGCGTCCGCGGTTCCATCACCCGAGTACTGGATCACCATCTCGTCGAAGGTGCGCCGCATGTCGAGCATCATCGCGTGCAGTTGACCGCTGACCTCGGGCGCCAGCGGAACTCGCTGCGGGTGGTTTCCCAGATCCTGGATTCCCAGCGCCTGGGCAAGGCGTTTGGCCGGGTCGATGGTGAGCACGACCACGGTGCGGCCGTATTCCGCGGCGCGCAGGGCCATTGCGGCGGCGGTGGTGGTCTTGCCGACGCCGCCAGCGCCGCAACAGACGACCACCCGGTTGGACCGGTCGCGAAGAATGGAAGCCATGTCCAATGACGGCGGGGTGGTGCTCATCGTGCCCATCTTCTCTTCGCGCAAGCGCTCATCGACATCCTCCGGTTACCGGACGCCCTGTTGGGCGAGTGCTTCTGCGAGTTCGTACAAGCTTCCCAGGTCGACGCCATCGGGAAGTGCCGGCAGCTCCAGACGGGCGACATCGATTTCCAGCAGCTGCTCGGCGCTCTCGGCCCGGGCGGCAATGCGGGTGGCATGCTGGATGGTCTCGGTGAGCAGGCCGGCGAAATCCGACTCGGATAGTTTGATTCCGGCTTTGGCCAAGCCGGCCCGGATGGCTTCGGCGTCCAGATCGCCCTTGGCAGCGCTTTGCAGGTCATCGGGTGCCAGGTAGGCGGGGATGTTTCGGTTGACGATCACGCTGCCGATCGGCAGCTCCATCTGCTTGAGCTCGGTGATCGCCTCGATCGTCTCCTGGATCGGCAGTGCTTCCAGCAATGTGACGAGATGGATGGTTGTCACGTTCGAATGCAGCAGTCTCACCACTCCCTCTGCCTGAGAGTGCACGGGACCGCCCTTGGCCAGTTCGGAGACCGCTTTGGTGACGTCCAGGAAGCGAGCGATACGGCCGGTGGGGGGTGAATCGACCACAACCGCGTCGTAGCCGGTGTGCTGTCCCTTATGGCCTTTCGTCTCCCCCGTGCCGCCCCTCGCCGTGCGGGTCACGATCTCCTTGATCTTTCCGGTGAGCAGCACGTCGCGCAGACCGGGCGCGATCGTCGTGGCGAACTCCACGGCGCCGATGCGGCGCATCGCACGTCCGGCCAGGCCAAGGTTGTAGAACATGTCGAGGTACTCGAGGAAAGCCGCCTCGGTGTCGATCGCCAGCGCGTTGACGACGCCACCGCCCTCCGCGGTCGCTATCTTGACCTCCTCATAGGGCAGCGGCGGCACATCGAAAAGTTGCGCGATGCCTTGGCGCCCTTCGACTTCCACCAGCAACACGCGCCGACCGCCGGCGGCCAGCGCCAACGCGAGGGCCGCGGCGATGGTGGACTTTCCGGTGCCGCCCTTGCCGGTGACGAAATGCAGTCGCGCCTCGGTGAGCCGGGACGGCCAGCCTACTGAGCCTGGACCGTTAGGGGTGGTAGCCACCGTTGCATGCTAGCCACTGCGGAACGCCGGGCGGATAAGCTCAGCCTTATGAGTGAACCGACCCGCTGGGAGTACTCGACCGTCCCACTGCTGACGCACGCCACCAAACAGATCCTCGACCAGTGGGGCGAGGACGGCTGGGAACTGGTGTCGGTGCTGCCCGGTCCCACCGGTGAGCAGCACGTCGCGTATCTGAAGCGACCGAAATGAGTACACCCGAGCCCCCCGGCGGGCGCAATCGGACGCCGTCGGCCCGGCTTGCCGAACTGGGCATCGAACTCCCCGCGACGGTCGCGCCCCTGGCGGCTTACGTCCCCGCGGTGCGCACCGGAAACCTCGTCTTTACCGCAGGACAGCTTCCGATGACTGGTGGCAGGCTGCCCGCGACCGGGAAAGTCGGGGCCGAGGTGTCCGCCGACCAGGCGAACCGGTTGGCCCGGCAGTGTGCGCTGAATGCATTGGCTGCCGTTGACTCCCTGGTCGGCATCGATTCGGTGGTGCGTGTGGTCAAGGTCGTCGGGTTCGTGGCGTCCGCGCCCGGTTTCGTCGGCCAGCCCGGCGTGATCAATGGCGCCTCGGAGCTGTTCGGCGAGGTATTCGGCGACGCCGGGGCGCACGCTCGTTCAGCAGTGGGCGTGTCGGCACTACCACTGGATTCACCCGTCGAAGTGGAAGTCGTCGTCGAGGTCGGCTGAGCGGTGAGTGGACTGGTTCATCCCGCCTACGGGCTGCTGCGACCGGTCACCGACACCGCCTCGGTTCTGCTCTGCGACAACCCGGGTTTGATGACTCTCGAAGGCACCAATACCTGGGTGCTGCGCGGACCCGGTAGCGACGAGATGGTCGTGGTGGACCCCGGTCCCGATGGCGAGGACGGGCACATCGAGCGCCTGGCCTCGCTCGGAACAATCCCACTGGTGCTGATCAGCCATCGACACTCCGACCACACCGACGGAATCGACCGCATCGTAGACCTCACCGGAGCCGTGGTGCGTTCGGTGGGAAGCGGCTTCCTTCGCGGCAGCGGTGGACCGCTCACCGACGGCGAGGTGATCGATGTCGCCAACGTGCGCATCACCGTAATGGCCACACCGGGCCATACCGCTGATTCGGTTTCGTTCCTCCTCGAGGATGCGGTCCTGACCGCGGACACCATCCTGGGGCGCGGGACGACGGTGATCGACCGTGAGGACGGCGACCTGGGCGAGTATCTGGATACGTTGCGACGTCTGCGGGGGTGCGGACATCGCACCCTGCTGCCGGGCCACGGACCCGAGCTGGACGATGTCGCCGCCGTGTGCGAGACCTATCTCGCGCACCGGGAGCAGCGGCTCGAACAGGTCAGATCCGCGTTACGCGAACTCGGGGAGGGGGCCGATGCGCGCGAAGTGGTCGAACACGTCTATACCGACGTCGACGAAAAACTGTGGGAAGCGGCCGAATGGTCGGTGCAGGCTCAGCTGGACTACCTGCGCCGCTGACCCGTTACCTCGCTCGGCGCGCGAGGCGTTCAGAGTCCGAGATCAGCACGCTCTTGCCCTCCAGCCGAATCCAGCCGCGATGGGCGAAATCGGCGAGGGCCTTGTTTACGGTTTCTCGCGAGGCGCCGACGAGCTGGGCGATCTCCTCCTGGGTGAGATCGTGCGTGACGCGCAGCGCGCCGCCCTCCTGGGTGCCGAACCGTTGGGCTAGTTGCAACAGTTGCTTGGCCACCCGGCCCGGGACATCGGTGAAAATGAGGTCGGCGAGATTGTTGTTGGTACGGCGCAGCCGCCGGGCCAACACCCGCAACAGTTGCTCGGCGATCTCGGGGCGATCGGCGATCCACCCGCGCAGCGCTTCGCGGTCCATCGATACCGCGCGAACTTCGGTGATGGTAGTGGCGCTCGAGGTGCGCGGCCCCGGATCGAAGATCGACAATTCGCCGAACATGTCGGACGGACCCATGATGGTGAGCAGATTCTCCCGGCCGTCCGGCGAACGCCTGCCGATCTTCACCTTCCCCGACATGATGATGTACAGCCGGTCGCCGGGCTCGCCCTCGGCGAACACGGTGTGCCCGCGGGGAAAATCGACCGGCTGCAATTGCTTGGTCAGCGCGGAAACGGCGCTGGGTTCAACCCCCTGGAAGATTCCGGCCCTGGCCAGGATCTCGTCCACGTTGCCCCTCTTAAAGTTGCTCGGCGATCAGACATTCGCACGCGCAGGACGACCTCGAGGTGGATCGCGGGATCAGTCCGGCGGCGCGGCTTTTCGTGACCAGCCCACGCTACACAGGATTCGCATGCGGGGTCTGCTGAAATTCAGGATTAATGGGGTGCTGGAAGTACTGACGGCTGGGTAAGTCGGATTCGTGGCTGTGATCGACGAGACCGCCTGTCACCGAATCTCGCTCGTTCAGCCGTCGATGCAGACTGTCCAGTGCGCTGTTCATCCCGTTTCGTGCCAGCGCGTCGATCTCGCCGGCGTCGGCTCGGTGCAGAAAGTCGGTGACGTCGGTCGCCGAGATCGCATCGCGGCGCAGAGTCGATTCGACCCGCTCCAGACCCAAGGTCGCCACCATCAGCAACCCCGGGATCAGCGCGACAAGCAACCAAGACACAAAGGGGAAGTAAACACTGCCAAGGTCTCGGGACGATCACAGATCTTCGTCGTTGTGAACCGGTCCGTCTGGGGGCGCTCGGAGTCCCTCAGTAGGCTGGTCTGGTGAATGTGGCCGATAGGTCGACACGCGGATCAGGCCCACCCAAGCCGCGCCGGCGGAACTCGGAGCGCGACTGGGACCGGGAAACCCACCTTGGTCTTGTCCGACGCGCACGCCGGATGAACCGCGCTCTGGCGCAAGCATTTCCGCATGTCTACTGCGAGCTGGACTTCACCAATCCACTTGAGCTCACGGTCGCAACGATATTGTCGGCGCAGAGTACCGACAAGAGGGTCAACCTCACCACGCCCGCGTTGTTCGCCAAATACCGGACCGCCCTGGACTATGCGCGGGCCGACCGGGCCGAACTGGAGGACCTCATCCGGCCCACCGGATTCTTCCGCAACAAGGCCAATGCGCTGATCCGCCTCGGTCAGGAGTTGACGGAGCGATTCGACGGACAGATTCCCGGAAATCTTCCCGACCTCGTCACCCTTCCCGGCGTCGGCCGCAAGACCGCGAACGTGATTCTCGGAAACGCGTTCGGGGTGCCGGGTATTACCGTCGACACCCATTTCGGCCGACTGGTGAGGCGTTGGCGGTGGACCGCGCTGGAGGATCCGGTCAAAGTTGAGCGCGCGGTCGGCGAGCTCATCGAGCGCAGCCAGTGGACGCTGCTCAGCCACCGGGTGATCTTCCACGGTCGTCGTGTCTGCCACGCCCGCAAGCCGGCGTGCGGAGTGTGCGTGCTGGCCCGCGACTGTCCGTCGTTCGGGTTGGGTCCGACCGACCCGGTGCTGGCCGCGTCGTTGGTCAAAGGTCCCGAGACCGAGCATCTGCTCGCGTTGGCCGGGCTCTAGACCGTGAGCGCCTCTGCCCGCTGGAGCATCGTGGCGGCAGTGATCGTCATGGCGCTGGGCGCCGCGCTGTGGGCGGAGCTTGACCCCGGAGACGGGCCCGCGGGCCCGGCCGCAACATCGTCGGACCCCTTCTTCGGGCGGGACCGCCGGGACGCCGACACCGTCGAGGCACTGGCCGGTCCGCGGGCCCGCGCCGATCTGGCACCGTGTCCGCAACCCGGCGCCGGAGCCGGTCCGGAATCGTTGCGGGGCATCGTGCTGCAGTGTGCCGGCGACGGGTCGGAGGTCGACGTTGCCGAAGCTCTGGCAGGCCGTCCTACGGTGCTCAATCTGTGGGCCTACTGGTGCGGTCCGTGCACCGACGAACTTCCTGCGATGGCTGATTATCAGCGAAGGGTGGGACCCGACGTGGCGGTGCTCACCGTGCACCAAGACGAAAACGAAACCGCAGCATTGCTCCGCCTCGCCGAACTCGGAGTTCGGCTGCCCACCCTGCAGGACGGTCGTAGATCGATCGCCGCGGCGTTGCAGGTGCCCAACGTGATGCCGGCCACCGTGGTGCTGCGCGCGGACGGTAGCGTTGCCGAAATTCTGCCCCGGTCCTTCGCCACCGCCGACGAGATCGCCGAGGCGGTCGACCCGAGTCTAGGAGTGGGCTGAATTGGCCAGCACGGGAGAGCCGAGCCCGGCCGGCGATCTGATCCCCGCCGCCGCGCCGCCATGGCTTACCCCGCTGGTCGAGCGCCCCGGTGCGGTACGAAGCGCCTACCGCCGCCGGGTGCCGGCCGATGTTCTCGCCGCTCTGACCGCAGCCAATGCCACCGCGGCCCTTACCGGCGCCCGCCGCGACGCCGCGGTGCTGGTGCTGTTCTCGGGCCCGAAGGGGGGATCTCCCGGCATGCTGCCCGACGACGCCGATCTGCTGGTCACGGTGCGCGCGTCGACGCTGCGTCACCATGCCGGGCAGGCCGCCTTCCCCGGCGGCGCAACAGATCCCGGAGACGACGGGCCGGTCCACACCGCCCTTCGGGAGGCCGTCGAGGAGACCGGTCTCGACGTGAACCGGTTACACCCGCTGGCCACCCTGGAGCGGCTGTTCATCCCGCCGTCGGGCTTCCACGTTGTGCCCGTGCTCGCATACTCACCAGACCCCGGACCGGTCTGCGTGGTCGACTCGGCGGAGACGGCGATGGTCGCGCGGGTTCCGGTCCGCGCATTCGTCAATCCGAAGAACAGGATCACCGTCTACAAACGTGGGACATCGCGCCGCTTCGCAGGGCCGGCGTTTCTGCTCAACGAGATGCTGGTGTGGGGTTTCACCGGACAGATCATCGCCGCACTGCTGGACGTCGCGGGCTGGGCGGTACCCTGGGACGTCGACAACGTCTGCGAACTCAACGATGCAATGGCGCTTTTGGACGCCCAGGGCAGTTACGGTGATGGCCAACGATGACACCCTCACAGTGGCTGGATCTGGCCATCCTCGCAGTTGCGCTCGTCGCCGCCATCTCGGGCTGGCGATCCGGTGCGCCGGGTTCCCTGCTGGCACTGGTAGGGGTGGTTCTGGGCGCCGTGGCCGGGGTTCTGCTGGCCCCGCACGTCGTCAGTCACATCAGCGGACCTCGGACGCAGCTGTTCGTAACCTTGTTCTTGGTTCTGACGCTGGTGGTCGTCGGCGAGATCGCCGGTGTGGTTCTCGGCCGTGCGGTTCGTGGTGCGATACGCAATCCCACGCTGCGCATCTTCGACTCGGTAGTCGGGGTTGCGCTTCAGTTGGTCCTCGTCTTGACCGCGTCGTGGCTGCTGGGCACCGCATTGAAGTCGTCCCCGCAGCCGAATCTTGTCGCGGCAGTGCGCGGTTCGCAGGTGATCGCCGAGGTCGACGCCGTGGCGCCGAGCTGGTTGAGATCGGTCCCTAACCGGCTCTCGGCGCTGTGGGACAACGCCGGACTGCACGATGTTCTGAAGCCGTTCGGCCCGACGGAGGTCGCCGCCGTCGACCCGCCGGATGCCTCTCTGGCCAACTCGGCGGTGGTGGCCCTGACCCGGCCGAGCGTGGTGAAGGTCCGCGGGGTCGCGCCGAGGTGTCAGAAGGTGCTGGAGGGCAGCGGTTTCGTGGTCGCTCCGAATCGGGTGATGTCCAACGCTCACGTGGTCGCCGGCTCGGAGAGTGTCACCGTCGAAGTCGATGGCCAGACCTACGGTGCCGACGTGGTGTCCTACGACCCCGACGCCGACATTTCGATTCTGGACGTCTCCGATCTGCCGGCTGCTCCCCTCCAGTTCGCCGAGGAGGAGGCACCGTCGGGTACCGACGGCATCGTGATGGGGTATCCGGGCGGCGGGGACTTCGTTGCGACGCCCGCCCGGGTCCGGGAGATCATCGAGCTCAACGGCCCCGACATCTATCGCACGAAGACCGTAAATCGTGAGGTTTATACCGTCAGAGGAACTGTACGGCAAGGGAATTCGGGGGGCCCGATGATCAATCGGGCGGGTAAGGTACTCGGTGTGGTATTCGGCGCCGCGGTCGACGACGTCGACACCGGCTTCGTGCTCACCGCGGACGAGGTGGCGCGCCAGATGGCCAAGGTAGGCAACGTCGAACGGGTTCTCACCGGCAACTGCATCAGTTAGTGGCGTAGACCTGCGCCAGAAAGCGTGCCAGCTGTTCGTTGACGGCGTCCGGAGCCTCCTCGTGCGCGAAATGACCTGCGCCGCTGATCGATACGTAACGCCCGTGCGGTGCGTACCGCTGCGTTCGGTATACCGGATCGGCTAGTACGTAAGGGTCGGCATCCCCGCGCACGTGTAGTACCGGAACAGACAGTGGCCGCTTCATCAGTTGCATGAAGCGCCGTCCCTCGGTTCGCAATTGGCTACGTACCGCCCAGCGTTGGTACTCCAGGGCCGAGTGCGCCGCCGATGGTATCTGGATGGCAGCCCGCAGATGCCCGATGGACTCTGAAAAGTCTTCGCTAGCCAGCCATTTACAACTAGACCTACTCCGTACGAGGCGCTCCACCTCGGCGCCGTGATGTCGGGTCAGGACATGTTCGGGCCAACGGGGCACCTGATAGCGCAGCATCGATGGCAACAGCGCCCGCCCCTGGTCGCGTCGGCGCAACGCCGACGTCCGCAGTGCCGCGGGATGCGGGGAACTCACTACTGCGATCGCGTGCACAGCTCTGGGATGCAGGACGGCGGTGGCCCAGCACACCAATCCGCCGTCCGCGTGTCCGATCAGGGTGGCGGACCGATGTCCCAGCGCGCGCACCAGCCCCGCCGTGTCCCCGGCCAGCGTCCACCCGTCGTAGCCGCGGGGCGGTTTGTCGCTACCTCCGTAGCCACGTAGATCCACCGCCACCACCCGGGCGCCGGTCAGTCCGGCGAGTTGGTGCCGCCAGGACCACCAGAACGAACCGAACCCGTGTAGCAGGATGACCAGCGGCCGATCCGCCAGCGGCCGGGCCGGATCATCGGCTTCGGCTCGGCGTTCAGCTTCAACCACGTGCAGCCGGATCCCATTGGCGTGCACGTCCAGGTGGCGCCACGGTCCGCCGATGCGCACGACCGACGGATCGGGTCGACCCATTACCAGCCTGAAGGGTCGGCCGGTGTCGGTTGCGTTCCGGTAGTCGGGGCAACCGGCGGGGTCTTGTCCGGCCCGGGTGTCAGCGCCTCGGGAATCTCCTTGACCGTCTCGATCGTCTGCTGCGGGCCGCGAATCCGGCGCACCTTGAGATAGCCCAATAACGCCAGCACCGCGGTGACCACGACCATGATGCCGAACACGATGAGGAAGGCGGCCCAGCGCCACAGCCAGCCATCAAGGAGTTCGGCCAGAAAGAAGAAGAAAAAGAATGTCGAGTAGAACAACACCACCAGCGCCAGAATGAAGAAGACACTCCCGGTCAGGCCCTTCTTCACGTCACGGGTGATCTCCGCCTTCGCCAGCGCCACTTCGGCGCGCACCAGCGTCGACACCTGCGAAGTGGCATCCTTGACCAAATCACCGATCGACGGGTCCGGCTTTGCCGCATGAGGGTCCACCAGAGGTATCGAGGTCACGGTGGTCGGCACGCCGTTTCTGCGCTCGCTCACGAAAGCTTCCTTCCCGCATCTGCTGCCGGGTCGAGGTGCATATCCGGTCAATGGTGCCATGTGGCGTGACGCCTGGACGATCCCGCCCGGGGATACACTGCGGGGGTCGGGTCAAGGCGGGTCGGGTCAAGTCGATTGGGGAGCAACTCTTGAGGACCAGCGGCCAGGCCAAAAGCTTCACCCTCCCAGTTCGCCTCGCGATGGCGACGCTCGCCGTCGTACTCATGTCGGGCGTCCTTGTGCTGGGGGTCGCCACCGCCCATGCCCAGCCTCCGGTGACTCTCGGCGGTGGTTCCGGGCTGGTCATCGACGGCGAGAAACTGTGCACGCTGACGACCATCGGCACCGATAATCGGGGCAACCTGGTCGGTTTCACCTCGGCCCACTGTGGTGGGCCCGGAGCAGTGGTGGCGGCCGAGGGTGCCGAGAGCGCCGGCGTCGTCGGCACGATGGTCGCCGGAAACGACAGTCTGGATTACGCGGTGATCGAGTTCGATCCACGCAAAGTCACGCCGGTCAACACGGTGAACGGGTTTCGGATCGACGGCCTGGGTCCAGACCCCGCCTTCGGCGACGTGGCCTGCAAGCTCGGGCGCAGCACCGGCTATTCGTGCGGCGTCACCTGGGGCGCCGGTCAGGAGCCCGGCACCATCGTCAACCAGGTCTGTGGAGGGCCTGGCGACTCGGGAGCGCCGGTCACGGTGAACAATCTGCTGGTCGGTATGTTGCATGGCGCGTTTTCCGAGGACCTGCCTACCTGCGTGCTGAAATTCATCCCACTGCACACGCCGGCGGTGACGATGTCCTTCAACACCCAGCTGGCCGACATCACGGCCAAGAGCCGCCCGGGTAGCGGTTTCGTCCCCGTCGGGAGTGGCTAACCGCCGATCCCGGCCCTACTTACTGGCGCGGATCGCCTCGAACACGCCGGGATCCAGCAGTGTCGAGGTATCCCCGAGTTCACGGCCTTCGGCGACATCGCGCAGCAGCCGCCGCATGATCTTGCCGCTGCGGGTCTTCGGCAGTTCGGGCACCACATGAATCTCTCGCGGCTTGGCGATCGGCGAGATCTCCCGAGACACCTCGGCGCGAAGTTCATCGACCATCTGTTCGCGGGACATGGCTGCCGCGTGGGCCTTCAGAATGACAAAGGCACAGATTGCCTGACCGGTGTGCTCGTCGGTGGCTCCGACCACGGCCGCTTCGGCGACACCAGCATGACCGACCAGCGCCGATTCCACCTCGGCGGTGGAGATCCGATGGCCGGAAACGTTCATCACATCATCGATGCGGCCGAGCACCCAGATCTCGCCGTCGCTTCCGTACCGCGCACCGTCGCCAGCGAAGTACCAGCCCTGCTCGGCAAACCGCGACCAGTACGTTTCCTCGAACCGCGCCGGATCGCCCCAGATACCCCGCAACATCGACGGCCACGGTTTGTCGAGTACCAGGTACCCGGGGACATGCTCACCGCCGTCGGCGGCGGGCTCGAGTTCGTTGCCGTCGTCGTCGACGATCTTGGCCGAGATTCCGGGTAGCGGGCGCATCGCCGAACCGGGTTTGCAGTCGGTCACCCCCGGCAGCGGGGAGATCATCGCCGCGCCGGTCTCGGTCTGCCACCAGGTGTCTACCACTGGTGTCCGGTCGCCGCCGAACACCTTCCGGTACCACCGCCACGCTTCCGGGTTGATCGGCTCTCCGACGGAGCCCAGCAATCGCAGACTGGTCAGGTTGTGCTCGAAAGCAATTTGGCGGCCCCACTTCATGAAGGTACGGACCACCGTTGGTGCTGTGTAATAGATTGTCACGCCGTACTTTTCGATGATCTGAAAATGCCGGTGCTCGTCCGGTGAAGCAGGGGTGCCCTCATAGACGACCTGCGTGACGCCGTTGGACAGGGGTCCGTACACGATGTAGGTATGCCCGGTAACCCAGCCGATATCCGCGGTGCACCAATACACATCGGATTCCGGCTTCACGTCGAATACGTTGAAGTGCGTGTAGGACGCCTGGGTCAGATAGCCGCCCGAGGTGTGCATGATTCCCTTGGGCTTCCCGGTAGTGCCCGAGGTGTAGAGCAGGAACAGGGGGTGCTCGGAATCGAATGCCTCAGGTAGGTGGCCGGTCGAGGCCTTCGGAACGGTCTCGTCCCACCACAGGTCCCGTTCCGCGGTCCACGGTACCTCGATTCCGGTGCGGCGCACCACGAGTACACGTTCGACGGGGTTGTCGTCACCGAGCGCTTCGATAGCCTCGTCCACCGCAACCTTCAGCGGCGCCGCCTTGCCGCGCCGGAACTGGCCGTCGGTGGTAATGACCAGCTTGGCCTTTGCGTCGTCTATCCGGGCCCGCAGCGCCGAGGCCGAAAAGCCCGCGAAGACCACCGAGTGCATTGCACCCAGTCGCGCACAGGCAAGCATCGCGACGATGGCTTCGGGCACCATCGGCATGTAGATGGCGACGCGGTCCCCGGATTGCAGCCCCAGTTCGGTCAGGGCGTTGGCGGCCTGGCAGACCTCGTCTTTCAGTTGAGCGTAGGTGATTTCGCGGGCATCGCCGACTGGTTCCCCCTCCCAGCGAATGGCCACTCTCTCCCCGTTGCCGGCCTCGACGTGGCGATCCACACAGTTATATGCGACGTTGAGCCGTCCGCCGACGAACCACTTCGCGACCGGTGCGCCGGTCCAGTCGAGCACCTCGGTGAACGGTGTGTGCCAACTCAATCGGTTTGCCTGATCGGCCCAGAAGGCCAACCGGTCCGCCTCGGCCTGGTCATACATCGCCGCCGTCGCATTGGCGCTCGCGGCGAATTCCGGTGCGGGAGGGTATGAAGCCTGAACTTCGATATGCGTCTCGGACATGCGTCGAGGGTAGCCATTCTCGGTCTGGTCAAAAACGGGGCCATACCGTCTAGCGTGGTGGCGTGGCAGGCTGCGGGCAGAAATGACGGCGAAGGACCCGACGGTCGCGGACGCGCTGGCCCCGTTGACCGCGCTGCCCGGTGTCGCGAAGGCCGGCGACGAGGCGCGCGATGCGCTCGGCAGGGTCCACCGGCACCGGACCAATCTTCGTGGGTGGCCGGACACCGCGGCCGAGGCGGCGCTCCGGGCGGCCCGGGCTTCGTCGGTACTTGACGGTGGACCGTTGAAGTTTTCCGGTGCCGGACCCGAAGCCGTCGGGTCCGGCGGTGCCGACGCAGACCCGGTGCTCGCCGGTGCGCTGAGGGTGGCCCAGGCCCTCGAGGGCGGCGAAGGCGCGCTGATCAAAACGTGGCGGCGGGCACCCCTTCAGGCCATCGCGCGGATTCACGCACTGGCGGCGGCAGATTTGTCCGGCGGCGAACCGGGTCGCCCACGTAGCGCCGTCGATGTGGGTCGCAGGCTCGAGTTGCTAGCCGACGTCGTCGCCGGCGCCAGCGGTGTGCCCGCAACGGTTCTTGCCGCCGTCGTGCACGGCGAACTGCTCACATTGCAGCCATTCGGCAGCGCAGACGGCGTAGTAGCGCGCGGTGTGTCCCGGTTGGTCACGATCGCCAGCGGTCTGGACCCGCACGGCCTCGGTGTCCCGGAGATGCACTGGATGCGTCGCCCCGCCGAATATCTTGCCGCTGCGCGCGGCTTCGCCTCGGGTACACCGGAAGGGTTGACGGCGTGGCTGGTGCTCAGCAGTGAGGGGTTGACCGCCGGGGCCAGGGAAGCGTTGTCCATCGCGCAGTCGATGTCGCCAGCAAAATGAAGCGGGCGGTGCCCCGAAGCAATGTCGAATTGCTTCAGTTCACCGCCCGCCAGCACGGATCCCGGTTACCAAGCGTGCTCGTGTGGGCTGCGTGGGTGGCCTCGGCGTTCTTGCGAAGCGCTACGACTTCAAGCTCCACCCAAGGAGCTGTACTCGTCGTCCGCTATTCGCAATTCCGCAGGCCCGCAACACTTTTACCTATTCCGCGGTATGTGCTCCGCGTGGGTTCCGAGACTCGCGCTGGGAGCCGAGGTCGGGAGATCGAGCCTTCTCTTCTGGCTCGGCCTTGGCCTTGCCCGGCTGCCGTGCTTCCTTTGTACTACGTGACATCAGTCACAGCAAGGCCCAATTCAGTCGGCGAACCCAGATCGTTATGACAGCCCGACAGCTACCTTCGGGTAGCGCCGCCAAAGGGCATGTGTCGGTCCGTTTTCAGAATGCGAAACGGCGCAACAGCGAGTAGGTGATTGCGCCCGCGGCCAGGGCGCTCACCCCGACGGCGGCCGTGGTGGCAACCGCGGCGCCCGACGGAGCCGGAATGCGATCGCGCAGCGATACCGGTTTGGAAAAAGTCTGTACGGGCCAACCGCGCGCGACCGCCTCCTTGCGCAGCGCGCGATCCGGATTAACCACGGTGGGATGCCCCACCGACTGGAGCATCGGCAGGTCGCTGATCGAGTCGGAGTACGCATAGCAGTGTTCGAGCGCGTAGTTCTCCCGGGCCGCCAGGGCGCGGACGGCTTCGGCCTTGCCTTCGCCGAAGCAATAGAACGCGATCTCGCCCGTGTATTTGCCGTCGGCCACCACCATCCGGGTCGCCATCGCGTGGGTGGCGCCGAGCGCGCGGGCGATCGGCGCGACGATCTCTTCCCCAGAGGCCGACACCACGACGACATCGCGACCGCACAGTTTGTGGTCGGCGATCAGCTCGGCGGCCTCGGCAAAGACCAACGGATCCACGATGTCGTGCAACGTCTCGCCGACGATCGCCTTGACTTGTTCGACGTCCCAACCGCTGCACATGTTGGTGATGTAGGAGCGCATCCGGTCCATCTGGTCATGGTCAGCACCCGACATCACGAAGAGAAATTGCGCGTACGAAGATTTCAGCACGGCACGCCGATTAATTAGCCCCTGGCTGAAAAAAGGTTTGCTGAAAGCGAGCGTGCTCGATTTTGCGATCACCGTTTTGTCGAGATCGAAAAATGCCGCGGTGCGGATAGGTCGGTCCGGCAGGGCGGGCCGATCGAACGCTGAATCCGCTTCACTTGCCCGGTCCGATGCAGTCACGGCGCCAGCATAAAGGCCAGCCCGCTTACACTTGGCCTTCGTTTGTACAAATAGGCAGTTCATGACGCATGTCTGAGAGCGTTGCCGTTCGCGGCAACGGGGTCCTTCACGGCGGTTCGATACTTGCGTTGGGCTGGTCCGGGGTGTGTATAGTGGCCTTACCCGGCGCACGCCGGGTGTGGATCAGTCCGACCCCCCGGGGCTGATACACGACGACCTCCGCCTCCTCCCCCCTGGCGGGGGTCGTCTTTTGTACAGGCGGGTTCGCATTGCGGACAGATGCCGGGAACTCCAAACGTTGTAAAGCGGTAATTCTTCGGGTCCGGCCCGGCGCCCTTTCCACAATTTCGGTTTGATCCACAGATCAGGTCTCCCCTCTTTTTCGATAGCTTGTCGGCGGTCGATGCTGAATTCATGACACCGCCGCCCCGGATTCTGGCCGTGATCGATGACCCGTCGCTCAGCAGCGATATCGATCGCGTGGTGGCCGCCGCCGGCTTGCAGATTGTGCGTACGGACGACCCTTCCGGACACCGGGTGTGGTCCGGCGCTGCCGCGATTGTGTTGGACCTACCGTCTGCGCGTCGTTGCGCACAGCGGGACCTGCCCAGGCGCGGTCAGGTGATCCTGGTCAGTAGCGTCGAGCCCGGTCCTGCCGAGTGGGAGGCGGCCATTGCCGCCGGCGCGCAGAAAGTGATGACACTGCCCGCCAACGATGGCGAGCTGATGGTGGCTCTCGCGGAGGCCGCCGACATGTCGGCGGCCTCCGGTGATTGCCCGGCGCGGGGCGCCATCGCGGCGGTGCTTGCAGGTCGGGGCGGCGCGGGAGCTTCGGTGTTTGCCACCGCGCTAGCCCGGGTCGCGGGCGAATCACTGTTGATCGACGGGGACCCATGGGGCGGCGGCCTGGATCTCGTATTGGGTACCGAAACCGAGCCGGGCCTGCGCTGGCCGGACCTCTCGTCTTCCAGTGGCCGCCTGAACTATTCGGCACTGCGAGAGGCGCTGCCTCGGCACGGCGGGGTGAGCCTGCTGTCGGGTGGTCGGGTGTTGTCCGGCGATCCGCCCGATACCGACATCAGCCCTCTGTCCCTGGCCGCGGTAATAGACGCGGGCAGCCGGGGAGGTGCGACGGTCGTCTGCGACGTGGCTCGCCAGCGCACATCGACTACCGAGACCGCTTTGGCCGCATCCGATCTGGTGGTGCTGGTGACAACGGCCGACGTACGCTCCTGTGCAGCCTCGGTCGCCGTTTCGCGATGGGCGTCGCAGGGCAATCCGAACACCGCGCTTCTCGTCCGCGGTCCTTCCCCGGGTGGGCTGAGGCCGAGCGATGTTGGACGCCTCCTGAAGTTGCCGGTGTTGGCGGCGATGCGGCCGGAGCGGGGAATCCGTCCGGGTCTCGAGCGCGGCGGCCTAGGGCTACGGCGGCGTTCACCGCTGGCCCATGCGGCAGTCAAGGTCCTCGAAGTCCTCCGGCAAGGTTCCCGCCATGGGCACTCGGAGAAGTCGGCGCCATGAGCATGTCGTTGATCGATCGGGTTCGCGAGCGGCTCGCCGTCGAGGGCGGGCCGCTTCGAGCGAACGTGGTGGCGGCGGCGATCCGTGCGGAATCGGGCGGAGTGCTCGGTGATTCCGAGGTGCTGTCAAATCTGCACGAACTGCAGACCGAACTTGTCGGTGCAGGAATCCTGGAACCACTGCTGCGCGGTCCCGGCACCACCGATGTATTGGTCACCGCCCCCGACAGCGTCTGGGTGGATGACGGAAGAGGTTTGCGGAGAAGTTCTGTTCGATTCGCTGACGAGGCGGCGGTACGACGGCTGGCCCAGCGGCTGGCATTGAGTGCGGGGCGCCGCCTCGACGAAGCCCAACCCTGGGTTGACGGGCACCTCGGTGATCTGGGTTCGGGCCGAACCGGCGAAGCGCTCACGGTGCGGTTGCATGCGGTGCTGCCTCCAGTCGCAGCCGCCGGCACCTGCCTGTCGCTGCGCGTGCTTCGGCCGGCTACCCAGGATCTCGATGCGCTCGTCGCGGCGGGAGCGATCGACGCGAAGGCCGCGACGTTGCTGCGAGGCATCATCGAGGCGCGGTTGGCGTTCCTGGTGTCCGGGGGCACCGGAGCGGGCAAGACCACCTTGCTGGCCGCGCTGTTGGGAGAGGTGCCCGTCGACCAGCGCATCCTCTGCGTAGAGGACGCCGCCGAACTCGAACCCCGACACCCGCACCTGGTCAAACTCGTCGCCCGGCGTGCCAACGTCGAGGGAGTCGGTGAGGTCACGGCACGGGATTTGGTTCGGCAGGCCCTGCGGATGCGGCCCGACCGCATCGTCGTCGGCGAGGTCCGCGGCGCTGAGGTCGTCGATCTGCTGGCAGCGCTGAACACCGGGCACGACGGCGGCGCAGGGACCGTGCATGCCAACAATCCCGCTGAGGTGCCGAGCCGATTCGAAGCACTAGCCGCTCTCGGCGGGCTCGACCGGGCGGCATTGCACAGTCAACTGGCAGCGGCGATCCAGGTGGTCCTGCACATGGCGCGGGATCGAGGGGGCCGCCGGCACCTGAATCAGATCGGGTTGCTGCGGCGAGAAGACAACGGTCAAGTGAACGTGTTGCCTTGCTGGGCACGTGAGCGCGGCTTCGAGGCGGGCGCCGAGTTGCTGGATACGTTGGTGTGTGACCGGAGGCGAGGATGACGGCTGCAGCCCTGATGCTGGCAACGGCGCTCATCTTCGGTCCCACCCGTTCCAGACGTCAGGCGCAGCTCCTCGCAACCTTGCCACGGTGCCGTCCCGGATTTACCGCGACGCCGCTTGCGGTGAGTGGTTGCGCGGCGCTGGTCTTGCTCATGCCGTGGCCGGCGGCGGTGGGGATCAGTCTGCTGATCGGCACACTCGCGATGCGCCACCGCCGCGCCGCACGCAGACGGCTCCGCACCGAGGAAGCATCGGCGCTGCGCTGCGCGCTCGATGTTCTGATCTCTGATCTGCGTGTTGGCGCGCATCCCGTCGCCGCGATCGGCAACGCGGCCCGGGAGGCCGAAGGCCGCGTCGGGGAGGCGCTCAGCACAGTCGCCGCGCGGGCCGTACTCGGAGCCGACGTCCCCGCTGGGCTTTGCGCCGAAGCGCAGCGATCAACCGCATCGGAGCACTGGCAGCGACTGGCCGTGTGTTGGCGATTGGCCGATAGCCATGGCTTGGGTATTGCGACCCTGATGCAGGCCGCCCGGCATGACATCGTCGAGCGGGACCGGCATCGGGGCCGTGTGATCGCCGCGCTGGCCGGCGCTCGGGCGACCGCCGCGATTCTTGCCGGACTACCACTGCTGGGCCTATTGCTCGGCCAATCGATCGGCGCGGATCCGGTGGAGCTTCTCTTCTCCGACGGGACCGGGGGGTGGCTGTTTCTCGTTGGTACCGGATTCGTCTGTTGTGGCCTGATGTGGTCCGACGCGATCATCGCAAAGGCCACGACATGATATGGGCCGCAATTCTTCTCGCCGCTTCGGCGCTGGCCTGTCCGACCATTTCGGTTGCCAGGGTGCCCAACGGTAAACGACCGGTGACCGCCCGGCGACAACGCCCGGCGGTCGAGGATCCGCTCGCGGCCGCGGCAAGTCTCGATGTCCTCGCCGCATGTCTGAGGTCCGGAATGGCGGTACCGCATGCAGCATCCGCAGTCGCCGATTCCGCGCCCCCGGCGGTGGCCACACCATTGCGCCGCGCCGCCGATCTTCTGTCGTTGGGCGCCGACCCCGCCATCGCCTGGTCGAGCCCGGCCGAACCGATGGACAAGAACCTGGAGGCGTTCATGAGAATGGCCCGCCGATCGGCCAGCTCGGGAGCCGCGCTGGCTGCGGGCATCCAAGAGCTCGCGGAGCAGATCAGGGCCGAGGCGGCCAACGGCGCGGTGGCGCAGGCCGATCGGGCCTCGGTGCTGATCGCCGGGCCTCTCGGGCTGTGCTATCTGCCGGCCTTCCTTTGCCTGGGCGTAATTCCGGTAGTCGCCGGGTTGACCGACCAGGTCTTGGGATCCGCGTTGTTGTGATCGAAAAACCAGAGGAGACAATCGATGCTGAGAAGACAGATGCTGAGAAGACGGTGCCGGAGCCTGTCCAGTCGCCTGATCGTCATGGCCTGTGCCGACGATGGTATGTCGACCGTCGAGTACGCCATCGGCACTTTGGCGGCTGCCGCGTTCGGCGCCATCCTTTACACCGTGGTCACGGGCGACTCGATCGTCGGCGCATTGACCAACATCATCAACCGAGCGCTGAGCACCAACGTCTAGGCGGTGAATCCGGAACCGCAACGGTGGAAGCGGCTTTCGCGATTATCGCGCTGGTTGCGATTCTTTCCGGAAGCATTGCCGGCCTCACCGCGGTGTCCATGCAGGTGCGCTGCGTGGACGCCGCTCGGGAGGCGGCGCGGCTGGCGGCGCGCGGTGACGACGGCGGTGCCGAGCGTGCGGTACGGGCGGTGGGACCTCGGGGCGCGCTGTTGCGACTGCGGCGCAGCGGCGGTCACGTGGTTGCCGTGGTCACCTCAAATTCCGTTCTGTTGCCCGGGGTTTCGGTGGGGGCTGATGCCGTGGCAGCACTGGAACCAGGTGTCGGGTGAACGGGGATCTGCCAGCCTGATTGCTGTCGCGATGATATCCGCAATAGTCGCGATCACCGGAGGTGGTGTCCAGATGGGAGCCGCCGTCGTCGCGCGTCACCGCGCGCAGTCGGCTGCGGATCTCGCTGCCCTGGCCGGCGCGGCGGATCTCGGAGCAGGTGCCGATGCCGCATGCGCCCAAGCTGCTGTGCTGGCAACCGCGATGGAAACGGTCCTGGTCGCCTGCACGGTGGAGGGGCTCGACGTGGTCTTGACGGTGCAAGCCTCAGCAGCGTTGCGGTTTTTCGGGGCGCCGTCGGCACGCGCTGTGGCCAGGGCGGGCCCGGCAGAATTCACCGGGCAGGTTTCTCACTGACGTGGCAGCTACTAGTCGGTGGCGACGTCATCTTTGCGGTCTCCGCGGTCCTTGCGACGCAAGCCCTTTGGATTTCGGTCGGCGGGTTCGTCGGGAACCTCCAGGTGAGGGTCGTCCAGTTCCGCCGGGGTTGGCAAGCGGAAGGCTGCCAGCCCGGCATACACCCCTCGGTCGAGTTCTACCGGCTGTACGTCCACATGGACCGGGGTCCAACCCCCGTTGGCCGCCGCCATCCGCAGCACCCCGGAGGTGGCCCCGTTGGCGAACTCCGCGTTCATCCTGGCCAGCGTCGTCTCGTCATCTGGGTGGGCCCGTTCGCCCACGACTCCCGCTCTCCAGTCGAAGAACGGCGCGGGATCGTCGAGCCACTTCAGCAGCGACCAACGTCGCGGGTCGACCAAGGCTCGATGCACACCCGGCTCGGCCAGGCTGTCGAGAATGCGCTGGCCGAGCAGATTCTCCTGGATGCTCGGTCCTTCCTGGACACTGCGCCAGTTCATCGCCCGGAAAATGAGCCGCGTCCCGCCGTCGTCGTCTTCCTCGGACATCGACCGAGCCACGAATCCGACGGTGATCCGTTCGCCCAGGTAGTCGGTGACGTCCCAGGTGTCGCAGATCGGCTGACCCTCTTCCGGCTTGATCACCATGCTGAGGATCTGCGCTTCCCTGGGCTTCAAGTCGCGCCGTGGAAGGTCGTCGGCGAACACCCTCCCCAATGCCGCCTCCCGATCCGGATTCCAGCCGCCGATCCGCAGCGACTCCGGAGTGTCGATCGCGGTTCGCTGAGTGAGGTCCCATATCAACGGGCCGACGGCCGGACGGGGCGGCGGTTCCTCATCAGGCGCCCCTACCCAGATCTGCACACCATGGATACGTCCGTCTGACATCTGGACGACCTCGGTGCGAATCACGCGGTCGTTTTTGGGCGTGATGCTCGTCAAGCCCTGACCGGCGCGGACCGTTTCACCGATGGCGCTCTGTATGGCCATCAGGTGCGGTTCACGGCTCAAGAAGGCGCTTATCGGTACCAGGTCTTTGGTGTGGGCGCCCTGTGCCACCACGGCGGGCTCGCTGCCCAAAGTTTCCACGAGCATCCAGTCGTGGTTCATAGACAGCTATCTTATCGATGGGTGGGAATTGCGCCGCCGACGATATCGGCTCGGAATCTGTAGCCGCCAAAGCCGCTGCACAGTCTCGGCCCTCTCCAACCACCGCATGCCGACCCCGTGTTGCAACCGCTGCTTCCCGCAGGGTAATTTTCCACGTAACTGGTAGGCGCGTTCCAGAACGGGACCGCGACCCAAGCGCTCGCCGGAGATCGGGTCTGCGACGAGATGCGGGCGGGCTTGCATTGCTCGGTATCCACACAGCGGTCGTCGAGGGGTCAACCGCTGTGTGGATATTCACCGAGGATGGGTCCTCAACAGGCTGACTACCAGCTGCAATACCCGCATCGCCCCGTCCTTGTCCAACGGGTCGTTTCCGTTTCCGCACTTGGGGGACTGCACACAGGATGGGCAACCCAGCGGGCACTCGCAGGCCGCTATCGCTGCGGCGGTGGCTTCCCACCAGGCGACGATTGTATGGAACCCGCGTGCCGCGAAGCCTGCGCCCCCCGGATAACCGTCGTACACGAATATCGTCGGCAGACCGCCGACCGGACCGTTCGCAGTGGAGACTCCGCCGATATCGCCTCGATCGCAGCTGGCGAGCAACGGCAGCAATCCGATCGCGGCGTGTTCGGCCGCGTGCAGAGAGCCCGGTACCCGCAATGGGTCGATACCGGCGTCGTGCAGGGCATCCGGCGCGATCGTGCACATCACTGCCATCGTCTGCAGGGTTCGTGTGGGCATTTCCAGCTCGATGAAGTCGATGACCTCACCGCTGCGGCCACGACGCAGGTAGCCGGTCACGGTGTTGCTGACCGAAACCGGCACCAGACCGACGGTGACGGCGCCGTGTTCGCAACGCTCGCCCCGCCCGTTCACCTCGATATCTGTGCACTCGCGGGCGAAAGTCGTGTAGCCGGGGTCCTCGGGGTGGACGTACGCGATGCCCTGCTCAAAGTCCAGCGAGTCAACCAGGTAGGTCTCGCCCTGGTGCAGGTAGACGGCCCCGGGATGGACCGCCGCCGGCGCCTGCCCTGCGCCGGTGCTGCCCACCATGCGGCCGGTATCGGCCTCCAGGATCGCGATCTCGCCGCCGCTGCTGCTGCCCCGGATGTCCACGCCGTGATGCGGATCGCCGCCCGGGGTGGGGAAGTAGCCGTGGGGCCGTCGGCGAAGCAGCCCGTCGTCGACCAACGCACTCGCCACCGCCTCCGCGTCCCACATCCGCACCTCCGCGTCGGTCAACGGGAGCTCCGTCGCGGCGCAGAGCAATTGTGGTCCGAGCACGACGGGGTTACCGGGATCGATGACTACCTGTTCGATCGGTTTTTCCAGCAGGGCTGCCGGGTGGTTGACGAGATAGGTGTCCAGGGGGTCGTCGCGCGCGATCAGCACGACAAGGGCTCCCTGGCCGCGGCGGCCGGCGCGTCCTGCCTGTTGCCAAAACGAGGCGGTGGTCCCGGGAAAGCCCGCCATGATCACGGCGTCGAGGCCGGCGATGTCCACGCCCGACTCCAGGGCGTTGGTCGTCGCCACGCCGCGAAGTTCGCCGTCGGTCAGCGCAGATTCGAGTCGGCGCCGATCCTCGGCCAGATATCCGGCCCGGTATGAAGAGACCCGATGTGCTAGCTGTGGCGCCTTTTCCGAAAGTCGGGCTTTCGCGGCCAATGCGGTGAGTTCAGCGCCGCGGCGCGATTTCACGAAGGTGAGCGTATGCGCCCCCTCGGTGATCAGGTCAGCCATCACCCGCGCGGCCTCTGTTCCGGCCGATCGTCGAACCGGCGCTCCGTTCTCTCCGACGAGGTCACCGATCAGCGCCGGTTCCCACAACGCGACGGTCCGTGCGCCCTGCGGCGATCCGTCTTCGGTCACTTCCCGCACCGTTTGGCCGATCAACTCGGACGCCGCGACGGCGGGCTGTGCGCTGCTCGCGCTGGCGAAGATGACTGTGGGACCGGGAAATTCGGTACCCGCCCTAGCGTAGGACGCAGCATTACGAGTGCACAGCCGGAGCAGTCGTCGCAGTACCATGGCGACATTCGACCCGAAAAACCCACGGTAGTAATGACATTCGTCGATGACCAGGTATCGGAGGTTCCTCAGGAACACGGCCCACCTGGCGTGGTTAGGCAGCATGGAGAGGTGGATCATGTCCGGATTGGTGAAGATCCAGCGGGACCGTTCGCGGGCGAATCTCCGCACCTCGGTTGAGCTGTCACCGTCATAGGGCGTTGGAGCGACGTCGGCCAGTCCGGGAACGGCGGCCGTCAATGAGACGGCCGAGCGCAACTGGTCGTGGCTTAGTGCTTTGGTCGGAGCCAGATAGAGAGCCCGAGACTGCGGCTGAGTCCTCAGTGCGGTCAGGATCGGCAGCTGGTAGGCCAGCGACTTTCCCGATGCGGTACCGGTGCTGAGTACCACGTGATGACCGTGGTGGGCGAGCTCGGCGGCGGTCAGCTGGTGTGACCACGGCGCCTCGATACCCCGGTCATTGAAGACGCGCACCACATCTGCGTCGGCCCAGCCGGGCCAGGGTCGGGTCCTGGCGGTCCGGGGCGGGAGGTCTGCGACATGACGCAACGGCCGTTCGTCGGCGGGCGTGCCCTCGAGCGCACTGGTCAGCAACTCGCGGCCATAACTGTGCGACGGACCAGACCGATCCTGCCCGGCGGGGTGATGGCTGACGGCGGCCATCGGTCAATTGTTCACCACACGAAATCGCCCAGACTGTCGCAGCAGCGCTGAACATGGTTGACTTACTGCGGTCGCAGCTTCTGTGTTCGTGTATATGCACTCGCAGGAACGTCGTTGCGGTCGCGGTTCCTGCGAGGGTTGTAGGTCGGGTCGAGTTCCGAGCACTCCACGAAGGATTGCGGTCGGAACGGGCCCGGTACACCGGAAGTCGGTGGACCGCTCCCGGTATAGAGAAGGAAAGTACGAGAGATGCCACAGGGAACTGTGAAGTGGTTCAACGCGGAGAAGGGCTTCGGCTTCATCGCCCCCGAGGACGGCTCCGCCGATGTTTTCGTCCACTACACGGAGATTCAGGGTAGCGGTTTTCGCACTCTGGAAGAGAACCAGAAGGTCGAGTTCGAGGTCGGCCAGAGCCCCAAGGGGCCGCAGGCCACCGGCGTTCGGGCCGTCTGAGAAATAGCGGGCCAACCAGGGACTTCACCACCCCCCGTCATCCGGCAAGGACGGCGCGGGGGTGTTCTCTGTTTCTGTTCGGGCTGTGCGGCGCCTGCGGCCGGGCACCGCGCCCGCGCGGTCGGGCTGCCCTAATGTCACTCATGTGAGCCAGCTGTCCTTCTTTTCGGCGGAGTCGGTGCCACCGGCTGTGGCCGACCTGACGGGGATTCTTGCGGCACCCGGACAGATCGCCGTCGCCGGACACGGGGGCGAGCCGGCGGCACGATTGTCTGTGGTGGTGGACCGACTGTGGCGCGCCGAGGCGCTGGCCGAGTTGATCGCCGAAGCCGGTTTACAGGTGGAGATCGCCCGCACCGACGAAGACACGCCGCTGGTGCGCACTGCGATGGATACCCGCCTGGTCGCGATGGCCAGAGAGTGGACGAGGGGAGCGGTCAAGACCGTGCCGCCGCGGTGGTTGCCCGGGCCCAGGGAATTGCGGGCGTGGACGCTGGCGTCCGGACGGCCCGATTCGGACCGCTATCTGCTGGGTCTGGACCCACATGCGCCGGATACCCACTCACCCCTGGCATCGGCGATGATGCGAGTCGGAATAGCGCCTACCCTCATCGGCACCCGCGGAACCCACCCGGCGTTACGGATCAGTGGCCGCCGGCGGCTATCGCGGCTGGTAGAGAACGTGGGGGAACCGCCTGAGGGCGCCGAGGCGTTGGCGCATTGGCCGCGGATATAGGAGTCTTACCGAGACGGGCGGCTTGGGGGCGGTTTGCGTCGGCAGGCCGGGGGTGCGAAATTGTCAGGTGCGCGAGCGGTCGCATGGTCATGTGCGGGCGACTGGCGGCTGAAGAAGTGGAGCTAGGCAAAGGTGGCTGACGGGAACCGCGTCCGGCGACTCGTGATTGTCGAGTCGCCTACCAAGGCGCGCAAGATCGCGGGATATCTGGGATCCGATTACATCGTCGAATCGTCCCGTGGTCACATCCGCGACCTGCCCAGGGCCGCGGCCGACGTCCCCGCAAAATACAAATCGGAGCCATGGGCGCGGCTGGGCGTCAACGTGGATGCCGACTTCGAGCCGCTGTACATCATCAGCCCCGACAAGAAGAGCACCGTCGCTGAGCTGAAGGATCTGCTCAAGAACGTCGATGAACTGTATCTGGCCACCGACGGCGACCGCGAGGGCGAAGCGATCGCCTGGCATCTGCTCGAGACGCTTAAGCCGCGCGTTCCGGTCAAGAGGATGGTGTTCCACGAGATCACCGCGCCGGCCATCCGCGCTGCCGCCGAAGATCCGCGCGAGCTGGACAACGACTTGGTTGACGCTCAGGAGACCCGCCGCATCCTGGACCGGCTCTATGGCTACGAGGTCAGTCCGGTGTTGTGGAAGAAGGTCGCCCCGAAACTGTCCGCCGGCCGGGTGCAGTCCGTCGCGACCCGCATCATCGTCCAACGTGAACGCGAGAGAATGGCGTTCCGCAGCGCCGACTATTGGGATGTCACCGCCGAACTCGACGCCAGCGTCTCCGACCCGCAGGCCTCCCCGCCCACTTTCACTGCCAAGCTCAGCACCGTCGACGGGCGGCGGGTGGCCACCGGCCGTGACTTCGATTCGCTGGGTGCCCTCCGCAAGCCCGGCGAAGTGCTCGTTCTCGACGAGAAGGTTGCGGGCGATCTGGCTGCTGGGCTACGTGGCGCCCAGCTTGAGGTGGCCTCAGTCGAGCAGAAGCCCTACACGCGCAAGCCCTACCCGCCGTTCATGACCTCGACGCTGCAACAAGAGGCCGGACGCAAGCTGAGGTTCTCCTCGGAGCGGACGATGAGCATCGCCCAGCGGCTTTACGAGAACGGCTACATCACCTACATGCGTACCGACTCGACGACCCTGTCGCAGTCGGCCATAGCGGCCGCCCGCAACCAGGCCCGCCAGCTTTACGGCGAGGAATACCTGCACCCGTCACCGCGGCAGTACACCCGCAAGGTCAAGAATGCGCAGGAAGCCCACGAGGCCATCCGGCCCGCGGGTGACGTCTTCCAGACCCCGGGGCAGCTGCACTCGGCACTCGACGGGGACGAATTCCGACTCTACGAGCTGATCTGGCAACGCACCGTCGCCTCGCAGATGGCCGACGCGCGTGGCACCACGCTCTCGCTGCGCATCGCGGGTTCGGCCAGGCTCGGCGATGCGCCGGCGCGAGACGTGGTGTTCAACGCCAGCGGTCGCACGATCACGTTCGCGGGCTTCCTCAAGGCCTACGTGGAAAGCCTCGACGAGCAGGCCGGTGGCGAGGCCGATGACGCCGAGAGCCGGCTGCCGAATCTGACCCAGGGGCAGCGGGTAGCCGCGGCCGGGCTCAGCGCCGATGGGCACACCACCAGTCCGCCCGCCCGCTACACCGAAGCCTCGTTGATCAAGACGCTGGAAGACTTCGGGATCGGTCGGCCATCGACCTACTCCTCGATCATCAAGACCATCCAGGACCGGGGCTACGTGCACAAGAAGGGCAGCGCCCTGGTTCCCTCCTGGGTGGCGTTTGCCGTGATCGGCCTTCTCGAGCAGCATTTCGCCCGGCTGGTCGACTACGATTTCACCGCCGCGATGGAGGACGAGCTCGATGAGATCGCCGCCGGGAACGAGCGAAGGTCCAATTGGCTGAACAACTTCTATTTCGGTGGCGACCACGGCGTGGAGGGCTCTATCGCGCGGGCGGGCGGGCTGAAAAAGCTCGTCGGGGGCAATCTGGAGGAGATCGATGCTCGGCTGGTGAACTCCATCAAGCTGTTTGACGACGCCCAGGGAACACCGATCTACGTCCGGGTCGGCCGGAACGGACCCTATCTGGAAAGGATGGTCGCGGCTGACCCGGAGAACCCGGGCGAACTCGTCCCGCAGCGCGCCAACCTGAGCGATGATCTGACTCCCGATCAGTTGACGCTCGAACTCGCTGAAAAGGCCTTTGCCACACCGCAAGAGGGTCGCTCGTTGGGGATCGATCCGCAGTCGGGCCACGAGATCGTCGCCAAGGACGGTCGGTACGGGCCGTACGTGACTGAGGTGCTGCCCGCCCCACCGGACGACGATGACGGCGCCGCCGGCGCTCCGGCGAAAAAGGGCAAGAAGCCGACCGGACCCAAGCCGCGCACCGGTTCGTTGCTGCGGACGATGAATCTTGAAACGGTGACGCTCGAGGATGCGCTCAAGCTGCTCTCGTTGCCCAGGGTGGTCGGCGTCGACCCCGCCAACAACGAGGAGATAACCGCGCAGAATGGTCGTTATGGTCCATACCTCAAGCGCGGCAGCGACTCTCGCTCGCTTGCCACCGAGGAGCAGATGTTCACCATAACGCTGGAGGAGGCGCTGAAGATTTACGCCGAGCCCAAGCGTCGCGGTCGACAGGGCGTTGCAGCGCCGCCGCTGCGCGAATTGGGCGTCGACCCGGCCAGCGGAAAGCCGATGGTGATCAAGGACGGACGGTTTGGGCCCTACGTGACCGACGGGGAGACCAACGCCAGCCTGCGAAAGGGCGATGACGTGCTGTCGATCACCGACAGCCGGGCGTCCGAGCTGTTGGCCGACCGGCGGGCGCGGGGGCCGGTCAAGAAGACGGCCAGGAAGACAGCCAAGAAAGCGGCTAAGAAGGCGCCGGCGAAGAGGGTCGCGAAAGCGGGCTCGAAAAAGGTCTAGCGAAAGGCCCGTTCAGTCGCGGCCGTCGGCGGGTCCGGTTGCGTCGACGGACACCAGATGAGTCGGGCGGGCCAGTTGGGTGGGCGCGGTGCGCCCGCGCAACTCGACGGTCTCGGCCACGTCCCAACACAGTGCTTCCGAGTCGAGGGCCTCGCGGACGGCGACCGCCGATGCCAGCACGTGGCCTTCTTCCAGCTTTGCCAGCTCGGTCAGCCGAGCGGCCTCGTTCACCGGGTCGCCGATCACCGTGTATTCGAACCGGGCCTTCGCGCCGATGTGGCCGGCGATCGCCCGCCCGGCGGATACGCCGATGCCGAAATCGGTTGTCCCGAGTACCTCGATGAGCTCATCGTGTAGTTCGCGGGATGCGGCCAACGCTGCGCCGGAGGCATCTGGGTGCTCGATCGGCGCCCCGAAGATCGCCAGCGCGGCATCACCCTGGAACTTGTTGACGAACCCGCCATGCCGGTTGACCGTATCCACGACCACCCTGAAGAAGTCGTTGAGCAGGCTGACCACCTCGGCGGCCGGGCGGGTAGCCGCCAGCTCGGTGGAGCCGACCAGGTCGATGAACAGCACGGCCACTTCCCGCTCTTGGCCGCCGAGCTCGGTGCCCCGTTCCAGAGCCCGCCGTGCGACATCCTCACCCACATAGCGACCGAACAGGTCGCGTAACCGCTGCCGTTCGGCAAGGTCGCGCACCATGTCGTTGAATCCTGCCTGCAGCAGGCCCAGCTCGCTGGCGTCGTAGATCTGCATGTGGGCGTTGTAATTGCCGCGTTGTACCTCGCTCAGCGCCCAGCGCAGCTGGCGCAGCGGATCCGCGATCGACATCGCGACCAGCAGGGTGCCCGCCAATCCGATCACCAGCGCCGCGACCGCCAACAGCAGGATCGTCATGGTGAGCTGGTCGGCCGGGGCGGCGAGAATCTCGAACTTGCTGGCCACCAGCGCGAGCACGATGGCAAGCACCGGAACGCCGGTGGACAACAGCCAGGTCAGCACCTGGCGCAGGATTACGCCGGGGGCGTGGAAGCTCTCCGGAACCCCGCCGCGCAGAGCGGCGACGGCCACCGGCCGCAGGACGCGTTCGGACTGCAGGTAGCCGATGATCGCCGTGGCGGTGGCTCCCAGCATGGTGGCCACGGCGACGACCGGGGCCGACTTGCTGGCCACCGGCCAGCTGGCGACGATGAACACCACCGACCCCAGCAGCCAGTTGGTGGCGCTGATGGCCGAGCGGTAAAACGGCATCTTCAGCGCCCGGATACGGGCCGATTCGGTGTCTGCGGGGTCGCGGTCGTCGAGCAGCATGTCGCGCCGCTGCCAGCGCATCACCGGGATGAGCATCCGCAGCGTGACATACGACGCGAAGGTGAACGAAATGAACAGGTAGGTCAGGAACACCGCCAGGTTGTAGGCGGGCAGGTCCTGCAACTGGATGCGGTCTTCGGAGGGCAGGCCGAAGCGCAGGAACCCGAGGACCAATAAGGCGCCGATGATGTCGGCCTGCAGCATTCCCAGTGTGAACACCGGCCAGGGGGTGCGGGCGACCCAGCGGACGAATGCGCCGATTCGCCCGCTCTCGATCCCCTCGACCGCCATTGGTTCACCGTATCGGGCTTGGCTGACCGTCACGGGGCGTCCGGGGCGGACGTGTCGGTTCGCGGCGCTACTGTTGCGGGCGATGTCAGGTGTTTTCTCGCGTCTGGTCGGCCAGGACGCAGTGGAGGCTGAGTTGATCGCCGCGGCGCGGGCCGCCCGTGGTGATTCGACGCACTCCGGTGGGCCGAATGAGGCAACCACCACAGTGTCAAGCGCCATAGCGGGCGCCATGACCCACGCGTGGTTGATCACCGGGCCACCGGGATCGGGTCGCTCGGTCGCGGCGTTGTGCTTCGCGGCCGCACTGCAATGCACCTCGGACGCCACTCCGGGATGCGGCGAGTGCCGGGCCTGCACCACCACGATGGCCGGTACCCACGCCGATGTTCGACGGATCGTCCCGGAGGGCCTGTCGATCGGGGTTGACACGATGCGGACCATCGTGCAGATCGCCTCGCGGCGGCCCGGCACCGGCCGGTGGCAAATCGTGGTGATCGAAGACGCCGACCGACTCACCGAGGGTGCCGGGAACGCTCTGCTGAAAGTGGTTGAGGAGCCGCCGCCCTCGACGGTGTTCCTGTTGTGTGCACCCTCGGTCGATCCCGAGGACATCGCGATCACGTTGCGGTCGCGATGCCGGCACGTCGCCCTGATTACGCCGCCGGTGGACGCGATCGCCAGAGTGTTGGTCGAGTCAGACGGGCTGGCGCACAACGAAGCCCGGTGGGCCGCCTCGGTCAGCGGTGGGCACGTCGGGCGTGCCCGGCGGCTGGCGACGGATGAGCAGGCCCGCGAGCACCGGCTCCGGGCTCTTCGCCTCGCGGGGGATGCGTTGCAGCCGTCGCGCGCCTACGTTGCCGCCGAGGAGTTGGTGGCCACGGCGGAAGCAGAGGCCAAGGCCCTGACGGGGGGGCGGAACGAAGCCGAGACAGAAGAACTGCGTACCGCGCTGGGAGCCGGCGGGACGGGTAAGGGCACGGCCGGAGCGATGCGGGGTGCGGCCGGGGCGATCAAGGAACTCGAGCGACGGCAGAAGTCACGTCAGACTCGCGCGTCGCGGGACGCGCTCGACCGCGCGCTGATCGACCTCGCGATGTACTTCCGAGACGCCCTGCTCATCGCCTCGGGTGCCGGGGAGGTAGTGCTCGAACACCCCGATATGGCGGAGAGAGTCGCCGCGCTGGCGGCCCATGCCGCGCCGGACCGGCTGCTGCGCTGCATCGAGGCGGTCCTGGACTGCCGCCAAGCCCTGACGGTCAACGTCAAGCCGAAATTCGCGGTCGATGCGATGGTTGGCGCCATCGGACTGGCACTACGCGGCTGAGGCCGGGCACAACGGCGTTGTCCCGCACCGGGAGCAGTGGACGCGCGCGGATCGAATTGGGTCCATTGCGGCGATTACCGTAGACTCAGCCCGCCCGACGGTGTCGATCGCTCTTCGTCAGCGCTCGTCGCTCCGGCAGGCCGCCTTAGCTCAGTCGGCAGAGCGATTCACTCGTAATGAATAGGTCGGGGGTTCGATTCCCCCAGGCGGCTCCACTCTGCGGCCGGGTCTGCTGTCCACTTGATCGATTCACCTTCACCCCACGCATCTTCACCGCACGCGTCATTCCGATTCAGCCTTGGCACGCTTATCGTCGTACATGGCCGCATCCGCGCGTCTGAGCAGTTGTTCCGGTTCTTCGGGCGATACCGCAAGTGCCACCCCGAACGCGGCGCTGATGGTCAGTTCGAGGTCCGGTGCGATCGAAATCGGAACGCCGATCGACTGCCGTATCCGGTCAACCACCAGTGCTGCCCCCGACTCGCCGGTGCCCGACAGCAGCACGACGAACTCGTCACCGCCCAGCCTGCCCGCGGACAGGTCCGGGGTGCTTTCGGCAGACAAGTCCGATGCCTCTGCGCGCCCCACGATGTCGGACCGGGTGCGAATCGCTTCGGTGATCCGGCGCGCTACCTCGCACAGGACGCGGTCGCCCGCCTCGTGTCCGTATTCGTCGTTGACTTCCTTGAAATGGTTGAGATCGATGAACACGGCGGCCACCGGCTCGGATGGTGTCGCGACCGCCAGCATGTCGGCCATCACGCTGCTCAGGAACCGTCGATTCGGAAGCCCGGTCAGCGGGTCATGCAGGCTCAGGCGCGCCAGTTCGGCCTGGGCTCGGCCTAGCTGGGCAGCCTTGACGTCGTAGGCCACCAATTGAGCCGCCTCCCGGTCGACGTCCGTCCAGGGCGTGCTCACCCCGCTGACGTCTTCCAGCCAGGTGTCGAAGGACTTCCGCGGATTGATCAGTCCGGTGGAATGGGCGTGCGGATCGCCCAGCCAGCGCAGCTGCTGGGGACGCTCCAGCCGGAACCACAACAGAAAATCATCGGCCGCATTGAGCGCGACGAAGAGGCAGCCGGCGACCCAGCGACCGTCCGGCGTGGATGCCTGCAGACGGTCGGTAGCCCATGGTCCGTCCGTAGAATGCGAGGCACGGACTGCATCCGCAAGCTTCTGTACGTCCTTGTCGGACGGCGCCGTGCCGACTGACCGGTATTGCCCGTCCACACACACGGCTGCGCCGTCCGCACGGCAGAGTTGCAGCAAATCGCTGCCGACTGCGGTGAGTCCGTCGGCGACCGCGGCGGTGCTCTGCATCGCCGCGCCGAGCCGGGTTCGGATGGATTCACGCGTGAACAGGTCGTTGAGCCTGGAAATCTGTTCGGCCGCCGAAACCTGGAACTTGGCCTGAAGCACCACGAGTTCACAGGCGCGGCGCCGCCAGCGGGACAGCCGGCGGGGATGCTCGGATGTGCACGACACAAGTCGTGTCAGCCGGCCCGCGTCGGCCATGGAGAACGAAACACTCGCTGCGGTCTGCATGTTGCGCATGTATTCGAGATGAAAGGGCGAAACGCTGCGCAACACCGAGCGACCAAGGTCGAGACTCGAGCCGATCATCCGCGGCGAGGCGATCACCGGCACGTCGCCCTCATCGGCGTCGGGAATGTAGCGGGAAGCCTTGTGAACGTAGATCTGGCGGGCTTGGGGTGGAATGTCACTGGCCGGGAAATGATGCCCGAGATAGCGGACCAGCCCGGGGAGGCAATCTTCGGCGACGATCTCTCCGTGCTCATCCTCGTCGAACCGGTACACCATCGCCCGGTCGAAACCGGTCAGCGCGCGCACCGCGCTCGCCACGGCGGTCTCGACTTCGGCCACACTCGTCGCATCGCCGAGTGCCAGTGAGGCATCGAGCACCGGGACCAGATTGGCTTGATCGTCCGGGTACGCCCGTTCGATCTCGATGACGATGTGTCCGTCTGCCCGATGCAGCATCACATCGACCGGGCCGCGGTGTGCGGCCGCAAGGTGAACCCCGTAAAGATCCGGGGAGGAAGATCGATGGGCGGTCTGTTCGATCGCAAGCTCAAGCTGTTGGTGTTCGTCGGGGGAGAACAGGCTCAGCAGCGGCGAGTCGAAAAGGCTATCCGGCTCGGCTCCGATCAAGCCGCCGGTGTTGGCGCTCGCGTAGGTGATGCGGCCATCAAGTAGATCGGCGGCGATCAGCACCCCGTGGGACTGAACTCGGCCAGACAGGTGCAGCTGCTCGCTCGCGCAGTCGATCAGCGGCTGGGCACCCCAACGGGGCGGTTGGCTCATCGGCTCGTTCCCGCGGTGGTGCCCGGGGCGCTCAAGATGTCATGAACGCTCGAGAAAGCAGCAATGGCGCCCGCTATCACTTGTGCGGTGTCGGCGCCGGATTTGCCGAAGACATCCAGTGCGGCCTTGAACTGATGCCAGAGCCGGCCGAGGTCGAGCCCCTCCGAGGCGAAGAAGGACCGCGGGAAGTCGCTGCAGCTGCCGGCCGCGAGACTGGCGGCGATCACCCGGCCACCGAGGACCGATCCGGCCGCCACGTATGCCGCGCCGATCCGCGCGTCACGGCCGCCGTGCAGTTGCTTTTTCATGACCGACGCAACGGCCGGGCGGTCATCAGCACGGGTCGTGTCGTCGGCCGAGTTCGGCGACCGTGCCGACATCACCGAGATGTCGGCACGCAGCGATTGCACCCGTACCAGCGCAGCCATGTCCTGTTCGAGCTCGTGGGCGACTGTCGACCAGCTGAATTCCGCGACCGCATCATGGAACTCCAACAAGCCGTTGAGCAGAGCAAGGTATTGAGAGGAATCAGTGCTGCGGAAGTCCACGCCCATGGCTTCCTCGGCAGCATCGTGTGCCGCCGCGGTGCGGTCGCGAAGAAGCATGGAAAGACCCGACGCCGTTTTCCGGGGTCGGCCAACCTGCCCGCCTTGGTGGTGCATGGTCCACTTTCCGCGCTCTGTAATCGTGTCGACCCGATGAGCCTCGACCGGAGCAATCGCGGGGCTGGCGGGGCATCGCCGAGAAAACGGGCTTTACAGCATCCAGTTCTCCGAGGGATGAACGTTTCCGAGCGTATCCGATCCCGACCCTGGCGGAGCGACACTCGCAATATCAACTACTTGCGATCAAGACTTGTGGGCGCGGATCGGTGACCTTGGGGAGGACGAAGGAGCGGCGACCGCGCGGGAGTGGCTGGCGTTCAATTGCTTCACGATGGCGTCCTGCGTCTCCGCGTCGACGTGTCTAGAGCTGCGGGGGTCGATAAGCGGCGCTAATTGCTGTGCTTATGAATCCGATCGTCGGAAACTCGATGTTTATCCGCTCGCGATTGCCTCGTCAGACATCCGGTGCTGTTGTTCCGAACCGCACATTTACGCCGCTTACCTGCGCCTTCAAGAAGTTCTCAGGTGCATGAGATACCCGCCTCGCCGTATGAATACCGGCTTGGCCGTTGCTGCACCGGGTTGGCCTGCATGAGGACTGCAGATTAGCTAAAAATGGCCTGCGAAGGCCTGAGGATTGATCAATAGTTTGGATGACCGCGCGCCGCTGCGCTATGGATTCCGGTGATTCTGCATGCTGCAATCGACCCCAACTCACCTTCTCAATGATTGGGGAAAGAATGGCTGTGTCTGCTTTTGTCGGTCGGGTCGGCGCGTTGGCGGTGGCGTTGGGTGTGGGGGCCGCCGGTGCCTCGCTGCCGGCGTTGGCCGCTGCCGAGACAACCGAATCCTCGGGCGCGACGAGTTCACCCGCGGCGCCGTCGCCGGCGGCAGAGACCTCGGGTTCGGAATCGGAATCCTCGGAACCAGAATCTGCGGAGGGGTCCACCGACCCGGGGTCAGATGCCGACTCCGAAGCGCTAGATGGCGACCTTGACACCGAAACCGATCTCGTTGATGTGGTGCCCGAGGAAGAGACCGAAGCCGACTCCGACGCCGATTCGGGCATCGATACCAACTCGGGACCAGACGACACCGCAGACGTTGACCGGGATGTTGACGCGGATGCGGCACCCGACGAGCCGCTCCAAGACGACTCGTCGGGCTTGATCGATTCGACGACCCGTGATTCGGGCGACGTAGAGCAGGCGACGCCGGAGCCGGTGGTCCTGGTCGATGACGCAGTCGATCCCCCGCTCTATCTCGTTTCGGGCTTGCCCCCCGAACCTGGGGCAAAGCGCGTCGGTAATGCAGCCGGAGTGATTACCTTCCCGATTTGGCGGTTCTTCTTCGGGGACGGTACGGCCGAGAACCCTAACGCCGGGCTCTTGATCGGTAACGGCTTCAGCTACACCGCCGAAACCTGCACTCGCCTGTTGGCCTGCGAGGGTGGTCGGGGTGGTTTGTTGCTGGGTAACGGCGGCAACGGTTTCAACGGAGGCAATGGCGGATCAGCGGGTCTCTTTGGTGACGGGGGCCGCGGCGGTGACGGCAGATTCTCGGTCGGGCCCCTCCCCGGGCAAGTGCGGAGCTATGGCGGCAATGGTGGTCGTGGTGGATGGTTCCTGGGCAACGGGGGCGATGGAGGCAACGGCGCAGACTCGCCCTATTTGGAGTATTCAGGTGGCGGCGGCGGTCGCGGTGGCAGCGTCGGCTGGCTCTCGTTTTCCGGTGACGGCGGTGACGGCGGTGACGGCGGCCGCGGCGCGCACGGCACCCCCGGGGTTGATGCCTCGACACCGGGCGGAAACGGCGGGGACGGCGGCCGCGGCGGAATCGGTGGCAGCGGCGGAATCGGCGGTTTTGGCAGCAAGATCATCGGGTCCGGCGGTAATGGCGGCGCCGGCGGCGCCGGCGGCAATGGCGGCGACGGCGGCAACGGAGCAGCAGGTCCAGAAGGACCGGGGGCCGGCGGGGCCGGCGGGGCTGGCGGGGTCGGTGGCCGCGGCGGCTGGGGCGCTCCCGGCGAAACCCAACACGGTCTGGACGGCGCGAACGGCACCGACGGTGACCCTGGCAACGCCGGAAACAGCGGGTAGCCCGGCGTTGCCGATCCGCAGCACCCCGTGGACGCATTAAGTCAGGCGTAGCTTGATGCGCCACGGGGTGTTGCTCTACCGGGGCGCGACGAAACCGACCGGACCCGAGGCGATACAAACCGACAGTGCTGCCGTGCTGGCCCGTGCGGTGATGGCATCCCCGGCCCCGGGCAGTCGCACGAACACCCGGTTGAGACCCGGTCGGACCGGAACCTTGACGTCCCGACCTTCGGTCAGCGACAGCGTCACCGAGCCGACGCTGTTGGCCAGGTAGTTCATCTCGACTGTCCAGTCGGCCGGAAGCAGTGGCCCGTCCAGGGGCATCCGTACCGGAAGGTCGGGTTGCACCAGGTATCCACATTGTGGGGCGGGCCCCGGGCGGATGAAGCGAACCCAGGTGACTTTCGCGTCGGCTAGCTTTCCCGAGCTGTCAAGGATCCTCAGTTCATGTGTGGCAGTGGAGAATTCGGGCCGATCGGGGAGCAGGGCGAACATGTGGCTGGCGAGGTTCTCCGGCCACGCAACCCGCTGGAGCACCAGCGGATCCACCTCTTGGTCCAGCATCGGCGCATCCGAGCCTGCCCGGGCTGCGGCCAGTGCAGCCCGGGCATTCTGCAGGTACGGCTGTGCAGGGTTGTCCCGCCAGCTGACCAGAAACGTCGCGGTCGAGTACAGACTGCTGGCCGCAAAGGCGACGGTGAGGCATACCACCGCCACCGACCGCGCCGGCGAAGCATCCAACCAGCGGCCTCGATACCGGTTGGGGGCACACAGACCCACGGCGGCCAGCAGTGCCAACACGAGAACGAGATCGGGCAGATAGCGCAGGGTCTGGGCCAGTTCGAGTGCCGTGAAACGCGACGATCGCATCAGGTAGATCGGAATCTGGCAGGCCACCGCATACCCGAGTGCCGTCAGCCACACGGGTCCGATGCGCTCCTTGCGCAGCATTGTGACCGCGACAAGTGCGGTCAGTGCGATCCAGCCGAGCAGCATCACCGACACCGGCGGGGTGGCCCAGGGCGAAGCGGGCGCCCAACGTTGCCAATCCCACGGTCCGCCAACGAGTCCCGGTACGATGCCGTGAGTAGCAGAGCGCCACAGCAGATCCCACGTCATCGAAAGGTCGAAGCTCCAGCGCTGCTGGTCGACGACGACCAGGTGGATGCCGATCCAGACCGCGGTGAGCGCCAGGCACGCCGTCCATAACCGTACGCCCCGATGCCAGACCGCACGGACCGATCCGGTGCCGGTGACATGGCAGTACAGTGCGGTGATCGTGAACGCGACGAACGGGATGATCGCCGCCTTCTCGAAGAACAGCAGCCCTACGAGGTAGGCCAAGGTTCCGGTCAATACGTAGCGACGGTTGCCGTTACGTATCAACAGTATTGCATCGGCGCAGACCCAGGCCATGGCGGCCAGCATCGGCAGGGAGTTCAACGCGGCTGCCCACCAGGCGAATCCGGGCACCGCCAGCGGTGTGAACAGAGCGAAGGTCAGCGGCAACAGCAACACCGGACGCCAGCCCAGGATCACGTGCAGCGCGCGCAGCAATGCCAACGATGCCAGCGCCCCGAGCGTCACCAAGCTCAGGGCCGGGCCGGCCCAGTCCAATGGGGCGATCCGAGTGATGGTGCCGGCCAACAGGAATGCTGCGGGCATGACGTGGCCGTCGTGGTCGTCGAACAGGTATTCCGGCGACAGCAGTCCCTGAGTGCCGGCCCGGCCGACGAGAATCAGGTCGTCCCAATAGAAATAACCCCCAAAGGCCAGTATCGCCCGGATGGCCGTCTGCAGCACTATCAGCAGCACTGCGACGCGGGCGACCCAGGATCTCACGAGCTCGGGTACGCCTCCCCGGCGTGCCGGCGGGCGGCCCACGCCGAGGCCACCATGTCCTCGAGTGAATGTCGCATCGCCCAGCCCAGATCGCGGGCTGCCAGATCACCCGCCGCCACGATCCGTGCGGGGTCCCCCGGCCTTCTCGGGGTGACCCGGGGCTCAAAGTCGATTCCGGTGACCGTCCGGATCGCGGTCATGATTTCCCGCACCGAGGTGCCTTTACCGCTGCCTAGGTTGTACACCGGCTGCATCGGCAAACCGTCGTCGAGTCGTGAGGCCGCGGCGACGTGTGCGAGCGCGAGGTCGCGGACATGGATGTAGTCGCGCACGCACGTGCCGTCCGGGGTCGGGTAGTCCTCGCCGTTGATGCACGGTGTGGCCCCGCGGTACAGAATGTCGAAGACCTTCGGAAACAAGTTGTGCGGGCTGGCGTCGTAGAGCAGTTCTGAGCCGGACCCGACCACGTTGAAATATCGCAGGCTGGTGTGCCGAAGCCCGGTGGCGCGCGCAGCATCGCGCAGCAACCACTCGCCGATGAGTTTTGTTTCTCCGTAGGGGGATTCGGGCTCGGTGGGGGTGGTCTCATCGACCACTTCGGTATCCGGTGTGCCGTAGGTGGCGGCGCTCGAGGAGAACACGATGCGGTCGACTCCGGCCAGTTCCATCGCCTGCAGCAGGCTCACCATTGCCGACACGTTCTGTTCGTAGGTGTGCAGCGGCCGGTTGACGGATTCGCCGGCGTATTTGTATCCCGCGATGTGAATGACGCCGTGCAGGTCATAGTGCCGGAATGTGTTCTCGAGCAGGTTTCGGTCGAGCAGGGTGCCCCGAACGAAGGTCGCCGATTCGGGAACGAAGTGCTCGAACCCGCTGGACAGGTCGTCGATCACCACGACCGGGATGCCGGCTTCGAGCAGAGCATGCGACACATGCGACCCGATGTAGCCGGCTCCGCCGGTCACCAGCCAGCCCATATCGCCTCCATTCACGACCGCCCGCCGCATTGCAGCGTATGCGGCAGCCGCCGCAACAGGTTCGGCGGCCCGCAATCCCGCTAAGGTGCTTTGGCCAGCGCGGCCAAATGCAGTGCGATCCCCATCAGCGGTCCGCACAGCAGCGCGACCACCGTGCGGACCTCGAGGTCTTGGGGTATCAGCAACAACAGTGTCGAAGCCACGGTTGCGCTCAGCCAACCCGCCGCGTAGGCACGGTGCAGGGCGGCGGCCACCGCGGCGGCACCGGTCAGAGTCAGCAGTGCGATGGCCACGGCCGCCGCGGTGAACCAGGCTAAAAGCGCACCGTCGGCCTGGTATTCCGCGCCGAACGCTTCCCGTAGCAGCCACGGACCCACCGCGCCCGCGGCCACGATCCCGACTGCGCCGAGCCCGGCGATCAACGCGGCCGGCACCGCCAGCGCCCGGATCCGGTGCGACCGTTGGTCGACGAAATGCGCGATCAGGTTGCCCTGCATCGCCGTAAGCGGAACCAGCAGCGGTGCTCGGGTCAATGTCACCGCGAGGATCACCACACCGCCGGCCGCGCCGAGGTCGCCACCGGAGGTCACTTTCAGCAGTACCGGGAAGCCCATTACGAGTACCGCGCTGGCGCCGGCCGCGGCGATCGAGTGGCCCGCGCCCCGCAGGAACGTCGCGGTGGTTCCGGGCGTGAGTAGTCGTGCGGCCCCTCTCACCGGCGGTGAGGTGAAAAGCATCAGCAGCCACGCGATGGATCCGGCGACGGTCGCCCAGAGATAACCGCCGAGTCCCCATCCGAGGACGAAGGTGGCCGCCGCCAACGTCACCCGCAGCACCGCGTCGGCGACCATCAGGGCGCCGTACTCTGACCAACGATTGATTCCGGCCAATGCGCCGAGCAGCGTCGTGTGCAGACAGAACCCGGCTAATCCGGCCGCCAGCAGCGCGATGCTGAGCACGCGGTCCCGGGTGAAAACGTGGGTCGCCCAGAGCGGCGAGGTTGCGGCGATCAGCACGGCGGCGCCCAGGCCCACTGCGGCACCCACCCGGATCGGGTGGGTGCGTTGTCGCGGCGGGTACGGCCGGACGCGACTCGCGGTGCGGACTTCGCGGGTGGTCTCCTGCAACAAACCGAACGCCGCCCCGCTGACCAGACCGAACGCGCCCCAGAAGACGCCGAACACGGAGAATCCGGCGGGCTCGAGGTCCCGTGCGGCGAGGTAGAGAACGGCATAGCCGCACAACGCCGACAGTGCGGTCGCCGCCCCGACACGAACCACGCTGCCCCGGGTCACGGCTCCTGAGGTGCCGGCGACGGCGTCGGTCACGCGGGCGCGCCCAGTGGCGGAACCTTCGTCGAGTACAGCCACCCGTCCCACAGCGCGTGCAGCGAGCTCTTCGAGTATTGCGCCGCCAAGCCGGTGAAGTCGTCGGTCACCACATTGCTGTGCCGGTATCGGTTGGTCCAGTCCTTGAGCAGTGCGAAGAACGCGGTGTCGCCGATCTCGTTACGCAAGGCGTGCAGAGTGAGCGCCCCGCGTTTGTACACCCGATCGTCGAACATGTCGCGAGGACCGGGGTCGGCCAGCACCAGATTCTGTGCCGAGCTGGTCAGGCGGTGGTGGTATTGATCGGCGAGTTCCGCCGCGGTGCTCTGGCCGCAGTGTTCGGACCAGAGCCACTCCGCGTAGCAGGCGAACCCCTCGTGCAACCAGATGTGGCGCCAGCGCTGGACGGTGACCGAGTTGCCGAACCACTGGTGAGCCAATTCGTGCGCGATCAGCCGTTCCGAGCCACGCAGGCCGTCGCAGTGGTTGGCGCCGAAAATCGAGATTCCTTGTGCTTCAAGCGGAATCTCCAGAACGTCGTCGGTGACTACTACGGTGTACCCGTTCGCGAGTGGATAGGGGCCGAACAGCTTCACGAATAGCTTCATCATCTCGGGCTGCCGTCCGAAATCGTGTTCGAAATGAGCGCGCAACCGCTCCGGCAAGACCGCAAACGTCTCGACCCCGTTTTTGGAAAGCCGGTGCCTGCCGTACATCCCGATCTGCAGGGTGACTAGATATGTTGAGGTGGGTTCGGCCTGTTCGTAGGTCCATGTCGTCATTCCGGCCCGAGCCCGACGGGCCAGGAGCCTTCCGTTCGCAAGAGCGAAATACGGTCCTTCCGTGGTGATCTGGACCCGGAAGCTGGCTTTGGCGCTGGGGTGGTCATCGCAGGGAAACCATGACGACGCGCCATTGGGCTGTCCGGCGACGAGCACCCCCTCGGTCAACTCCTCGAAACCGACCTCGCCCCAATGGGAACGGGTGGGACGCGGACTGCCGCCGTAGCGAATGACCACCGTCATGGCGGCGCCGGCCGGTAACCGGTCCGTCATCGTGATGTGCAATTTCCCTGCAGCGGAACGGAACTGCGCCGGTCGCTTTCCGTTCACCGTAACCTTCGAAACCGAAAGCGCATCCGACATATCGAGGGTGAAGGACTTCAGCTCCGCCAGCGTCACGGCGGTCATCGTCGCAGCCCCGGTCAGCCGGTTGATCGCGACTTTGTATTCGAGTTCGAGCTCGTACCGGGATGCGCGGTAGCCGAAATTGCCGGTGGTGGGCAGGTACGGGTCGATGACCGGGTGGCCGCCCTTCTTGGCTATCCGTCTGCTTCCGGTCACGCTGCCGCTGACTTCTTCGGCGGGGGGCCCGGTGCGGGCGATTCTCCGCGCTTCCTGCGGGGTGGGTTCCAAGCCGCGATCGGATTGCCCTGCCATCGCGTCGACTGCGGCACCTCGTCGCCGCGCATCACCAGCGAGGCCGGTCCGATGGTGGCGCCTGCTCCGATTCGCGCGGCGGGCAACGCGACGCAGTGCGGCCCCAGTGTTGCGCCCGGTTCGAGGACGACGGTGTCCATGCGCATGATCCGGTCGTGGAAAAGGTGGGTCTGGACCACGCAGCCGCGACTCACCGTGGCCCCCTCGCCGAGGGTGACGAGGTCGGCTTCGGGCAGCCAGTAGGTTTCGCACCACACGCCCCGGCCGATCTTGGCGCCCAGCGCCCGTAACCACAGATTCATCACCGGGGTGCCCGCCGCGGCGCGGGCGAACCAGGGTGCGGCCACCGTTTCCACGAACGTGTCCGACACCTCGTTGCGCCACACGAACGACGACCACAACGGATGTTCGATCGCGGTGATCCTCCCGACCACAAGCCATTTGGCCAATACCGCGATACCTCCGGCCACCGCACCCGCGATCAGCAGGATCGGGCCGACGGCCAACGCTGCCCACGGCCAGCCCGCCCACACCGCCAGGGCCTGCGAGGCGGTCAGCACCGCCAACCCGATGGCGTACGTCACGACGACAGGGATGAGCCTAAAGCTCTCCACCGTGGCGCGCAGAACCTTCAGCCTGGCCGACGGATGGAATGTTCGCAGCGCATCGGCGGCGGTCGGCTCCCGACGCAGCCGAACCGGCGGGCTGCCAAGCCACGATGACCCCGCCTTGGACTTGTGTGGTGCCGCCGAGAGCACCGCGACCAGGCCGTCGTCGGGAACCCGGCGCCCGGGCTGAGTGATACCGGAATTGCCCAGGAAAGCGCGCTTTCCGATGGTCGCCCGAGCGACGTGGATCCAACCGCCGCCTAGTTCGTAGGAGGCGACCATAGTGTCGTCGGCGAGGAATGCGCTGTCCTCGATCACGGTGAATTTGGGAATCAGCAGGGCCGTCGAGATCTCGGTGCCCTTGCCCACCTTCGCCCCAAGCAGGCGCAGCCACCATGGCGTGAGCAGGCTGGCATACAGCGGGAAGAGAAAATTGCGGGCGGCGTCCATCAGCCGTTCGGTGGCCCACAGCTGCCAGCCCGAGCGGCTACGGACCGGGTGATAGCCCTCGCGCAGGCCGATCGCCAGCAGCCGCACGGCCAGCACCGTCAGCGCGGCGTAGACCAGCAGTGCCGTCACGGTGGCCGGCGCGACCCACACCAGCATCGGGGCCACGGCGGCAGACACCGAGGCGGTGCCGCGCACCGCCCAGCCGATCACGGTCAGCCCCGCCGCCAGCGCGGCCAGCGGCAGCGCGCCCAGCAGCACCGAAGTGATGCCGTACATCGCGACCCACACCGGCGCCCTGGGGGGGCGGTGGTCGGGCCACGGATGCCGGGCCTTACCGGATTTCACTGCGGGCGAGCCCTTCCAGTACTGCCGGTTCTTCACCTTTCCGACGACGCCGGAGCCGGGAGCGACGTCGGCATTCCTGCCGACCACCGCGCCGGGCAGCAGCGTGGTTCGGGCTCCGACGGTGGCGTCGTTGCCGACGGTGATGGGACCGACGTGGAAAAGGTCGCCGTCTATCCAATGACCGGTCAGGTCGACCTCGGGCTCGATGGAACAACGATGCCCGAGCGTCAGCATTCCGGTCACCGGGGGGGCCGAATGCAGATCGACACCCTTGCCCACGTTGTTGCCCAGAGCGCGCGCGTAGTAGACCAGCCACGGTGCGCCCGCCATATTCTCCGCGCCGCTGGCCTCGGCCAGCCGCTCGGCCAGCCACACCCGCAGATGGACCGAGCCGCCGCGGCGGTAGGTGCCTGGAGCCAGATCGCCGATCAGGATGCGGGCGCCCAGCACTGCGATGCCCATTCGCCCCACCGGGGTGACGAACACCAGGAAACCCGCCAGAATCCACCACCAGCTGACCGGCCTGGTCCAGTCCGCCAGCGACAGCGAGTCGGCGACGTTGTTGGCGATCGCCAGCCAGACCAGCCACTGCATGCCGGTCAGCGAGGCCAGCGGCAGTGTCAGTGCCACCTGCACCGCCTGGGTCAGGCGTGACACCGGTTTCACCGTCCGGGTCTGCACGGCCGGGGGCGGATCGAGCTCGTCGAGGTATCCGGCGAGCGACCCGAGCCGCGGGTGGTCGTAGAGCTCGGCGACCGTCATCTGCGGGTACCGGCTGCGCAATGCGGCGACCAACTGTGCCGCCGAAAGAGATCCGCCGCCGAGGGCGAAAAAGTCCGCCTCGGGTCCGTCCACGGGAGCCGCCAGCACGTCGCGCCACAGCCCGGCCAACCAGCCCGATGTTCCACCGAGATCCGGGGCCGCTTCGTCGTCGGTACCGACCGGCCACGGCAGCGCGTCGCGATCCACCTTCCCGGACGTGCGGGTAGGCAGGGCGTCGACGGTGACCAGCCGGGGCACCAACGCGGCGGGGAGCCCCTCGGATAGCCGGGCCCGCGCGGCGGCGATGTCGAACGACTGCTCGGAACCCGGCGCGACCACGATGTAACCCACCAGCAGTGGTGTCCCACTTGCCGTCTTGCGGACCGCCGCCGCGCCGCCGCTCACTCCGGGCAGGTTCACCAGCGCGGTGTCCACCTCACCGAGTTCGATGCGCCGCCCGCCAACCTTGACTTGGTCGTCGGCCCGCCCGACGAAGTACAGGCCGTCGGACTCCAGTCGCACCAGGTCGCCACTGCGGTAGGCCCGGGTCCAGCGGGCGGGCGGATTCAGCGACGGCATCGATGCGTACTTCTCTGCGTCCTTCTCGGGGTCGAGGTAGCGAGCCAGCCCGACCCCGCCGATCACGAGTTCGCCGACCTCACCGACGCTTACGGGCGCGCCGTTCTTGTCGACGACCGCCAGATCCCACCCGGGAAGCGGCAGGCCGATACTGACCGCGCCGTGGCCGTCCAGCTTCGCTGCGCATGCGACGACGGTCGCTTCGGTCGGCCCGTAGGTGTTCCACACCTCGCGACCCACGGAGTCGGGGCCGGTGGCCAGTCGCTCGGCCAGTTCGGGCGGGCAGGCTTCGCCGCCGAAGATGAGCAGCCGTACCGCCTCCAGCGCTTCGGCGGGCCACAGCGAAGCCAACGTCGGCACGGTGGACACCACGGTGATGTCCCGGGATACCAGCCAGGGGCCGAGATCCATCCCGCTGCGCACCAGTGACCGCGGAGCCGGCACCAGGCAGGCGCCGTTCCGCCAGGCCAGCCACATCTCTTCGCAGGAGGCGTCGAACGCCACCGAAAGGCCGGCCAATACCCGATCTCCCGGTCCGATTGGTTTGTCCTGCAAGAACATCCGAGCCTCAGCGTCGACAAAGGCCGCTGCGCTGCGGTGGGTGACCGCGACACCCTTTGGGGTGCCGGTGGACCCGGAGGTGAAGATGATCCAGGCGTCGTCGCGGCCGAACGGCGGACCGGCGCGCCAACCGCGGGACGTCCCCGTCCCCCGAATCAGGCCCTGCTCGGTGATCACCGCGACGACCTCGGCTTCGGTGAACACCAGGTCGGCGCGCTCCTGCGGGTCGTCGGCGTCAACAGGCACGTACGCCGCGCCCGCCGCCAAGGTGGACAGGATCGCGACGTACAGCGCATAGCTGCCCGAGGGCATCCGTATCCCGATCCGGTCGCCGCGACCGATTCCGCGTGCCGCGAGCCAGGTGACACTGTCTTCGATGTCGGAGATCAGTTCGGCGTAGGTGAGTTGCACGGTGCCGTCGTCGATGGCCGGCGCGTCTGGGTGCCGGCGCGCGGTTTCGTGCAGTATGTCGATCAGCGTGCGTGGCTCCGAAGCATGCGCCGAAAGCATGAATTGATCGGGGATCGCCGGTGCCGGATCCGCTGCTGTCACGGGTACAAAACTACTTCGCTCGGGCGGTTAGTTCGCGTCGGTCGGCGCCTTGGTCCGCGTGTCGGGAAGCGGCCTGACAGAATGTCCATCCTGGAGGGGAGTATTCCTCGTGCGTTGGACGACTGGCGCCGCGGGCCTACCATCGATCGTCAAGGCCGATGGGGGTGGACGAGACCTCCGGCGTTGACCGGCGACCGGAGGTGTGATGAACGTATCTGCGCTCGAGTGGGGCATCACGCTGACCGTGACCGTCGGAATATTGCTGATCGACGTGCTGATTTTCGGCCGCCGGCCGCATGAACCGTCGCGACGCGAGACCGGCTCCGCGCTCGCCTTCTACATCACCCTGGCGATCGCGTTCGGGTTGTGGACGTGGTTCTACCATGGGAGTCAGTTCGGGCTGGAGTTCTTCGCGGGCTGGCTCACCGAGTACAGCCTGTCGGTGGACAACTTGTTCATCTTCCTGATCATCATGGCCAGCTTCAAGGTGCCGCGGATCTACCAGCAGCAGGCGCTGCTGGTCGGTATCGTCCTGGCGCTGATCTTCCGCGGCATCTTCATCGCGCTGGGCGCCGTGGCGATCCAGCAGTTCTCCTGGGTGTTCTACCTGTTCGGCGCATTCCTGATCTACACCGCGATCAAGCTGGTCCGCGACACCGAACACGACGACGACGCCGACAATGCGGTGGTCAGGTTCGCCCAGCGTCATCTGAAGTTCACCGACAATTGGGACGGACTGCGGCTGTGGGTGAAAGAGAACGGTCGCCGGGTCATGACACCGATGTTCCTGGTGATTGTCGCGCTGGGAACCACCGACTTGATCTTCGCGCTGGACTCCATCCCGGCGATCTACGGTCTGACCCGGGAGCCCTACCTGGTCTTCACCGCGAACGTGTTCGCGCTGATGGGCCTGCGGCAGCTGTACTTCCTGTTGGGGGACCTGCTCAAACGGCTGGTTTACCTTTCCCAGGGCCTGGCGTTCATTCTGGGATTCATCGGCATCAAATTGTTGCTGCATGCGCTGCACGAGAACGAGTTGCCCTTCATCAACGGTGGCGAGCATGTCCCGGTGCCGGAGATCCCGACGCTGGCCAGCCTCGGCGTGATCGTCGTAACGCTGTTCCTCACCACCGCGGCGAGCCTGTACAAGACCCGGGTACACGATGTCCGCAAGAATGGTCGGCCGGGAGCGGTGCAACCTGCCGATCTCACCTCGGATCCGCAGCAGGATCCCTCGCGCTGACACCGGTCGCCCCGAGTTCTCGGTCAGCTCATCCGGGCCACGTTTCGGGCAGGTTGTGACCGCCGTCGGCGACCAGGACGGCTCCGGTGACGAATGATGCCGATTCATGGGCCAGAAACGCTGCGCACGAGGCGATCTCGGCGGGTGTCCCGCTGCGCTTGATGGGCCCGGCCGCGGCGGCCCTGGCCTCGAACTCTAGCTGCGACGGCGTTGCGATAAACCCCGGAGCCACCAGATTGACCGTGATTCCGTGCTGGATGACCTCCAGGGCAAGGGATTGCGTCAACCCGGCGAGAGCTGCCTTGGCGGCCGTGTAGGTTGCCTGACCAGCCATCGCGGTGACGGTACCGGTGGTCGACCCGATCGAGACGATCCGTCCATACCGGGCTGCCTTCATCACGGGAACGACTGACCGGCACATCAGGAAAGCCGTGTTGAGGTTTCGTGCAATCGCCGCGTTCCATTCTTCCAAGGTCAGATCGGCAACCTCGCTGCCGGAATCCGATCCATACGAGACAGATGTCATCCCGGCATTGTTGACCAGGATGTCCAGCCGCCCCCATCGCTGAATTGCCGCTGCCACCAAAGTGTCCGAAGCGCCGTCCACCGTGAGGTCGGCGACAACGCCGACCGCACGGTCACCGAGCTCGCGGGCACGCTGGTGCACCCGCTCAGAGGTGGCACCCAGCACTACCCGGGCACCTTCGGAAATAAACTTTGCGGCAATCGCGGCGCCGATCCCGCCGGCGGCGCCGGCGCCGGTCACAATCGCTACCCGATCAACGAACGCCTCGGCCATAGCGGGAGCGTACAGTCCAGCGGCCTCAGACGAGGGCGGTGCGGGGTACGGCGCCGGTTGTTGCCAAATGTCACCAGTTGTCGTAACCGCCCTCGGGGCCCAGCATTCGTTCGAGACGGGTGCGGTTGATCCGGGCCAACTCGTTCCGGACCACTTTGCGCTCGGTCTCGTAGTCGTTGTGGAGACGGTCGGAAAGCGTCGTCAGCACGTCCTTGGCGCTGAAGCCGTTGACGAACATCACGAACCCGAAGCCGAAGTGCTGCAGATAGGTGGCCGAGGCCCTCGCCAACTCGCTCATCAGTTCGGGGCGGTCGTCGGTGACGGCGCACTGCTCGGCGCGGGAGTTCTCACTTCCGGGTCGCCGGCCCACATCCGGGTAGGCCTGCAGGATGGAGTCGATCGATTCCTCGCTCAGCCCGAACAGCAACTTGTCGGCGTGGCGGAACAGCTGATCGTGGCTGTCGAAGGGACGTGCCCGGGCCAGGTCGGCGGACAAAGGCACGCTGTAACAACATTCGAAAACAGCGTGGACGGCGCGTCGCATCGGCATCGCGTTGAACGCGTCCAGCCCGATTCCCTGGTGCAGGAGCATAGGGACATGATCGAAGCCGTAAAGGACGGTCGCGTTACGCCGTGTTACGGCAAGGCTAATTCCTTTCCGGAGAGCCTGTCCGGAAAGCTCAGTGGCCGTCGGTCTCGAACCGCTCGATCGAGCGCTGGACTTCGGCCTCGGCTTCGGCTCGGCCCACCCAGTCCGCGGCTTTCACGAACTTTCCCGGCTCGAGGTCCTTGTAATGCACGAAAAAGTGCTTGATGGCGTCTAACTCGAACGAGGACACGTCGCCGATATCGTTGATGTGATCCCACCGCGGGTCGGCGAGCACGCACAACACTTTGTCGTCACCGCCGTGTTCGTCGGTCATCCGGAACATGCCGACCGGGCGGGCCTTAAGGATGCACCCGGGAAACACCGGTTCGGGCAACAGCACCAGCGCGTCCAGCGGATCTCCGTCCTCGCCAAGGGTGTCCTCGATGTAGCCGTAGTCGGTCGGATAGCCCATCGAGGTGAACAGATAGCGGTCCAACTTCACCTTGCCGCTGTCGTGGTCCACCTCATACTTGTTTCGAGATCCCTTCGGGATCTCGATGAGGACATCGAATTGCACCGGGACTCCTTCGGCTCGGGGTCGGCTCACTGTCGGATGACGCGGGTCAACAGGGCGGGATCCACCCTATATAGCGGGAGATACCCTGCTCTACAGGGGTGTCTTGGGTATCGATCGAAAGCAGGGCGAACATGCGTCCCACTCGGTGGCGGCGATCCACCCACGTAGTGGTCGGGGTGGTGGTACTACTACTGGTCGCGGTGGTGGTCGCCGCCGTTGCGCTGAACGGCGGGGAGTCGGGCACCGCGGCCGCCGTGCGACCCGCGCCTGCGCCGGCAACGGCCCGGCCCGCCGTCGTTCCGGTGGCCGAGAACGCCGAGGCGCCGACACCGGACGGTCTGGCGGCGGTGCTGGCGCCGGTGCTGGCCGACCCGAATCTGGGCAGGTTCACCGGCCGCATCACCGACGCGCTGACCGGTTCGCAGATTTGGGCACAGGGGGGCGATGTGCCGATGCAGCCGGCGTCGACGAACAAAGTCCTCACCGCCGCTGCGGCACTGCTGACCCTCGATCGAGAGGGCCGGCTGACGACGCGGGTGCTGACCGGCGACCGGCCAGGGGTGGTGGTGCTGGTGGGCGGCGGGGACCAGACGCTATCGGCCGCCCCCCACGACGTGGAGACCTGGTACCGGGACGCCGCGCGCATCGTGGATCTCGCCGACCAGGTGCGGCGCGGCGGGATCACCGCAACCGAAGTGCAGGTTGACACCAGCCTGTACAGCGGACCGACGCTGGCGCCAGGCTGGGACCCGGCGGACATCGACGGTGGCGACATCGCACCGATGGAATCGGTGATGCTCGATGGCGGGCGCACTCAACCGGTGAGCGTTGAATCGCGGCGATCGAAGACTCCGGCGCTGGATGCCGGCCGCGCGCTGGCGGCGGCGCTGGGTGTCGACCCGGCGAAGGTGACGGTGCTGTCTTCGGCTCGCCCGATGGCCGCCGGCAAAGAGCTTGCTTCGGTTCAGTCCCCGCCCTTGATGGACCGGCTGCGCGACATGATGAACTTCTCCGACAACGTGATGGCCGAGTCCATCGGCCGGGAGGTCGCCGCCGAGCTGCGGTTGCCGGTGAGCTTCGACGGAGCCAGCCGGGCGGTGCTCACCACGCTCGAAGGCGCCGGCGTCGACACCACCGGAGCCCGGCTGTTCGACTCCAGTGGACTGTCGGTAGACGATCGGCTCACGGCGAACACACTCGACGAGGTGATCAACGCCGCAGCCGGAGATGACGCGCCCGGCCTGCGTCCGCTGGTGGACCTGCTGCCGATCGCCGGAGGCAGCGGCACCTTGTCCAACCGCTATCTCGACACCGAGGCGGGTCGTGCCGCGGCGGGCTACCTGCGGGCCAAGACGGGCTCGCTGACCGGCACCAACTCACTGGCCGGAATCGTTACCGACGAGAGCGGTCGGGTCCTCACCTTCGCCCTGCTGTCCAACGAGGCCGGTCCCAGTGGTCGCACCGCGCTCGACGCCTTTGCGGCGACCCTGCGGTCCTGTGGATGCCGGGCATGACCCCGGCGGCCAGATCCGGCTTCGCCGTCGGGCGTACGGTCGACTGGGACCTGGCCGCCACGGTGGGAGGCAAGCTGGCCCGCCCGGAACCCGCCGCCACCGAATACACCCGACGGCAGGTGATCGACCAACTCGGCGAGTCGGCCCGCGCGGCCGAACTACCGGTGCGCGAGGTGACCGGCCTGATCGAGGGCGGTGAGATACCGGAAGCGCGAATCATCAACAGGGTGCAGTGGATTCGCGCTGCCTCGCACTCCATGGCGGCTATGACGGGCGGCGACCCTGGAGCTTCGGCCAAACCCTCGAAGATCACCGGGAGCATCGCGGGCGCCCAGACCGGCGCGGTGCTGGCTTTCGTGTCTTCGGGCATCCTCGGTCAGTACGATCCGTTCGTCTCTGGTGGCGACTCCGGCGACGGAGAGTTACTTCTGGTGTACCCCAACGTGATTGCGGTGGAACGCCAGTTACGGGTGGATCCGGCCGACTTCCGGATGTGGGTATGCCTGCACGAGGTCACCCATCGGGTGCAGTTTAGGGCCAACCCCTGGCTGGCCCAGCACATGACGGGCGCGCTCGCCGTTCTGACCGAGGGCGCGACCGACGACGTAGTCGAGATCGTCGGCCGGCTTGCGGCGCATCTACGCGGCATTCGGAGTCAGTCGAACGACGATGATGCACAGTCGAACCCGTCCGGTGTGTTGGGGCTGCTACGGGCTGTGCAATCGGAGCCGCAGCGAAAGGCGCTCGATCAACTACTGGTGCTCGGGACGCTGCTGGAGGGTCATGCCGAACATGTGATGGACGCCGTCGGGCCCGCGGTGGTCCCGTCCGTTGCCGCGATCCGGCGCCGGTTCGACCAGCGCAGGCAGCGCAAACAGCCACCGCTGCAGCGGCTCATGCGCGCCCTACTGGGTATCGACGCCAAGATGACCCAGTACACCCGAGGTAAAGCCTTCGTGGACGACGTAGTGTCCAAAGTGGGGATGGAGCGGTTCAACACTATCTGGACCGATGCCGAAAGTTTGCCGTTACCAAGCGAAATCGATGAGCCGCAGCGATGGATAGACCGACGGCTCTAGCCCGATTGCGTGATGTGGTCACGCGTTTCCGGCGCGATCACGCCGCCGCTGCCGATAGCTGGTGCGTCGCACTTTCCGGCGGAACTGACTCGTTGGCGCTGGCGGCCGCCGCCGCCGAGGTGCTTCCCACCATCGCGCTGATCGTCGATCACGGCCTGCAGCCGGGCTCCGCGGCCGTCGCCCGGACTGCTCGTGAACACGCCATGTCGGCGGGATGTATTGGCGCCGAAGTCATTTGTGTCGGCGTGGGAACCATCGGCGGACCGGAGGCCGCTGCCCGCACTGCCCGCTACCGCGCACTCGATGACGCCCGTGCCGGATCGCCGGTCTTGCTGGCGCACACCCTTGATGACCAAGCCGAGACGGTGCTGCTCGGCCTGGGCCGGGGATCGGGGGCCCGCTCGATCGCCGGCATGCGACCCTACGACCCACCCTGGGGCCGGCCGCTGCTGGGAGTGCGGCGCGAACTGACCCGATCGGCCTGCGCCGAACTGGGGTTGACACCCTGGCAGGACCCGCACAACCTCGATCCGCGCTACACCAGAGTCCGGCTGCGCAACGAAGTCCTGCCGTTGCTCGAGGAAGTCCTGGGCGGTGGCGTGGCCGAGGCCCTGGCACGCACCGCAACCGCGCTGCGCGAGGACAATGACTTTCTCGACGGCTCGGCCGCGGAGATCCTCGCCGGATTGGGCGGTGTACACGTCGAGGGCCTGCCGGTGACCGGGATGAGCCGGCTACCGGAGGTGATCAGGCGCCGGGTGATCAGGGCATGGCTCCTGGCCGGCGGGGCTGTCGGGTTGACCGACAAACACATCCGCGCCGTCGACGACCTCGTCGTCGCCTGGCGGGGACAGGGCGGGGTGGCGTTACCCAGCGCAGGTTCCGGCGAACGGCTGTTCGCCGGTCGCCGAAAATCGTCGCTGGTGCTGTACCGGGAATCCGTGTAGGACTCGCTTTGGTGATCCCGGTCGCCGCGTGGCACGCTGTGGACGTGCCTGCGCCTGCTGCGGAGTTGTACCCCGGGGACATCAAGTCGGTGATGCTCTCGGAAGAACAGATCCGCTCGAAGACGGCCGAGCTGGGAGCGCAGATCGGCGCCGACTACCGGGATGCGGTCGATGGGAACGACGGACAGGACCTGGTTCTCATCACCGTGCTCAAGGGGGCGGTCATGTTCGTCACCGACCTGGCCCGGGCCATCCCGCTACCGACGCAGCTGGAGTTCATGGCCGTCAGTTCCTACGGATCGTCGACCTCGTCCTCGGGTGTGGTGCGCATCCTCAAGGACCTCGACCGCGACATCGACGACCGTGACGTGCTGATCGTGGAGGACATCGTCGACTCCGGTTTGACGTTGTCGTGGCTGCTGCGCAATCTGGCCACCCGGCGGCCGCGATCACTGCGGGTCTGCACCCTGCTGCGCAAGCTCGAAGCGGTGCGCGCTGATGTCGAGATCACCTACGTCGGGTTCGACATACCCAACGAGTTCGTGGTCGGATACGGCCTCGACTACGCCGAGCGCTACCGCGATCTGCCCTACATCGGCACCCTCGACCCGAAGGTGTACGGGGACCGCTAATCGATCCCGTTGCGCCCAAACGAATAAATGGGCGCCAGTGTCCGAGAAGAATTCGCCATTACGTCGATCTCGGAGCAGGATCGAGGTGTGACGGAGACAGCTCTGCGCATTTGTCCCTTCTGCGAGGCCACCTGCGGCTTGACCCTGACGATCGAGGACGGGCGGGTCGTCGCGGCGCGGGGAGACGATGACGACGTCTTCAGTGCCGGATTCATCTGCCCGAAGGGGGCAAGTTTCGCCGAACTCGACAACGACCCCGACCGCCTGGCGGCACCGTTGGTGCGAAGGGACGGTGTGCTGACCGAGGCGACCTGGGACGAGGCGCTTGCCGCTGCGGCCGTCGGCCTCGGTTCGGTGCTGCGCGACCACGGCGGTCCGTCGGTCGGTGTGTACCTCGGCAACCCGAACGCGCATACCCTCGCCGGTGCGCTCTATCCGCCGCTGATCATCCGCGGTCTCGGCACCCATCAGGTGTTCTCGGCGAGCACTCTGGACCAGATGCCCAAGCACGTCGCACTCGGACTGATGTTCGGCAGTCCCGTCGCGTTCACCGTTCCCGACCTCGACCGCACCGACTTTCTGGTGATCATCGGCGCGAATCCATTGGTGTCCAACGGCAGCCTGGCCACCGCGGCCGACTTCGGTGGCAAGCTTCGCAGTCTGCGTCGACGCGGCGGCAAACTCGTCGTCATCGACCCGGCCCGAACTCGTACCGCCCGAATCGCCGACCGGCACTTGGCGCCGCGCCCGGGCACCGACGCCGCACTGCTGTTCGGCGTGGTCCATGTGCTGTTCGACGAGGACTTGGTGGATCTGGGCGTGCTCGCCGATCAGGTGACGGGGGTCGACGATGTCGCTGCACTCGCCGTGCACTTCCCCCCGGCCCGGGTCGCGGAGTACTGCGGCGTCGAGGTCGATGAGATCCGTACGTTGGCCCGCGAACTCGCGGCCGCGCCCACGGCAGCCGTATACGGCCGGATGGGTACCTCTACAGTCGAATTCGGCACCCTGGGCAGTTGGCTCGTCGACGTCGTGAACGTCCTGACCGGCAACCTGGATCGGCCAGGCGGCGCCATGTTCCCGTTGTCGCCGGTGGCACCGGCGCCGCGGGGGCAGCGTGCGGGTCGCGGCTTCCGCACCGGCCGTTGGCACAGCAGGGTTTCCGGTCATCCCGAGGTGCTGTCGGAACTGCCCACCGCGGCGCTGGCCGAGGAGATCGAGACGCCCGGTGAGGGGCAGATCCGGGCCTTGATCACCATTGCCGGCAACCCGGTCCTGTCGGCGCCGGACGGCGACCGACTCGATCGTGCGCTGGCCGGGGTTGATTTCATGCTCTCGGTCGATCCATACCTCAACGAGACCACCCGCCACGCGGACGTTATCCTTCCACCGCCGCCGCCATCCCACAGCCCGCACTTCGACTTCGCGTTGAATAACCTTGCCGTGCGGAACAATGCGCGCTACTCATCCCCGGCGCTGCCGCTGCGCGAGGCGCCCGACGAAGCCGAGATCCTGTCTCGGATCGCGCTGGTGGTCTTCGGGATGAGCATCGACGCGGACGTACGACTGGTCGACGAGCAGGTGATCGCCAGCACGCTGGCCAAGGAGACTGCCGATGCCGCGTCCCCGGTGGCCGGCCGTGCGGTCGACGAACTGACAGCCATGCTCGACGACGGCCCGGGTTATGAGCGCCGGCTGGACATGATGCTGCGACTCGGCGCGTACGGGGACTTCTTCGGCGTCCGACCCGATGGCCTGACACTGCGGAAGCTCAAGGCGCAGCCGCACGGCATTGATCTCGGTCCACTGCGGCCGCGTCTGGCCGAGGTGTTGCGCACCCCGTCCGGTCTCATCGAATTGGCGCCCGCGCCGCTGGTCGCCGAAACCACCCGCTTGCGCGACTCACTGGCTCATCGCGTCCACGGGTTCACCCTGATCGGACGGCGGCACCTGCGCTCCAACAACAGCTGGATGCACAATGTGCCGGCACTGATGGGCGGCACGAATCGCTGCACAGCGCAGATACACCCCGACGACGCGGCTGAGCTGGGAATCTCCGACCGTGCCGTGGTCAAGGGGCCCGGCGGCGAGCTGGTCGTGGCCGTCGAGATCACCGAAGACATCCGCCGTGGCGTGGTATCGCTGCCGCACGGCTGGGGGCATGACCGCGACGGCACCGGTCAGGCGCTGGCCGCCAGCCACCCCGGGGTGAACGTCAATCAGCTCAACGACGGCAGGAGGCTGGACCCGCTGTCCGGTACGGCGGTCCTCAACGGCGTTCCGGTGAGCGTCGAACCCGCCGGCGCCGGGCTCAGGTCAGTTCCCAGGTCACCGTGACGTCGAAGCTGACCGTTTGTTCGCCCGGTTCCAGCGGTACGGCGGCCTCCATCATGCCGCGCGGGGCGGGTATCGGCTGGGGCGGCGTGGCGCCACCCGACTCAGAAATTGAGATCACCTTGCCGAGGTCGAGCCCGGACAACTCGGCGTACTGGGTGGCGCGGTCCTTGGCGTCGTCGAACGCCCTGGCCCGGGCGTCGCGCACCAACTGGGAGTCGTCGTCGATCGAATAGCTGATCGAGTTGATCCGGGTCGCGTTGCCGCCCGTGCTGACGATGAGGGCGATGGCCTCGGAGGCCAGGTCCAGATCGCGAATCGTCACGTCGATCGAGTTGGTGGCGCGGTAGCCGACGATCGCGTTGTTGTCGGGACCGTACTGCGGTTGTAAGTCGGCCTGGGTGGTCGCCAGATCCTCGCGCTCGATCCCGGCGGCGAGGAGCGCATCGATCACCGCCTGCTGGCGACCATTGGTCTGCTCCATCGCGGCGGTGGCGTCCGGGGCGACGAATTCCATCGAGGCGTCCACGGTCAGCGTGTCGGGTACGCCCTGCACCTGCCCGCCCCCGACGACCGTCACCTGCCGGGCGTCGGTTGTCGAAGTCGACGCCGGGTTGGGTTGCGCGTCGCAGGCCGTGAGCGCAGCCGCAGCGACGCCCGCCGCGGCGACCCAGACGAGCCTGGTCCTGTTCTTCGCTGACTTCTCCACGTGCGGTGCGATCGGCATGCCAGGCACCTTATCGCGCGGCCAGCCGAGATCCGCGATCGGCTCACGAGCTCCGGGATCGTTGTCGGCCCGCGAGCATCGGGTGAACGATGTTGTGTGACAACCACATGCGCTCAGTGGCCCGTCGCGGGGCGCTAGGCGTCGTCACCGTCGGTATCTCCCGAAACCGAATCGTTCGTCGCGCCATCATCCGAGGCGTCAGCGGAGGAACGTTCCTGATCCGGTGCCGCCCCGCTGTCGTCGACCAGGCCGGTAGCCTCGGCGGGCTCTTCCAGCACGTCGGCGCTTTGGGTGCTTTCCTTTTCGGTTGTTCCGGAGCTCGGCGGGTTCTCGGCAGTGGCCGGAAGCTCCTCGGCCCGGTCTCCAGTCGAAGCGGTGGACTGTTCGCGGGGCTCTGTTGCCGCCACATCCGTTTCCGCAGCGATTGCGCCGACAGCGTCTGCTTCCAGTTCGGAGATTTGGGTCTCCGCCAGAAGCCGTGCGGTCGTCGTGCCGGATCCCTCACCGAGCGTCACGGCGCTGGGTTCGGCTGGTGTCGTCGGCGGTTGGGTGGTGTCTTGGGTGGTGTCTTGGGTGGTCTCGTCGGTGGTGTCGTCGGTGGTGTCTAGGTACGGGCGGTCGTAGGCCTGTTCGATGATCTCCTTCAGCGGCTCGTTGAGCAGATCGGCCAACCAGCCCAGCCCGATGAGTCGCAGCGGCGCTAGCAGCGGAAGATTCTGGGTGGGCACGAAGACGTAGGTGACGTTGTCCTCGGTCCACACGATGTTGTCGGGGTCATCGATATCGACGTCCTTGTAGTCGAGGTGAATGGGCGACACCACCGAGGAGCCGACGTTGAGCATCGCCAACACGTTGAAGCGGTCGGGGTAATCGCCGACCGGGTCATACTGGCGGACGATGTCGATGACCTGGTATCGGGTCTGCGGTATCGGCGGCAGGCTGTGGCCGTGGGCGCGGTGCGGATTCCCCATCAATACGAAGGACAGCGCGTCGGGCGAGGGCGCCTCGGGATCATCGGCGTATTTCTGTATCCACCGAGCTGCCACCGTCGCGCCGTGGCTGTAGCCGAACACCACCGTCTCGGTGTCGAGGCCCGCGCCGATGTCGGTCGCGCCGGAGAGGCGGTCGGCGAGCATCCTCACTCCGGCCGCGGTGACGAAGGGCGGGTAGCTGATCCCGACGCAGTTGTCCGTCCGGCAGAGCGCGCCCTGCAGCTCATCCTTGAGCCCGCGAACTGGCCATATAGGGGTAAGTGCGAGCACCGTGGTCGGCGCCGTCGCGATGACGGGCTCAGCATTGGCTGTCGCTGTGGGCGTCGCCTCGAGCGGCATCAGGGCAACCATCGCGGCGATCGAAGCGGCCGCAATCTTCGCGACACCTGGGCACCCGCGTGTGGGCTGCATCACATCATGTTAGGCGAACTGCGGTCACTGATACGCAACCTCGGCGAGTCTGAGGTTGTATTCGACGATTCGGCCGACATTCGCACACAACCTCAGTTTGGATGGCGATGAACTTTGGATGGCGATGAACTTTGGATGGCAATGAACTCCGGGAACTGCCTCACGTTGTTCTAGCGGTAGCCTTGACTTTCCCAGCTGTGCGCATTGGAAGGATTTGGCCGGTGCTGGTCGACCGCCGGCCGTAGGTATCGATGAATCGCATACACGTATGAACCGCAAGAATGTGATCCGCACGCTCACGGTGATCGCCGTGCTGCTGCTGCTCGGATGGTCCTTCTTCTACTTCAGCGACGACACCCGAGGGTTCAAACCTGTCGATACCTCGGTGGCGATGGCCCAGATCAACAACGACAACGTCAACAGTGCGCAGATCGACGACCGTGAACAGCAGTTGCGGCTGGACCTGAAGAACGGTAACGGCGATACCGATAACAGCACGAAGATCATCACGAAGTACCCCACCGGCTACGGGGTCACCCTCTTCGAGGCGCTGCAGGCCAAGGGTTCCAAGATCAATACGGTCGTCAACCAGAGCAGCATGCTGGGGACGCTGTTGATCTACATGCTGCCGCTGCTGCTGCTGGTCTTCCTGTTCGTGATGTTCTCCCGTATGCAGGCCGGCGGCCGGATGGGGTTCGGATTCGGCAAGTCCAAGGCCAAGCAGTTGTCCAAGGACATGCCGAAGACAACGTTCGCCGATGTCGCCGGCGTCGATGAGGCGGTCGAGGAACTCTACGAGATCAAGGATTTCCTGCAGAATCCGTCGCGGTATCAGGCGTTGGGCGCCAAGATTCCCAAGGGCGTGCTGCTGTTCGGCCCGCCCGGAACCGGCAAGACGTTGTTGGCTCGGGCGGTCGCGGGCGAGGCCGGCGTGCCGTTTTTCACGATCTCCGGCTCGGATTTCGTCGAGATGTTCGTCGGCGTCGGCGCCTCCAGGGTGCGTGACCTGTTCGAACAGGCCAAGCAGAACAGCCCGTGCATCATCTTCGTCGACGAGATCGACGCCGTGGGACGGCAGCGCGGGGCCGGCCTCGGCGGTGGTCACGACGAACGCGAGCAGACGCTGAACCAACTCCTGGTTGAGATGGACGGTTTCGGCGAACGGCAGGGCGTCATCCTGATCGCCGCCACCAACCGGCCCGACATCCTCGATCCGGCGCTGTTGCGGCCCGGGCGCTTCGACCGCCAGATTCCGGTCTCCAGCCCCGACCTCGCCGGTCGTCGCGCAGTACTCAAAGTCCACTCGCAGGGCAAGCCGATCGCCGCGGACGCCGACCTGGACGGCCTGGCCAAACGCACGGTCGGGATGTCCGGGGCAGACCTGGCCAATGTCATCAACGAGGCTGCCCTGCTGACCGCCCGGGAGAACGGCACCGTGATCACCGGCCCGGCTCTTGAGGAGGCGGTGGACCGGGTCGTCGGCGGGCCACGCCGCAAGGGCCGCATCATCAGCGAGCACGAGAAAAAGATCACCGCCTACCACGAGGGTGGGCACACGCTGGCGGCCTGGGCGATGCCGGATATCGAGCCGATCTACAAGGTGACGATCCTGGCTCGTGGCCGCACCGGGGGCCACGCGATGTCGGTACCCGAGGACGACAAGGGCCTGATGACCCGCTCGGAGATGATCGCCCGCCTGGTCTTCGCGATGGGGGGTCGAGCCGCCGAAGAACTCGTGTTCCGCGAGCCCACCACAGGAGCGGTATCCGACATCGAACAGGCCACCAAGATCGCCCGCGCGATGGTCACCGAGTACGGCATGAGCTCGAAATTGGGTGCGGTGCGATATGGCACCGAACACGGGGACCCGTTCCTGGGCCGCACCATGGGCACCCAGGCCGATTACAGCCACGAGATCGCCCAGATCATCGATGACGAGGTGCGAAAGCTCATCGAGGCAGCGCACACCGAGGCGTGGGAGATTCTCACTGAATACCGCGACGTGCTCGACATCCTGGCCGGCGAGTTGTTGGAGAAAGAGACGCTGCATCGCGTCGAACTGCAGGCAATCTTCGGAGACGTGAAGAAGCGACCTCGACTGACCATGTTCGACGACTTCGGCGGCCGGATACCGTCGGACAAGCCGCCCATCAAGACGCCGGGCGAACTCGCCATCGAACGCGGCGAGCCGTGGCCCAAGCCGGTTCCGGAGCCGGCCTTCAAGGCGGCTATCGCCGAGGCGTCCCGGGCGGCCGCCGAGGTGGCGAACAAGAACGGCGCGAACGGCTCGGGAGCCAACGGCGGTCCGGCCAACGGCGCGACGCAGCCGGATTACGGCGCACCCGCGGGTTGGTATGCGCCGGGCTGGCCCCCATCGCCCGGGGCTCCGCCGCCCGGATCTCCGCAGCAGCAACCGCCGGGACGCTGGTACCCGCCGCCACCGCCCCAGTCGCCCCCGCCACCCCCACCGGGCTGGACGGGTGGACCGCCGCACTATCAGCCCCACCAGCAGCCCCACCAGCAGCAGGGAAAACACGCCCGGCAGGCCGGCCCGTCCGCGTCGGCCCGAAAGGCGGGGTCCGGTCACGAGCGGGGCACGGACGGGGATCGCCCCGATCCACCGCCGAGTCGCGGTTGATCAATGTCCTGGTCCTGATTGGAGACTTCGATGACGCGGACGCACCAAAACAACTCGACGACGTTCACCAATCCCGATTTCGACCACGCCCGGGCCGAAGCCGCGGTGCGCGAACTCTTGATCGCGGTGGGTGAGGATCCCGATCGACCAGGCCTGGTGGACACGCCGGCGCGGGTGGCGCGCGCCTACCGGGAGATGTTCGCCGGTCTGCACTCCGACCCGGACGACGTCCTGGACACCACCTTCGATGAGCAGCACGACGAGTTGGTGCTGATCAAGGACATCCCGATGTACTCCACGTGTGAGCACCATCTGGTGGCATTCCACGGCGTGGCCCACGTCGGGTACATTCCGGGCAGAGACGGCCGCGTCACCGGATTGTCCAAGCTGGCTCGGGTCGTCGATCTGTACGCCAAGCGGCCGCAGGTTCAGGAGAGGTTGACCACCCAGATCGCCGACGCGCTGATGCGAAAGCTCGATCCACGAGGCAGCATCGTGGTGATCGAGGCCGAGCACCTATGTATGGCGATGCGTGGCATCCGCAAACCCGGCGCGATCACGACCACCTCGGCGGTGCGTGGACAGTTCAAGACCGACAAGGCATCTCGAGCCGAAGCTCTGGAACTGATACTGCGAAAGTGAGCGTCAACGTGGTCGGGGTCGTCAACGTCACCGACGATTCCTTCTCCGACGGCGGCCTGTTTCTGGATGCCGACCGTGCTGTCCGGCACGGTGTCGAACTGGTCGCGTACGGTGCGGCCATCGTCGATGTCGGGGGTGAGTCGACCCGGCCGGGCGCAACCCGGATCGACGCCAGGGTCGAGGCTGACCGAGTGCTGCCGGTTGTCAAACAGCTTGCCCAGCAGGGGATCACAGTGAGCATAGACACCATGCACGCCGGGGTCGCGCGAGCTGCCTTGGACAACGGAGCGGCGATCGTCAACGATGTGTCCGGCGGTAGGGCGGACCCCGACATGGCCAGAGTGGTCGCCGAGGCGGGAGTGCCCTGGGTGCTCATGCATTGGCGGTCGGTCGGCGGCGCCCGACCGCACGATGTGCCCGGCTACCGGGACGTGGTCACCGACGTACGCGACGAGCTCATGGTCGCGGTGGATGCCGCCGTGCGGGCGGGGGTGGATCCGGCCAAGCTCATCATCGATCCGGGCCTTGGATTCGCCAAGACCGGTCAACACAATTGGGCGCTGCTGCACGCACTGCCCGAATTGGTACGCACCGGTATCCCGGTACTCGTCGGGGCGTCGCGCAAACGCTTCCTGGGATCGTTGTTGGCCGGACCCGATGGCGAACCGAGGCCGCCAAGCGGTCGGGAGACCGCCACCGCGGTGATCTCCGCGCTCGCCGGATGGCATCGAGTCTGGGGTGTTCGGGTGCACGACGTGCGGGCTTCGGTCGACGCCCTGGCGGTGGTCTCGGCCTGGCAGACGGCTGGGCGGGAGACCATATGATCGATCGAATCGAATTGCACGGGTTGACCGTTCGGGCCAACCATGGTGTGTTCCAGCACGAGCGCGACGAAGGTCAAGATTTCGTGGTGGACATCACCGTATGGCTGGACCTTGCGGCGGCCGCGGCCAGCGACGACCTCGCCGACACCCTCGACTACGGTGTGCTGGCGCAGCGGGCCGCCGGAATCGTCGCCGGGCCGCCGCGGCGGTTGATCGAGAGTGTGGCCGGCGCGATCGCCGACGACGTGCTGCGCGACGAGCGAGTGCAGGCCGTCGAAGTTACCGTGCACAAGCCTGGCGCACCGATCCCGTTGGAGTTCGCCGACGTCGCGGTCGTGGTTCGACGATCGCGCCGCGGAAGCCCGGACGCAGACCGATGACGACTCGATGACGTCGGCGGTGTTGTCCATCGGTTCGAACGTCGGGGACCGACTGGCGTGGCTGCAAGCGGCGGTCGACGGACTCGGCTCGGCGCAGGGTTCGGTGGTGCGGGCGGTGTCGCCGCTGTACGAGACCGACCCGTGGGGAGGTGTCGAACAAGGGCTGTTCCTCAACGCGGTTGTCCGCGTGGATGATCCGGCCATGAATGCGCATGGCTGGCTGCGCTTGGCGCAGCGACTGGAGAATGCCGCAGGCCGGATCCGTGACCAACGTTGGGGCCCGAGGACGTTGGACGTTGACATCATTACCTGTCATGACTCGTTCGGCGAGGTGACGGTGCAGGACGAAGTTTTGACCCTGCCCCATCCGTACGCCCACCTGCGGGCGTTCGTATTGGTGCCATGGCTGGCGATCGAACCGGAGGCCACCCTGTCGGTGGCCGGCCGTGAACGCGCGGCTGCGGACCTTCTCGACGGGCTCGGCCCAGCCGAACGGTCCGCCGTCCGGTTGACCGAACTGACCCTGCGAATGCCGGACGAGTTGAGCAGCTGATGGGGCCGACCCGGGGGCGCGATCTGATTGCGGCCGTGGCAGCGACCGCGGCGGCGGGCTACCTGCTGGTACGCGTCATCTACCGCTGGTTCCCGCCGATCACCGGCTGGACCGGGGTGTCGCTACTGGGGGTTGCGGTCGCGCTGGGCGGGTGGGGACTCTACGTGCGCGCCCGAATCCGCGACGGTCAGATCGGCATCGGGCCCGGCCGTCTGCATCCGCTCGCCGTCGCGCGGTCGGTGCTGATCGCCAAGGCTTCGGCGTGGATGGGCAGCGTGGTGCTGGGGTGGTGGCTGGCGGTGCTGATCTACCTGCTGCCTCGGCGCAGCACGCTGCACGTCGCTGCCCAGGATCTGCCCGGCGCGGTGGTGGCCGGCAGCTGTGCGCTCGCTCTGGTCGCGGCCGCGCTATGGCTGCAACATTGCTGCAGGTCGCCGGATGAACCGTCGGAGAACGCCGACATCTCGACCTGCTGAACGATTCCCAAGCCCGTCGGCCGAATCGCCGCCGGGGTCGACCGGCCGGATGACCCGTGACCGGTACAGTCGGCCCATGACCGATCCGACGCGCGCCGCCCGCCTTCGGCGCGGTGCCCGGCGGCCTGGCTGGGTTCTGTTGACGGTGCTGTTGGTGTTCGCCATCGGCGCAAGTTCGGCTCTGATTTTCACCAACCGCGCCGAATTGCTGAGGCTGGCCGTGCTATTGGCGTTGTGGGCCGCCGTGGTCGCTGCTTTCGTGTCGGTGATCTACCGTCGGCAGAGCGACAGCGACCAGGCGAAAGTGCGTGATCTGAAGCTGGTCTACGACCTCCAGCTGGACCGCGAGATCGCCGCCAGGCGGGAGTACGAACTCGCCGTTGAAGCCCAGTTGCGCCGCGAGCTCGCAGCCGAGTTGCGTGCACAGTCCGCCGATGAGGTTTCCGCGTTACGTGCCGAATTGGCCGCGCTGCGGGCGAATCTGGAGTACCTGTTCGACACCGACTTGTCGCACCGGCACGCCATCGAAACCGATCGGGCGGGTTCACAGTCGTACGGCGAGTGGGCGCCCGGCGCTGACACCGCCGGCCGGGTCAGAGTCAGCAGAATCGACGCCGAGGATGTCGAGGAGGTGTTCGACGACCGAGACCACATCGGCGATACCCAAGAGCACCCGATCATCGACGTCCCCGCCGAACCGCACCCGCCAGAGCCCGGGCCGGTCGAGGTCGAGGCGGGCGGAGCCCACCGGAGGTCGGCCCAGGATGCCGGGCAGTTCCCGCAGCGAGCCGATAACCGTGCCCCGAGCCCAGTGCCCCCGCCGCCGCCGGCTGCCTCACCCCCGTCGCCCCCGCCGCCGGCTGCCCCGCCGCCGGAGCCGCTATATCCATGGCTGCCACCGCCGGCTCCGCAGGACCGGACAGCCGAGTCGGCTCCGGAGCCGGCGGGCAGCCACTGGGGGCAGGCCGGCGTCGAACGCCGCGACGACGAGTATGTGGGCCGACGGCGGGCCCCGGAGGACCCGTCGCAAGCCGCGCCGCCCCAACCGCCGCGTGGTCGGCACTACAGTCCGCCCGCCAGCCCGCCCACAAGTCCGCCCGCCGGCCCTCCCGCTGAGGCGGCCGCCTCGGCGGCGGTCTGGGAGCACCCCACCGCATCGGACGACCCGCCAGATGCGGAGGGCGGTGCCCACACCGGCGGCCAGTCAGTCGCGGAGCTGATGGCACGGCTGCACGCGACACCTTCGGGAGGCGGCAGGCGCAGGCGGCGTGAGGATTGAGCTAGTCTCGTAGCGACCGTCCGGTACCTGCCGACGCAGGACTGGAACGAAACCCACCAGAATCTGCGAGGTGTCTGCGATGGTGCAGCCCCCTGCCGGCGGCGATGCGCCGCACGATGGACTTCGTCCCGCGCGGCTCGCCGTCGGTGTCATCTCCGCTGGCCGGGTGGGCACCGCTCTGGGTTTCGCGCTGGAACGGGCGGAGCACGTCGTCGTCGGCTGCAGCGGGGTCTCGACCGCGTCGCGGCAGCGCGCGCAGCGGCGCCTTCCCGACACCCCGATCCTCCCGGTGGACGAGGTGGCCCGCCGTTCGGAGCTTTTGTTGCTCGCGGTCCCGGATGCCGAGCTTGGGATGCTGGTCACCGGACTTGCCTCCATCGAGGCGGTGCGCCCGAACACCATCGTGGCGCACACCTCGGGAGCGAACGGGAGAGGCATTCTCGCGCCCCTGGCCGAAAGGGGCTGCATCACTTTGGCGATCCATCCGGCGATGACGTTCACCGGTTCGGACGAGGACATCGACCGCTTGCCGGGTTGCTGTTTCGGCATCACCGCTGCGGACGAGATCGGCTATGCCATCGCCCAATCGTTGGTTCTCGAAATCGGCGGGGAACCGTTCCGGGTGCGAGAGGACGCCCGCACCCTTTACCACGCGGCCCTTGCCCACTGCAGCAACCACCTGGTAACGGTGCTGCTGGACGCGGCCGATGCGTTGCGCGCCGCCCTGCAGGGCCAGGAATTGTTGGGGCAGGAGCTCGTCGGCGATGTCCCCGGTGGCATCGCCGAGCGGATCATCGGTCCGCTGGCCCGCGCCTCGCTGGAGAACGCGTTGCAGCGCGGCCAGGGGGCGCTCACCGGTCCGGTCGCGCGTGGCGACGCACCGGCGTTGGCGGCACATCTACGAGCTCTCGACGAGACGAATCCCGATCTGGCGCAGGCGTATCGGACGAGCTCGTGGCGAACGGCTCAACGTGCACACGCTTCTTCGGACGTATTCGCGGCGCTGACGCAAGTCGGGCAATCATGAAGCCCGGGGCGACCCCGGTGTTCACGGCGGGGCAATTCAACGTTTTCGCAAGGCCTTCCGAGATTTCCGAAGTAACCAGGGCCCTCCGTGCCACGGGGCGCAGGATCGTGCTGGTGCCGACTATGGGGGCCCTGCATCAGGGTCACTTGACGTTGATCCGTGCGGCGAGAAGGGTGCCGGGTGCGGTTGTGGTGGTGTCGATCTTCGTCAACCCGCTGCAATTCGGCCCGGGTGAGGACCTGGACGCATACCCTCGCACGCTCGACGACGATCTCGACGCGCTTCGCGCCGAGGGAGTCGAGATCGCATTCGTTCCCGCTGCTGATGCCATGTACCCGGAAGGTATCCGCACCACGGTGATGCCGGGTCCACTCGGCGCGGAGCTCGAAGGGGCCTCGCGCCCTACGCATTTCGCGGGTGTTCTCACCGTGGTACTCAAGCTGTTCAACGCCGTTCATCCCGACCGCGCTTACTTCGGCGAGAAGGATTACCAACAGCTCGCCTTGATTCGGCAGATGGTCACAGACCTCAACCTCGATATCCGAGTGGTGGGGGTGCCCATCGTTCGCGAATCCGATGGACTTGCCATGTCATCCCGCAACCGCTACCTCGATCCGGTGCAGCGCGACCAGGCCGGTGCGCTGTCGGCCGCCATGCTCGCCGGGATGTACGCCGCGTCCGAGGGGGTCGCCAGCGCACTGGACGCCGCGAGGGCCGTCCTCGATGAGGTGCCGGCTCTGAAGGTCGAATATCTGGAGATTCGCGATCCGAGCCTCGGTCCGCCGCCGGCCGGGGGAGCGGGCCGACTGCTGGTAGCGGCGCGATTGGGGCGAACGCGCTTGCTGGACAACATCGCGATCGAAATCGGTGCGGGGGACGGCATCGATCGACAGCCATCGGGCGTGAGCGCCCAAAGCCATGAATTACCCTGGAGAAACTGATGTTACGAACAATGCTCAAGTCCAAGATTCACCGTGCCACGGTCACGCAGGCGGATCTGCACTATGTCGGATCGGTGACCGTGGACGCCGATCTGATGGATGCGGCCGACCTGCTCGAGGGCGAGCAGGTCACCATCGTCGACATCGACAACGGTGCTCGGCTCGTGACCTACGTGATTACCGGCCGGCGCGGCAGCGGGGTGATCGGCATCAACGGCGCCGCGGCACATTTGATACATCCGGGGGACCTCGTCATCCTCATCGCGTACGGGATGGTCCAGGACGCAGAGGCCAGAACCTATCGTCCGCGAGTGGTTTTCGTGGATGCCGCCAACAGGCAGATCGACCTCGGTTCCGATCCCGCCGGGGTGCCCGCGGACGCGGGCCACCTGATATCGCCGAGGTGATGGTGTGCTGCTCGCGATCGACGTTCGGAACACCCATACCGTGATCGGCCTGGTCACCGGGTCCGGTGATCACGCGAAAGTCATCCAACATTGGCGGATACGCACCGAATCAGAGGTAACGGCTGACGAACTGGCGCTGACGATCGACGGCTTGATCGGAGACGATGCCGAACAGCTCACCGGCGCCGTCGGCCTGTCGACCGTTCCCTCGGTGCTGCACGAGGTTCGCCTCATGCTTGAGCAGTACTGGCCCGCGGTGCCACATGTCTTGATCGAACCTGGGGTTCGCACCGGAATTCCGCTGCTGGTCGACAACCCGAAAGAGGTAGGTGCTGACCGGATCGTCAATTGTCTTGCGGCGTATCACAAATATAAGTCGGCCGCGATCGTGGTGGACTTCAATTCGGCCATCTGTGTCGACGTTGTTTCGGCCCGGGGCGAATTTCTCGGTGGAGCGATCGCGCCCGGCCTTCAGGTGTCGTCCGATGCCGCGGCGGCGCGTTCGGCCGCGCTGCGGCGGGTGGAGTTGACCAGGCCCCGGTCGGTCGTGGGCAAGAACACCGTCGAGTGCATGCAGGCGGGCGCGGTTTTCGGCTTCGCCGGTTTGGTGGATGGCCTGGTGCAGCGAGTGCGTGAGGACGTCGAGGGATTCGGCGGCGACGATGTCGCGGTGGTCGCTACCGGGCACGGAGCGCAACTCCTCTTGTCCGAAATGCGGGCGGTCGAACACTACGACCGGCACCTGACAATCGATGGCCTACGGTTGGTGTTCGAGCGCAATCGCGATGCTCAACGGGGAAAGTTACGGCCCGCGCGCTAGTGGCCGGGGCTGCCTCCCGTTCGACGGGATGCGCGGATCACGGCGCGGTCCGGAGGCTTGCGTTGGTCGGTGCCGCCACCTGTTCATTTAAGCTGGCACGTCGTGACACCACCCGAATCGCACACCGATGCCGACGAGACCCGCGACGATACGCCGGAGCAGTTCCGGATCCGGCAGGCCAAGCGGGAGCGTCTGCTCGCTGGGGGGCGTGACCCCTATCCGGTGGAGGTGGCCCGAACCCACAGCCTGGCTGAAATTCGCCGGAGCTACCCGGATTTGCCCGCCAACACCGAAACCGGTCAGCAGGTGGGTGTCGCCGGCCGGGTGATCTTCGCCCGCAATTCCGGCAAGCTCTGTTTCGCAACGCTGCAGGAAGGCGATGGTTCTCAGCTGCAGGCGATGATCAGCCTCGATCGAGTCGGGCAGGAGTCGCTCGATTCCTGGAAAGCCGACGTCGATCTCGGAGATATCGTCTTTGTTCAGGGCGAGGTGATCAGCTCCCGGCGGGGTGAACTCTCTGTGCTGGCCGACAACTGGCAAATCGCCTCCAAGGCGCTGAGACCGCTGCCGGTCGCACACAAGGAGCTCAGCGAGGAAGCCCGAGTCCGGCAACGCTATGTCGATCTGATCGTTCGTCCGGAGGCGCGCGCGGTTGCCCGGCAGCGGGTGGCGGTGGTGCGCGCAGTGCGTTCTGCTCTGGAACGACGGGGATTCCTCGAAGTCGAGACACCGATGCTGCAGACGATTGCCGGTGGTGCGGCGGCCCGGCCGTTTATCACGCATTCCAACGCACTCGATGCAGACCTTTTCCTGCGGATCGCGCCGGAGCTTTTTCTGAAACGGTGCGTCGTCGGTGGATTCGACCGGGTCTTCGAACTGAATCGGGTGTTCCGAAACGAAGGGGCGGATTCCACTCACTCGCCGGAATTCGCCATGCTGGAGACTTATCAAGCCTACGGGACCTATGACGATTCGGCTGTCATCACGCGGGATCTGATACAGGAGGTTGCCGACGAGGCACTTGGTACGCGAGAAGTACGGTTGCCGGACGGCAGTGTCTACGATCTGGACGGGGAATGGGCGACCATTCAGATGTATCCGTCACTGTCTGATGCACTCGGCGAAGAGATCACGCCGCAGACTACCGCGGACCGACTTTGGCAGATCGCGGACAGTTTGGGCGTCGAGATTCCCCGCGATCGCGGATATGGCCACGGGAAATTAGTAGAGGAACTGTGGGAGAGTGCCGTCGGCGAGAAACTCTGGGCGCCCACGTTCGTGCGGGACTTCCCGGTCGAAACCACGCCGCTGACGCGGTCGCATCGCACCGTGGCAGGTGTCACAGAGAAATGGGACCTTTATATTCGTCACATTGAACTGGCCACTGGGTACTCGGAGCTGATCGATCCCATCATTCAGCGCGAAAGATTCGAGGCGCAGGTAAGAGCCGGTGCCGCAGGTGACAATGAGGCAATGGCGCTGGACGAGGATTTCCTGGCGGCACTTGAGTACGGTATGCCACCTACAACCGGCACCGGAATGGGTATCGATCGGTTGTTGATGGCCTTGACAGGTCTATCGATTAGGGAGACGGTGTTGTTCCCAATTGTTCGACGGCATGGGAACTGAAATCTTCGCAATTTACAGTCATTGAATGTAAAGTCCCTGTGTGGCACATTAGTGCCAGGTTTCGGTTTCGGCATCGAATCCGAGGATGTAGTGCTTAGAGAAGGGCAGTTGATTAATGGCGAAGAGGGTTACCGTCACGATGGTCGATGATTTCGACGGCGAAGGCCCCGCGGACGAAACTGTTGAATTCGGGCTTGACGGGGTGAGCTATGAGATCGACCTTTCGGCCCGGAATGCCGCCAGACTCCGTAACGAGCTGAAGCAGTGGGTCGATTCCGGTCGACGTGTCGGTGGCCGGCGCCGCGGCCGATCGGTCGGCTCGGGGCGGGGGCGCGCCGCGATGGACAGGGAGCAGAGCGCGGCCATCAGGGAGTGGGCCCGCCGCAACGGTCATAATGTGTCGACCCGCGGCAGAATCCCGGCAGACGTCATCGAGGCCTTCCACGCGGCGACGTAGACACGTGGGCGGCGGGGTGGCAGCAACCTGACAGCAACGAAGTCCGCGGTTGCCGGCATTCCTCGGCGTGTGATTGCCGTTCGCTAGAGGCGAACCGCGTGCGTTCCGGATCTGGAAACGAATCGCCGACTCCTCGCGTTGCTAGTGACAGCACCGGGTACAGGGCCGATTCGGGTACTGGGCCGTCACGCCAGACGTCGCGTCGTAGGAATCGCGGAGGTCCACGTACGGCTTGGAAGCAACCTCTAGGCGGGGCACCCGGGGCTGCCGCCCACTACAGTGGACGGCAGGTGCACAGCTACTACCGATGTCGAGCGGAGTTCCGGCAGGCCCGGAACGCCCGGAACGCATTGGGAGGCGCTGAGTGCCTGACCTATGCGATGGAGAGCAGGTAACCACGGATGTTCGAAAGATTCACCGACCGCGCACGTCGGGTTGTCGTGCTGGCGCAAGAAGAGGCCAGGATGCTCAACCACAACTACATCGGAACCGAGCACATCCTGCTGGGCCTCATCCACGAGGGTGAGGGCGTAGCCGCCAAGTCTCTGGAATCGCTGGGTATCTCCCTGGAGGGGGTGCGCAGCCAGGTCGAGGAGATCATCGGACAGGGCCAGCAGGCGCCCTCCGGCCACATCCCGTTCACCCCGCGTGCCAAGAAGGTGCTGGAGCTGAGCCTCCGCGAGGCCCTTCAGCTCGGCCACAACTACATCGGTACCGAGCACATTCTGCTGGGCCTGATTCGCGAAGGCGAGGGTGTCGCGGCCCAGGTGCTCGTCAAGCTGGGGGCAGAGCTGACTCGAGTGCGTCAGCAGGTGATCCAGTTGCTGAGCGGTTACCAGGGCAAGGAGACCGCCGAGGCCGGGACCGGCGGTCGGGGCGGCGAGGCGGGCTCCCCGTCCACGTCATTAGTCCTCGACCAGTTCGGCCGAAATCTGACCGCTGCGGCGATGGAGGGCAAGCTCGACCCGGTGATCGGTCGCGAGAAAGAGATCGAGCGGGTCATGCAGGTGCTCAGCCGGCGCACCAAGAACAATCCGGTGCTGATCGGTGAGCCCGGTGTCGGCAAGACCGCCGTGGTGGAGGGGCTTGCCCAGGCGATCGTGCACGGTGACGTCCCGGAAACCCTCAAGGACAAGCAGCTCTACACCCTTGACCTCGGTTCGCTGGTGGCAGGCAGCCGTTATCGCGGAGACTTCGAGGAGCGTCTCAAGAAGGTGCTCAAGGAGATCAATACCCGCGGCGACATCATCCTGTTCATCGACGAGTTGCACACCCTGGTCGGGGCCGGGGCCGCGGAGGGCGCCATCGACGCCGCGTCGATCCTCAAGCCCAAGCTGGCCCGGGGCGAGCTTCAGACCATCGGTGCCACCACCCTCGACGAGTACCGTAAGTACATCGAGAAGGACGCGGCCCTCGAGCGGCGGTTCCAGCCGGTCCAGGTGGGTGAGCCAACGGTCGAGCACACCGTGGAGATTCTCAAGGGTCTGCGGGATCGCTACGAAGCGCACCACCGTGTCTCGATCACCGACGGCGCGATCGTTGCTGCGGCCACACTCGCCGATCGCTACATCAACGACCGGTTCCTGCCGGACAAGGCCATCGACCTGATCGACGAGGCCGGTGCCCGGATGCGGATTCGGCGGATGACGGCACCGCCGGACCTTCGCGAGTTCGATGAGAAGATCGCCGATGCTCGCCGGGAGAAGGAATCGGCGATCGACGCGCAGGACTTCGAGAAGGCCGCGCGGCTGCGCGATCAGGAGAAGCAACTGGTCGCGCAACGTGCCGAACGTGAGAAGCAGTGGCGATCCGGTGATCTCGATGTCGTGTCCGAGGTCGACGACGAGCAGATCGCGGAGGTTCTCGGCAACTGGACCGGTATCCCGGTGTTCAAGTTGACAGAGGAAGAGACCACCCGCCTACTTCGCATGGAGGATGAGCTACACAAGCGCATCATCGGTCAGGAGGATGCGGTCAAGGCGGTGTCCAAGGCGATCCGGCGCACCCGCGCCGGGCTCAAGGACCCCAAGCGCCCCTCCGGCTCGTTCATCTTCGCCGGTCCCTCGGGTGTCGGAAAGACGGAGTTGTCCAAGGCGCTGGCCAACTTCCTGTTCGGCGACGACGACGCGCTCATCCAGATCGACATGGGCGAGTTCCACGACCGTTTCACCGCCTCGCGGCTGTTCGGTGCGCCGCCGGGATACGTCGGCTACGAGGAGGGCGGTCAACTCACCGAGAAGGTGCGTCGCAAGCCGTTCAGTGTCGTGTTGTTCGACGAAATCGAGAAGGCTCACCAGGAGATCTACAACAGTCTGTTGCAGGTCCTCGAGGACGGTCGGCTGACCGACGGTCAGGGGCGCACGGTCGACTTCAAGAACACCGTGCTGATCTTCACCAGCAACCTCGGCACGTCCGACATCAGCAAGGCGGTCGGCCTCGGGTTCACCCAGGGCGGCGGCGAGAACAACTACGAGCGGATGAAGCAGAAGGTGAACGACGAGCTGAAGAAGCACTTCCGCCCGGAGTTCCTCAACCGCATCGACGACATCATCGTGTTCCACCAGCTGACGCAGGACGAGATCATCAAGATGGTCGATCTGATGATCGGCCGGGTGTCCAAGCAGCTCAAGGCCAAGGACATGACGATGGAGCTGACGGACAAGGCGAAGTCGCTGCTGGCCAAACGTGGCTTTGACCCGGTGCTCGGGGCTCGGCCGTTGCGCCGGACCATCCAGCGCGAGATCGAGGACACCCTCTCGGAGAAGATTCTCTTCGAGGAGGTCGGTCCCGGTCAGCTGGTGACCGTCGACGTCGAGAACTGGGACGGCGAGGGTGCCGGCGAGGACGCGGTGTTCACCTTCACCGGCAGCCGGAAGCCGGCGGCCGCAGTAGAGCCGGATCTGGCGCAGGCCGGCGCCGGCGGAGCGCCGGGCGCGGCCGAATAGTCCATTACCAAGGCGGGCGGTCATCCAACGGGTGGCCGCCCGCTTTCGGTACGCCCAGCATGGGCATTCGCTAGGAGGTGTGAGTCCTCTGGAGGAGAAGGTGGTTTAACTCCGAGTCGATGGCAACTGCGTCACCGTGAGGTGGGGTGGGAAGGAAGCCGGAGACGAAGCCCTGCACCGAGGGACACGAACCGTATAGAAGGCATGCCGGTTGGGGTGAGCCAGCCGAATATGGTGAAGCCCGTTCCACCGAAACGGCCGGTGTGTAAATGCGGCGGCGGCAGGGTGAAAGTGAATGTTCTTATCTGGGGAGATCTGTCTCAGTGCGCCGGCGAGAGCGCCGGAGCGGCGTCGTTCGTGAGGGCGGCGCTGATGGGGCAGAAGTCAGCAGAGGCCGTAGTACCAGCGGGAATCGATTGATGGGCTGGGAAGGGCTGAACGCTGGGAATTGATGTTTCGATGGGTGCTTCTCGTGGAGATCGCGGTGATCGCAGCCAACCCGCCAGTGGTGGGGCAGACGATGTGGAGGGACCGGTGAATCCGGAAGAGCTCTCGTCTGTGCGTAGCGGTGTCTCGGTGGGTGTCGCGGAGGATGTCAGGGATGGCCAGGATCTGTGGGAGCAGGTGTTCGCGCTCTCGAATCTGGCTGTTGCGTTGGGACGTGTCGAACGCAATCGCGGCGCGGCCGGTGTTGATGGTGTGAGCACGCAGGAACTGCGTGACTGGTGCCGGAGCAACTGGGCCGCGGTGCGGGAGGCGTTGGATGCGGGCACGTACCGTCCGATGCCGGTCCGTCAGGTGATGATTCCCAAACCAGATGGCGGGCAGCGGAAGCTGGGGGTGCCGACGGTGCTGGACCGGTTGATCCAGCAGGCAATCGCGCAAGTGCTGACCCCAATTTTCGATCCGGGGTTTGTGCCGGTGTCTTACGGGTTCCGGCCGGGCAAGAGCGCCCACGACGCTGTGAAGGTCGCCAGGTTGGTGATCGAGCAGGGGTATCGGTGGGTGGTCGAGGTGGACCTGGATGCGTTCTTCGATCGGGTCAACCACGACGTGCTGATGGCCCGGGTTGCGCGGAAGGTGAACGACAAACGGCTGCTCAAGTTGATCCGGCGCTATTTGGAGGCGGGGATCATGGCCGATGGTGTTCGGCAGGCGGTGAATGAGGGGACTCCGCAGGGGTCGCCGCTGTCGCCGTTGCTGTCGAACATCATGCTCGATGATTTCGATCAGGAGTTCTGGGCGCGTGGGCACCGGTTTGTCCGGTACGCCGACGATATCCGGGTCTTCGTGAAATCCGGGCGTGCCGCTCAACGGGTGCTGGAACAGAGCACGCGGTTGTTGGAGCAGCGGTTGAAGTTGAGGGTAAGCCGGTCCAAGTCCTCGATTGCCCCAGCATCGACAGCTGTGTTGCTGGGGTTCGGGTTCTTCTTCACCGCTTCTGGGGTCAAGATTCGGGTCGCGCCGTGTCAGCGGCAACTGAATACTGACCAGAGCGCGGCAACTGAACTTTGACCAGCTTCCTGGAGACCCTTGGCTCGAGCGAGCCAGGGAGGAAGCGAGTGTTGAGCGTGGAGGACTGGGCAGAGATCCGGCGGTTGCGTCGATCCGAGCAGTTGTCGATTTCGGAGGTAGCGCGGGTGATGGGGGTGGCCCGAAACACGGTGAAGGCTGCGCTGGCCAGTGATCGGCCGCCGAAGTATCAGCGGGTGTCAAGGGGATCAGTCGTCGATGAGGCCGAACCGCGGATCCGGGAGCTACTTGCGGCCTATCCGAGGATGCCGGCGACGGTGATCGCCGAGAGGATCGGTTGGCAGTATTCGATTCGCACGCTCAGTGAGCGGGTGCGCGAGTTGCGGCCGGTTTATCTGCCGCCGGACCCGGCCTCGCGTACGACCTA
>JBFXJE010000021.1:64902-86839 GCA_050175175.1 Mycolicibacterium sp. | reverse complement strand
TGTGGCGCGATGGCCACCTGTCGGTGGCCGAAATCCGTAGCCCCTCACCTTTTTTGCACTGTCAGCAGGGGTCGCAGTCTAACGCCGGGAACCCCCGAGGGTGTCAAGCTCCGCCCGGCGGGCTCGCCCGTCGCCGCACCACACACCGGTGCGCCGCCGTGCGGCTCCAGCGGCATTTGTCGCCCTATCCAAGCTCGCTTCTTCGGCGCTCGCGCGGGCCACAAATCCGCCTCCAGCTGATCCACCGGTCTCCCACTTGACACCCCCACCCCGGCGAACGACCACACCCCAGCGCTGACCAGCGCCAACCCCAACAACCGCCTGAAAATGCGGCCGCCGAAAGGAATCCCAATGGTCAAAGCAACACCTGCCCCGACAACAACACCCTCTACCCTGGCCGCGAACGCGCCCGGAATCGTCGCGCACACCCACGTGCGGATGCGCGGAACCCAGACAGGCGACATCGCCGTCTACGCCGCCCGTACCCCCAAAGCCAGGGTTACCCTGACCGTCGGAACCGTCCTCATGACCTTCTGGTCAGCCGCCGCAGTCCAAGGCGTGCTGGAAGGCATCTCAGCCGCCAAAGCAACCCTGCTCTACTTGCCGGCAGCCATGCCGATAACCGCAGACCCATACGGCCAGCTGACCGTTGCCGTAGATTGGACAAGCCGACCAAGCTACGCAGTGATTCCCCAAACGCGAGTCTCCGATGACAAGCGAATTACCCTGCGATGGACCGATATTCACATGGGTCCAATGACCTGGCAGCTACTCGATCGCGCGGCATTCCACAGCCTCACCGAACTGCTGCGCGAAGCCCACCGCACCGCGATCGCAGTCTGTCTCGACGGCCCACAACATCGCGCCGACCCCACCGCCGACGATTACAAGCCGACGCAGACCCCGCAGTAATCCACAACTGCTAACAGAGGGCCGTACTTATCCACAACGGGCAAGTACGGCCCTCATTCGCGGCGACAGTTCGGGTAACACTATGAGCCCATGAGTATTTGGACAATGACGACCACCAACACCCTCAACCCCGAAAGCCTCACCGGCAATTCGACAGGATCTGATGCCGCCCAAATTGCTGCGCTACGGGCAGTCTCCGCAGCCAACGCAGCCGCAGGATTCGAGCAGCCACGCTACACAGTGACCATCGACGGAATACCCACAGCGATTATCGGCACAGGACTCGATAGCGACGGCCTCCCCGACCACCGCGGCATCGCAGACCTACTCCGCCGAATCACCGACTCCCACTGAGGGGGACCCGGTTAGTGGTCCAGTTGCTATGCGACTTGGGATTGGTGGGTCGTATGCCCACTGTAGTGCGCGGTCGGCTCCCGGTCTTACGAAGCTGAGGCGCGTCCACAATAGATCGCTGAACCGAAGTCCAGTCGCGGCGAGGCGAGTGCGGCGGCGATACTCGTCGTATGCCTGTGGTCTCGCCGGTCTCGGACCGACGCACCGTCGTCGCTCTGCTGCTGCTGACGTTCGCCACCGGTCTCGTGGATGCCGTCAGCGTGCTGTTCCTGGGGCATGTCTTCGTCGCCAACATGACCGGCAACGTGATCTTCCTCGGGTTCTGGTTCGTGCCCCATTCCGGAGTCGACATGGTCGCGGCGCTGGTCTCTTTCACGTTTTTCGTTCTCGGCACGATCGTCGGCGGCCGGTTCGCGCGCCATCTCGATCACGATGTGCGCTTATGGCTCGCCACCGCAATGAGCGCTGAAGTCGTTCTGCTGGTGGCACTTTCGGCACTTGCCGGCACCGGGGTGCTGCGCTATCACGACAACGGGAGGTTGGTCCTCATTGCGGGCCTGGCATTGGCCTTCGGTGCGCAGTCCGCCACCGCACGCCAGTTCGGAATCCAGGAACTCAGCACCACCGTGCTGACATCGACGATCGTCGGTCTGGGCGTCGACAGCCGCCTGGCCGGCGGCAGTGGGCACCGCGAGAAGCTGCGTTACGGCACCGTTCTCACCATGCTGGCAGGCGCCGCGACGGGGGCCACGCTGACGCGTTTCGCTGTCGCGCCGGTCATCGGGCTGGCTGCCTTCGTCGTGGCCGCCAGCCTGGCCGTGTTCCATTTCGGCAAGCCCCCCGCCGCGGCCGAGCGCTAACGCAACCGCGTCAGCGCCTGCCGGACAAGCGAGGGTCGGCGGTGGTCAAGAACAGCGGCAGCGACGCGCGCAAGTAGCCGCCGTAGCGCGCGGTGGCCATCCTCGAGTCGAGTACTGCCACCATGCCGCGGTGTGGGTGCGTCGCAACAGCCGCCCGGCGCCCTGGGCCAGCAGCAGCCATGAAACCGTTGCCGCCGCGGGCGGCGACGGTCCGTTGGCGCGCAGTCGGCAGGCTACTTAATGCAAGCTGGCATTAATGCAGGCTGGCACGCACTTCGGCGGAGCGATCCCACAGATTGGGGATGACGGCACTGCTGTAGCCCGAGACGAACGGCGTGGCGCGGCCGTCGCTGTCATCGAAACTGTGGCGAACCAGCGACCCGACATTGGCTCCGTAGACATGGATGCTGATTGACGGGCCGTCCTCGACGTCGTTGGCCACCAGATGAATGTCTCCGATGGAGGGCGACACCTTGGCCACCTGTCCGGGGTGCGCGTGGTACTCGCCGGTCTTGTGCATCGCCTGGCCGGGCTCGGGGCGGTCGTATTCCTCGTACCGTTCCCGGCCACGCAGCATGCCGACCATGCCCCACACCGTGTGGTCATGGATGGAGGTTTTCTGTCCCGGGCCCCAGACGAAGCTCACCACCGAGAACCGTTCCCGCGGGTCGCACCACAGCAGGTACTGGCGGTAGGTTTCGGGCGAGGACGTGGCGAAGGCTTCGGGCAACCAGTCGTCCTGAGCCACCAGCCGCGATAACAACGGCTCGCCGTCGCGGAACAGTCGTGCTTCATCGGCACCGGCGGCATCGACCAGCTGGGTCATGTCGACGATGTAGTCACGCAGTCGGTTCAGATTGTTCATGGGAGCATCCTTGCGGAAGAAGAAAGTCAGCGGGCTGCTTTGCCGTGGGCTATTTCCGGAGCGGATTCGGTGGTCCGTAGACGCCGTAGTCGTACACCCGGGTGGCCGTGCCGACGTTCGTGGTCGCCGACGTCATGTCCAGCGGCGCCAATGCGACCTCGATGAAACTCAGGCAGGCGGTGTCGGCTGCCTCGCGCATAGCGGCATCGAGTTCGGCGCGGGTCGCGCAGACGCGGGTGAGGAGGCGGCTTTCGTCGATGCCGAAGACCCGCGGTAACTCGTGATAGGACCAGTTGGCGACGTCGTTGTAGGAGGCTCTTGCGCCGAGGATGGATCGTTCGATCGTGTATCCGCGGTTGTTGAGCAGGAAGATCACCGGTGCGAAGCCGTGTCGGATGATAGTGGACAGCTCCTGCGCCGTCAGCTGGAACGAGCCGTCTCCGATGCATAAGACATGTCGGCGTTCGGGAGTGCTCATCAGGGAGCCGAGGAGTGCCGGCAGGGCGTATCCGATTGACCCCCAGCTGGTTTGGTTGATGTAGCGGACCCCGGTCGGCAGCGGCAGGCCGGCCAGGTTCTGGGCGGAGGTTCCGGTCTCGGCAATCAGCACATCGTCGGGGCGCAGGAAGGCACCCAGGCGTGCGAAGAAGAATTCCTCATCGAGCCCACCGCTGTCGCTCGGCGCCGCGACAACGGGCGCGGCGGGCGCGGACCACCAGCGCTGTCTGGCCCCGAATTCCTCGCTGACCTTCGGGAGTGCGGCGGTGAGGACCTCGGCGATACCGGTGCCGTAGTAGACGGCCGATTCGGTCCAACTCGGTCCACCCAACTGGGTGTAGCCGGTCTGGAGTTCGACGACCTGTTTGGAGTCCAGATCTAGGGAAAAACATCCGGTGGTCACATCAGACTGGATGAACCCGCATGCCAGGACCAGATCGGCGGCCTCGAAAATCGCCTGTCTGTCAGCCTCCTTGCCGGGCAGCACGCCCAGATATTGCAGATGCTCCGGGTTCCCCTGGTGAACGGCGGGCAGGGTGCAGAAGTACGGGATGTCGAGCGCGACGCAGAACTGCTCGATCGCCTCCACCGCTCCCCAGCGGACCGCCGGCAGGTCGAACAGCAATAGTGGGCGACGGGACCCGGCGAGTGCCCGGGCCACGGCCCCGGCGGCATCGTCGACCGGCGGGCCTGCCGCGGCTGGGTACTCGATGGTGAGGACATCGTCGGGGGTTCGGATCTCCACGTGGGTCAAATCCGACGGAAGCTCCAGCCGGACCGGCCGCCGCGACCGGAACGCGACGCGCAGTGCGTGGTCGATCACGTCAGCGGCATTCTCCGGGGAGAGCCGGGCGGTGTATTCGGTGAACTCGGTGAAGGCCCGGTGAATGTTGCGATATCCGCCGTCGAGAAGGCTGTGATGCAGCGGAGCCCGATCGCGGACCGCATGGCTGGGCGGGGCGCCGGAGATGTGGATCAGCGGGACGTGTTCGCAGTACGCACCGGCGACACCATTGATGGCACTGAGGCAACCAACTCCGTAGGTGGTCAGCAGCACCCCGGGTTTACCGGTCCGGGCGTAGCCGTCGGCGGCGTAGGCGCCGTTGAGCTCATTGCAGGTCCCGACCCACTCGATACTCGCGTGGGCTTCGACCTGTTCGAGGAAGGACAAGTTGTAGTCGCCGGGAACACCGAAAATACGGGTCGTCCCGATGTCGGCCAGCCGCTTGAGCAGGAAATCACCGAGTCTCATCCGGCTCACACCTGCTTGGCGACGCTGCGGCCGGCGACCCGGCCGGAGAAGACGCACCCGCCGACGAAGGTGCCCTCCAGCGAGCGGTGCCCGTGTATTCCGCCTCCACCGAAACCGGTCAGTTCACCGGCGGCGTACAGCCCGGGCAGCGGATCACCCGCCGGGGTGAGGACGCGTCCGTTGAGGTCGGTCTGTAGACCACCGAGGGTCTTACGGGTGGTGATGTGCAGTTTGATCGCGATCAAAGGTCCGGCTTTGGGATCGAGGATCGGGGCAGGTTTGGCGATCCGGAACCAGTCCGGCCAGAACCGTCTGGCGTTGTGAATCGCCATGATCTGAGGGTCCTTGCTGAACGGATTGCCGACCTGGGAGTCGCGGGCCCGGATCTCCTGCTCGAGTACGGCAGCGTCGACGGGCGCAACGTTGGGGACTGCGCTCATCTGTGCGGCCAACCCGGTTACCGAGCTGGCGGTGACGAAATCGACTCCCCGGTCCAGGAATTCCTGGGCATGGCTGGAGATGGCAGGTTTCAGCAGCCCCTTGATGGCCATCCAGGGATGCTTGCCGGTGATGGCGGGGTTGAGTTCCTGGCCCGACATTCCGAACTCCCGGCGGAAAATCTCGTGGTTGAGGATCAGCCAGGTGTAGGAGAAGCCGGATTCGGTGATGTGTCTGACCGCGCTCATCCCATCGAAGTTCGGATAGAGCGGGTGTGGCATGCGCTGGCCGGACCCTTCCAGCCACAGTGCCGACGGCCCGGTGTTGAGGTGGATTCCGTGATCGGGCCAGATCGGGTTGACGTTGGTCACGCCGTCGGGATAGAACCAGAGCCGGTTCTGGTTGACCACGTTGGCGCCGGCCGCCTTGGCGATACCAAGCATTTTGCCGGTGACGTGAGCGGGGTTGCCGCAGAGCATTTCGTCGGGGAAGGTGCCGAAGCTCTCAGTGAACAACTCGCGCACCAGGGTTGGGTTGCCCCCCACACCGCCGGTGGCCAGCAGTACCGCCGACGCACGTGCGATGAACTCGCCGATCTCGGTTTGTGTCGATGGCGCCCCGCGGGTTTGGGTAGCGTTTTCCAGGATCTTTCCGTGCACGCCGGTGACCCGGCCGTCGGTCGTGTCGAGGCTTTCGACGCGATGCCGGAAGACCCGGCGGACGACCCCTCGGGACTCGGCGTCGAGCACCCGGCGCGCGAATACCTCGACCAGGCCGGGCCCGGTCCCCCAGGTGATGTGGAAACGCGGGACGCTGTTGCCCGACCCGAGAGCGCTGTGGCCGCCCCGCTCCGGCCACCCCAGCAGCGGAAACGCGCGCCAACCCAGGCTGCGCAACCAGCGCCGCTTCTCCCCGGACGCGAAGTCGACGTAACTCTCGGCCCATTTGCGTCCCCAGTGGTCATCGGCGGTATCGGAGAACTGCGCCGACGCGAGCCAGTCCTGCCACGCCAACTCCCGGGAATCCCGCACCCCACAGAGTTTCTGCTCCGGGGTGTTGACCATGAACAGTCCGCCGAATGACCAGTACCCCTGACCGCCGAAGTCTCCCGGGCCTTCCTGGTCGATCAGGAGAACGGACTTGCCCGCATCGACGATCTGACTGGTGGCGACCAGGCCGGCCAATCCGTGGCCAACGACGATCACATCCGCTGACAATTCGGTCACTCGCTGGCCACCTTCCCATGACCGCCGATCAGAACGTTTCACGTGCCCGGCGATGACGGCACGACCCGCTGGGTGGGCGAAATGTGTTTACCACGACGCCGGGGGCAGGGGTAAGAAATCGCCCTGCCTGGAAAAAGTCATTCGCCGGCAGAAGGCAGCGACTACCGTCGCCCCTACTTATGACTGAAACTCCCTCCGGCACGCCCACTACCGTCTCGTTGCCCGACGGTCCCGCGCTGCAGCAACTGATGGGCCACCTCAACGGCAGCCCCGGTCCGCGGGTGGTCCCCGGCCGCAGCATCCCGGCGCCGACCTCGGTCAGCGCCGCCATGCAGCAGGCCATCGCGATGCCCTATCGGAACAACGAGTGGCTGTTGAACCCGCCGGACGCGGCCGGCTGGAACGCCGCCATCGCCAATCTGGCGCAGCAGTCGAGTCCGCAGATCGAGAAGATCGTCGAGAAACTCGACGTGCGCGTCGAGTCCACGACCATCGCCGGGGTCGGGGTGTTCATCGTCACCCCGCCGCAGATCCCGGCGGCCAACGCCAACCGGCTGTTGGTCAATACGCACGGCGGCGGTTACCTGTTCAACCCGGGCCGCGCGTCGCTCCTGGAACCGGCGGTCATCGCCGCCGCGTGCGGCATCACGGTGATCGAGGTCGACTACCGGATGCCGCCCGATCATCCGTTCCCCGCCGCCTCCGACGACGCCATGGCCGTGTGGAAAGCCGCCCTGCAGATGGCGCCGCCGGCCAACATCGGCCTCTGCGGCGGATCCGCCGGGGGCGGGTTAGCCCTGTCGACCGTGCTGCGCGCCAAGAACGAGGGCGTGGCCTTGCCCGCCGCGGTCGCGGTGCAGACCCCGTGGTGCGATTTGGCGGCCGTCGGTGACTCGCTGAAGGTTCACGAGTGGGTCGACAACATCCTCGTCACCTACGACGCCATCGCCGGCCGCGGAGCGTCGCTCTACGCGGGCGACGAAGACATCTCCAACCCGCTGCTCTCACCGCTGCGCGGAGAGGTGTCCGGATTTCCCCCGACCATGCTGATCTCGGGCACCCGCGACCTGCTGCTCAGTCAGGTCGTGCTCATGCACCGCAAACTCCGCAAAGCCGGGGTGGATGCCGACCTTCATCTGGTCGAGGGCGCCTCGCACTTCACCTACTTCATCGACCCCTTCGCCCCCGAGTCGCAGGACATTTTCGCCGAGATGGCACTGTTCTGGGACCAACACCTGGGCTCCTGACCAGAAACCGCCCTGTCGGCGATGAAGCCGGGCGCCAGCCCCGCCGCCCCGGAATAAACGTCTGTTCAACAACCCTTTTCGCAAAAACATCGTGGTGCCCGGCCTACCGGACGTCGTCAGGCGCACCCGCTTGTGGTCCAGCCGCTACGCGGCGTGGGGTGGGTGGGTCGTGGCCCACTGTAGGGCGAACTCGGTGGGAGTGAGTTCACCATGGGCGGTGTGGGGCCGGTTGGCGTTGTAGTCGCGGCGCCAGTCCTCGATGATCACCCGGGCTTCGAGCAGCGAGTCGAAGCGCCACGCGTTGAGTAGCTCGTCACGAAGCCGGCCGTTGAACGATTCGATCCAGGCGTTCTGCCACGGCGAGCCGGGATCAATGAACAGCGAAGCCGCGCCCGTGAATCGGCACCAGTCGTTCATGGCGTGGGCCACGAACTCGGGGCCGTTGTCGAAGCGTACGTAGGCCGGGGCGCCGAGTTGCAGGGCCAAGCGGTCCAAGACTGCGACGACGCCGTCGGCGTCGATGGCGCGATCAACGTTGATGGCCAGTGCTTCGCGGGTGAACTCGTCGATGACGTTGAGCATCTTGAGGGTGCGGCCATCGGCGGTAGTGTCGAACTGGAAGTCCATCGCCCAGATCACGTTCGGGCGGATCGGTGACATCGCCCCGACGGCGGCGCCGATACCGGTCAGCCGCTTCTTCTTGCGGCGTTGCGGGACCCGCAGGCCCTCTTCGCGCCACAGCCGGCGGATGCGCTTGTCGTTGACGGCCCAGCCCGCCCGGCGGGCCATCTTGGCTGCTCGCCGCCATCCCCAGCGGGGCCGGTCGGTGGAGAACTTGCGCAGCCAGGCACGCAACTCGGCTTCCTCAGTGCTCATCGGGGGCGGGGCCAACCGCATCGTGGACCGGTGAAGGCCCACCACGGTGCAGGCGCGGCGTTCGGACACCCCGAACCGGTCGCGCAGCACCGTGACGGCGCTGCGCTTGCGGTTCAGGGTTAGCAGTTTCCCGCCGAAATCTCCTTGAGCATGTCGATGTCGAGGGCCTGGTTGGCGACCAATTTCTTGAGCCGGGCGTTCTCGGATTCGAGTTCCTTGAGCCGTTTGGCGTCGCTGGCCTTCATGCCGCCGTACTGGGCCAGCCAGCGATGCCACGTCGACTCAGCGACCTCCAGGTGCCGACACACTGCGTCGAGTTCCTGGCCCGAGGCGAGCAGCTTGTTGCCCTCGGCGAGCTTGCGGATGATCTGGCCCGGCGTATGCCGCCGGCGTTTCGTCGATGTCATGTCGTTGCCGATTCTTCCTGCCCGAACATCCGGGCAACAGAGTCGCACAACAACTGGACCACTACGAGGGGGTCACCTCACCACGACTAAACCCACCCACAGTCCACAACTGGCAGCTAGTGATCGGGCAATGTTCGCACCCAGCGACTAGACATCCCGCACCACCACTGTGGTGCGATGGCCACCTCCCGGTGGCCGAAATCCGCAGCTACTCACCTAATACCGTCAGCAGGTCGCCAAGCATAGTGCGGCGCCACAGACGCCGGTCAAGCACACGCACAGGTTGTCACCGGCGGCGGAGGACATTTGAGGCCCAATCCGACTCGCTTCTCCGGCGCTCGCAGGGCCACAAATCCGCCGATGACAACCCGGCTCAATGCTGGACAGCCGTCGCGGCCCCGCACTGACCGCTTCCCAGCGCTGACCGCGCACCCAAACAACTGGAAGGAACACCATCATGTCCACCACCGCCAGCATCATCACCAACGACCAGACCGTTCACATCCATACCCCGATCGACTCCCTCCTGGAAGTCATGTTCGAAGCGCAAAACCGGGTCGGCCAAATCACCTGGCACAACCTCGCCCCGAACCGGGCCGAAGGCACCTACAGCACCTCCCCCGGCACTGAATTTCCGATCACCGTCACCGACAACCAGAACTAGCCACTAACCCGGCCAGCCCCTCCCCACGAGGCGGCTGGCCGGGTCTATTTTTCTTCCGGCCACCGCCAACCTGCGCGCCACGGTTGTGGCGCGATGGCCACCTGCCGGTGGCCGAAATCCGTAGCCCCTCAGATACGCAGCGGCAGTTCGTGATCGATATCAGCACCCTCAAGCAGCGTTGCTATCTCAGCGACCGTGGTATGACGTTGCACGTTCAAATCTTTCAGCGGGACAACTCTGCCCTCTACTTCGACGCTCGTGTGGTCGTGGAGAACGGTACCGAGGAAGTACCGACCGCCATTAGGTAGTCGGCAGACGATCGTGTAGGGCGTGTAGGGCATCGTTTGGTCCTGCAGCCATCCATAGGAGTCACTCGGTTCTGCGATGATGAATAGTGTTTCGCCCGAGACTGATTCTGGAAAGGCGAGTTCGAAGCTACTCCTGATTTCCGCTCTCGCCGCGATGTCCTTTCCGATGTCTGCCCGGAAGAAGTCAGGAATCAACGCCGACATCAACAATCGACATTGCTGAAATCGCGATTCGCTGAACGGGTTTGCTTGCATCCGTACAAGGCACACAGGTTCATCCTCGATGAGGACGCGATGCTCGTAATGGGTATAAAACTTTCGAAAGCCCAGACGCATCAACCGAATAACTGCGTCTTCTCGAATTCTCTCTAAATCCATTGCGCAAGAATCATTCATCTCCGCCCCTTGCGGTGAATACGCAGTCCATGACCTGGACTGATCATCAAATTCTGGCCACTGATTGTCGCGGATTTTCAAATCCGCCGACAAAATTAGATGCGCCGGCCACGCAAAGACGAAGTCAGCGCCCGTGGCGTCTGGGGCGAACGAGGACCTTGGGACAATTTGGGCAGCAGACTTGACTCCGCCGCCAAGGATAGGACCATCGGTCGATGTCGACGCGATCTCGCTGTCGAGCCTGAGTAAACGGTCGTATATGCGGAGGTGCCGTGCCGGGACAGGGCGCGAACCGCGCTCCCATTGGGAGACCGCAGTTCGGTTCACGCCTAGGGCTCTGGCCACATCACTTTGATTCAGTCCCGCCGCAACTCGTCGTTCGGCCAGAGTCGCAACGCTGTGCGGTGATCGAAACAGATCGGTAGTTGCCACTCCAACAGCGCAAGCAATAGTAGGGATGGTGTGCGGACGCGGCTGACACTCGCCAGTCTCCCACTGCATTACAACGTCCCACCCGGTCGCTAGGCGTCGCGCGAGTTCTGCGCGGGTCAGGCCCGCACGCTTCCTTGCTGCGACGAGCCTCTCCCCGTCAAAGCTGCCTTTCTGACCGGCACTATCCGTCACTGACCGATCCTCCAACGTTGCGCCCTCAATGCCTGGTCGGGTAATTCAGGCGAATCCTGTGCCCAGATAGCTACTACCTCAAAGGCCCGATGACATCAATATCGGTAACTCGATAGCAATCTGATCGGGCACGACAACAACTATGCGCGGCAGGAAGACCCCTCTCCCTCCGCTGCAACCCGAGCGCCACGACTGTGGCGCGATGGCCACCTGTCGGTGGCCGAAATCCGTAGCCCCTCACCTTTTTTGCACTGTCAGCAGGGGTCGCAGTCTAACGCCGGGAACCCCCGAGGGTGTCAAGCTCCGCCCGGCGGGCTCGCCCGTCGCCGCACCACACACCGGTGCGCCGCCGTGCGGCTCCAGCGGCATTTGTCGCCCTATTCAAGCTCGCTTCTTCGGCGCTCGCGCGGGCCACAAATCCGCCTCCAGCTGATCCACCGGTCTCCCACTTGACACCCCCACCCCGGCGAACGACCACACCCCAGCGCTGACCAGCGCCAACACCAACAACCGCTCAGAACGGGGTCATCATGAACAACGGCATCAACTTCGGAACCCGCAGCGACATCATCGCCGCCATCCCAAGCCTTCTCGGCTACATTCCCACCGAGAGCTTCGTCATCATCCTGCTCGACCGCACCGACGGACAAACCACCGTCCGCTGCGCCATCCGGGGCGACATTGACACCAAACTCGAATCAGTGGCCACCCTGCCGACCACTGCGGCGGCCGCGTTTCACGGCGCCGACTCCGCGATCCTCCTCACGATCAGCGGGCCGTGGCATGACACCACTGCCACAACCGTCCTCAACACTCTGCGAGATGCACTGGAAAGCAAGAACATTCAAGTACGCGCCCGCATGATCGCCCGCGACACCAACCAGCCCCACCAATGGTGGGACATCGACACCAACACCTCAGGCACCGAGGGTGGCAACGCCGACACAACGACACCCAGTACACCCAACGTCCGCTCGATTGCCGCCGACCGGGACACCATCACCCGCGAATTCACCCCCACCCTGAATCTCGCACCGATCAGCAAGCAGCCGATCACAACATTCCTCGTCGACACCTTCGAAGAAATTGCCACCGCTGCCGCCGCCGGTTACGCGCCCAGCCTCAGCCTGGCCACCCGCGCCGCCATCATCATCACCAGCAGCACTGAGCTACGGGACACGATGATCCTGGTCAGCATCGACCACCCCGAGAACGCCGCACAGCTGTGGACCTCGCTGGCCAACCAGCTCCTCCGGTGAAGCCCGCTTCCAAGCACTCACCATCGCCGCCGCGCTCTACTACCTCTGCTCCGACACCATCCGCGCCGGAATTGCACTAGAGATCGCCGATAACGAAGCCCACGCGGCCTACCTCCCCTACCCACGCCTCGCCCACCTGCTCACGCTCGCACTACACGCCGGCTACTCCCCCGACGACCTCCGCGAGCATCTGCACGCCTGGATCGCCAGCCGGGACACCGACTAGCCACCACAAGGCCCGGCCAGCCCCTCACACCGAGGCGGCTGTCCGGGCTTTCTTGTCTTCCGCTCTCCACCCCCGCCCGCGCCACCACTATGGCGCGATGGCCACCTCGCGGTGGCCGAAATCCGTAGCCCCTCACCTTATTTAGCCGACTGCCGGGCCACGCAGAGTAACCGCCTGGGGACCCGAGCCGTCAACCCACGCCCACCCCGATCTCAGCGGGCCCAGTGACCCTTTCGGCCCAACGCAAGTGAATCCAAGTGCGCTACGCGCGGATTCACGCAGGCCGAAAGCCCCGCCCCGATCGGGCCGGACTCTTCGGGGTTGACCGCCCACCCTCAGCCGATTCCCCCGCTCCCGTGCAGAGCGGCGCCAACGCCACTCCACCAATACGAAAAGGAACTGTCATGAGCGCATTCGTCGTCCACCCAGAGCACATCAACGTCTTGATCTGGGCAGGACTTCGCCCCGCCATCAACTCCAACGCCGAATTGACTTGGCACTACGGAAACCCCACATTCCAGGGACGACTTGATCACTCGACACGCAACGACATCGGCCGCATGCTCCTGGCCGAAAACGTCGCCTCAATCAACTACCGCTACAACGAAGACCACCCGGTACCGGACTACACCTACCAACCCCCGCAGCACACCACATGGAGCCCCGGCGAGCTCCTCAACGCGATCCACGCCTACGAGCACCAAGCCTGTGAGCACCCCGAATGGTCGACCAGTTCAGCACACCAGTTCTGCCGGGCCTTGGAACGCCACGTCATGCGCCGAATCCCCGGTTACGACGACGGCCCCTGGGCCATTGGCCCTCGCACCAAGCCTCTTCTCGACCAGCACAAAGCCGCCATGCTGGCCCGCCACCGCCGCTGAGCACCAACAGCCGGGCTCACCTTCGGGTGAGCCCGGCAACCTCAGCTCACCACGGTATTTCGACGGCTTATCGGCCAATCGGGGGACCCAAAATTCATCCCGTGATTCACCTAACAAACCTCCTCCCCTGACCTCTACCAGCTGAAACACTGCTGGTAGCCCGAATCGGGCCGTCCAGCTACGCTCACCCGGACCATCAAATCCGCAGTTCACAGCAGGGAGTTCACGTTGAAAATCCGCCTCGCCACCACCGCCGCAGCGACCGCGGCGCTCGCCGCAGCCTTGCTCGCCGCGCCGGCCGCGCTCGCGGACACCCCAACCGTGACCGCAACGCTCGGCCAATCAGCCGGCATTGTTGATGGCCAGGTCATTCAAGCGTGGACAATCACCGACCTCAAGCCCAGCTCTGACGCAATCCCGTATCAGGTGCGCGGCACCCTCTGGGAAGCCACTGCCACCGACCGCGCCGTCCAAGGTGGCGCCACACCAATCGTTTCTAACCTCAACGCCCGCAGCGCATCTGGCGCTAACTACCGGGTCCTTTGGGAAGTTGCCACACCTCAAGGCGTCAACCCCGCAACCCTGGCCCAGGGCGGTATGACCTCCGGCAAAATCTACTTCGATGTCACCGGCCAGGCACCGGATTCCATTGCCTACAACGACGGTTCGCGTGACCTAGCCGTCTGGACCGCGCCGGCACCCGCTCCGTCCGCCGGCGCTAGCGTCAACGGTCGTGGCACCGGACAGACCACCCCTGTCACCACCCCCGCAACCGGCCAGACCGCAGCCGGCGCCGCGCCTGCGGCAGCAGGCAGCTCCGGAACACCGCTGCCCGCTGGCAGCGCAGGCACCCCCGCCGCCGCAGGCACCCCGGCCGCCGCAGGCACCCCGGCCACCGCAGGTACTCCCGCAGCGGCCGCAGGAACACCAGCCACCCCCGTAACCCCGGCCCCGGCCGGCAGCGCTGGGACTCCGGCCCCAGCCGCTGCTGAAAGCACCACCGGCACACCGGCTACCGCCGGAGCGCCCACCACCGCCGCGGCTGTCCCGGCCGCGCCGGCCGGTGCCGCAGAGTCGCCCGTTCCGGCCGCCCCTGCCGCGACCGGCAGCTCCGGCACACCCGTTCAAGACAACGTCGCAGTCCCTGCACCGGCCGCAGCAAGTGCCGCACCGGCCGCCCCTGCGCCCACCACCGCCGCGGTCCCGACAACCGCAGTCGTTCCCTCACCGGCAGCAGGCAACTCCTACTGACCGCCCGATCAGGAGTGGAAGGACCACCATCCATAGAGCTGGTCAAGGGTGGTCCCGTCATCAGCTTTTATTTCGGTGACTAGTGCCTGACTGTCGGTTGTCCACACCACAACTGGCGTGCCCTGCTCCATCCCACACACCACGATTCCGGCGGTGTGATCGGGTGCCGCATTGCGGTGCCAGTTCCCAGGCGACTTGATATTGCCGGGACACACTTGCACCGTCAGAGCGTCGATCTGCCCGATCAGTTTTGACAGCATCGCTGTCCTGTTCGGCATCTGGTCGTAAGTCACCCCTGCCAACACAGCTGGATCACCTGTCGGCCGGCAGAGCGCCGAGGCCATTGCACCGCTAGTCGGTGCAATGGCTTGGCAGGCACCGGGTGGAAACCCTGGCGGTAACGACGCTAATAGGCGCTGGTCTGCCCCCGAATCCCTCACCGGGACTGGCGAGTTCGTCACTCGAATCGTGCTGTGTTGACTCGATTCACTTGACTCCGAGGACAGGTCCGCCGGTGTATTGCTGTCCTCCCCCGGCGACGAGCCTGCCCACCAGATGACGCACCCGATCACCGCGGCCGCGGCGGCCGCCGCAACGCCCACCCGCTTAGGGCTCGAATCACGGAGCAGGCCACTAAGGCCAGCTGCTGCCGCTCTCGTACGCAACCCTGCCCCGACGCCCGCACGAGACCGCGCCGGGGGTGGCGCAAAGTCGCCTAGATTCCCCCGTGCAGGTTCGGCTCCACCTTCCGGGCTAGATAGCTCCCGTGCCGGACTCGCGGCTGCCCTGGGCGCAGTCAGTGTCCCTGTGGGCCGCTGTCGTGGCTCGCTCGGAGCATGCAGGGCCTCGGCCACGGCCGACATCAATGCCGTCGCGCTCTCAAAACGGCGAGTAGGGTCCTTGGCCATCGCTTTGGCGATCACCGCATCCATCGCTGGCGGAAGACCATCCCGCATTTCACTGACCCGCGGAACAGACCTACTCAGGTGGCCCTCGATCACCTCATCGATCGAACCCTCAAAGGGACGTCGGCCCGTCACCATGCGAACAAGACTGCACCCCAACGAATACAGATCAGACCGCTCATCAACCTCACCGCCGGCTAACACCTCCGGTGCGGCGTAACCCACCGTTGCCAACACCGCTCCCCCACTCCGACCCATTTGCGACTGTCCGATCGAGTGAGCAAGTCCGAAATCACCAAGGAATACCCGCTCAATAGTCGAAGGGGCAATCGGTTTGGAGAGTAGGAAATTCGCCGGTTTGACGTCCCGATGCACCACCCCATGGTTATGGGCGTAATCAAGCGCAGACGCGATTTCGGTGCCGATATGCAGGACCTGCCGCATAGACAATCCGCCCTGCCTAACAGCGGTGTCAGCGTCAGTGCCATCGACAAAGAGCATCGCGATCCACAACAACCCGTCATCGGTGCTGCCGCGCCGATACACAGGCACGATCGATGGATGATTGAGCTGCGCCGCGACATCGGCCTCACGGAGGAACCGTGTTCTAAAAGTCTCGTCCTCTAACAAGTCTCGATTGAGAACCTTGAGTGCTTCGCTTCGCTGCAACTCGGGGCTGCGGGCCAGGTAGACCGCTCCCATATGCCCAGTGCCGACGAGTCGTTCGATGCGGTACCCCGCAACATCAGATCCCGCCGGAAGTGAATCTTCCGCCACGCCAATGCCTCACTTGCCCGAACGTGGTGGCGGATACTGCGCATCCAATGCTGCGGTCACGACCTCTGAACGGGACGTCTCTTTGCGGCCCGGCTGCGCGGTAATCACCGCAGAAACCCACTCGACAATGCGGCGCAAAGCCTCGACTTCCCCAGCGTTTGGGCGGATATAGACGGACTCCCACGGCTCCCGCTCCTGAGCCACCCCGCGTCGCAAAAAGAACCCTGCTTCGGCCTGACGGCTATCGGGCCTCCGGGCCAGAACCAGTTCAGGAAGCCGAGCCAAATTCTCATTGATGGCTTCCATGATCAGCTCAGTTTGTGGAGCTGATTGTGGTGCATCGGCGGCCGCTTTGAAACGTCTGGCCACCGACATCGCCACACTGATCCTGTTCGGCTTGGTTACGTGCATCGCCGCGTCAGTCCAGTCGATTGTTAAATCCGGCGGAGAACTCAAATCCTCCCGTACCGCCTTGCCCGCGTGAGGCTTTGGTCTGGTCGACTCCACTGTCCGAGGTGCCGCATCCGACTCCTGAACTACAGGAAGACTTACCGGAACGACCGCTGCGGTCGCCGATGAAGCGGTCTCGCCATCCCCGGCTGAATGCGTGAGATCCGCGGGCGCGACCGCAATAGGATGACGCGGCGGCGGGGCCTTCCGTGAGGTCCTCTGTTGCCTGCCGTTCCGCAGGCCATTGATCCCGTCGCTCACCGTCCAGTCCCATCAGCTTGGGCGCTTCCCAATGCCGCCATCTCCACAATCTGGTGGGCAACCGAACGAATCTCCTCAACAAACCCCTGATGAGACGCTGGGATCGTGCCCGACCGGCCAGGGGCGCACACTGCCATCGTCAACTTACGTCGCTTCAAGAACGCGTGGCTATAGATCGGTGTGCCCACGGGTATCCCATAGGTCTGGCCAAGGCTTTCCAACCAACGTACTTCTGACTCAGGTGCGGCCTCAACACGATTCGGCACAAACATCAGCGGGTACCCGCCCTGCAACTCCTTAGCCATCCCCTCCGTGGCGCGAAGCGCCCGCGCCTCCAAATTGACCGGCACCACGATCACATGAGCTGCCGCGACGGCCCCCATTGTCGAATCGACTCCCCCAGGATGGGTGTCGATCACGATAGGTCTCCCCCATGCCTGTGACCACTGCTCCAAGGCCGTCGCCATCCGGTCGGCCGCCGGCTGGTTGGTCGAGAAATCTGGATGCGAGGGAACCAAGTCCGCCCGTACCCCATTACCCGTCAGTGGGCGCGGCACCCTCCTGCCTTCGAGGGCGTCCAAAAGCGGAGCTGTAGTGCGGGTTTCGTGCCGGTACCCCCACGAGCGAGTTATCCCCCCCTCATCCCAATCCAAATCAATCAGGATCGCGTCGAACAGCCACGCCAATTCTTTGGCCAGTTCCGTCTTTCCCACGCCGCCCTTCCACGCGGCGACGGTCACAATCAGTCGCGGCAGCAGCCCGCGCAGCGCCTTGGTGGGTTTGAGGCCCAAACGGTCGCATGCGATCGCCACATGATCAGGCTCGGAAGTCTTAGCCGAAGAACCTGCGCCACCACCAGTTTTCGTTCGCGTCGCCACTCGTGACGCGAGATCCACTACCGCCATGCCCGCCACTCCTTCGTCTGTTGCGCGGCAAGCCTCTCCGCAGAGACGGCCCACGACACCGCTACCCGATAGTACGAATGCGCACTGTCGCTGATAGCGGCCAACACGCAGGGTGCCGATATCGTGACCCGCCTTGTTGTAGCGAGGTCATCACCGCTATCAGAGAACAACACTGGTGACGCTATCGGATACCTACTAGCTGTCAACTAGCAGTGACCGACGCTGTTAACAGAACAGTCCAGCGATAGCGGATGTACTGACTCGCAGCGCTAGCAACTGCAATATCGCAGACCACGGTTGCTACCGCTATCTATGCCGATAGCAGGCACCGCTATCGCGAGACGATGATGTGTCTGCTAGCAGAGGTAACGACGTTACGTGTTGTTGTGGCTACTATCGCGAACGCTATCGCGTCTGCTATCGCACGCCGACAAGACGCGGGGGACAGGCCCGGCGAGATGGGGCAAGGTCCCGCGCCACGGTTGTGGCGCGATGGCCACCTGTCGGTGGCCGAAATCCGTAGCCCCTCACCTTTTTTGCACTGTCAGCAGGGGGTCGCAGTCTAACGCCGGGAACCCCCGAGGGTGTCAAGCTCCGCCCGGCGGGCTCGCCTGTCGGCGCACCACACACCGGTGCGCCGCCGTGCGGCTCCAGCGGCATTTGTCGCCCTATTCAAGCTCGCTTCTTCGGCGCTCGCGCGGGCCACAAATCCGCCTCCAGCTGATCCACCGGTCTCCCACTTGACACCCCCACCCCGGCGAACGACCACACCCCAGCGCTGACCAGCGCCAACACCGAGTAACTCACGAACGGAGTCCTAACCATGGCCATCGAAATCACCCACACCCCCCACGACGGAACACTCGTAAGCGGTACATCCCGAGGCGACGGCACGAACACCATCCTCAAAGCCGCCGGTTTCCGCTGGTTCCCCTCTATTTCAGTCTGGGGGATCGCCGGCAGCCGCGATCGGCAACCCAACACCTACAAGATCCAGCGAGCAGCCGACACACTGCGCGAGGCCGGCCACACCGTGACCGTCACCATCGACAGCACACATCGGCCGACCGAAGAGGCCGAGGCTGACCGCGCCGACCGACAAGCTGCTCGCGCCGACGCACTGGCCGCCACAGCAGATCGCGCCGCCCGCGTCGCGGAGTCGGCATGGGAAGCAGATCAACGGGCGCACGATGCCCTTCCCCCAGGCGGAGAACCCATCAAGATCGGCCACCACAGCGAACGTCGGCACCGCAACGCCATCGCCCGGGCCAACAGGGCCACTCGGACCGCCTTAGATGCCACCGCCCATGCACAAACCACATCGGCCCGCGCCGCCACTGCGGCCAGCGCCTCCGAGCATCGCCACGACCCTGTCAGGGTCAAGAACCGGATCAACAAGCTGGAAGCAGACCAACGCCGCGACCAGCGCACCATCGACGGATACCGCCGCGTAGTGGCTCGCACCGAAACCGTCGAATACGTCGATGAATCCGGCCCTGCCACCGGGCAGTACCGGGACCAAGTTCTGGCCCGCATCGCTCAGCGTGCCGACGAAATCGCTTACTGGACAGGCATCTACACGGCCCAACAGCAGACCGGCATTGCTAACACCTACAGTCGAGACACCATCGCCAAGGGCGATCGGATCCAGTACGGCAGCAGCTGGTACACCGTTGTCCGCGCCAACGCCAAGACCGTTTCGGTGCGGCTATTTGCTCAAGCGTCCTTCACCAACACCGTCGGATACCACCAGATCAGTGGCCACACCAAAGACGGCGACAGCAGCCGAGGAGACGGCTAAGCACACCACCGGGTGCTGGCCGGCACACTTTCGCCCAGCGGCGGGATGTGCCCGCCAGTGCACCGGGATCAGTTCGTCGTTGTGATCGGGGAGTGCGCGGCCACCGTCGTCGCGGCACCCGCCGCCGGGGCGGCCACCGCACCCGCGTCCGCCGGGGCCACCGCGCGGAAGAACCCCAGGAAGCCGCGTAATTTCCCTAACGCCGACAACGGCTGTGACTGGCCGTCCAAATACACCTTGCCGTCGCCCTCGCACATCACATAGCGGTCCTGGAATGCGGCAAGATCGCCCATCTGAACGCGTGACGGCGGAATGGTGTCCTTGATCGGTGTTCCCGGCTGCGCCAGATTCACGTTGGCGTCTTTGTACGCCGACATCAAATCCTGCCCGCCCAAATGCGCGCGGGCCGCGGCCGCGACCGCAGCACTGGATGCCGTAGCAGTCGTGCCGTCCGGACGAGTAACCATCGTGGGCGCCGGCGTCGGTGGGGGAGGAGGCGGCCCGCCGCCTTCGGCCTTGGAATCCCCAGTCGCACCGACCGGCTCGGCCTTCTGCTCGTCGCTGCTCTTCGCTTCCCCGGTAGCTCCCGTCGGCTGATCCTTCTTGGCGTCATCAGCCTTGGCTTCCTCGGCCTTGGTCGCCTCATCAGGCTTATCGCGGCCCGAATTCTGCGACGCGTCCCGCACCGCGGACCCAATCAGCCCACTCAAATCTCCCAGCGGATTACCCATACCAGCACCGCCCCCCAAACCACCTAACGCCCCTGGCAAAGCCGACGCCATCTGCGGAACCATGCCGGCCAAATCACCCAGTGATGAACCGCCATCGTCGTAATACCCGCCGTCATAGCCTCCGCCGGCCGCGTTGTCCCACGAGGGGACCGTCGCCCCGTAACCACCAGCTGCCGCCGCCGGAACTGCCGCCGCAGCGGCGGGATCAACACCAGCACCCCCGGCGCCACCGCTAGCACCCGTGCCACCCGCACCCGAGTATTGACTTGTCACATCGCCGATCTGCTGCTGATGCTTAGCGATCTGCGCACTTGCGGTCAAAATCACCTCGGAGGCTTCCCCCGCCTTATCGGCAAGGAACTTCTGCACCGCCGCACTTTGCACCACACTGCTGTCGCTGGTGGTGTCCAGATATTTCAGCTCGTTATCGACTTCGGACTTGACCGACAGAAGTTTCTTCTTGCACTCGTCATTGTTATCAACGATCTGTTTCGCCAGGCTGTCCAGCTGCGCGTCGATCGCCTCCAACGCTTGCCGGCCATCCGAAAGCGACTGCGACGCCGCTTTCTCGGCCGCTGCCGCGTCGCCGGCATGTACCGCCGCGCCCATCGAGGCAACATCACTGCTGGAGACACCACTGTTAGCGGCCGAACCCTCACCGAACAGCCCCAACGCGTCATCGATCAAATGCTTAATCGGAATGACCAACGGGGCTTGCGGGCCGCCGTTCATCAAAATCTCTTCCAGGATCGACCCGAGATCAGGTCCACCAGAGGTCATATCGGGGGTGCTCCTTTTCTATTCCCCGCCCATGATGGCCCGAACCACTTGTGTGGCCAGAGCCTCATGCTTGGCGTAAGCAGTCGGCAGCCCTGAGCGTTGAACACTCTGAATTGCCGCAGTAAACCGCATTGACGACCAGCCAGGAACTTTCAGCAGCTGGTCATAGAACTTGTTCACCGACGTTGCCGGGTTCATCAAATCAGCAGTGCGACCCCAACTTTGCCGCTGCTGCAACGGACCCACCGAGTCATGATCATGGCCTTCGCCATTGTGCGGAAGACGCTCCGATTCCGGCACATTCGGATTCGACAATATCCGCAACCCAGACTCCTGCATCCCGCACCCAATCGCCATCTCCGCGGCCCTAATCGCCAGCGGCCGAGGCAAACCCCGCCTCATCGCCTCGGCGACAAAAACTTTCGCCACATTCATCTGATCGGCGTTCAATGGCCCAAACGTCGCAGGCCCACCCGGGAGCGCCCCCTGAGGCAACCCAGCACCAGCCACACCCGCCGCCATCGATCCACCACCGGCACCCGGCCCAGACCTCAACCCCGCACCCGACAACGAGCCCAGGCCCGACATCCCCGACATCGGCCGGCCCCCGCCGCCCGCGGGGCCACCCCCGCCGCCCGTCGCCCAGGGTGCGCCGCTGCCGCGTCGGCGGCGGCGGTGTGGTTGGTGGCGTTTGGGGTGGTGGGGGTGTGGTCGTCGGGGTGGTGGTGGGGGTGTGGGGTTGTTGGGGTCGGGGGGGAGGTTGTAGTTGGCGGTGGCTGCGGC
>JBFXJE010000021.1:0-64892 GCA_050175175.1 Mycolicibacterium sp. | reverse complement strand
TGCCGCGTCGGCGGCGGCGGTGTGGTTGGTGGCGTTTGGGGTGGTGGGGGTGTGGTCGTCGGGGTGGTGGTGGGGGTGTGGGGTTGTTGGGGTCGGGGGGGAGGTTGTAGTTGGCGGTGGCTGCGGCGAGTTGTTGTTGTCGGCCGGGGAGGGTGTTTAGGTGGTCGTTGACGAGTCCGCCGGCGGTGGCGAGGTGGTCGGTGAGGGCTCGGATGAGGGCGATGCGGCCTTGGACGGTGCCTTGGTAGGGGGCTAGGGCTGCGTTGGTGGTGCGTGCTGAGCCGACGAGTGCGGTGGCGTTGTTGCGGTTGCGGGTGGTGTCTTCGGCGACGTCGGCGGCCCAGCGGGTGAGTTTGTTGTCGGTGGTGGTGATGGTGGTGTGGCGGTCGGTGAGGGTGGTGGCGCCGCGGTGTTGGCTTTCGGCGGCGGTGCCGTTCCAGCCGGGTTGGTTGGGGTTGGCGGTGGTGGTGGGGGAGTTGGGGGTGTCGAGGGGGGTGGGGGTGCCGAAGAGGTCGCGGATAGCGATCAGGGTGCGCTCGGCTTCGGCTGCGTACCCACTCACATCAGGCAGTACACCACCTGGCAGCAACCACCGCCACGAGCAGCGGCCCGCACCCCAAGGTGCGGGCCACACGCCGCTACCCGGCAGGTTCCTTCCGCGTCGTCGGCAACCCGGTCCTACCACAAAATGCTCCGGGCTCCGCTGCGCTCCGCATTCACCGCTACAAACATTTATTGCACGCGCTCCCATAAAGTCAGCGCTCCGCGCTGGCAAATTAAATTAACGTCGCATATTTCGTGAAATAAATGTTTTCCGCGTCGAATGTTCCCCACCGCATTCCGCGGTTTAACGGACCTTGCCGACGACGAGGAAGGAACCCACTGCCCACACTGATAGCACCGCACAATAATGAGTCACGCTAGTCGCGTGACCTGCATATATAAAGCATATGCCCTCCGGGCGGGGCCTCGACTTCAGAAGATGTTCGGTCGAATTATTACGCACTAATTCAGTCCGGAAAATATGGCAATTCAATTCCTGAGAAATGGCCAAATAAATAGGAAATAGGTTGCGGTAACTGATACAGGGCAATTAAACTAGAAAACAGTTACAAAGAACGGCCAAGCAAATACATCAGGGATAAATCCCTCTAAAAGAACAGGACCCAAGTCATGAGCACCAACACCATTGTTATCGCCGGAAACATCACCGCAGATCCCACCATCCGCGACGGCGGCAACGGTCGATTCGTCGCAAACTTCACCGTCGCAGACACCCCCCGCCACAAGGACCAGAACAGCGGCGAATGGATCGACGGAGAGCCGCTCTTTCAGAAAGTGGCGGTCTGGGGACCGGCAGCGGAGAACGTCGCGGACAGCCTCAAACGCGGCACTCGTGTGGTGGTGACCGGGCGGCTCGCGCAAAGGAACTTTCAGGCCGAAGGAGAGACCAAGACCTACACCGAAATTCAGGCCGACGAGGTTGCGGTGTCGCTGAAATTCGCCACCGCCGCAGTGACGAAAAACAGCCGCAACGCAGCCGCCAACTAGCCCGCCGCTGGTGGGAGGCAGGCGAACCGCCGCCGCCTCCCGCCACGACCACCCCACCCATCCATCACCAACCGGGAAGGCCCCAGCCATGAGCGACTACGACGCCCACACGGTGCAAATCGACCTTGAACACATCCACGTTCTGGTGTGGGCAGGACTATGGCTAGAGGACGCCCAGAAAACCCCGCTGGCCTGGCCCGTAGTAAGCGGCAACGGCCGCGTTGAAGGCTTGTCGCGATTGACCGCCGACACCGCCGACACCGTGGGGCAAATGCTCGTAGACACCAACACCCGCGCCGTCAACGACGACACCGGCCAAGACAACCTGTACATCTACAGCTATCGCGAGCCCCACCACCGCGAATGGAATCAGGTGGAGATCCTGAAAGCCGTTCAGTTCTACGAATATCAGAACACCATCAACGACGACTGGCACCTATGCGAGGCGTACTACTTTTGCCAGGTCCTGAAATCCCGAATGATGCACCAGCTTCCCGGTTTTCTCGGCGCACCGTGGCATATCACCGCCGACATCCTGCCCGCCCAGGGCCAGCCCCTCTAGCTGGGTCACCACACCCGGCAGCACCCCACAAGCACCCTCGGCGCAGGGGCAGACAGCGCCACCCAAACCCATCCAGCACGCAACCGAAAGAGACGAACACGTGAGCACTGACACCGCCCCACAGACCCCCGCGGGAACACTGGAACACCTTGACCCGACCACTATCGACATCGGCGACAACGTGCGTGACGAACCCGAAAACAGCCAGGGTTACACGGAATTCGTCGCCAGCATCCGCGCCCACGGCGTACTCGTGCCCTGCACCGCCGTCCGTCACAGCAGCGGAGCACTCGAATTACGGGAAGGTCAGCGCCGCATCCTGGCAGCCCGCCAGGCCGGACTAACAACCGTGCCCGTGTACATCACCGTCGACACCACCACGACCGACGCCGCACGCACGGCCTCGCGCATCACCGAGCAGATCGTTACCAACGATCGCCGCGCCGGACTGACCGAAGCCCAACGTGCCAAAGGCATTCAACAACTGCTAGGTCTGGGAGTGTCCGCCACCAAAGTCGCCAAATCGCTGAGTGTCCCCAAAAAGATGGTGGACGCCGCAGCAACAGCGGCAGCGAGTGCCGCCGCAATGGCGGCATTGGACACCAGTCAGCTCACCATCGAACAAGCCGCAGCGTTGGGAGAATTTGAACACGACCAGGAAGCACTGGACTACTTGCTGGCCGCTGACACCGCCGGGTCATTCGACCACCGCGTCAGTGAAATGCGCCAAAGCGCGGGCAGTCGAGCTGCCCGCGCTCAGGCCACCCAGGCGCTCACCGCCCAGGGGTACACCGTCGTCACCACCACCCCCGGATGGTCAGATCCGCTGCGACAAGGGTTGCTCTCCCGTCTCTACGACACCGAAGGCAATCAGGTAGACGAGAACCATCCCGCCCACCCCAGCAAGACCCCCGCGCTGTGGACCGCCGTTCTCGAGGAAATCCAGACCTACACCGACACTCGCACCGGCGAAGAAATCGATGAGTACGACATCGATTGGAACGTTGAAGACGACCCCGACGCCGAGGCTGACGACGGATGTGTGCACCCGCGTTTTGTCGTAGAAACCAGCACCTACCAGCCGACAGCGTTTTATTGCCATGACATAGCCGCCGCCGGGCTGGTCACCTCCGAGGACCACTACGCGGCACGGCGAAGCGACCAGCAGACCGATGACCGAGACGAACACCAACGCACCGAAGGGGACCGCCGCGAGAAGCGGAAAGTCTTGGCGCTGAACAAACTTGGCGCAGCAGCCCAAGAAGTCCGCCGAACCTTCGTCACCGAGAAATTGTTGAGCCGCAAAACCCCGCCCAAAGGCGCGGCGATGTTCGTCGCGGCCCAACTCGCGGCCAACCCCAACCTGCTCAGCAGCTATAAGGTCATGGACACCGCCGCCGAGCTTCTCGGTCAACCCACCACAGCGGCGCTCACCAAGACCACCGCAACCATGCCCCCCGGCAGCGACAACCGCGCCACCGTCGTGGTGCTCGGTTTCGTCCTGGGAGCGTTGGAAAGCCACACCGATAAAACAGCCTGGCGCACCACGCACAGCCGCGACTACCTGATGTTCTTAGAAGCCAACGGCTACGAACTGGCCGACATCGAAAAAGTCATCACCGGAGTCCATAGCGCCGATGTTCTCTATGACTCCCTAACCACCCCGACCACTAACGAGGACCGCCACGCCGCCTAACGGCCGGTGGTGATGCCCCACGCCGGTGGGGCATCACTCCTCGACCACCCCCGCTACAGCTTGTTGACAGTACCCACACCCCTATCTAACCTAGGAGGGGTAAGCCCTCCAAGGTAATGACCGAAAGGACTACCGAAATGGCTCACAATCTCGACATCACCAATGGCATCGCGAGTTTCGCGGCTCGCGAAGACGCCTGGCACCACCTGGGCCAGTACGTCGGCCACGCGATGACTGCCCGCGAAGCGCTCCAAGCCGCCAACCTCGCCGGGTGGAATGTGCGAAAAATGCCGCTCGTCATCCCGGCCCCGACCAACCCCGACGGCACACCCAACGGCACCCCGATCCCGGTCACCGATCGCTACGCCACAGTGCGAACCAACCCCGTTACCGGCGCGACGGACTACCTGGGGGTTGTCGGAGAGAAGTACACCCCGTTTCAAAATGAAAAATCATGTGAACTGCTCGATGCCTTGGTCGGGGAGTCCGGTGCACACTTCGAGACAGCCGGAGCCCTCGACGGCGGCCGACAAACCTTTGTCACCATGCAATTGCCCACCTCGATGGTGTTCGACGGTAAAGATGGCACCGCCGATGAAACACGCTGGTACATAGCAGCATTGAACTCACATGATGGTTCCAGCGCGTACCGCTTCCTGGTCAGCCCGGTTCGGATCGTCTGCGCCAACACCCAAGCCGCCGCGCTGCGCAACGCCAAAGCAAGCTTCTCCATCCGCCACACCGGAAGCGGTAACGGCCTGATCGCAGCCGCTCGCAACGCCCTGAAACTGACCTTTGCCTACGTGGCGCAATTCGAGGAAGAAGCCGCCGCGTTGTTCGCCGCCGAAATGAGCGATGACCAAGCCCACCAATTCGCCACCACACTGTTTGACGTCGGGGGAGCCACCAGCCGCGCCGCCATCACCAAACGACGCGAGCACGCCCGAGCGGTCTACAACCTCTTTCGCAGCTCACCGACCACCACGGCGATCACCGGCACCCGTTGGGCCGCCTACAACGCCGTCACCGAATACGTCGACCACCACCAACGTGTTTCGGGAGCACGCACCAGCCGGGCGGCACAGGACACCCGCGCCATCCGCACCCTGACCAGCTCCACTACCCAAGGACTGAAAATCAATGCGTTCTCCGCACTCCAAACCCTGTGACATGGGTGCGGCGGCGGCCGGCTCCCACACGAGCCGGCCGCCGATGGCCCACCCCGGTCAGGGGGTGGCGCCGGGGCCAACCCCCGGCGCCGATCCGCAGCGGCCCGCGCCGGGGCACTTACCATGCCAGCATGGGCCAGCACCCAGCAGACGACTCCGCGCGATTGCTCACCCTCCGCGACATCGCCACCCGCATGGGCTGGACGCCCAAAACCGCCAGCAACATGCAATACCGCGCCAACCGCAACCGCGCCAACGGCACACCCCGGCCCGGAGATCTCCCCGAACCCGACCAGCTCTACAGCGGTCGACCCGTCTGGCACATCGACACCATCACCGCGTGGGAAACATCGCGACCCGGACCTGGAGCCGGGGGAGGGCGACCCCGAATCTCCTAACCACCAGCACCACGCCGCATTTCATCTCCGCGCAGTCTCGGGACGACGCCGCCCCACCGCGTCAAGGTCGTCCACCCACTCGACACCACGCGCTCCCCGCTCGACAGCGCTACCGCGCTGACCGTTCTTCACTGAGTCGCTTATTTCGCGGTGTCGAGTGCGCTCCCTCTCTGGACACGGACAGGGCACCGCCACACGAATTCGCAGATATGAAGAAATGCCAAAACTCTAAATGCCCCAATCAATTTCGTTAATTACCAAAATGAACGATGCCGTCAATTAAAAGGAATGAATTCGCTAAGAAAAGGAGATAAAGCATTGTGAAATCAGTTTGCTAGATATAAAATAAACGGCAAGGGTAAACAACCGCACACGAAAAAGGATGAAGGTCATGACTGTAACGGTTTATACAAAGCCTGCTTGCGTTCAGTGCAATGCAACGTACCGCGCTCTGGATCGACAAGGCATCGACTACACCACCGTCGACATTGCCGCCGACCCCGAAGCCCGCGACTACGTCATGGCCCTCGGCTACATCACCGCCCCGGTTGTGATTGCCGGCTCCGAACATTGGAGCGGATTCCGGCCCGACCGGATCAAGGCCCTGGCCCAACCCGTTGCAGCAGTGGTCTAACCACCACCGACCGCACTTAGACATCAGCAGGGCATCACATGAGCGATCAGCGGAGCCAGTCGCACCGGCACCGCCTGCCCTTGCCTCCACATTCCAGCGCTTTCACCGTCACCGGTGACAACTCCCTCCCCAGACCCGAAAGGTTCATTTCGTCATGAGCGCACCCCACATGGCTAGGGCAGCCTCCAGCAGCGCCGCCACCCAAGTAGCCGACCTCCTCGCCTCCGCCTACCTCACGCTGCGCAAAGCAGCCGCCATCGCCGGCCACCTCATCGCCGACAGCCCTGGCCATCTCGGTTTGGCTGGTTGGGACGTCGAGATCAACATTCATGCCGCCGTCACCGCCATCGAAAACGCTGTCGGAGTGCATGACCTGGCCACCTTCCACCCCTTCTGGGCTTCCCCGGAGCTGCGCATCGCGATCACCACTACACACGCCACGGTCGCCCTGATCCCGAACGCCCGGCGCACCGTCGACACTTTGATCGGTGACCTCGCGACCGCCTTGACCACCCTGGCGGCCGCCGAGGAACACGCCGACACCCTGGTCACCAGCGACCATTGCTACGCCAACCACCACGGCTACGTCGGCGGCCTCGGATGGGATCTGCAAACCGCCGTCGATGACGCCCTGATCGCCGTCCGCACCGCGATCTACGCCACCGCACTGGCCGAAACAACACCAGGGGAGGCCCTGCGATGACTGCCGCACTCGCTTCATCGTTCGATGATCTGATGATGAGTACCGCGACCCGCCCACCCCTCTGGGAGCCCGAAGACCAGTTCGTCGGTGCCTTACTGCACATGGGTGCCCGCCATCGCGCCGAGCGCCAAGCGCTCATCGAACTTGTGCCCGCTACCGCTTTGGTGCGGCCTATCACCCGCTGGGCTTACGAACTCATCTCCGAGCTATCGCGGCGCGGCATTGACCCCGACCCGACACTGGTGCTGACCGCTGCCCGCCGACAGCCCCCCGCAGCCGAGGCCGACACCCGGCCGGACCTCACGACCACCGCACTGCGCCCCAATGTGCTCGGCGAGCTCGGAGGCTATCTGGCCGACGTGTACACCCAGAGCTACGCAGACGCCAACCCACGTCACTACGCCCAAGAGATACTTGACGACGCATTCCGCCGCGCCGCCGGTGCATGGGGAGCACGTCTGCAATACATGGCCGACGCCTACGCCGATCGCCAAGACATCACCACCATCATCACCGACATCATGCGCGGGGAACTGCGCGAACTGTGGCAACGAGCCGAACGCGCAGGCCGCACCACCACCGACAACGAGGGACGGGAGCACTGAGATGAACGATCAACCCAAGCGCCCCCCCAGAAAAGGTGGACACCGCGCCGGGCTTGCCCACATCGGCACCGACACCACCGACACCCCGGATGCTGACGACGCCGCCGCCGACATCGCTGACGACACAGACACCGACGACATTGAAGACACCACTGTCTCCACCGGCTGCCGTGCGAACACGACGACGTTTGTTGCGGCCGAAAGCGTTCTCAGCAAGATCATCCAGCTTGGGAAAACCCTCGAAGACCTGGACACTGATGACGCTGAACTGGTTAGCACAGCGATGGGATGGTGTGGACCGTGCACCATCCGCAACGGGTGCTATCGACGCATGACGAAATACGGCTACACCGGGCTTGCCGGGGGCCGGCTGATTTACCGGGGCAATCCCTACACTCCGCGCAAAGGCCGCGGAGAAGACTCCAGCGACACCGGAAAGTAAGCAATGACCCGCGCAGGCTATTCACGACACCGAGCGCTGACCGCGTTGGCGGCGGTACTCGCAGTGACCGGGCTGGTGCAGTGTGCACCAGCGGATGCGGCATCACGCCCGGTCGCTGCCCCCGGTGTCGCAATCGTCACCCACAACGGAGGCGATACCCGCGGCTGCACCGTGGGGTACACCGCACGGGATACAGCCGGTGACCGCTTGGCTGTCACTGCCGGCCACTGCGCTGACGGGGTTCACCAAGAGGTGTATCTCGACAATGGCGTCAGCATCGGGACGGTGATCGCGTGGCGGCCCGACCAGATGTCCGCCCGAGATTACGGCTACACCGTCATTTGGCTTTACGACAATGTTGCCCAAAGCCCGGCCCTCGATGCATCCACCGCCCTCGATCACGCTGACATCGGTCACACCGGAGACCTAGTGTGCATGTTCGGTGCCAAATCCGGGCGCACCTGCGGTGCGATCGAACATGCCGAACCAGGCGTGCTCACCACCTACAGCAACATTGCCCAACACGGCGACTCCGGTGCCCCAGTCATGCGCGTCACCGACGGTGCACTGATCGGAATCGTGGTCGGTGGTAACGGCGGACACACCGACGGTTCCGAAACAGTCATCGAACCCATCTCGCGCATCAACGCCTTAGTCAGTGCCATACCTGACCTTGCCGGGTTCGGGCCAATCGTGGCCAACCCACGATAAGCAGTCACCACAACCGGGGATGATTCCCCAACGTGGCGGCCTCCACTGCCGCCGGGTCCCAACCGTGAGTGCGTAACGCCTCACGCAACGCCACCGAGCGAGCCCGCCGATCGGCAAGCCCATTGCTACCGATCACACGGCGACCACCACCGCGACCCATCCGACCCATGCGCAGCATGTTGTCTCGCTGGGTTCCTTCCACCACATGTAACCGGTACGCGCCCGGCGGGCTGATCTTCACGCACAACGGGTTGTCGCACTCATGTAACCCAAACTCATCACCAGAAAGAGGCCGACCCAATGACCGCGCTAACGCCCAGCGATGAGGACGCACGCACACACCGCGCCCGTCCCGATAAATGTAGAACCGTCCGTACCCGTCCTTGCCGATCGCACCTATCCACACAGCGCAATCAGATTCAGCGGGACCCGCGACCACAAACGCGTCGAAGCGTGCACATTCCTGCCCATGCACAATCGGGTCGACCGTCAAATCAGATGAACGCATCAACGTCACCTAGTGCATGCGACTCACCAGAGTTCCCGCCTTCGGCGGGCAGCCCACCTACCGGCGGGCACATCCGTAGCCCCTCACCTAAATTGCCATCAGCAACGGGGCAAGGGTAACAACCGTGGACCCCGACCCTGTCAACTTCCGGCCGGCGGGCTCGCCCGTCGTCGCACCACACTACGGTGCGAAGCCGTGCGGCTCCGGCGGCATTAGCGTCCCTACCCAAGCACACCCGAGGCGCGATGCGCCGGGTGTGCGGGGACGCGAATCCGCCTCCAGCTGATCCACCGCCCTCCCAGTTGACAGGCCCACCCCGGTTGTCGTCCGCACCCTTGCGCTGACTGGCGCAGCCACTCACATGGAAAGGTACAAACTCATGGCTGACATTGATTACGCACTGGCTTACGACTTCATCCGCCCGGCGACACCGGAGGTGAAATGGCAGCTGCGATTCACACTGGACAACACCAGCGGCGGAGATCCGTGGGAAACCAACCCCACCGGACAACTCGTCGCGGTCATCGTGGACTACCACCGCGCGGACAACGGACACACCGTCGCCCTGTCGCGGCCGCACATCAACTTCCTCGATGCCGAAGCGGTCATCGATCGCGACGCCTGGCCGTTCCTGGCGCCCTACAAGGTGAACCTCGATGAGATCGAACGACGAGTAACAGTCGCGGGTCTCACCTAACCGCACGCTCCCCGGCGCCCCGGTCGCACTGTCACGCACAGTCGGCCGGGGCGCCATTTTCACATCGAGATCAACAAGGAGCCATCTCTGACTCACGTCAGCACCGACCTAGTGCATCCGAAGAAACGAACACAGGGAATTTCGGGGCGCTATTCAGCAGATGCGGAAGAGCCTGCCGCCGAAGGCGCGGGTGCAGCCGGCGCCGCCGGCCGCGCGGCACGTTTCTTACCACCACGGCGTGAGGACGTAGCCCCCCGGGAAACACGAGTATTGCCGATCGCGACAGTCAACGAGTCAAGCGTAGGTATACCGAGTTCGGCGAGCTTTGCAGCAACGTTAGGGCGACTCTGAGCCTGACGGTATACGTCGGTCAAATCGCGGTGAGCCGATTCAAGAGCAGCCTTGCCAGCTTCAAAACTGGCCACCTGCTCGGCCACCCGGATCACCATCTGAGTATCCGCCTCGGCCTCGCGAAGAAAAGCCTCACGGATCGCGTCGGCGCTGAGCGTGGGCAAATCACTGGTTGTCATAGCCAGCTATCTTGCACCCTCTCCACCATCTCCGCCACCACCAGCCACTCAGTTGATTCTCAACTAACCCCAAAACCCATATTGACAATTGCTCTGCAATTGACCCCACCCGCTACACTCCTACTCAGCGCTTACAGCGCAAGAGGACAGTAGCACAAATGTGCTAGTCGCCTGCGGCGCTGGTCAGAGCGGCTTCGCCGCCTGACCGGGGGTTGGCCAGGTGGTCGGGTAGGGAAGGAGTGGCGCGATGATCCGCATTGCGGCGATGAGCCAGTGGTCAGTGCGCTACTACGAGTCGACCGCGGTGCGTGGCGACGAGTACGCCGGTGGTTTGTCGGAGTATTACTCCGAGCGGGATACGCGGGCGCCGATCGTCATGGTGGCCGGCGATCGAGAATTCGCCCGCGAGTCGATGGGTATTGAGCACGGTGGATCGATCAGTGCCGAGGAAGTGACGGCCTGGTTTTCCGATGCTGTACCGCCAGGAGGGGAGCGGGTCGGGAAAGCGCGGCCGGGTACGCCGGGGTGGGATGTGTTGTTTACCGTTCCGAAAAGTGTGTCGGTGATGATGGCGCTGACACCGGATCGGCAGATGGCCACCGCGATGTTGAACGCGGTGGCGGCAGCAGCTGATGATGCGATGGGGTACCTGCACCAACATGCGGGCTACACGCGGGTGTGTAATCCGCACGATCCGTCGAAGAAAGATTTGCAACGGCTCCCGGCGTTGCCGTTCGTTGCCTATGTGCATCACACGGCGCGGCCGGTCGAGGACGGTACCTGCGATCCTCACATGCACATTCACGCGTTGTTGCCGGGCAAGATCGCCCGCGCCGATGGGCGGCTGGTGGCACCCGATTCGCAGTCGCTCTATCACGAGTCGAAAGCGGCGGGGATGATCTTCCAAAAGATCATGAGGGACCGCGCGACCGCTGCGGTGGGTGCGGTGTGGGGGCCGGTCGATCCGCACACCGGGATCGCCGAGCTGCGCGGTTTTGATCCAGTGTTGATTAAGGCGTACTCGCGGCGGACCAGTCTGCTCATGGACTGGGCGAAGGAGAACCCTGAGGCTGCGATCCGTGATGCGGTTGGCGAGGAGTCAGACGGTGCAGGCGAGGCCAAGCCGTCGCGGGAATGGTTGGACGTTGCGCAGAAAGCGACCCGTCACAAAAAGCTAGAAAGCCTTCACTACGACGAACTGCGCCAGCAGTGGCAGCGTGAGGCTCGAGCCAGCCACGTTGATCTCAACCAGTGTGTGGCGACCGCTGAGGAACTTGCTATCTCTGAACCGGGACGTGCGCCGGCGGCGGGGGCGGTGTTCGAACTTCTCGGCTCGCTCAAGAATTCGTGGACCCGGGCAGACATGGTGGAGGCCGTCGTCGGTCTCTGGGAACCCGGCAACGGTCTCATTGCCGACGTCGATGACATTGAAGCTGTGGTCGATGACGTGATCGCTGCGGGATGTTTTCAAATCGTGGAAGACCGTCAAAGCTGGCACCGCGAGGGACACGTTCGGTACACCGATGGAGCGACACTGGTACGTGAAGCCGAAGTGTTGGAGATGTGCGGTGTGAAATCCGCGGAGTTTGAGATCACTACCTCACCGGACTGGTTTACCGGCCAAGGATTGGAAGCTACAGCGGCCAAAGCCATGTACCGGTTGGCCACCTCGAAACGCTTTGTCAACGTCTTGGAAGCCCCGGCCGGTAGCGGTAAAACCACCAGCCTTGCTGCACTACGCAAACGCGCCGAAGCGCAACGCAAGCGTGTTGTCCTGCTGTCGACTCAGCGCAAAGCGATCAACGCCGCCCAAGAAAAAGACGCCGCCAGCGAGTACGCCACCATCGCGCAAGCCACCTATCGCATCGACCACAACACCCTTGATTGGGACCGCAACACCGTCGTCGTCATTGACGAGGCAGCGATGACCGGTGACCGCGAGCTGCACGCAATTCTCGGTGCGGCATTGAAGGCGAAATCGAAAGTGATCCTGGTCGGTGACTCCTACCAGTTGCAGCCAGTGTTGTCGGCAGGAGGACTGTTCCGCGATCTGTCTGAACAACTGCCCTGGACCCAAACCTTCGGGCACGTCTGGCGTCAGAAAGACGTCGAAGAAAAAGCAATGACACTCACCATGCGGACCTGCCAGACCGAGTCCGAAGTACGTCAGGTCGCCCACTGGTACGCCACCCACGACCGCTTGGCTGCCGGCGATGAACTGAGCATGTCCGACCAACTCGTCCGTGACTATTTCGACGAAGTTCTCCAAGACCGCGACGTGCTGGTCATGGCCGACCAATGGAAACGAGCCGACCCGCTCAACACCCGCATCCAAAACATCTATCGCATCGCCATGCAGCGCGAGCTTGGCCACGAACTGGCGACAGTCCCGGTCGCACGCGACCAACATGTCAACGCCGGGGACATCATCATCACCACCGCCAACACCCGCGACATCACTCTTAGGCCGAACCCGGAAACCAGAGAATTAACTGCGGGGTCAATTGTTACCAATGCTGACCGTTGGCGCATTCTCGATGTCGGCGCTGACGGATCGATCGACGCCATGCGCATCGGAGATAAAGCCACCGCCACCCTGCCCGCCGACTACGCCCGCAAGCACGTCGTCTTGGGCTACGTTTCCACCATGCACGCCAACCAAGGATCGACCGCCAACGTCGGACTAGCGATCGGCGATGCCGACACCATGCAGAAGGTTGCGCTCTATCCCGGAATGACCCGCGGCGACTTGATGAACAAGATGTACATGACGGTCACCGCAGCTGGCGAAGACGACCACCACACCCATAGCGATGTGGACACACCACCGGCGCGGATATACACACGCGACGAAGCCCAAGAACTCTTTGAAAAGATCCTCCGACGCGATGACCGCGAACAGACCGCCCTCGCGGGCGCCGAAGAGGCATTGAACGCTCTGGCTCGCGGAGACGCCCACGCCGACCATGCCGACGCATTTGGTGGGGTGAATCCGTACGTCGCGCAACTTGTCCACACCCGCGCCGGCCGGCGCGAAATGTGGGCGCAGGAAGAAGTCACCGACCAACGACGGATCGATGCGTTGGTGGCCAGCATCGACAAAGCCCGTGACCGCGGCCGAGAAGTGTCCCGTGACGCCGAGCGGTCACGGGTTCGTGGTCGCGACAGCGACTACGACGGCCTTGAACTATGAGGTCGCGGGCGTGATTCGCTCGGGTTGGTGTAGAAATACGCTTCCGCCGGTGGCGGCGTTATGGCGTCAGCCGGGTTCCCCGTGACCAAACCGATCTTCATCGGCTCCCCTCGCACCAACACCGTGAAACCACCGCGCCGGTAGAACTCACCCAAGTGAGGGCGACGGGAGTCGTCAAACATTCCGTACAGCAGCCGCAACCTGTCAATGCGGGCGATGTGCATCGCTTCGCGCACTAATCGTGAACCATGCCCGCGGTGCTGCTGATCGGGCCGCACCGCCACCATGTGCAGTTTGGCTGTTGCGGTGGCTGCGATGAAAAAGTTCATCACCGCAGACTGCGGGGTCAACGACTCCACCGGTTGAGCCGCAGCGGTGGCCCAATCCAGACGCTCCCACAGCCGCCAGTGGGAGCCGAGCATGAGCATGCCGATCGGCTCACTGTTGAGCCGCAGCACGCGAATGCTCATCCGAGCGCTGTACCACTCCCGCGAATCGAGAGCCATCAGCGCAGCCAGGTTGCCGGCGCGACGGGGGTTCCCGACCGCAGAACCCAATGAGCCGGACGCCAACGCTCTGCTGAATTCGGCGATGTCGGTGCCCCGCCCTGCGGGATCGATCCCGACCAGCTCATACCAGAACGGCAAGGCGTCGAGGTCGGCCTGAGTCGGCGCACTAAGTTGCAGCTTGGCTCCCATCGCAGAGGCTATTCCCAGGGCCGGGGTGTCGGCCGCCGGGGCGAGCGAAGCGGGGGCTGAGGACGTTCATTGGGCAACGTCGGCGACGGAGAATCCGTATCCTCCTTGGCCAGGCTCGGCGACGACGGCAACGGCGGCGGCGGCATCGGATACCAGTCGGTCGACCCAGGCACCACTAGCCAGCCTTCAAGGATTCCGTACATGCCGGCCATCAAAAAGATGCCGGCGCCCTGCACCCACACCCACGGCACCAACAGCACCCCCACCAGCGTTCCCGATGGCGTGATCAGCAGCGCGGACAACCACATCAAGACTGTCCCGATCCAGCACAGGGCTGTGATGGGAATGGTGTGCAAGGTGAACTCCGGGGCCTCCACCCGCCGGGTGAGCCACGAGTAGAGCAGCTTCCCGCCAGGCCAGGCAACCGGGAAAATCAATGCCGCACCAATGACGACCACCATTTCCAGGACCGCAGCGCGGCTCTTGGTGTCGCGCAGAAACAGCCGCTCGGCGATGCCCTGAACGTGGGGGTTGTAGGCCACCCCGGCGTCGGTGCGCTGCCGCTCGTCAATGCGAGCCAGCAGCTGTTGGCCGCGGGTGCGTTGAAACCCGTACGGGCCGGCATGGTTGAGAATCCACGACGCCCGCTCACGGGCATACATCAGTGTGGCCATTGATAACTCCCGCCCGGAACCGAGGGGGTCACAGTGCTGGTGGTCAGCGGTTTAGGGGCTGACGGAAGCTGATTCCAGGCCCACTCACCCAGTCCCGAAACCGTCTTGGCCATCATCAGCAGCAGGGCCGCGGCGAACAGCCACAGCGCCAATTTATAGCGCCAGGCCTGCGACCTCACACCCGCACCATTCCCTCAATTGATTGGTCATCGAACAATTTGAGAAATTGCCCGAAACTCGGTAATTCCACTTCGATTCCCACCGAACCGCGATAAATCAATCGGCCGCGAAACTTTGCTGTTGGCTGCAATTCCACCGGCAAAAGAAGAGGCCCTTCTTCCACACTGGTAACCCGATTGCCGTTCGTTTGATCGTAGGTTTCTTTAGCGCGGGTGGTAATTCCACTCCACGTCGATCCTTGTTCAAGAACCTCCAGCTCCGCTGATCCGTGCAACGCCAGCATGACCGGAAAAATGCTCAACAAGGTATCCATAAAGACCGGGTCGTAGCGGTGACCGATCTGCTTGGACGCCTGCACCGCGGCCATCAGATTGATTCCCAAACCGCGAGCCTCCGAGACCAACACGTCCAGAGTCGGCAGCGGCAACGTGTTGGTCAGTTCATCGATCGCCAAAAACACGTTGTGCTCCAAGACTCCCTCGGAGGTTTTACGCCGCCATGCCGCCACGATGGACTGCACCAGCGGCAGCGCAGCACCCACGCCGCCGCCCTCGGGCTCGGCCAAGATGAACAGCGTCGCGGTCGGATCGTCCAGCAATTTGGGATCAAAGATCGGAAGATCGCTCTGGCGAACCGACTCATACACCCAGGGGAATAGCGCCGCCGACATACCCAATCCGACTGAATCACGTTGACGATCAGACAGTTTCGCCACTCGCTCCAACTTGGAGGGAATGATGGAATGCTGGCTGAAATACTGCCGCACATCCCACCAGCTCGGCGGGTCTGAGGAGTAGATCGCGGCCAGGTCCTCCCCGGCGTCCTGGCGCATCTGCCGGCGAAGATCTCCATTGCCGATCGCCGCATGATCAGCGGCGCCCTGGGCTGCCTCCCAAGCTTTCTCAGCCTTGAGCAGCTCCAGCTCGGCCAACGCCTTCGCAGAATCTTTGGCGTTGGGGTCCTTGTCAAGCTCCGCCACGAGCGCCTTAGCCACCCGCAGCTTCAACGCGAACTCTGCCGGATCGGGGGCCGGCTCATCTTCATAGGGGTTCTCAACACAGTGCAACGCCCAGTCGATGCCCTTTCCGTTGCCCTTCGGGCTCGCGGCATACAGGACCCCGGCCAGGGCGGGGATGATCTGTGCCGCCCAGTAGGGCTCGCTGTGCGCGGTGACCCGTCCGCCCAGCGCCAGATTGGCGACCCGATGGAGCCACGTAGCCATGTTCAACGCGTCGTCGTGGTGTTCGATCAGTGTCGTGGGGTCAATGCGGCACTGCTGGACATGCTCGCCGTAGTACATCTTGGGCAGCTGGCGCAGATCGATCAAATACACCGGGCCGCCACGGCGCTCACAGGCCAGCCGTAACAGGTCGTCCTTGGAGGACACTCCGATCGCCGGACCTGGCCAGCTGATGATGGCAGGAGCCAGCACTGATTCGGTCTTTCCGCCCCCAGTCGGAGACATCAGCAGAACATGCGGCCCCGATGGCGGGGCCACTTTCTGACCGTCGTCGGGGTCGGTCCACAAACCCACATACGGGGTTGGTGACTTGCGTTTCGGAACGAGCAGATTGGTCACTGGAGATCGCTTTCGAGCATGTCGAGAACCTCACCGACACCGACAAAGACACCGTCGGTGTCGCCTTCCAACACGGTGCGGAGTCCGCCCACGACATCGGCCGCAGTGAGCACGCTCAAGTCAGGCGGGGCGCCGGCAGCGCGTTCCCTGTGCGCTCTGAATTCCTGTTCCTCAATGGAGAATTCGATGACGTTGCGGATGAATCCGCCATTGCCGGCAAGGTCGATCATCGGGCGGGGGACCGCTGGGACGCCCGCCACCTGGTGCTCTTTTTTCGGGGGTAACGCGGTGTGGGTTGCCAAATAGCTACACACCGCCGCTAATGCCGCTTGTGCGGGCTCGGTCATGGTGTGTTGGGTGTTGGCGGCCATCGCTACCGCGATCTGGCCAAGCTCATCAACTGAATAGGACGGGAAATCAATGGTTTTGGGAAACCGTCTGCGCAAGCCTTCGTTGGCAGACAAGAAGCGCTGCATTTCATCGGGATATCCAGCCACCATCACGATCAGCCGGTCGCGGTAGTTTTCCAGGGCCGCCAACAGAACGTTGAGAGCGTTGAGGCCGAAGTCATTGGAGCTTCCGGTATTGACCAGCGTGTATGCCTCATCGATGATCAGCACCCCGTCGAGGGCTCTTTCGATGACCGCTTTTGTGAGCTTTTCGGTATCGCCGATTACCGATCCAACAAGATCCTCCCGGCGTACTTCAACCACGGTGTCTTTCGCCAGAAGTCCTAAACTGCAATAGATTCGGGCGATCACTCGCGCAACCGTGGTCTTCCCGACGCCCGGAGGTCCGATGAGCACCAGGTGTCGTGACCGGGTGGTCGGTGGCAAGCCCTGCTCTTCACGAAGCAAGCTGATTTCCACGCTAGCTCGCAGCTTTGCCACCGCACGCTTGACCTGAGTTAGGCCAATATGTTCATCGAGATTGCGCAATGCCTCGGCGAGCTCGTCGCCGCGGCGGGCGTCGCGCTCGGCGTTGGCGGCCGCGTCTGCCGCCCCTTCTGTCGCTGGGTCCCAGGGATCAGTGCGGGCATCAATGCGGTGTTGATCGGTTGTGGCTAAGCCGATGTCGGGATTGCTGAGCATGTCCCGGGCTCCCGGGAACTCGGGCTGTATCGCCAGCACCGTCCGCAGTCCTTCAGCGGCCTTGGCTTCGTTTCCGGTCGCGCGGTGGCACATTGCCGTGTAGTAGCTGACCGTGGCCGCCGCTTCGGGCAGAACTTCGCCGAGGCGCTGGCCACCGCTGCCCGGTATGGGTTCGCCGGCTAAATCCAGGGCGGCACCGTAGAGGCCGAGATGGGTATTGGCCGCCACCACCAACGCTCGGGCGGCGGCGGTGATCACCGGGTCACCGATGTCGCCTCGCAACAACGTGGCCAGCTCGATCACCTGCGGCCAGCGCCCCGTCGAGTAGTACATGCAGGCACCGGCATAGGTGGTCAATGGTGTGTGAGACCCGGTGGCGCCGGTGAACACGTCTTGAGCCTGATCGAATCGCTTCTGATCGGCCAGTGCGGTCACGTACGCCGCGGTCACAGCATCAGCGCTGCCCAACGGAGCGGTGATCAACATGCTGGAGTGGAACCGCACCCCCAGGTCCGCCGGCAGCCGCCCATAACGGTCCAGCGCCGTACCCAGGCGGGATCGTGAAGCCCACAACCCCTCGTACACCTCGATCGAGGTGTCACCAGCAGCCAACCTGCCCAACCAGGCATCGGCAAAATGCGGATCACCGCTGGTAGCCATCCGCAGCACCCGCGCGGCCATCTGCGGTTCAGGCCGCTCGCGTTGGTTGCCGATCTGAAAACCCAAGGCCAGCAAGCCGGCCTCGAACAACTTGCCCGGATTCGGTGCCGTCATCGCCGCGCCCCCACCGGAGTCCGGCGCCGGGCACTGGGCAGGTGCGGAATCTCCGAGGGGTCCACGACCGCCCGAATCCATTCCGTACGACCCCCGGTCGTCACCGCCACCATGTCGTCGTACTGATCAAGGATCAGCTGTCCGTGAAGCTCAGTGTTGGAACCGATCTCGCTCAAACTGACACTGGCGGTGTCGGGATCGGTCGGTGCCCGAAGCTGGTCATAGACATGGACATCGGCGGTCGTATTGGTCGCGTCCTGGCCCAATCGGGCATCGCCCGGGGCGATCGTGGTGATTCGGGGACCGGCCAGCTCCGCCCATCGGCCCGGCCGCGTCGTGATGATCGTGACGTGACTTCCGCAGGCAGCCGAACGCAACAGCTGCTGCTCGGCGTACAACGCATCCAAACGGGCAGCCACGACCCGACCAGGTGCCGGCGTCAGCGGCACCACCAACTGGTCACCGTTATTGGTCATTCCCAATATCTGGCCATCGGGGCCGCACGGCAACACGCTGAGATCCGGGGTGGCCACCGCGTCGAACACGACTCTCGGCCCCGTTGTGGCCAGCACCGCCCGCCCCATCACCGAGGCGACCCCTTGCTGACTGGGCAGCGTCCGCAGAAAGGGCAGCGGAGGATGTGTCGGCGGGCGAGGTGCGCGGACCCGCACGAACCCCAGCCAGCGACCGTAGCGGTCCCGACGCAACGTCAACACCACCGAATCAGCGCGAATTGACCAAAGCTCCGGAAGCCGAGCGTCGCTCAGCGCGTTCGGATCAAGGCTGTAGGTGGTGTCGGTGAGCCGGTCAGTGGCGGTGGGCGCCATATGGGTCCACCGCTGCCGGCTAGAGGCCGCAATGCTGGCGTCAAAAGCGTCCAGCTCGCTTTCCGACAGCGGGGTCGCCGGGCACCCCGCCAGGGTCAAGGCCCGCTGAATCCGGGCAACCGTGGCTGCGACCGCCTCGGGAAGCGATGGCCGCGGGGCGTAATAGGTCGGGTGCTGGGCAGGATCGAAACGAAGCAGCGCCACACTGCGCCGCCGGCCCGCTAGCGGGCGGCCGGCCAACAGAGTCGAATACGCATTGGCATACGGGCTCATCGCCAACCGGGACGTGTCGAACACCAGATCAACACTGGACGGGGCGCCGCCGCCGAGGGTCGAGATCACCTCATCCAAGGCATCCAGCGGTACGTGGCCCGCCCCCACGATCCGACGCTGCGACAGGGTGGACACCACGTGCGGATGACCGTGCAGATCCAAGGCAGCGATCAGTTGATGGTCATGCCAGCGGACCCCGGTGTTTTCCCCCGCGGCCACCGTGATCGGCGGCGCGATCGGTCGGTTGCGCCTCATGCATCGCCCCTTCCTCGCCAGGCGATGGCGATCCGACGTGAAATCCACTGCACCGCAGTGAAACCGGACCAGGTCACCACGCCAAGCGCGAGCACGAGAACACCTGCGGCGATGACCCCGACCCGCGCCAAGGCGCCGGTCACTGGAACGGTGGCCACCGCTATCGCGATCAGCCACGCGGTGATCATGGTGACCCACCCCCGCTCGATGCCCCACACATGCGAGCGATGCTCACGAGTCGCCGGCGCGGTCATCGGCCGACCTGCCGGCGTCGTCGCCTCAGCAGCGCGCTTGCGGCCACCGCCACGGCGGCAAGGCCCGCAGCGATGCCCAACGCGGCATGTTGCGGGCCGCGATTGACGGGCGGCGGCGGGGGCGCGATCACCAACGTGCGGCGGTGTGTTTCCACGATCTGACGGTCTCCTGGGGGCAGGTCGTAGGTCAGTGCCGCGACCGGATCGACCAGTCCGTATCCGACCGAGTTGTCCACCCCGCGCGGCGGATGGTGCGCAGTCGCGGTCAACCGCCGACGTACCTGCGCAGCGGACAGATCCGGAAACTTCGACCGCACCAACGCGGCGACCCCAGAGACGTAGGCCGCCGAAAAGCTGGTGCCGAACATGTTCACCAGCCCGTCAGGGCCAGGAAGCGCGTTCACCGGATTGCCGTCGGGACCCAACGCGATCACGTTCACCCCAGGGGCGGCCAGATCCAGCCACGGACCAGTCATCGAAAACGATGCGGCATTCGTGGAATCCGGTGCCGCACCGGCATTGTCGGTTGATCCGACACTGATCACGTAATCGGAAAACCACGAGGGAGTCGACACGCTCACGACATGACCCCAATTTCGGGGGTCATCCGGAGCTGACAGCGGGTCGTGATCCGGATTGTTTTGGCAGCCCCCCTCGCTTCCGGTATTGCCGGCCGCCGCCACCAGCACGACATCCTTGACTACCGCCGCGTACCGCACGGCGATGCCCAACGCGTCCTGATTGATCGGATGAGCCACCGGAATGCACGCGGCCACACTCATATTGATCACCCGAGCGCCATCATTGGCCGCCCGGACGATCGCGGCGGCCAACGCCCGGATCTCGCCGATCTGCTGCTCTTGCTGAGGATTGCCGCTCGACGTTGGATGGTCAGCCGTGAAATTTCCCGAACTCTGCCTAATGCTCTCGATCGTGGCCCCAGGTGCCACCCCAACGAATTGGTCGGTCGGTGCAGGCGTGCCCGCGATCAGCGAGGCAACCAGGGTGCCGTGCATATCGCAGTCGGCTAACCCGCCGGTGTCGGCGATGAAATCCCCGCCAGGGCGCAGCCGTGGAAGCCTCGGATTAGGGGCGACCCCGGTATCGATCACCGCGACCGTGACGCCGTCACCGGTAGAAATCTTGTGCGCCGCCCCCAAATTCAACACCGTTGCCGCCGTTGGAATATCGGCAACCGGCGGTGTCGGGAGCACCCCCGGCAGATTGCACGCCTTGTTTTGGCGCATCGGCTGATCCGGAACAGCCGGAGCGTCCGGCGGGATCATCGGATCGCCCGGTATCTGCGGGGGATCGATCGCGTACGCCGGCACCGGCGGTGCCGACATCATCAACGCGACCACGACGGCCGCAAACCGGGATGCGGTGCGACCGCGGGCTGGCATCAGCCGAAATCCCGGTTATAGACCATTTGCGGCAGATGCAGCAGCAGCACAGGGGCCAGCAGTACCGCCAAGGTCACCACGTATTCAGAGATCACCCGCGCTCCGCGCACCAGCGGAGCTTGCGAACCTGTCGGAATAGTCAGCGGCGCTACGGCTGCCAACACGGTCACCACCCCCGCGGCACCCGCACCCCACCACATGCCGTGGGTCACTGCCAGAACCACGATCAGGGCTACCGCCGGGCCAAAGACCCCAGCCAGCAGCCAGCCGATATTCGCCCGGCCGACAAATGACCACACCCGATACGCGAACAGCGTGGGCACCCCTGCACAGAACACCAGCCATGGCCACGACTGCGGGTGCGTCGCTGCGGTGACGGCCACCACCGCGGTCGCCGTCACCGCCAGACCGGCCAACAAACCCGACACCATGTGATTGGCGTTCACGCTGCGGGTCAGCAGCGCCGCCGGATCAGGCGGTGCCCCAGCAGGTTCGAGCGTGTCGGGTTTGCCGCTAGCCGCGCGGCGACCGACGAAACGACCCGAGCCGGACGGGAACGTGGGACGAGGCATCCGCACCAAGCGCTGCGTGTCGATTTCGACCCGGCCGAGCAAAATCACCACAGCCACCATCAGCACACAACACACCACAGGGCCAGGAAGCAGCGTATGCGCCGACCACGCCTGGGAAAAGGTCACCGCGGAGCCGATGACTACAAGGGCAGAAAACAACGCCAAGCGACGGCGGGTACCCAATCCGATGACCGCCAACGCCGCCACTGCGGCCCCTGCCACCAACAAGTTAGGCCCACCCCAGTGCCGGCCTACCACCAGCGATCCCGCCGCCGGCACAAACACCAATGCGCCGGCCCACAGAGGATCGGTGAGCACCGGCTTATGCCAGCGACGAGCGTTGAGTGCCCCGGCCGCCAGCCACAGCGCGGCCGCACCCCATGCCGCCCCACGTGTGGGCCACGTCCACTCGATCAATGCCGCGGCGATCAGCACAGCTGTGGCGGTCGCGGCGAATCCCGCCGCAAGCCGGGTCAGCATCGCCGCCATGACAGTCGGAGTCACGCGCGGGAAAAGCCGCTCCGAGGCATCGGCGACTGCCGCCGACACATTTTCGATGCGAGGTGCAAAATCTTCGACCGGGGCGCCGGAGACCAATGTGAGTCGGGCGCCATTGGTGACGCCCTGATCGGCCAACGATTTGGTGTTGTCCAAAGCGGTGCCCAGCGGTGTCCGCAGCCGCCACCCCCAGGTGGAATCCGGCACCGAATCCGGGGCGCCCGAATCTTCCAGATACTTGCTCAGATAGTCGCCGATGTCGACCAACACCACTTGCAGTTCCTGGTTGGCCGGCAATTCCAGATCGATTTGCGTTCCCTGACCCACCCCGATCTTGACCGCGCAAATCGCTGCGGCGCTCATCGGCGACCCCGCGGCAACGCAGGCATCCCATACCAGCTGCTCAACCGAGCGGTCGCCTCCAAATACGCGCGATACGACGGCCGTTTGAGCTGGGCGAGGTTAATCGTGGTGCCCTCGTGCAAGTGCGGGTCGTACGGAACGTAAATGGGGTCCTTCCAAATCACGTTTCGCACGTGATCCTCAATCAGCTTGCGGGCAGCTCGAGTTTCCGAGCCGACCGGGTTGCGGTCGGAAATGATCAAAAACGATCGCTCCAGGAGCTGTCCGCGGCCGGTGTTGCGCAGATAGTCGTGAAACGACATCGCCGCTTTCGCACTGTCGTACTGCGAGCTGGTCACCACCACCAGGGCGGTCACCATGTCTAACACGGCTTCGGTCAATGGGTCACGCATGCGTTTACCGCAATCAATGCCGATCACCCGATACGAGCCGCGCAACGCATCGACGGTGTCGAACAGCGTGGCCGGGGTGTAAATCTCCGGCCGGACAAGTTCTTTGGAACTGGCCAGCACATCGAGCTTGTCGGAGTTATGCGCCGTGTATGCCCGAACATCGGTCACACCCCGAATCGATGCCCGATCCCGCAGAATGTCGCGGAACGTCGCCGAAGTGTCGTCATTGATTCGGCCCGCCAGGTTGCCGCTATCAGGGTCGGCATCCATCGCCAGCACTTCGGACCCGCGCAAGCTGGAAAACATCGACCCCAACGCCGCGGTCGTCGTCGTTTTCGCCACCCCACCGCGCGGACTGAACACCGCGAAAATGAATTGGCCCCGAACGTTGGCGCGGATCTGTTCGACCCTCTCGCGGTCCTCCCGCTCAACCCGAGACTCGCCCGGATTGACCAGACCGAACGACGATTTCAAGACCGCCCGCCGCCACCCCCGCCGAGGCTCAGGCTGCACTTCAGTCGCGAACTGCTCGGAACGGAACTCCGAGGCCAGCCCATCACCGAAAGCACCTGAGGCAGCCGTGGCCGGGGGTGGGGCCGAATACCGGATGTCCCCGGCCCGCGCCCCGTCCCGGGCCGACTCCCGGCCGTAATCATCCCGGCGGTACTCGTCGCGCCCGTAGTCGTCGCGGTCGTCATAGGAGCGGTGCGGGTGACCTTGGTGGCCCCGCGCCTCCGCCTCACCACGAACCCACTCCGAAGGAGTCATCGCTGCGCGGGAAGCGGGATCGACCACCGCCGTCTGGTCGGCCGCAGTGAGATCAGCAGCAGCCGCACGACGCTCTCGCGGCGGTGGAGGCGGCACCTCACCGGCCCGCGCCGAGGCCGGCCCGCTCACCTCACCGCCCCCGAAAAGCACCTCAGTCTCTGGTCCGCGCTGGCCACCAGCTCCACTGCTGCCCTGCCCCGTCGCCTGCCCACGCGGCGGCAGAGGGGGAGGAGACGCCGGACTCAACCGTCGCAACGCCACAACTGGGGCGGCGCCGTCATCCTCGGAAAGCGGGAGGTCCGCGGCCGAATCCGGCCGCACGTCGTCATAGCCTTCATCGGCCCGCGCACCGTCGGCGGCATGTTTGCCAGCGTCGGCATTTTCAGAGCTAGTCACGGCGGAAAGCATACGTTTGTCTCGCCTCTAACCGCAACAAGCAGACCACGTTCTGAATGCTCCGTTTCAAAGCTGAGGCTGCGCTCAATCTGTGCGTGAGTGGCTAAACCAGGCCGCAAGCGGCACACTTCGGATCGCGCTCGAAATGAGCCGTTCCATGCGTTCCGGTTCGTAGGGCTCCACCGTTAGCCACCGTTGCCGGTTGTTGTCGCTAGCGAAGCTCGTCATCACCGCACCGATCCCGGTCGCTGCGACCCGAACAATGGTGTCAGGGTCGCTACGCGATCCCTCATGATTGAGATAGGCGCCGATTTCAGCCCGAGCCAGCCACGAAGTTTCACTGTGAAACAACGTGGTCGCCACCCCGCGAGGCACCCCGAGATCACCCAACGAGTCCGCCCAGCCACGCGAGGCAGTCTCTTGGGACTGCAAAGCTTCGTGAATCGGGGTCATCGGCCCTGACCACCGATCAATGTCGGCAGGATCGTCATCGTGGGAATCGAACACGTAGCGATCCATCAGCTCCGCCACCAACGCTGTGACCTGGTGTTCGTTCAAACCGGTAAAGGCATCGATGACCACGTCATCGCCGCAGCGCACCGCCGAGACAAACAGTTCGTGACGCCGCACCAAGCACACATAGGTGGTGGCGCGGTCGCGAGCCTCTAGCGTCACGTTGATCTCAGCGTCACCAGAGGCCAACGCCCGCACCACCGTCGCCGCATCAGAATCAGGGCGGCCGCCCTCATCGAGCAGCCCGGCGGCGATCAACACTTCGGCCTCTTCGGCGGTGATCGACAACTGCTGATCGGACACCCGCAGCAGCTGAGGACGCACCCGCAAATGTGCCGGCAGCATCGACACCCCAACCACCCGCTGCAACGCCAGCAACGCCGAAACACTCAACGTCATTTCGGTGACTGGTGCGGCCGACACACTCACATCCGGCTCCTAATCGTCCACAACAAAAACGGACAAGGGGTCATTCACCGTTGCCGGTGAATGACCCCCCTGACCAACAATGCGTCGCAATCGATGATTGCTACGCGCCCCACATCGCTGTGTTCGACATCTCCTGCTGCTGCATGTCCATGTTCGCCATGTTCGCCTTGTTGGTGTAGTCCTGGGCGGCGTCCAACACGTGAGTCAAGGTCATGTGGACCCGATTCACGAACGAAGTTGCCTCTTCATGGGCAGCGCCGTGCCAGAAGCCCGCCCAGGTGTTCAACTCTTGGCTGAGTTCCTCGGTAACCCCCACCCCAAGTCTGATCTGGCCTTGCATCGCCGCTAGCTCATTCTCGATGGCGCCGAAGTTGTGCTGGATCTGATCCATAGCTGTGTCTCTCTTTCTGCGACAGTCGATTTAGAGTTTGGTGGAACCCAACGCGGCAGCGTTGGAATGATCGGTGCTGCCGTAGTTCACGCCGGACTTGCTCGTCTTTTCTGACACTTCCTGCAAGGTGGCCTGTCCCTTCTGCAATTCGGCGGTGATTTCGGCCGCACCGCCCATGAACGCGGTGTGTGCCGATCCCTGCCAAATCGATGCCGTCGCATCGACGTTGCCTTGGAGCGACGCCAGAATCGATTGCAGCTGGTCGGCGAGACCTTGAATTTTCGCTGCCGAAGCCGCCTGTGCGGCGACATCAGTCGCCATCCCCGGCTGAGTCATGATTCTCCTTCTGATCTGTGAGAGGTCTGGTAGTCAGTCTGCGGCGAGCAAATATTCACCGCAACAAGCAGTGGTTAGGCCGCACCCCCGTCGCAAGTGAGAAGTGGCTTCCGGAGACACCTGTGCCCCCGATGCAGGCTCCGCCGAGACGGCGTCGACCACCGGGGCTTATCACGGGGTGGCCTCAGCGACAGCGGGACCCAATTGCGTTGCCCCGGCGTATTTATTACCGGTAGAGCTGCCCGACTCGGAACGGTTGTGGGCGCCATGCAGCGGAGCGCCAAACATCCCCGGACTGCCCGCCCCCGCCGCTGCGGCCGAAGTTGCCACCGTGGTTGCCTTGGTGGCTTCCTTGTTGGCCGCCGCCGACGAGGTGCCATTGGACAAGTTGGACAGCAACGACGCTCCGGGCAGGCGAAGCCCCCCACCGCCGCCGCCACCACCGGACATCGGCCGCGTGATCGCCGCCGACATCTCACCGCTACCAGCGGCGAACTGCGAGGTGCTAGTCAACGATCCGAGCCCGCCGCCCTGACCCAGTGACGAGGACGACAGCAGCGGTTGCAGCATCGAACTGAACTGCATCGGAGCCTGCGTCATCTGCGACAACGGCTGCATCGCTTGGCTTCCCACCTGAGAAAGCGGTTGCAAGGCGGAGCTGAGCATGCCGCCCATCTGGCCGGCCATCTGGCTTCCCATCTGGCTCATCTGCTGTGTGCCCTGCTGCAACTGCGAGGCATCAGGTTTGCGTACATCAGTGTCATCGACGGGGCGGTGATCCTGGTCGGTCGCCGAATACATCGCCGCCCTCGGCCCCGGCTGAGTCGCCGCCCCGGCCACGTCGCCTGCCGCTGATTGCACCAACAACCCATCAAGAGCCAATTCGTTGCCCGCGAACTGGGCAAAGCCCGCCGCGGCCGATGCCGGAGCTTTGGCCGCCACAGTGGCAGCGTTGGACAGCCCCGCGCCCATCATCGCCACATTGGCCGCCATCGGGGGAGGGGTCAGCGGCACCAAACTCGTTGTCGCCAGCTCAGTTTCGACATCACTGGTAGCGCGGGCGAACGCCGACTGAATCCACAACTCCAGATATTCCGCATCCTTGACGTTGATTGCCGGCGTCAAAATGCCGAGAAAATTAGAGGCGCACAAACTGGCCCACGTCACCCGATTCTGACCCACGACCATCGGATGGGGACACGTCGCAATCGCTTGGGCCACCGCAGTTGCGGCGGCCTGAACCTGCTGGGCAGAGGCGGTGCCGTTGGCTGCCATCTCCTCAAACCAGGCAATCAACGGCTCCATTGCGCCCGCGCCAGCCAGTGATGCTGTGCCCTGCCAGCTGGCCTGAGCTGAACTGAGGATCGACGTCAACACCGACGCGTTTGTTTGATCTTGCAGAGCCGCCGCGGCGAACGACAATGCGGCCTGCTCGAAAGGCTCTGGACCCGCCCCACCGTGCACAAGGCCCGCGTTGATCTCCGGTGGAAGCGCTTCGGGCATATCGGTCATGCCGAACACCTACCGCGACAACAACACTCCATCCAAGGTGACCGATAACGCCAGGATCAGACGGCTAGCGCGGCAGCATTGCCGACATCGACGGTCTCATAGGTCACCGCGGTAGCGCCGTAGGTCGCCGCGGCCGCCGCGACCATCGCGGCACCCATCTCGGACATCGCCAGGCGGTTTGCGCCGTGCTCCATGACCCGAGCTGTGCTCAACACCACTGCTGGGCTCAACGTGCCGGGCATCAGCGCCTCGGTACCGACCGCTTGAGCTGCCGCACCGGCGGCTACCTCGGTAGCAGTGGTCGCGGTCGAAGTGGCGGCTACGCCCAAGGCACTTGTCTCAGCTAACAGTATGTCCATCAAATCGGCCTTCCAAAACGTCGATAAATCCTCGCTGACCTCCACCCTAGCGATCCCACGCTCCACCGCAACCAGCAAAGCATGGGCGAGGGTATTAGCGCGGTTTACCTGGGTCTGTGGCGACCTGAATCATCATCCGGTCATCGCCGGCCAGCCACAAACCGCGGCCGGGGCGCAGCTTCTGACCGCGAGTCTTGCCCACCACATTCAGCAACGATTCATCGGCCGACATCAACAGGACAGGAGCGCCCGCCTGCCGGATCGCCGGCAAGATCCCGCGGCCCTGGAGTACGCCTGCATCGGCGACGCGGCTCACCAGCAGGTGGAATCCGATCTCCGCGCCACGGGTGGCGGCTTTGATCAACGACACCGGCGGCGGCGCGTTCAACCCGGGAGCCACGTCGGCGAACGGGTCGCTATAGGTGTCCACGAGCTGCGTCAGCCCAGAGATCACCACGAAAATCGGCGGACCAGTGAACTTGCCGCCCGCCCCGCGGCGGGCAAGCAACTCCTCCTGGGACAGCACTTCCTCGGTCTGCCGATCAGCGAGCAGGCCCCGCAGGAAGCTCACCGCCTCGCCGACCTGCTGGCTTTGATACACGTAGCGATCCGCGCCAGGGATCACCCCTGTCAGGTCCTGGGCCAGGTCGAACACCACGACCACCGGCTTAGTCGCCGTCGGCGACGTCTCAATCCGACGCTGCAACTGGCGGCCCAGCACCGTCAGTGCGGTGGCCTTCCCGCAATTGGCCTCACCCAAGATGCACAGATGCGAGTCCCGTTCCGGGGACCACACTTGGGTGGATTCGTCGCTTTCACGCAACCCCAGCAGAAGACCCTCGGAGGTGGTGGCCGGAAGCTCGGCGAAGGCGATGCTCTCCGGCAGCACCGGCAGCGACCGGGCCTTTCCGTGACCGGCATGCCTGGCGTTGACCACTTGAGCGCTTCCCGCCCAATCGAGGGCTTGACCGTGGATCGCCACCTCAGGGCTGGCGAACAGGATGTGATGCGCCTTCGGGGGCGGAATGCTGTCGGTCGAGACCCCCACCGAATCGCGGCGCACCTGCCCACGCCCGGTCGCCGCAATCAGACCGCGACCGGGGAAGTTCGGGACTGCCTTGGCATGCTCAGGGGTCATCTGAGTGTTGTTGACCTCGCCAAGGCGCAACTCGTAGCGGGCCGGTGTCGAATCCAGAAACTTGTACACCGCCGGCGCATTCCAGCTACGAATGGTCATCACCAAATGGACACCCGCTCCGGGGCCAGTTTGGGAAATCGACAACAGTGTGTCGAGCCGGTCGGGGTATTCCTTAGCGAAGGTGTCAGCGCCGTCGATCACCAAATACACGTCGCCATATCCGTCGACATCCACGGGTGCCTCAGGGCTTCCCGGTACCCCCAATGTGGGGCCGAATCGCCCCTTACGCCAGGCAGCCGCACCATAAATGCCTTCCACCGCCCACCGTGAAGTGCGGGCTCGAATGATGCTCCGGACATGGTTGAGCACCCGATCCACGCCGTAGGTGTTGTTGACCCCCGGAACGACCGCGCCCACATGGTCGAGCGCCTCAGCCGCCCGCAGATCCCCGCCACCCATGTCGATGCAATAGAACTGCACCCGCTCGGCGTCGTAGGCCCACCCGGCGGCCATCATGATCGACAGCAGCGCACTGGTTTTCCCGGAATCTTCGTCCCCGGCGATGGTCAAGTTGGCGGACAGATCCACCAAAAGGGTTTCCTGTACTTGCTCGCGGGGGATGTCCACCACACCACAGGCCGCCACCAATTCCAGCGGGTCGCGCCGGTCGCGGACCCGTTGGGTTTCAAAGGCTTCCGCGTACGTGCTGACCGGGGTATAGCTGGTCAACTCCGGCAGCCACAACGAGCGGGGTTTCAGGTTGGTCATCGACGCGAGCCGATCAATGGCGACTTTCATGTTCGTTTGAATGTCGGCGTCGTCATCACCGGTGGCCTGCTGGGCCTCGGCTTCCAATTCCGCCAGCAGTGCGGCGGCATTGCTGACTATGTCATCGCCCTCGTCCAACAGTTCCTCGGCGCTGTAGGTGTCCTCGATCGCCGCCGCGGCGGTGTCTCCGACCGCCGAGAGCAGACGCGGTCGGAAATAGTCGCGCTGGGCGCGAACTTCCTCCACTGTGACCGGTGCTTTCGGAGGGACGTACGGGCCAGAGACGTAACAGGCTTCAATCCGCTGGGCGGGGGCGTCGTTGTTCTCTACGAAATAGCCCACCCCTTTACGGTTGGGCAGCGCACCAGGATTCGACTTCCCCAGAATCGCTTTGTAGTCGTTTGCGTCGTTCATCTTGAGCCCGATCCGGCCCTTGACGTGGGTGTTGATGTTTTTGGTCAGGCCCGCATCGAAGGTCTGCGACACCGGCAACTCATGGACCCCCAACGAGCGGCCCACCGTGCCGATAATGGCCATGATTGACAGCAGTTCGGGGAACTCACGTTTGGCCTGCATCAGCTCATCGAACGGCACGAACCAGTGCGGCATCGGCGGCAGATTCATCTCCGGCCGACGTACCCGCAACCGCCGGTACTCGTCAATGTCTTTCGCTAGCTCGCCGACCGAATCAAGCAGCTTTTGCCGAATGATCAACTCGCCCTGGAAAACCTGCAAAATCCGGGCAATCCGATCTCGGTCGTTATCCAGGTTATGCAGGACCGCCGTCACATGGGGAAGACGTTCCAAACCGGCAAACGTCTTGTTGCCCTTGAAGTCACACGCGGTAATGATCAGATCATCGGGGGAGTGCGTCAGACACAACGCCAAACACAACGTCCGCAACAGTTCGGATTTACCGCCACCTGTGGACCCGGCCAAACCCAAGTGTGGCCCGTGGGAGATGTCGTCTTCCTTGAGGTCCAGATACCACGTTCGGCCGGTGTCGATATAGCGCCCGACCGGCACCCGCAAGAAATTGCGGTGATTCTCCGACCACCGCCACGTTTCCGCCGGATCGAATGAGGCGAAATCAGCGATGCCCAGCAGCTCGGCCAAATCAATCGAGGCCACCGTATCGCCCGCGGCGGCCAAGATCTGGCTTGCCTGGCTGCCCGGCTGCCACGGCGCCATCTTGCGGGCGAACACCTCGGCTTCGTCCACTGTCATTGCGTCGGCGATCACTAAGAACTCGGGGCTGGACTCCGCGTGTTCGCTTTTCAACATCTGACCATCGGGTGTGAACACCAACGTGGTTGCGCGATCAGTGACTGGGCACGTGCCCGACATGTCCAGGATCGACACCCCGCTAAACGCTTTACCGTCCACCAGCAGGCTTGCCCAGTCCACCGACTCGGCGTCGCACAGCACCACAAGGTGGCGCTCCGCACCCTCGGGCTGGCCGGCATCGCCAGAGGCGTTTTGAAGGCCAGAAACCCGCACTCCGCGGCCGGTGTGATAGCCGCGTTCTCGAAGCCCCTCACCAAATTCAGCCGCGAAATCGCCGGCACTGCGGAACGCCAACATCGAACGGCCATGGCCACGTTCGCCCCGATGGTGCGGCAACCATTTCAGCCAATCCCACTGCGGGGCGCGATCCTCGTCAGCAATGACCACAATCGACACATCATCGGGGCCGTGGAACAGCGCGATATGCGCCAGCATCGCCCGCAGCGCTGCCCGTGCCCGGTCCTGGTCTCCGGTCAGCATCCATGCCGGTTTATCCACCAACGTCAGTGATTTCGCAATGTCGCGGACGAAGGTGTGTTCGGCCAAGAAGTCGTCCGCCATTTGAATGCAGGCCGGCTCCTGATCCTCCAACGCTCCGACCTCGAACTCTGCGTAGCGGCGGTCGGCTCGCTCAACACCGAGCCCTAACCGCACCCGGCCGAACATATCCGCACCCTGGCGGCGCTCCCACATCCGATCTGAGCCCACCCGCGCTGCCAACGCGGCAGGCTCCGGGTAGTGGAACTGCGCTACCGCGAACTGATCGGCCGCCGCCCTGTTCGCCTCATTACGCATCACATCGATATAGCGGGCGTAATCGGCGCGTTCCTTCTTCATGTTCACCCGCGACCCCGACCCGGATCGCCCGAACATGGTGGCTGCCCCGCCAATCATCATCAACGGCAACAACATCCCCATACCGCTGAACATCCGACCGGACTTGAAACCCACGTACATCACCCCGGCTAACCCCAGCACCAGGAACAACGGGCCAATCCGCTGCCGCGCCGACGCCGGCGGGGCCAGCGGAGTCATCGGCGGCTTTTCCAACGCCACCTCATCGGCGCGACTGGTCGGAGCCTTCGCCGGCTTGTCTGGGCGCACATGAATCTTGCTCGTGGTCATCGTGATTCGTCCTAAGAGCCAGCCGGCGCCAGCGGGCCGGGGGAGGGATCAGAAGGCAGATTGTCGTGCTGAGTCATCGCATCAGACCTGGTCAACGCGACCCCCTCGGGTAGACCCGACGGGAACAACCGCAGCACCGACCACGGCATCAACAGCGGCTCCATCGTCAACCCCAACGACGACCGCGACTGAGACCCACCACCAGGCACCCCAAATCGGGTACCCGATCGCGAAATCCACCACAGCGCCTCCCGCGTGGAGGAACCATCCGCATTACCGGTGGCCGCCACCCAGTTGGCCGCGTCCGCAGCCATGTAAACCGCATCCGCACCATCAACACCGGTATGCGTTGACACCACCGGCACCACGGCTGCGTCCGCCGACGCAGCGATCGGCAACTCCGTACCCGCCAACACCCGCGCCGTCGCCGACGCCGACGTACGGCCACGCTGCCACCACCAACACGTCACCGGCCGCTCGCTGACCGGCACGATCCGTACCGGGTCCGGGGGATACTGGCCAACCTGGACCACGGTCACTTCCGGCACATCCGCAAGCGCATCGGGAGACACCAGCGGCGCCGAAGGCTGCCCGAAAGCATTCTCCGAACGGATCATTGCCGCCACCGTCGGCGACACCTTCTGCACCCCTGCGGCTAACACCACATACAACTGAGTGCCCCGGCCCGGCACCTCCGAGCGCACCACCCCGCCGGCCGGCACCCCCAGCTTCCACGGAACCGGATCGCCCGCCCCCGGCACCACCGGTTCAACCAGCGGAAGATTCGACGGGATCGCGTTACCAACCTCCCCGCCCAACGGGGCCGGATGTGCCGCAGTATCCGGATCAATCCCTAAGGCCCCCAACACAATGCGGTCAGAGGGGTCAACCAACGACTTCATCCCGTTCCACACCAAATACGTACGGCCGTTCAACGTCCCCAACAATGCCTCACCAGAAGACAACTCACCCGCCCGGTTCCCCGGCTTGATACCTCCGTCAAGAACGGTGACCGACACCCGACCCGACACCGAATCCGCATCTGCCCGCTGACAGACCGCCACGCTCGTGGCATCACCATTGGTCACTGGAGTGTCATCCGGGGCACCCGCGATCCCCACTTTCGCGCCGATCGGATACCCCATGATCGATGCCTGCGTTACCCCCTCAGGAGTCTCATACGATCCCGAAATCAACCGGGCCGACGCCAAATTGAGTGCCGGATACAAACGCCCATTGGCGTTCACATAAATCTGACCCGACTCCCGAGCCATCACCACCCGCGATTCACCCACCACCCCAGCCGGACGGATCATCGAAAAGACGAACGCCCCAGCGCAGATCAGCACCACCATCAACCCGGCGACCATCGGCATCATCCGAAGCCACCGCGACAAATCGAAATGCATGCTGACGTTGCGCAACGTCAGCGCATAACCCGTCCGAGCCCGCAACCAAAACGACGCCGTCACCTGCGACCAGGTCACCAACGCCCCGCGAAAACGAGTCGTAGAGTCCGAAATCCGCCTCGGCTGTTCCGCCTGCGGCTCACTCGCACTCTCGCCCGCGGACTTCGACCGCCGATCACGGCGCCAACCCGCGCCTACCCGATGCTCAGACACCCGGCAAGGCTAACAACACCACCCGCAAGAACGCTACTAGCAGAGCAGCTACAGCATGCACCGTAACGCGACTGCTCTCCATCTCGGCTATTTCAGATGTTGAGAGCACATCCGCTGATCACAAGCCATTATATTGGTGATAGTTACCCTGATAAGACTTGTGATAACAAGCGCGATAACGCCCATTTCGGGGCATTTTTCAAATGATCACTCCAAGCCAGTCCAACGGCCAGCCAGCAAGCTATCTCAACTATTGCGGCCTCGGCGGCGCGGAATGCTGCCACATATCCGTATCCGCACGTATTGGTTCAGGCCAGGATGCCGTTGACGTCGGCACCGGACTGGTGTGCCGAATAGACGACATCGGCCGCCGAAACGTCAGGTGCCGTCCGCCAGCACATCAGGACTTCCATCGCCCGAACCAGGGCAAAACGCTGCGCATATCCCGAACCAGACCCTGCCCCCGCTTCGGTCATAAACCCAGGCCGCAACGCCCCACACATCCGTACCTCGGCCTCGTAGCGTTCCTGAAAATCCATCCACTCCTGCTCAGTCAAGGACCGCCCGACCTGGCTCATCGTGTGCCATGGCGCACCCGGAACCCGAAGCGCAGCCGCCGCCGGCGTCGACATCGCTGCCGTCGCCGCCCGCACCACCGCCCGGTCCCGAACCTCTTTCGAAGCCCGCATCAGCGCATCGTAAAAATCCGGTGCCAACACCTTGAACCGATGAGCATTGCGCCCTCTATCGGGGCCGACAGGTCTGGCCGAAGCCTCAACTGTCACCATCGGAATCGCCTGTTTAAAAGCCGATTTCACCTCAGCACTCACGCGCCCAGACGACGCTAGACCCAACAAGCGCACATTGCTTTCGAGCTGCTGCGCCCGCTCGTTGGCATAGTCCAACAACACACGAGCAGGATCAGCCCACCCAAACCACTTCCGATCGAAATCCGCAGAGTCCAAGTCCGCGAAAGCGTGAATCATCGTCGGAGGCAAGAAACACCCCGGCGGCAAAAAGCCCGCACCATCATTCGTGGTGATAACCACCTGCGGAATACCGCCCGGCTCCATCAGCACCGCAGCCGCCACCAGCATCCCCGGAATGACCGCCATCGCCGGCGCCAACTGGCGCACCGCGTCGACCGCCAACTGCCCATAGCGATCAATCTCCGCCGGAGCCTCATCAGAGAACGTCGACGGCATCACCCCAATACCCGCCGCCGCGGCACCGACACCGGCACCACCTGCCGCCGCCGCGCCCGCACCGCCAGCCGGCCCCAACGACCCCTGCGACAACCCCGGCGACGCCGCAGGCGCCGCACCTACCGGCGAAGCCGTGGGCGGCGGCGGGGGAGCCGCGCCAACCATCGCCCCACCCGGCAACCCGCCCCCCAAACCCGCGGCCGGACTGTGCTGCACCGGAGCCACAGCACCAGCCGGCGGCACAAACCCACCAGCGCCACCGGCCGCCGCAGCCTCCGGTCGCGCCGCAACAGGCGGTACCGAACTCACCGGCGGAACCGCACTAAGCGGCGAACCAACACCACCCAACCGCGCAGCACCATCGCCCGCACCACCACCAGCAGGGGCGCCGCCACCCCCAGAGCCCAAACCGCCACCACGAACCGCTCCAGCTGCCGAACCCGCCCCGCTCGCCGGAGCACCCAACCCCGAACCCGCCGAAGCCAACCCAGACTGCGACCCCAACCCCAAACCATCCGCAGACGGCGGCTTAAGACCACCCAAACCACCGCCCGGCATCCCACCCGAAGACGGCAAGCCGCCGGACGACGGCAGCCCCGCAGAGGGAGACCCGAGACCAGAACCCGCGGATGGGGCGTTGGGTGTGCCCCCGCCCATCTGACCTGTTTGAGCAGCGGTCCCGGAGAGACGACCGTGCTGTGGGGGCTCGGAAGCGCTCGATCCGTCGTCCGGCTGCGCAGCCTCGCCGCTGCGGTGGCCTGCTCGCTTACTTTGCTCGCGAGTCTCGGCCTTATCGCTGTCATCCGAATTCTGTTGGGCGTCGGAATCATCAGCTGGGCTTTGGTCAGCGTCTGCCCCGAACTTTCCGCCGCTCTTTGGCGGCGCTTCGCCGCCTCCGGTCTTGTAGTCGGTCGGCTTGATGGACGCGTCTGTCTTAGTCGTTGATGGTGTTTCCGCGGTTTCGGGCGTACCAGGTGGTGTCCATGGGATTACGTTTTGAACGTCTTCCTTCGCTCTCGTTGCCCATCCGCCGGCGATATCCAGATATTGGGCGAGGATGGATTCGGCTTTCGCTCTGCCCTCGTAGAGGGCGATATTCGCTCCCTGATAATCGTCGTTGTTGATGCGCTCTTGCGCTAACTCGCGGAATGGTTCGATTGCCGAGACGAGGGAAAGCTGTGCAGCACAGCATTCTTCGGCGAACATCTCGGCCCATTTGGCTATTGCGGCGGCGTTGTCAGCCACGATGCCTTGGTCTCGTACGACTCGATCAACGCGTGCATACATCGACTCGAAATCGTCGGACACCATTGTTTGACGGATGGTCGACTCTGCCTGTTGCAGCTCATTAAGCCGCACGATCCTCGCGGCATGAACTGGCTTGTACGAATCTGCGACTCCCGATATCGACTCGATGGCCGCTGGATCAGGCCATAAGCCTGTCAACATGAACTCGGAAAAAGCGTCAGCAGGCATTGGCTGTGGAGTGCTACCGACTCCTAACACTCATGCCTCCCAAGGGAATCAGCAGTTGATAACACCGGGATCGCGTAACGTTTGAGCGCCCGCTTCGTCTCTATCGACATAGCTTTGTACTTGCGTCGCACCCAGTTGGCCGGCGGCTGTCTGGTTCTGCGCTGCAACGGCCGAGCTCGTGGAATCGAGGGCGGACAGACCTGCCAAGATTCCTGACAACAGCATTGTCAGTGGATCTCCGCCCGCGGCGGCCGAGATCGAGGTGGCCGGTGTCGTCGCTGCGGCTGTTTCGAATGCCATTGCGGCGGGTGCAGGAACCACAGTCATGCTGGTAGCCATCAGCTAGGAATCCCACACATCGGCAGCACCACATCGACGACCTGGTTGTAGAAAAGCCCTGTCCCGTTCAGTTGAGTGTTAGTTGCGTGGTCTTGTTCGCTCAGACTGACGGCGCGGAGACCGGCAACGTAGTTCTCGATGGCGGCCCGGAAATCGGGTGCCGCTACCTCTGACAGCGACGTGTCTAAATCGGTGGCTAACCGATTCATCTTCTCTACCAATTGATTAACCGAGGACAGTAGCTCTGGGTCTGACCATGACCGGGTATTGAACTTCTCCCTGTCATCGATTGCTGCTGACACGGCCGGGTAACCGGCGCGGAGGATTTCACAAGTTTTCTGCTGTGTCGCTGCGCTATGCCCGATATCCGTTGTGTTTGAGGGTGTGGGCATAGGCAACGTCATCGGTGATTCGGCTGTTTCGTGGGTATGCACCGCCGCGAAGATTCCTGCGCCCGCGCCAGCACCAACCAGAAGGCTCGCAGCCGCTATTCCGACGACGGCACCTGTCCGCCAACGCCTCCGTACTGCCACAGCAGGTACGGGCCACTGCCCGTATGGAGGGCTCGGCGGAACGTTGAGTGGCGCGGTCACGATGCGGATCTCCCAGCTACTTTGCAAGTGCGGCCAATGTACCTCCGGCCATAGATGGCGGCAACGAGCAGCAAACCCGCGACGAGAAGCACTCCAGGTATCGGCATTGGCGCGGCAGCCCTAGATATTAAGGGGCAGGCTGCCGCGCCAATGGGTCTGCGCCGCAGGAACCGCGTAGCCTCCTGCGGCGGCGTTATCGGCGGTGACCTCGTGGACTCGGTACTGAGCCACTGCCTACCGGATGAGGGTTGCCGCCGGTGGTTCCGTCTTGACCGGTGGCTCCGGTGGCGCCGTTCTGACCCATTTGACCGTTGTTGCCAGGGTGCGAACCGCTCAGGCCGATGCCAAGACCACCGAGCCCTGGAAGCCCACCGCCACCGCCAGGGCCACCAGTGCCACCGGCTCCGCCGTTACCGGCCGTCCCGTCCTGGGCGGTGCCCTGGAAACCGCCACGGCCACCTTTACCGGCTGCGCCGCCATCGCCTCCGTTACCGCCTGCACCGCCGTCGCCGCCATTGCCACCGTTGCCACCGTTGCCGCCGTGGGCGCTGCCGAAAGTGCTTGTGGCCGTGCCGCCCTCAGCGCCTAAACCACCATCACCACCAAGAGCGGTCGAATAACCGCCGGCACCGCCATCGCCGCCGTTGCCGCCGATACCTCCGGTGCCCAGCAGGGTTCCGTTACCGCCATTTCCTCCGGCACCTCCCGCGGTGCCGTCACCGCCCGGCATCCCGGCGCCGCCGTTCCCGCCGGCACCTCCATTGCCCGCCGTCGCGTTCCCGAAGATATTGGCGGTCGCATTGGCCGATCCACCAATACCTGCCGCGCCGCCGATCGCGCCGCCCGTGGAACCGCTACCACCGTCCCCGCCGTTACCTCCGGTCGCGGTTCCGGCAATCGCGACAGCGCTACCTCCTGGCCCGCCCAGACCTCCGACACCGAGAATGCCCGGCCCTAGCGGCCCGTCAGTTCCGGCGCCTCCGTTGCCCCCGTTTCCGGCGGTCGCGTCAGCCACATTGAGCGCTGAGGAACCAGCGCTACCGCCGCCACCAGGAATGCCGCCAATGAGTGGATTGAGCAGCATGTCGACGCCCTGAAAACCCGCGCCGCCATTCCCGCCATTGCCGCCACTGCCGAATAGCGTGAGGAACCCAGCGCTGCCGCCATTGCCGCCAGCGCCGCCTGCGGCTTTACCGATCACACCCGCGTTGTTGCCGGCGCCCCCGTCACCCCCGTTGCCGCCGTTACCGCCCCACGACCACAGGCCCGCATCACCGCCGTTACCGCCGTTTCCTCCAGAGGCGCCATTGCCGCCGTTACCGCCATTGCCGTAGAACAGGCCAGCAGCGCCCCCGTTACCGCCGTCTGTGCCCGTGATCACGGCGTTGGCCCCATTGCCGCCATTGCCCATCAAGATTCCGGCAGCGCCACCATTAGAGCCAGGCAGTATTCCGTCTGCGCCGTTGCCGATGAACCAGTTGAGAATCGGGATGTCGGTGCACGCCGCCACGAAACCATCGAGAAATCCGGTATCGGAGCCGACCGCGGCCCCCACCAGAAGTGAGTCGATAGTGGCCAGATCCGCGGCCGCCGGCCGAGGCGTCTGCGGACCTGCGTTAACCGAGCCGCGCTCTATCAAGCACGCCAGCGACACGCACGCCGAGGACTGATCCCCGGTCGCCGACGAGCTGTCCGATTTGCTGGCCGCCGCCGCTACGGCGGGTTCCTCGGCCCACGCCGCCACCGGTGTCGATGCCAGGGCCGCGCCGACCCCTAGCGCAATCGCTAAGCCGCCCACATGCCCTACATATCGAGCTGAGCTAACAGTGGGAGTCTTCGATTTGGTTCGAGCCGATCTCTGGCCGCGTGCAGTCGGCGCTGTCGAACACCCGTGGCCTGTTATCGATTCCGGCGCATCGATCATTGCGGACTCATTTCTTGATCCCCGATTGATGGCCCGCATCATGACATCCCGCAGCAAAGGTTCGTGCCGAAATCGCCATCCAACATTTTTATGAACAATGGATGCGGCAATTGGTAGATCCCCACACTCAACCCCTAGTCACTCGCGCGATTTTATTGCTACGCGGGAGTATCGCCCCCTCGAAGATTCCCGGCAACAAGCAGTGAATCGAGATAGCTGGCGTCAGATTTTTTCTTGGTCAGCCCGGCACGGTCGATAGCATCGGCACTCGATGCCGCCTGTTCTTACCGCCGAAGAATGCGACCGCCTGCTCCTGGCAGAAGGTCAGCAATTCCGCGTCGTGGCCACGGTCCGGGCTACGCAACTGACCGTCGACCGATCATGGGCGACAGCCGCTGGCGACACGTTGCACGCCAGCGCTGGCCACTGGTGGCTCACCGACGGCGACGACCAATGGTCGGTAGCTCCCGCTGTGTTCGCACAAGTTTATGAAGACCTAGGTGCCGGGATATTCCGCAAGAGATCCGTGGTTACCGCCGTACAACTAGCTCGGTCCGCAACCATCGAAACCCTGGAAGGCTCCGCGACGGCCGAGGCCGGCGACTGGCTTGTACGCAATCCGACCGGAGAATCCTGGCCTGTCCCAGCACGAATATTCCAACGGCGATACGTGCCGTGCAACACGCAGGACCACAACGAATTTCCGCATTAGGGCGGGGATTCTCTTCCCCGTGGCGCGGTCAGTCTTCCTGCGGTGCGCCAGGCCGCATCAAGGCCCTACGGTCGCTGCGCGGTCGGCACCGCTGCCGAACCTTGACCCGGCCGGCCCCACCAGGACCCCGTCGCCAATATCGGGGACAGAGGGGCAGGTGTGGTTATCGAGTGGAAGCGGAGCCAGTTCAGACGGGGATGACTTCGATGAAATCTTCAAGACCAGTCAAGTCGGCAGCATTGCGGGTGTACAAACGCGCAGAGTGGGCATGCGCGGTTGCGGCGATCAAGAGATCCATCGAGCGTGCCCGCGGCTTGCGTCCAGCTTCCACCACCGCGGCTGCGAGCTGGCCATAACTGGCCGCCACCGCGTCATTGACGGGCAGCGCATCGAATGTTCTCTGTAAAACGAGCAGTCGGCGTAGCCGCTCCGCGCGGGCGCTTTGCGTCTTGGCAACAAGAACCCCGAAATGAAGTTCAGCCAAAGTGATTGAACTGATGGCTAATTCGCCCTCGATCGGCGCGACATCGGTTGCAATGACGACGCTGGTATCCAGGATCGACTTCACAGCACAACGCCCCACGGGTCGGTGATCTCGTCGGCGAGCAGGTCGCGGTCCTGTTCCCAGGACTCGTCGGCGGGGCCGGCAAATAGCTCACCGACATCAGCCCATTTCCGCCACGCGTGAGGGGCGGCGGGCACCAGCCGTGCGCCAGGTCGGCCGGCGACACTAATCGTGAACTCCTCGCCACCTTCGACCCTGCGCACGAGATCAGACGCGTTCTGCCGCAACTCACGCAACCCGACAACCTCCATATTCCTATGGTAGCACATGTGCTACTCACCTGGCCTGCCTGGACTTTGAGCCGCCACTGCGCCGCCCTTTGTGTCGAAGAGGAAGGCAAACGAGAGAGCTTGCGGCGCGTTCGGCCAAATCTCACGCTATTTATTTGTCGAACGCATGTTCTAATCTAGCGGGCATGTTCAAGGTGTTCGGGCTCAAATGCTCACCTCTGCCGATCCCGGCGGCCACCTCAACCGTGGCCGCCGGATGGCCATCCCCAGCCGATGACTACCTGGATGGTCATATCGACCTCTCCGAGCACCTCATCCCGCATCCTTCCGCGAGTTTCATCGTCAGAGCCAGCGGCTGGTCGATGCGCGACGCGGGGATTCACGACGGCGACGAACTCATTGTCGACCGATCACTGTCACCGCGTGACGGGCAAATCGTCATCGCCGTTGTCGACGGTGATTTCACCTGCAAGACCCTGCACACCAAAGGCAAGCCCCGCCTGGCGGCGGCCAACCCGAGCTACCCCGACATTCCGTTGGCCGGGCGTGACGTTGAGGTGTGGGGTGTGGTGACCTACGTCCTCCATCACGCTCCGTAGCTGATCATCGCCATGTATTCGACACTGACCGTGCCCCGCGGATACGTCATCGGCCTGGTCGACGTGCGCTCAATGTACGTCTCGGTGGAACGGGTTTTCGATCCGTCTCTGCGATCACACGCTGTCATTTGTCTTTCCAACAATGACGGAGTCGCAGTCGCCAGGTCCGCCGAAGCCAAAGCGTTGGGGATCACAATGGGGCAACCCTGGTTTGAAATCCGCCGCACGCCAGCACTGCGGCACGTCATCGCCAAATCATCGAATTATGAACTCTACGGCGACTTTTCAGCCAGGATGACAGCACTACTCCGCGAACACGCCGAGCACGTACAGCCATACTCAATTGACGAATCCTGGGTGCTGCTACCCGCCGAGACGGCAGCCGCCCAGGCAACAGAAATCCAACAAGTCATGGCCCGCTCACTTGGCCTTCCGACCACAATCGGCACAGGTGGCACCAAGACATTGGCGAAAGTAGCCTCCTACCAAGCGAAGAACTCCACGACCGGAATAGCCGACCTAAGCCGATGCACCGCCATCGAGACCGACCAGGCATTGCGAATGCTGCCGGTTGGCGAAGTTTGGGGAGTCGGATCTCGATCGCTGCCCAAACTCAACCAACTCGGTATCCACACCGCAGCGGACTTGAAAAACGCGGAACCGCAATGGATTCGCCGCATGTTCTCAGTAGTGGCAGAACGCACCGTGCGAGAGCTCCGCGGAACACCCTGCATCGCGTTCTACGAGGAACCCGCCTCCCACCACCAACTCATCTACTCCCGCCTCTTCGGGACCGCGATCGACAACCCCGACAAGATGGCCCACGCACTGGCCGGCTACGCGGCCACCCTGGCCCGCAGGCTGCGGCGTAAAGGCATGGAGGCCACCACAATCACCGTGTCAGCCTCAACAGGGTGGTATTCCACAGCACCAGCTCACCACCCGCATGTCACTCGCGGATTTCTCGAACCCACCAACAGCACCGAACGGCTCATCACCGCGACCCGAACCCTGCTGCCACACCTGCGTCGCGGTGTTCGATACGCCCGAGCGACCCTGGCCCTCACTGGCCTTTCGCCGGCCGGCAGCACCCCCGGCCTCCATCACGTGCCGCAAACCGCGGTCAGCGCCGTGCTTGACGCGGTTCAGGACCGCTACGGTGCCGCGGCGATCGGCCTCGGCCACGCCGGCTTACGCACTCCGCAGTCTTGGGTGATGCGCCGCGAGATGTGTTCCCCGCGCTACACCACCAAATGGGCCGAGCTGCTCACTGTGAAGTGCTAAGCGGGGGAGCCTGCGGGGCGTACCCGCGCCCGCTGCCACGCGGCCTCCAGCTCCGTAACAGACATATCGAGTGCGGCGGCGATCTTCTCGGCATGCCCAGGATTCCACTTGACCTGCGCCCGCTCGAAATACGCGACGACCGCCGTACTCAGCCCAGCCTCTCGCGCTAAGTCAATCTGGCTGTACCCCTTACGAACTCGCCAATCCGACACCATCCGCTCGGACGGATCAACATGCACAAGCTCGGTGAAATCCACACCAAGAACCCTGGCCACCTGCACCAACCGCGTAATGTCGGGCGCTTTGCCTTTGCGTTCCCAGCTCGAAATCGTGGACGGCGAGACCTGCGAGAGCCGAGCAAGGTCAGTCATGGTCATGCCAGCTGCTTTGCGCAGCTCGCGAAAATGATCCAGCTGGAACCCCCGCACCACCCTGTGACTCATCAGCCCGAATGCTTGTCCACCACCAGGGCGGTGTCATTCAGCATATGGCTAGAGCATCGCAATAAAATCGCTTGCTCCAACAAAAACCTACCGGAGACGGCGTGTCGCTCCACCGTGGTAACTGTTACCGGGCGAATACTGCACGTATGGCCCAGCACTACAAAGGTCCGCGCAAACAGATCAAGATGCCCGCCGATGCACCTGCCAGCATGTTGCAGGTCATCGCCAACCGTGCCGCAGCATCCGGTACCGGTGCTTCGCAGTACCTGGCTGACCTTCTCGCGTTCGCGGTCGGACGACCAGATTTAGCCCGATCGTTGACGCAATCGGCGATCGACTATCCCGAGCAGGTCTTACCGGATGTCGTGCCGGCGGCCAACATGAATCCGCGCGTCGACCTTGAGGTGTATGAGCTTGTCCATGCCGCGGGCGTAGCGTGCGGCATCTCCAAGGCTGACTATCTGCTCGATGTGTGCATGGCCCACGTCGCCGATGAACCCCTGCCACCGCTACCCATCGCGGAGGAGGAGCTGCTTTTGACCGGCTAAACGTGTGTGGCCCCCCTGAAAACAGGAGGGCCACTGGGACCGGGTTACCACGCCCAGTCCAAAAAGTTCCGCTGACCGGCGACGCCTCGAAAACAACGCCGGTTAAGCGATTCACACACCACACATAGGACGACGTACCACCGCCGTTCTATGCCCCCAGCGGCCCGAAGGCCCCCGCGGCACTCGCCCACCTCATCTGATCCAGCCAGAGCAGAAAGGAAGATTCTGAACGAGCATTCTCAGGGTAACTGTTACAAGAATCTCTGGGCAATATTTACGCGCCAATTGAGAGTCGGCGCGTCGGTAACGATTCCGTCTACCTGCGGTAACGACGGTCTGACCCACGCGCAGCCGGCAGGTGCTGTCGGGTTCTGCACAGTCGGTCGAGGCCGGCGATGACCCGGCTCGCCCAGCAGCCGGCCGCGGTGTGGAAGGCCCTGGCAGGCCGTATCGCGGCTCCCGGCCGTTCCCGTGTTCGGCTCTGGTCGGCTGAGACCGGCAAATACAGCGACACCGGCAAGCTCTCCGAACGGCTACCGGTACGCCCGGCCGCGGTCTACATCTACGCCGCGGGCCGCACAAACTTTCTCGCGTTCGACTTCGACACCAAACGCGGCAACGCCGACGCGGTGGCGGCCGACGCCGCGGCCGCGAGCCGCTGGCTCACCGAGTGCGGCGCCGTAGTCGTCGCTGACCGATCCACCAACGGCGGACGACATCTATTGTGCCCGTTGGCAATCGGCACCACCGCCTCAGTGAGCGAAGTCAGCGATCTTCTCCGGATCATGGCGCGAAGCCTGCCGACCCTGGACATCACCCCGGCCACCAACGCCGAGACGGGCTGCATCACCGTGCCCGGATCACCCTGCAAAGAAGGCGGATACCGCCAACTTCTCGGATCGGTAGACGCCGCGGTCGAGGCGTTCACGACCCGATCGGCACCAGACCTACTGCCGCGGCTAGCCGTGCTGTTCGGGGCACTCGGCCCCATCGATCAGCGTGCGCCCGCCCCGGCCAGTCGGCCGGCCCCCGGGGAAATGCACTACACGGTCGGAGACGGCGAGAGCATCCGCCTGCACCCCGATCACATCCGCACCGATCCGATGCCCGCCGCCCTCACCGCTTACGCCACGACCGGCACGCTCACCCCCGCCGACCGCCACCCGTGGCAATCGCACTCCGAAGCCCGCCAGTCCGTCGTCGTGGCCGCCGTCGCACGCGGCTACAGCGCCGCCGACATCACCGACAACACCCGACCTGGCGGCCCCTGGCCAGGATTGGCCGCCGCCTACGACCGCTACAACCACCGCCGCGACCAAGCCCTAATCCGCGATGTCGACAAAGCACGACAGTGGCTCATCGTCAACGTCATCAATCACCGGTACCGGCAGCACAAGCTAAAGAACACACCGGGGGGGAGGGGGGCCCGCGGGCCGGGAGAGCTCCGAGCCTGGCTAGCGAACGCACTGGCGTGGGCTGACCGCGAGTACGCCGGCAAGCGCTACCGGTGGACGGTGCACTCGGTGCTCCAGACGATGGCCTGGTTTGCCCTCAGTGGTGGCGAGAAGGTCAACGGAACGTGGGTCGTGGCAGTCGGTGGCCGATCGCTGTCCCTGGGTGCTGGATTGCTTAGCGCCGACGCCATCTGGGCAGCCCTGCGTGACATGCGTGAGCGACCAGGTTCACCGGTCCTGCTGGTCCGTCGAGGCGTTGGCCCCGACGCCGACCGCTATGCCCTGACCAGCCAAGCCCGCACACCGATCGACCCCCAGCGAGCCAACCGGGTGCGAGTCGAACGAATCCACGACAGCTGGCACGTCCTAGGACATCACCTGCGCCGCGTGTACGAGCTGGTCGCCTACCACGGCCTGAGCAGCGTGGCCGACATCTACGCCGCCGCAGCAGTGCCCCGTAGCACCGGCGACGCCATGATCACCGACCTACAAATCGCCGGACTGATCACCCGCACCACCCGCGGCCATGTCACGGCTGGCCACCGATCACTAGACGACATCGCCGAACACGCCGGACTGGCCACCGTCCGCGCTGAACTCGACGCCCACTACCGGGCCGAGCGACTCGACTGGCGCCAATGGCTCGCCGGCCGAGACCACCAACCCCCACCAACAGTGCTCGCCGCCGATCGACCCGAGATACCCGCGGCCGCCGACGACGCCGACACCCGAGCCTGGCTCGAATCAGTCATGGCCACCGGCCCACCAACCGGCGACGACCTCACGGCAGAACACGACGCCATCGAGCTACTCGCCGAAATCCTCGGCGCCAAACTCGTCGCCGCGTGAACACCACCATCAGAACCAGCCCCACGGGCTCGCAACCCCCGGAAAGTAGGTGATTGGTCTTGGCCGCGACTACACCCGTAAACGATCATCGGCTGGTGACAGGCATGGGCCGCGGCAAATGGCTGTGGTGATGCGAGGAGTAATGCGACTAGTGATACGAATGGGCTTGGAAGGGTTTCAATAGTTCCGTCTCAAACATCAATAGTCATGTTGGTCAGAGGACACAAAGAACGCGGCGGTCTGGCACGATGGACTCCATGTCACCCGCACCCATTCCTTACCAGCAGAATGCAATTGAGGGCCTGCTGAAAGCCTCCGGGCGCACCTCTGAGGCGGTCAACATCAGGAACGGCTTTGTTCAGCTTGGCGATCAACGTCACCCCGTGCCTGGGCCGCTGTGCAAAATCGTCCGGGATCGCGATGCTCGTGCTCTTGATCTGTTCCTGCTGCACCGGACGTTGGCCTCGGCCGAACCGTGGGCAACTCGACCGCTGACATCGGCCGTTTGGGCTCGAATGTTGGGTATCGAGTCCGACCGAGATCACGGTGCAACCGTGGTCTCACGCACGTGGCGGCGTCTCGATGAAAAATATGGGCTGATAGCCCGTGGCAAAAAGGGCCGCAAGGCCGTCTACACCTCACTGCGGGAAGACGGAAGTCGCGAGGAATACACCGCGCCATCTGGTCGTGATGTCGATAACCGCTACTTTCAGCTCCCGTTCGCTTATTGGAACGATGACAACGCGTGGTACCTGAACCTGACACTGCCGGGCAAAGCCATGCTGTTGATCGCTTCATCGCTGAAACCGGGTTTCATCCTGCCCACCGAACGGGCGCCGGACTGGTACGGCGTGAGCACCGAGACTGCACAGCGCGGCCTCAAAGAACTTCGCGACGTTGGCCTGATCACCCGAAACACCGTTCTCAAAGAAACGGCTCTCGAAACGGTGCCACTGACCCAAGAGCACCACTACACCTTGGTCGCGCCTTTCGGTCGCAATGTGAAACGCCGGCTGTCGTTGGTACCTAAGAGTGTCAGTGCATGAGGTCCAAACCCTGTTCAAAGGCACGATTCGTGGACCCCTACTACGCTGGAGAGTCAAGTAATGGCCGCAGACACGGCAACTTCCGTGGCTAATCCGTGTATAGTCATAGGGGTAAGCCCGGAGGCCTTCCCGGCACCAGAAATGGTGTGTCTGGCCCCTCCGGGTAAACATTTTTCTGGGGCATGATCCGGTGGAACCACACGAATTGCCTCTTGAGCAGCTGCTTTCACCAGCCCGATACGCCAAGTACCGTGCCGCCGGCGATGACGCCAAAGCAGCTCGCTTGTACATGTGGAACTGCGAGCTTTCCGCAGCCTATTGGCCATCGATCTCGCTGGTCGAGATCGCGGTTCGCAACGCCATTGACGCTCAGCTGTGTGTTCACTTGGGCGTCAGCAGCGACGAAGGTTGGTATCGCGAGGTTTTGGCCGATCGGCCTCGTATCCACTTGACTGACAAAGAGCGCGACAAAATCAAGAAGGTTCTCGACGTCTTCGACCGACAGAACACCGCACCAGGACATCCGCTACGGGAGCCCACCGGGGGCGATGTCGTGAGCGGGTTGAGTCTGGGATTCTGGGTTTCGCTAGTTGGCGAAGGCATTCCGCGTCAGAACCAGACTTATGACTATCACCGCAAGCTGTGGCGGCCATTTCTGCACCAAGCGTTTCCGCTGTACGGGCCAGATGGCAAGAATTCACCGGGCGCTGCACGTGGCGGCCTGCGCGAATTCGAGCTGCTCCGTAATCGGGTCGCCCACCACGAACCTATTTTCAACTTCAACCATCGCTATCACCGGAACAACATCGTCACGATTGCCGGTTGGATTAACACTGATCTGGCCCAATTCATTCGTGAGCAGCACCAAGCCATCTTGCAGCCAGTGATTGATCGCTACCGCAGCTACGTCGTGCGGCCCGACAGCGCCTAAATCACCCAGAAATGCCGCGAACCCAGGCGCCGCGGTCGTCCGGCCGGGTCCTGGGTTCACTTCCTGAGGCTCAGCGCATCAGGCTCCGCGCAATTTTACGCGGGCGGCCACCGCAGCGATAGCGCGTGACGGGTGGCAGGTCAGCGGACTATGCCACTGGTGCACCCGCGAAGCGCGAAAGCCGGGCGACCATGCAATACGTGCAGGCTCCCGGCTCCACTTTCTTGGCTCTTCACCAAGACACTACTCACGTTACCCTGCGTACGCCGCCGAGAGTCAGCGAACGATCCCGCTGGTGCCGGTTTGTACGGGTTGGCTGCCGGGCCGTTGAAGTGCCCCGGCGCGGGCGATGGCTGCGGCGTCCTGACGGACCCGCTGAGCCCGCTCAGCGGCGGTGGCTGTGGTGGTGCCGGCGCGGCCGGTGTTCCTCCCGCCGCCGCGGCTACCTGCTGCCGCGGGCGACGACGATCCGCCCATCCCTGGGCCGCCGGCCCCGCCGCCAAAACTTCCACCGCCGGACGTGCTGGAGGGTGAGCTAGGCGTTGAGCTGGCCGAGCCAACGGCGGCGTCACGCCGCTCTTGTGCCGCCTCCCGGCTGGCGGTGCGGTGTTCCTTGACCGCACCGGCGCCTAGAGAGCCCAGTGCGCCGCCGATCGATCCGGCGGCTGCCATCGCCGGGTGCAGCCGGGAGAGTCCTATTTGAGCGGCTTGGAGACCAGCATTGATCCGCGCTGCGCTGCCCGAGTTGCTGGAAGGTCCACCGCCGGACCCGGCCCGAGCCGCGGTCGTCGCCGAGATACCCGCCGCCGCACCCATGCTCAAAGGAGCCGCCAAATGACGGGCGGTGAGATCACCGGCGGCCGGCAGACCCGTCGCCTGCCCGTGGAGTCTGCCCACATGACGCACCATCAACACCAGCAGCACCATGACCACCCCGGTCACGACCAACTGGCCCATCACCGACCCGCTCATGCGCGGCACACTCAGTCCCCACACCGTCGTGAGAATCACCACGTACACACCGGTGAGGACGAAATAGACGCCGTAGGACAGCAGCTGTTTGACGAAGTCTCCAGACGCCAATTTCAGGAACCGGCGTGGGAAACCCGGTATCAGCCCGTAGACGATGAAGACCTGAGCAAAGCCACCCCAGAACAGCACCCGAAACAGGCAGTTCAGGGCGCACCAGGAAAACCACGCGGCCACGCCCAGACAGGCCACCAACACCACCCAGATCGCTACCGCATCCATGACATTGACCGACTGAATGTGAGTGAGGACATCCTGCGGGCAGGAGTTGGCGATGGTCTCCACAAGCTCGGCCCGATCGCCGGTCATCTGCCCTTTAGTCCACGCCGCTGAGCAGGCCGCGTCGGCCGCGTTAGCGCTCCACCGCGTTCCGGGGTCAACCACTCGGCCCAACATCCATTGCTGCAATACCTGGCGGGTCGCGTCAGCGAAACCGGTCTCCATTTCGCTGAAACGCCCGCCGGGGCTGCCGGCGCGCATATCGGCACCGCGGCGCATCAACGCCCCCGCGACACCGGTGGCCACCGAATGCACCTGGTTGATCCACCCGTTCGGAGATGCCAGCTTGCTCAACAGGTCGCGGCCGAACACGATGCCGAAACTGCCCAACAACCACGTCGTTCCCAGCACCGCCCGTCCGGCCGTCGCCCGGCCCACGCCGATCAGCAGCACCCCAGCCAAGGAGCCGAAGAGAAGGCCGATCCCCACGAACGGGGCCGAATTCAGCACCTGGTCGATCGAGTAACCCAGCGTGGAGAAAATCGATCCGAATAAGTCGTTCCACACCGTTGATTGCAGGGCGCGAACCACCCACAACAGCACGGCCACGGTCGTCACGATCAACCCGGTTTCCGCAGCGCCGATCGCGTTGAGGAACCCGTTACTGATACTCGCCCCCGCGTGCACACGGGGGAGCACCCCGTTCCAATCAAACAGTGCGTCATCGGCATTGACGAACATCATGGACGTCAGCGGCACTCCGTAGGAATCACGAACCCCCGTGAAGCCGAACACCGAATCTAGGCCGGCCGCCCACACCCGAGGCGCGAGCATCACCATCACGAGGCTGGCCACCTGCGTGGCCCACACACCGTGCATCATCCAGCGTTGCCACCGCGGCCGGCCGCACCACCACAGCCAGCAATAGCCGGCCGCGGTCACGTGAGATCCGGGCGGGTATCGGCGGCGTCCTCCCATTCGGGGAACACCATTTCGAATGTCTTCACCCACCCCAGCTCGCCATCGCCTAACCGCATCAGGCATTCGCCCATCCGGTCGCGGGGAATGACCTCAGTGTGTGCGGAGCGTCCGAACGCATCACGAACCCGATCACGCGGAGACAACCCGGTCGAGAGGGCTTCCACCATCTGTGGATAGCGCTGGGTATCCACCCCGATCCATTCGGCGGCCGCCACCGCCTGGCGGGGATCTTTGACCGTGAACAGCACCCGTACCGGTACCAGCTCGTCGTCAAGACGGGCGAAGTCTTCCCACGGCTTCTGGCTGATCAGCCACACATCGACATTCGCCGCCGGACCCGTGCGGAAGATCTCGAACACCAAGTCGCGCAACACTTTCTGGGCGACCGTCCGCCACCCCTCATCGAAACCGAGGATGTCGCGACTACGACGGCCGTAGAACAACTTCCGCAGATAGTGAGCGAACAGAGCCATCACCGACTGGCTGATCATCTGCTCAGGAGTCAGCGATGCACCGCCCGTGGCGGCGGCACGCACCTCATCTTCGGTGGGCAGGTCAAGATCTTGGGTTTCGACAACCACTAGGGCGAGTTCATCGAAATTCAGTTCCGGCAGTGGTTCCATACGATCACCGATCGGGCGGCCGAACAAGGCTTGCCCGATCGGGCTCGACGCCCACGCCCGAAGCTGACGGCCCAGCACCGCCAACACCGGTGGGCACTGTGCGGTGTTCATGAACTCCACCAGCTCCGCGGCCGACGACCAGTCGCGGCTGGTCACCAGCAACCGCAATTCGGTGGCCACTTCGCTTCTCGCCGGCAGATCGGCAATTCGGGTGATTTCACCGATGAGTAACTCTTGGCCCTTGCTCCCTCCGATGAGCAGCAGCGGGTCGACGGTGCTGAGGCCCTCGGCAAGGTTGAGGGCAGCCGAGCGCGGCACGACCGAGGCGAACTTGCGCCACTGACGGCCGTGGGTGGCGTCGAAGAAAAACACGCAGCCACCGGAAATGGCTTCCTCACCGGCGTTGAGCATCGCGAAATGCGTTTTGCCCGTTCGGGGATCACCGCCGATGATCATTCCGCCCGACATCACCCGGCGGGCTTCCCCACGGGTGTTGAGGAAGACGAAATCAAGGTCGCCCGACATCTTGTTCAGCCCGATCGCGCGACCCTCGGAATCGCCGAATCGGGTAGTGGTCATCGGAATAAACCGCGACCAGCCGGTGCGGCTGGTGTATTGGGCGAAGCTGGCCTGAATCGACAGATCCTCCATACTGGGCCGGGTTGACCGATACATCCGCACCTGTTGACCCGCCGGTGCAGCGACCTCCACCCGTACCTGCTCTAAAGCGGCCCGAAGCGCCTCATAGGCTTGGTGGGCTTCCTCCGCGCTGCCAGCGCCAACAGTGAACGTCGTGGTGTAAACAACTTCGGCCTCGCGTGGGTGAACCGTCAGATCACGCTCGAAATCAGCCAGCGCTTGGTCACTTTCAGACAACTCCGCCGTCGATACCCGGCCCGACTGCTGGGCGTATTGCTCGTTGAGCTTGCGGAAAGCGGCCTGATTGCGCCGATTGGCTTTGGCTAGCGGTAACAAGTGCGCCCGCTGCGACCAGTCGACGGCGATCCGGCTGCCGTCACGGTCGTTGTACAGATCTGAGATGACCGACGTGAAATTCGACCCAGGGAAATAGATCCCGCCCGCCGGCATAGAGGTGACGGCGGCACGGATCTGATAAGTCGTGCGTTCGCCATCGTCGTAGCTGACCACTTTGAGGATGGGACGCAATGCCTCGGCGAATTGTGCTTGTCCCTCGGTGAACTCAATGCGGGGCGCCCACTTGTAGCCGGCCACCGCCGCATCCGAGTCATCAGGCAACGGCAACGGATCATCGACCACACCCAAGGTGTGCTGGCGGCGGTGAAACCAGTGCAGCTGCGGTGCACTCGGCCGGATGGCTGCGAATTGAGGGGGGATCAACTTCTCCACCTCAACCATCAACGACCAATATTCCTCGATCGTGGCCGCAGACGGGCGAGGCGCCATAAACCCGGCGCGGGTGAGCCGCCGTGTCAGCGCGGCAATAGGATTGAGGTGCGCAGCCGGCGGCTCCAACCGCACATACATCCAATACACCGGATAGCGCGGTTGAGTGGCCTGAGCCTGCATCTGTCGACCCACACACACGGGCTCGTAAAACGGATGGGCTCTGAAATCAACACCTTTAGCCTGTTGATTGAAGATGAACCGGGGATCGGTCCGCACGGAAGTGCCCTCCAACGCCGGACGCAGAGGAAGTAGTTCAGTAAACGTGCGGTGAGCCATTGCCGCCGCAGCTAGTCCGCGCTCATTGGCCAACGGCTTATCGGGCGGGGTCACAATCCAGTAGGCGAAGACCCCGAACGGGCTGAAATGCAAATTCCCGTAAACATCTTGCGGCGGAGCCACATTCTTCGATCCCGCCATTACCGTTGTTGTCCTCCTGAGTGGCGGGCTGCCCCGGAGCTGGGCGCCGGATGAAACCGCAGCACCGTCGTCTCCGAGACGGTGGTACCCATGCTTCGGCGCTCATCGGGCGGGCGGCTCGACAGTGTTGACCGTGTCAGCGGCAGCTTGAGCCACAAGGCACGAAGGTATCCCTCGATGAAAAACAGGCCCCCGCGAGCGGGCACCGAGGAGAAGCCCACGCCAATCACGGCGACCAGCGTCACGATCACCACCGGCCAGGTGGTCCAGGACGCGATACCTAACACCGACCCCACCCCGTAGGCCAGCACACCGATGACAGCACCGACACCGGCGACCGCCAGTTGGGTTCGGGTGAACACCATCGGCAAATCGATCGATTTGTCCCCGAACGGGATACGGGCCAACCGCGTGCTCATGACGCGGGCGCGGGTGAATGTCTTAGCGATCCACCCGGAATCGTCAGTCGGTGAAGTCACTAGGCGCTATCCGCGGTTGAACGGATTGTCGCGGTTGGGCGCGGGCTGCTGGTAGTTGTTGGTGGTGTTCTGGCTGATCGTCACGAATCGTTCGATATTCATAAACACTCCGCCGAGCACAATGCCGCCAATGATGAGTCCGATGCCGAGCATCCGCATGCGACCCAGCGCGAAAATCCCAGCGGTGCACAGCACGACCACCGACAGAATCGCCGCCGCGATCTTCCACTCGTAAAAGAAGTTGATCAGTACGTCGAGCCAGCCGACACCATTCATCGCAGTAGCTTCTTTCCGCCCTCGGTGGGCAACTTGTTCATCGGCCGGGCGGCAAAATCCGCCCAGTGGTGGCAGGGGTGTCAGCCAGGCTCGCGACGGCCCAACGGCCCGCCGCGTCCGCGACATGCAAGGGGTATTGCATCGGTGTGCGGCCGCCATCGGTCGTCGTGGCGATGATGGTCACCAGCACGTCGGCCTGCTCGTCGGCAGTGGGCGGGCCATCAGTGGGACGGTCGGCGGTCATCGACACAATGGTCACGCCGCTGTACAGCGGACCCAACGACCCCAAACGAGATTCGGCAGTCACATACTTGGCCACCTCGGCGGCTGGCCCGGTCAGATACGCGTTGAGAAAGCCGCTCACAACGCCGTAGAGCGGCGAACTGGTGGTGACCTTGTGGTTGTAGGCCAACTCGACATCCACACCCGCAGGAAGCGATGCAGCCCTCACGTCGGGCAGCAACATTGCGCGGGGGCCGCCCTTGGCCGGCAGCGACACCGAGAGCCAAAAGTATTGGCGTACCGCGGCCGGGGCGGAGAATTGCTTGACACTGGCCGCCACCAGCACAGACCACATGCTCAGCTCGGCATCGTGGTAGGTCTGCTGCGGGGTGTACACGTCAAGATCGGTGACGGTCGCCGCAGTCGTCGGGAACGGGGACACCTGGCTCGCCGGATCATTGAGAGTCGGCAAGGTGAAACACTGCTTGAGTGCATCAACAGTGTCCGGTGTCGTCGTAATCAGTTGTTTCACACAGTATTTCGCAAAGAGCGCCACTAGTCCGGCATCGTTGTCGTGGGCGGCGACGGTCGCCAGAACATCTGGCGGCGGCGGGGGAGGAGACACCACCCGAATGGCTGCACCCACCATGTTCACCAGGCCGTAGAGAAAAACCGCGACGACCAGCACTGCGCCTGCCCCGGCGCCGATCCACCAGCGCCGGTGCGCGGCGGTGCGATCCCACATCTGGCGAATCGTCATGGCAGGTGGCCGATCAGTTGCAAGCCCCACATGGCGACGCTGGAGCTTTCCGGGCCGTCGTCACTGTTGGCATTGTTGTTGGTCGGAAACAGCGAACCGAGATCCGGCAGGGGAGCCGGCCCGGTGGGGTCGATCCCCGGGGGTACTGCGGTGGCGCTGGGCGCCGGCGCGGGCGGCGGCGCGGCAGTGTCGAGCAACGTGATCGTCGCTTGATTGGCCAGAATGTGATTCAACGCCTTCGCATACTGGCGACGTTCGGCCTGCGGGGTGAGCGACACCAGTGTGCGGTCGGGGTCGTTGAACACGATTTGCGCTGTGTTGATCAAGCGGTGTCGATACCATTCGTCGCCGCCGTCCGCGCCTTGACCCTGAAAACCCGGCCAAAACTTAATCCCAGTAATCACATACGGTTTCGGCAGTGTCAGCACCAGTTGCTGCCCGAACGGAACACCGCCGGTCGGGCACACCCACGCCGAATTAGCGTCAGAGCTGGCTGCCAGCGAGGGATCACGCTGGCCTGGGCAATCCGACTCAATCGTCACTGGCAGCGGACCGTCCTCAGCGACAGCCGGTGCACTGGCTGCCGCGGAGTCGCCGGTCGGAATGACTACCGGATGTAGCTGGGCGGGGGGCGGGGTGGGGTCAGGTCGGGTGAACCACCATGCTCCACCACCAAGAACCACCACCGCGGCGGCCACTGCACCAAGGACGGTCAGCACCGACCGATCAGGGCTTCGCTCCGATCGGTCAGGTGGAGGAAAAAAGTCTGCCGACAAACCGGCGTCGGAATCCCCGCCGCCATAAGACGTCTCGGTCGCCGAACCGCTCTCGACCTCTACCGGGGAGGCGGTCTCTGCCGCGGCTTCGGCCGGCAACGGCTCCTCAGCAACACCACGATCACCGTCGGCGGCCGGAGCGGCGTCGTCCGTGTCGTCTGAATTGTCCTCACCCACCGGAACTGTTTCCCCGGTCGGAAATGTCAGCGAAAAGCCTCCGGTCGCAAGCGGATTGGGCCGGGCTCCCGGCGACGGCGGCGCGGGCTCGTCATCGCCGGGGCGGGAGGGGCCGGTCATCGCTGCCCTTCATAGACCCACGGTGGAGCTCCGCCAGGAGGCACACGATAGGACGCGGAGCCCAATTGCGGGTGGTTCTGCTGCGGCCAATGATAGGCCGGGTGCGCGGCCAACGGCCGAGCGTCCCATGCTGTAGCACTCCAGCCGGCGCTGGGATGTGCCGGTGTGGCCGGCGGCACTACGACGTAGACCGCCGGGGCGCCGTAGCCGTACACGGCTGGCGCTACGGGCTGTTGGGGAGCGTTCCGGTCGCGACCCGAACGCCGGACCAACAGCACTACACCAATGACCGCCATCGTCAGCAGATACAAGCCGGTCACGGCTACGCCAGCGAACCGCTGAACAGGGCCAATCAACAGAAACATCACCAGGTAGACGACTATTTTCACCGATTGCCCCTTTCCTGATGATGTTTGCCAGACGGCCTGGTGCGCTATCGGGCCTGAGCATAGGACTGGCCGTTGTTCGCCGCAACAAGCACCGGGTTGCGGAGCATTCCCAGCATGTAGCGTTTCGGCCGTCAATCGCGCTACGATTCGCGGCGTGAGCGACCCACATCCGACTCCGGGCCTGCTTGCCCTCGCCGAGGCGATGAAAGCCCGCATGGCCTATCTGAGCTTGACGACCATCGAAGTCAGCGCTCGCGGGGGGCCGTCCCGAACGGGTATGCGTGAAATCGCCGAAGGCAACCGTATTCCCCGCAAAGCAACCCTCGACAAGATCGACAAGGTACTGGGTTGGCCCGCCGGCACCGCACGCGCAATCCTCAACGAAGAACGCTCCGCCCCCGCGGCCGACGAGTGGCTCGAACTGGTCGACCAAAATCAACTCGGCTTAGTGCGCTCACGCATCGTGACGCTGCGCCGCGAGCACCAGCGACTGGGGGAGTACCACCACGAACAAGCCGAGCAGCTCGGCTCCGTGGTGGAAATTCTCGACACCTACATCCGGGCCAACAGTTAACCGGCTCAACGCCCTTGCCGCGCCGGTTAACTGCCCGGCGAGAATGCCCTTTCGTGCTCGCGTGAAAACTCTTCACCACGGGCCAAGCCGCGCCCTGAGGCTTCCACCATCGCATCGCTGATCACGTCCTCAAGCTCTTCGAGGGTGTGCGACGCCATCGCCTCGTCATCGATCATCAACGCCCGCAAGTAGCCCTGCCCATCAGCGCACGCCCACACGTGATCATCAGCGGCGTAGACCTCTTCTTTGACATTGTCGACGGCGTCGCTAAGCCACTGTCCTGCGGCGTAGTGCGCTTGCAGTTTTTGGACCACCGCCAACGCTTTCGGTGAAAGATGTTCCAGGGCAGCCGGATCAATCCCCGCACTCACGACTTGTGTGCCTCCTCATTCGCGGCTAATGCCTTTGCTTTCGCATCGTCAAGACGGCGTTCGCGAGCCTCCCGTTTCGAGGCGATCCGCTCGGTGTCTGCCTGACCGATGACCTTTTGGGTGTTCGCTTTCTGCGCCGGCGCGAACTTCTTCCCGTCGCCACTGGCACCTGCCTTACTCGAGTCCGCCGCCGCGGGCGCCCCGCCGCCGCCCATCGGCATCATCGGCGCACCCATCCCCATACCGCCTCCGGCCGGGGCGGCACCCAGACGTGTCGTCGGTCCGAACCCGCCCGCCGACCCGCTGCTCGGGGCGCTCGGAGCAGGCCCCGGCGCGGAGGCCATCATCGGCGCTGCCGGGACATCGCCGCCACCCCCGCCACCCCCAGAGCCGCTGCCCCCGTAATCGCCTGATCCCAAACCCATATCGTCGCCCAAACCATCCCCCTGGCCGAGGTCGCCGCTTTGTTGCGACACACTTTTCGCCAACTGACTCACCCCCTGGGTGGCCATCTGGGCAAGCTGCTGGCCACCTTGGACCACCGCGCCGATCGCCCCTCCTGCCGCGCCGACCGCGCCGCCCAACAACCCGGTCAACAGCTGCGGCCCCATTGAGGACAACATGTCCTCCCTGGAACCGTCGGTCGCATCATCGGCGTAGCCATCATCATCGACGGGTTCGCCGGTCACAGGGTCAATATGTTCGCCGGTCACCGGGTCAACGAGATCACCCGTCGCCGGGTCAACCGTGTACTGGCCGTAAGCCTGATCAGTCGTGATCTGGCCACCGGCGAGATCCTGCTGAGCCTGGACCACCGCCTCGGTGTACATGCCCGGATACGCGTTATTGGCGGCCACCGCCGTCTGTAAGTTGTTGTGCCACTGCCGGAACTGATCGGGTGTCGGAACGGTGTTATCGACCTCTCGATAGTCCATTCCATGCGTGTCGGCATGGCCAGATATTCGCTGCATCTTGTCCTGGTGGGCCGACAGATCGGCGTGCACCACGGCCATGTCCGCTTGCGCACCATCGTGGGCATCGCCGTCCCACTCGCTACTCAACGACGACCGGACACTTGCCAAATCCGCGACCGCCGCACTGACCTGGCCGGCGTGAGACCGCCACGTCTGCGCGAACTGCTCTGGACTACTCGCGCCCGCACCGGCACGAAGCTGCTCCGCCAGCATTTCCGCGCTACCTGCCGGCGCAGCCGAATGGATATGGGGGACTGCCACAGGGGCCGGCTGCCCGCTCACCGGTGCCCCTACGGTCGGGGCCGATGCGCTGCCACCTGACAACATCGCAGCAGAAGCGTCGTCGCGCTGCGAGTAACCCTGCGCATTAGCCCGAAGCGTGTCCGCAACCCGCCCTAACGCAGACCAACTGGCCCACAACCCATTTGCCGCAGCGGCAGCCCCGGCGGACACCGCAGTCGCCCGCGCCGCAGAACCAGCGTCGGCACCCGGCGGGTCATACCCCACCGGAAGCGCACCCGGCTCGATCGCCGTACGGATCGCATCGATTCGAGCGGCGATGGCCAGCAACGCACCCGGATCGACACGCACCGAACCCACCGTCGACCTACTTAATCCAGGCCCGCGCTGCCCAGCAGCCCGCTATTCGAGGCATCAGTGTCGTCATAACCGGAGGCATTGGCACGCAACTTGTCGGCGTGCTCGGAGTTACGGCGCGACAAATCGTTCCACGCCTGCTCCTTCATCGCATTCGCCGTCCGCCACGGCTCATGCAGCGCTGCATTGATTTCACCAAATGCGGCAATGTCGCTCTCCACACCGGACTGCGCTAACGACGCACCCGCACGCTGCTCCTCAGCAACAGCGTCGAATGTTGCCGCATGAGATCGCAGACCGGCAGTTTCCACCCTCAGATCAGCCATGCGACTGCTCCTTTCGTTCCAAACCACATTTGCCTTAACATACGCGCGAGCGACTTTTAGCGCACTCACCAGAAGCTCCGAAGCGGACGGACTCTCTATGAAATTGCCTGATCATCCCCAGAACGTCGAGGTCACCAGCCGTGACGGCTCGATCGTCGTGGAAGTCACCGATTGGGGCCAACCCCTCGGCGTACAACTCGGTCCCGCCGCCCAGGACCTCAGCGGCAGTGAGCTCGCCAGCAGAATCATGACGCTCTACCGCCTGGCCCTGACCATTGTTCTGGCTGTCCGCAACAACGAACACCACAGCAAGACCGGCAACTGGCTGTCGTGGCCAACACAAACCAATGTCGACAGGCTCTACAACGAACTGACGTTTTAACACCATTGCCGTTGCCCTACTGAACAATTCGCTTCACCACGATCCGACCATGCGGCATGGAGCCGAACGCCACCGGCGCCCCCGACGTGCTCGCTTCGATGATGCGTGAGCCCGCCCCATAGCCAGTCGCCATCACGACATGGCCTGGTCCGGGATTGCCGCCCTGGGACCCGAAATTGCAGAAGATCAAATCGCCCGGGCGAATATCGTTGGGAGACACTTGAACACCCTTGGTGATCTGGGTAAAGGTGTCCGGCCCAATATCGATACCCATCCGCCGATAAGCCCACCCCGTGAGCCCGGAACAATCCACCCGGCCATCATCTTCCGGGCCACCTTTACCGCCCCATTTGTAGATCTTTCCCAGTTTTTGGCTGGCGAAATTGACCGCCATGCTGCCCGCAGAGCCATCGCCACGAGGAATCGGAATCGCCGGCAACCCACCGACCGGCCCTGAGCGCATAGCGCCACTTAGGGAGCCCAACGACCCCAGACCCGAACCAGACCCCATGCCGGAGCCGCCACCCAAACCGCCAGGCATCCGGAACCCAGAACCCCCGCCGCCGCCGCCAGTCCTCAGCCGCCAGGGTGCGCCGTTGCCGCGTCGGCGGCGGCGGTGTGGTTGGTGGCGTTTGGGGTGGTGGGGGTGTGGTCGTCGGGGTGGTGGTGGGGGTGTGGGGTTGTTGGGGTCGGGGGGGAGGTTGTAGTTGGCGGTGGCTGCGGCGAGTTGTTGTTGTCGGCCGGGGAGGGTGTTTAGGTGGTCGTTGACGAGTCCGCCGGCGGTGGCGAGGTGGTCGGTGAGGGCTCGGATGAGGGCGATGCGGCCTTGGACGGTGCCTTGGTAGGGGGCTAGGGCTGCGTTGGTGGTGCGTGCTGAGCCGACGAGTGCGGTGGCGTTGTTGCGGTTGCGGGTGGTGTCTTCGGCGACGTCGGCGGCCCAGCGGGTGAGTTTGTTGTCGGTGGTGGTGATGGTGGTGTGGCGGTCGGTGAGGGTGGTGGCGCCGCGGTGTTGGCTTTCGGCGGCGGTGCCGTTCCAGCCGGGTTGGTTGGGGTTGGCGGTGGTGGTGGGGGAGTTGGGGGTGTCGAGGGGGGTGGGGGTGCCGAAGAGGTCGCGGATAGCGATCAGGGTGCGCTCGGCTTCGGCTGCGTACCCACTCACATCAGGCAGTACACCACCTGACAGCAACCACCGCCACGAGCAGTCACCGACCACCACCATTAGCGGCGATAACCGGCGCGATAGCACCTGTGATAACAGCTGTGCTAGTCAAGGTTTCGGCCCGGCGACCTCACCTAAAGCAAGCCCCGGCCGTGTCAGGCCGCCTCTAGCGCTCGTTTCATCAGCTTGGCAATCGAATCGCGTTGCCGAGGCACAAGCTGCGCTACCCGGCGCAGCTTCATGGCCAAGAGTTCGTGGGGGCAAGCGTCAGCAACACCATCCCATCCGGTGCCGGCCTCGGAACGGGAACCCAAAGGGTCCCCAGCGATGTCGGCGGCAGACTGAACACCAACCTGCCCTTCTGAGTCGGCAAGGGTGAGCAGAAGCGCGGCTAGCGGCGGTACTGACGTTGACACCCAAAAGGTCTCAGCGCCGGTGGCCACCGAAGAAAGCAATTCCTGCGCGGTCGATATCGCCGCGTCTGCTGTGCGGATGATCACGACCATGATCGTCGCGTGACAACAAGCGGGAATCAAGATTTACGGTTGAGCTGGGCGCGATATTCCGCCGCAGCTTCCTTGGCCACCGCTAGCGCTTCGCTGAGCGCCGCGGCCCGCTCATCAGAGCTACGCCGCGCTTGGGCCAGCTGCTCAGCATGGGCAGCATGTAGGGCGTCGCGTTCTGCACTTGCATCAGTGCGGACCCGATCAAGTTCTGCACTCAGCGTCGTCAGGGCCTCGCGCTCGCTGGTGACTGCTCGCTGCGCTTCGGCTGCCTGGGCTTGAACCGTCGCCAGTTCAACCCGAACGGCGGCGGTCTCCGCCGTGGCCTGCTGAGCACCTACACGAGCTGCATCAAGCTCGGTTCGCAACCGCTGGCGGGTCGCCTCAGCGTCGCTGCGGGATTGGTCAAGTTCGGCCCGCAGCGCTGCCGCTGTATCTCGCTCTCGCTGGGCCGCCTCGCTCGCGGCCAACGCTGCTGACTGCGCGGCGGCTTCCGCCACCCGTGCGGCACTCACGTCGCGCCGAGCGTGCTCGACCTCGGCATCCTTGCCGGCCAGCTTCTGACGGAACTCGCTGTCAGCCTCGGCGAGCCGTGTGTTCGCAGTGGCGACAGCCGCGTCCGCGTCCGCGCGAGCTCGCGCGATCTCCGCTTGAGTCTCTTCGCGGACCTGTGCTGTCTCTGCTATCGCGTCGGCAGCCACCGCGTCGGCTTCTTCACGTTCCCGCTCGCTGGTCAAGGCCCGCTCGTCGGCTGATCGCGCGGCTCGCTCTGCCGCCGCGGCCCTGCGTTCTGCCTCGGTAACCCTCGTGAGTGCCTCGCGATGAGCGTCCTCAACCTCGGCGCCAGCAGCTTCCAGATCCGCTGCCGCCGCCACGGCGGCCGCCACACCGCCGAGATACTGCCGGAACTCTGTTAGTCGATCAGGCAGCTCAGCCAGTCGCTGTTCAAGGGTGACCCGGGCCATCGACACCGGAGTGGACGAATCGGGAGCTTCCTGGGTCATCACGGCGGGGCGCTTGTCCTGACGCGCCTTCCACGCGTTGGCCCTGTTGTGCACGGGGCCGCCGGCGTCGGCCTGTTCGCAATACCGAGAAGGCCGACCAGTCGCGGCGTCGGGCCGGCGAGGCCGAACACAGCCGGGGTAGGTGCAGTGATCGTGGCCAGGCTCGGCCGCGGCGGCGTCCTCAGTCATGAATCAAGAATACGATGTTTCGTCACCAAATAAAAGAATACGAAACGTAACGAAACGAAAGCGACGTAACAAAAGTAACGAAAGCTGAAAATGATTCCACGCCGCCACTGTCGCCGGCACGCTGGATACTCAATAAACGACGACGCGGGGTACGCGAGGGGGAGTGGATGACGAAACGATTGATCGAGATAGACGACGAACTGCTCAACGCCGCGCGACGTGAACTCAAGACCACCGGAGTGTCAGACACCGTTCGGCTCGCCCTTCAGCACGCCACCGCCGTGGCCGCTCGCGCCCGTCAGATCAGCTGGCTACAAGGGGGAGGACTTGAAGACATGGCCAACCCGAGACGGCGGCCTGACGTGTGGCGGTAACCGTCCCTCTATCCCGACCTACACCAATGCCGCCGCGCCCGCACGACGGTTGCCCCTCAAGGATTAGAGCCTGGCCGACACCGGTCCCGTGCGCGGCGGAAGAGTTACGGCGGTGGAAAACTCTGTAAACCATTGCCTCGGAGCCAAATTGAGACCACGCTGTGCCTCCAGCTCCTCTACCGGCAACTCATGCAACATCAGCACGTCATGATCTTCAAACAGGTACTCGAACAAGTCACCCCAGCCTGCCTGGGGTGAACTGTCGCCATCCGGCCAGTCGAAAATCCGGCCATGCGGACAGCCCGCCGCCGCGGCCGCCCGGTGCAAGATCAGATGCAAGGCCATCTCCTCGCCCGTGCAGCGGGGGATGGGCGCACCCCAGCGGCGAGTGTCGGCGGCCAGTCTCGCTGCGGACTCGGCAAGTTGGTAGCGCCACAACAGGCTCTGCGAAAATGTTTGCGGGGGAAGTGAGCCCAATATCGGGGCGCGGCCACGGTTGGTCGCCGTGATAGGCGCATTACCGAGGCCATCTGCCTCTACGCGGATCTGAGTTGCGAGACTCTCGCCCGCGGCGGCGATCCGCTCGGCGCGGATCGGGCCAACCTCGGCAATGATCGCTGCATATTCCGAGTCAAGGTCGTCCATGGTCGCCTCCTAGGCGCGTCGGCTTTCCATACTGGTCGTGACGATAGTGCGACCGACCCCGATCTCCCTGCATCGCAACACGATCCAGCAGGAGTAAATCGCCGCCCAAATATTCACTCCGACCTAGGTAAGTTCCCATCGATAACCCCTGACCATCGTTGGTGTGCGGCTTGGGGAGTCATGTCCAAGGAGGCCCCGATTTTCGCCCACGACAGACCAACGCCACGAGCTTTCAGCACTGCGGCGTCCATCGCTGCGGCGGCGGCCCGGGTGAGGGACAGTGAGCCGTTCAGGGCTCCGAACGCATCGAGTTCCTCGATGTGTTCACGCCACCACAGCTTCTCTGCGGCGTCCTCGGCATCGTCGGTGAATGTTGGATCAGTCACCGATTCGTCTGGGGCGTAGAGCCGAAATGTTTTGGGGTCCAGTTGGATCGGTGACGCAACTCGTGTCCATAGCTGTTGGCTGACCCAGAGTTTCGTCGGTCCTTCGTTGGCGTGTAGGTAGCAGTCGCAGCAGATTCGCCAGCCGGCGACTTCGCCGGCCTGCCGGTAGCGAAAAGTACCGTCGCCGAGATCTTCGACCGGGATTTGAGTGTCGTCAGCACCGACGCTGACGCCGAATCCTCGCTCTCCGTCCGCGAATTCAGGCACGAAATAGCCTTCGTGCCATTCCTCGTGACCGGGGGACTCGCTTTCGTAGGTCCAACTCATGGACCTATCCTAACTTGATTGTCAATCCAGGTTGTCGCTGGGGTTTCAACCATCAATATTAGTTGACATAAGATAGCTTATCGGCTCAAAACCATTGCAGCACAACGTATTACGCCTTATTGAATTGCCAGAGTTGGATATATGACCCACGCAATGCAAGAGCATATGTGTTGAAATAGCGAAGATCCGGCAGGTGCTGGATGGCCGATCTCATGGAGGTGGCGCCGAGGCAACGACGGCCGAATAGACGATCTACTTGCGTCGACTGGACGCAGAAGCCAGAAAGCCGGGCTAGTATCCCGGCTTTCTCGGCGCGGCGCGATGCCGCTTTCACCTTATTCCCCCACGAGGAGGACTCATGGCTATTTCACCGTGCTTTAGCAAAAGTTGTCAACTAGTTCTGGATCAGGCAGCAGGCCACCCTATTCCGGCCGGATCTCAGAGCGTCAATCAAATTGTCACGTGACAAATCAATAGCCTTGCCCAGGGTCGGGACTCGGCGAGATTATGAGGCGGCTAGCTTGCCAACGCGTAGATCTACTGGCCGACCAGTATTTTTGCTCGCCGCGACTGCAGCTTGAGCAGCGGCTTTGCGTACTCGCAGGCTATAGCCGATCTTCGGATTCTGCTCCGGCTCGATTGGTTTCGCCACTAGCGTCGTCCTCTCCTAGTACGTACACGGTACGGTTGGGCCTGGCTACAGCTCTACAGCCGACTTCGGCCACGCAATATCGACGCCCCGTCCAGCCTCCTCATTCGAACGCTCACCTGTGACCAGCCATCGCAAACTTTTGTCGCTCACTGGCCCTGGCTCAGAAGTCAGGTTCCGCAGCAAAATGCCCTCGAAATCCACCCGGCCAGTATGACGACATTCGGCCCACTGCGCGACTAGCAGCCAATCCCCCGAAATTCCGCGCCACTGTTGTGGCGCGATGGCCACCTGTCGGTGGCCGAAATCCGTAGCCCCTCACCTTTTTTGCACTGTCAGCAGGGGTCGCAGTCTAACGCCGGGAACCCCCGAGGGTGTCAAGCTCCGCCCGGCGGGCTCGCCCGTCGCCGCACCACACACCGGTGCGCCGCCGTGCGGCTCCAGCGGCATTTGTCGCCCTAT
>JBFXJE010000020.1:0-105350 GCA_050175175.1 Mycolicibacterium sp. | reverse complement strand
CCTCGCTCCCTCCTATACACCGGGGTCACCGTCAAGAGCCGAGAGGTCGACGGTTTCCACTGGCCCCAGCCAGCGCATCACTTTCACCAGTGGCTTCCTGTTGCGCATTCCGGCGGCTTCGCGTGACACCTCGTGTGGTTGAACCTGGAACACTGTCGCGATCGACACCGGGTTCCGATGGATCGCCAGGGCCTTTCGGGCGGCGTGTTCTGCGCTGTCGGCCGACAGGTCGATCGTCCACGTGACGCGATATTCCCCCGTGCGGGTCATCCTTGCCTCCCCGGCGGCTTCGGTGGGTAGTAGCGGCCACCCGGACCCCAGCGGTCGTTGTAGGCCCGGCCCAAGAAGACGTTGAGATCGGCCAGGATGACATCGGGGCCGTCGGGTCGTGGTCTTGCCAACTGCGTCGGCAGGTGGGCCAGGGCCGCGTCGAGGGCCTGGTGTTCGTCGTGCTTGCTCGGTGCCGATCCGCACAGCGGTCTGTCCCGGCCTTCGGTGAGCGCGTGCCAGGGCCGGTCGTTGCTGACTGGCACATGGGCGCGGCCGGTGCGCAGTATCCACATGCGGACGATCTCTACTGCTCGCTGTTCGACTGCTGCCTGAGCGTCGTCACGCCGGGCGATCACGCTCATCAGGCGTTTGTCTGGCATTGCTTTCTATACCCCTTTCCTATTTCGGTTCGTTATCTCCGTAATATGTTGCTGTACAGTCTATTTCGGCTTTTGTCTGCCGCGTCTGGTCACCATTGTGTTGGCGTGTTCAGCGTGCGTGGTGGTTGGGTGAACCATCGCCTTAGGCTTTCGTCGGCCTCGGCGGCGTCCCCGCCGTTTCCGACGCCGCGCCACACGACGGTGCCCAGGTGCGGCGTGCCGGTGTGTTCGTAGTCGGTGTAGTTGACCAGGGCGCACCAGCGGGGCCGCTGCGTGGACTTGGTGAAGGTTGCGACGATGCGGTTGGCCTGGCGACGCCATTCGAGGTGCCCGGCGTCGGTGGCCGTGATCTCCCACCCGTGTTGGGCGGCGAGTGCGACCAGCTCGACAAGCGGGGTCAGTGGCGAGCTGGTCGCCGTGGTCGGTGATGATGCGGTGGTCATCGGTTCTCCTCTGCGCGTTCGGTTCGGGCGCGCTCGATCAGTTCGTCGAGTTCGTCAGCACGCTGTCGACGGTCGGCGGGCATGTTCTCGATGTACTTGCTGCCGGGTGGGTCCAGTGCGCTCTGGTAGAGAGTTGCGGCGACGGCCGCGCTGGCGCTGGCGATCTCGTAGGCCCGCTGTTCAACCCACTCGCTCCACTCAAAACCCCAGCCAGCGTCGATGATGTACTCCTCGAATCGCACGGGTTCGCCATCGATGTAGAGGGCGATGTCGGTGCCACCGTCGGGGTCGCGTTCGCCGACGATTTCGACGCGGCCTGCAAATGGCAGCGGGTCGGGGGTTGAGGCGCGGTCCTCGCGGGGCAGGCCCAGGTGCTCGTTGAGGTCTCCCAGCCGCACCGTGAAACGTCCCCGGTTGTCCAGACCCCACCTGAACACCACGTCCGGCAGGTGCGCGACTGCGGCGGTCAGTGACTCGTCGGCATTGAGCGGGGCTATCGGGGATCGGTCGATCTCGACCGATAACAGTGACCGTTCGTGCTCGATCAACCACGCGCGCACCACCTCCGTTGCGACGGTGCCGACGTGAGCCGCCAGGGCCGCCTGGTGGTCCCGTAACGCCGCCAGACGCCCGCGTGCGTCGCGACTGCCCTGTGGCGCGGGGGTGGGGCCGGTATCGGCCCCACCGTTGCTATGCGCCACGGCGGTCATATCCGTTCCACGTCAACGACATCGAAGTCGTCAAACATGTCGCGCAGCTCGTAGCGCGACAGGTTGTAAATGGCCTCGGCGACGGCGTTGCGGTCGACGTTCTGTGACGCCGAATCGGCGTCGTGACCGCTCTCGGTCACGCTGACCCGCAACCTCACGTCCACGCTGACCGCATAGTCGCGCGACCGGGCACGCAATCCCTGCTCAAACATGAAGTCGTCGAAGCGGCTGCACAGGTCGTTGTCGTCGGCGTATTGGTGGGCGGCATCGACGATGGCCTCCAGCCGGTTGCGGTGCTCGTCGAGAGCCCGGCGCGCCTGCTCCGCGCCGGACCGGGCGCGGGCGGTGTCCCACTGCGCAGCAGCCAGCAGCGCCACCCACGAGGGCATCGAGCCATCAGGGACCGACCAGGCACTCAGTTCGACCTGCGACACCGGCGCGGCGGCAACCACACTCACCGGGTCCGCGGAGATGACCGCGCACCAGCGCTCCGCACCGGTCTGCTCATCCTCGATGACCAGCCAGCCGCCAGCAACGTTCTCGTCGGAGACACGGGCCGCTACCCATGACCCCGATCCGATTCCGGCCGAACTGTTCACCAGGTCGGAAACCGGAGACGACACCGCCACGCTGGCGGCAACATTCACATCAGACACAACGCCCTCCTACAGGCAATCCGGGCGATACCAACGCCCCCGACGGGGGAGCGCGTGAACCGCTTCTCTGCGTCTCCGCGATCTCTTGGAGACACCTTGAGTATATGCGGGACCACCGACAAAATAGGGTGCTAGCTGCACATTTAGTGTCTTGCCGTGTACTTCATGCCTGTGCTCGGCACCTGTACTTGCCAAACTCATGTGTGATGTGCGTCACATGCATATGGTTGCCCAGCGTGCTCGAATTCCATTGTGCGGCTAGCTGTTTCATTTGGCGCTGTCATGCGACATGCGTTGCCGCACAACGTGTTTCGGCGCGAGTGTTGCGACGAAACACGTTCTTCCCCTTGCTATTTCGACACTTCCACCGGCAGGGGATGGCGGCGTCGGGGCCGACTTGTCGGACCCCGGCGCTACCCTGAAAGGGTGGGAGGGAGGGACTGCCTGCCGGTGGAATGGATGGCGGCCGGCCGGCGCGAGGCGGCGCCGTAACGATTGACATCATCTAGTGTTATTCGTTATGCTGACGTTGACGACATCAAGAGTTATGGGCATAGTCCAGCAACATCGGCGCTCCGGTCGCCGGAAAGGCAGTCACGGTCCCATGGACAACAGCTCCGCCGCCTGCGCACCGCTTCCGCCCTACGCCCGTTGCTACGTTGACGCCCTGGGCCGCACCCAGTACGCGGTTGATGGGCCGCAGGCGACCTACCTGGTCACCCGTCATCGCGCCGGCGATCCCTGGGAGGTGTGGCGCAGTGACAGCACTTGGTCGGTCGCACGTTCGGTCACCGCTGAGCGCGGCATCGAGATCGCGGCGCGCCGGGCAGGTGTGGCGTGACCGGATCACTGCGGTTCCGCCGGCAGTGCGCTGGCTGTTACTGGACGCAGACCGACCGTCATTCGATCCGCCTCCTGCACGTCGTCGACCCGACCGCACGCCTCGGCCGGGTTAACTACTGGGAGGTCAGCATCCGTGAGACCATCGAGACGGCCGGGGTCAAACACGCACTGGGACAGCCTATCTGCGCGCACATCGGCGCCGACACCTACGCCGAGGCGAAACGCGTTGCCCACCGATTCACGCAGATCGTCGGCGACACCCCCGCCGCGCTGCTCGTCACCATCTTGCGCCGCGCCGCCGGTGACGTCGTGGAACAGGACCTCGCCGCGGCGCGGGCCGCGCTGATCGAAAGGACGCAGCACTCATGCAGAAGCTGACTCCGCCGATGATCGAGGCTCTAGCCGATGCCGCAGGCCGCTGGGATCGCTCCCTGGTCAGCGCCGACCGTCGCACATGGCAGGCGTTACACCGCCGCGGCCTGGTCGATGTGCGCTTCGGGAAGGGGTGCGATCGCCGCGGCCACACCACCTACAACGTCGTCGTCGATGTCAAGATCAACGATGCTGGCTTTCAGCTGCTGCTCGACCGGGGTCACACACTGGCGGTGGCGCTGTGAGCGCCACACCGCGTGTCCGTGGGTTCCCCCTGGGGATCGTCGCGCACACCGCCACCCAGGCCAGCCACCTCAGGCTGGCGCGGGAACATCGCTGGCAGGTCAGCGAGCAGATCTTCGGTGACGCGCTCTACCGGATCTTCACCCGAGCCGACACCCGCATCGAGGTCAAGCACTGCCCGCTCACCAGGGGCGGGCGCATCATCTCCGCCAAGAGACACACCCCGACCACCATTCACCGTGTCAGCTGCGACGTCGCCGCCGAGGTGGCGCGGTGGCTGTGCGCGCAGGAGGAGGCCCCCACCTCATGAGTCACTACCGGGCCACCAACCAGATCACCAATCACGAGGAAATCCGCAACACTCTGCTCGATGACCTCAACGGGTCTGGCCGCGCCGACGAGGTGGCCGAGCTGCTGCACATCGGCGTCAGCACCGCCCGCCGATACCTCGATCAGATGGTCCAACGTGGGTGGGCGCACAAGAGCGCCGCACACGGAAAAGCCGGGTACCACAACAGTTTCGACTACACCATCGACCCCGATTGCGCCGAGGAAGACTGGTGAACGCACCCTCGCGTGATTCGCTGGCACGGTTTCTCGCCCATCGCTTCTACGACATGCAGGCCGCGCGCCGGCCGATCGACGCCAAGACCGCCACCGCGGCGCTCAACGCCGCCTGCGAGACCGCCCACCGCGTCGGCTACGGCATGACCGGTGAGCACGTCCGCCAAACCGTGCAGGCCTTCATGGGCGCACACCCGCGGCCACCGGGCGCCGGTACCCGCCAGGTCCAGGCGTGGCTGGCCGACGTCGACCACTACCTCACCCCTGACTTGGAGGCCCTGCGATGACCACCCGAGGACCCATCCCCCCGCGTCTGCGCGAGCTGGACCGCCTGGCCCAGACGCACGGCTGGGACAGCATGTCGTTTCGCCAGCTCGGCGCAGCGCACGACGGCTACCTGTTCACCAGGGCCGGCGTCGAGGTCGATGTCCGCGCCAACCGCGACGGCAAGATCGTCCGCGCTGTGCGCACCGCACCGGCAGAGCCGCCCAGCGACCCCGCTGCCGGCCACTTCCAGACCGTCAAGACATGGCTCACCGCGACACCGCGGCCCGCCACTGGTGACCCCGCCCGGTTCACCCGTGTACGCCGCGGCCCGTTCGGCGGCATTGAACTGACCACGCACGATTCCTGCCGCCAGTGCCACGGCCCGATCACCAACCGCAGCATCCTGGGGCCATCGAACCGCTGGGTGCACCTGCACGACAGCGACTGGGCCGACAACGTGCACCACGCCGTTCCTGTCGGCGGGGCCATCACCAGCAACGATCAGCCCGGCCCCTGGCTGGTGGCAGGGGACCCACGATGACACCCATCGACAACCCCGGCGACCATCCTGGCGGTGAGGCCACGCACGCGACCAAGACTCGCGGCGACGCGCGGCTCTCCGAGGCCCAGCGGTGGGCGCTGCTGGCCGCCGACGACCACCGTGACACCGATTGGGTGCGGCCCAACACCATCGATTCGCTGATCCGGCGTGGCCTGATCCACTGGGTCGACAACCGCAACGCCTACGCCAACGGTCGCGGGGGCTACACCACGACACCGGCCGGCCGTGCAGCGGTCGACGCCCTGGAGACCCAGAGAACGGTGGTCCCTGCTGACGAACTCGACCGCCTCGACGCCGGCGCCGCACCCTGCCTGGAGGTCCGCCCCGGCACCCTGGGCCACCAGACGTGCTGGCGCGAGGATCGCCACGACGGGCTACACGTCTCACAGGACCGGGGCCAATGGTGATCGATAACGGTCTTGACGAACTCGTGAAAGCGCCGTTCGGGCAGCTTGTTTCGTCGACCGGCTCACGCATCGGATATCCCGGTAACCGCCGCGACAAGGCCCGCTACGCGCAGCTCGCCAGAGCCCAGCAGAAACGCGCGAACTACTACGCCAACTGGCTCCACGACCGCAACCCCGCGCTACCACCAGGACAACGCCGCACCGTCGCCCGGTGCTGGCGTGAAGCCTTGGATCAGATCACCAACGAAACACAACCACTAGGACGCGGAATAAAATAGGGACAGATCCGGCAGACGCCCCCACCAACTCCCAACTCCCAACTCCCAACTCCCAGAAGGACACTGACCGCATGCCGACCATCGAACCGCTGCTGCCCGACGACCTCGGCCAGGTCTATCTCACCTCACCAACGGGAATCCGCTGCGTCATCAGCGCCGCCGACGTGTGCTGCCAGAACGACCATTTCACCGCCACTCCGTCCATCGACGGCCGCCCCGCCAACGGGGTGCGTTTCACCAGCGCCGGGGAACTCACCTGGACCCTCGGAGACCTCGGCAACATCCCAGCGATCGAGCTGGACAGCACCTACACCTACACCGCCTTGGGCTGGACGATCACCACGACACCCGCCGGCGACACGGTTTTCATCGCCCACGACCAGGGCACCGCAGCCCTGATCGTCAGCGCCGCCACCGCAGGCACCCACGCCCATCCGCGCCCGACGTGATCCAGGGGGCGCGGCCGTGACGCAACGCGGGTTGGTCTCCGTCACCTACGATGAGCCCAGTGCCGTCGCCGCGGCGGCGCGACTCCCGGCAGAGACCGATCGCCCACATTCGATCAGGTCACCACAACGACTGGGACAAGGCCCCCGGGGCTCCGCGCACACCCTGACAGAGCGTCGCACCGCAGATGTGGGCTGCAGCGACACCACCTTTGGATGGGATGTGAATTCTCACGATGTCTGATCATTCGTTCAAGAAAAAGGCGCGCCAACACCAGCAGGCCACCGGCGACTCCTACTCCCGCGCACGCCGCCAGGTCGACAAAGACCACACCGGGCCGCCGCCGAACCCCGGCGCCGTTGCGGCCTCGAGCGCCGCTGTGCCGGAGTCAGCGACCGCTCCCCGGATGCTGTCGCTACTGGGACTCGACCCCAACTCCCCGGACTTCACAGCACTGTGGGCCGCACACCAGCTACCGGTCGGCACGAACAGCAGCGTCGACCTCGGCCCACTATTGCGTGTACCGCTGGGATTGCGGGCCGGCGGCGAACCGGTCTGGCTGGATATCAAAGAGCAGGGAGCCGGCGGTGACGGCCCCCACGGACTACTCGTGGGGGCAGAAGGCTCCGGGAAATCGACGACACTGCAGGCGATCCTGTTCGCGCTGTGCGCCCAGCATTCCCCGGACCTGCTGCAGCTGGTCCTCGTCGACGGCCACGAGTCCAGCTGCTTCGCCGACTTCGACACCTACCCACACACCGCGGCGAACCTCAACGCCGCAACCGCCGCAACCGCGGCCATCGTGGCGCTGCAGGATCTCATCGACCAGCGCCGCGAGGCCCTGCGGTGGAACCGCGACATCCGCGAATACAACGAACTGCGAGCTGCTGCTGGGGGTTCCGATCTGCCGGCAGTGCCCTACACGCTCGTGGTGGTCGACGAGCTGCCGGTGCTGCTGCGCGCCGATCCCGGTTTCACCCCTGTGCTCAGCCGGCTGTTCCGGGAGGGTCGCAGCCTCGGTATCCATGTCCTCCTTGCCGGCACCCACCTCGATCCTTTGGCCGCCGCCGACGCGCACCTGGCCATCGACAGGCGATTCGCGGTTAATGCCCGGTACCGCATTGGGTTGCGCGCAGAGACTGCCGAGGCGTCGCGCCAGGTGATCGGTCGTGTGGATGCCTACCACTTGCCCCCGAGTCCTGGCCTCGGGGTGTTCTGCGCGAACCTTCGCGCCGATCCGGTCCCCTATCGCGGGTTTCAGATACCGCAGGATCTTGTTCGCAAGCTCGGCCGACGACCCGACGCCGGCGGCAGCTGATCCGGTCGGGCAAGAGATCGCAGCGCCTCGGCCTTGAGCGTCTGATCTCTACGAGGTGCGGTCAAACCCAGCGGTGTATCCAGCGACATAGTGCGGCCGGGTGTGCCACAGGTTGTCGAACACCACTTGCTGATACCAGCGCACATCGCTGGTGTCGTTGCATCGGCCGGCGTCCTTGCGGCCGGCGGCCAGGCCGTCGAGGTAATCGGCTTCGCTGTCGGCCAAGAGTCGGCGTGGCTTCTGACCCATGGTCAATGCCTGTCCAGCACGTGAGCATGGTCGATCCCGGTCCAGTCGCGGTCTGCGGGCCTGCGGATGGCCAGCGCGTTGCCGCCGTGTTGGCGGCGTGCTTCGGCGATCGCGGCGCTGATCGTGCCGTCGGCCGGCACCCAGATCGTCCCGTCGAGGATTCCCGCGCCGCGGCTCACCAGCCAGGTCGTGACGGTGACGGTCTCAGCAGCCATGGTGTCGATCCTTCGATTGTCGGGGGCGGCCGGTCTCTCGACGAGAATGCGTCGGTTGCCTTGTTTGTACCCGATAGTGGTCGCTCATTGGGGCTGTCCCGAATTCTGCTCGGGTGCGGGCGCGGGCTCCAATTCGTCGCCGTCATAGTCCCAGTCGACGAGCCCGAATCGGCCCATGACCCTCCAGCGGCGACCGCACCCGGTCGGCCAGGCCAGCCAGGTGCGTGTCTCGTCGTCGTCGCGGTCGCGGAACCTGACGGCGACCCGACCGCCGACTCCCCTGCGTGCAGCTTGTCGTGCGTCCATGTCACCACCGTACTGATAACTATTGATGTTGTAAAGTGTTAGGTGTATGCTTTGGGTTGACGACATCAAGTGTTAGGGGAGACAATTGGCCGATCGGATGGACCAGCTCATCGCTGCGGCGGTGCGCCAGGGCTTCAAGGTCTGGCAAACCAAGACAGGCGCGTGGGTGTTCGTGAAAGGCAGCCTGAGTGTCATCGAGAAGACGACCCCGCACACCGGCGTGCAGTGGGTGCGGCTCATCGGTGCGCTACGGGGTGCTGGACTGGTCTTCCCCGAGAACCCAGACGACCCGAACGAGGAGAACTAGACGTGTGGACGGCACAGCTGAGCTACGACGCACCCGGGCTTGACCTGGAGCGGCGCCTGGCCATCGTCGATGCCCTCGACGCCAACGCCGCCTACGACGAGTCCACGGGCCGGCTCACCCTCACCTTCGAGGTCGATGGCGCAACCCTGCGCCAGGCCGCTGACACCGCGCTGCGCGAGGGCAGCCACGCCGTCAGCGCCGCCGCCCTCGGCCTGATGCCGACCCGGCCCACGCAGATCCGGGTGCTGTCTTCCGAGGATTTCGTCACCGAGGCCGAGCGCCCTGGCGCGGTCGAGCAGATGGGGGTAGCCGAGATCGCCGCGTTACTCGGCGTTACCCGTCAGCGGGTCAACCAGCTGATCGCCACCGACGCTTTCCCGGCACCGGTGTCACGGCTGGCCGCCGGCCCGGTATTCACCACCGCATCGGTCGAGGCGTTCAAGAAACGCTGGGAGCCCAGCCGCAAGAGCGGCCGGCCCTGGCACAAGACCAAGACCAAGACCACCGAGGCCGGCCCCGAGCAGCGCAGCGCCACCAGCACCCGGCGCAAAACGCGGGCACGGCATTAACCCAATTATGTTCAGGAGGTTGTTATGACGGGTCTCAACGCAATCATCACGCTGGCGATCGTGGTGCCCACGCTGGTGTTCATCGCAAAATTTACCCTCCGGCGCGCCGGCCGTACCGTGGTCAAGAATTACCCAGTCGTGGTAATGCCGACATATCCGCCGTCTCCGGCATATCCCCCACCCGTTGTCGCATACCCCGGCTATCCGCCGACCGTATATCCGGCACAGCCTCCATTCACGCCACCCACACAGGCAGTACCTGAGATTCCCGACGTACCCGTGAGCGACGAAGAAAAATTTGAGGCGATCGTGCAGGATTTCTACACCCGCTAACACCACCGAGGCATTTGAGCAGATGGAAAGGCCGCGATGACCACCGCTACTGCTGCCGCGCCGATGGTGCTGCAGCTGCTGCTCTCGCGCGGGGTGCCCCAGCCCCTGGCCACACTGGCAACCGGTTCGTGTGCCGCACTGTCCGACGACCACGTGCTCTCGGTCTACGACTGCGAGATCGCCCCAGCGTGGACGCTGACCGCCGCGGCCCGCTGGCCGGAGACCATCATGCTCGACGCCCACCCCTGGGCAGCCTTGGCTCCGCACAACCACGGCGTGATCCTGCTGAACATGGCCACCTGCGACACCAGCGCCCTGCCAGCAGGTGTGCGTATGTCGCTGGACATGCAGCACCAACGATATGCCCCGGCCGCCCGGCCCGCCTCGGCGCTGACTCCACGCTTCCGGGTCACCACCGACTCGGGGGAACTCCACATCGCCGCACCGTCGGGCAGCACCCGTGTCCTGCCGATCGGGCCGGCCTTCACGGTGACCGCCGACGCCTACGACCGCCACGAGGAACAGGCCTTCGCCTTCCTGTCGCCGAGTTTGCGGGTAGCGGCCAGAGCTATATCAGACTTCGGCCCTCTTTCGACCAATGATCTCCTACACCGCCTCTATCCGACCCCGACGCGCGCCGACAAGGCCGCTCTGCATATGTCGCTGTCGCGGCTGCGTCATCATCCCCGCGTGAGCCTCACCCGTCTCGACGACGGTCGGCTCACCATCTCCCCATCATCCCCGTGAGCCCAGCACCACTGGTGGGGGCACTGGGCAGGACCACCGGATATAGCCACCCCGGCATAGCCCGCGCTGACCGGCTGTTAGATCGCGCGTTATAGCCTTCAATCGGCCCATATGGGTACTAATGACCACATATATGCTGGTTGGCCGGTATAACAACTTTCGGCCGCTGCCCGGAGGGGCCGGTATCGCCCCTCTGGGCCACTGGTCCCCACCCCGCTGTGCTCCCCATATATCTACTAACCCCTAGTACCCATATGGGGCATAGGTGCAGTTCGGTGCTATAACAGCCCCGTCAGGCGGGGGCGTGGCCCATGATCTGGATGCTCCCGATCGCGAACGTGGCCGGCCGGGCGCCATCACCAGCGTCGGCGGCGCCCTGGCCCTGCCCGACAGTCAATGGCCCAAGGTCTCCCAGCAGCCCCGGCACTGCCGCTGTCGGGGAGGTTCCCGCATCGACGGTCGGCCCCTTGGCCGAGGCGTCCTTGGTTTCCAGGACCACCAGCCGGATGGTCCGGGTGATGGTGTTGTTCATCGGGGTTGGCTGCAGAGCCCGCTTGTTCGGATCGGGGAATTCGCCATACACCGGGTCACCGTAGTCGAGGTTGAAGGCCACCCTGGTGACAATCCGATGCTTTGCCCACTGGTCTGAGCCGTCCTTGTCTGGCCCGTCGATCCCGGGTAGCACATCGATCTCACTGATGACCATGGGCGCCGGCAAGGTGATCGTCATGACGGTCCCGTCCAGCCCCGCGCAGATCCACCCGGTGCCCTTCTCCGTGGTGAAGGCGTCGGCGGGCGGGGTCACCGAGATCGGGTACTCCGGCGCCTCGACGTTGGCCGGGTGAATTACCGCGTCGATCGGGGCGATCGGCGGCGCCGACGTGTTCGGCTGCTGCGAATCGCCGCCCGCCGCGGCCTGAACGACAATGTCCGCCTGCTGCTGCGCGCCGTGTCCCCCTCTGCCAGGAATCAACACGCCAAGCGCCGCCAACCCGACCACGGCGGGCACTCCGACCAGGATCGCCCTGCGGGGCATCCTGCGACGCGCGCCGCCGGCAGACCCGCCATCACCTCCAGCCGGATCGGGCGCATTCCCGCTGGCGTCAGCATCGGCCAGTGCGTCGTCGACGCCGACTCCTGCCATCGGATCTGCTTCGTCATTACCAGACCCCCCGGTAACGTCCATAGCGCTGTCATCACCGCCTGAGTTTGGGTCGTCATCGCCATTGCTCAAGACGCCGACCATCGGCGGTTGCAACGTTCCGTCCCGGTAAGCGCGAATTCTTTCGACCGCACTCAATTCAGCTTCAATACCGGCGGCGGGGACGGCCACCGCAATATCGGCATCAAGGTTCTGCGGTGATACGAAATCTTGCGGCCCCTCGGGTATAGGTGCGGAATTTCCACCGCCAACCATCATTTCGCTGATATCCATCGTCGTCTCTCTATCTTTTCCCTTTACGTCAGTGAATGGATTTGAGTCGCTAGCGGAGTAAAACCGTCGGCGGCGGCCCGATCGCCCCCGGCATCAAAGCCCGGCCGGGCGCCGGGGCGACCGGCGCGCCGCGGTTGCGCCACTGCGGCTGCCCGATAGGCAGCGGCCACGACTCTGAACCGACAGCACCGCGTAGCGGCTCCCCAGGACCACGCGCCGCGGGCTCCCTCGATGCCGGCGAGCCAGCAGGGCGCCCCCGGCATCTGTGCGCGGTGATCCGGTGTGCGCCCGGGCGCGCCGCGGTGCACACGACACCGCGTCAGGCCGCGGTCGGGGTGTGCAGCGCCGGCGTAAGTCGCGCGGTCGGGGAATGCCACCGCGCGCGCCGCCCGCGCCTCGGGTGCGCGGGTCGTGTCGTACCGTGCGCCGAGCCAGCTTGGGCGCTCCAGTGTGCTGGCGCCCGGGTATGCCTGCACCCATCTCGGCGCGAAAGTGGGGCCACCGACGTCACGGCGCCGTTCGACCCGGCGATCGGTCGTCCCTGCCACTTCCGCCGGCCGGCCGCCGCTGGCGGCGCTACCGCGCCACGGTCGGTCGATCAGAGCTGTGAGTGGCCGGGTCCGTCCAACGCCAGCAAAGACGTTGCGGGAGGATTGCTGATCGTCATCGGTCATCGGTCTCGGCCACCGGTTGGTCACGAGCAACGAACGTCTGGACGAGTGCGATCGCGTCGGAGGGGATCGCGCCTTGATTGCGCCAGACCCACAGATCCTCGGCGGTGGTGCCCAACATCTGGGCGATCAACGAGTCGGGCAGCGGCGAGTTCGCGCAGGCGGTGTCGAGCTTGGCACTCAGGCTGCGCCCGGCCAGCCGGGAGGTGAGGTTCCTGCGGGTCGATTCCAGGGTTTCCAGATGGGTGATGAGCCGATCGGCGTCGGCGGTATCGGCGGCGGCGGCCACGCGCCACGAATCCGCCGTTAAACCCTCCGTTTGAATACACCGATCGATCACAAACGAAATATACGTCTCGAAATCCGGCGCCGTTTCCGACGGCATCCTGGAGACAACGGCGTTAAGCGCCTCGATCTGAGCCTCGGCATAACTGCCCAGAAGCGCGGTCGTCGCTGTCCTGCGTCCTACCACCAAGCCCTGCGAGACCGCCGCTTTGGCCTGCGCCGCTGCTGACTGGGCGGTCGACACGATCGACTGCAACTCGATCTCAGCATCGTCGGCGAACACCAGCCGCTGGTAGGTGCCGGCCGGAAGTCCCAGTGCCAGCTCCAATTTCTGCACGGTGTCCTTGCGCGGTTTGCGGATACCGCGCTCCAGATAGCTCAGCCCCATCGTGCTGATGCCGCTCATCTCCGATAGCTGCTCGATCGAGATGTCCCGCGCTTTACGCAGCGAGCGGATCGCCGCACCAGCGGCCTCTCGATTCACCCGCATGCTCCATCCATGCCGGCGATCCTACACATTCCCTACACTTCTCACCTGCACTTATACGTTCAATCCGGCGATCCCCTTGCGCGTGTCGTCATTTGTGCATACGCTTCCCTACACATTGCCTACACAGTTTCAAGGGGATCTTATGGACACCTACCCATGCCACGCCGACCCGGACCTGTTCTTCGGCGGCCACATCGAATACGAGACCACCGACCGCGGCGGCCCCCCGCTGCACATGACCCAGCGCGCACAGCACCTGTCTGCTCGCGCCCGCAACGAGTGCCTGCGCAAGTGCCCCCTCGAACAGATGCGGCGCTGCGCCAAAACCGCCCTGGAATCCGGCGCCCCCTATGGCGTGTGGGCCGGTGTTCAGCTCCCGGGCGGCCAAACCCGCAAGATCCCGGTCCTCCAAGAGCAACGCAAGATCCTGGCCGGCATCGCCAACGGCGATATCGACCCACGCACCCATCCGAGCAATGCCGACCTGCTGGCACACACCGATCAGCTGGCACTGTTCGCGCCCCGGCAAGGCCGCCCGGCGCCGACCCCGATGACCGGTGAGCCGCACGCCGCCACGGCGTGAACCTCCGACCTCCCGAGCGCTAACTGCGCATTCCCCCAAATCTCAACGGAAGCACCTCATCCCATGAGCATCGACCCCACCGCCGTCAGCACGAACCTCGACATCACCGATCCGCTGCTGCGCGTCGCACACTGGAACGCTCTGGCCGTCATCGACAGCGGCTGGCAGCTGCGCAAGCTGCGCTACAGCCACAGCACCGGTGTCGCCGCCCTCGACGTGCACACCCCCACACACCGGGGCCTGACCATCACCAGCGCCAACCCGATCGTTCCGACTTGCTGCACCAATACACCCCTTGTCGTGCGCCTGGCCCAGCAAGTCGCAACTCTCGGCCAACGCGGCGGTGATCTGCTCGGCGATCTGACCTGGCTGCTCTCCGAGCACACCACCGCCCCCCGCTATCCCGCGCTGCGCCGCGACTCCATTCCCGATAAGACCCTGCTGCGCCAGCCCCTCGCGCTGCGCCACGCATTCTGGCTGCTCACCACCGTCGTCGGCGAGCACGGCTGGCGCATCCATCACCTGGGCGAAGACATCGCCGGCGGCGGCTTCGTGGCCGACATCCCCAACGACGTGCTCGCCGTCTTCCCTGCCTCAATGCCCCCCGACGGCACCGCCGCCGCGCACCTCGCCCGGATGCTGCCCACCCTCGCGCCCTCCGCCTTGAACTATCTCCGCCACATCAACACCACCGCCCTGACCCGCACTCACACGCCCCGCGCGTCATGACCGCGGCCACGGGCATGCCCGGCACCTACCTGCCCGCCCCCGTCAGCCAACTCGCCGAAGCCGACTACCGCCGCCGGTGCAGTCGCTACGGAACCTGGTGGCGCCCCGGCACCACCATCACCAAAACCACGGCACACCAAGACATCTGCCCTGACCGCACTCCGTTGTCCGAGGTACCCACACGATGACCAGCCCCCGGCGCAGCTACAACAATCCCGGAATCACCGACGCCGGGATCGCCGCCAACCGACGCCGCGCCACCCGCATCGGCCAACGCCAGGCTGAGCAGGCACGCCACGCCCTAGCCGTGCTCACCGCCGCCACCACCGACCGCCATCCGCAATGGGTCGACGTGCTACGCCACCGCGCCGACAACCCCACCGCCTCCCTACGGGAACTGGCCGAATCGATGACACCGCCGATGACCAAACACGCCTACGCCGCCCAACTGCGCCGCGCCCTGCGGGCCGCCCAACGCACCGAGACCACCTCATGACCAGCCGAGGGACCACCACCAACCACGCGCTGCGCCGCGCCCTACTGCAACTGCTGGCACCCGGGCGCGCCATCACCACCGCCGAGCTGCGCACCCGGCTCTCCGATGACACCGCATTCAGCGACGTCACCCAGGAAGCCGTGTACCGCCACCTCGATGCCCTGGCCCGCGCCGGCAGCATCCGCCGCGTCACCCACCCCGGCCGCCGGCACATCTTCTGGTCCCGCCGACCCTGCGCTGTCTCTGCCGCACTACCCCAGGAGTAACCATGACCTTGCCGCTTGATCTGCACCTACACCACCGACCGTGGGCAGTGTTCTCCCACGATCGGCGCTACCGCTACAAGCTGACCCGCGACTGGAACGCCGAGCTGCCCCGCATGGGCATCGTCGGACACAACCCCTCCACCGCCGGCGAGCACCGCAACGACCGCACCGTGTGCCGACTCATCGACTTCGCAAAACGGTTCGGCCACGGCGGCTTTGACCTCTACAACCTCTACGCCGGCGTGTCCACCGATCCCAAACTGCTCAACCTTCTACGCGACCCGATCGGCCCCGACAACGACGATCACCTTGCCCAGCTCGCCGACGAACACGACTTCATCCTGCTGGCCTGGGGTGGCTACGCCGATCCGCACCGCGCGCGCACCGTCACCGCCCGCCTATGGCATGCCGTGGAACCACGCGGGGGAACGCTGGCCACCCTCGGCTGGACCAGCAGCAACCAGCCCCGACACCCGCTCTACCTGGCCAGCACCACCGCTTTGCAGTCCCTGACGGCAACCCCGCATCACGACTACGCAGACATCGACGACCGCTGGTCGCAGCTGATCGCCGACACCGATCTCGACGCACCCACCCACGTCAGGAGGGCCGGCTGATGCCCACCACCAGCAGCACCGAAATCCAGATCCTGCGACACCAGGACCCCGCCACCGGCCACCAGCTCACCCGCGTGCAGTTCCGCGGCTGGCAGGTCGACATCAGCGGGACCACCATCTCCCTTCCGCAACACACCCTCACCGCCGGACAGACCCCGATCGACCTCGCGGTGTGCCTCGACGCCGCCCGCACTCTGATCCAAGGACCGCGCCGCCCGGCGCCGAGCCCGCCCAGATCGGCGCCGCTACCACCGCCCATCGACCACAACGCCACCGTGGCAGCGGTTCTCGCCGAGGCCCGCACCGTCGCGGCCACCCACTGGCATCCGACCCTCTGCGACATCTACGAGTGCACCAGCACCGCCTGGACGGCCAGCGGGATGCGCGTCGGCTACGCCACGCTGACCCGCGCACTGCGCGCGGCGCTGCCCGAGGGGATGCGACTCATCGCGTTCAACGACGCCGCCACCCGCGATGACATCTGCAGTTTCTTCGACCGTGCGATCTCGTTACTAGACACCCCGCCAACAGCGCTGAACCGGGGCGTCGCATGACCGCCCCACCCGCCGAAAGCGTTGGCCCCGAACCGATTAGCGACGACAGCCACCTCACCCCCGTACTCGCGGTATGCCGGCAGTGCCACACCAACGTTGCACTGCGCGGCGGCACGGTATGCGGCGCCTGCCATCCTCTCTCGCCGCACGACGCCTATCGCCTCGGCCTGTGCCGGGACTGCCGCACCACTTCATATTCGGCCGGCCGCCCACGCTGCAACGACTGCCACGCCGACTACCTCGACGCCCTTGCGACCGGACAGCTGCACACCACGACGCCCAGGCCCACCGCCCCACCGAGGGCTGCCTGATGTCCACGGCCGCCGCCCTGCATCATTCACCGCTGACCGAGCATCGCTGCGTTTCAGTGACGTGCACCAGCTGCCACGAACCCTTCGACGACGACTTCACCCACCACTTCGCCTCGATCACCGAAGCCCTCCAGGTCGTCCGCAGCGCCGACTGGTCGATCACCGACACCACCGTGACCTGCCCCGCGTGCGCCTTATCCGATCTCGACACCAGCAGCCTTCCCCTCTCGACGCTGCAGGCCTGCGAGTTTTGCTGCCCTCCGCTATTCGGCGCCGATCCCGAGTGCACCCAGTGCCGCTGCGACGACCCGGCCGCGACAACCACTCACATCCTGGGGCCGCTCCTGGCCACCACAATCTGCCCCGACCGCGGCTTCTCGATGCACTTCTGCGTAACCGCCCACTGCACCGACTGCGGCGACACCCTTGGCGACAACGAGGAGAGCACTCCGCATTTCCCGACACCAGACCAGGCCCGTGCCCAAGCGGTTCATGCCGGCTGGCTCGTCGCGGAGGGTCTGCTGCTGATCTGCCGGCGCTGCGCCGAACGCAGGGCCTGCACCGTCTTGGGCCACAGCTGGCCCGAGCAACCGTCCTTCACCACACCCGCTGGCGTCGAACACCGCTACTGCAGCCGTGACTGCGGCGAATCCGTCACCAGTCCCGCCGGCCACCCCTGGCTCTGACGACATCCACCACTACTCGATAAAGGGAACATCACGATGGCCGAAACCCTCTCCCCCACAACCGACTTCGTACCGAGCCGGGCGATCCGGGCGACCAGCCCCGACACCACCAGCCGCCAAGCAACAACGCCGCCCCGATCCTCGGCTGTCCTGCGCCGCGATTACACCGACCTCCACGGCCGCCACCTACCGGCCTCCGCGGCGGCGTCATGAACCAGCCACATACGGCCCCTGTACGGCCATCTGAGCCCGCAACGAAGCCTTGGCCCCCTTACACCGGCAGCCGCCCGACGGCCCGCACGACGCGCGCTCAGCCGCGGCAACGCCACCCTGTCGGCCGCGCCGGCTCACTTGTCGTCGTCACACACCATCCGCCCAGACCACCAGCACCTGCGGCGACATCACAAAACACCACATCCGACACATCAGTAACGCCCGGCCTGCGATCTCCGCACCGTGTCGGTCCAAGTCCAGCGGCCATTGGCGTGGTCGGATTGAACATAACGACTAGCTACAGGAGGCCATAACAAACAGATAAACAGCCCCAGATCGGGGATTTCAGACAACTGCATAGCGGGACCGATCCACCAGGAACAGGACAGACGCCCCCCTTGGGGGGATCTGAGATTTGAAAGCGAATCCTCGGAGCGTCAACTCCGAGCCAGGTGAGATCCGAAGCGCCAACTTCGTCTCTCGGTCCCTCGTAACGAGGAGAACTGCCTTGACTAGGTGTTCTCAGGGTACCGCTTACTCTGAGCGTAGATCAACACATCACGTCGGAGATTCGCAAAAACACCACTCGACCAGCGCAGACACAGCTACGTCTTGCGCGTGTCGCAGGGGCGAATTCCGGCGTCCGAACGTTTGCCAGCATCGGCCTCGCGTGCGTTATTCCGACGCCGATCGAGTCCGCCAACGCGTGGAAACCCACGCCGCCGGCATGCACCTTCGTGGTGCGCGCGCACGGGTGCTCTCGGCCGTCCTGACCATGCTGTGCACCCGGTGGTCGAGGATCACCGATGACCGCATGCGCCTAAGCCAGCTCGTCGACGTCATCACCGAGCATGGTGGCCGTCGCTACGACCTGAAAACCATCGGCCGCGCCCTGGCGTCTTTGGCCGCCGACGAACTCATCACCTATCACCCTGCCCAGGGCCGCGGAGCCTGCGCCGTCGTGGCCATCCACAGCCGGTTCGTCGGCAGCATCGAGGAGCTGCCACGGGACGAAACCGGCCGTGTCGTCGTCGAATCCGTCACCTTTTCTGACCCCGATCCCTCTATAAGCCAAAACCCTCACCCCCCTACCCCCCGAACCAGCCCAGCCCAACCCGACACCCGACCGACTGCGGTAAATGTCAATCCCAACGACGTGCGAACAGTCCTGCACGCCATGCCAGCGGTGTTCCAAGCACTGCCGCGCCCGCTGCGCTGGCGCCTAGGCCGCGAGATCCGAAACCTGCTCGCAGCAAGCTGGAGCCCCGAGCAGATCCTGGCTGTCTTGCAGGCCCCGCTGCCCGACGATGTGCACCGCCCGTGGCGGCTTGCGTTGTGGCGACTGCGCCAGAACATGCCTGGCCCCGGCCCACACCTCGCCGCCCTACAACGCGCCTGGGACCAACGCATCGCCGACGAACAACGCAGGTCCGACGCCGACACCGTGTCCCGCCGGCACGCCGAGGTGCTGGCCGTCACCGACGACACGCTGCGCGATGGCATTCTGCGCGCCTGCCAGATCCGGCTCCCCGGGTTCACCGGCGCCGACATCCCGCGCGCGCTGGCCCACGCTGCCCGGATGGCCCGCCGGGAGTTCCCGGCCGACACCCTGGCCGCCGCGCTCCGCAACTGGGTGCGCGCCACCCCGGAGCCCGCTCACCAGGTCAACGAACCGACGCAGCGCACAACGGCGCCGACTGCGCTGCTGCTCACCTGCGTGTCGTGCCATTCCGCTGCAGGACAGCACCGCCCGCAGCTGCCCATCCCCGAGCTGTCCGTGGTCTGCGACGACTGCTGGCACAGCCTGGCCGATCCCGAACTCTTGGAGGACGTCGCATGACCGAGATCGCTGACCGGCCCACTGCCGCCAGAACACGCCGGCAACCGGCCCCCGATGCCACCGCCGATCTGCGGCAACCGCCCCAAGACCTCAGCGCGGAGCAATCCGTGCTGGGCGGAATGCTGCTGAGCAAGGACGCCATCGCCGATGTCCTGGCCCGGTTGCGTCCAGGCGATTTCTACCGGCCGAACCACCAGGCCATCTACGACGTCATTCTCGACCTGTATGCCCGCGGCGAGCCTGCTGATGCCGTGACCGTCGCGGCCGAACTCGATCGGCGCGGACTGCTCACACGGATCGGCGGCGCGCCCTACCTACACACCCTGATCGAGACAGTGCCCACTGCCGCCAATGCGGGCTATTACGCGGGCATCGTCGCGGAAAAGGCCTTGCTGCGACGCCTGGTGGAAGCTGGCACCCGCGTCGTGCAGTACGGGTACGCCGGCGCCGAGGGCGCCGACGTCGACGAAGTGATCGACCGCGCCCAGGCCGAGGTCTACGACGTCACCGATCATCGGTCCAGCTCCGACGACCTCGTTGCCCTCGACGATCTGCTCCAGCCCACCCTCGACGACCTCGACGCCATCGCCTCCAACGGCGGAATCGGCAAAGGCGTACCGACAGGGTTCCCTGACCTCGATGCCCTCACCAACGGCCTGCACGCAGGCCAGATGGTCGTCATTGCCGCTCGCCCCGGCGTCGGCAAGGCCCTGGCACTGGACACACCGCTGCCCACACCGCACGGCTGGACCACCATGGGCGCCGTCTCCCCCGGCGACACCCTGCTCGACGCACATGGGCGCCCGACCCGGGTCGTGGCAGCCACCCCCGTCCTGCAAGGCCGTCCCTGCTACGAACTGTCCTTCGCTGATGGCTCGCACATCACCGCCGACGCCGAGCACCAATGGCCCACGGCGCACGGCCTGCGCACCAGCGCGCAGCTGTGGCGCGCCGTGCAACGCGCTGGCGCACAACCGTTGATCAGCTCGGCGTCGCTGGTGCACCGTGGTGCGCTCTGTGGTGCGGGCGTCGTGTCCCATCCTCGCGATCGTCGGCGGGGCGCCGGTGCCGCAGACGACGTCGCGCGGTCGGTCACGACTTGGGCGGGCAACACCCGGCCCATCTGGCGCACGACCGGGGCACACCGTCACGTCGTGGTTGATATCCGGCCCGTGACCAGCGTCGCTGTCCGCTGCGTGCAGGTCGACAACGAGAGCCACCTGTATCTGGCCGGCCCCGGCTGCGTGCCCACCCACAATTCCACGTTGGCCCTGGATTTCATGCGGTCCTGCTCGATCAAGCACAAGCTCCCCAGCGTGTTGTTCTCACTGGAGATGAGCAAGTCGGAGATCGTGATGCGTCTGCTGTCCGCCGAGGCCAAGGTCAAGCTCGCATCCATGCGAGCAGGACGGATGAGCGATGATGAGTGGACCAGGATTGCCCGGTGTATGTCCGAACTCAGCGAGGCGCCGCTGTACATCGACGACTCGCCGAACCTGACGATGATGGAGATCCGCGCCAAGGCGCGCCGGCTGCGCCAACGGTGTGACCTGCGCCTGATTGTCGTCGACTACCTGCAATTGCTCACCTCGGGTAAACGCTACGAGTCTCGACAGCAGGAGGTCTCCGACTTCTCCCGCGGCCTGAAGCTGCTGGCCAAGGAATTGGACGTGCCAGTGGTGGCGCTTTCTCAGCTGAACCGAGGTCCCGAACAGCGTGCCGACAAGAGACCGCAGGTCTCTGACCTGCGCGAGAGCGGAAGTTTGGAACAGGACCCGGACATGGTGATCCTGCTGCACCGCCCCGATGCCATCCAGGCCGATGATCCCCGCGGCGGTGAGGCAGACCTGATCCTCGGCAAGCACCGTAACGGCCCGACGGGCACCGTGACAGTGGCGCACCAGCTGCACTACTCCCGGTTCACCCCTATGGCCCATATGGGGCATTAGCTAAGCTAAGCCCTAGTAAGATAACATAAGGTAGGTATAACCAATGATAGGATAAGGTAGCTATGGCTAGTAAAGATGGACATAACTAACCGGCGCATGGCTATGTAGAACTAGGTGTTACTTAGCTACATAGAACTTGGCAGGCAGAAGCAAGGTCTAGCGGAGGTAAACATCCCTTAGCTAGATGAAGGCGAACATAGATAACCATTGATAAAATCAACTTACGTAAGCAAGGGGAGGAGCCCGTATGGCCAGCTCAACGAAGGCAAGCAAAGTGGTCTTCGGCAACCTCAAAGGCGGCGTCGGTAAGACGGTCTGCACCGGGCAAGCGGCACACGCCGCGGTGGTACTCGGTCACCGGGTGCTGATCGTTGACGCCGACCCCCAAGGGAACATCACCCGCGCCTTCACCAACTTCGACACCGTGAACATGCCACCGGCGTCCCTGGCCGACGTCCTCGATCGCCGCGCCTCGGCAACCATCCACGACGCCATACAGCCCACCCGCAGAGAGGGCATCTCGATCCTGCCGTCAGGCTTTGACGAGCTACAGGCCGTCCAGGACGCCTTGATCTCGCAGCCAGGCGCGGAAAATTCCCTGGCCAAAGCGCTGCGCGAGGTCGATCAGGACTTCGACTTCATTTTCATCGACAGCCGACCTGCCACCGATCTCATCACCCGGGCGGCGTTCATGGCCGCCGACCGGATGATCGTGGTGATCCAACCCGAGGACTGGGCGATCCGGGGCCTGCAGATGACGCTCAGCGCCGTTGAAGACCTCAAGGAATATCTCGACAAAGACCTCCCTGTGGCCGGCTGGATCATCAACCTGGTAAATCCCAGCCGCAACGACCACGCCGAAAACCTCGAACAACTCAAGGCGATGGCCGCCGCCGAAAACGTCCCGATCCTCGGTGAACCGATCCCGAGCACAGCTGACCTCGGCCGCCTCAGCGTCGTCGGAATGGGGGCCGACGAGCACCCCAAACCCACCCCACGCATCCGCAACTTCGCCTCGATGTTCCTCTCGATCGTCGAGTCACTGTCCACGTCGACTCAGAACGGAGTACACGCATGAGCGGCAACAACCTCATTCCCAAACCAACCCCAGCGACGCGCCCACGACGCAGCTCCATCGCCCAGGCCGCGCACGCCGACCCGCCGCCGAGCCCGGACCTCATCGACGACGACAACACCGCCGCTGCAGACACCGGCCAGGCCACCGCCGAGGAGCCAACCGCCAGCCCCGTCACGCGGCTGCAGCCTGCCCTGTTCAACCCGCCCACTCAGGCAAAGCGCCTCGGTGGGTCCAAAGATGTTCTGTTCTCCCTGCCGGAGGAGGAGAAAGAACGCATGATCAACACGATCGCCTGGACGACGCCGCGCACCGGTATCCGCCACCAATCCAAATTCATCCGCTACGCGATCGCCAAGGCCTGCGAGGACCTGGAACGCGAGTTCAACGGTGCCAAGCCATTTCCACCGCCGGCTGACTCCGCTCTGTAACTGAGACACCAACGCCAACGCCAACCACGCGTGGCTGGATCGGACCTTGCATCGGGGGAGGGATATGTGCGCGGGCACTCACCTACCCCGGTCTCATGTCACATGGCCAAATCTCAACGGCAGTGGCCACTGATTGGCCAATTGGCCGCGAGCGCAGATGCAACCCCCGGCGCGCCGGCACGTGACCCCCGGTCTCGGCCGCACCGATCGGCACACCCACCGTTGGAAAGCAAACGAAACCTGCGGCGGTAACCAAGCCCCCTGGGACTCAACCAAAAGCGGAAATCACAATTACCCGCAGCGGCCGAAGAATGGCGAAATTGTTGCCCGCGGAAATTCGGATACAACCGTCATCGGCAGGCGCCTTGGGCGTGTCCCCAGCGAAGCATCACGGCCACCGGAGCCAGCCCTGCAGTCCATGACCCGAGGCACCAAAACCGCAGGTAGATGCCTAATCGCGTGGCGCCAAAGGTGAGTGGTGGACATCCCCGACGCTCGGTACAGTGACCGACCATGGAGCGTTCATTGCTGCAACTACAGCTCGACCAGGTGCGTGCGGATCTCGAACGCGCGCAAGAACTTTTCGGCGATAATCCATTCGCGCCGCCCGAGAATGTCGCACCGGATGAATCTGTCGTCAGGCGATGGATTCACTGACCACCCCATTGTGATCCGCCCGGTGCGGACCCCGAACACGCGAAGGCGGATTAAATGGCTCCCGTTCCGGCAGCGCCCCCAGGCTGGACCGCAATCAAAGTTGGCAATGAGGTCTTCTTCTGGCCGACGTCGCAGCCCCCTCCCACGACGCTGGAGGGCACGCACACCTTCTCCGACCCGCCTAATTACCGGATTCCCGACAGCTGGAGCAAGCAGCCGCCACCGGAATGGCGGGATCTCTACGGAGCCGCGAACCGCGGCAAGGATGTGAACCCATTCGAGGTGCTGGCGACCTCACCTCCACCTGCGGCTCCACCGCCGCCCCCGCCGCCTCCGGGTCAAGCGCCACCAGCTCCTCCCGCGCCAGCCCCTGACGGCACCGCACCCGACCAGCAGGAGGGTGCGGGCATCGAGGCCGTGAAGAAACTCGAAGAGGCGCTTAAGAATCAGAACTCCAAGACTGCTGATGCGGACCGCACACTGGCCTCTGCGGTCCTGCAAGCCCACTCCAACACCGTTGCCGGAAAACAGAAATTGGCCTCGCTGCAGCAGTCGATCGAAGAGGCGGTGAACCGACAAACCGCCCTCGATACCCCCATGGGGGCAAGCGAATTCCAGAAATTCCTGCTGACGAAGCAAAAAGAAATCATCGACGTCGTGGCGCAAGCCGACCTCGACGACAAGAGCAAGCGCGACATCCTGGCCGGACTCAGCGCGCTCTACGATACCCCGAGCCCAGACACGAAGGGGGCCACCGGATCTGACGACAAGTCACCGGAGGGATCACCATCGTCCAACGGCTCGGGCAACGAAGCCGGAAACGGTCAGGCGGGCTCGGGCTCCAGTGTCCCGTCGGCGCCTGGCCCCGATGCGGCCGGCGGTTCCGGCGACCCGTTGGCCGACCTGCTGTCCGATCCCAGCCTGTCTGATCCCGGACTGCTGGGCGGAGGCACGAATCCCCTGGGCGCCTTCGGATCTCAAATGCCGCAGATGCCATCGATGCCGTCGATCCCTGGCCTTGGTGGGGGAGGGCTGGGGGGACTACCGGGCCTGCTGGGCGGCGGTGGAACCCCAGCCGCAACGGGACTGTCTGACCTGCTTAAGCCCAAGGACAACCCTGCTGATGACCCGGCTTCGCTCAGGTCGCTGCTCGATGATCCAGCGTTCGCCGGCGACCATCCCGGCACTGATCACCCCGAAACCGACAAGCCCGGTGCACTGCTGGACCAGCCTGGCGAGCACACCGAGGAACACAAACCCGACGGCGAGAAGACCAACAACGAAGCGCCGACCCCCGGTGCGCCGGTACCAGGACCATTGGCGCCACCGGCTCCGCCGGGCAGCGGCCCGACCGAAGTTCACCTCCCCAACGGGCAGACGGTCACCGCCCCGAACCCGCAATTGGCCAACGTCTCCAAGGCCGTCGCGGCCGGCACACCGATCGCCGATGCCCTGCGCCAGAACGGCATGCCACCGATCCCACCGCCAGGCGCCGCTGTACCCAACCCGATGGACCCCTCCCGCATCACCATGGGTGCCATCGGGCAGTTCAGCGATCACCAGATCTACGCACTCAGTAAGGATCTGGTGTACATGAACGGCCAGATCCACCCGATCGCGGATGCCTCCGGCCCCGGATTCCTAGGGTGGATGCCACCGCCAGAGGTTCCGACAGCCCCGCTGCCGCCACCGGCCACCACGGTCGCCGCACCGGCTCCCGCCGCCGCCCCGGTACCCTCCGCACCCGCTGCGCCAGCGGCTGCTGCCGCCCCGGCACCCACCCCCACGTCGGGCAACAACCTACTCACCCCGCTACGCCGATAGGAGACTTCCGTGACCGAGCCCATCAAGATCTCCCCGGAGGCGCTGCGCCAGGCCGCCGCCGGCCACACCGAGGCCGCCGATTACCTACGCACCGTCCCCAGCTCGAACGCCGCCATCCAGAATGCCCTGGACTCTCTCGGCCCGGTTTACGCCGAGCTGCGCGAGGAAGGCCGCGCCAAACTCGACGAGCGCAGACGCAGCTACGAATCCCAAGCCGCCGACCACGAGAACGTCGCAGCGAACCTGACCGAAGCCCACAACAAGTGGGACACTCACGAGCAAGAGGCCGCCCAGGCGTTCCGCAGGTTGACGGGAGAGTCATGAACGACCAGCCCATTCCGGCATTCGACGCCGTGCATCCCAGCGGCGCCATCATGGTCAGATCGTGCCGCGGTGGCGCCCTGCACAGCATCGCCCTGGCCGAGCAAGTGATGGACACTGACGCCGCGAGTCTGGCCGAGGGAATCCTGCGGACCGCCGAAGTTTCCTTCATCAAATCGGGACTGGAAATCCGCGCGGAGTTGATCGCCGCGGGATCGGACCCCGGCCCGTCCCCGGGCGTCCCCACCCCACAAGACCTCGACGAAGCCACGGTGGCACTGGAAGCTCACACGCTGCCAATGCGACAGCACTGACGGCGGCGCGCGGCCCCGGCTCAGCACCTCCGTCGAAGGTCGAAACGCCAAACCGCGCAACCGACTATCGTTATCCCCCAGGGGCAGACCGCGAATCAATCCCCCCCTTGAGACACGCGGTCTGCCCCTTTTTTGGGCGCTGACAGCCCCATCGTGACCAGCTCGCATCCCTACCATAGACGTCCGACACTAGGATGGGCTATGATGATCATGTAAATAGGGACAAACCCTGGGAAGGTGGGTGACCACATGGCCGCGAGCCCATCGATCTCCGCGCTGGCCGACTCGATCGCCGCCGCCGCCCACGACGGGCAGCTGGACAAGGCCGGCAACCCCTACATCGGACACGTGCGCCGCGTCGCCGGCTATGTCGATCCTGCCGATCAGCATGCAGTCGCGGCAGCGCTGCTGCACGACATCGTGGAAGACACCGCCGTCACCCCCGCAGACTTGACCGCGGCCGGTCTACCCGGTGAGGTCGTCGACGCTGTGGTCCTGTTGACCAGGTACGACGGATTGGCGCCGGAGGACTACTACACCCAGATCCGCCGCCACCCGCTGGCCCGCGAAGTCAAACTCGCCGACCTAGCCGACAACACCGACCCGAGCCGCTTGGCGTTACTGCCGCCGGAACGCCAAGCCAAGCTGACCCGCAAGTACGCCGCCGCCTATCAGGCGCTGGGCGCTGATGACACCGACGGACACCGCCGACGCCAGCAGCACCGCGGTGTGCCGGGCTAAGAGCCAAGGGGGCCGTCGATGCGACACTCACCTCAAGCAGCTTCGCCCCGACCAGCTGCTGCCCCCACCGAGACCCGAGCGGCCCACCCCCTCATGGGCCGGCCGCGCCGGCGAAACCCCGACGCAGCTCTACGCCACCGAGCCAGCCCAAATCGTCAACGCGGCTCTCAACACCCTGCTGGCCGCGCTGCACCACGAACCGGCGATGACAGACCAACTCCACGCCGCCGTGGCCGGCCACCCCGGCGCCCAGCTGCCCGGCCTGCGGCACCGCCTCAAATCGCCGTCCTCGCTGGCCCGCAAGATCCGCACGAAAGCGATCGAGCGTGGACTGACCCCCGACCAGGCCGCCGCCAGCCTCGACGACACGATCCGCTACACCGTGACCACCACCCGCCTCGGGGACCTGGTGCCCGTGCTCAACGCGGTCGTCGACCGCCTGACCGAACAGGGCTGGACGGTCGGCAGCGCCGAGCATTCATTCCTCAAAGGCAACCCCTACAAGGGAATCCACCTCGTCCTGGCCAACAACGAAGGCCAGCGCTGCGAAGTCCAGTTCCACACCGAGGCCGCACTGGCGACCAAGGAACGCGGGCACATCGCCTACGAGGCCTACCGCGATCTCGACATCCCCGCGGCCGACAGAAAACGGGCATACAACCGCTGCGTCGGACTGTGGGACGACGTGCCCACCCCGCCCGGATTGCGCAAGATGAAGACCATCGCCGGCACCACCATCGTCATCAAGGACTACCGGCCCAAACCACCACCGCGTCAGGAGGACCAGAGATGAGCGCGCTATACCTGGTCAACGACCATGATCGGACCATCTGGCTGGCCGCCGAGCACGACGGCAAGCTCTACAGCTACATCCCCAACGTCGAGGAATTCGTCTACAACCAGCCGCTATCCGCCGATTTCCTGATCGACCGAAACCTGACCTACACCCCGATCGACACCGCCCAGGCGGCCACGATCATCACTACTGGCACCGTCGGCAAGATCGACGGCCGCTCGAACCGGTTCCTGCTGGACCACTTTCGCTCAGAGCCGCGCAAGCTGAACCCTACCGAGGTCCTGGGAGCCAGCCCGCGGCTACGTGCCGACGTCGAGCCCACAGCCACCGAGGTCGCCCACGCCAAAGCCGAATTGCTGCGCACCACACCAGTCGGGGAGTGGATCATCTACAAGACCTATCCGCCGACCGCCAACCGTCAAACGGCGTTGCAACTGGCCAGCGACCTGCGCAAGGGCCGGGTGCGTGCCTTCGCCGACATCCCGCTCAAAGCCAGGATTCAGAGCAGTCCGCAAGGCCATCATGTGGTCCAGATTGCCCGCGAACGCCGAGCGGCCCCGCTCAAGGCCACCCGGACGGCGGCACCACGCAAAGCCGTCGGACAGGCGGCGTCAAGACGCGCTAGGACAAAGGTGAAGAAAGGGACGTAACGCTCACGCCGAGGCACTATCGCGCCAATGCGTCGGCACACCGCCTATGGCGACGGCGAGTGGGTCTGCCGCTGGTATGACGCCCTTCATCGTGGCGCACGGCCGCCGGCGACCGACACCGACCTGCAGCAGCGCAGCGGCACTGAACTAGGACGACCACAAAAAGGGGACGCCCAGCGAGCCCGATCGCCGCCGCAGCGGCGACTGGTGTCACGTGACGCTTTGACACGCTGCGGCAACGGTCGCAGGAACACGACGCAGAATTCAATAGACGACGCCAGCGCCGGCGTCATCATCGACGCGCCCGCCGTCGAGAGCAGTGTCGAGGATCTGCCATCCGCGCTCAGATAGCTCACCGCGCCCATTGCCCGCCGCCATCATCGCGGCCGCCACATCGGCGAGGGTGTCACGACCGGCACTGAACCGGTAGGCGACGTTGGGCTCGACGACGACCACATGGTCAGCCGTCCCGGCCAGGACGGCTCGAACCCGCTGAATCATCTCGGTATCGCCGCCGAGGATGCCGCCGGCGACAACATCACCGCTGGCCCCGGCCGGGCGCTCCAGCTCGGTGAAGGCGACCACCCCATCGTCACCGCGGTAGGTGAAGGTCGTGAGCGTCATCGCGACACCGCTCCGATCGACGACACGGAGGACACGGGGGACAAGGAATCCGCAGGCCAACACCCATGTTGTGCTTCTGCCAACACCGCCAGCCGAGCGACACACCCCAGCAGCCGGTCCCGCAGCGACTCCGACATCGCCGCGGTGTCGACATCCCGGAAGCTCAACCGCACCCAACCGGCCTCGGCGAACGGGAAAACCCCTGTCCAGCTGAACGGCCCCGCCGCATCGCACACCTGGCGCAGCAGGTCAGCCAGCACCTCGATCCCCGCGAGCCCCGCCTGGCCAGCGGGGTCCGCCACGGGCGATGTGTAAGCCGGCACGGTCATGCCGGCCAGCCTATCGCCGATCCACCCCCACCAGGAGGGGACAAGGAAAACCCAGATCACTGCTACTTTTGAATGATGTGCCGAGCGCTATCCGAGGGCGGCCGACGCTGCCCCTGCACCAACGGCGACCGCCGCCGCGCCTACCAGCGCATGCGCTACGCCGCCCGCAAAGCAGCCCAAACCGACGCCACCGACACCACCACGCCACCAGAGGCACAGCACACCGGCGAGGCAGCCGCCCCGACCGCACTCACCGCGCGCCGACAAGACACCGCCCGCGCAGCCGCCGAAGCCCTGGCCGCGATCCGCGCCGCCCCCAACCCGAACAACCCCGACCTGCACGCCGCCTACACCGCGGCGCTGATCGACCACGGCGCCGTGCTGCGCGACCTCGCCACCGGGCACATCGACGCCGAGCTGCACCGCCACGGCCTCGACGACGCCGCGATCACCGCCGAGGCCGCGGCGTTCTCCCAACGGTTCCGCCAGGCCGAGGACGACCTGACCGCCGAGCGCGCCGGCATCGCCCAACGGTTCCCACGCACACCGGGGGAGCCGGCCAATCCCGACCGCGACCACGCACTCGCAGACGCCCGACAGCGCTATTTTCGCGCCCGCGCCGACATCGCCGCAGAGGCCAAGAAACGCACCGCCGAGATCAACGATCGCCGAGCCGAGATCATGCGCACCGCCTACTACCGCGAGCTGAGCCAAGAGCGCAGCTTCGGCAACGCCGAGTTCACGCCGAGCAACCACGCGAAGATGACCCGATCCGACCGCGCCATGTTCGCCACCACCACCGCGCTCTACCCCGACGAAATGGTCACTCGCTCCGCAGCCCTGGGCGACATGCTGGCCAAACGCTCGAAAGCCCGCGCCCACTACAACACCGCCGCCGCACAACGGACCCGCCGCCAACAGGTCGAAGTGCTCGACCTGAACTACGCACTCAACCACGGCACCTTCCGCCGCGCCGGCAACTACTTCGTCGACTCACCCGAGCAGATGGCCAGCGGGACAGGAACATTCACCGACAACTTCGCCCGCCCCTACACCACGGTCCCGCGCACACCCGACAACGAACGCCGGATCGCCGCACTGCTAGAGCGCCACAACGCCGACAGCAAATCCCCAGCCCGGATGGAATTCGCCACCGCGCTCACCGCCGACGGCCAACCCGAGCACGTCATCTACGTCCGCGGACCCCACACCCGAGCGCGCACCGACACCAGCACCGTCTCGGCCGAGGTCACCTACAGCGACGCCCGATCCATGACCCACGAGCTGGCCCACCGGATGGAGGACCGCAACCCCGAAATCGGCATCGCCACCAAGGAATTCCTGCGCCGCCGCACCACGGGACTGCCCAAACAGCGGTACTACAAAAAGGAATTCGTCACCGAAGACAGCTTCGCCGACCGGTACATGGGCAAAGACCAGTACCCCGGCACCGAACACACCGAGCTGTTCTCCTGCGGCATGGAAGCACTGGCGCACGGCCGATTCGGCGGCTTACGCGGACATGTGCACCTCGACTTGTCCACACCCGACCTGCGGCCGATCGCCAACCGCGCCGACCCCGAACACCTCGCGCTGATCCTCGGCCTGCTGGCCACCGCCAACCGGCCCGACACCCACTGAGCACCACCCGGCCCGGCGCGCCACCCCACCCCATGTAACACAAGTGCCCTACAATGTGCTACATGATGAGGATCGGTGTGCGCGAGCTGCGCCAATACACCACCCGCTACCTCGATCGCGTGGAAGCCGGCGAGATCATCGAGATCACCAACCACGGCCGCCCCGTCGCCCGCCTCATGCCCGTCGACACCGACCCGCACTGGGAAGCCCTGATCACCACCGGCGAAATCCACCAAGCCCAACGCCCCCACACCGAACTACTCGACCCCCAATGATCTACCTCGACACCAGCGCACTAGCCACATTCGTTGGCGCACAACCAGAGACCACCACACTGCGCGCCTACCTGGCCAACCACACCAACCAACGATGGTTCACCTGCGCCCTGACCGGCCTTGAACTGCGCCGCAACCACCCCGACGCCCACCCCGACCAGATCCACACCGTCATGGCCAGCCTGGACACCGCGGCCGTCACAGACCGCCTCCTGGCCGCCGCGGCACAGCTACCCACCACCGTCGACCTCACCACCGCCTTGCACATCGCCGCCGCCCAGACCGCCGGGCGCCGGCTCACCGCCTTCATCACCTTCGACCCCCAGCGCGCCGCCGCCGCCGCCACTGCTGCCGCCTTGCCCGTCCTGGACTGCCGCTGACAATCCCCGCCGCCCGCGCGCAGACCAACGAGGCTGCGGCCGAGGACGAAACGGCGAGAACCGGTTTCGGCTTACCCTCGCCAACTATGAAACAACGAACCCGCCGCCGCCTGGCCCGCATCACCGCGACGGCCGCCGCCGCCGTGGCGGTGAGCCTGGGCGCCGGAACGCACCTGCACCGGCCAGCCCCGGCAGCACCCGAACCGTCCTCGACGGGCGCCGTGAGCGCCCCAGCATCAGACGTGGCCACCCTGCTGGCGCAGATCCCTACAACCGCCACGGTCACCGCCGTCGACGGCTACGACCGGTCCTGCGCCAACGGGCACCGATGCGTATTCGGCCCGGCCTGGAACAGCCCGCTCGACCATTCCGGCTGCGACACGAAATCCCGGGTCCTATCCGCCCAGCTGCACGACGTGCAGTACAAACCCGGCACACATGACTGCAAAGTGGTCGCGGGCTGGGTGGATGACCCGTACACCGGGACTCGGATCACGTTGCACGACATCAGCATTGATCACGTCGTGCCACTTCGGTACGCCTGGGACGCCGGCGCCTGGCAGTGGACACCACGCCAACGCGCCATCTTCGCCAACGACCCCGACAACCTGCTGGCGGTGTCTGCGCACGAGAACTCCTCAAAGCAAGACGACAGCTTGGCGCAATGGCTGCCCCCGGTCGGCCAGTGCGGATATGTCCTGAGGTTTCTCGCCGTCGCCGCGAAGTACCAGCTGGCGATGGCGCCGGCGGACCGTGACGCCGCCGCCGTCGCCTGCACCGCCCGGGCCTGACCTGGCGCATGATGCACCACCGCACCACACCATTGAGATACAATTACCGCAGAATGTGCTACATCTAGTTCGGCGGGGAAGCAACCCCAACCCGCCCAACCACAGGAGATATCCCCGGATGATCAACCGGCCCTACACATTTGAACTCGCCGCACTACTGCTCGACGGACCCCAAGAATCCGTACACACAACAGCACAAGCCAACGGCGTCGACCTCGACCAGCTCACCCGAGCCGCCGAGATCCTGACCCGCCTGCAGGCCGCCGGGGAAGACATCAACGAATGGGTCCGCCGCGAATACATCATCGACGGCTGGCTGCACGGCTACCTCCCGCTACAGGCCTCCCCAGCCGATCCCGCACTGACCACCTGGAAGCTGGCCCAGCACGCCGAGGCCTTCTACCGGCAAAGCGCAACACCATGACCACCATCGACTCGCTCCACGACTTCGTGCGCCGCGGCATCGCCGCCCAAGACGCCGCCGACCGCGCGGCGGGCCGGCCGACCGCAGCCGAACTCGACAACGAAAACACCATCGTCGTCCTGCGCGCACGGCTACATGACGAACTGGCCACCGCGATCACAGCGACCCAACAGGCCGCGCGCACCCTCGCCGAGCTGACGAGCGCCGCCGTCTGCGACGTCGAATACGCCGAGAGCCAAATGGGCCAAGACGTCGCACACTTCGTCGACAACGCCCGCCGCAGCCTGACCGCCGCCCACGCCCACGCCAGCATGATCGCCCGTTGATCAGGGTCACGTTTCGGTAACGATCCCTATCGCACGGCGCCAAGCTCAGGGCAGCCCCGGTCGGCGCTGTGCGCCCACGCGGCGACCTTTCCCGCTCGGCATCGAATCAACAAACCGCTGCCCGCCGATCAATGACGGCCTCCGGCAGCCAAAATCAGTGTCCTGAGCCATGCGCAGTGCTATTTGCCGAACCACCCACAGATGGCCACACTGAACCCATGGCAAAGCGAGACCACTCATTCATATTGAGCGACAACATATTTGACGACATCGTGTCCCACCTGGAATCCGCCCGGTCGGCCATCGAATCCGTCATCGACACCGCCCGCACAGAAGTCGATCAACGCCCCGCCGCATGGCAGGACAGCGAGCGCGGCGAAGCCGTCCTCAACTGGATTGATCAACTACAGGACCGCGCCGAAGAGATCTCCGCATTTGCCGACGACCTGCCGCGCACGCCATAACCGAACCCCAGACCCCAGCCGGCCCCAACCCGACTTCGACGAAATCGCCCCCGCAGCAGACAAAGTTAGACGAGCGGACGGCGAATCGCCACCGCAGTTCCCAGCTGCGCGATCCGCACATTGGCCCCGGAGTACGGCGCCTCAACCACCTGCCCATTGCCGACATACATCTGCACATGACCAGTGTGGGGAAACACCAAATCCCCCGGAGCGATCGCCGCCCGGGGAACCGCCACGCCCTGATGGATCATGTCGTAGGTCGTCCGCGACAACGGCACCCCAGCCGAACGCCACGCCTGCTGCACCAGCCCCGAGCAATCGAACTGGTTCGGGCCAGTCGCCCCCCACACATAAGGACACCCGAGCTTCGACAGCGCATACCGCACCGCCGTCGCCGCCCGAGGGTTCGGGGCACCAGGCAACTGCAGAGCCGCCAACCGCTGCGGATCAATCCCCCGATAGCGCAACGCCCGCAACAACGCCAGCCGCCGCAACGCCCGCGCCCTCGCACTCGACACCACCCGATGCTGAGCACGCAACCGCGCGGCCCGACGCAGCATCAGCTCCCGCTGGCCCATCGGAGTATCAGCCGCCGGCGCCGAATCCGCCCGGGCCGCATCCAAGATCACCCGCGTTGCCTGCTTGGCCTGCTCGTGCTCGGCCGCCGCGCCCGCCATGATCGACGACAAGCGACCGTCACTGCCCGCGGTCGCCACCAACTCCTGCCGCCCCGCGATCGCCTGCGACCGGTATCGGTCAAACCCTGGTCCCTGCACAGCATGCGGATCGCGTACGGCCTGCTGCGCCTGCTCGGCCGGCGCGACCCCGCCGGGCACGGCGACAGTGCCACCGAACAGCCGATGCGCCCGCTCCAGCACGGCGATCTCATCAGCGTTACTCATCGCAACCCCCGCACGGTGGTGCAGTCGTCCCAATGCGCAGCGCTCATCACACCTGGGAATATACGATGAACCGCCCTGGTCCCGTTTCGTCCTAGCAACCTGATCCGCCGCGCCGCTCGAACTGAGAAGCCGGCTTATCAGTGCCCGAATTGCGCCCGCCCGCACAGGTGCCATTGCATGGACGCATGCACACCGATCCGTGGTTCGCCGACCACAGCACCGTCGTCAGCCTCGCCCATGTCCTGGTTGCGACCGACACCCTGAGCAGCCCCACCGACGTCATCGACTACTTCGAGAAGCCACACCGCTACACCAGCGAATACCAGATCTGGCACTCGTGCGGCCGGCCGAGCACCCAACACCCCCAATGGGCCGTTTTCGCCGACCTGCTCGACGCCCATCACGACGGCCGGCCACCAGTGACCGCGCTGCGCTGACCGTCGAGCACATGCTTGTGTCCGACCTGCGGGTTCACCACAAAAGCCCACGTCATCACGTCGAGAGGATCTGCCACCCGAACCGGGCCAGTGCCGGGTCGAAACGCGAAACCGACCCGGCGATCTACAGTCCCGACCTATGACCCACTACGCCATCAGCACCCACACCGGCCAGCACTCGGGATTCGGCGATTCGGTCAAACGCGGCGCCGGCTGGGGCCTGGGCCGCGATCTCGAACACGCACTGTGTCACTCACTGCCCGTGTCGGTGGTGCTCCTGCTCGCGATCGCCGCCGTGGCCTACTTCTGCTGGCGCTGGTCGCGCACCCGCGACTGAACCCCGAGCCCAAACGAATACCGCACCGAGAGAACGCGATCCGGCCCCACCGCACCCGCTGTCAGGAATGCGCTGACCACCAGGTGTAGAGCTGGCCCAGCGTCGGCCCTTGCGGAGCGGATCGGATCACCGCCAACAGCCGATCGGCGTCAACACTCCACGCCAGCACCGGCTGCTGCTGCCCTTGCTGCACACCACACACCAACGTGCCCACCACCACCGTCGGCTCAGCATTGCGTCGCCACGGACCCGGCGACTGGTAGTTACCAGGGCAGACCACCACCGTCATCCCCGCGATCGCGGCGTCCAGCCCACCACGCAACCCGGCCGCATCCGTGAACACCACAAACCGTGCCGTGGTGGCGAGCGCGTCCGCGTTGGGTCCGCACTCGACGGCCGCTCCAGCCCCGGCCGGGGTCGCCACGTCACGACATGCCCCCGGCCCGTAACCGCGCGGCAGCAGCTTCATCAACTGATCACGCTGCACCGGATCAGACGCTGCACTCGACACCGGCGCAGCACGGTGATCATCACCAGAACCCGACGACGCACCCCGACTGATCAGATGCGCAGCCAGCACAACCACCACAGCAACGACCGCCAGACCACCCACAGCGATCGCGGGCATCACCCACCGCGGCCTCGACGGCGAGTGGGGTATCTCCAACCTCGCCCCGGAAGCCGCCGGCGTCCACTCGACATCAGTCGAATCATCGTGCGGAAGAACAGCATTGATATCCCAGACGGAAATATTCAGTGGCTCAGTGTCGGCATCGTCACCATCGGGCTCCCGCGGTGCCGGCGTCGGGGACACACTCATCGGCTCATTCTCGCAACACCGCAGACAACCCCGCCATCACCGTCACGGCCCCTCGGGTGGCCGGTGGCCGGGGCAGACGATCAGCCGTCGAGCAGACCACGCATCCGCGCAGCGGCATCGTCCTCGTGGGCCTCCCAGCGGCCCGCCGCCTCCCGCAGCCCCGCCGTCACATGCAGATGATCACGAGCCTGCTGCTCATAGCAGGCCCGCCGCTGATCCAGCAACGCCAAACTCGCCGCCCGGAAGCCCCCGAAAACCGGCCCCAGCGACCCGAGGAAACTCGCGATCTCCGGGTGCCCCGACGGCACCGCCCCCAGGTAATCCGCCGCCTGCTGGTGACGGCCCGCCGCCTCCCGCAGCACAGCAGAGGAAACCCGAATCGCCATCACACCACCCACTCTCCGGCCGCGCCCGGATCAGTCTCGATACCACCCGGCGGCTCCGACACCTGCGGGCCGATCAGCTCACGCGCTTGCCTCAACGCGGCTCGCACGTCGTCGAGCTGGCGCTGCAACAGGCTCACATCACCGCTCATCGCGGCCCCGGCTGCTCAGGCCACCACACCCCGGACCCATCCGGGGCCGTGCCCAACTGCTCATAACCCGACGGCGCCAACTCACCCGGCGCCACGATCACCATCTTGCCGCTGATCTCATCCTGCGGAATCCAGATCCCGGTCCCGGGCACCGCCTCCTGATACCCGTACGGCCCCAGCTCACCCGGCTTGAGAATCACCGGCATCGAATGATCACCAGTGCCATGCACCCCATCCAAGCCACCACGGGTCAGCCCCTGCGCATCACCCTGCGCGCCAGCCGGATCGGGGGTGTAGTCCGCCGGCAGCGTGTACCCCTGCGACAACCCCTGCACCTGCGACTCCAACGCCGAATCCGCGCTACGCGCGTCGTCAACGACGGCCAGGATCTCCCGATGCTTCTGCAGCAGAAACTGCTGGAACTGCCGGGCACCGGCCGGAGTGTCCAACGCCAGCGACGACTGCCGCGCCACCGCCTCGTCGACGGACCGCTCGATCACATCCAAACGCCCCAAATTCTGCACAGACGCCTCATGCGCCCTGCGCAGCAAGGTCTGCAGCTGGGTATCAGCGCCGGCGGAGGAGCGGTTCTGGGCGGCAAGGACGGCTTCGCGGCGCTGCGCCGCGCTCACCCCGGCTCCCGATTCCTCCATAGCTGCAAATGGTACCCAGAGCGCCAGGCGCGGCCGGGCCAGATCGAGCCGCCGCGCAGACTCCTGGGGTTGCCGACCTGCTGGCTGGCGCGCCCGGGGTGCCGGCGGCACGATCGAGGCGCGATTTCACACCCACCCGAGGGGCGAGACCCACTATGATTCGCAAATATGTTCGATACATTTGATCGGTGGTCGTCCTCAGCGGAATACCCCACCTTGTACCGCGTCGACCGGCCCGTGTGGGTGAACATGATGGCGGCCTTCCCCGGCCTCGGCCGCCGCATGTCGGGCACGGAACTGTGGAAACGCAATTTCGGTGTGCGCTGTGAGCCGTGGATGCCGGGCTGGCAGGCGGCCTGGCTGCGGCGATTTCGATGGCGGCTGGTTCGGTCTGGTGCACGTGCCCATGGCCAGCGGCAATGGCCTGTCGGAGTTGACCATGCAGCTCTGGCTGGTGCCTGAGCATTTCACCACCGAGCCGCCCTGGGGGCTTCGCCAGTAACGCCCAGAGATGCGCGAAGCCCGAGCGCCGCGGTCGTCCGGCCGGGTCTCGGGCTCACTTCCTGCAACTACTGCCACAGGCGCGACCCACCGTACAGCGGCCGAGAGCGCGACGACACCAACACAGTCATGTAGTACAAAAATGTAGTACATTGTGTGGCGTGAGTGAAGTATCCATCCGAACGCTCAACCAAGACACCTCAAAAGTCCTCGCCCGCGTCAAAGCCGGCGAGGAGATCACCGTCACCGAACGCGGCGAAGCCATCGCCCGAATCCTGCCCGCCGCCCCCAGCCCCCTCGACGCCCTAATCACCACCGGCCGAGTCCAACCCGCCACCACGCGCGGCCCAGCACCCCGGCCGACCATTCCCATGCACGGCGACGACCTCGACGCCGGCGCGCTCCTGGAGCAAATGCGCGCCGAGGAAAGGTACTAGCACCGTGATCTACCTGGAAACCTCGGCGCTGGTCAAACTGATTCGGATCGAAGCCGAATCACACGATCTAGGCGACTGGCTCGACGAGCGGACCGAAATCCGTTGGATAACATCCACTCTGACCGAGATTGAGCTACCACGAGCCATACGCGCAGCCGCCCCAGAGGGGTTGCCGGCAATACCCGCCGTGCTAGCCAGGCTGGACCGGTTTGAAATCGATCAGGTCATTCGCTCCACCGCCGCCGCCTACGCCAACCCCACACTGCGCTCTCTGGACGCGATACACCTGGCCACGGCTCAAACCGCCGCATCCGCCGCACCCTTGACCGGCCTGGTCACCTACGACGATCGCCTCAGGCAGGCAGCAGACGCCCTGGGGATCACCACTGTTGCACCCGGGAAAGCGCCATGAGCATGACCCGCACCCAACGACACGCGCTCGCCTTCGCAGTCATCAATCGTGTCGCAGACCTCTCGGAATTCTGGACCGAACTGATTGACGAACCCGAGCTGGAAGGCGTTGACCGAGCAGAGGCCATCCAAACGATCGCCGACTGGCTGGGCCGGCTCCCCGGCAACCGTTGGGACACAAGGCTTCCGCAACCACGCTACGCATGAGGACCAGCCGGGAACAAGTAATGACCAGGGGAGACAGAAACGATGAATCAGCTTGCAGCGCGGCGTGATACGAGACAACCGGACAGTGCCGCTACCAGGGCGCCCCGAGCATCCGGTGTTCACCTCACGATCAGCATCGACGTAGCCTGACCATGACAGCAGCACACACCAGACGCATCAGCGACAGCGAATGGCGCAGCCTCGCAAGCTGGTACACCGCCGATCTGACTGCCGATCAAGTCGCCCACTACCTCGACGAATCCGGCGACACCCTGGTAGCGGATTTCTTCGCCGCCCAGCACAGCGCATACGACCAGCGCTGGAGCCTGGCCGACATCTACTCCGTCATGCTCAGCCAGCACCCCGACCGCGCCGAATACCGCATCCCCCGCCTGTACCCGTTCACCACCCCAACCGGCCCCGCCCGCCTCCTCCACACCCAACCAGCCCGCATCGACGAGCTGCAGGCCGATTTCGTCGTGCACGCATGGGACCCCCGCGACGACCGCGGACCGATCGCCATCGCCTACCCGGTCCGCGACTGCCCCTCCGCGATGACCCCGGAAGCCGCCACAGCACTATTGGGCGCCCTCACCTGGGCCAGCGCCGTGGCAGTGTTGTCCGGCCAAGACGTCACCAAACGATTCGACAAGACGCAGCCCGGCGTATGGGTCGCCGACGGCACAGTCCCCGACCGCCGCCACGGTGTGCGCATCACCACTGACCACCACCCCTGGGGCGACCTGGCCAACTTGCTGCGAATCACGTTGCCCTGGTGGCCCGCTAGCCTGCGAGACCGAGACGCAATGCTTGCCTGGCGCCCAGGCGACGAAACCCGCCAGCTTCGCCCCGCAACCACAGACTGCAACCCCGATGCCCTCCGCCGGCTGCACACCGCCGACAGCAGCGACACCTTGCGCCGCACCATCGACACCGCCGCCACCAACGCCGAGCACAGCCTGGCCTGCACCCACCTCACGCGACTGGGCTACACCGACGACTACACCGAGAACGCCGGCCTCACCACCGCCGCCACCACCGACCGCCACCGCGACACCAAGCCACTGACCGCCGGCGAGGCCGCGCTGATCCTGCACCAACCGGCACCCGACCACGCCACGGCCTGGGCCTGCACCGCCGTCCTCCGCGGCATCTCCGTCGCTCACGACCTCTACACCGTCACCGCCGAGCTCGCGCAACACCCGCTGGCCCAAGCCTGGCTCGCCCAACTCACCCTCGCCGACCAGCCACAAGAACTGGGCTTCTACCTGCCCGCCGCCCGCATGGCCAACAACGCCGATCCGGTGTACTGCCTCACACACCCCCGATGGCCAGACTGCTGGGCACTACGCCAAGGCAGCACAACATTCCTGACCGTCGGCACCTCCGTTCCGGCCAGCGGACGCCTTACCGAGCTTCATATCGCGGCCGGGGCGGCGTTCTTCCGCGAGAGCACCGGCGCCGTATGGCCGCTGCCCCTTCCACACCAAAGCCGAACACCGCATCGCATCGCCGCCGCGATCACCCAACTCATGCTCGACGCCGGCGCCGACGTCGACGACCTCGAACAGGACATCCAGCCCACCCAAGACCTACTCGACATACTCGAAAACCAGCCGCTGCCCATCACGATTACCGCGAACCGGCCGTAGCCGATTCGCCTGCGCGCCAACACTTAGCGGGAATCCGTTCGGTGGCACGCCCAGCTCGGCCGGAGTAGCCCCGTGAGCACAGTACCGGCATGGTACCAATGTGTGGTACCATGAAAGTACCAGCTAGCTAGGAGGTTGCGGTGCCCGCACTGAACGTCGAATTCTCCGACGACGAGTTGGCGACCGTACGCGCCGCCGCAGGACACGCGGGGACGTCGATGCGGACGTTCGCCAAGCAGGCGATCCTCGATCGCGCGATCGACCGCGAAGGCCGCGTGCGCCAGCTCGGCATCGAGATCGCGCAACGGTCCTCGGAGCTGAACAGCCGGCTGGCGTGACCGACTACCCGACAGCCGACGAAGTGCTCATCGTGGCCGAATACGCCTGCGGGTTCCGCCCACTGGTCAGCGACCCCGGACTGTTCGAGTCCAGCCTGATGCGCCCGACGGCAACAGTTTTCGGCAGCGACGCCTACCCGACGATCTGGGACAAAGCAGCAGCGCTGCTGCATTCACTGGTCACCACACAATCGCTGGCCGACGGCAACAAACGGACAGGTTGGGCGGCCTGCTGGCTGCTCCTGGGCCTCAACGGGCACCACCTATCGCCCAACCTCGACACTGATGCCGCTGAGCAGTTCGTGCTCGCCATCGCCGCCAACGAATTGACCTGGGAGAAGATCGCGGCACAGCTACCAGCGTTCGCCGCCGACCCCACGCCGACATAGGAAACCCACCGGAGAAGAAAGGTTCCGATCGATGAGGGTCTACACCACGGCAGAAATCGAACAAGCGCAAACGCTAATCGCCAGTGCCGACCGCGAATTCGCCGACTACAGTCGGACCGATCTCCTGCTCGACAACATGCGATCACTCCGCAATGTCGAAGATGCGCGCGGCCTGCTGACCGCGATCAATGCTGACCTTCGCTCAGCACGACACCTAATGGACACCGATCACGCTCTCATCGCCGACGATCGATACCTGGCCCGGAGACAAGCCGACCCCTCATGATCCCCAGCACCTGGCTCGGCGGGAAATGTCATACCCAGAGAGGACTCTGCACTCATGGAAACAGCGCATTCCGCACCTAACTCAGAGGCACACATGAAAGACGACGGCTGGGAGCGTGACCGCTGGTGGCGCGTTATCGCACCGGACGGCTCCCTGTGGTGCGAGACATCGGACGAGGAGGAGGCCCGCGAACGTGTCCGCCCCGGCGACCGACTAGAGACGCTATGGCGACGCACCGAATACGACTGGCGCCCAGCCTGAACGTCGATCCCACACGGTATGGATGACGATGGGAGACAACGTGAACCACGTGCCCAGCATCTGGCTTGGTGAAGCCCGCGCGCATCTCCACGCCGCGGTCCAAGCGATCGACGACCCGCCGCGCCGCCGCGCCCAGGCCGCCGTAGCCTGAACCTACGCCATGCGCGTCCTCATCATCGAGGCGGACGACGCCCAGCCCACCGAACTCGACCGCGCCGCCCTCTACGTCGAGGAAGCCGCCGGGCACATCGCCGCAGCGAACCGACCAGGACCAGTCAACGACACCCACTGCACGTAAGTGCCTACACTCCAGGGAGATTCGGATGAGTATCGGCATCGGTAGCCGCGTAGGCTTCCGCCACGTTGACCGTGGACAGGGGACCGTGATCGGCGTGCGCTCAGTCTTCGGGTCGAGCCCCGGCAGGTGGCTGGTGGAGGCCACAGTCAGATTGGATACCGGCGGACTCACCTACGCCTACCAAGATGACTTGGAGCGGATGGACCCCAACGGCGTAACCACCACCGCCATCGTGCCGGTCCTGTGACCCTGGTCGGACACGCCAACGGTGAGCGGTCGATGGTCCGTGTCCCGCGGATGCGACGCCGCTGCCCATGCGGGTGCGGGCGAACCTCGACCCACAGTGGGCTGGGCACCAACGGTGTTGCGCTGATGTGGGGCTGCGAACTGCGCGTGCGGCGCTGGGTCCGCGACGGCTACACCCCCGAAATGATGGGCTGGACGCTAGGCGGTGATGGCTACTACCGCAAGAACGGCGTCGCGATTCTGACCGCCGCGCAGCAACAGCAGCTCGCCGACGACTTTCACTCGGGCAGGCACACCGTCGACGAGCTGATGGATCTATACCCGTTGGAAAGCACGGCGGTGCTGCACGCGATAGTCGACCGCCTGGCACCCGCAGAGGCGAAAAGCGAGTAGCGAACTACTCGCGAGATCAACGTGGGAAGGGCGCATTCTTGGGCCTGAATAGGCTGCGCACCGCAGATCGGGGGCTCTCTGGTGATCGACTATCAAGGCGATGTGGTCGCCCTCGCGGAGTTTGACACCGCGCTGTCAGCGGCAGCATTCGCACAACCATCACTAGCGAAAGCCCAACAGGCGGACACCGCTGCTCTGCAAGCTCACCCGCACGCCGCGCTGTGCGGCGGTCTGTGCCACCACATACTGGTCCACGCGGCTAGCGACGGAGCCGAACTCGATCTTCTGCACAAGGCCACCGAGCTGTGGGCGAAGGGCACCCACCTATGTGAATCCCTGGCAGACATCCGTGCAGCCCTCGAACAAGCCATGGCCGACCCGGCAGCCCCGGGTGCAGCCACGACGTTCAACAACGCCGCTGAACGCGCCCAACAAATCGGCTACCAGATCAACGCAATTCGGCCCGAGATCGAGGCCCTCCGCGACTCCGCACTGAAATTCCCGCACCTGCCGGCCCACCCCCGCCAAAGCGATCTACCCATCAGCCAGTGGGACTGGGGAAACCTCTTTCACGCTCGCCGCACCGACGCCTTCGTCCGCGCCGTCTTCGCCAAGGCCACCGGACCCGCTGAACGTGCCTTTGCCATCGGAACATCGGTGGCCTATGGCGCCAACGCAAGCGGGTCCGCCTACATCGGGTATTGCGTCGGCGGTCCCAGGAGAAGCCATCGACACCGCGATCGCCTAGCACGCAACGTCTTCGGACAGTGGCTCACCGACAACAACGGAACAGCCAAGTCGCCTCAACACATTCGCGACGAGTTGCCGGCGAAGATGCCGCACACCTGGAAACACCTGATATCGACTGCCCTCACCGACACCTTCGACTCGAAGGTGACCGGCCCGCTGCCCGACATCGATAAGGGCTACCATCGCCTCCGCGAACACCTCAAGCTCCTCGGCCAGTTCACGCTCCCACCGACACCGACACCACCGACGCAAACCTGGATGGCCCGGCTGTTCAGCGACCCCAACTCATTCCCGCCAAGCCTGCGTCCCCAAGACGTAGATGTTGTCGGCCAAGACGGAGGCGGGGTTGCCGTGCAATACGGCAGCGACCCCACCCCGGGATCACAAACCCCAGGCAAAGACGACTCCACTTCCGCCGGCTCAGTGTGCGGGGTCATTGCACTGGTGCTCATCCTCGTCGACGTCGTGCAAGCGTTCATCCAGTGCATCGGCCAGTGGGCCACCGGAAATACCTGCACATTTTGGAAGAACATGTTGACCAGCAAGCTCTTTGAACAAGATCCCCCAGATCCGAGAGACCCGGGCAACCAGAAACCCATCAGCACCTCCGAAGAGGCACTATCCACGCTGTCCGTCAGTGACCAAGCGGCACAACTTGTTTGGATGCTTTTCGACGCGCATAACAGCGCTTGGGAAGCTATGAGCCGCGCCTACAACTTCCTCGCACTCACCGGGCTAATCATGCCCGCGGGCCTACTCGGACTGCCGCTTTACGCACAATTCACTGCCCTACCGCTATTGCGGGAGGGATGGCCCCACGAACCCGAAGCCGACCCAGAACACACCTATCACCTACCGCCCCGATCGCCACTGGAGATGCCGCCCGGAAACGATTCACCCTTCCAGGTGTTCTCCACACCAGCCGAATACATCACTCATGCCACCAGTTTCGCGATGTCGCTATGGACTCAGGTCGCTCTCGGAGAGCACGACTCCGATAACCGCGATCTCGATGCTGACCGAGGATTCGGCTATCACTGCTGGGCCACTGTTGGATCGATCAACAGCAACCCGATCGGAATCGAAATTCTCCAGTACGGGGAACTCTGATGGCGCCAGAGCGAACAAACTCAGGTCACGCCGACTACCGGCCGCCGCCAGATGACCACCCCGACACCCGGCCATTCCTGTGTATCCCGTACTGGACCCAACCAGTCGCACCCGCCACCACCTGGGACACCGGTGACGTACGCCCGCTGCCCAACGCAGTCGTGCCCTACTTGTGCGAATCAATCAAGGCCAGCCAATACAGCCCCGGCGAAGAACTTCGTGTGACCGTAGCCGTCCGAAACTCTGGCGGCGGCAACAGCGCCGCGATCGCCACCGTCGTCGTCTACTGGGCCGATCCCACAACGGGGTTTTCGACGCTGAACTTCTTCGGCGCAACAACAGTCGCCGTGCTTCCGACACGCCTGACCCCCGACACCACAGTGACTTCTGAACTCGCAGCGACCATCCCCGCCACCGCCCCGCAGCACATCTGCTTACTCGCTGTCGTCTCCCACCCACAAGACCGAGCAGGAACTGCCTTCGACCCAGCCGGCGACCGACACTGGGCTCAGCACAACCTGATCGCCGCGGCCGTCGCCCCCGGAGCCCCCACACTCATCCCCTTCAAAGTCGCCAACCCGTTCAACACCGACGCCGAAATAGTCCTACGAGTCGGGCCGGCGGACCGCCAGCGAGCTGAGCAAGTTGCCCACCACCTCGACCGCACCGCCGCAGAAACCTCCGCACTGCTGCGCCTACTCGACTCTGCCGGCAAGGAAATCGGTGAACCAGGGGACACCGTTGTCGAGGTAATCCCAATGCCCGCCCGAGGAGAGACCGACCGACAGATCCTTGTCGAGGTCACCTCGGACCTGCACGCAGGAACGGCAGTCGTCATCGAAGCACTCATCGATGCCTACGGCGCCCGCCAACGCGGCGTCAACGCCGGCGGCCTGGGCATGGTGCTCATCCCGCCTGACTAAGCCACCGCCTGGGGACGAAACGCGATGTCGGGCACCTGATCTACCCTCCCATCCATGACCACTGTCGAGGACCTGCGCGCCTACCGGTTCGCGCTCGACCTCACACCCGCGCAGGAAGAATCCGTGCGCCAGCACGCCGGCGCCGCCCGCTGGGCCTACAACCATGCCTTGGCCGCCAAGTTCGCCGCCCTCGACGCCCGCCAGGCAGCGATCACCACCGCAACCGCCGCCGGGATCGACCCGAAAACCGCAGCCGCCGACGCACCGAAGATCCCGACCAAACCCGTTATTCAGAAGGCCCTCAACGCCACCAAGGGCGACGAACGCACCGGCGTCGACGGTGACTGCCCATGGTGGTGGCGCTGCTCGACCTACACATTCCAATCCGCATTCGCCGACGCCGACGCGGCCTGGAAGAACTGGCTCGACTCACTGACCGGGAAACGCGCCGGCCGCCGGGTCGGCCGGCCCCGGTTCAAGCGCAAGCACCGTTCCCGTGATGCGTTCCGCATCCACCACGACGTCACCCACCCGACGATCCGCCCCGACACCGGCTACCGGCGCATCATCATCCCGCGCCTGGGCTCCCTCCGCGTCCACGAATCCACCAAGCGACTGCAGCGTGCGATCGAGCGCGGCGCGGTGATCCAGTCGGTCACGATCAGCCGTGGCGGCCACCGCTGGTACGCCAGCATCCTCGTCAAGGCCCCAGCACCCGAGGTAGCGGCCCGTCCGACCCGCCGGCAGCGGGCCGCCGGCACGATCGGCGTCGACGTCGGAGTCCACCACCTCGCCGCCCTGTCCAACGGCACCATCATCGACAACCCGCGCCACCTCACCACGGCACGCACACGGCTGACCAAAGCCCAACGCGCCCTATCCCGCACCCAGAAAGGGTCCAACCGGCGCCGCCGCGCCGCCGCCACCGTCAGCCGCCGCCACCACGAGGTCACCCAACGCCGCGCCACCACCCTGCACACCCTGACCAAGCAGCTCGCCACCAGCTGGGCCACCGTCGCGGTCGAAGACCTCAACGTCGCCGGAATGACAAGCTCCGCCGCAGGCACCATCGACAACCCCGGCCGCAACGTCGCCGCCAAAGCCGGGCTCAATCAAGCGATCCTCGACGTCGCCCCCGCCGAGCTGCGCCGCCAGCTCACCTACAAGACTCGCTGGTACGGATCAACACTCGCGATCTGCGATCGCTGGTTCCCGTCCAGCCAGACATGCTCAGCATGCGGAGCGAAAACCAAACTCCGCCTATCTGATCGTGTATTCCGTTGTGCAGCATGCGGTTTCGGACCCATCGACCGAGACACGAATGCGGCAATCAACATCGCCACCCACGCGGTGGCCGTCACCCCTGGCACAGAGGAGACGCAAAACGCCCGCCGAGCCACCCCAGGCACCCCACCCCGCGTGGGGACCACGCCTGCGGCAGCAATGAAGCGGGAAGACCACACCCAGCCGGGCGCGGTCACCTCAGCCGAGCAATCGACTGATCACCCAAAACACGCCGACCAGCAGTCATTACCGCTGGTCAGCTAGTGCGCGCCCCACGCGCACACGGGTGAGCCCCTCCCATCCATGACCGCCGTCGAGGACCTGCGGCGCGCCCCACGCGCACACGGGTGAGCCCTGGTTGGCGTGGAGAGCGATCACGCCGACGACGCGCGCCCCACGCGCACACGGGTGAGCCCGGGCGTCTGTTGGAGCTGGCGGCGTTGGCCGCCGAGCGCGCCCCACGCGCACACGGGTGGGCCTGGCCCCCCACCCCGACCCCGCACTTCTTCTTCGACCACGAGTTCTTCGACTACACCAGAAAATGTGTATCAAAATGCCCGAAAAGTGCTACATTGATAGATAGGAGGTGATTAGACCATGACACTGCTGCAGGTCAGCGATACCCTTGATGACATGACTACCATCCGGCCGCCCGCCCCTGAATGGGCGCCGCCGGCCTACGCCCCGGCTCCGAGGCGCCGCCGGTCCGCGCTTCCGCTGGCGGTTGCGATTGTCGGTCTGATTGCCAGCGCCGCTCTCGTGGTGGGAATTGTCGCGCTAAGCCAGGGGCCGGCGACGCCTACTACCGGGCCGTCGGCTCCGGCGTTCACGCAGGATCAGATCGCCGCAGCCAAGGCGGACCTGTGCTCCACGTGGAGTCTGGCGAGCGCCGCGATCAAGGTTGAGACGAATCACTCAAACGATCCGGCGCTGGCTCGGGTTGCCCTAACCAATTCTGCGTCGATGATGGAGGCGGCAGTTGCCGATCATCCTGCGCTGACGCGGGATGATCGCGACACTGCTCTAGCTGTCGCACGAGCTTCCCGTAGGGTCGCGGCGATCAGTAGCACTGCGGCGGTGGGAACCCCAGATTTCAACGCCGCGATTGACGCGGGGAATAGCGCGTCAAATGCGATGCAAAGTCGCTGCGCGGGGTGAGTTGCTGCACATCGCTGTTGTGACCGACGATAGCGGGGAGATATAGCACCGTTCCAGGGGAGTAGGCCATGGCTGGCGATTTGCCCGGGGGTGAGTTCACGCCTGCGCTCATTGGAGCGTGGTGGCCGGGTCCGTCTGATGGCTTGCGCGGCGCGGCTCAGCACTGGGGAACCGAATCGACTGCGCAGGAGAATTTCGCGCAAGACCTCCGAAGCCAACAGACTCAGCTGTCCCGAAATCAAGGAATGACCGCCGACGATCTCGTGACTCGTTTTCATGACGGGGAGTCATTTCATTTAGACCTCGCAGAGAAATACGCGACTAAGAGTCGGGCTGCGGAATCTGCAGCTGACGCGATAGATAATCTGCGGTCGGGCCTTCGTGGAATTGCCGATGAATATAATCAGAAGATTGCCGAAATAAAAAAGCAGGCTAGTAGGCACCCAGGCTCGCTTGCAGCTGCCGCCGCTAAAATCGCGCAGCTTATCGCCGAGGCGAATAGCTTCGCTGCACACAAGTCGGCTGCCGCGGTAGAGGCGATCATGGCAGCGCTACAAAAGGTGCTAACCGCCGAAGGGATCGGCGCATCTCCACAGGAATTTTTACAGAGCCAGGGACTGAACGCGGCTGACAATGCCCCGCCGCCGCCGAAGGCTGCGCAAGTAGAAGAGGCCGTGTTTGGTCCGGATTCCGGCCACCAACCTACAGACCATGCGTTGGCGAATGGTAGCGAAGGTACCAACCTCGACAGCCCGGTGTTCGGGTCAGACTCTGGCACTCAAGGGGCGGGTGGTGGGGCGCCCGCCGGCGGCGGTTTCATGGGTAGCCCTCATCAGGGTGGTGGGCCTCAAATTGGTGGTGGTCATGTACCGGCTGCCCCGGCCGGCGCTCCGGGTGGTCTAGGTGGAGGGTCACTGTCGCCGGCGGCACTGGGTAGCGGCTTGTCTCCTGATTCTCTCGGCAAGTCGTTCTCGTCCGGGGTGGCTGCTGGCCAGCCGGCGGCGAGTGGTGCGCAGTCGCTTTCGGGGGGTGCGATGCATGCTGCTACGGCGCCGGCTGGGCCTTCGGCGGCGCAGGGGCAGCCGGTGGTACCGGTGGCGCCGGTGGTGTCGGCGCCGACGATGGCGGGTGGTGCGGAGTCGGCGCAGGTGGCCCACGGCGGGCAGCCGGTCGCTGGCGGTGCGGCACCAGTGGTGGTGTCCGGTGGTGCCAGCGGGTCAGTCGCCCCGGCCCCGGCGGTGGTTGCTGGGCCGGTGGGGGCTCCGGCGGCGCCGATCGCCGCGGCGGCCCCTGCGGCGCCGCCGGCTGGGCCATTGCCTGCCTATGGCGCGGATCTGCGTCCAGCGATGCCGGCGGGCGGCCCGGTCGTTTCCGCGCCCGGTCCGGTGGGTGGTGCGCCGGTGGTCCCGTCGGCGCCGTCAGTGCCTTCTGCCGGTGGCTCTCTCGTGTCGCCGGTCGACCGATCCGGTGCCCCCGGAGCTGGTGCGGCACACGGTAATCCGAATGCATCGGGGGTGGCGGCGGCTGGTGTCGCGTCGGCAACGTCCGGGGCAGCTGCCGGTGATGCGGCGCGGAGGCTGGCCGAGCGTCAGGACTTGCAGCGCAAAGTCGACGCTGTGGCGCGCCAGGAGCCCGGGTTCGCCTGGGCGGCCGGGGCGCGTGATGACGGCACGACGACGCTGCTGGTGACCGATCTGGCTGGCGGGTGGATACCCCCGACGGTGAAGCTGCCGACCGGGGTGACACTGCTGGCGCCTGCGGCCCGGCGTAGCGACATCGGCGTAGTGGACTTACTGGGGGCAGTGGTGTCGGCGGCGGCGCATGCGCCCAATGGCTATATCAGCGAGCCCGGCCAGGATGCGCCGGCCCTCACCGGTGATCGGGTTGCGCGCGAGGTGCCGGCGATCGATGACTTCAACTGGACCCTGATGGAGGCGATTCGCAGCACGGCAGGATTGCCGCGTGCGGCGCAGACACTCGGGCTGGCGGCGCTGCGGGAATGGGACATCCCCGACAACGATGCTGATGCGTTTCGGGAGCTGGTAGCAGAGGCGGCGCGCGTGGTGCGTGACGCCTATCCCACTGGTGGTGGTGATGCGGATGGCGATCCGGTCTTGCGGTGGATGCTGCTGGCCGCGGTGCAAGCCTTGGTCGACGGGCACATGGGTCTGGCGCACTACCACCTGAGCTGGGCGCTGGTCCGGTCGTGAGCGTGTTCGGGCCAGATGTCGACGAGCCGCCGGCGGTGCGGCCGGTGATTACCGATGCAGCGGCGTGGGCGGCTGATGTTGCCGGTCTGATCAGTGAGCATATGAAGGCCCGTCAGCGATTGCCTGTTGGGTGTGAGCCGCCGCTGGTCGGCCTGGCGGGTGCGCTGCTCGGGGTGCGTCCGGTGGGTGAGGCGGCATCGGTGATCGTGTCGGCGATGAATCTGCCGCAGCCACCACGTGCGTACACCGCCGCAAGCTCGGTGGTAGCTGGTTTTGCTGCGGCGGTCAATCGGGCACGGTCCGCGGTGTACGACTACACCGAAAACTGTTTATTTGCACGGCGATCCGTCCTGATCGACTGGGGCCAGAGGGGCCCAGATCCTCTTGTTCAGGGCAGCGATGAGTGGGAGACGGCGGTGGGGGAGTGCGGCATCGCGGTCGCTGAGGCGGAATCGTCGGAGCGCCGGCTGAGTATCTTCGAGCAGGGGATGTTGCGTGCGATCGAGTCCGCGGAGAAGGCCGCGGCGGCGGATGATGTTGACGTGGCGGCGATCGAGCGGTTGACGCGTGATGTGGAGGACGCCGGGAGGCGCCATTCCAGGCCGCCGGAGCAGGTATTGCAGAAGAACGGCGAAGGGTCGGTGAGCGGAAATTGAGCGGTGACGGCCAAAACATCGTTGTGCACCCAACAGATTTCATCGGCGTTGGATCAGGAGCACCCCCGCCGCCGGTTGCCCCGAGTGCACCCCCGGCAGGCGGGGCATCGCCGGCCGACATTGCCGCTACAGGGCTCGGCGCAGCACTGAACGTCGGTGTGCCCGGTGATACGGCAGGTAGTGAGAAGGGCGACGCGGATCGCAAGTCCCATGCCGCCGATGCGGCAGCGAAATTCCCCGCGAATGAGGCTGATGCGGCCGGCCAGTTCGAGGCGGTCGGTGCTCAGGGGCAGGCGGCCGGTGGTGAGGGTATGGCTCAGGTGGTGCCGCAGCTGATTTCGGGGCTGGCTGGTGGTATTGCGGGTGCGGTGGGTGGTGTGATCACGCCGGTCACGCAGCTGCCGCAGCAGGCGATGCAGCAGGCGCAGGGCGCGATTTCGCCGTTGCTGAGTGCGGTGCAGGGTGCTGGCGGTGAGGGCGGCGGGTTGGATGCTGGTGGTGATCCGCTCGGCGGGATGAGCGATGAGGAGCTGCTGGCGAGTCTGGGTGGTGATCCGGGGCTTGACGGCGGGGGCGCTGGTGGTGGTGATCTCGGTGCCGGCGGTGGCGGTGGCGGCGACGTCGGTGGTGGCGGTGGTGGTTTCGGTGGAACCGCGCCGACAGGATATTTGGGTCCGCCTCCGGTTCCGATGTCGTCACCGCCGACGGTGCCGGCGTCGGCGCCGTCGAAGCCGGCCGCGGTCGCGCCGCCGTCGTCGACGGCGCCGGCGGGTGCTCCGATGGGTGGCGGGATGATGCCGATGATGCCGCCGGGTGCGATGGGCGCTGGTGGTGGCGAGGGCGGTAAAGACGGCAAGCCGGTGGAGAAGCGGGTTGCGGCTCCGGGTGTGCCGAACGGGCAGCCGGTGAAGGGGCGTATGACGACGCCGCCGAACATCCCGGTGACGAAATCCGTTGAGGGTAAACCGGTTGCGGCGAAGCGCATCGTTGACGGTGCGGCAGCCGACGATCGATAACCGCAGCACTGCGGGACGCGATAGTCGACGTCGGCGCTCCCGCCGTCATCGGCACCCTACGGCCCTGACGGGCGAACGGCTTATGACGTGCTGCCCTCACTGATGAAGGTGTCCAGATCAAGACTGATCTCAACACCATCACGCTCGACGACGATCCGCGAGTGCTCCACGCCGGCCGCCGTCAGGTAATCACGCAGAGTCGACAGCAACAGGTCGTTGCGCCGCTCAATCCGAGATACTGTCCCCTGGTCCGTACTCAATGCGGCGGCGAGCTGCTGCTGCGTCAGATTCCCCGCGCGGCGGATATCTGCCAACCCCTTGACGTACACCTGATTGACGCGTTCACGCTCCTGCGCATAGCGACGAACGTCTTCCGCGATCAGCGGGTCATTAACAAGCTCGTCGATCCGCGCGTTCATCCGCCGGAACGTCTTCTTATCACCCATGGTTCTCCTCCTGAGTTTCAGTGAGCCACTGTCGAATTGCCGCATCAGCCCGGGTGCCGACGCTGTTGTAAAACACATCGCCCATCCGGGCCTTGTCGGCGGCGAACAGCGTCACCACCACCGTCGACCCACCCGGCGGAAACCAGCAGATCAGTCGAAACGCGATCTCAGGATCGAAAGGGTGCGCAGTACGCCATACCGGGTACTCCCTCGACTGCCGTACCTGTTTGAGGTCGGGCATGTCCGCAACTGGCGGACCGTCCAAGCGCCGGAGCTGGTTGAGCGCGTCAACAGCCCGGCCCAGCATGCGTCGTGCGTGCTCGTCACCTCCCTTGGCCTTGGCTTCGGTGCGGTCCAGCCAGTTGAAGAACTCCTCCGGCCCGTCAACGTCCACACCTTCAAGTATGGCGCGCACACCATATGGTGTCAATGCCATATATTCGCGGTTGCGACTGAAAATCTTGCGCAGAATCGTGCCGGACGATAAATCAGCGACCAGCCAGACTCACCAGAGGCCTGATCCACTGGCGGTCAGGGAACGGTGAAGGTGGTCAATACCGCTGTGGCGAAATCAGTTTCGGAGATGGCGTGGTGGCACGGGCCTATCGGGGCAATCGCGATGGCCGTGGGAGCTGGTGGGTGCACCGCACCGATTACAGTGCCAGCCCCGGCACGTGAACGTCTCCCAGTCGCTCTCGACCTCTACGCGGCATTCCTCGTGATTGGCTGTGGGGAATCGCGCGGCCATGTCGTCGTCCCAGAGAACTGCGAGCTTATCGACGACGTGGTACCCGCCAACGGATGAGCGCTCTGAGCGGCGATCGTTGGAGTGCATCACCATATTCTGCGCCAGGTCGTGAGGCTGTCCGTGCACCTCTTTCTGTCGTACCAACGTGGTTGTCCGCTTTGCGAGTGCCTGGACGCCACCCCGCGATTGCGGCGTGGGCAGACCCGGTGGATGTCTCCGAGCGATTCGTGACGGCGATGACGCTGGCCGAAATCGAGCGCGGCGTGATCGCTAAGGAACGCGCCGACGCGAACGAAGGTGAAGATCTGCGGCGCTGGTTCGACGTGCGCGGGCTTTCGCTCAGTGCGACCCACCGAGGAGGGTGGCTGATGGAAGGTGCGGGAACTCGGCGCTCGGGGGGAGGATGGGGTGATGAGCGGGAAATCGGATCGTGCGTTGGCTGTTCGGGCCGCTGCGGCTGGGCGGCCGGTGCGGCGGTCGAACCCGCGGTTACCGAAGCGTCATCCCGCCGAAGTAACCGCTGATCGGCTCAGGACCGCATCTGAACAGTGGTACGAGAAGTTCGATGGCGCGGAGCGCGACATGATCGGTCAGCTCGCGTGGGCGCTCGATCAGATCGCGGCGGGGGAGCGATGATTCGGCAAGCACCGCAATGGTTTCCGGTGGCGGCAGCAGGAGAGGGAGACTCATGACGACCACAGCAACGCTGGCCCCGGATGCCGAGCGCAGAGCTGCACTGCTCATGTCCCGCTACACCACGCTGACGGAGAGCAACCCGGGGTTTCACTACGACTGGCACATGCGTGCCTGCGAGGGGGACGCCGCTGACGCCGACTCGGTGACGGCAGCGTTGGTCGGCGGGCGTGGCCGATTCGGCGACCTGCGGCGACTGGTCTCCGATGACCGTACTTTCCAGGTCTGGCGTCTGCGGCTGGAGCACCCGCTGTGGTGGATCGGCGCCCGGGCTCGATACATGACATCGCCGCTGGCGCAGATCGTGTCGGAATTGGCCAACGATCAGCGGCCAGGTCTTTTTGGTTTTACCAGGAGCCATCTGGGGATCACCGGTTATCCCGGTGCCCACTGGTTTAGCCAAGCGAAGGTGGCGATCGCGCCGTTGTCGGCCCAGGGCCGGGACAAGCTCGCGGTGGCGCTGCGTCGCGAGCTGCTGGGGCGACGGTTGTGCATGTCCACCGTTGCGGTCGACGATCTCGATGTGGGCGTGGTGTTCCCGGAATCAGAGATCGATACCGTCTTTGACGGGACTGACCTGACGACGGCTATCGGCGCAGCCGAGGCCATCCATGGAGCGCAGTGGGCTGCTGCGTTCAATACGATGCTTGGTGACCTCGACCCGATCACCTGGGTAGGTCTGACCGAGGCATTGGTCGCCGAGGGCGATCATGACCGACGGTGATGCCGAGCGAGATCGCCGAGCACATCTGAGTTGATGCGGGGTCGGCGGCTGTCGGTCTCCCTATGTTGTGGCGGTGACGGGGATGTAGGCGCCGGCGACTTGGCCGGCGGCGATGGCGGCTACGACGGCGTTGGGCGCGTCGTGCTCGGGGTGGTTGCGTAGCCCGATGTCTCCGGCATACACGCGGACGATGCCGCGGGTGGCTGCGGCGGTGATCCACTCGGGTGTGGGATCGGGTAGTGGTGCGAGCAGGGTGACGGTGCTCTGGGCGTCGGGTGCGTCGATGGTGACTCGGCCGGGGCCGTCGAGTTCGAGTGCTGTGGTCGAGACCAGCGGGAAGTCCTGGTTGGCGTCGAGGACGAGTGCCCATTGCTTGTCGAGGAGGAGCTGTAGCCAGGGGTCTTCGCGGTCGCCGTGGCCGAAGACGATGGATAGCTCGGCGTGGCGGTCGATGATGAGCCCGGCCAGTGGTCCCTCGGGTGCGGGCCAGAGCGTGGTCATGCTGATGACGTCTTCGCCGCGGCTGAATGAGTGCTTATCGGTGGTGGGTCCGTCGAGGGTGACGATTTGTGAGGGTGTGCAGCCGGCGTGGGCGAGCTGGATGACGGGTGGTCCGTCGGTTCCGGTGATGACGATGACGTTGGTGCGGGCGCGGGTGGCGTTTCCGGGTTGGTGGCAGCTGTAGCAGCTGTAGTGGTCGGCGGTGCGGCGCAGGGTGGTCAGGACCTCACCGCCGATGAGGGCCTTCACCGGCGGTGAGCATTCAATGCGCGCGTTCACGGTGTGGTCTCTCCTGTCGGTTTGGGTGATGGTATTGAGGATAGACGTGTTGCGTTTGTGCGGTAGTCCTCTACGGGGTGGTCTGAGCTGGTGTGATGCGTTAGCTGTGCGGTATTGGTGGATTAGTGAATTTGTGGTGTGAATTGCTTGTGCTATTGCTGCTGCTAATGCGTGTCTAAGGGTGAGTGGTTCGTGGTTGCTAACGGCAGTAATGTCGTATGCCGTGGGGTTATTCTTCCGAAGGGGCCAGCGGGTTCGGGCCAGGGCGCAGGCTGCTGCGTTGCAGCAGCAGAGTCTTCCGTACTGGGGTCGTCCTGATTCCGGCGGGGACGCGGGCTGGGGTGGGCCGGTCACGGATTGTGCGGCGGTGGTGCTCGATGGTGTGTGGCCCCACGAGCTGCTGCATCCGCAGCGGCCGGAGATCGCGAGGATAGCCCGGTATCTGCACGAGGATCTGCTGCGCATCGTGGAGCGGACCAATGAGCGGCTGGCGGATCTGCGTGAGCAGAATCTGGCGCCGCCGCACTACCGGGCTGTCGAGGCGCGGTTTCTGCGGGTGGCCAGGTCGATGGCGGTGTTGCGGGTGGAATCGTCGGTGCGCCAGGTTGGTGGCCGGTCCATCCTGGCTGCCCCCGGGATGACGGAGCTGATGCGCCCGCCGGTGCCGTCGCCGCCGCGGGAAGTCGAGCGGACGGCGGTGCTGGAGTCGGTCAGGGATGAACCGCGTCGCCGGCCCGAGCCCAGTCCCCGTGTGCCGGTGGCGGACTCGACGACGACGCATACCCGTGATGCTGCGGCTGCCGAACCGGACGTGGCGGAGCCGGTCGAGACAACGGCGTCGTCGGTTGAGGGCCAGGAGTCCCGGGTCGCGCGGCACGCCCGCTGGGAGGTCGATGAGCGTAGGGCCGCGGTGCCGGCCGGCGAGCCTGATTCGTGGGTGGCCCGTGCGGCGGCGGCGCCGGTGGCCGCGGCTGAGGCGGTTTCCCCGGGTCGGGTGGATCTGCGCCGGGTGGTGGGGTCGCTGGCTCGGCAGGAGCCGGGGGTGAAGTGGTTGGCCGGTCGGCGGGGGGACGGCTCGGTGGTGGTGGTCACGGATGTGATGTGGGGGTGGATTCCGCCGGGTGTGGTGGTGCCGGCCGGTGCGGTGGTGTTGGAGCCGGCGCGGCGGTCGGGGCGCATGCAGGAGTGGGTCGGGGCGCTGGAAGACAGCGTGGAGTATGTGCCGGGCAACCGGATTGAGCGTGACGGCCTGGGTGGTGGCGGCCAGGAGCCGTTCGCGGTGGTCGAGGCTGATGCGGATCTGGGGTGGCATCTGGGTGAGGCGACGCGGCTGCATGAGGGTCTGCCGAGGATTGTGCACACGCTGGCGCGGGCTGGTGCGGGGCGCACTGGGGTGCCCGAGGCGGAGATGGACATTTTGCGGGTGCACGTGCAGACCGGGGTGCGGTCACTGCTGGGGCAGTATCCGAGTGTCAGCGAGCAGCTGGCACTTTCGTGCATGCTGATGGGTGCCGCCGAGGCGATCGCCAGCGAGCAGGATGTGTTAGCTGCGTACCACTACGGGTGGTATGAGCAGATTGCGGGCCGGAGATGGGAGTGAGCGTGGTCGGGGACAGCGATCCGCAGCACGAGGGCGCGGCAGCAGACAAGGCGCTCGTCGATCGAGTGATCGCCGATATGCGGGCCAACTTCGAGCGGTGGGAGGATTTGGTCGCTGCCCAGGATGCGGTGACGTTCGAGGCTGATCTGGGCGATATCTACGCGGTGGTCGACCATAACGGGCGTCTACGGGAGCTGGCGTTGGCCGCCGATGTGATGTCGTCATATACCTACATCGAGCTGCAGGCCCGCCTGAACGCGGTGATCGAGGCGTTGCGTAAAGAGGTCAATGACGACTTCGAGCGGAACTTCGGTGGCGGTCTCGTTGAGTGATCCGATGACCGCTGAGGCTGTGGCTGTGCTGACCCGCGGCCACCAGTTGTTCGCCGGCAACGACAGCGACGGTGATGTCGGTGCTGGGGGGCGGGCGTCTGGGCCGGCTGATCGGATTTCGGCGGCGATCGCTGGTGGTGGGCTGCCGGCGGGGGCGGTGGATCGGTCTGGGGCGGCGGTTGCGGGTATGCAGCGGCTGGCGGGCAGTGACGGTGCGCTGGCGGCGATCTTGGGTGATGCGCGGGCTGATCGGCAGCAGGCGGCGCGGGCGACGCGGGTGATCTTGGATGCCGCGATCGCCGATCCGATCCCGGCCGGTGATACCCCGATGGGGCGTCGTGAGGCCATGCTGCGGATGATCGCGCGGCTGCGGGCGCAGCACGGTCATGTGGTCCGTACCCGGGCTCAGGCGATCGTGCTGGCGGCGCGGCTGCGGCGGCTACTATACGCCTCCCATATGGCCCATATGGGAGATATGGGCGGGGATGCGGCGCCCGCCGGCGCCTCGGGGCGCCCGGCCGTCCTCGCGGCCATCCGGCGGGCCTTGGACATCAAAGGGATTTTCGATCCGGTCGCGCGCGCCCACTGGGAACGCGGGATGGATCTGGTGGCCTCGCGGGAATCGGGCTACCGCGCGGACGCGATCAATGGGTGGGATTCCAACGCCGCCAAGGGAACTCCGAGCATCGGTGCGTGGCAGTTTATTCAGCCGACCTTCGATGCGTATCGAGAGCCGGGAACCTCACCGAGTATTCGCAATCTGGTGTCGCAGGCGTGCGCGTTCATCAACTACGCGCAAGGCCGGTACGGGGTGGCCGCCAGTGGGTGGAATCTGGCGGATCGGATTCAGCAGGCCGATCCGCGACGTGGACCGAGGGGGTATTGAGATATGCCGTTGAGCTTGTCGAATCGGGACCAGAATTCCGGGCACCTGTTCTACAACAGGCGGTTGCGTGCGGCCACGACCCGGTTTTCGGTGCGGATGAAACATGATGATCGCAAGCAGACGGCGGCGATCGTGTTGTCGGCGTTGTTCGTTGTCATCGGCATGGTGTGGATGGTGCTGCTGAATGTGTTGCGTCCCACCGGGATTGTCGGTGACTCAGCGATCATCGGGGACCGTGACTCCGGGGCGATCTATGCCCGCATCGACGGACGGCTGTACCCGGCGCTGAACCTGACCTCGGCGCGGCTGGCGACCGGAACGTCCGGGACGCCGACGTGGGTCAAACCGGCCGAGGTCGCCAAGTATCCGACGGGACCGCTGGTGGGGATACCCGGTGCGCCGGCGGCGATGACGGTCAACACCGGTGCGCCCTCGGCGTGGGCGGTCTGCGACACCGCGGGAGCACCGCGCAGCGGGGACGCGCCGGTGGTGACCGCGATCGCCGGTTCGCTCGGTGGCGGTGGTCGTGCGGTGCCGCTCAATGAGAATTCGGGTGTGCTCGCGACGTTCGAGGGTGCCACCTATGTGATTTGGGGGAACAAGCGTTCGCAGGTCAATCCGGCGGATCGGGCGGTGACGCTGAGCTTGGGGCTTGATCCGGGTGTGACCTTTCCTGTCGAGATGTCGCGGGCACTGTTCGATGCGCTGCCGGCGACCGAGCCGTTGAGCGTGCCGGAGATCGCGGCGGCGGGCACCGATTCTCGGTGGATGCCCGGTACCCCGGTGGGCACGGTCCTGGAGGCGCAGACCGCTGGGGGCGGGTCACAGTTCTATGTGCTCGTCGCCGACGGGGTGCAGAAGATTTCCAGTTTCGTGGCCGATCTGCTGCGCAGCGCCAATTCGTTTGGGGCTGCGGCGCCGAAGGTGGTCGGCCCCGACAAACTGGTCAACATCCCGGAGGTGGACAGCCTGGCGGTGGGTTTCTATCCGAGTGGTCGGCTGAGATTTGTTGACACGGCGGCGAATCCGACGACATGTGTCGGCTGGGAGAAGGCTTCCACCGATCCGCAGGCGCGAGTGACGGTGTTCAACGGGCGCGGCCTGGCGGTCTCGCCGGAGATGGATTCGCGCATCGTGCATTTGGTGCGCGACGACCGCGACCCGGCGTCTGTGGTTGCCAATCAGGTCCTGGTGCTGCCGGGGGCCACGAACTATGTGACCTCGACTAGCGCAGTGCTCGATTCACATTCGCGCGAAAGCCTGTTCTGGGTGTCGGACAACGGGGTGCGGTTCGGCATCGCTGGCGACGACGACACAGTGCGCGCGCTCGGGCTCAACCCGCCGATGCCGCAGCAGGCGCCGTGGCCGTTGTTGCGGACGTTTGCTGCTGGGCCGGAGTTGTCGCGGCATGCGGCGCTGGTTGCTCGTGACACGGTGCCGGCGGCCGGTGCGGTGACGGTGGTTCCGGCGCCGGGTGCGCAGGCGCAGGCGGGAGGCTGAATCAGGTGTCTGGAGTGTCGAAAGCGTTGGTGGTGGCGGTGATCGCCGCCGCGGTGACGGTGGTGTGTGTGGGGTCGCCGGGTCAGTGGGCGCGGCTGGACAGGCAGCGGCGCGCCTACCTCAAGGCGGTGGCGGCGGCACGTGTGTCGGCTGACGGCGAGAGTGAAGGGGAGTAGCGGTGTCCAAGCGAGCGGTGGTACCCACGCGGGTGGGGTTGCCCGAAGCTAAACCGGTGCGGGTCACGCCGCGGGCGCCGTATGCGCTGCCCGAGCGTGAGCCCCGCAACATCTGGGCGATGATTGGTATCCCGGCGTTGGTGGTGGCCCTGATCGGCACGATTGTGATGCTCTACGTCTCGGGCGTGCGTAATCTGTCGACCGGGATTTTCCCGATGGTCGGTATCGCCGGGTTCGCGATGCTGCTGTTTTCGGGGCGGTTCGGTAAGGCCCGCAAGATCAGCTGGGGCGAGATGGAGAAGAACCGCCGCAGCTATCTGCGTGACCTGGACACCGAGCGTGAGGAGATCCAGAAGGCCGTTGGGACCCAGCGCCACATCCAGGAGTTGGTGCACTCCAATCCGCAGGGATTGGGTGCGGTCATCGGTGGTCCGCGGATGTGGGAGCGGCGGCGCTCGGATGCGGATTTCTTGGACGTGCGGCTGGGGGTCGGTGTGCAGCACGCGCCGGATTCGGTGCTGTCGGTGCAGTGGCCCGATATCCCGGTCGAGGAGGAGCTGGAGCCGGTCACCGGTGGGGCGCTGAGGGATTTCATCTTGGAGCAGCGCAAGATTCGCGATATCGCCAAGGTGGTCAACTTGAGGTCGCGGCCGGGGTTCAGTTTCGTGGGCCAGGACCTCGATGCGGTGCGGTCGTTGATGCGGGCGGCGTTGTGCTCGCTGGCGGTGTGGCACAACCCGCATGACGTCAAGCTGATGGTGGTGACGCGCAACCCGGAGTTGTGGTCGTGGATGGTGTGGCTGCCGCACAACCAGCACGATGAGTTGTTCGATGCCTGCGGCTGGCGGCGGCTGGTGTTTTCCACGCCGGCGGAGCTGGAATCGACGTTGGCCGGCGAGCTGCACATGAAGGGTGCGCGCAAGGCGTGGCGGCCTCCGTCGGCGCCGAGCCCGACGACGGTGGGGTCGGCGCTGGAGGCACCGGGTGGCCCGGAAGGGGCGGATCTGGGGCCGCATTTGGTGATCGTTGATGACAACACCGGCAGCCCTGAGGCGTGGGAGAGCGTGGTCGGGCAGGTCGGCAAGGAGGGCATCACGATCCTGCGGGTGGCCACCCGGGTCGGTAGCGGTGTCGGGTTCGGGCGCCATGAAGTGTTCGAGCTGTCGGATGCGGGCCGGTCGAAGTCGGCGGCGCATCGTGCCCGGTCGTCGTCGAATGGGTCGATCGAGACGCACCAGGGGGCGGCGCTGCTGCGCTCTGAGGGGAAGTTCTTCGCGCACGCCGATCAGTTGTCGGTGCCGCGGGCCTACCGGTATGCGCGGTCGATGGCGCGGTGGTCGCCGGCCAGTGGGACCGAGATCACCGACGCGGGCAGTGGCGCGGTCGAGCTGATGCGGGCATTGGGGATCACTGATCCGCGGGATCTCGATGTCGATCGGCTGTGGGCCGAGCGGAAGAGTCGCAGTGATGAGCGCTGGTGTGAAATCCCGGTGGGCGCCAAGCCGAGCGGGGAGTTGCAGAGCATCAACTTCCGGGCTAAGGACTACGGCGGCTTCGGATTTCACTCGGTGGTGATCGGCACCAGCGGCTCGGGCAAGTCGGAGTTCTTTTTGTCGCTGGTCGACGGGATCGCGCTGACCCATTCCCCGGAGACATTCAACATCGTGTTCGTCGACATGAAGTTCGAGTCGGCGGCCCAGGACATCTTGGGGATTCCGCACGTGTCGGCGGCGTTGTCGAACCTGGGCAAGGATGAACGTAACTTGGCCGAGCGGATGCGTAAGGCCATCGACGGTGAAATCGCCCGCAGGTACGCGCTTTTCACGTCGGTAGGTGCTCGTGATGCCAATGACTACGAGGAGATCCGGCTGGCCGGGCGTGATCTGCCGCCGGTGCCGGTGCTGCTGGTGATCATCGACGAATACCTTGAGCTGTTCCACAATCACCAGAAGTGGATCGATTTGATCATTCACATCGGGCAGGAAGGCCGCGGCGCCAACGTGTTCTTCATGCTCGGCGGCCAGCGGCTGGACTTGTCGTCGCTGCAGAAAGTCAAGACCAACATCGCGTTTCGGGTGGCGCTGCGCGCCGAGTCTGGCGATGACAGCCGTGAGGTGATCCAGTCGGATGCGGCCTATCACCTGCCGTCAAAAGAGAATGGGTTTGCGCTGCTGAAAGTGGGTCCGCGTGATCTTGAGCCGTTCCGGTGCTTCTACCTGTCGGCGCCGTTCGTGGTGCCCAAGGGTAAGAAGCTGGCCAAGACCGTCGATATGACGCTGACCAAGCCAAGGTTGTACACCTGGGAGTATCAGCCATTGGACGACGATGATTCGCGCGCGTTGCAGGCGGCGACTGCCGTCGAGGAGGAGCCCGACGAATTCCTGTACCACGCCGACGGTTTCAAGAAAAAGAAGATCGTCGATGTGTTGCGGGAGTCGTTGATCGATTCGGGCCGGCGGTCGCCGCGGGTGATGTGGCTCGATCCGCTGGAGGAGTCCGAGACGGTTGATTCGCTGGTAGCGATGTATCGGGGCAAGCGGTGGGATGTCGACTACGGGCAGAACCCGGGGCTGGTGTTCCCGCTGGCCATGGAGGACATTCCCGAGGACGCCAAACAGCAGGTGTTCGCCGTTGATGTGTTGCGCAGCAACGTGATGGTGGTCTCTGCCAAGGCCCGCGGCAAGACGACGACACTGATGACACTGATGTGCTCGGCGGCGCTGATGTATACCCCGGCGCGAGTGACGTTCTTCTGCGTGGGCGGTGCGACGCTGGCATACGCAGAAACCCTGCCGCACGTGGCGGACATTGTGTCGCCCAACGACTTTGAGGGCATCGTGCGCACGCTGGCCACCATGGAAGCGTTGGTCACCGCTCGTCAGGACGGGTTTCGGGCTGCGCGCATTGACATCAACGAGTTCCGGGCGCGCCGGTTTGGTCCTGGCAGTGACGGTTTGGGCGGTACCGATCCCAACGATCCGTACGGTGATGTGTTCCTGGTGGTCGATGATTTCTCGGATCTGTATGACAAGAGCAACGATCTGGGGGAGCGGATCGTGGCGCTCAGTGGTGTGGGTCCCGAGTACGGGGTGCACGTGATGACCAGTGCGCGGGGATGGATTCACGGTCAGCGTCAGACCTTGATGCAGAACTCCGATGTGCGAATCCAGCTGCGGCTGCAGGACGCGCAGGAAAACCAGATGGCCAATGGGTCGATGGAGGCGCGGGAGGCGGCGCGTAATACGGTGGACCGTCCGGGATTCGGGTTGACGCAGTCGTTGCATGAGATGTTGATCGGGACGCCGGAGTTGATCGATGCCGCTGGTGTGCGGGTGGGGACCCGCGAGCTGGGGGTGCGGGTTGGTGAGGTCGCTGGGGTGGCCAAGCATGCCACCCTCAAGCGGCTGCCTGCGGCGGTGGCGTTGTCGGGGATCTTGGCCTACGACAATGAGCAGCGGCCACCGGCGAGCACGGCGCCGTCGATTGCGTTCATGATCGGTGAGCAGCACGACACGTTGCCGGTGCCGATGATGCTCAATGAGGCGCCGGGAATGATGGTGTTGGGCCGGCAAGGTTGTGGGCGTAGCGCGACGCTGGTGGCGGTCGGTGAGGCGGTGATGGCGCGGTTTAGCCCCGAGCAGGCCCAGATCACGATCATCGATCCCAAGACGGGGCCGCTGCAGGACCTGCATGGTCCGGGTTATGTGCAGGCGTATGCCTATGACCAGGATCAGATCGACGAGGTGATCACCAGCCTGGCCAGGGACATCCTGTTGCCGCGGCTGCCACCGTCGGGGCTCAATCAAGAGGAGCTGCGCAACCTCAAACCGTGGGAAGGTCCGCGGCACTTCGTGTTGATCGACGATGTGGATGAGCTGCGGCCGGCCCAGATGGGGATGGGCGGCAACAAGCCCCCGGTGGGCGCGGCGCTGTGGAAGCTGATGGAGCGGGCGCGTCAGATCGGTCTGCACGTGTTCACCACGCGGAACTCCAGCAACTTTGGACAGCTGGAGATGGATGCGTGGGTGAAATACCAGCGTTCGGCTAAAGTGCCGTTCCTGTTTATGGATAACAACCCCAGGGATGCGATCGTGGGGCGGATCAAGGCGCAGTCGCTACCGCCGGGGCGCGGGCTGCTGGTCACCAACGATGCCGAGGTCGAAGGGGTGCTCGTCGGTGTCCCGTCGACCATGATGGATAAGTTCGAGCAGCAATAGCAGGTATTGCGGTGTGTGGAGTTTTTCGGGATTACCGCTGGGGTGGTGTTAGAGTTTTGGGCTAACGACTGTCGGCATTAGTCGGGAAAAGATGAAAGGGGATCGGATAACCGAATGGCGAGAAAAACGGACAGCTATTTGGTGGATGACCTCGATAGCTCGAAGCCCGCGGTGACGGTGCAGTTCGGTCTGCATGGCGCGGACTACGAGATCGATCTGGCCGCGCACAACGCTAAAGAGCTGGAGACGTTTCTGGACCGCTTCATCCGTGCGGGCCGCCGCGTTGGGCGCGGCGGGCGGTCGTCTAAGCGCTCGGTGGCCCGACATGCGCATTTGCAGGCGGCCAGGACGTGGCTGCGTGAAAACGGCTATGAGATTGGGGATCGTGGCCGCATCCCGAAACCGTGGCTGGAGAAGTTCGAGGCGGCCCAGGCCGGCACTCAGGGATGACGGCGAGATCGCCCAGCACACATTAGACTGAGCGATTGTTGCAGGACACACTGTGTGTGACGTGCTCGGGAGGTAATGAATTATGTGGTCTGTAGAGCCAGAAGCGGTGGTGGCGTCGGCGGGGGCTGAGACCGCGATCAGCGCCGAAACAGCAGCAGCGGCCTCGGCCGCGTCCCCGGCATTGCTCGGCGTGTTGCCGATGGGTGCCGATGAGGATTCGGCGCTGTTCCAAGCAGCGTTGCTGGGCTGCGGCAGCCAGTACCTCGGCGTGGTGGCCGAACATTCCGCGCAGCGCGGGCTGTTCGCCGGTGCGCAGGGTATCGCCGCTGGGGTGTACACCGCCACGGAGGCGGCCCGCGCCGCGGCGATGGCGCTGGACTGACCGGTGGCTTCTCCGGGGTGGGCCGCGCGTCCACCGGAGGTTAACGACACCCTGATCAAGACCGGTGTCGGTGTGCCGACGATGGTGGCCAATGAGGCGGCGTGGGCTGCCCTGGGTGCAGCCCACCATGCCTCCGGCGCGGCGTCGATGATCAATACCGCGGTGACCTCGGCGGCCTGGATGGGTGTCGGATCAGCGGGATCGGTGGCCAACTCGTCGATGCTCAACGCGGCGATGGAGACACTGGCGGGATGGGTCGACGTCAAGCCCGGGATCGTGGGGGCGGCAATCTCGGCCTATGAGCTGGCGAGCGCATCGATGCGCACGGCCGAAGAGTGCGAGGCCAACCGCACCGAATGGGCCAGCGACAACGCGATCAACCCGGCGGTGCTGGGAGCGCTGACCCCGCGGATCGTGTCGTTGGATGCGCAGTATTTCGGGGTGATGTGGCCCAACAACGCCGCCGTGGGTGCCAGCTACGGGTCGACGCTGAGCACCTTGGCGGCCTCCCTGACGATTCCGGCGCCCCCGGCGGGCATGGGTGCCTCTCCGGCGGCGCCGGCGGCGGCGGCCTCAGCGGTCGGTGAGGCAACCAGTGAAACCGCCGCGGGTGCCGGGATGCGTGCGGCCTATGAGGGCACGCAGGCGGCCGGCACCGGAGCCGGTCAAGGGGCATCGGCGGCCCAGGATCTCGGTGGGCAGGTCAGCACGCTGATGGGGCCGGTGCAGGAGGCGATGTCGTCGGTGACGCAGTTGCCGTCGAGTCTGGGGCAGCTGCCTCAGGCAGCGTTCTCCCCGGCACAGTCGATGATGGGCATGTTCATGAACCCGAGCATGTTCGGAGCCATGGGTGCTGCGGCGCCGGCCGCAGCGGTGCCGGGAGTTTCGGCCGCCAGTGTGACCGGCGGCGGCGCGCTGGGGGCCGGCGGCGGCGGTGCCGGCGGCCTAGGCGTTGGCGGCGGTGGTGGTGTGCCGAGTTCGGCGTTCACCCGGCCGGTCAGCGCATTCGAGCCCGGCGGCAGTGGACGACCGGTGGGGCTGCGTCCCAGCGGTGCGCTGGGGGCCAGCGAACCCGTTCGGCCCACCACCACGACCGCGGCCGGCACCGGTATGGGCGGTATGCCGATGGCACACGGCGGTGCAGGTCGCAGTGAGGGGGAACGCAATACGGATCGCGTTGCCACGGTGCGGGTCGTCGACACACGGGTCTGACCTCGTGCACCGGCGCGCAAAGGGTGAATCGACACATTCGCAATGGGCTCATAAACTGCGGAACATGCCCCGGCAAACCTGGGGGGACCGCAAAAACAGAAGGAGAATTCCGTGACGATCCAAGTGACGCCGGAGGTGTTGCGCAACACAAGCTCGGCGATCCAGTCCAACATCGAGACCGCACATCAGATCATCAACGGCTACCTGGGCAACCAGGAAAACGTCATGGGCAACAGCACCTGGGCTGGCCCAGGCGTCAACGCCTCGTATGCGACTGCGGGACAGCTGCATTCGGATCTGACGAAGATGCTCACCGGTGCCGCGCGGCTGGCCGAAGGGCTCAACCAGGCCGCCTCGTTGATGGAAGCGCACGAGGACGATTCCACGCACGCCTTCAATTCACTGTTCAGCGGCGGCAGCGTCCAGTCCGTCTGACCCTCGAATTCTGTTCTCCTGAAAGGACACTCATCTCATGGATATGATTTCTTACAACCCCGCTGCGGTGTCGGACTTCGCCACTGACGTGACCAACCGGGCCGGTCAGCTGCACGAAATCCACTCCGATGTCTCGCAGAAGACCAACGCGCTCTCGGAGTTCTTCGCCGGCCAGGGTGCTGGCGGGTTCTTCGACGCCCAGCACCAGATGCTGTCGGGTCTGCAGGGCCTCATCGAGACCGTGAGCAACCACGGCAGCACCACCAGCCATGTGCTGGGCGGGGCGATCGGTACCGATCACGCCATCAAGGGTCTGTTCTGATCCTGGCCCCGGTCGACGCCGCCGCGGCGGAGATCGGGGTTGAATATTGGTCAACGGTGACATAGGTGGGGCATGTGCGCGTGCGGCGCGGGTGCCCCACCTTTTGCGTCACGGAGGCCGAACTAGTGGGGAAAGGGGGCTGCTGGCGATGCTGACGACGACACTCGACGGGCTGTGGGTCTTGCAGGCGGTGGCCGGTATTGAGTCGCTGTGCCCGGAGCTGGGGCTGCGGCCGTTGATTCCACGACTGGACACCGCCGAGCGCGCGTTGAGGCATCCGATGGCTACCGAGCTGGCCGAGATCGGGGCGATCGACGCTGCCGGCGAGGTGGACCCGATGATCCGCGAATGGCTCACGGTGATCATGCGCCGCGATCTGTCCGTGCTGGTGAATCTCAGTTTTCCCGGCCACAACGGTGATGCTGCCCGGGTGACCCGCGTGGCGATCTGCCGGTTTGCGTCCTGGTGGGCGGTGCTGGAGCGTCACGACCAGGTGGTGCGGCTCTCGCCGGCCGGGACCGCCACCGATCACGCCGGTGCTGCCGAGATCGTGGTCGGACAGATCGAGCGGCTGTGCGGGGTGACCGAGGCGGCGTCGGTGCGGCCGGTGAGCCTGGACAGCAACGAGCTGATCAAGCAGGTGCGCGACGCCGACAGCCTGCGGCGTCACCTGCTGCGGCTGGGGGTGGATCTCGACCAGCTGCAGACGGTGATGATGGCGGCCGACCCCGCGGTTTCGGGATTGGCCAACATCGTGGCCATGCAGGCCGGGGCGGGGCCAGAGGAGTTGGCGCGGTTGGCAATTGGTGACACCGCCGTACTGGTCGCGGATACCCCTGCCGGGCGGGTGTGCGTGGAGAACGTCGACGCCTCGGGGCGGCGCTACCAGATGGTGGGTCCGGGCACACGTGCCGAGGTGGCGTCGGCGATCATGCGGATGATTGGGCGTCTGCCGGCGGGTCAGCAGTGGCATTCGCAGCGCCGCGTCGTCTGAGGATGGTCGGTTCCTTCGCGGCGGGTCCTGCCTGCTGGTTCCCACCGCCGGTTAATGCAGTAAACGTTGTTAGCGTGTGTTAGCTACTAATGCCGGGTGTGCGTTAGCGAAGGTGTAAACGGGGTAATCCGTGATCGTGTTAGCATCACGGTTGTGACGAGCCCTTGGAATGACCCGAATATGTCGGACGAAGGCGCGCTGGGGCGGGAGGAACCGACGGCGGGACGCCGGTACCGCGATTCAGTCGCAGACTCTGTGCGTATTTCCGACCTCACGGCCCCACGGAAGATCCCGCCAGGGTCGGGGTGGCGCAAATTCGTCTACAAGACGTCGTTCAAATTGATTAATCCCGGTGAGTCGCCCCGAGAGCGACATTACCGAGATTTGCGGGGCCGCATCAAACGGCATATCCGCCGCCAGTACGTGATCACGCTGATCTCGGGCAAGGGGGGCACCGGGGTGAGCACCCTGACCGCCAGCATCGGCGGGGTGTTCCGGCAGTGCCGCACGGAGAACGTGATCGCCATCGACGCCGTTCCGGGGTTTGGCACCCTGGCCGACCGCATCGACGAGAACCCACCCGGTGACTACGCGGCGATCCTGGCCGACACCGACGTGCAGGGCTACAGCGACATCCGCGAGCACTTGGGCCAAAACTCGGTGGGACTGGATGTGCTGGCCGGCAACCGCAGCTCCGACCAGCCGCGACCCTTGGTACCGGCGATGTTCTCCGGGGTGCTCTCGCGGCTGCGCCGCACCCACAACGTCATCCTCGTCGACACCGGCCCGGACCTGGAGCATCCGGTGATGAAACCGGTCCTGGAAAACACCGACACCCTGGTCTTCGTCGCCGGGGTGACCGCTGACCGCTCCAAGCCCGTCTTGCGGGCCTTGGACTACCTGGCCTCGCAGGGCTACCACGAGCTGGTGTCGCGCTCGACGGTCATCCTCAACGACTTCACCGACGTACGGGACAAAGCCGCAATCGCCTATCTGAGTGAGCGTTTCGCCAAGACAGGCGCCACCGTCGAGGTCATGCCGTTCGATCCGCACCTGGCCAAGGGCGCCATCATCGACGTGCAGAACGAACTGGCGAAGAACACCCGGTTGCGGCTGTTCGAGATCACCGCCGCGCTGGCCGACAAGTACGTTCCCGATACGGAGAGGTACTGACCGTGACGACGCCGACGCCGACACAGGCAAAAGTCGCCTTCCCTGCGCGCTGCGCGGTGAGCATCGCCTACGACACCCATCTGGTGTCGCAGGTGTTCCCGGCGGGGGTGCCCGTCGAGGAGTTCTTCGAGGGCATGGTCGAACTTCTCGATGAGGACTTGAAGCGTCGCGGATTCAACGGCGTTGCCCTGCCCCCTGGCAGCTACGAACTGCACAAGGTCAACGGGGTGCGGTTGGACCCCTCTCGCAGCCTCGACGACCTCGGGGTGCAAGACGGCGACACCCTGGTGCTGGTGCCCGTGGTGGCCGGTGAGTCCTTCGAGCCCCAGTACGAGTCGCTATCGAGCGCGCTGGCCGCCACGGGCAAACGGTTGGGTGCACAGCCGCAGATCACCTGCGCCGAGTGCGGGCACAGCGCGGATGAACAGACGGTGGCCCGGCTGCTGACGGTCAAGGTGGACCGCTGGTTTGCGCCGGTGACCCCGCTGACCGCGGCACACACCGTGATCGCGATCCTGGCGATGGCGGTGGTGCTGGTGTGCGCCCTGGCGCTGCGGGCGCGGACGTTCTCGGATAGCTGGGTGTCGGCGGCGGTGGCTTTCGGAGTCGGGGCGCTGATGGTCCTGGGCGCGGTGGTGGTGGCGCGGGGCTGGCCGGGTCGGCGCGATCTGTTCAGCGGGTTCGGCTGGTTGGCAGTGGCGGCGCTGGCGACCGCGGCCAGTTGTGCGCCACCAGGCCGGCTGGGGTCTCCGCACGCCCTGATCGGGCTGGTGATCGTGGTGCTGGGGGCGATCGCGATCAGCGTCCTGAGCCGGTCGCAGGCGGCGGTGGCCACCGCGGTGGTGACGGCATGCACGATCGTGGCCGTGATCGCTGCGGCCCGGATGTGGCAGCCGGTGGGCGCGCAGGTCATCGGGATCTGCACGGTGCTGGGGCTGCTTTTCCTGGTGCGGCTGACGCCGACGATCGCGCTGTGGGTGGCGCGGGTGCGGCCCCCGTACTTCGGATCGATCACCGGCCGCGACCTGTTCGCCCGCCGCGACGGGATGCCGATCGACACCGTATCCCCGGTGACCGGTGGCGACGACGAGGACGAAGACGACGAGCTGACCGACATTTCGGCGCGCGGCGCGGCGATCGCGGCCTCGGCGCGGCTGGTCAATGCGGTGCAGATCGGCATGTGCACGGCGGTGGCGGCGGTGTTGCCGGTGGCGGTGTGGATGCTGTTGAACCCCGGTGGGAACCGCCAGTGGGCGGCGGTGGCGCTGGCCGGTCTGGTGTCGGGGATCTTCATCACCCAGGCGCGGGGGTTCGCCGCCAAGGTGCAGGCGATCGCCCTGGTGTGCGGAGCGTGCACCGCGGTGTTCGTCGGGGTCGCCCGGTATGCGCTGGCCTACCCGGGCAACACTGCCGGTGGGCTGCTGTGGCCGACGGCGTTCGTGGTGGTGTTCACCGGGCTGGGGATGGCGGCCGGGTTGCTGGTGCCGGCGACGAAGTTCGTGCCCTGGATTCGGTTGGCGGTCGAATGGTTGGAGGTGGTGGCCTTCATCGCCGTCGGTGTGCTCGGGGCGTGGCTCGGGGGGTTGTTCGCATGGGTTCGCAACTGATCCGCCGCAGCGCGCGGGCCGTCGTCGCGTTCGGTGGGGTGCTCGCACTGGTCGCTGTGTCGGCGAATCTTCCGATGGCCCAGGCGATCACGCCGCCCTCGGTCGATCCTGCGTTGGCTCCCGGCGATGGGACCCCGGGGCCGGATCAGCCGATGCGGCGCTCCAATTCGTGCTCGACTCCGATCACGGTCAACAATCCCGATGTGACGCTGCTGGCGCCCGGGTTCGATCTGCTCAGCATCAGCGCGGCCTGGCAGTATTCGACGGGTAATGGGGTGCCGGTGGCGGTGATCGACACCGGGGTCACCCCGAATCCGCGGCTGCCGGTGGTCGCCGGCGGCGACTACATCATGGGTGGGGACGCCGGCCTGGACGGACTGCAAGACTGTGATGCCCACGGCACGATTATCGCGTCGATCATTGCTGGTGCGCCCCAAGGGATTTTGCCGATGCCACGGCCGATGCCCGCGGTGCCGGCATTCCCGGCGCCGGCCGGCCCGCCGCCGGTCACCGGCGCCCCGCTGCCGCCGACCGACATCCCCGGGCCGTTGCCCCCGCCCCCGCCGCCGGCGCCGGTCACGATCACCAAGACCGCCCCGCCGCCCCCGCCCGCGCCGGCGCCCCCTCCGCCGCCTCCGCCGCCGGGTGGTGATGACGCTGGGGTGGCGCCGCAGAACGGTCCGCCCGATCCGCAAACCGACGACGAACCTGCGGTGCCTGCGCCGCCGCCGGGTGCACCCGACGGTGTGGCAGGGGTGGCCCCGCATGCCACCGTGATCTCGATCCGGCAGTCCTCGCGGGCCTTCGAGCCGGTCAATCCGGGGCCGGCGGATGCCAACAGTGAGGAACACCAAAAGGCGGGCACGCTGGCGACGTTGGCCAAAGCGGTGGTGCATGCAGCGGATCTGGGCGCCAAGGTCATCAACATCTCGGTGACCGCCTGCGTGCCGGCCGCCGACACCCTCGATCAGCGGACCCTGGGGGCGGCCCTGTGGTATGCGGCCACCGTGAAGGACGCGGTGATCGTCGCCGCGGCAGGCAATGTCGGCGAAAGCGGCTGCGACAACAACCCGATGTATGACCCCCTCAATCCCAGCGACCCCCGGGACTGGAACCAAGTCAAGGTGGTGTCCAGTCCGTCGTGGTTCTCGGACTATGTGCTGTCGGTCGGCGGGGTCGACGCCACCGGCGCGCCGATCGACAAGAGCATGTCGGGGCCGTGGGTGGCGGTGGCGGCTCCGGCCACCCACATCATGGGACTCTCGCCGCAAGGTGGTGGGCCGGTCAACGCCTACCCGCCGTCGCGGCCTGGTGAGAAGAACATGCCGTTTTGGGGCACCAGCTTCTCGGCGGCCTACGTCAGCGGTCTGGCCGCACTGGTGCGGGCCAAATACCCCACGTTGAGCGCTCACCAGATCATCAACCGGATCGTGCAAACCGCGCACAACCCGCCGGGCGGTGTGGACAACAAGGTCGGCTACGGGATGGTCGATCCGGTTGCGGCGCTGACATTCAATATCCCTGCCGGGGAACGGATTCCGCCGGGGTCGCAGGCGCGGGTGATCACCCCCGCGCCGCCGCCGCCGGCCCCCGATCACCGGGCGCGCAACGTCGCGGCCGGCTTCATCGGGGCGCTTGCCCTGATGGTGCTGGCGGTGGCTGTGGCCGCCCGGATACGCCGGGCCGCACGATGAGCGCCAGCACCACCAGGGAGGTAGCGATGAGGCAAGCACGGTTGCAGCTGCGCGGGTTCGCGCCGGAGAGCAACCGGCGGCTGCTGTGCGCGCTGACGGTATTGGTGTGCGCGATGATCGGCTGGGCGCTCGGCGGCTACATCGGCGCGGGAGTCGCGGCGGTGCTCGCCGCGGTGGTGGTCTACGTGCCCTGGTGGGGACAGCCGGCGTGGTCGTGGCTGCGGTTGTGGAGGCGTGGCCGGCTCCCGATTGACTGGCCAGAGCCGATCACGGTGGCCAACAACCGATCTGGGGGCGGCGTGCGCATCCACCAGGGGGTGGCCGTGGTGGCGGTGCAGCTGCTGGGCAAACCGCACACGGCCACGGTGATCACCGGGTCGGTGTCGGTGGAGACCGACAATGTGGTCAACGTTGTGGACCTGGCGCCGCTACTGCACCAGACGCTGGGGCTGGAGTTGGACTCGATAAGTGTGGTCAGCGTCGGTGCCCGCCGGGGAACCACTGGCGATTTCCCCCGGGTCTATGACACCGAGATCGGTACCTCCTCGTATGCGGGACGTCGTGAGACGTGGCTGATCTTGCGGGTGCCGGTGATCGAGAACACCGAGGCACTGCGGTGGCGGACCACGTTGGGGTCGACGGCGATCGCGCTGGCTCAGCGGGTGGCAGGTTCGCTGCGCTGCGAGGGGCTGCGTGCCCGGGTGGCTACCGCCAATGATCTGGTCGAGCTGGACCGTCGCCTGGGCGCGGCTGCGCTGGCGCCGGCGGCGCGGCACTGGAAAGCGCTGCGCTGCGACGGTGGGTGGATGACCACCTACGCCTACCCGCCGGAGGCGATCACCAGTGCGGTGCTCGCGCAGGCATGGACGCTGCAGGCCGATGAAGTGATCCAGAACGTCACCGTGTTCAGTGATGGGACGTGCACGGCGACGGTGACGGTGCGCACCCCGCAGCCGGCACCGACACCGCCGGCGGTGGTGTTGCGGCGCCTCGACGGTGAGCAGGCCGCCGCGGCGGCGGCCAACATGTGCGGGCCTCGACCACATCTGGCCGGGATAGGCCGTGGCCCGCTGCCGAAGTCGCTGTGGGTGGAGATCGGTCCGTCCGGGGTGCTGATCGGCAAGCTGACCAATGGTGATCGGCTGTTGATGCCGGTCACCGATGCCGGCGAACTGTCACGGATCTTCATCGCCGCCGAGGACCCGATCGCCAAGCGGATCGTGATCCGCGCCGCCGGTGCGGGAGAACGGGTGTGTGTGCACAGCGCCGACAAGGCACGGTGGGCGTCGGTGCGGATGCCCGAGGTCGCTGTCGTGGGTGATTCGCGCCCAGCGCCGCGCACCACGGTCAGCGTCGTCGACGGGCCGATCGCGCCGAGCCCGCGGCCGGCGACGGTCATCACCGTCGCCCCGCCGGGAACCAAGCGGCCCGACGATGGAGCGGTTGAGGTCAGTATCGAGCAGGTCAACCGTGCGGTGGTCAGGGTGCGTGCCGGTGGGCGGGAATGGTTGGCCGAGGTCGAGCTGTTCCGGGCCGAAAACCGTTACTGCGCTGCCGAACCGCTGTCGATGCCGTCGCTGACGGGGTAGAGGGAGATCGCGGTGCATCAAGATTTGGTGGGTGCGCTTCGAGCCCGTGATCGCATGGTGGCCATCGCCGCCGACCCAGACCTCGGTCAGAGCGCCAAACTGTTCGCGTTGTGCCTGCTGGCCTATCTCGTCGACCCCTCGGATGCGCGGCAGCGCCGCGGTGGCCGGCGCCGGCAGTGGGCCGAGGCGGTCGGGGAGATGATGACCGGTGAATCCCGGCAGTTCGGTATCACCGGCCCGGCAGGTGCACAGGTGTCTTGCAGTGCGGTGGAGGCGGTTCGGCGGGTCATCGCCAACGACATCCCTCGCTATCGGGTGAGTTGGAGTCGGAGCCGCTGCCCGGTGGTCAAGACCCGGGGTAAGAACGCCGGACAACCGTGTGGCCGGTCAGGGTCGCATCGCTGGGTGGACCGCGACCCGCAGACCGGGCAGGCCACCGAGATGGTGTTCTGCCGAGACCACTACGACCCCGCGGCTGCGGCCGAAAGCCACCGCCGCGCCCAGCAGTGGACCGCCAACGGGGAACCGGTGCCGGCGGCCAACGCCGGGGGCATCCTGGCGCGGCACTTCTCGGCGGACTGGGCGGCGCTGTATGCGTGGGCCGACCCGGACATCACGCCCTTGCCCGAGGGCAAGCCGGCAACCCCGCCGCGGCCGGCGCTGCGGCTGATCCACGGGCAAGGTGCACCCGGCGGGCAGCAGCGGCAAGGATGGAATGAGCACCCGCCGCTGGCGCTGCGCGCAGGCGCGGCGGCGATCGGAGACACAACCGACAGGGGACACCGTGAGTGATCTACAGGGCGCACGGCGGCATTTCGACCGGGCCATGACCATCATCGACCGACAGGGCCGCTGCCCCGAGGCGCTGTCGGAATTCGTGGCGGCGACCGAGGCCGATGCGGCGATGGCTGACGCGTGGCTGGGCCGCGTCGCGTGCGGGGACACCGCGCTGGAATCGCTCAAACAGCTCTACAGCAACGGTGACTGGCTGCACAAGGAAACCACCCGACTGGGGCGCAGCTTGGCCGCTGAGGTTGCCCTGGGGCCGTATCTGTCGATCACGGTCACCGACGCCTCGCAGGCCGGGTTGGCGCTGTCGTCGGCGTTGGTCAACGCCGGGGACTACGACCGTGCCGAGACGTTGCTGGCCGGTAAAGGGCTGCTCGATGCGTGGGTCAACCATCAGTGGCACCAGCTGGCTCGCGCCTACCTGATGTATGTGACCCAGCGGTGGTCAGATGTGTTGGCGATCGCCGGCGAGGAGCTGGCGGCGCGGGCCATCATCATGCCGGCGGTCACCGCGTCGATTTGTGCCCTGGCCGCCCACGCCGCCGCACATCTCGGTCAGGGCCGGGTGGCGCTGGACTGGCTAGACCGGGTGGACATCGCTGGGCAGTCACGCTCCAGTGAGCGTTTCGCCGACGACGTGCTCACCGCGTCGGTGTCCCCGCACGAGATCCCGTTACTGGTCGCTGATCTGGCGTACGTGCGGGGGATGGTGCACCGTCAGCTCGGCAACGAAGACCAGGCCCAGATATGGCTGTCGAAAGCGACCATCAACGGGGTGCTCACCGAGGCGGCCAAGGCCGCTCTAGGTGATCCGAATCTACAACTGGTGATCACCGACGAGCAGACCATCGGCAGCCGAACCGATCGCTGGGACGTCGAATCGGCCAAGAGCCGCGACCAACTCGACGACGACGAAGCCGTGGAGCGGCGCGCGGAACTGCTGGCCGACGGCCGTAGGCTGCTGGCCCAGCAGGTGGGGCTGGGCGAGGTCAAGCGCTCGGTGCAAGAACTCGAAGACGAACTCGAAGTGCGGGCCATGCGCCTCGAACACGGGCTGCCCGTCGAGGGACAAACCAACCACATGCTGTTGGTCGGTCCGCCGGGTACCGGCAAGACCACCACCGCCGAGGCGCTGGGCAAGATCTACGCCGGGATGGGCATTGTGCGGCACCCCGAAATCATCGAGGTCCGCCGCTCGGACTTCTGCGGTGAGCACATCGGTGAATCCGGTCCGAAAACCAACGCGCTGATCGAAAAGTCTTTGGGGAAAATCCTTTTCATGGATGAGTTCTATTCTCTGGTTGAGCGCCACCAAGGCAAGCCCGACATCATCGGGATGGAGGCCGTCAACCAGCTGCTCATCGCGCTGGAAAAGCACCGCTTCGACTTCTGTTTCATCGGTGCCGGATACGAAGATCAGGTTGACGACTTCCTCACCGTGAACCCAGGTTTGGCCAGCCGGTTCAACAGCAAGATCCGGTTCGAGTCCTACACGCCGGCCGAAATCGTCGAGATCGGGGTCCGGTACGGCACCCCGCGCGCTACGGTGCTCGACGCGCCGGCCAAACAGGTGCTCCTCGATATGGCCACCACGATGAGCCGCTACAAGGCGCCCTCGGGTGAGCAGGGTATCGACGTGATGCACAACGGCCGGTTCGCCCGCAACGTCATCGAGCGCGCCGAGAAGCACCGCAGCACCCGGTTGGCGGCCAAGAAACGCGAGGGCGGCCAGATCAGCGTCGAGGACTTGAAGACCTTGACCGCCGAAGACGTCGAGAAGGCCGTACGCGCGGTATGTGAACGTAACCGCGACATGGATGCCATTGTCTGGTAACCGGTTTGGTGAGACAGTGGCTTTGAGCGGGGTGGCGGCATGAGTTCATCCAAGATCGAGTGGACCGAGGTCACGTGGAATCCGACCACTGGTTGTGACCGGATTTCACCTGGCTGCGATCAGTGCTACGCCATGACGATGGCGCGTCGGCTCAAGGCGATGGGGTCGGCGAAGTACCAAAACGATGGCGATTCTCGTACCAGTGGACCGGGATTCGCGGTGACGATGCACCAGGAGTCGGTGCTGGAGCCGATCGTGAAATGGCCGCGTAAAGGACAAATGGCGTTCGTGGACAGCATGTCTGACGTGTTTCACGCTCGCGTGAACACCGATTTTCACGGTCGGATCTTCGCCACGATGGCTCTCACACCGCAGCACACCTACCAGATCCTCACCAAACGACCGGGCCGGATGCGTGAGTTGTTGTCGGATGGTGGCCGTGTGCAGGCGGCGATGATGGACGCACTGGGGGATCTTCGTCGCACCGGCCCGAGCATGCCGGCATGGACCACCCGCTGGCTGATCGAGCGAACCGACAAGGGGTGCCCATGGCCGCTGCCCAACGTGTGGCTGGGAAGCTCGATCGAATCTGATGAATACGCCTGGCGTGCCGATGAATTGCGTCAGACTCCGGCCGCGGTCAGGTTCCTGTCGCTGGAGCCGCTACTGGGACCACTGCCGAGCCTGGAGCTGGCCGGTATCGACTGGGTAATCGCCGGTGGGGAGTCTGGGCACCGCGCACGTCCTGCTCATCCTGAGTGGTTTCGCGACATCCGCGATCGCTGTCGTGCTGGCAACATCGCGTTCCACTTCAAGCAGTGGGGCGAGTGGTCGCCGGAAAAAGGGCACCGCTACACCGATTTTCACCAGTTCGATAGCGACCCAGGTTCATTCGTCATGCGTGTCGGCAAGAAAGCTGCCGGCCGCGAGCTGGATGGGCGCACCTGGGATCAGGTTCCGAGCCCGCCGGCCGGTGACCATCGACGCCGTGAGAGTGCGTGACTGCGGCTCCGGGGGAGCTGGGTGGTTAGGCGCTGTTGTAGCGGAAGTAGTCGAGCGCTGCCGGCAGGGACATGACGTAGCCGCCGGGGTAAGGATCGGTGAAATGACCCTGCCACAAGCCCACCATGGCGACCATGGTGTCGCTGATCTTGATATAGGTGGGGCCGCCTGAATCGCCCTTCTCGCCGACCTGAGTCACGGTGATCAGCGGAGAGTCCACCTTGCTGACGAAGCCGCAGACCTCTTTGGCGGAGGTGACACCATAGTGGCACACCCAGTCCGACTCGCGGGCATTGACGTAGGTGATGACCCGGTAGTTGGTGTGGGCGATGCGGTCGGACCATGCGACATCGCCGAAATCTATCAGCCACCAATCCTTTTGGGGTGGCTGACCGCTGGTCTTGTTGGGCAGGAATGTAGCCGAGACAGTCCTGCCGATAACCCCTGCATCGGTGTCCTCGACCACGCCGCCGTCGGAACTGGCGCAATGCCCTGCGCTGACGCCCATCGTGTGGCCCTGCACACGGTAGACGTAGCCGAGGGTGCATTCGTAGCCGCCCTGGGTGATGGCGTCGCCGGCGGCGACGGGCTTGGTCGTCTCGACGGCGCGGGCCGGAGGAGGTGTCAGCACCAGGGCGTAGGTTGCCAGCGTAATCACGAATGCGGCAAATTGCAGCGGCCATTTCGTGATACCGCCGCCCTGCGGGAATTGGCGACCGCGGTGATGGCCCGTCATGGGCCGGAGATTAGTCGAAATGCGGATTTCGCGTTTCTTCCTTCTCACAGGGGCACGCCGGGGTGGCTGGGCCGCGAGGCGCCCGTGTGGGCGTGGCGGTGAGGCCGCGGCGTCGGCCCGGCTCAACCGGGATGAATACTCCCAAGCACATACGGCGATATGCTTGAGTCGACCGCGGACCGGCTGAGTTTGCTGAGGAGAGGGTCACTGTGGCGATGAACCCACGGCGAGACGACGCCGATTCACCGTGGCAGGTCCCCTCGGCAGCCGAACGGCGCCGCGCCCAACGCCGCGACTACCACCAGCGTCGGATCGACAAGGCGCCCGCCGCCGATGGGCCGCGCCAACGGTGGACCATCGCCGAAGCGCGGGTCGCCCTCGACACCACACTGCCCGTGCTCGACGCCGCCAAGGCCCTCGGCCGATCGGCCAACGCCGTGGAGTCCCTGCGTCGCCGCTGGCGCACCGGCCGGCTGCCCGCAGTGCTCGCCGACCAAGTTCCACCACCGCCTGGCCCCAAACCGACCGCAACCGATACCCCCGGCAGAGAGTGACGCCCCCCATGGAGTACCTGATCACCACCCCCGCCGGCACGTATCGGCTGCAATCGGGGACCCACGACGCAGACGACCTGATCGCCCTGCTCGACCACTACATCAGCGAGGGCGTACTGGTGGGGCCAGAGCTGCTGCGCGCCCTGTCTCGCCAGCAGGTGCTGGCCAAACTCGGACGGCCCACCTTCCCGGAGAGCAAGACCAACCCGTTTCCGGGGCCAGCCATGGTGATCGGTGATGACCAGGCCACCCGGGGATTCACGCGGGGATGGCTCGACGGGCAGATCACCGCCTGGCAGGACACCCGCATGCAAGCGGTGACTGCCGCCGAGCCCGAGCACACCGCTACCACCGAGCCGCCCGCCGCCCAGCCGCCCGCCGCCGAGACGGCGGCCCCCGACCCTGAACCGGAGCCCGAGCCACAGCCACAGCAGGCAAGCGGCGACTCAGAGGCGCAGACCGCTGATGAGGCCACCGAGACCGCCGAACACCCGGGCACGGAAACCAACCCCAGGGACAATGAAACCGCTGCTCCAGCGGTGTCGAGTTGGCAGACCGGATCTCGCCTCTGGACAGGGCCGGGAGCCGCCGATGAACGGGTGGTCCTCGTCAGCTGTCGCGGCGTGGTCACCCCGTCGGGTTGGGTGCTGGGGCCGGCCCTGCCAGCGCCGGCCAACGTGGCGCGATTCGTCGCCTGGCACTGGCGCAAGAAACCAAGCACGCTGCCGCAGATGTGGTTCACCGCCGAGGCCATGGAAGCCTTCGGGATGGCGGTCGAGGATGCCGACCCCGCCCAGGTGGGCGACATTGTTGCCGAGACGTTCGGGTGCACGGTCAGCTGGCACCAGTCAGGATTCTTCACCTGCCGCTGGGGAAGCCAGACCACCGCCGACGGCGACGGTGACACACCGGCTGCGGGCGCAGGGCGCTCGGCGCAGCTGGTGTTCATCCCGTGGTTGCCGCTGGACCCGTCGGATGCCCGCCCCGGGGACCTGGGTGTGGCCGGAATAGAGAACACCGAGACCGAACTACCCGAGGACGAAGAACAGGCGGTGCAGATCCTGGCCGAGCGGATCGCCTGGCTGTGCACCCTCGGCGACGGCGTGGTGCCGGGATCACGGTGGAGCACGGTGGGTGCGGCCTTCGCCGACGTCAAACGGCGGGCCAGCACCGTCAAGTCCATCAAAGCGGGGCCGCTGCCCGAGGAGGTGCGGGCTGCCCAGAGCGATCTCGACCCCGATCTGCACGAGGGCAAGCGTCCGCATCACATCTCGCGAAGTGAGGTCGTGGTCGTCGAAACCGACCAGCGTGCGGCGTATCTGGCCTCGGCCGGTACGCTGCAACTCGGGTACGGCACACCCACCCGAGTGGACCGGCCTGATCCCGAACTGCTGGTGTCGCAGAAGCCGTCGTTTGCGCTGTGGCGGGTCACCACACCGGCCGGTAGCCAGATCAAAGATCTGGACCGCCGCCTTCCCCTGCCCAACGAGTACATGCAGTGGGACGAGCCGCGGACGTTTTGGACCACGACGCGCGGTGCACAACACCTGATCGCCCCGATCGACAACGGCGGGACCGGACTGGCACCGGAAGCGCTGGGGATCGACGCGGCCTGGATCTGGCCCGCGCAGACACAGCTGCTGCGTGGATGGGCCACCGAGATCCGCAATCGGCTCAACGAAGCGATCGCCGAGGGCCGCCAGGACCGCATCGACATGCTCAAAGCGATGTACAAGGCATACCTGGGCCGCACTGCCTCAGCGAAATGGTCGCCCCGGATGGGTCACCACCACCAGCCGGTGCACTACGCGGCGATTCAGGCCGACGTCCGGTTCCGGGCGCTGAGATACGCCGTGGGCATCAGGAACGCCTACGGCTGGTACCCGGTGGCCGCCGACGTCGACGCCTGGACCTACTGGCTGCCCCTCGACACCGACCTCAGTGTGCTGGAGGAGGAGCCCAAGAACGGCAAGTACCGCGTCAAAACGGCCGAGTACCCGCCCGGCTTCGATCAGAGCGGACCGGCGGCGTGAGGAAAATTCGGCGCCGCAGCAGCGCAGAGGAACCCTCACCACCACCACCGGCCCCGCCACCGCCGGCGCCGCCGGCGCCCCCGGCGCGACGCACTGCGGCGGAGCTGGTCGACGGACGCCAGGGGGTGGCCGCCGGGCTATGGGGACTGGCGCAACGCAAGCTGCGCGATTTACGTGGGCGCCGCTGGGAAGCGGCCACCGAGCGGCAACGCATCACCGAGGCCCACAGACAGGACCGTGAAGCCCGCAAGCAGGCCCGTGAAGAACTGGCCAAGCGGATCGAAAAGGAAACCGGCTGGCGCCCCTCAGAACGCACCCTGCGTCGCCATGCCGCCGCCGGCACCGTCCCCCGCGGTGTGGACGGCGACAAAATGGTCCGCCAGGCCGCCATCGACAACGCCGGTGGCATCGCCCGGTTCGCCCGCTCCCGCGGCATGACCGACTACGCGGCACGCAAATGGCGCGACCAGGGTGGCGAGTTGCCCGAGCAGATCCCCGAAAGTTTGCGGTTCTTCGTCACGCTCGTGGCGACACTGGTCAGTAAAGGCAACCGCTATAAGCAAGACCAGGTGTGGACCACCGAAATCGTGGTCGACGGCAGCGCTGTAGCGCGTGTCGCCGAAGCGGCCCGATCCGGTGAATTCAGTGCCGTCAACGATCTCGTGGGTCAGCTCGCCGCCGACCAGTTCCCGTGGGTGGGCGCCGCTGATCGGTCATTCGAGGTGGCCGAAGTGGTTGAAATCAGCATTGTGAAATAACTGTTAGCATCCGCGCATGTGGCGATCTGAAATCGCGCGCTCAGCAACCACCCAGTATTATCACCGATACGTCTGGTTCCTCGCGTGGCCGCTCATCCTGATGGCGCTGTTCTCCAGCTGCGGCGGGCACTCTGTGCACGACGCTGGCCCGGACGCCACGGTCAAAGACCAGGTGACCACCTACGGTGCGACCGCCATCTTGAGCTTCATCACCGCCAGCCCCGCCGATGCCGCTGAGTTGACCGCGATCTTCGGCGAGCTGATCAAACCGCCTGCCGGCCAGCAGTCCATCCCCCTGCCCCACCAGACGGTCCTGGCGTCATTCGCCAGCGCGAAACAGCAAGGCAAATCCGATGATTGGCTCGTGGAACTGACCGCGATCACCACTGACGGTCCGACCCACTGGCAGGTTCCGGTGCGGGTGTCCTCATCGAGATATCGGGTGACCCAGCTACCGGGGATCACACCCGGTCTTCCCACCGGCCCGGCGGTCGCGGTCAACGCCGCCGCACCGGTGGACGTGAACTCCGATGCGCCGGTGTCGGTGACGCTGCGCGATTTCTTCACCGCGTGGCTGACCGGAACAGGCGACCTAGGGCGTGTTGCCGACACCACCGCCGTACAACGGTTCGCCACGCCGCCGTTCACCCGGGTCAAAGTAATGGAGGCCTACGCCGGGGCGCAGATCCCCCAACAACCTCAAGGGGACCTCACCGTCGGGGTGGTCGTGTGGGGGATGAATACGCAGACGACGCAAAGTTCCTACACTCTGAAACTGACCGCATCAGCGGGCCGCTGGGTCGTCTCCGACGTTGCGGCGCAACCCTCGGTGAGGACGGAGAACACATCTTCGACGTCACCTGCAGGACCGTAGGAAAGAGCGGAAATCGCCTTTCCTGCAAGCTAATTCCAGAGGCAAGGAAAGGCGGCGACAAATGGGACAAGCTCAAGACCTCGCCATGAAGGCACTCAATATAGGTCTGATGTTCGCCGGGGTCCTGTGCCTGCTCAAAGGCGGCTTCGGCGTGCACAAGAACAGCAACGGCGGCAACGACGACATCAACATGGCCGGGTGGAAATCGATGGCCTCGTGGTGGGCGATGGGCGGGGTGATGCTCGGCACGGGCACATACGGCATGTTCGCCAATTTCTTCAACGGCGTGGCCCAGTACCTTTTCGGATAGCTGAGCAGAGCGCCTTCCTTCCATGCACATCTACACCTCGATCCGACGCGCCAAGAAGCTCGTCGGTACCACCGGCGCCGGCAACCCGCTGTTCGGCGGTCCCTATCAAATCACCCGCGACCTGCCCGTCGCCGCGATCGCGGTGTTCCTCGCAACCTCGGTGGCCATCGCCGGGTTCGCCCTCGGCAAGATCACCGGCTTGGCGCTCGGGGTCCTGGCCGCCGGAGCGATCCTCTACGCCGGGACGCGGCTGATCGTCAGAATCCGGCGCCTACCCGAAGACGTCAGCGTTGAGGACTGGATCGGCGCCCGCCTGGATGCGGTGCTCGCCCGGCCCACACACCTGGACGGCCCCAACCCATTTCACCCCGACACCGAGACAACCGCGGGCTCCAAACTGCTGGCCACCAAGCGAATCATCCATGGCAACATCCGCGATGTCGGCGGCAAATTCTGGGCCGAATACCGCATCCCCGACCCGCTGGAGAACGGGCTGGTCACCGACGCCCAGCACAGCGATGTCCTCGCCGAGCACCAACTGCTGCTGCGCGAACTGCTACGCCACGGCGCCCTGATCTCCCGGTTCAAAGAGCCCGTTCCCGCCACCGAACTGATCGAGGATTCCTTCACCGTCGGAGACCATGACCCCGAACACATTCCGCAGTACGCGGCGGCGGTGGTGGACATGCTCGACGGATTCGCCGACAAGGCCGCGCATGACCCATCGTCGTGGCCCAGCCGCGAAGTGCACTCCGTGACGTTCTACGTCGGCGACAACGAAGCCGAGGCCGCCGCACGCCGCGACGAGATCCTGGCCGGGCTGCCGTTCACCTGGAGGCTGACGCCGGCCACCGCGGCGCAGATGTACTGGCAGTGGTATGCCCACTGCACCCGCGGCGCGGCGTTCGTCGACACCAGCCGCACGGACATCCCCGAGACGCTGCCCTCCGTCGAAGTCGACGACGGCGCCCGCACCGATGCGTCACTACTGCGGCGATTCCTCCGGCGCCCGGAACTGACGCCGATCCTGAAGGTCACCGCCGGCGACGTGGTGTCCTACCAAGCCATCCTGACCGTCGTGCTGCCCGACGTCATCGACTGGCCCGACACCGATTTCCTGTCGGTCTTCGCGCACATCTCTGCACCGATCGATGTGGCCATTCGCTGCATTCCCAAAGACCGAGCCGTGGTCTTGGAGGAGAACCAAAAAGCGGACGTCACGATCAGCGACAACCAAGAGGAGACCGCGCACCTCAAATCCCGGGTGGCCGCGTTCAGTCGCGAAGAACAACTCCTGCAGATCTACTCAGAACGCATGGCTGCCAACCCCGAGGCGCACAGCGTGCTGTTCACCATCTTTGTTGCCGTCGGCGGCCAGACCCCCGCCGAAGTCAAGGCGCTCGTCGAATCCATGGGAACTGCCTTTGCCCGCAGCGGGATACGGTTCCGTGAGCCCCGCGCCGGAAAGCAGGAAGAACTGTGGGCGGCGATGCAGCCCGGCGCCCCCCGCAGCCGCGCCTTGGTCGCCGTGGCCGATGAGACGATGATCGATGAATTCGCCGAACTGATCCCGTTTACCACCGCCGCGATCGGACACCGCAAAGGCCCGATCATTGCCCGCAACCTCACCTCCGGGCTCGGGGACGTGGTGCGCCTGGCCGCCGATGAAGTGGTACAGGCCAACCGTGCGGCCAGTATCGGCATCGTGGCCGACGTCGGTGCCGGCAAATCCGGTCTGGGCAAGGTGCTGGCCTACTACGCGCACGCCCGCAGTCAGTCCTGGGGCGCGATCGACCGCAGCAACATCGAAGTCAGCAAGAACCCGTCGCGGCGCACCGGAGAATGGGTGAAGTTCGCTGAGCCCCTTAATGATACGCAGATCGTCGATGTGTCCAACCCGCCGGGGTCGATGGACCCGCTCAAGGTCTGGCGCCACGACCCCGAGGAGGCTACGCGGCGCGCATACGGGCTGCTGATCGAGCTGCTGAGGATGAACGAGAACCAGGAGCTGGCACTGTCAGAAGCTCTCGACGTCACCACCCTGGCGCAACGGAAGATTGACTCGATGGCAGCGCTGGCCCGCTACCTGATGACCCGCACCGATGATCCGGCCGCAGTCATGGTGGGCCGCAAAATCCGGTCCTGGCAACGGCATCGGTTCGCCGCGGCCATCTTCGACGAGAAATTGGAGCCGCTGCGGCTCAGCGCCCGCGGCACCGTGTTCCGCACCCACGGGCTGCAACTACCGGACTCCTCGAAGGTGCTCAACGAACACCTCTACCGCAAGTTGTTGCCCGAGGAGCGCTACGCGCTGGCGCTCTACCCGCTACTGAGCGCATTCCTATCAGCGGCGTTCGCCGAGCGCGGCGAAGCCGGATGGATCTTCATCGACGAAGCCTGGACGGTCACCCGAAGCCCCGTCGGCCACGAACTCATCGAGCCCCAGATCCGGGATGCCCGCAAGCACAACATCATTCCGGTGTTCATGACACATGCCGGCGGCGCGGAACTCTCCGACCCCATCTTCCAGCTGATCACCATCCGCTTTGTCGGGCGCGCCACCGACGATGATCTGGCACTGGCCAACCTCACCTGGTTCAAAGCGATGCCGATCGATCAATCGGTGATTGACGCGTGCCGGGCGATGAAGAACGGACGGTTCTACATGGCGATGATGAACGACGACGGCGATGCGGGAACCGAAGGCGAAGGCGGCCAGGGTGTTCGGCAAGTCGCCGAGGTCCAGGTGCTGTGGCCCAACGATCCGGTGATCGCCGAAGCGATGTCCACCAAGCCGCTGCGCGCCGACCGGCGCCGCCAGGAGGTGGCCGCATGATCGGTCGGCGGCGCGGCGCCATGACCGCAGCGACGATCAGCGCCGTCTTGGCGGGTGCGGCCCTCATGGGGGCCGGCCCGGCCCGCGCCGACGATGGTGGGATCACGCCCGTGGATACCCACGGGCTGCAGATCACCGACTATCCGCTGTCCTTCAACGAAGGTGCGGGCAAGGTGTTCGGTCTGGTCGTCACTCCCTCGGTGACGGCGACCGCGGCGTTTGCGATGCTGGCCTTCGGGCTGTTCATCGCGATGGCGTGGATGATCTTCTCGGTGTTCAAACTGTTCGTCCGGCTGGACTGGATTCCCCCACTGGTCGATGTGGCCCAGCGTATTTCGGAGTCGATCTCCGCACAGTTGGGTCAGCAGTTCGTGTTCTACATCGTCGGCGGCACCATGCTGCTGACGGTGGTGATCTTCGCGTTGCGCAACCACGCCGGCCGAGCCTGGCACCACGTGGCCATCACCTTGGTGTTCCTGGGGATCGGTGTCGCTGTCGCCTTGCCCGTTGGTGAAGCCGCGCATCTCCTCAAGATGGGCCGCGACATCGCGGTGAGCACCGGCAGCACGGTCACACCCCAAACCAACACCGACGCCACCGCACTGCTGATCGACAAGTTCGTGCGTGAACCCACCCAGCGCTGGCAGTACGGCCAGGACCTCGACTCGCTGGGCTGCGGACAGGCTTGGGACACAGCGGTGCGCGCCATCCGCGACGGCCAGATGGACATCGCGAAGATCAAAGACGTTCCGCTGTCGTGCCCGGGCGGCGCCGTCGGCGAACAGATGCACAACTTTGCGATGAACCCGACCGGTGCGGTGTGGCTGGGCTTTCTCAACCCGCTGTTCATGGCGGTGGTCGGTCTGCTCGTCGGGGTGGTGGTCGTGATGCTCGCGGCGGTGGCCGTGAGCGCCATCATCCACGCCGCACTGATCAAACCGGGGCTGCTCTTGGCGGGCACCACGTTCGGTCAGAGCTTCCTGGCGCGCAACATCATCGACGGCTACACCGCCGCGGCGATGACCTGCGGGCTGCTGCTGTTGCTGTTCGTCGGCGGATCGGTGTCGGGACTAATCGCGGCCACGGTGCCGTCATCTCAGGCCGGGATGCTGATCACCCTGGTCATCCTGCTGGCGTTCGTGGTGGGGGCGCGGCGCACCGGCCGCAACCTGCGCACCTTGAAGAACAGCGCGGCGCGCACGGTTTTGCCGCACGGGGCACCCAACGCCTACGGGCCACCGTCGAAGGCCCCGCAGCATGCGCGTCGCATGGCGGTGGAAACCGCGCGGCAGGTCAGCGCCCAACGCCGCAACTCGGCGTTGCGGCGTGCGATCACCAGCAAGGGAGCGGCTGCGGTGGCCGGTGACGCCGTGGCGCCGGAGGTGATGATCCCCGCGCAGGCGATGGGTGTTGTGGCCCAACATGTTTTCCACGCCGCCGCGCAGTACCACGCCCACCAGGGCGCCCAGTATCAGAGTGCGGCCGGTCAGAGCGGCACAGCCTGGGGTGCTGGGGGTCGTGACAAACGTGCTGTCCTACCGGGGGCGCGCAGCGTCAACTACAACGGCGCGCCCGCGGGCGGCGGCGCAGCGGTGTCGACCGCACGGCAGATGGCGCGCCGCTCCAGTCAGCGCCGCACCCAGAACACCGGCTCGGCTGGTGCTCCCGGCGCGCCAGGAACGGCAGTGTCGACGCCGCGTCCGCCCGCGCCGCTGCGAACCTCGACCGGGCGCCTCGGCGCCTCATCGACGGCGACGCCTGCGCCGGTCCCGGTCGGGGCGGCCGTAGGTGGCCGACCCGCAGACGTCCCGGCGTCGCCGCCAATGCCGCCGGCGGCGTCGGGCGGGTCAGGGGCAGCGCGACGGTCAACGCCGTCGTCGAGCACAGCAGCGGGGCAAAGCGGTGTCCCGCAGGCCATCCGGCGATCCGGGGCGATTCGCACCGCCCGTGATGCCGCCCGCAATTACCGAGACCGCCGATGATCACCAAACTGATCATCGGCGGCGGTGTCGCGGTGATTGCGTTGGCGCCCATGGCGTTTTCCTCGCTGATCGCCGGTCCCCAGGCGGCCAACGAGTACACCAACGTCTCTGCCGCCTGCCAGATGGTGTTGGGCATGGCCCCACAACCGGATTCCACCGTCGGCCAGCTCGGTGGAGCTGAGGCCGCGGCGGTGGCCGCCACACTGACCCAGCCCAGCGCTGCCGACCTGGGTACCGGCCCCACCACCACGATCCCGGCGTTGCCGGTCGACGAGCTGCTGGGGGAGCGGGCCTACGCGTTCGTGACCTCGCTGAACACCCTCGACAACTGGCGCACCCTGCCGGCCGAGCAGGTGGCCCGCTGGGCGATCGACCCACCCAACACCGCCCCGCCGAGCGGGGCCGTGCCGCTGGCCGCGCTGCCCGAAGCACAGACCAGCGCCGTGCTGGTCGACGATCAACCGGCCACCGCCTACCAGCGGGGCTGTGCCGCCGTCATCGGCCGAGCCACCGCGATCGACGTCACTCCCGCCGGTGCCCACCCCGGACAACCGGCACCAGATCCCGCGGTGCTGGCCCAGACCGTCGGTCAAGTGATGAGCAACGTGGAATTGCTGCGCACCGTCAACCCGGGCGCCGATAAGGACGACCCGCGCCAGTTCTACCTCGACTACCGACCCGCGACGGCCCCGGCGCCTGGTGACATCGTGGTCTACGACTTCACCATGGCTGGGCCGGCGCACTTCGGCATCGCCCTCGACGAGCAGCAGATGCTGACCACCGGCAGCGCCGCCGGCGGACCCGTCTTGGTCCGCCCCATCCCCGCCAACTCCTCAGCCATGTCACCTACCACCGATGCGGACGGTCGGCTATGAGCGCACAAGATTCTCACCGTGCCCAGGTGATGGCGCATCGGATGGTTGCCACCACGTTGATGATGAAGCGTCAGTACCAGGACGCAGGAATGATGGTTGCGCGCGAGTTCTGCATGGAGCACAACATCGACGTCTACGGCATCGAGCAGAAGCTGCGCCGCGCAGGAAAACCCTTCGGGCGCAACGGCCAGATCGACGCAACCGAGGGCGGCGCAGCGTGGTTTTGGGTCGGGCGGAACATCGATCAAGGATCGTCGCCGTCATGAGCCCAGGGGTAGTCGCGTTGGCGGTTGGCGGGATCGGCGCAGCCGCTGTCTTGGGAAACGCTGTGCGCCACAGTATTCCGCTGGGACGGTTTGTGAAGTATGCGGCGCTGGCGTTTGTCGGCGGCTTCCTCGTTACCGCGCTCACTTACCGATTCGTGCCCGTCCTGTGGCTGGTCATCGCGGCTGGGCCGGCGGTGGCGGCCTGGTGGCTCAGTGAGCGGTTCGGCGCCCGCAACTACCGCCGCAGTGGTCTGACGCTGCTGCTGATCGCCCGGCTCAAAGATGTCATCCCGGATTGGACCGGCCGGTCGATCCGCCTCGACTGGAACGACGGCTGCGCGGCTGCGGCGATCGAGGAGATCAAGATCGGTTTGCCAGCCAAGGTGCTGCCCGCCCGGGTGACCCCCAACATCAAAACCGTCCTGAGCGAAACCCTCAGCGGACAATGGTCAGTGGCCGTGAAAGGCACGGTGCTGACCTGCCGGCGCGCCGAGGTCACCAGTGACCCGGCGGCGGTGCGCCACCTCAAAGAGGTGCTATCGGACCCTAACTGTTTCGGAGCGGACTTCCAGCTCAAAGCACCCGTGCTGACACCGGCCGGCGATGCGATCGAACGCTACGCGGTGTCCTACGGCAAGGGCAATACGTTCGTCACGCCGCAGAAACGGGCATCGGTGGAACGCATTCTGCGGCAGCGGATTCCGGTTCCCTCTGGCTCATGGATGTTCCAATGGGATCTGCCCCAGGCCGAGATGAGCGCAATCCGATCGGCGTTCGAGCCGATCATGTACGCCCCGCCGATCAAGCATTTCGTGACCTCCCGCGAGGAGGCCGCCGAGCGCTACGCAGAATCGAAATTCGTCCTCGGTGTCTACGGTGACGGCACAGAAGTGCTGTGGACCCCCGACGCCGAGGGCACCCCGCACTGCAACACCTGCGGTGCATCCGGGAAAGGCAAAACATCCTGGGCGCACAACCTTTTGCAACAGACCGCCGCTGCCGGGTGGTGCAATATCGTGGCCGACTTCAAACTCTCCAAAAGCTATCGCGGATTCCTGGACTGGCCCAACATGCACGTGGTCACCAACGGCATCTACTCCAACATCAAAACGATCTACTACGTCGTGGAGATCCTGAACCGCCGCCGCCAGGACAACGCCGGTCACAACGGGATCAGCAACGACGTGCCGATCCTGTTCCTGATGGACGAATACGCCGAATTCGCAATGCAAATGGTCAAAAACATCTGGCCGCGTTTCAAGGTCAAGGACAGTCCCTCACAACCGCCGGTCCTCGGCGAGATTGACCAGCTGATCATCATGGCCCGCGAGTTCCGCATTCACATCGTGACCATGCTGCAAAAGCCGAGCGCGGACTTCATCAACACCAACATTATCTTCAACTCCGGCAAGAAAATTCAGGTCGGAAAGATGCCCGGAGCGATGTCCAACGTCTACTGGGGCAACTACGACATCGGTGAATCCATCCCAGATCTCAAAGGTCGTGGCCTGGTCACCGACTTCGCCGACGGGGTGCCGGCCCGCGAGTTCCAAGCGTATTACACCCCTGATCCACTCAAGGCACGCACACCCAGCGATTTCGACACGTTGGCTAACCTGCTGCCACCAACGTCGCTGTATCCGCGGGTGGTTTTCGACATGCCCAACCCGCATGACATCACTGTCTGGAATGAGATCGTGACCGCACCGTGGGAGCTGGCTGACGAGCGCCCCGACCTCGACCCACTCTCACCGCATTTCCGCCCTCAACCGATCTTCACCTACGACACCTTGAAGAACATGGACCCCGCGTCGATGAGCGTGCAATGACAACTGCTCGAACTGCTAGTTTGCTGGTAAAGCTACGACCGAATCCGGGAGGGATCGTGAAGAACGCCGCTGCAAGGAACCTGATGGCCGCCGCGGCGGCTGTTGCCACTGTGAACGCTTTCTGCGGCGTGCCCGTCGCCACTGCCGATGAGGCAGTGATCCACACGTTCGGTAGCGCCGCGGAGCTGATCAACGGCGACGTCGTGCAGGCCTGGACGATTAGCGATCTGCGGCCAAGCTCGGATGCGATTCCCTACCCGGTGACGGGGACGCTATGGGAGGCCACGGCGACCGACGAGGCGATTCGCGGGTCGGTGCAACCCGTTGTGTCAAACCTGAACGCTCGCGCCCGCAGCGGACAGACCTATCGCGTCTTGTTCGGCGCTGCAACGCCACAGGGCGTCAACCCGGCGGTGTTGGCCCAGGGGCAGAAGACCACCGGCAAGATCTATTTCGACGTGGTCGGGGGGGATTCGCCGGACAGCGTGTTCTACAGCGCCGCCGGAGGACCGGATCTCGCAGTGTGGGTGGCGCCGCCGCCGGCGCCGCCGCGGCCGTCGTCGAGCGGCGCCGGAGCGAACGCAGGGTCACCGATCGCCGCTGCGCCCGCCGCTACACCGGCCGGGGGTGCCGCAAGCTCTGCCGCAAGCTCTGCGACCTCGCCGACGACACCCGTGCCCGCCGCGGCGCCAGCAGCGGCGGGCAGCCAGGGCACCCCGATTCAGGAAGGCAGCCAAGGTACGCCGATTCAAGAGGGCAGCCAGGGCACGCCGATCTCGCCGCCAACCGCTGGGACGACACCAGCGCCACCCACGACCGCTGCTGCGCCGCCGGCGCCGTCCACGAATACGGGTGTGAGCCCGACGCCCGCCGCCGCGGAGCAGACCCCCGCCGCGCAAGGCAGCGCCGGCACACCGGTTCCTCACGGCAGTGGGCAAACGGCGGGAACCGCGGCGCCGACGACGACCGCCGCGGTCCCGCCACCGGCATAAAGACCGTCACGGTCAGGAGGACTTGGGTACGCACGTGATCAACACCGATGACCGCACCGGGCGCACCGAAACACGGCCGTCGTCGGCGCCCTGCCGGCCCTCGGCTGGCAGGCGCGTTACCGTCGACACCATGACGGAGAGCACGGGGCACCGCAGTGCTGTTGACACCCCGTGGGACGCGCCGGTCGCCGAGCTGCCCGACCACGTGACACCGCGGTGGTGCGCGCAAACGCTGACCACGGCTGCTGGCAACGCGATCGTGCGATCGCACCTGGAGCCGCGCAGCGAGGACCGCCGCTACCGGCTGGCATGGGAGCGACTGTGGCGCATGATCAGCTTCGATCCGCGGTGGCGGCGGATGACCCGCGACATGCTGATCGGTGATCGCGATCGGGCTCGCCGTGCGCTAGATGCCGGTGGCCTGAGCGCCAAGGACGCCACCCGGGTCCGCACCTACCTGCACGCCACCAGTCGAGCGCTCGAACGCATCGAGCGGGAATCGGCCGCGCCGCTGGCATGGGCGTCGGCCAGTTATGCTGAGGTCGGCCCGCGCACCCGCGAGACGATCGAAGCCCTCGCGCTGACGGTCGATGACTACCTGAGCGGGCAGGCCACCCGAGAAGACCTGCGGGCGGTGCTGGCTGGCCTGGATCTCAACCCCGCACAACGGGATGTCCCCGAACAGGCACGTGAGCGAGCCCGAGCACATCGGCGACCTCACGCACGCTGAAATACTGGCCGCGCGGCGGCGCCGGTGGCGGAAAGGGTGAATTCACGCCCGCACCGAAACTGCTACCATTCGATCCGAGGTCCGCACGCAGGCGCAGATAAACATGTTGTGCGCCAAACGAATTGAAGTCCTCTGGCGGCGCTGATGCTGCCCCGGTCCACCGTTGACAGGGAGCTGACTTTCATGACCATTGTCGATGACATTCCCACCCAGCACGTCCCTGTGACAACAGTCGTGGAACCTGAGCCCCGGAGCGACCTGGACGGCGTGCGGACGCCGGCGGCGCTGTCGCCGCCGGCACACCGCCCGGCGGGCTCGGTGGTCGATGCCGACGGTGACCCGGGCAGGGCCTTGCGCGTGATTCGCGTTCTGGCGCTGGGCATTACCGGCCTTGTCGGACTGTCGGCAGCGTTGCTGAGCTTCGCGTCCCTGGCCGACCTCGCGGCGCGGGCCGGATACCCCGCCGAGCTGTCCTATCTGTGGCCGGGGATTGTCGACGGGACGATCTTGCTGGCGACGATGGCCATCGTGGTGCTAGGGCCACACGGTGAGCTGCAGAGCGCAAACCGGCGGTTCTTCTGGCTGGTGCTGGGCACCGCCGCGGTGGTCAGCGTGGGCGGCAACGTCGTGCACGCACTGTTGCCACACGGTGCACCGCTGCCGGTCTGGCTGGCCATCCCTATCGCCGCCGTTGCGCCCCTGTCGCTGCTCGCCGATGTCCACGGCGCCACGATCTTGGGTCGGCTGCGCACGCCAAACCTCATGCAAGCCCGACAGATTCCCGCCGATCGCGGTGCGGAGCGCTCCCCGGTGCACGACGCGTTGGCACTGTTGGTCAAGGAACGCAACCTGGAGGTGAAGGCGATCGCGGACCTCACGGTCGCTGAGATCAGTCTGATTCTGGCCCGCCTGGATGCCGACGAGTCGCAGCGGTCGATCCTGCGGGAGCATCCCCAGCTCAAGCACCATCGGAATCTGCGCGTGATCATCGAGACCGCAACTGAGATCCGCGAACGCATCGAACCGGGCGCCGTTGTCGACACCGCCGCCGAGTAGGAGTCAGCGGCGCGGCCGTGGGCCGTCAGATTGCCTCTGGGGAGCCCGAGGGCTCGGTGTCGGCCCGTCGGTGACCGGAGATCTCGTGGTATCCGATCGTGTTGGTGAACGAGGCGCCCTCGAATAGTCGCACCGAGACGGTCTTGGTGTTGGCGCGGACAACGGTGTACCACTGGCTGCGGTACTTGATCTGGTCGCCTTTGGTGATGGTGTCGCGGCTGTGGCTGGCGGCCAGGCCGGCGTCCTGCTGGGCGGCGTACACCGACTCCCAGTAGGCGATTTCGCTGGCCCGCTGGTCGGTGCGATCCAGCAGCTGCTGGCGGTATTCGCCTGTGGCCGGGGCAAACTCGTCACGGTAGGTGTGTGTCGCCGTGCGCGCGACGACCCTGCTGTGTCCGTCGAGTGCGCGTTGGTCCTTGCGTTGTTCGGCGTGCAGTCGGTCTATGCGGTTCTTGACGGTCACCGGGTTGTAGCGGTGTGCGGAGGTGTTGGCGGCGGCCTGAGCGCGCTGGGCGGCACGAGCGGCGTCGTCGGTGGCGTCGATCGCGCGGCGTGTCGCGGTGCGGGCGCGCTCGATCGCGCGGCGGTGCCGGCCTTCGCTGTGGTGGCCCACCAGGATGGGTTGTCCGAAAGGTGGTAGCACGTCGGTGGCGCGCCGTTCGGCCTCCCACGCGGCGTCGGCGGCGTGGCTTTTGCGTTCGGCCTTGGCTGCCAGGGCCTCCGCGCGGGCCTGACTGCGTTCGGTGCGATCGGCTTCGGCGTCGACGACGTTGCGGTGGGTGGCGTCGATGTCGGTAGTGACGTCGTGGCCGGCGCTTCGTAGCGCGTCGGCAGCCCGGGTGATCGTGCCCATGTTGGGCTGGCGATCGCGGCTGCCGGGAATACCCCAGAGGCCCAGAGTGCGAAACCAGCGAAACCCGTGCGTTTTCAGGATCACGTTGGTTCCATCTCCGCGGGCGGTGCCGTGGACCAATGTTCCGTCGGACGGGGTGTGGCTGATGGTGATGGCCATGACGTTTTCCTCTCGATTGGGAAAGGTTGCCGGGGCGGCGTTCTGGGGAAGTCGCTGCGTTGGGACGCGGTGTCCGATGGGGACTTCCCGGATGATTGCTACGTTAGCGGTAATGATTGATGACGTCAAGTGTTAATGTCGCTTCCAGCGACTCTATAACTATTGACAACATTAATGGTTATCGGCCAGGATGGAGGTATGAACACCACGCCGTCGAGCACTCCGTACACCAAAGAGCAGGCCAAGGTTCATGACGCTGTGCTCGCCGAGGCGACCGTGGCGCACTTTCGCGCCGACTCGCGTCGCGAGCACGAGATCGACAGCGCCCACCGCCTTGCCGGAGATCGAAAGGGGCGGGCGCGCCGGGCATCCGCCTGGGCATTGACCGACGCCGAGGCGTGCGAACGGGTCGAGGCGATCGCCTCGGGCGGTGGTCCGCACGCCAGCTCGGCCCGTCGAGTGCTGGACGCGCTGACCGCGGCCGAGCGGGAGATTGACGCGCGACAGGCGGAAATTGCTGGCCTCGAACAGATCTGGCGTGACCGGGGTCGGTGGTCGCGGTTCTTCGTGGTGACCGGTGGACACGTTCACCGGTCGCGCGCCTGTCACACGCTGCGGCCCACCACGAGGATCTGCTGGCTGCCCGACCTTTCCGGCGAGTCCGAGGCCGAGGCGGTTGCCAAGCTGGGCGCCGTCTTGTGCACTGTGTGCTTTCCATCGGCGCCGGTGGAGTGGACCACCCAGGCGCCCAAGGCTGCCGACCCGGATGTGTGCGGGGGATCGGGCACGTACGTGCCGAATGCGCAGCGCCGCTACCGCAGCGCCTGGGGCTATTGCCCGACCTGCGGTGCATGGGTTGCGGTCACCACCACTGGCGTAGCACGTAAACACAAGGCCGCTGCCGCCACCACCACGTAAATAACACTTGATGACATACAGTATTAAGTGATAGGCTTGAGGCATGGAAACCGGATCGACGCCCACTCCTCGGAAAGGATTTCCTATGCGCACACCCCAGCTCAGTGTCGTTCGCGACCCAGCCCCGGCCGCCCCGGTCGATCGAGATCAGACCATCGCCGCCATCCGGGCTGCGCTGCGCCGGCGCAGCGGTAAAAGCTGGAGTGTGCGCGGCGGGCGGGGCACCACCTGGGGCTGGATCACCGTGAGCGCCCCGCCGCGGCGCTGTGACAAGTACGGGCACATGGGGGAGGAGGATCGCGTCGAGTTGGCCGCGCTGCTGGACATTGACGCCAACCGGATCGGCGGCGACGGCGCCAAGATCGCTGCGTCGTGGGACTACCGGCGCGAGTACATCGCGCGTGCCGAGGGTCGGCGCCCGGAAGTCATCGCCACGCCCTACTGGGACTGAGGGTTATTCGTTCACGGCGGGGGTGTCGTCCCCGCCCAATCATGGCAGGAGGTACCGCCAATGTCGGATGACGGATATCGAGAAGCCCGCGCCGCGGCAAAACTCCCGAGGGCCGGCATCGCTGCGCGATGGTTCGACAGCGGCTGGTGTGCTGCAGCGGACCGCGAAGTGCTGCATTACCCCGGTGGTGACGATGCGCGGGTGCGTTACGCGCTGCATCGCTTCGGACCGGACATGGCCAACCGCACCGGTCGGCGTGCCTTCGCCAAGGGGGTCCGCGCCAAGCTGGCCTACTACCGCCGTGCCGGCCACCTCGACCCTCTACAAACTAACACTTGACGACATCAAGTGTTAGTTTGTAGAGTGGTGATGTGCGGATGGACCGGGAGGACAAGATGACGGGGACGATAACCATGGATCGGCGGATTGATCGCGAACCTCGGATCATCACCGCTGCCCCCGCGGTCGGTGCCGATCCGCACGTCTACTGCGACCCCTATCCCGGTGCCCGCGGCGATGACCTGGTGAAGATGACGTGCGGCAAGTGCGGCGGCGACGGCCTGTACCACGCCCCGTCTGGATACGTCATCCAGAACCCGTACGGGCCGCGTGGCGATGCCATCAAGGGATGCTTCGACTGCATGGGCCGCGGCCACCGGACCATCAAGGTGGCCTCGGTGCGGGCGCGAGTGCGCCGAGAGGTCAAGGCGGCGATCCGGCGCGCAGCCGAAGCCGAGCAACACGCGGCAGCAGCCGCTGCCCACGCGGCAGAGGAGTTCGCTTCGGCCTGGGAGCAAGCCCACGCCGAAGCCGCCCGCCGTGCCGGATTGAACAATGAACCGATCGGCCAGCCCGGGGAGCGCGTCAAGGACCTGGCGGGAGTCGTCGAGGTGTCGACGTCGATCGAAGTCGAAGGGTTTCGAGGCGGCAGCGAATGGAAACGCCTGGTCGTCATCAAGCTCGACAGCGGTCAGGTCATCAAGACGTTCGGCTCCGGTGCGGCCCTGTTCGGCACACGCCGGGGTGATCAGGTCACCGTCACGGGAGCCACCGTCAAAGGCACCAGCGACTACCAGGGACAGCTGCAAACGACGGTGGCACGCCTGGCCCTGCGCATCGACGCACCCGCACTGCGGTGCGATGACATCGCCGCCGGCGATGCGGTCGAGTACGACGGCACCTGGTACCCGGTGCTGCGCGCCGACGCCGACGGTGTGACGGTGCAGGTGCAACTCGGCGAGCGGGAGTGGACGTCGGTCCTGCGCTACCACGAGATCACCGGCCACCGCCGAGAGGGAGACACGACGTGATCGACATCTATGTGACCGTGGACGACGCAGATCACGTCTTTTACCGCAAGCCCAACCGAGCGGCCGACGCATTGGCCTCGGCAACCGGTGCCGGCGTTGTCCGCAGCGTGACGGTTCTCGACCGCTCGACCGGTCTGACGTCCAACTACCGCTCCGACATCTAAACCCCTGGCGCCCCCAACGCACCGCCGCCCAGATCGTCACCATCGAAAGGAACATCGCAGCAATGCAATTGCCTCCGCAGAGCTTTCCTGGCGGCCCGGACCGCGGCGGCGAGCACTCCGCGGAAGCGGTGTACTTCAAGATCCAATGCAATCAGATACTCACCGATGCCCTCACCAAAGCCCGCGTCGGCCAACTGAGCACGATGTGGCGTGCCGAGCTGTCGCCGGCGACCTCGCCGGCGAGCGCCTACCAAGACCTGGGCGCACTGGCGGTGCGCGAAATCATCGAGATGCCCACTGCACCATGGGAACCCGCCGGGCAGGCCCGCGACTGGCGGGATGCGCTGGACAGCTGGTTTTCGGCATCTCGCAGCGTGCTTACCGCCCGATTCACCGACGCCATGCACCAGCACGGTTCACTGCTGTCGCTCAACGAACGATCGCTGGGCCACCTCCTGGCCGCGGCGGTGCCGGCTGACTTCGACGACCCCGACCGCGCCAGTACCGCATGGGATGCCATCGGTGGCGAGCACGTCCAACGGCTGGACAACACCAGACATATGACCATCACCAACTATGTGCAGGCCCGCGACTGGCTGACCGCCAGCTACCTGGCCGGGCTCAGCGCCGGCGGCCTGGACGCCCCGAACTGGCGTGAGTGGCTGCGCGCCCGCGCCGCCGACTGGCAGGGCAGCGCGCTGGCCGTGCGGCGCGTGGAGATCGAGACCGCCAGCGTGGCCGCCCACTACTTCGACCAGCTCCCCGCGTACTGGAACCCGAGTGCGGCTGAGTGACGCTGTGAGACAACCCATCCGAAGGGGAGGGCAGAGACCAGGTGAAACTGCGTGACTATCAGCAGAGCGCTGTTGACGCTGTAGATCCCACCCAACCGCGTGGGCAGGTGATCGCGGCATGCGGGGTCGGCAAGACACTGATCGCGGTGTTCTCGGCGGTCAAACTTCTCGACGGTGCGCCCGGAACGGTCCTGGTGTTGTTCCCTACGCTGGGGCTGCTGGAGCAGACCTACCAGGTCTGGCGCTCGGAGTCGCCCGTGGCTTTCTCCGCACTGGCGGTGTGCTCGGCCGCGATCGATGAGACCGAAGACATCGACAGCGCAGACTTGTCGGTCCGAAGCACGACGTCGGCGGAGCATCTGGCGCGCTGGTTGGCCGAGACGACTGGTGTGCGAGTGGTGTTCGCCACCTACCAGTCGGCGGCTGTGATCGCCGATGCACACAAACACTTTGGCGCAGAGCCTTTCTCGGTGGTCATCGCCGATGAGGCACACCGCACCGCAGGACGACGCGGTAAGCCTTTCGCCGCGATCTTGCACGACCGCCATATCCCTGCGCGGCACCGCCTGTTCTTCACCGCCACCCCCAAAGTGCATTCCGGTCAGCGCACCAGGGCGGGCCGCCCACCGCGGCGCACCGTCGCTTCGATGGATGACCCCGAACTGTACGGCCCGCGCCAGTTCACCTTGTCCACTCGGGAAGCGATCGAGCGCGGCATCCTGGCGCCGTTCAAAGTCGCCGTGATCGCAGTGTCGGACTCGGCGGTGGCATCAGCGATACAGGATCTGCGGTTGATCACACTGGCTGCCGGCGAGGACGGCAGCGCACGCGCTGATCATGTCGCCGCAGCGATCGCCCTGACACAGGCCGCCAGCGATTACCAGCTCTCAACGGTGCTGGCATTCCACAACACCATCGCGGCGTCGCAGCAGTTTTCGGAAACGTTCGCACGCACACACGCGCTGTTGAGCGCGCGAGGCCTGGTACGCGACGGACGGCGCGCGGCCGTCACCCATATCGACGGAAGCGCGTCGCTGCACGAACGCAAAGAGGTCGCCGAGGTAGCGCTGGGTATCCACAAGCCGGACAAGTGGGAGCTGGTGAGCAACTGCCGATGCTTCACCGAGGGCGTCAACCTTCCGGCTCTCGACGCCATATTCTTCGCCGAACCTCGCTCGTCGGAGGTCGACGTGGCCCAGGCGGTGGGGCGGGCGATCCGCAAAAATCCCTACCACGACCGGCCCGCGCTGATCATCCTGGCTCTGACCGTCGATGACAGCCTCGACGCCGAAACAGTGATCGACATCAGCAATTTCGCAAAAGCGCGGCAAGTGCTCAGTGCGCTGGAAACCCACGACCCGAGCATTGCCCAGGACCTCGCGAGGCTGCGCGAAACACTGGCCGATGGGCTCCCACAGGACAGTCCCGACGGATCGGTGCACACCGATCTCGTCGATATCGTGTTGCCGGCCGACCTCCCGCCACATCTGGCCGAGCAATTCCTGCGAGCATTTTCGGTACACACGGTGGACACGTTGACACGGCAATGGGAGGAGAACCTGGCCGCGCTGGTGTCTTATGTTGGCGAGCACGGACATGCCAGCCCACCGCAGCAGTACCGTGATCCGGCGGGCCGCGCGCTGGGCCAGTGGGTATCGAGTCAGCGGCGCGCCCACGCGCGAAGTGCGCTGTCTGCGCTGCGAGTCCAGAGATTGCAGGAACTGCCCGGGTGGGCATGGAACAGCCTCGACGCGCGGTGGGAGGAGAGTTTCGCCGCGCTGGCCGCCTACGCCGCCGAACACGGTCACGCCTACCCGCCGCGGGACTACGCCGGTCCGGGGCGGGCGCATCTGAATCAATGGGTAATCACTCAGCGCCGGCCAGAGCAGCGGGAGCGCCTGCGCGATGACCAACGCAAACGCCTCGAAGATCTGCCGGGGTGGTCGTGGGTTCCCCGGCATCGGTCCTGGGACACGAACTTTGCGGCGCTGGCGGCCTACACCGAAAAGCACGGCACAGCAGATCCGCCGCGCGGCTACGTAACCGAGGATGGGATTGCGCTCGGGCGGTGGGCCGCGGAGCTTCGCAACCCCTCGCGGATGCGGCGGATGGCGGCCGGCCGCCGACGCCAACTGGAGCAATTGCCGGGCTGGAACTGGGACACCACGCGCCGTGTCAGCTGGGAAGAATACTTCGAGGTACTGCAGGACTTCGCCGGCCGCTACGGGCACGCGAGTCCCAGTGCGGACCATCGCACCGATGATGGGTTGATGTTGGGGCGGTGGGTCGGAGAGCAGCGCCACCGCCGGCACGGTCGGCGCCAACTGGCGCCCGACAAGCAGCAGCGTCTGTCGCAGCTGCCCGGCTGGGCCTGGAACGTCCGCGACGCCCAGTGGGAGCAGAATTTCGCTGCCCTGACGGCTCACGCGGCGCAGCACCGCGACTGCGAAGTGCCACCGACGTTGGTCACGCCGGGCGGAGTCAACGTGGGTCAGTGGGCTCGCAATCAGCGCAGCCTGCACCGTCAAGGGAAGCTGAGTTCGTCGCGGTCCTCCCGTCTGTCGGCTCTGCCGGGCTGGTCGTGGGATCACCGACGTGACGATGCGAGCTTTGACGTGTGGTTCGCCGAACTGCTGGCCTACACGCAGGCGCACGGTCACGCGCGCCCACCGCAGCACTACCGCACCCCTAGCGGGCGGGCACTCGGGCACTGGGTTGGGCGCCAACGGCGCGCCTATCGGACCGGCGTGATGTCGAGCGAGCGCGTTGCGCGACTGGAGAGTGCGCCGGGGTGGGCATGGAATGCCTTCGACGAACTCTGGGAACAAGGGCTGACTGAGCTGCAGTGCTACAGCACCGAACACGGCGCGGCGGACCCGCCAGGCGCGTTCGTCACCGACTCGGGACACCGACTTGGCGAGTGGGTCAAAGACCAACGTCGCCACCACCGCCGCGGGGAGCTGAACAAATCGCGTGCAGCTCGTCTGGAGACGCTGCCCGGCTGGCACTGGTAGGCGGTCGACAAGGCGCTGGCCGGGTGCTCGCGATCGCAATGTGCGCTGGCAACCCGTGGACGCTCGATTGGGATGACGACGCGCTCCGCGAGAACTCTTTAGCCTGTGCGAAGTGGCTCACCCTCGCGACACGATCGGACGACGGCCAGTGGAACCAACAGAGCGTGAAACAAGTGCGTAAGCCGCCACCAACACGCTGCACCGCAACCGATCTGACTGTGCGCTCCTCAGAGCGCGTCATGGATGATCTCGGCCGGCAGCTGGCCCTGGCATTCAGCACCCGCTGCATCAGGGAGCTGGCCGGCAAGAACACCCCATGGCCCCGCGACCGGCTCGCCCCGATCATCGACCTCGCCGAAGTCGACGCCACCCTGGGCGAGGCCTTCGATACTGCCTACGCTCGACTCACCCGCGACTACCGCTGCGAATACGTCTACGCCAACAGCCTGATCACCGCTGCGGTCGCCAGCCGCGCCGCCGAGCTGAACGCGATCAGCGGCCTGCGGGTGTCCATGTCCATTGCCGACCTCGTCATCACCGGTGAGCAGCCGACCGTCTACGAGATCAAGACCGATCTGGACGGATTCGCTCGCCTGGAGCTGCAACTGCACAGCTACGGAACCTGTTTCGAGCACGTTTACGTCGTCACCTCACCGGCCAAGACGGCACGGACTGTTGCTGAGACCCCCAATCACGTCGGGGTGCTGACCCTGACCGATACCGGTCAAGTGGATGTGGCCCGGCTGCCTAGTGGGGGACTGGACCGTATCGAGCGATCTTCACTGTTCCGTGTTCTGCGGCGTGATGAGCTGCTGGCCATCGTGGAACGCCAATTCGGATATGTGCTCGATGTGCCGAACGGGCGTATCTACCAACGCCTCAACACACTGTTCATGCAACTTGACGTCGAGACCGCCTATCGGGAATTCGTCATCGAACTACGGCGCCGCGACTGCACCAAGCGTCAGGCCGCCCTCGATGCAGGTCTGCCGGCATCCTTGCAGGCGGCGGCGGCTGGGTTGACGCTGACTCCGACCGCGTGGCGCCGACTCGGCGCGCAACTGCGGCGGCCGGCCGACCAATTCCGAGCTGTTGGCATAACCGCCGCGGCGATGTAATCGCCTCGCGGCGAAAGCGAGCGGTGTTATCCCCGATGTGGTAGTCCCTCCCTCCCACCCTTTCAGGGTAGCGCGGGGGTCCGACAAAAAGTCCGCCACAGTTAGGACTCCTAACCGGAGCGCCGCTCGCAGGCTGCGAAGCGAATCAGGTTGGCGGACACCGGGATTCCGGGAAGGTGCGAGCGTGAATAGCACTGTGCCGCAGCACATTTCGGTACCGGCGGAGTGTGAATAGTGTTGCCCCACAATGGTATTGACTCAGTTGGGGTGTATCGGCTGCGCGATTCGCACCGATCGCGCGGGTTCCGCTCGACGTCCGTAACCAGCTAATTGTGTCAGACCCCACCGATACAATCAGGTTGTCTCACAGAGATATTCGGGACACAGAGAAAGCGGCTCAACCACCTGCCGACCCGGTAGTGAGGGTGTCGCACCGAGAGCCTTTGGAGGCTGCCATGACCGCAATCATCGAAACCGCGCCGGTGGAAACGAACACCGCCAGCGCCGAGGTGTCCAACACTGTGACGACACCGGCGCCGCCGCCCGCCTGGCTGGTCGCCGAATGAACCGGCAGCAGAGTTCTTCGACCCCACCCACCTATCGAGAGGACTGATCACATGAGTGCAAACGCTCAGGAACCAGCTACGGCCACCAATGCCCCGGCCGCTGCCATCACACGACCCGAGGCCCACACGCCCGGCAGCGGGCCAGGGAGCGCCCAAGACGGGGCCGCCCCGGTGTTGGCGGTGGTGGCCGCCGGCGCCACGCCGGGGCGCTATCGGATCAACGATGCCGCATTCGAGACGTGGTGCGAGGAACGGGCGGAGGACCTGGAATCGGAGCTGCCCGGGCGGCTCGACGAACAGCCGGCGGGCCGACTGTCCTCATTTGCCGACGACGCTGTGAACGCGGGCATCGTCGAACCGGTGTCGGGCCTGCAACTCGACGTATACGGCGATGACAGCTACGACGTGAGTGGCTTCTACGTGATGGTGTCCAACATCGCTGGGCCGCAACAGCACCTGTTCCTGACAAGTGGATGGAACGAGCTGTACTGGCTCGCTGAGGGCACTGATCCCCGCGAAGCGGCGCGCGACTACCTGGAAACGATCTGCACCCTGGCTAACACCGTCATTGACGGCCTGTACCCGCAGCGCGTCGTTGGCGCAGGAGCAGCAAATATCGTGACCATCGAACTGTCCGACGGGGGCTGCGCAACGTGGCTGTTGACCGACCAGCGGGCGGATGCGGCTGCTGCGGCGATCACTGTGACGTGCGGGCCGCCTGACTCGCAACTTTGCTAAGCGGCCGGTGATGTATTCGACGACCAGCTCCGCCGCCGACAGCGGCGTGGTGTCGGAGCGGCCGGTCGGGACGCAACGGGTTTTGTCATACCGCCCACATAGAATAAGAGTGTCCGAGAAGGTCGGACATTGCAGGTGAAAGCGATTCAGGTGCTAGCCATTTCGGGCTTGCGCGGGTGTCGCATCGAGAGCCTTTTGGAGGGCCACAACCATGAGCACTGCCGTCATCAACAACCCGATCGCCGCGACCGATGTTGCAGCGGAGACCGCGGGTGACTTGCCCGCCCACGAGAGTGTGCTGGCGATCGCGGCGAAACTGGGCGGTACCCCGACCCGCTACACCCCGCCGATCTGCCAAAGTTACTCGGTCAAGTGCACTCACGCCGCGACCTACCATGTCGCCACCAAAATCGATCTGGACAAGACGCTGCGGTTCTTCGGCATGACCCGGCGAGCAGACGGGTCCGCCCAATTGAGCGCTCCGACCAACCGGCGGCAGACCGTGGCACCGGTCAGGACACGCGAGAACGTCGCCGCGTGCGCAGCGGTGGGCCTGAGCTTTTGGTCGGAGGCGCCCGTGCCGAACGGCATCTGGGCGGTAGACAGCACTCAACGCGCGCACCTGGTCAAGGTGGATCGGCGTGCGCACCGCGCCTACGTTGCCTGCATGGACGGGCACTCGCTCGATGCTGCCGCCCATATCTGCCAGTACCGGGCTGTTGGTGACCAAACCTACACGGTGCCTGCCTCCAATGACGAGATGGCCGCCCTTCTGGAATACCCAACAAATGGCGCGGAAAGCGTTGCCTGACAAGGGATTCTGTCGGTACCCAACGATATGATTGTGGTGTCCGCGCGGGGAGCGGGGACACCACAATCAGCGGCTCACACGCCTGCCAACCGGCACGCGGGGGTGTCGCAACCGGACATCCATAGGAGGATGCAAATGTCTTTGTCGGATGCAACCAACAACACCTTCAAGCTCAACCGACCCTCGGCGGCCATCGCCGCCTTGCCCGCGCTACTCGGCTTCACCCCCGAACTGTCCCTGGCACTGCTGTTGATTACGGACGGCAAACTGACCGCCACCGCACGGGTGGACCTGACCGACGCTCGGTCACTCATCGACACCCTGGCGTATTCGGCTGCCGCGGGCGGCGCCGATACAGTCATCGCCGTCGTGGTGGACGCCGAAGGTGCGCAGTGTGACGTGTGCGGTGCAGAACGGCGCGAGCTGATCGTCGCGCTGCGCGATGCGCTGAGCGAGCGCGGGATCGAGCTGGTCGGCGCACACGTGGTCGATCGGGTAGAAGCCGGCGGCCACTGGCGCTGCTATGACGACTGCGGAGCCGGGGGGCTGATCGAGGACCCAGCAGAGTCGCTCGTCATGCTGGCGGCCGTACTCGAAGGCCGGGTAGTGCACAAAAACCGGCAAGCGCTGGAGGAACTGATCACGATCAGTGACCCGGCCCGCACCGCACACCTGGCCGACCTGCTGGCCGAAGCGGAGCGGCGAAACGACCTGACCTCCGAGACCAAGATCGCCGCCGAACTTACGGCCGCCCTAGCAACTCTGCGAACCCTGTCCGCGACACAGACACTGGCCGACAGCGACGCGGTGCGCCTGGCCGTCGCGCTGGCCGACCACCGCATCCGCGACTGCCTGATCGGACTGTCCGCAGGGTCGCAGGCACACGAAGCGGTGGAGCTGTGGACGAGACTGTCCCAGCTGCTGCCCGAATCGCACCGCGTTGAGCCGCTGGCGCTGCTGGCGTTGTCGAGTTACGCGATCGGGGAAAGCCCGAAAGCGGGCATCGCGCTGACCGAAGCGCTGCGGATCAATCCGAGCCACCGTTTGGCCGGGCTGCTCGATGTCGCCCTGACCACAGCCATGCCACCTGAGCAGGTGCGCGAGCTGGCCGTGCAGGGCTACCGGATGGCGCAACGATACGGCGTGCACCTGCC
>JBFXJE010000019.1:0-106941 GCA_050175175.1 Mycolicibacterium sp. | reverse complement strand
TTCTTCCGCGCCGCGGTGGAGCGCTTCGAGTTCGAGGACGCACTGCTCATCGATACCGAGGGCAACGTGGTCTACAGCGCAAACAAGGGCATCGACCTGGGCACCAACATCCTGGACGGCCCGTTCCGCGGCGGCGACCTTACCGCGGCGTTCACCAACGCCATGCAGAGCAACGCGCTGGACTACGTCGAATTGACCGACTTCAGTAACTATCAGCCCGCACTGGAGCCGACCGCCTGGATGGTCAGTCCGATCGGGCCGGTCGAAAAGGTCACCGGGGTGTTGGCGCTGCAACTGCCGATGTCCAAGATCAACCGCCTGATGACCGTCGACCAGGAATGGCAGCGGGCCGGGATGGGGGTCACCGGCGAGACGTTCCTGGTGGGGGCCGACGACCTGATGCGTTCGGATTCTCGACTGTTCCTGGAGGACCCGGAGGCCTACCGCGAGGAGGTGATCGCGGCCGGCACCCCGGCCGATGTCGCCGACGCGGCAATCCATCTGGGCAGCACTGTGCTCATCCAGCCGGCCGGTACGGAGGCCACCCGGCTGGCCGAGCAGGGGCAGACCGGCACGTTGATCGCCGACGACTACCTCGGGCGGCGGACCCTGCAGGCTTTCGCACCGATTCCGGACAACGAACTGCGTTGGAACATCGTGGCCAAGATCGACGCCGCCGAAGCGTTCGCCCCGGTCGCGAAGTTCACCCGGACGCTGGTTCTGTCGACCACCGCGATCATCTTCATCGTCTGTCTTATCGCGATGGTGCTGGCTCGCCGGTTCGTGCGGCCCATCAAGCGGCTCGAGGCCGGCGCGCACCGGATCACCTCCGGTGATTACGGGGCAGTGCTGCCGCTCCGTTCGCTCGACGAGTTCGGTGACCTCACCGTGGCGTTCAACCAGATGAGCAATAGCCTTGCGCTGCACCAGCAGCTGCTTGAGGAGCAGCGTGCCGAGAACGAAAAGCTGCTGCTCTCACTGATGCCCGAGGCCGTGGTGCAGCGCTACCGGGAGGGCGAGGAGAACATCGCCCTGGGCCATCCCGATGTCAGTGTGATCTTCGCCGACATAGGCGGATTGGAGGAGCTGGCGCTGAAACTGCCGCCGGAGAAATCGCTGGCGATCGTCAACACGCTGGTGGATCAATTCGATGCGGCCGCGGAGAACCTCGGCGTTGAGCAGGTCCGTACCCAGCACAATGGCTATCTGGCCAGCTGCGGGCTCAATCAGCCCCGGCTGGACAATTCGCGCCGGGCCGTGGACTTCGCGATCGAGATGGCGCACATCGTACAGAGATTCAACGCCGAGAGCGGCTACGACCTCCGGCTACGGGTAGGCATCGACACCGGCAGCGTGGGTAGCGGGCTCATCGCGGGTTCCAGTGTCGATTACGACGTTTGGGGTGCCGCGGTGAACCTCGCTTACCAGGTGCACCAGGGAATTTCGCAGCCCGGCATCTACATCACGTCCAGGGTGTACGACGTTGTTCGGGACCTGCACCGATTCGAACCCGCCGGGACGATCAGCCATGACGGGAACGACTTACGGACCTACCGGCTCGTGGAGAACGGTTAGCAATGGAGTACATCGAACAGCCGTGGTTCTACTGGGCCGTGTCGGTAGCCATAGGCCTGCCCATCGGGCTGATCGCACTGACTGAACTTCGAAACGCTCTGCAGCGCCGCGGGAGTGCGTTGGCCCGGCCGGTGGAACTGCTGCGCAACTACATCCTGCCGCTGGCGGCGCTGCTGGCCCTGCTGACGGGCGCGAATCAGGTATCGGTACATGCCACCCCGGTGCGGGTGGTGTCGACCGCGCTCGGATTCGTGGTGATGGTTCTGCTGCTATCCGGACTGAATGCCACCCTATTCGACAGCGCGCCGAAAGGCAGTTGGCGACAACGAATACCGACGATCTTCCTTGACGTCGCCCGATTCGCGCTGATCGCCGTGGGCCTGGCGCTGATCCTGTCGGTCGTTTGGGGGGCGAACGTCGGCGGGCTGTTCACCGCCCTCGGTGTCAGCTCGATCGTGCTGGGCCTGGCACTGCAGAACTCCGTCGGCCAGATCGTGTCCGGGCTGTTTCTCTTGTTCGAGCAGCCCTTTCAGATCGGTGACTGGCTGGACACCCCGGCGGCGCGCGGCCGAGTCGTCGAGGTCAACTGGCGCGCCACCCACATCGAAACTTCCAGCGGGTTGCAGGTGACACCGAACTCGGTGCTGGCCAGCGCCTCCTTCACCAATCTGAGCAGGCCCAGTGGTGCGCACACCATCTCGGTATCGACCGTATTCGCAGCCGCCGACTCGCCAGATGCGGTGTGCGCCATGCTCACCCGAGTGGCCGCCCGGCTGCCACAGCTACGCGGCGACGATCAGCCGGTGACGGTCCCGTTGGGTGCCAATGAGTTCCGCACCACTATCCCCCTGCGCTCCCCCGGCGACGACGGGGCCGCGAAGGCCACGTTCATGCGGTGGACCTGGTACGCCGCGCGCAGAGCCGGTCTGCACCTCGACCAAAAGGACGACGACTTCGCGACCGAGGAAATGACACGAACCTACCTGCAGGTGATCGCGCCGACCTTACGTCTGTCCGGAACCGACCAGGAATTGCTGTTACCGAAGGTGCGCCTGGCCCGTTACGGCACCGGCGAGATTCTCCAGATCAGCGGCGAGCTGCCCACCCAGATGGCATTCGTGGTGGCCGGGCGCGTACAGATCACCGTGGTCGACGACGCAGGCGTGGTCATTCCGGTGCGGACGCTGCACCGAGGCGACTTCCTCGGTCAGGGTGTGCTGATCCGGGAACCGGTGACCTCGGATGCCACCGCTCTCCAAGAAGTCACCGTGCTGCAGATCGAACGCGACGACCTCGAAGATCTGGTGATGCAGAAGCCCGTGCTGCTCAAGGACCTCGGCAAGGCCATCGACGAGCGTCGCAAGACCGTTCAATCCGCGCTGGAGGCCGCCCGACCTAACTGACCCAGCAGGGTCAGGGGAGGTCGACCTTGCCGGCCAGCCACCGTCCATCGACTTTTTCCATGGTCATCACGACACGACTGCGGTCCAGCTGCGGCGCCGGGGAGGTCGCGTTACTGACCGCCTGATCGATGAACAGCACAACCTCCACCCGGTCCTTCGAGGCGGACTTGACCGCGGCATCGATCACCAAGCCGTTCGCCGTCGCCTTGTTGTCGATCAACACCTGTCGCAGTTGGGCACTGGACCGTTGATAGAGATCCTTGAACTCGCCGGTCGAACCGTCCAGGACGGCGTTGATGTTCTTGTCCACATCGTTGGGATCGATGGTGGTCAGCGACAGGGCGAACTCCTCGGCCGCCTCCAGCGCCTGCTCGGCGGCCACATCCTTCTGATGCTGCTGAAACAGCAGCCAGCCCTCATACCCGGCTACCGCGAGGACGGCGACCAGGACCGCAGCGGCAATCCACCGCATCTTCGAACCCCGGGAGGGCTTCGGCCGGGAACGGCCGCGGCCGAGATAGGCCTCGGCCGCGTCCCTGTCTTCGTCCCTGTCTTCGGCGCTGTCCCTGTCTTCGGCGCTGTCCTCGTCCTTCTCGCCGGTGTCTTCTGGGCCTTTCTCGGCGCCATTCCCCGATTGGGCCTTTTCTCCTTCTCCGACGCCGTCCGCGGTCGGGTCCACCTGGTCCGAGTCGGCGCCGTCGGCTGGTTCGCCGTCGCTGTTCGATTCGCTGAGGGCCTCTGCGACTTCCGCGGGAGACTTCACCTCAACCACCTACCCTTCGTCCCCCTGTAGGGGGATACGCGCACACCCTATCCGGCCGCGACGACCGTCGACACCGGCGTGTCAGTTGCAGGCTCCCGAGTCTCGCAGTGTGTTACCCCACCGCGTGGCCGCAACGATGTTGGCGTGGGTGACACCGGCGAGGTCGTACTTCCTCATACTCTCGCCGATGCGGGTCAGTTGAAACGTGATACCGGTGATGGCTTCGCCCCCGTAAATCGGCGAGTACGGACCAAAGTTGTTGGGTGTGTTCGTGATCGTCAGCGGCTGCACCCGCGGAGCCAGGAAGGCCGTGGACTGGTCGATATTGGCCACAACAGCATTGGCCTGTCGCTGTATCCCGGGAGCCGAGTAGTCGTCGCGGCTGTCGCCCAGATTCCGGTTGAAATCGGAGATTTGGCCCATCAACTGGTCGAATTGCGCGTTGAACCACTGGCAGGAATCCGACATGCCGTTGATCATCTCGGGGGTCACCTGGTACGTGAACGTGCTATACGGCCAGATTTCGAAGTTCGGCCGCCAGTCGGTGGGGCCGGGAGTGAACACCGGCAACGCCGGTGGAACTCCCGGCTCGGCACTGGCTGGGCCAGACAGCGCAGACCCGGTGATGGTTAGTGTTGCCGCACATGCCAAAGCGACGACCGACCGCCGGATTGCCTTCGCGCCCATTTCGCATCCTCCCCACACACGATTACCCGATCGGCCGGATCCTTGCGGCGAAACGGTACAGATGGCACGCTGCCCGGCGAAAGGGATTGCCGTTCGTCCCTTTGAACCCGAACGGATCTTTGCCGAAATCGGTCGCAAAACTGCGAACGCGCCTTACCCTGACGACCGTACGTTCGCCCCCGATCCGCAGGAGCAGCTTTGACCGACCCGAAGTCGTTGGGGCAGGCTGGCCTTCCCTCGTGGGCCCCGCACCCTGCGGTCCGTAGGTCAGCGGGGGCTTGAGCATGACCATCGAGCAGGAACTGCCGGCCGCCTCCAGGGAGCGCGACGGTGTGATCGCGATCGAGGACTGGTCTAAGGGCTACGTCAGGCGCCATCCGCTGGAATCTCTCGCGACGGTCGGGCACCAGTGCGTGCTGGCGGTGCGCACCATTCAGTACTTCTTCATCGACCTGTTCACCGGGAAGTTCCAGTGGGGCGAGTTCGTCCGGCAGGGCGCCTTCATGGCGTCGACCGCGGTGATGCCCACCATCCTGGTCGCGCTGCCGATCGGGGTCACGCTGTCCGTCCAGTTCGCGCTGCTGGCCAACCAGGTCGGTGCCAGTTCGCTGGCCGGCGCCGCCAGCGGGCTGGCGGTCATCCGGCAGGCCGCCTCGCTGGTGGCGGCGATCATGATGGCTGCGGCCGTCGGTTCGGCCATCACCGCCGACCTCGGTTCGCGCAAGATGCGCGAGGAGTTGGACGCGATGGAGGTTATGGGCGTCTCGGTGATCCGCCGCATGGTGGTCCCCCGGTTCGCCGCCGCCATCATGGTCGGTGTCGCCCTTACCGGAATCATCGCCTTCGTCGGCTTCCTGGCCAGCTACTTGTTCAACGTCTACTTCCAGGGCGGCGCCGCCGGCAGCTTCGTGTCGACGTTCGCCTCGTTCGCCACGCCCGCGGATATGGTCGTGGCCCTGGTCAAGGCGGTCGTGTACGGCGCGATCGTGGCGATCATCGCGTGTCAGAAAGGGATGTCCACCAAGGGCGGACCGACCGGTGTGGCCAACTCGGTGAACGCGGCGGTGGTGGAGGCCATCCTCATCCTCATGGTGGTCAACGTCGCGATAAGTCAGCTCTACAACGTCCTCTTCCCCAGGACGGGGCTGTGACATGACCGCTTCCCCGTTTACCCCCCCGGTCTTTCGCCCGTTCATCGGCGCCTACCGGAAAGTCGCCACAACCGGCATCCGGCTCGGGCACATGTTCCTGTTCTTCATCCGGGTGGTCGCCGGCGTGCCTACCGTGCTGCGGAGCTACAACAAGGAGTTTCGCCGCCTGCTCGCCGACATCGCGTGGGGTAATGGCTCAATCGTGGTCGGCGGCGGCACCATCGGCGTTGCCCTGGTGCTGGGCGTCACCGCGGGCGCCCTCGTCGCCCTTGAGGGCTACAACTTCCTCAACCTGCTCGGGCTGGGGCCCGCGACGGGAATCCTCTCCTCGCTGGTGAACACCCGCGAACTCGCGCCGATCATGGCGGCGCTGGCATTTGCGATGCAGGCCGGGTGCCGGTTCACCGCGCAGTTGGGATCAATGCGGATCGCCGAAGAGATCGACGCGCTGGAAACACTGGGAATCCCCGCCATCGCCTACCTGGTCACCACCCGGCTGATGTCGGCCGTGATCGCGGTCATCCCGCTTTACCTGGCGTGTCTGGCGACGACGTACATCACCGCCCAAGTCGTCGCGGGAATCATCAGCGGTGGGTCCACCGGTCCCTATCTGCATTACTTCACGATGATGTTGACTAGTACCGACATCGTCTATTCGGTGATCAAGTGTGTCGTGTTCGTCTGGATCGCCTCGACGCTGCAGTGCTACTACGGCTTCTACGCCAGCGGCGGCCCCGAGGGCGTCGGCATCGCCGCCGGACATGCCATGCGGGCGGCCATCACCGTGGTGGTCATCACGAACATGCTTCTCACCATGGCGATGTGGAGTGTCGACGCCGGCGCGAAGTTCGGGGGCTAGATGGGTAATTCACTGGATCAGGACGGGCGCGGTCCTTCCGACAGCCAACTGCTGATGGGTGGGCTCGTCGTTGCGTTGGTGATTGCCCTTGTCACTGGGACCCTGCTGATGAAATCGACCGGGCGACTCGACAGATTCGTCCGGGTGGTCGCCGACATGGTGAACGTCGGCGATGGCCTTCCCAAGAATTCCGACGTCAAATACCACGGGTTGCTGGTCGGCAGTGTCAATAGCGTGGACCCGGCCGTCGACGGCAAGCCCAACTTCGTGCACATCAACCTCAAACCCGAACACGCCAAGAACATCCCGAACACCGTGACCGCGCGGGTGGTTCCGAGCAACGTATTCGCGGTGTCTTCCGTGCAGTTGGTCGACAACGGCCCGGGCGCCGGAATCCAAAGCGGTGCGCACATCCCCGAGGACGCCAACCTTTCAACGGTGCTCTTCCAGACCACCATCAGCAAGTTGCGCGACGTCCTGGCCGCAGTCGGCCGCGGACGCGATGACCACAGCCTGGGCATTCTGGCCGCCGTCGGGGCGGCCACCGAGAACCGCCGGGTCAAGCTGCTGAACGCGGGCGCCCAGATGACCCGGCTGCTCGACCAGCTCAACTCCATCGTCGCCACCCAGCCCGGTCCGTCGACGGTCTCGGCCCTCATCGAAGCCACCGAGGGGCTGCAGTCCACCGCCCCCGAGTTGGTCGACGCACTGCACCAGGCCGTCAAGCCGATGCAGACCTTCGCCGAGAAGCGCGCGGAACTCACCTCTTTGGTCGCCGGCTCGCAGAACACCCTTGGTGTGACCAGGCAGGCCTTTGACAATCACACCGACAAGCTGATCCAGATCACACACGACCTGACCCCGGTGGTGGGTGTGCTGGCCATGCAGGAAGACAAGTACGTCCCGATCTTCACCAGAGTGAAGCGGCTGTCGGATCTGCTCATCGACCAGGCCTGGAACGCCGAGCTCGACACCGTGAATGTTCGGGCCAACCTGTCGCTGACACCCATGTACACCTACACCCGGGCCGACTGCCCGATTTACGGCGAGTTGAAGGGCCCGAGCTGCTACACCGCCCCGGAGATATCCGTGCGGCCGGACCTGCCGCCGGTGCTGCTGCCGCAGAACTACCAACCGCCGGCGGGCCTCGCACCACCGCCGGGCACCATCGTCGGTCCGGAAGGGAACCTGCACGCGGTGGGGCCGCCGCTGATCAACCCGCCGACCCCGCCCGTCGAGGTGAATACACCGTTGCCCTGGTGGACGGGCCCGGCGTATCGGATTCCGACGACGTCCAACCCGGACAACACGCCGTTCACGCCGCCGGGGCCGGCGCCGCTGGTGGTGCCGCCGTGGCTTCCGGTGCCGCCGCCCCCGCCACCGCCCAATCCCCTACTCCCCGTTGGGGTTCCGGCTGATCAGTGGACTGCCGGTCCGCCGCCCGGTCCGGTGACCCCGGCGGCGCCGGTCGCGGACCCGCAGCTTCCGGCGCCGCCGCCGGGTCCGCTGCTACCCGCTGAAGCCGCGCCCGCCTCGTACGGCGGCAACGTCGGCCCGGTCGGCAGCCGGCAGGAACTCACCCAGCTGGGCCTGATCACCGGCCAGTCAGAGCCGGCTTCGGTGGTCACCGGTCTGCTTCTCGGCCCGGTTGCCCGTGGCACCCAGGTTTCCCTGGTTCCCGCCCAGTCTTCTGAAGCCGAGGGGACGAAATGAGCCTCCGCAAGCCGCTGTTCGTGCTGAGCCTGTTCATGGTGTGCGCCATCGCCGTGACATTTCTGGTGTACAACACCTTGCGTCGGGAGGTGCCCGGCGACACCACGCCCTATGCGGCTGTGTTCACCGATGTGTACGGACTCAGCGAAGGCGACGACGTCCGGATGGCCGGGGTCAGGGTGGGGCGCGTCCAGAGCGTCGAGCTGGATGGGACCGTCGCGAAGGTTTCGTTCATCGTTCAGAGCGATCAGAACCTGTACGAGAACACCCTCGCCTCGGTGCTCTACGAAAACATCATCGGGCAACGGCATCTGGCCCTCTCGCTGGGCGAAACCGGCAGCACCGAACAGCTCCCGCCCAACAGTGTGATCCCGGTCGAACGAACGGTGCCGTCGTTCGACGTCGGCAATATGCTCAACGGCTTCGAACCGATGTTCACCCTGCTGGATCCAAAGGAAGCCAACAACCTCACCCAGGGACTCATCCAGTCGTTCGGGGGCGGTCGATCATCGCTCATGGAGGTCGTCGACCAGACAACGGAGTTCACCCGCACCCTGGCCGGTCGCGACAAGGTCCTCGGCGACGCGATCACCAGCCTGAGCAAGGTCACCAACAACCTCGCCGAGCAGAGCGACAACCTGGACCACACCCTGAACCAGACCAGCCAGGTGGTCGCGGAATTCAACGCTCAGCGCCCCGAACTGGAAGCATCCATCGGCTCACTCGCCCGGACCACCCGCGGGCTCTCCGCCGTCACCGACGAGGTCTACCCCGAATTCAACGCCCTGGTCGACCGCAAGCCCGGTTTCGCGGCGCACATGGTCGGCATCGAACCTCAGGTGGCGTTCGCCGGCTCCAACCTGCCGCTGCTGCTGAAGGGTCTCGCGCGGTCCATGGGTGATGGCAGCTACGCCAACGCATACGCGTGCGACCTCAACGCTCTGGGTTTCTTCCCCGGACTCAACGACGTCACCCAATACATCGTCAACGCGGCGACCCCGGGCAACGCCACCCCACTGATCAACCAGAACCAGGGTTGGCACACACCGAAATGCAGGAACATGTCCAATGGCTGACCACGCTGATCACAACGAGGCCGCCCCAGCACCCGAGAAATCCGCCCCCGGGGCAGTGAAATCACGGATTCAGCGCCTCCGGGACCGTCGGCCCGAGGATTACAACGCAACCTGGCTCGGGTTCACCGCATTGGCGGTAGTCGGGGTCCTGGTTGCGGTTGCGGTAGGGGTGAAGTCACTGGGCATCGGCGAGACCAATTACACGGCGGAGTTCGCCCAGGCCGCCTCGCTCAAGCCGGGCAACATCGTCACCGTCGCCGGTATCGAGGTCGGCACCGTTCGCAGCGTGTCGCTCGCCGGTGGTCACGTCGAGGTCACTATGACGGTCCGCGACGACGTCAAACTGGGCAAGGACACCCGGGCGTCCATTCAGCTCCAGACCTTTCTCGGCGGCCGCTATCTGGCGTTGATGCCCGCCGGTACCGGTTCCATTCCGGACAAGACGATCAACCTCGCGCACACCGAAGTTCCCTACGATCTGCAGGAACTGCTGGGCGACGCTTCGGTGATGTTGAGCCAGCTCGACTCCGACCAGTTGGGGGACTCGCTGGCCGTTCTGGGCAAGCAGGTCAACGGATTGCCGGAGATCGTTCCGCAGGCCATGGACAACATCCACAAGCTGTCCTCGGTGATCGCCGACCGGAGAGATCAGCTGGGCACTCTGCTGGCCGGCACCCAACGAGTGGCTGACACGTTGCGCAGTCAGCAGGCTCGGGTGGGCGTCCTCATCGACGAAGGGCAGGGTCTGCTCGGCGAATTCGTAGCGAGCCAGGCCACGTTCCGCGCCATGCTGGCGGCTCTGACCAGCCTGACCGACAATCTCGACAAGATCGTGGTCAACGACCGGGCGATGCTCGACAAGATGCTTACCGACATTCGTGAGCTCACCGACATGCTCGGCCATAACGAAGCGCTGGTCAGCAATCTGCTTCAGGTCGCTCCGGTGGCGCTGCGCAACCTGACGAACGCCACCGGGTACGCCCCGGCCCTGGAGTTCTTCATTCCCAACGGGCTGGCCGTGGACTCGTGGATGTGCGCAATCAGCGGTCGCGCCGATCAATTCAACATGATCGAGTACTACAAGGACTGCAAATGAGAACCGGCGCACGCAGAACGATCACGATCGCGGCGGTGCTGGCGGTCTTGGTTGCCGCGGTGGTGGTCGCGGTGGGCTATGTCGTTAAGTCCCAGCGCGATTCGATCACCGTGACCGCTCAGTTCGACAACGCAGCGGGTTTGTACGTCGAGAATGTGGTTGCCGTAGTCGGGATGCCGGTGGGCAAGGTCACCAAGATCACCCCAATGGGCGGCTACGTCGAGGTCGAGTTCACCGTGGACAAGGACGTCCCGATACCGGCCGACGTCCACGCGGTGACCATTAACACATCCATCCTGACGGATCGGCAGATCGAGTTGACGCCCCCCTACGACGGCGGGCCGACGTTGAAGAACCACGACACGATCGGCCTACCGAGGACTAGGACGCCCATCGCGTTCGACCGGGTGATCGACATGCTCGACAAGCTGTCCAGATCTCTGGCGGGTGACGGCAAGGGCGGCGGTCCGATCGCCGACCTGGTCAATGCCGCCGCCGGGGTCACCGACGGGAACGGCGAACGGATTAAGTCCGCCCTCGGCGAGCTTTCCGCTTCGCTGCGGCTCAGCTCCGATGGCGGTGAGGTGACCCGCGACCAGTTGACCACGATCATCACCGACCTTGAACCGTTGATGGACGCGGCCGCCCGCAACGACGCCAAGTTGCGCCAGTTCGGTTCCACGACGCGCCAGCTCACCCAAATACTTGCCGACGAGAACTTCGGCACCGGCGCGACCGGCCGCAAGCTCAACGAGATCATCGAACAGGCAACGTCGCTGATCGAGGCGAACCGGGAAAACTTGAAGCAGACCGTCGTCAACAGCGATACGGCCGCCAGAGTGATCACGGACCGCCAGCGCGAAATGGCCGAGCTCCTCGACGTCGCTCCGTTGGCACTCGAGAATCTTTACAACATCGCCGACCAGAACAACGGCGCGCTTCGGGTGCATGCCCTGACCGACAAGATCCTGGTGGACTCGCAAAGCAGCAAAGAGATCTGCAATCTCATGCACCTTCGCCAATTGGGTTGCAGCACCGGAACTTTGCAGGATTACGGACCCGATTTCGGTCTGACCTACATTCTCGACGGTCTCTCGGCGATGGGACAGTGATGAAGGCGTATCGGACAAAACGCGCGTTCGCAGCCGCAGCGGCGGCCGCGGTGGCCACCACCGGCTGTTCTCTCGGACTGGGCGACCTGCCGCTGCCGGCCCCCGGAGTCGGAACCGCAGGCGGATACACGCTCACGGCGGTGTTCGAGAATGCGTTGAATCTACCGGCGGAGGCCAATGTCAAGCTCTCCGGTGCCGACGTCGGGACCCTGAAGTCATTGGTCGCAAAGAATTACACCGCGGTAGCCGAACTTCAGATCAAAAACGGTGTGCAGATTCCGGTGGGCAGTACGGTCGAACTCCGCTCCGCCACCCCGCTCGGTGATGTCTTCGTGGCGATCAATCCGCCCGTTCCGGCTAAGCCCGGTGCCGCACTGCTTAAGGACGGCGACACTGTCGGCCTTGACTCCACCGGTGCTGCCGCCACGGTGGAGTCGGTGCTGAGCTCGGCCGCGATCGTCGTCAACGGCGGCACAATTCGAAATCTCACCAACCTGATCAACGGTGCCGGCAAGGCGACCGGGGACCAGGGGGAGGCCATGGGCAACCTGATCAATCTGACCGACGAGGTGCTGGGGAAGCTCAACGCACGTTCGGCGGAGATCGAGACGGCGCTGACCGAAACCTCGGCTCTCGCAGATCGTCTCGACGAGAAGAACCCTCAGCTGACGGAAATCCTCGAGGCGATGGGCCCGGCTACCGATGTGTTGGCCGCCAACACCAACGGCATCACCAATGCGGTCCAGCAACTCGGTGCCACCACCCGGCAACTGGGTCGGTTCCCATCGATCGCCGGCACTGACGACAGCGGTCGCAGCGTTATCCGCGATATGAACACGCTCTCGCGCGCCTGGAACGACGTCGCGCTGAGTCCGGACACCAGCTTGGCCGCCCTCAACAGATTGATTCCCGTCCTGGTGAAGTCGACGTCCGGGTCGGCCATCAACCTGACCGCCGGGATCGACCGGCTGATCCTCGGCTCGATTCCGGATATCGGATTCAAGGGCGATCCGGCCTTCCACGGTCCCAAGCGCGGCGACTGGGCCACGATGGTGGGTTCGATCAAGTACGTCCTGTGGCGGCTGCAGGAGCGAGTCGTCGGGCAGGGTCCGAACAGTCCGATGGGTCAGACCCAATGGGCGCCGATCGGCGCTCCACTTCCGCCGTCCCCGTCCGAACACGGTCCGCTGCCGGGACCGCCACCGGCGCCTTCGGGACAGGAGCCGCCGAGGTGATCAACTCCATCAGTCGGGGAATCGTTGGCGTCGTCAAAGCCGGTCATCGCCAGCGGTTTTGGCTTTCCGGAATCGCGCTCGCAGTGGTGGCGGTCGTCGCCATTGCATACCTGATGTTCGGCGCCCTGCGATTTGACCCATTCGCCAGGACCTATCAGGTCCGGGTGGAGCTGCCGAACTCCGGCGGCCTGCTGGAGAACGTGGACGTCGCGGTCCGCGGAGTCAAAGTCGGACGCGTCGAGACTCTCACCCTCACACCCAACGGCGTCGACGCCCTGGTCCGGATCGACTCCACGCACAAGATTCCGGCCGCCAGCCCGGTTCGGGTGTCCGGGCTGTCCGCGGCGGGTGAGCAGTACATCGATTTCGAGCCCGCATCGGCGGACGGCCCGTTCCTGTCCGACGGCAGTGTGGTTCCGCTTGCCCAGACTTCGACTCCTATCCCGCTGTACGAGTTACTCACCAATGCCGATGGAGTGCTGGCGCAGTCGGACCCCAAGAAACTCGAGATCATCAAGAAGGAACTGAGCCTGACCAACGAAGGTCCGCAGAAGCTTGTCGACATCGTGGACGGCGGCACCTTCTTGTTGTCCACCCTGGATTCGGTGCTACCCGAGACGGTCAGCTTGCTGAAGACCAGCCGGATCGCGCTGACCATGCTCGCCGACACCAGCCCCGGCGTTGGCGCGGTGGCGGGTAACGTCAGTGAGCTGATGGTCGGGGTGAACAAGATGGACGGCGGTTACCGCAGGTTCGTGGACGAAGCGCCAGGCCTTATGTCGTCGGTCGACAACCTCTTCGACGACAACTCCGACACCATGGTCGGATTGCTCGGCAACCTTGCATCGGCCTCCCAGCTGTTGTACCTCCGGGTACCGGCATTGAATGCGCTGTTCCCGAACTTCCGGGGCTCGGCGCTGGAAGCCATCTCCACCGCGTTCCACGACAACGGAGTGTGGGTCACAGCCGACATCTATCCGCGCTACACCTGCGATTACGGCACTCCACGCCGCCCGTCGTCGGCTGCCGACTATCCCGAGCCGTTCTTGTACAGCTACTGCCGGGACACCGACCCCCAGGTACTGGTCCGTGGCGCCAAGAACGCGCCCCGCCCGGCTGGGGACGACACCGCCGGACCGCCGCCCGGCGCGGACCTCGGGAAGACGACCGACCCGACGCCCAGAGGCCGCTACACCATCCCGACTCCCTACGGTGGACCCACGCTGCCGATCGAGCCACCACGCTAGGCCGAGGTATGTCCAAGAAGAAGGAAAGCGAAGAAGAGGTCACCGTGTCCGAGACCTCGGACCGAGACGACACCGTGTCCGGGACCTCGGACCGAGACGACACCGTGTCCGAGACCTCGGCGGCGGCGGAGGATGCCGACGACAGCGACGTCGCCGAGCCGGGTCCAGCGAAGGTCACGAGTACGCGCTGGCCATGGAAGCGGTACGCGGGGATCGGACTGGTGGCGGCGGTCTATCTCGGAGCGTTCGGTCTCGCCGGCGTTCTGGGTTGGAAACTCTGGGAGCAGCACACGCTCACCCAGGCAGGCCAGAACGCGCAGCAGACGGCGGTCCGCTACGCCGAAGTGCTGACGAGTATCGATTCGAACAATCTGGATCAGAATTTCGCCGAGGTTCTCAACGGGGCGACAGGCGACTTCAAGGACATGTACACCAAGGACAGCATGCAGCTCCGGCAGCTGCTGATCGACAACAAGGCCACCGCGCACGGTGTCGTCATCGATTCGGCGATCCAGTCCGAATCCAGGGACAAGGTGACGGTGCTCCTGCTGGTAGACCAGACAGTCACCAACACCGCGCGACCGGATGCCCGCAGCGACAGCAGCCGGATGAAGATCACCATGGAGAAGGTGCACGACCGTTGGCTCGCAAGCAACGTCGAATTGCCATAGGAGCTGCGAATATGCGGATAGACCGAGTGCTGGTGGCAGCCGCGATGGCCGTTGCCGTCGGGATCGGTGCGGCGCCGGCCGCCGCGGCGTCGGCTCAGTCGTTCTGTGACGAGTTGGGCGGCGCCTGGGACGGCCAGTACTGTCGCACCTCGGTGTTGTCCGAGCGTAAGGCGACCCGGGACATCAAGGTTGCGATACCCGGGGATCTCATCGACAACGCCGCCACCAGCGCGGTGATCCGTCCGTACTTGCGCGACCTGTTCACGAACTGGCGCGCCAAGGGTGCCTCCATGGTCCAAGACAGTTGGGGCACAGAGAATTTCCAGGTCTTCAGGCACGGTCCAGCGCTCAGCGTGGTGTTCCACGAGCAGTACAACTCGTCGGGTGTCGAGCTCATGAACGGCTTCCGGACCTTCACGTTCGACATGAACAGCGGTCGGCAGTTGCAGCTCTCCGACATCACCAAGCCGGGGGTGGATCCACTGGTGGCCATCCCGCCACTGGTCGCGCCCATCATCACCGAGGCGCTCGACCGCGCCCGGCCACCGTACAACCAGCCTGGGACGTATCCCTTCACCGTCGACCGCTGGACGCCTCCCGCACCCTTCTCGGGCAACTACAAGGCATGGGCGCTTACCCCCAACGAACTCATCCTCTATCTGCCCGACTACCCGGTCGCTCATGACACACCGATCCGCTACGACATGCTCAACCAGTGGTCGATGAACGGCGGTGTCGTTCAAGCGCAGATCCCGCTCGCAATCCTCAGCCCGGTCCTGCGTCCGGAATTCGGCGGCGCCTGAGCTCTGCCGCCGCATTACTGGGTATAGATGTGTCATGACCACTGACCGGACCGGCGCGCCTACCGACGTCCTTGCCGAGTCCGGCCGATTCAGCATCTCGGTGGACGGACGGCTCGTCGGTTTCGCGCAGTTCGTCGACCGTGACGGGCAGCGCATCTTTTCGCACACCGAAGTCATTGTGGCGTTCCAAGGCCGCGGCCTCGCAACGATTCTGGTGCGGCACGCCTTGGAGGCAACGCGCGACGCCGGCCTGAAAGTGGTTCCCCGATGCTGGATGGTCGCTGAATTCATCGATAAGAATCCGGAATTCGCCGACTTGCTCGACCGCAGCTGATCGCTTCAAGCCCGGATGCGGGCTCCGCCGGCGACCCTCAACTTAGATACTGGGCGGTGCTGCCGGACAACGGCATTCCCGGCATCCCCAGCTTGCGATGATCCCAGCTGCGCACTCGCGACGGCACCACCCGAACACAAATGCGGTTGTTCATCATCTGATCGACAAAGGGCCTCATCTCCTCGGTGTAGGGCCCGGTATATCGTTCCCAGACACTGATGCCGACTCGGAGGCTGGTCTCGGAATCGTCCAGGATCTCCGCCGTTCCGTCGATGGACACGCCGCGCAGGGTGTCGTAGGTCTGGCCATCCTCGATCATCACGGTGATGGTCGGATCACGCCGGAGATTCACCGCTTTCTGCGACTTGGCCTTGGTCTCGAACCAGATCTCACCGTCCAGCACGGCGTACCACATCGCGACCAAATGGGGTCGGCCGCCGGGAAGAACGGTGGCCATGGTGGCGGTGCGACTGCGTCGGATGAACTCGGCGATCTCGGTATCCGACATCACGATTTTCGCCCGTTCGTTATTGCCCACGGTTCCGATACTTCCAGTTCGCCTAGCACCCGCGCAGCCGAGGCCCATCCGGCGGTCATCACCCTCATAGATAACAGAGATCGGAAACATTCGTTGGACTAGATCGTTAGGCGTTGCTGTGATGGATACAAGACATCGCAGCAGGGCTCCGGTTCGAGCAGTTGGTCAGCGCGCCCACGGTGAAATAGTCGGCAGGACGGACTGGCCGGCTCCGGGTGTTCCGAACGGTTCGGACTCGGGGAATTTGACCGGTGGTATTTTGGCGCCGCTTCTTTTCCGGACGCTGCATTGTTTGCGCCGATTCGAAAGGGAGCCGCAAATGCCTAGGAGATACGCCAAGCACGAACCGGAATTTCGAGAAGAAATTGCACGGGTGGTAATTTCGTCGAATCGCCCTATCGCACAAGTGGCCCGCGAGTTCGGGCTCAACGAAACAACCGTCGGCGGCTGGGTGAAGAAATACCGCGCAGCACACTGCACCAATCGACACGTATTCGAGTTACCGGAACAAGCGCGCATCCGGGATCTGGAACAGCGGGCACAAGCTCTGGAGATCGAGAACACGTTCTTGAAGGACAGCGGAGTGCTGGGGCCGCAAGCCACTACCCACGATAAGTACGCGTTCATCGAGACGCAGTGCGCCTCTGGCGCGGCACTGCCGACGGTGCAGCGTATGTGCGCATTGTTGGGTGTGTCCAAATCCGGTTTCTACGACTGGCGCAACCGGCCGGTGAGCTCCGCGCAGCGGCGGCGAGAACAGCTTGCCGAAAAGATTTCGGCGCTGTTCTACGCGTACGGAGGCACATACGGCTACCGGCGCATTCACGCAGAACTGCGCCGCACCGGCGAACGGGTCGGGCCGGAACTTGTGCGCAAACTGATGGCCGAAATGGAACTAGTCCCGATGTCGCGCAGGCGCGGTCGCCTGACAGCCGAGCGCGACACGCAAGTGGCAATGTGACTCGCACCCGGCGGCGCTCAGAGAAATCCGCGTGTCTCGACGTACATATCCCTTTCACTCGCCGACATAATGGCCGCAAAGCCGCGAGGACATAGCGGAGGGCTAACCGGGGGCCAGCGCCCCTGATGTCGCTATCCGTATTGACGAAAGAGTTTCGATTCCACGGTTCAGCAACCCTTCGTTCAGCGCTAAACGCACGCCCAGAGATGGAAAATGTCGTACGTTGGGGAAATGCTGCGAGGGAGTGCACGTCTGGTTGCGGCGATGTTCGCGTGCGGATTGTTTCTCGCCGGTCCATCCGCCGCAGGCGTCGCCGCTGCGGATGTCGCGGGCGGCTCCGCGACGTCCTCGGGGGCGAGTTCCACAGCGGGCTCAGACGATGCGCAGGACTCCGGATCGGACACCGGCGAGCCGCGGACGGCCGCCGAACCCGACGAAGCCTCGCACTCCAGCGACCCCGGGAGCACGAATAACGACGAACACCAGCCGAATTCGAGCGATGATCCACACGGTGTCGACGGTGCACCAGCGGACGTCGAGGAGCCCGCCGACAACGCGCCGCACGTCGACGGTGCGGCGATCGAGGTTGAAACGACCACGACCACGACCACCACCACGACCACCAGCACGACCACCACCACAGACGAATCACAGTCGGCCGATACCTCCTCGGCAGAACCAGTGGCAAAACGGTCCGAATCAAGCATCATCACCGCCGTGGCCGCCGAGCAGGAGTCGGCCAAGGCGCAGCAGGAACGTCCGAGGGCCGACATTGCCGCCGAGGAGGTCGCGACGGAGCAGCTCGCCGACGGCCGCGAAGGCGCTATCGGATCGGGCCGCCCTGCTACCGTTCGCCACCAGGCAGAGGTGCCGGGCGGTGCGGCGGCGGTCGAATACCCGGCCCAATCCCAGTCACTACCTCGGGCAACAACCGGCGTGGACAAATACGCTCTGCCGAACCGCCCGCTGGAAACATTGATCAGCAAGCTCTTCGACGCCGCGGACAACTGGCTGGCCGGTCTGCCCAGGTCTCCGATTACCGAGTTTCTGGAGGGCGTGCTGTACTTGGTCCGCCGCACCTTCTTCGACTTCGACGAGACAATCGTTATCCCCGAGATTGATTCGGCCACTTCGAAGTTCGCGGTACGGGTCGATCCGCAGCAGCAGCTGGCGGATGCGATCAAGGTCGATGCCGGGACGTTGCTCACCTTGACAGTGCCACGACCGGCCAGCTCCTACACCGTCGTCGCCAACAAGCCGGATTTGGTGGATATATCCCAGACCGGCAACATGATTCAACTCAATGTGAAGACGCCGGGCTTTCTCGGCCTGGCGATTCGGGCCAAGGACGACACCTCGGATCGCTATCTCGGCGTCTACATTGCCGATTCGCAAACCCACGTCGTCCTCGACGGCGTCGAGGGATACCTCCCGGTAGGGTCGGTCGGCGCGCCGGACGACACCGGAGACGAGTTCCTGCAGAGCTTCAACTTCCGTGACGGGATCGCACCGATCGACTACCTCTACATCTACGATCAGGGCGGCGCCAACTATACCGACGGCACCGTCAAAGCCCTTCTCGCCCAAGCGTTGCGGCACGGATTGGTGCCTGTCATCGTGTTTTACAACATCCAGAACGTGCTCAACTCCGCCGGAGACCGTACCGGCGTCATCGAAGGCCCAGACTCGGCCTACCAAGCGATCAATGACTACGACCAGTCGGGTGAGGCCCTGTTCGACGGGTATATGAAGAGCTACTTCACAAAACTGGGAACCGCTTTCACCACCATGAACCGTCTCGGCGTTCCGGTGCAGGTCGTGATGGAGCCGGACTTCCTCGGCTACATGAAGACCGCGCTGCCGTCGGCGACCCTCCCACAATCCTTCGTCCCGGATAAGAACGATCGCACCCTCAACACCGCCCAGACCTCTGCCATTTACGACGCGGGGTTGCTCACCCGCGGCACGGATCCCGAGTTCGCCAACACGGCGGCTGGATTCGTTCAGGCCGTCAACTACTACGTGGGCCACAAGGCGCCGAATCTGCGGATCGGCTGGATGACCAACATTTGGAGTGTCGCCGACCAGCAGAACTACTCGCTGGGACTGCTCCATATGACCGACTCGGTCACCTACCCGTGGCAGGGCCAGTGGACGGGGCCGGCGCCGACGTGGGACGACGGGCGGACCTTCATCGCCGAGCAGGCAGCGGGGCTAGGAGCCTTTCTGGACAAGGTCGGCGTGCTGTCCTGGTCGGGTGCAGCGGACCGCGCCCCCTTCCTGACCATCGACAAGTACGGCGTCGACGGTGCCTACACCTACGATCCCGACATGCTCGCCACCCAGTCCGGCACCGCGGCATTCACCGACCTCCAAGTATTCGTCAGCGGTGCTTACGCGAACCTGCCGAACGTCACCGATGCCGCCATTCAGAAGTACTTCGGCCTCACCAAGGACGGACTCAAGACGTTCTACGAGAAGTACTCCCCGCTGAACTACCGGCCGGTCGATTCGGAGATCACCGCCGTGTTCACCACCCTGCAAAATGCCGCCGAGGCCGACCCGAATATGGCCAAATGGTTCCTCAACGCCGATCAGTGGAACAACTACCTCTACCTGGTGGAAGGGCTTTCGAAGGCGCTGGGCGGCGTGAAGGTGATGCTCTGGCAGATTCCGCAGGGCCACATCAACGGATCGACCGTGCTACCCGGCACGGACCTGACCGACACCGACGCGAATTTCGAGGACTCCGCCCCCAGCTATTTCTTCGGCGATTCCTTCACCGCGCCCGGCGGCCGGCTGATTCACTTCGGCGCCAACCAGGCCGGTGATCCCGCCGTGACCGTCTCGGGCACCACCGTGTCGTGGGGCGAACACATGACCCTGGCCCAGAAGTCCGGGGTGATGTCGGTACTCTTCGGCGCCGGACTGGGGGTTTCCACCCGCGGTGCACCGACCGGGATCGGCGGCATCACCGACAAGAACTTCTGGTACGACAAGGCCACCGCATACCTGAGCAAGCGGTAGACCCGCTACTCGACGCTGATCGCGTCGACGATATTGAGCCGGCCCGCGCGTATGGCCGGAGGTATCGCACCTAGCAGGCAGATCCCGAGTGCTCCCAGGCCGAGGACGATCATCATCGGCTCGGGCCGATAGCTCACGTCGATGCCCAGAACGCTGGTCAATGCTTCTGCATTGAGAAATTGGCTGCCCGCGCCGACCACCAGACCCAGCGTCCCACCGACGACGCCCACTCCGATCGCCTCGGCGACAACCACATTCAGTGTGGTCCGACGGGTTGCCCCGATCGCCCGCAGCACACCGATCTGGCGCCGTCTGTCCAGCACCGACAGCATCAGGGTGTTCAATAGCGTGACTCCCGATACCGCGACGATGACCCACGCCATCAGGAAAATGGCGGCGGTACTGGAGTCGAGAGCCTCGCGTACCGCTGCCTGCACCTCGCCTCCGGAGTAGACGTAAACGTCGGGGGATAGCGCACTTTCGATGGCCCGCTGCACCGCCCCCGGGTCATGCCCTGGCGCCACCGAGATCTCCAGATTGGTGGCACCTTGAGTCGAGAACCATTCCCGCATCGTCGAAAGGTTCATCGCGATGGTTCCGTACAGCGCTGCGAAGGCCGGCAGTACGTCCAGAACCTCAACTCGGCGCTCGCCGGTTGGACTCTGCATCGTGAGCAGCCCGCCCGGCCCGACCCCCATGGTGCGCGCCACGTCGCGGGAGAGCACGACACCGGTCCCGTTGTCGAACTTCACCCGGTTCTCTTCGGACAAGGGCTGGTACAGGTTCTGATGCGATCCCGGCGACACACCCAGAATCATCACCCTGGTGTCGCTCACGGTGGCGAACGCGAGTTGGCCGGGCAACACTGTCTGGACGCCGGGCACGGCTCGAACCCGGGACTCGGTATCGGCGGGCAGCGGCGCTGTCTGGACGTCGGTGGCGGGCGCGGCGGTGACCCAGACGTCGGTTTCGGCGAGCGAGGAGAACGAGGCCAGCGTGGAGTCGACGACGTTGTCGTTCGTTCCGGTGATGGAGGCGGCGTTGGCCACCGCGATCATCACCGTGATGGTGGCGACCAGCACGCGCCGTGGTGCACGCTCGATGCTCGTCGCACCCAGGATTCCGGTCGTACCGCAGCATCGGGCCACCGCAGCTGCGCTCCGCATCAGTGGGCCCGACAGCGCGAAAGCAATTGCGGTAGCACCGGTTAACGCCAGCGCCAGCGAGGCGATCGCTAGGCGGCCGAGTTCGGCGGACACCATCCACGCCGCCGCCGCCACAAGGACGCTGCCGATAACACCGGCGGCGATCCGGGTCGGGCGCGACCCGACCTCCAATGCTCCCGCACCGATCGGTGCCAACGCCTCGACCGGGCTGACCCGATGCACCTGGCGGGCCGCCACAGCCGATGCGATCACGCTGGTTGCCACCGCCGCAGCGATCGCCACCGGGACCGCATAGGCCGGCAGGATGTATTCGGTACGGGCCTCCAGCGATTGGGTCAGGGTCGGCGGCAATGTGCCCACCGCTACCCGGCCGAGCGCGATTCCGCACACCGCACCGATCAGTCCCGCGATGAAGCCCAGCAGGGCCGCCTCGGACAGCAGGTCAGCCACGATCGTCCGGCGCCCCCCGCCGAGCGCACGCATGGTCGAGATGATCGGGCGACGCTGGGCGATCGCCAGGGTCATCGCGTTGTAGCTCAGGAACGCCGCGATCACGAACGTCGTCAGCGTCACCAACAAGGTCGTCGACTGTACGACGGCGAACGAACTGCTGGCCTGCGCGGCCCGAAAGGTCGGCTCGGCAACCAGTGCCCGTCCAGCCACGGCCTCGCTGACTGCGGTGCGGATCTGCTCGGCGTCGGATCCGGGCGCGGTGACGATCAGGATCGAATCGAGGCGATCCGGGCGGCCCGCGATCTGCTGGGCGAGAGGAAGCGGCGCGACGACGAAGTGGCCGCTATTCAGTCGCTGGGCCGCCGAATCTCGCACCACAACAGCGGCGGTCACCGGCGTTGAACCCAGCTCGAACCGATCGCCCTCGCCGATGCCGAGACCCGGGCCCACGACGACTCCCCCGGGCACCTTCTGCAACGCCGAATCTGGTTGCAGCTGAGCGCGAACCGATTCCTCCAGGTCCGAACTCAACGATCGGATGCTGTCGTCCACGCCGAGCAGCAGGACCCTGCCCGTACCGGGGCCGGCGTGGATGGCGGGTTGCGCCCGCAAGACGGGTATCGCAGCCTCGACGCCATCGACCCGGCCAACCGTATCCCTGAGTGATTCGTCGAAGCCAGTGGCTGTGATACCGGAGACCTCGAATTCGGCGCTGCCGCCGATGCTTTCGGCCAAACGCTCTGCGGAGCCGGTAATGGAACCCGACATTCCCAGTACCGCGACCAGCAATCCCGCGGAGACCGCGACCACTCCGACCGAGGCGACCACTCGGCCCCAATGTGAGCGAAGCTCCCGAACATTGAGCAGCCGTAGCCTGCTGATCGTTGCGCGAGTCATGCGTCCTCGACGAGCGCCGCCTCGTCCACAAGCAGGTCGGATTGCAGCTTGCCATCATGCATGGTGACCACTCGGTCGGCGGCCATCGCGGCCTCGGCGTTGTGTGTCACCATCACCACCGCGCGCCGAGTAGCGCTGTCGTGAGCCAGGTTTCGCAACAGGTCCACGATCGCCGCCCCGGTTGCCGAGTCCAGGTTGCCGGTCGGTTCATCGGCCAGAATCAGCGGCGGATCAAGGGCCAACGCGCGGGCCACCGCGATGCGCTGCATCTGTCCGCCGGACAGCTCGCCCGGCCGATGGTCTACCCGGTTACCGAGACCAACGAGTTCCAGCAGCGCGACCGCATGTGGCTTGAGCTGCTTGAGGGCGCGACCATCCAGCAGGCCGGGGACCGCAACGTTCTCCCACGCCGCCAAGGTGGGCAGCAGGTTGAAGAACTGGAAGATGAAACCCACCTTCCGGCGACGGAAACTGGACTGCTCGTCATCGGTCATCTTTGCGATTTCGGCCCCGTCGAAACGGATCGATCCCGAGTCGGGCCAATCCAGCGCGCCGAGCAGGTGCAGCAGCGTGCTCTTGCCGGACCCGGAGGGGCCGACGACCGACGCGAACTGCCCGCCGCTTACGCCCAAGGTGATCCCGTCCAGTGCGCGGATCCGTTGCTGGCCGATCCGATACTCGCGCACCACATCGACCATTTCCACCAGCTGCGGCACCTCAATGCTCCTTTTCGGACGGGGCACGGAAAACGACCGGGAGTCGGAGCGGTCCTCTACGCTCTGGGGTGTCACGCCAGGTCACCGGACCGGCCAGGGCCGGATCGCGCTCCCGCATACGGCGAAGGGTCGCCGCAACCTCCAACCGCGCCAGGGTTGCACCGATACAGAAGTGCTGGCCGTGTCCGAATGTCAGCGGCGCGGGTCCTGCTCGCCCGGGCCGGAATTGGTCTGGGTCGTCGAAAACGGCCGGGTCGCGGTTGGCAGCTGCCAGGACGACGAGCACCTGCTCGCCGGGCGGGATGTCGACATCCCCAATACGCTGGGCCTCGGTGGCGGTTCGGGTAATCGTCTGCGGGCTATCGAGCCGCAGCAGCTCGGTGATCATCCCCTGATCCGCAACATCTATCTGGTCGATGAGGCGTGCGCCGTGCGCGTCTGGCCTGAGCAGCCTGACAGTCGCCGAACCAAGGAAATCCGCGGTGTTCTCAAGGGCACCGACGGCGATATTGACCGCGGTCACTACAGCTTCATCGAGAAGCAGATCCGGGTCGGAGACGAGGAAACTCAACAGGTCTTCGCCGGGGTCGGCGCGCCGGGATGCGGCCAACGGCAGCAAGTGCGCGACGAGCGTCGCCGAGGCCGAGGTGCCCGCCGTGAGGTCGTCGGCGGTGGCCAGCGGTCGCACCAGCCGGATGACCTGATGTGTCTGCTGGCTCAAGAGCTTTGAACTCTCGGGGTCCAAGGCGAGCCATTCCGCGATGACGGCCAACGGAAGGGGTTGCGCGACCTCGGACATGAAGTCGAACTCGGAGCCCGCGCGGGCGCGGTCGATCAATGCCCCGGCGATCGCATCGACACCCACGCTCAGGCCGGTCACGAATGACGGGGCGAAGACGTCGCGCGTTGCCGCCCGCAGCCGTCGGTGGGCAGCACCATCGCTGTTCAGCATGGACTGGTCGAACAATCCCGGGCTGATGGCGTCCCGCGCCTTTCGTAGCGGATCGACGGTCCACCCCGGCCGGCTGAGCACCTGTTGCGCCTTGTGATAACCGAGAACGAGCCAGGTTTGCGCGGTGTCGTCCCACACGATGTCGCCGTCGCGGCGACGCTGCTTATAGAACGGGTACGGATCGACCGCATCCCAGGGCAGTCGCGGCACCGCCGCCTCTTGGCTACTCATCGGGGTCCACCGGCGGGGCGCGGAATGTCATCGGCAGGTGGACCGCCCCGCGCAGACCCGGGCTGTCGCGCCAGGTGACGGGCCCGGCCAAGACCGGATCGCGGGCAAGAAGTCGACGCAGCGCCACCTCCACTTCCAACCGGGCCAGTGCCGCACCCAGGCAGTGGTGCGGGCCGTGCCCGAACGTAAGCGGTGCGGGCGCCCGCCGGCCCAGCCGGAGTCGGTCGGGTTCATCGAAGACGGCCGGATCCCGATTGGCAGCCGCCAGGACGACGATGACCTGCTGGCCCGCAGCGACCTCGATAGCACCGATCCGCTGGGGCTCGGTCGCCGTGCGGGGGACTGCCTGCGCCGGGCCGTCAAGCCGGAGCAACTCGGTGACCAGCGACGGATCAGAAACGTCCAGCGTGTCCACCGGGCGGGTGCCGTCAGATGCCGGCGTGAGCAGTCGGGCCACCGCGGCCCCGAGCAGACTCGATATCGTCTCGAACCCTGCGATGGCGATATCCACCGCGGTCGTGACGGCCTCCTCAAGCCGGAGCTCAGGGTCGGACGCAATGAAGCTCAGCAGGTCCTCGCCGGGGTCCTCCCGCCTGCCGGCCGCCAGCGGGAGGAAGTGCGCAACCAGTGTCACCGAAGCCGTCGTGGCGGCGGCGACTTCTTCGGCCCTGGCCAGCGGCAGCAGCATCGAGATCACGGCGGGCGCCATCTCTCGTATCAGGCTCGAGGTCACCGCATCGACGCCCAGCCACTCACCGATGACTGCCAGCGGCACGGGAATGGCAACCTCGGACACGAAGTCGAATACTTTCCCGGTCCGGAGCCGGTTGATCACCGCCTCGGCGATGGCTTCGACACCCACGCTCAGACCGGTGATGAAGGCGGGGGTGAACACGTCGCGGGCGGCGCCGCGCAACCGCTGGTGCGGGGCGCCGTCGTTGAGCAACATGGACTGGGTGAACAGCTCCGGGCTGATGGAGTTCCGCACCGCCCGGGCGTTCGGGCTGGCCAGCAGATCGTGGGTCCACCCCGGCCCGCTGAGCACCTGCTGGGCCGCGTGGTAGCCCAGAATGAGCCACGCCTGCGCGGTGTCGTCCCACACCACTTCGCCGCCGCGGCGCAGCCGCTCGTAGGAGGGGAATGGATCAGCGGCGTCCCACGGCAGGCGTGGAACCGCGGTGTCAGGGCTGACCATGGGGTTCCAGCCCATAGGGCAAGCCGCGGCGGCGTACCCAGGCGTGGTGCTGCTTTCCCAGCGGCGTCGTGGGTTCGCCGACGCCGTCCATATCGTCCTGGATGGATCGGGTGTACAAGGTGGCTCCCAGGCGGGCGCAGATGGTGTTGATGTTGAGGCCGATGCGGGTCATGAAGACGGCATCGTCGGGTATCGACATCTGGCGAGCCGGATTGTCGGGCGCCAACGCGAGTACACCAAGGACTGCACGTTGTGCGGTTTCCTGGGAATAGGTGACGGGCTGGGGTGCCAGCCACTCGTGGAGAATCTCGGTCCACCATTGGTAGATCTCGTCGGTGGCCAGCGTGGAGTCAGCGGTGATGAACCCGGCGCTGATCATCCTGGCGCGCATCTCCTGCTGCCGTCCATCCAGTACTGCGCGGATAGTGCCGATGTAGTCCCGACGAAATCCCTCGGACACGACCTTCACACAGCCGAAGTCCAGAAAGCCGACCCGACCGTCGGCGCCGAAGCGGTAGTTGCCGGGATGTGGGTCGGCGTGCGACAGGTTCGCATGTCTAGCGGAGCCCGTCCCGAAGCGCAGGATCGCTTCAGCCCAGGTGTTCCTCAGCTCCTGGTCGGCGTGTTGTGCTGTGGCCCAGTCCATTCCGTCCAGATAGGTCATGGTGAGCACACGGTCGCCGGATGCTTCGGGGATGACGTCCGGTATCCGGATGAACGGGTGATCGCGGTAAAGCTCGCCGAACATCGCCATGTTGGCGGCTTCGTGCCGATAGTCGATCTCTTCGGCTATCCGAGCGGCGACTTCGCGCGCCGCCTTGTTGATATCGCTGCGCAGCACACTGGTTCGCAGCGAGCTGCCGAGCCGGAGAAATGTCGCCAGCAGTTCGGTGTTCGCCAGATCGTCGCGGATGGCTTCTCGCACACCGGGATACTGGATCTTGACGGCCACTTCGCGACCGTCGTGCAAGACCGCCCGGTGCACCTGCCCGATGGAGGCGGCCGCCATCGGTTCGTCGGTGAACTCGGCGAACACCTCGTCGGTCGTCCTGCCGAGATCGGCGTGCAGCACCTGCCTGGCCAAGTCTGAATCCATCGGTGGCGCATCGGCTTGCAGCTGAGACAACGCCGACTGGTAGGCGTCGAGGGCGCCACCACCGGCCCAGCCGGGGTCCACAATGGACAACATCTGACCGGCCTTCATCAGCACGCCCTTGGACTGGCCGAGTAACTCCGCATACCGTTCGGCCGTTCGCTCGTGGAAGCGGTCCACAGCGCCGTCGTCGCCCGCCTTCTCCCGCAGCGCGGCCACCATCCGCCCGCCCACAGCGCGAGCGGTGAACCCGGCCAACGGCATGGTGCGCCGGATTCGCCCCTGCGGCACCGCCGGGCCGTCACTGGTTCCCATCGATCCTCCCCCGGCGCGCCAACTCACCCGCTGGAGAAGACGCCCGACCATGGTACTGCTTCCCCGGCCGGTCTACCTGTGGAAACCGACCTCGGCGCATCTGCGAATGTATTGGCGTGAAGCAGGTTCAGTCGCCGCTCCCGACAACGGCGGGGCCCGAGGCGCGCCGCATCCAGATGTCCCCATCCAGCGTTCCCGGCAACCCGGCTTCCTCGGCGACGAAGACAGGATCCTCGCCGGCGTCGACCTGACGGTGGTAGTCCTTGATCGCCGCGAAAGCCCACTTGCCCAACAGGAAGATAGCGACCAGGTTGACCAACGCCATGAACCCCATCGCCACGTCAGCGAGCGCCCAGACGGCGGTCAGCTGCGCCAGCCCTCCCACGGCGATCGCCATCAGAACCGCCACCCGGAAGATGTTGATCGCCAATCGCTTTGCACCGAGGAAGAACAGGTTGATCTCGGCGTAGACGTAGTTTCCGAGTACCGACGAGAAGGCGAACACGAACACCAGCACGACCATCAACGACACCGTCCAGGAACCGAGGCCATGCGCGACCGCCGCCTGGGTGAGGGTCGCGCCTTCCACCCGAGTGGGTGTCGAAGGATCGTAGATTTCGGGGCCTGACGCCAGGATGATGAAGGCGGTGGCCGTGCAGATGATCATGGTGTCGACGAAGACCCCCAGAGACTGGATGAGCCCCTGCTTGACCGGGTGCGAGACCGTGGCCGTGGCGGCGACGTTGGGGGCGCTGCCCATGCCGGCTTCGTTGGAGAACAGCCCCCGTTTGACGCCGTTGAGCATCGCCGCGGCGATACCGCCCGCGAATCCGCCGGCCAATTCGGTCAATCCGAATGCACCGCCGATGATTTGGCCGAGGACCTGGGGCAGGTAGTCGATGTTGATCGCGACGATCACCATCGCCAGCCCGGTGTAGGCGAGCGCCATCAGTGGTAGCACGATTTCGGCGATTCGCGCGACCCGCTTGACCCCGCCGAAGAGTACCGGCGCGGCGAGCACGATCAAACCCACTGTGGTCCAGCCGACTTCGACCTCATAAGAGGCGTTGAGCACCGCGCTGATGGCGTTGGCCTGCACCATGTTGAATGCAATGCCGAACGTGAAGATCAACAGAACGGCGAAGATGATGCCGCCGAAGCGCGAACCAAGACCACGCTGGATGTAGAACGCCGGCCCGCCGCGGAACGATCCGTCATCGGCACGGACCTTGAAGATCTGGCCGAGGGTGGCCTCGATGAAGGCGGTAGCCATGCCGATTGCGGCGACCACCCACATCCAGAAGATCGACCCCGGTCCCCCGACGGTCAGCGCGATCGCCACGCCGGCGATGTTTCCGGTGCCGACCCGCGAAGCCAGCCCGACACAGAAGGCCTGGAATGACGAGATCCCTTCGCCGTGGGTGCGCGAGTGGGTGAGTTGGCCCAGCATCCGCTTGAAGTAGCGGATCTGGATGAACCTGGTCCGGATGGTGAAATAGATGCCTGCCGCGACGAGCAGGTACACCAGGATGTAGCTGTAGAGCACATCGCTGACGGGACCGATCAGATGTTGCTCGATGAACTCCACGACCACTCCCGGTTTCTATTCGGTGAATGCGGTCGTCACATCCTGTCATCGTGAAGCCGATAGCGCGCGCTGGTTGGCCCGAAATTACCGCCCGGATCGCTCGCGGTGGCTGCACCCCGGCCAGCAACACGGTCGGCGCGCGCCCTCCTCCAGCTCCTCGCGGGTACGCCGGATTCGCCGCTGCCGGGTGGCACCCTTCTTGGCGTCCTCGACCCAGCAGATGAACTCGTTGCGGGCCAATGGAGTGATGTCATTCCATGCAGCCAGCGCTGATGGGCTTGCCGCCAACGCCGAGCGCAGGTCGTCGGGCAGCGGATGAACCGCCCCGCCGGCGACCGGTGCGTTCAGTGACTCAGACAGCGTCGGCGAGCACTTCCATGCAGCAGCGGTACCTCTCGCTGATGGCGTAGTGGCGCGGGCGGAATCCGGCCTTCTCCAACTGGTCGTACAGGCTTTCCCGGGTGAAGTTGTGGTAGTGCTCGATCTCGTGCCAATACGGGTTCGAATTGGTGGCGTTCCATTGGTGCCACAGCGGCGCGCTCGCGTTGGGCATCGAGATGAGCAACACCCCTGAATCAGCGATAAGGGACCGGGCGGATCGCAACGAATCCATCGGGAAAGGCTCGTGTTCGACGACGTCGGCCATGCTGATCACGGTCGGTTTGGCCGAGAACGCGACTTCTGTTCCCGCCGACGCCAGGGTGCCGTGGTGCGCGGGGATCCCGAACAGCTGGATGTCTTCGACATTCTTCTTGCGCAGGTCTACCCCGAAGGGTTGGAAACCGAATTCTTTGGCCGTCATCAGCAGCGACCCGTTACCGAAACCGACGTCCAGCCACATCCTGTCGTCGGGGATTCCGATCGCTTCGACGACCCGCTGGACCATCTTGGCCGAGATCAGGCGATGCCGTTCGATGTCGACGCCGACAAGCTGTTGTTCCAATGTGTTCGCGAACAAGACGTCCAGCGCCTCGGGGGTGTAGTACCCCTCGGTGAAGATGTGCTCGCAATCGGCGCACCGCATCCAGACCATGTTCGGTTCCAGTGGTTCGCGCCACCGGGGATTACCGGTGCAGTTCACGTTCGCGAAGAATCGGATGTCACTCGACTGGCAGAGCGGACACGCCTCGTACTTGACTCTTTCGTTTTCCAATTCGGGTCCCTCTTTCGAGCTCGGCCGGGCGGGCACCGACCCTGGTGATGCTGCAACTCTAGTCGCTGCGGTTCCATATGGTCATCGCCTCCGCATCGAAGACGGTGCGCGCGGACGAGGCTGCGGCGGCAACACGACTACTAGCGATCACCGCGACGCATTGCACGGGCCGACCGACCGGCACCGGTGAGCGAGCGCCCGTGGGTCTGCTCGGCTATCTACACTCGGACCATCAACACGATGACTCGCCGGCAGCTTCTGAGATATGTCGCCGCAGCACCTGCCACTGCACTGTTCGCGCCGACTGCTGCGGCCAGCCTTACCGGCTGCTCACAGCCATCGGAACTTTCCGGGCCTGGCCAACGTCTACGTGACGCAGAGCAGGCGGCCTCACTCGTCTTGTCCATGGCCGAAAAGGCACGGCGTCAAGGAACTTTCGGGGTTGGCGGCGCACTTGTCGAGAATGCGACGGGGCGCGTGTTCCATGCGATGCACAACACGGTTGTGCAAAGCCTCGGGATGGACTTGGGACCGTCGTCGGGTACGGCCTTCGTTCGCGATCCGACCGCCCACGCAGAACTGAAGTTGGTCAACTGGTATTTCGCTACTCAGGGTGTCGAGACTCTGCCCGACCCGAGCGCCTTAACTGTGGTGACGTCCTTGGACCCATGTGCGATGTGCGCAGGGGCACTGATGACGGCGGGATTCAATGTAGCGGTAGTGGCGTACGACGATTTCGCCGGCGTGAATTGGAACATGAAAAACGACTTTCCGGACTACCCCGCCGAAATCCATGATCGATTGCTGGCCTTTGGGTACTACGCAGACGAAGCTGGCCGTGCCTACTTCGGACCACCCGACATCTTGTTCGCAGATAGCAGCGTTACGGATAAGACGGCTGATGGCTGCGAAACCGTGTTCACGGATAACTTGAGTCAGGCGCGCGATGCGGTGAGTGCGTCCGGCTTGAATCCGCGAGACCGCGCCAATGCGACGACCGACCCGGCGACGCTGCCGGAGAACTCGATCTTTCGGCTCCGGTACCAAGAGGCCTTCGGGCAGGCATTCTCCGTCAGGCTTGCCGACTATCGTCGACCCGACGAGCGTTTGCAGAACCATCTGCAGGCTTTGGTGAAGCAGACGCCGCAAGCACGGAATGCGGTCGCATTCATCGACTACTACGGCAACCTGCTGATGTCCTCGGCAGACCGTTTCGATCAAAGCCCGGTTGCGACGGCATTCATGACCGCGGTCCAGCAATACTCTGCGTTGCGGTTCTCGCTGATGAACGACCCCGAAACGGTCGATTCCGCCCGCAAGTCACTCCATAGCGCCAAGTACGGGACGTTTGTTTTCCTCTTCGCGCCGGACGGCTTCACGACGACCTCGCTGATGGACCTCGGCGCCTACGGCTCCGCGATGGAAAGCGCGGTCCCTGTCAAGACACCCAGCGGATTCCAGTTCTACCAGGACCCGGCGACCGGTTCGCTGGCCGACTTGAACTCGTTGATTAGAGCGATGCCGCCCTTCTACGGCCCGGCGCTGGTGGACATCGCTCCACAAAAGGTGGCTAGTTAGTTGCGGACAGCTGCACCTGTCCGGTGCGGACACCGGGCAAAGCGTTGCCAATACCCCGTTGCATGGCCACGAAGACGGAGCGGTTCGCGGTGCGCCTGACTGCTGAGCAGGACGCGCTGATTCGTCGTGCCGCCGAGGTGCAGGGGACCGATCTGACCAATTTCGCGGTGACTGCGACGCTGGCTCATGCCCGCGAGGTGCTCGCCGATCGGCGGCTGTTCATGCTCGATGCGTCAGCCTGGTCGGAGTTCGTGTCGGTGCTGGAGCGGCCGGTGTCGCACAAGCCGCGGCTGGGGAAGTTGTTCGCGGAGCCCTCGATCTTCGACGAGTGAGCGGCTACAGCGCGCCACGGCCGATCAGCGAACACGATGTGGTCGCCGACTTCGACAGCGGCGAGCCCACCCTGGATGAGTACCTGCGAGGCCGCGCCCTGGCCAACCACGTCGACGGTGCCTCCCGGTGTTTCGTGACGTGCCGGGATGGCCGCGTCGTAGGGTTCTACGCGCTAGCCTCGGCGGCGGTGGGGCGCGCCGGCACACCCGGCGTGTGCAGCGCAACATGCCCGATCCGGTGCCGGTGATCCTGTTGTCGCGGTTGGCGATCGACCGCAAGGAACAAGGCCCGGGTCTGGGCGCTTCGCTGCTGCGCGACGCGATCACTCGCGCGGTGGCCGCTGCGGAGATCATCGGTGTGCGGGCACTGCTGGTGCACGCGCTGGACGAGCAGGCGCGGGCGTTCTACGCGCACTTCGATTTCGAGCCCTCACCGACCGACCCGCTGCACCTGCTGCTGTTGATCAAAGACGCCCGCGGCCTGCTCGAGCCGCCGCAGAGGTAACCGGCTGCTGCCCGACGACACGGACGAGTGGACCGGCGATGGCGATCGGGACAGACCTTCCAGGGTTTTCTCGACCATACGAACGAGTGGCGCGGACCACGGCGATGCGGTGCTGTTCGTCGAGGGGCAGCAGCAGACCCTGGGGATTAACGTGCCGATGGGCCACGCCGCGCCACTCAGCGAGAGCAGCTAACCGCTCGTTGTTGTGTTGTTGTGTTGTTGTGTTGTGGGCGAAGGGGGACTTGAACCCCCACGTCCCGAAGGACACTGGCACCTGAAGCCAGCGCGTCTGCCATTCCGCCACTCGCCCGAATGAACCGGGGGAGCCTATCACGCGGACACCCCCGTGCCCCAACCGTGGTGACGGTCCGCCTACGTCACGATAACGCCTCACTTACGCCTCTGACCAGCCTCGATCTCATTCTCACAATTCTCATGGTGACGAATTGGCCAGCAGGGCCGATACCATGCATGCAGCCACTACTGCCAGCCGACACGCGGCGGGCTTGGCGGTCTGCCGCATCGACCGACCTATACCGAAGGAGACAACCGGAAATGGGTGTCGTCGACCGATTCGAGCGCAAACTCGAAAACTCGGTCGGGAATGCGTTCGCCCGGGTTTTCGGTGGGTCGATCGTTCCGCAGGAAGTCGAGTCTATGTTGCGGCGAGAGGCGGATGGCGGGGTGCGGGATGTGCCCGGCGGCCGAATTTTGGCCCCGAACGCCTACGTCATTACCCTCAGTGTGCCCGATTACCACAAGGTGAGCGCCGACCCGGACATCACCTCGACCACGTTCGCCAAGCACTTGGAGGGATACATCCATGAGCAGGGGTGGCAAACGTATGGTGATGTGGTTGTCAGATTCGAGCAGGCGGCCGACCTGCACACCGGACAGTTTCGCGCGCGTGGTGCGGTCAATCCCGACTCGACCACCGGCGAACCCGCCCCACCCCGAGAGCCTTTTAACGCAGAAACAGGAGTTCCACCGATGACCGACAATCCGAGCTACCGCGGCCAGGGACAGGGTCGGCCCGCAGACGAGGACTACGAAGAGCGCCGCCCCCGGCCCGACGACCGGCCAAGGCCCGACGATCAGCGTCAATACTCTCCGCCCGACCAGCCCGGCTATCCCCCTCAAGGTGATCCCAACTACCCGCGCGGCGGCTACCCCGACCGTGGCGGGTACCCGGACCAGGGGTACCCGCCCCCCTCCTACGATCAGCGGCCGCCCCCGGGGTACGGCCCACCCCCGGGTAGCTACCCCGACCAGGGCTATCGGCAGCCGCCCCCGGGTTACGGTCCGCCTCCGGGCTATCCACCGCCGGGGCGCCCCAACTACCCCGACCAGCGCGGCTATCCCGATCAGCGCGGCTATCCGGATCAGCGCGGCTATCCCGACCGCGGCTACGGCCCCGGCGCCCCGGGCCAGGCCTATGGCCCTCCGGATTACGGCCAACCCGACTACGGACGCTACGGTGAGGCGGGTTACGACGACCGGGGCTATGCCGACCAGGGCTATGGCGACCAGGGCTATGGCGACCAGGGCTATGACGCGCCCGGATACGACCGCCCGACCTACGGGCCGGGACAGGGCGACTACCCGTCGGCCGGTTCAGCGGTCACGCTGCAACTCGACGACGGCAGCGGACGCACCTATCAGCTCCGCGAGGGCGCCAACGTGATCGGCCGTGGACAGGACGCCCAGTTCCGGCTACCCGACACCGGCGTATCTCGCCGGCATCTGGAAATCCGCTGGGACGGGCAGGTCGCGCTATTGTCAGACCTCAACTCCACAAACGGCACCACGGTGAACAACGCGCCGGTCCAGGAGTGGCAGCTGGCCGACGGCGACGTCATCCGGCTCGGCCACTCAGAGATCATCGTCCGCGTTCACTAAAGAGGCGACCACCGGGGAAAGCGACCGGCTTGACCCTCGCGTAGATCGCCACCCAAGTATGGTGGCGATGCCGAAAGGACACCGACGAGCGCTTGCGCGAGGAGTATGACACCGACGAGCGCTTGCGCGAGGAGTATGACACCGACGAGCGCTTGCGCGAGGAGTGTCACCGGGACGGAGAGGACGTCAGATGCAGGGGCTGGTACTGCAGCTGACCCGCGTCGGCTTTCTTCTGCTGTTGTGGCTGTTCATCTGGTCGGTGCTGCGTATCCTGCGCACCGACATCTACGCGCCCACCGGCGCGGTGATGGTCCGGCGCGGCCTTGCGCTGCGCGGGTCGCTGCTGCCCAACCGCGGGCGCCGACACATCGCCCGGCAGCTGGTCGTCACCGAGGGGGCGCTGACCGGCACCCGCATCCCGTTGGGCACCCAGCCCGTGCTGATCGGGCGCGCCGATGACTCCGCGCTGGTACTGACCGACGACTACGCTTCGACCCGGCACGCCCGGCTCTCGCCGCGAGGCTCGGAGTGGTACGTAGAAGACCTAGGATCGACCAACGGTACATACCTCGACAGGGCGAAGGTGACGACGGCGGTACGAGTTCCGATGGGCACACCGGTGCGGATCGGCAAGACGGTGATCGAGCTACGCCCATGACGTTGGTGCTTCGGTACGCAGCACGCAGTGACCGCGGGCTGGTGCGGGCCAACAACGAGGATTCGGTTTACGCCGGCGCGCGCCTGCTGGCATTGGCCGACGGCATGGGCGGGCACGCCGCCGGTGAGGTGGCCTCGCAGCTGGTGATCGCCGCACTGGCGCATCTGGACGACGACGAACCCGGTGGCGACCTGCTCAGCAAGCTTGATGCGGCCGTTCGCGAAGGCAACTCGGCAATCGCCCAGCACGTCGAAGCCGACCCCGAACTCGATGGCATGGGTACCACGCTGACGGCAATCCTGTTCGCCGGCAACCGACTTGGTTTGGTGCACATCGGGGATTCCCGCGGCTATCTGTTGCGCGACGGTGAACTCACCCAGATCACCAAGGACGACACCTTCGTGCAGACGTTGGTCGACGAGGGCCGGATCACCGCGGAGGAGGCACACAGCCACCCGCAACGATCGCTCATCATGCGAGCGCTCACCGGCCATGAGGTCGAGCCGACATTGATCATGCGCGAGGCCCGTGCCGGTGACCGCTACCTGCTGTGCTCTGACGGACTGTCCGACCCCGTCAGTCACGACACCATCCTGGAAGCCATGCAGATACCCGATGTCGCCGAGAGTGCCGACCGGCTCATCGAGCTGGCCCTGCGCGGCGGCGGGCCCGACAACGTCACGGTGGTGGTGGCCGACGTCATCGACAACAGCGCCTACGAATACGGTCAGACCCAGCCCATCCTGGCCGGTGCGGTTTCCGGCGCCGACGACCAGAGTGCTCCGCCCAACACTGCCGCCGGGCGGGCGTCGGCGTTCAATCCCAAGCGCAATGTCGCCAAACGTGTTGTCCCGCAGCCCGAAGAGCCCGCCCCGCAGCCCCGCTCCCGTCGGCGCATGTTCATCACGGCCGCGGTCATCGTCCTGGTGGTGCTGGCCGGCCTGGTCGTCGGACGCGAGATCATACGGAACTACTACTACGTCAGTGACCACGACGGCACGGTCTCGATCATGCGGGGCGTACAGGGGTCGTTTCTGGGAATCCCGCTGCAGGAGCCCTATCTTTACGGCTGTTTGAACGCTCGCGACGAGCTCTCCCTGATCAGCGCGGGCCAAGCCAGCGGCGATCTCGGGTGTCGCCTCTTGGCGGTCAATGACATGCGGCCCTCCGAACGCGCCCAGGTAGTTGCGGGCCTGCCGTCGGGCTCTTTGGACGAAGCCATCAGCCAGATCGAGCAACTCGCCCGTACCTCGGTGCTACCGGTCTGCGTCAAGCCCACACCTGCTCCACGCACGCCTGCCCCGACACCCGCACCGACACCTGTCCCGACTTCAAGGCCGTCGTCTCCAGCCCCGTCCCCACCGACCACTCCGGCGGCGCCGGCAACCGGCTCGCCAAGCACCGGTCCACGCACCGCCGCGCCGCAGAACACACCCACACCGAAGCCCGCCCCGTCGGCCACGCCGACCCCGACGTCTCAACCGGGATCTCAGCCCGCTACGCCTCCTCCGCCGCCAACCACGCAGTCGCAGAACGTCACTGCCCTTCCGCCGCCACCACCGGAGCCTGGAACGAACTGCCGGGAAGTGTCGTGACGACACAGCCACAAGCACCCGTCGCGGTGACTCCTCCGCTGCCGACCCGCCGTAACGCCGAGCTGTTTCTGCTCGGCTTCGCCGCGTTGATCACCACCGTGGCACTGTTACTGGTCGCGGCCAACCAAGAGCAGGGTCTGCGCTGGGACCTGGCCCAGTACACCGTCGCCTACCTTGCCCTGTTCACCGGTGCGCATCTGGCGGTACGTCGATTCGCTCCATACGCCGATCCGCTCCTGCTGCCACTGGCAGCCTTGCTGAACGGCCTTGGGCTGGTGATGATTCACCGTCTCGACCTCGCCGAGGGCGAGACCACTGCCCGGGGACTCGGCGGTACCGCCAATCAACAGATGCTATGGACTCTGGTCGGGGTGCTCGGCTTCTCCCTTGTCGTAATCTTCCTTCGCGATCATCGCCTGCTGTCGCGGTACGGCTACGTCTGCGGGCTGACCGGCCTCGTTCTGCTGGCCGTGCCGGCTGTCCTGCCGAGTTCGTTGTCCGAACAGAACGGCGCCAAAATCTGGATTCAGTTCCCCGGCTTCTCGATTCAACCGGCAGAGTTTTCGAAGATCCTGCTGCTGATCTTTTTCGCCGCCGTGCTGGTTTCCAAGCGCAGCCTGTTCACCAGCGCCGGAAAGCACGTCTTGGGGATGGATCTTCCCAGGCCCCGGGACCTGGCTCCGCTGCTTGCAGCGTGGATCGCGTCGGTCGGTGTGATGGTCTTCGAAAAGGACCTGGGCACTTCGTTATTGCTCTACGCGTCGTTCCTGGTTCTGGTATACATCGCCACCGAACGCTTCAGTTGGGTGGTGCTCGGGCTGGCCCTGTTCGCCGCGGGAAGCGTTGTGGCATATTATCTTTTCGGCCACGTCAGGGAGCGGGTCCAGACCTGGCGTGACCCGTTCGCTGACCCCGAGGGCGCCGGCTACCAAATGGTGCAGTCACTGTTCAGCTTCGCCACCGGTGGCATTTTCGGCACCGGACTGGGCAACGGGCAACCCGGAACGGTGCCGGCCGCGTCCACCGACTTCATCACCGCCGCAATCGGGGAAGAACTCGGGCTGGTGGGGCTGGCCGCGGTGCTCATGATCTACACCATCCTCATCATCCGGGGGATGCGCACCGCGATCGCGGTGCGGGACAGCTTCGGCAAGCTACTGGCCGCCGGATTGGCCACCACGTTGGCCATTCAGCTGTTCATCGTGGTGGGCGGAGTGACCAAACTGATCCCGTTGACCGGTCTCACCACTCCCTGGATGTCCTACGGCGGTTCGTCACTGGTGGCCAACTATCTGCTGCTGGCGATCCTGGTCCGTATCTCGCACGCCGCACGCCGGCCGCTCGGCACCGGGCCGCTGCCGGGCACCCCCATAGCGGCAGCCAGCACCGAGGTGATCGAGAAGGTATGAACACCTCGCTGCGCCGCATCTCGGTGATGATCATGGGCCTGGTCGTGCTGCTGCTCGCCAATGCGACACTGACCCAGGTCTTTACCGCCGACGGCCTGCGCTCAGACCCGCGAAACCAGCGCGTTCTGCTCGATGAGTACTCCCGGCAGCGCGGCCAGATCTCGGCGGGCGGACAACTGCTGGCCTACTCGGTGTCCACGCCGGGCAGGTTCCGGTTCCTGCGCGTCTACCCCAACCCCCTGACCTACGCACCCGTCACCGGGTTCTACTCGCTCAGCTACTCGAGCAGCGGCCTGGAGCGCGCCGAGGACGCCATCCTCAATGGCTCCGACCCCCGGCTGTTCGGTCGCCGGCTGGCCGACTTCTTCACCGGCCGCGACCCCCGCGGGGGCAACGTGGCCACCACCATCAATCCGCCGGTGCAGCAGGCCGCCTGGGACGCTATGCAGGAGGGCTGTGACGGACCGTGCAAGGGTGCGGTGGTCGCGCTAGAGCCGTCCACCGGAAAGATCCTAGCGATGGTGTCGGCGCCGTCCTTCGACCCGAACCTGTTGGCTACCCATGACATTGCCGCGCAGACCACCGCGTGGCGGGAGTTGCGCGACGACCCCGCCTCGCCGCTGCTGAACCGGGCCATCTCGGAGACCTATCCGCCCGGTTCCACATTCAAAGTCCTCACTACCGCGGCGGCCCTGCAAGCCGGCGAAACCCCGGATTCAGTGCTGACTGCGGCACCGGCGATCACCCTGCCGAACAGCACCGCGATGCTGGAGAATTTCGGCGGAAGCCCCTGCGGTGACGGCCCGACCACCACCCTGAGCTATGCCTTCGCGCACTCCTGCAACACCGCGTTCGTGCAGCTCGGAATCAACACCGGCACCGATGCGCTACGCAGCACCGCTCGCGCGTTCGGGGTGGATATCGAGCCGGACCCCATTCCCCTGCAGGTGGCCGAATCCACCCTCGGTCCAATCTCCGACGACGCCGCTCTGGGGATGTCCAGCATCGGCCAGAAAGACGTCGCGCTGACGCCGTTGCAGAACGCGATGGTGGCAGCGACCGTCGCCAACAAGGGCGTCACCATGCGGCCCTATCTGGTCGAAAGCCTCAAGGGGCCGGACCTCGCCGACATCGACACCATCGCTCCGACCGAAGAACGCCGGGCAGTTCCCGAGCAGGTCGCGGATACACTTACGGACTTGATGGTCGCCGCCGAGCAGGTGACTCAGCAGAAGGGAGCCATTGCCGGCGTGCAGATCGCATCCAAGACCGGCACTGCGGAGCACGGCACGGATCCGCGCAACACGCCGCCGCATGCCTGGTATATCGCCTTCGCGCCGGCGCGGTCCCCCAAGGTGGCGGTCGCGGTACTGGTCGAGGACGGCGGGGAACGGCTCTCCGCAACCGGCGGGGCCGTCGCTGCCCCGATCGGCCGGGCCACCATCGCCGCGGCGTTGCAGGGGGCCTCATGAGCGCCCGAAGACGAGCGAAGCGAGTCGAGCCATGAGCGCCCGAAGACGAGCGAAGCGAGTCGAGCCATGAGCGCCCGAAGACGAGCGAAGCGAGTCGAGCCATGAGCGCCCGCGTCGGGGTTACCCTTTCCGGGCGCTACCGGCTGCAGCGGCTGATCGCCACCGGGGGTATGGGTCAGGTGTGGGAGGGCCTGGACTCCCGGCTGGGCCGACGCGTCGCGGTCAAGGTACTCAAGGCCGAGTACTCGACAGACGCCGAGTTCGTCGAGCGGTTCCGCGCCGAGGCCCGGACCGTGGCGATGCTCAACCATCCGGGCATCGCGGGCGTGTATGACTACGGCGAAACCGACATGGACGGCGAAGGCCGGACCGCCTACCTGGTAATGGAACTGGTCAACGGTGAACCACTGAACTCGGTGATCAAACGAACCGGGCGGCTGTCCCTTCGCCATGCGCTGGACATGCTGGAGCAGACCGGCAGAGCACTGCAGGTCGCCCACACCGCCGGCCTGGTTCACCGCGATGTCAAGCCCGGCAATATTCTCATCACCCCCACCGGCCAGGTGAAGTTGACCGACTTCGGCATCGCCAAAGCCGTCGACGCCGCGCCGGTCACGCAGACCGGCATGGTGATGGGCACCGCGCAGTACATCGCGCCCGAACAGGCGCTCGGCCACGACGCCACCGCCGCCAGCGATGTGTACTCCCTCGGCGTGGTCGGCTACGAATCCCTCTCCGGCAAGAGACCATTCATCGGCGACGGGGCACTGACCGTCGCAATGAAGCACATCAAAGAGAACCCTCCCCCGCTACCCGCTGATCTGCCACCCAACGTCCGGGAACTGATAGAGATCGCCCTCGTCAAGAATCCCGGTATGCGGTACAAGTCCGGCGGAGCCTTCGCCGACGCAGTGGCCGCCGTCCGGTCCGGGCGTCGGCCACCGCGGCCGAATGCCGCGCCCTCGATCGGGCGCGCCGCACCCACCGCGGTGCCGGCCGCCGTTCAGGCCCGTGCCGTCGACGTCGCCGGGCGACCGCCCGCCCCGCCCCCTCGTACCCGCACCACCGGAAGCCACCATCGGTCGGCGCCGCCGGCGCGGAGCACCTTCTCCTCGGGTCAACGCGCGCTGCTGTGGGCCGCCGGCGTGCTCGGAGCCCTGGCCATCGTCATCGCGATCCTGATCGTGCTCAGCGCCCAAGACCGTAAGGACCGCGCCCCCACCACCTCGACCGTCACCGAGACCGCACCGACGGCGACATCGGTGGCATCGGAGCCTCCGCCGCCTCCGCCACCGGAGACCCCCGGCGCCGCCGCTGCCCATGAACCCCCCGCCCTAGAACAGACGGTGCGATGACCACTCCACAGCACCTGTCCGACCGCTACGAGGTCGGCGAGATACTCGGCTTCGGCGGAATGTCCGAAGTCCATCTCGCCCGGGATCTGCGGTTGCATCGCGATGTCGCGATCAAAGTCCTGCGTGCCGACCTGGCCCGCGACCCGAGTTTCTACCTGCGGTTCCGCCGGGAAGCGCAGAACGCCGCCGCTTTGAATCACCCCGCGATCGTCGCGGTGTACGACACCGGCGAGGCCGAGACACCGACCGGGCCGCTCCCCTACATCGTGATGGAGTACGTCGACGGCGTCACTCTGCGCGACATCGTGCACACTGAGGGCCCGATGCCGGCGAAGCGCGCCATCGAGGTCATCGCCGACGCGTGTCAAGCCCTGAACTTCAGCCACCAACACGGGATCATCCACCGCGACGTGAAGCCGGCCAACATCATGATCAGCAAGGCCGGCGCGGTGAAAGTGATGGACTTCGGCATCGCCCGGGCGCTGGCCGATGCGGGGAATCCGGTCACCCAGACCGCCGCGGTGATAGGCACCGCGCAATACCTGTCCCCCGAGCAGGCCCGTGGTGTCAAGGTCGACGCCCGCTCCGACGTCTACTCCCTGGGCTGCGTGCTCTACGAAATCCTTACCGGTGAGCCACCTTTCGTCGGTGACTCACCCGTCGCGGTGGCTTACCAACACGTCCGGGAAGATCCCGTCCCGCCATCGGAGCGACACACCGGTATTTCCCGCGAACTCGACGCGGTGGTACTCAAGGCATTGGCCAAGAATCCGGACAACCGCTATCAGACCGCGGCCGAGATGCGCACCGATCTCGTCAAGGTGCACAGCGGTGAGAAGCCGGACGCCCCGAAGGTCCTCACCGACGCCGAACGTACCTCGCTGCTGTCCGCCGGGCCGTCACATCAGCGCACCGAACGCATCGAACCGGTGGCCTATCCCCCGCGCTTCGAGGAGAGAGGTCGCCGTGGCTCGCTGGCTCGCTGGCTGGCCGCCGTGGCGATCCTGGCGGTCTTGACCGTCGTGGCCACCATCGCCATCAACACGTTCGGCGGCACCACCCGAAACGTATCGGTGCCGGACGTCAGCGGTCAGGTTTCCGACGACGCGATCGCCGCGCTGCAGAACCTCGGGTTCAAGACCACCGTGCAGCGAAACCCGGACTCCGAAGTCCCGCCCGACCACGTCATCGGGACCGATCCGGGCGCAAACAGTTCGGTCGAGGCCGGCGACGAAATCACCTTGAACGTGTCGACCGGGCCCGAGCAGCGTGAGGTACCCGACGTATCAAACCTCAGTTACGGCGATGCGGTGCGCAAGCTCACCAGCGCAGGCTTCAGTCGGTTCCGGCAGACCACGTCGGCCTCCCTGCCCGAGCAGAAGGACCGGGTTATTTCGACGCTGCCTCCGGCCAACCAAACCTCGGCGGTCACCAACGAGATCACCATCGTGGTCGGCGCCGGACCGGCGACGGCGCCGGTCCCCGATTGCGGGGGTCAGACGGTTGCGGTGTGTCAGCAGATCCTCTCGGCGTCGGGGTTTACCAACGCGGTGCCGGTGCAGGTCGACAGCACCACGGCGGCGGGACAGGTAATCGGCACCGAACCCGCTGCCGCCCAAACGGTTCCGCAGGACACGGTGATCCAGATCCAGGTGTCGCGGGGCAACCAGTTCGTGATGCCGGACCTGACCGGGATGTTTTGGACCGATGCCGAGCCCCGTCTTCGCGCCCTTGGCTGGACCGGCATTCTGGATAAGGGCGGCGACGTGCAGAACAGCGGCCAGCGGACCAACGCGGTGGTGACTCAGAGTCCGCCGGCCGGTTCCGCCGTGAACTTCGGGGCCAGGATCACGCTGAACTTCGCGTCGTAGCGGCCCGCACCGCAGCGGCGACCTCGTCCTCCAGCGTGCGGACGAGCTCCTCCGGCGGTGCCATCCCGCAACAGGCCAGCCAATTGGCCAGCATCCGGTGACCTCCTTCGGTAAGGATCGATTCGGGATGAAACTGCACACCGTGGATGGGCAGTTCGACGTGCCTCACCGCCATGATGACACCGTCGCCCCGGTTGCATTCCCCGTCGCTTCGCTCGCCCCGGTTGTCAGCACGGGCGATTACCTCGAGCTCAGCGGGTACCGTCTGGGGCAGGATGGTCAACGAGTGGTACCGAGTCGCGACGAAAGGATTCGGAAGACCTTTCAGCACACCGGTATTCGAATGGTAGACAGTACTTGTCTTCCCGTGCAGCAGCTCTGGCGCCCGGTCGACGGTGCCCCCGAACGCCACCCCGATCGCCTGGTGTCCCAGGCACACGCCCAACAGTGGCGTCCGTGCCGCTGCGCACGCATGAACCAACGGGATGCACGCCCCGGCACGTTCGGGGGTACCCGGGCCGGGACTGAGGAGCACACCGTCGAATTCGGCTGCCACACGAGCGACGTCGGCTTCACTGGCCAGTCGTGCGTCGTCGTTCCGCCACACCGTAGCGTCCACACCGAGCTGACCAAGGTACTGGACGAGATTGAACACGAAGCTGTCGTAGTTGTCGAGAACCAAGACTCGCATCCGGACAGGGTACCCGCGGCCAATCCGCACCGCCGGTGCAGCTCAAGCGGCCGCCCCCGACCTGCGGAGCTCAGTAGCCCAGCGGCCCAACGGGTTGGGCGAACTCCATCCGAACCGACTGCTCGTATCCGACCAGCTCGACCTCGCCCGGTTCTTCGGTGTAGCCCAGTCCGAACCTCGCCGCGTACCGCTTGTAGAGCGTCACCATCGGGGATTCCGACAGCGCCTGCTGCATCGCCGCCGCGTCCCCGATCGCCGAGATCACGTAGGGCGGGCTGTAGGTGCGGCCATTGAGCAGCAGCGTATTTCCCACGCAACGGGGCGCCGAAGTCTCGATGATGCGTTGGTCCTGCATCTGAATGCCCTCGGCGCCAGCGCTCCACAACGCGTTGAGCACCGCCTGGATGTCCTGCTGATGCACGACCAGGTCGTCTGGGGAGGCGTCCCGGGGGAATCGGCCCTGGGCGTCGCGTTGGGCGTCGCTGAGAGTAACGACGAGCCCCGGGCCCCGCATCGGGGTCAGCCCCGCTTGCCCGGCCATCACGTCGGCACGCCGCGTCATCGCGGCCAGTGCTTCCTCGGTCGCGGGCGACCCACCATGATGGTTGTCGATCTCGTTGATCGCCGCGTCGCGCTGAGCCGTCAATCGGTCGACGGACTGCCGGGCCTCGCGGACCAGATCGACCAGTCGCGGCGCGTCGCTGCGGCGGATCTCGCCGCCCCCCGACACGCCATGTGTCGCCCCCAGCAGTAGCCCGGCGGCGACACATACAATCGGGACCCCGAAGCGCCACACAGATCGAGCCCGCGGGGCCGCGTTGCGGTCTTTCATCGTTTCCGTCTCCTGGCAGGCCGGCAGAGAGGGCTGAGTTACGCTTTCTGCAATACCATCGTCGCATTCGCGACGCCGATCCTGAAGGTACGCATGCCCAAGTCCAAGGTCCGCAAGAAGAACGACTTCACCATGAATCCGGTGAGCCGGACTCCGGTCAAGGTAAAGGCCGGGCAGTCGGGCACCTGGTTCGTTGTGTTGTTCGTCAGTCTGATGCTCGTCGGCTTGACATGGCTGATCGTATTCCAGTTGGCCGGCAGCGGCCCCGATGTACCGGGCTTCCTGCAATGGATGGCCGACCTCACCGTGTGGAACTACGCCATCGCCTTCGCCTTCATGATCGCCGGACTGCTGCTCACGATGCGCTGGCGGTGACCCGCACCTGGGAGACCGATCTGCAGCCCGCCTCCCGGAGTTTTCCTGCCCGCAACCTGTTCGTTACCGGATCACATCGATGTGATTCATCCCCATTGGGGATAGCTCTTGTGGATAAGCCGCATTCGCCGCGGTAGGAGGTGTGGATTGTCCGTCCAGCAAACCCAATGGGGGCCGCCGCCCGCGGGCATCGTGGCCGCCGGGATGCTCGGCGCCATCATGGCCGCAGGAGCAGTGCTCCTGGTCACAGATCCGCCCGGGCGGATTTTGGTCGGCCTCGCCGCCATCGGTCTGCTGGTGTTCGCGTCGATGTCCTGGCGCGCACGTCCGAAGCTGGCAATCGTCGACGGGTCGTTGGAGTTCCGCGGGTGGTGGCGCAGCCGTCGACTGGGGCACGCCGACATCAAGCTCGTCCGGATCACCGAATTCCGGCGGATCGGCCGCAAGGTGCGGTTGCTGGAGATCGACACCACCGACGGTGCCTTGTTGGTGCTCAGTCGGTGGGACCTGGGCCAGGATCCGTTGCAGGTACTCGACGCGCTGACCGACGCCGGGTTCGCGCCCGGGTCATGAACACGCCCGCCCGTCCCACGCGGTCGGTGCGCGGTTCAGGAGATGGTGATCGACTCGATCACCACGGCCTCGAGCGGACGGTCACTGCGATCGGTGGCCGTCGTTGCAATGGCGTCCACCACCTTCTGTGACGCGGGGTCGACGACCTCGCCGAAGATGGTGTGTTTGCGGTTCAGATGCGGTGTCTTGCCGACCGTGATGAAGAACTGGGAGCCGTTCGTTCCGGGCCCGGCGTTGGCCATCGCCAGCAGGTAGGGCTTGTCGAACTGCAGCTCGGGATGGAATTCGTCGGCGAACCGGTACCCCGGCCCGCCGCGTCCGGTACCCGTCGGGTCGCCACCCTGGAGCATGAAGCCCTCGATCACACGATGGAACACCGCCCCGTCGTAAAACGGGCCCGAGGATCCGCCCGAGGCGTTCTCGGTGCTGTAATCCTTGGTCCCCTGGGCCAGCCCAACGAAATTCGACACCGTCTTGGGGGCGTGGTTTCCGAAGAGGGCGATCTTGATGTCGCCACGATTGGTGTGCAGGGTGGCGGTTGCTGTCTGAATGGGGCTCGTCACGGGAAGTCAGTGTGCCACGCCCGGTCTGATCACCAACCGGGCACCTTGCGCTCGGGTTAGGTGGCAGGCTGGGGGAGCGACTCCCGCATGTACGAAACGAGGTGGCACATGAGCTCCAAGACCGCGGACCGGCTGACCCCGAGCCAACGGCTCGGCCGTGGCCTGAAGTACACGGCAATCGGCCCGGTCGACCTCACGAGGGGGGCTGCCGGCGTGGGGCTGGAGTCGGCGCGCTCGTCGGCGGCCTGGGTCGCAGACCGGTACCACCGCGGTCAGGTCACCCGCCAACTGAAGACCGACCTCGCCAAGGCTCAGGACGCTATCGCGGCCGAGATTTCGGCGGCCCAGGAAGTGGCGGCGAACCTGCCCGAAGCGCTGCAGAAGGCGCGCCGGTCACACGGCCGTCGTCGCCGCCCACTGCTGCTCGCCGGGGTCGGGCTCGCAATACTGGCCGGGGGAGCGGCGGCGTTCGCGATAATCCGACGCTCCGCACAGCCCGAGCCGTCGCCCCTGCCTCCGAGCGTCGAGGTAACTCCCCGGCCATAGCGATCGGACCACTCCGGGCGCGGGGTATCGTTCCCGGCGGCGGGAGTCTGGTCTCGCGCGACCCCGATTTCGGCGCCCAACCAGCGACCGAGCCATGCCGACAACCCGATCCATGCCGAAGGGGAACCAATGCTTCTCACCGATGCCTTCCTGGCCGTGAAGGCCGAATTCGTCGACGGCAGACTGAACGTCCAGGGCGGAATTCTGGGGACCATGTACGTTCCGCCGCCGGTCATGGGTGGCCTTGCAAACGCTCGAACAGGCCGGGTGGACCTGGTCACCCTGGTTCGGACGGGTCCCAGCGACCACCAGAAGCCCCACCGGCTCACCATCGAATTCATCGACGCCGACGGCAACAAGCAGCTAGTCGTCGAGGACACCATCGTCTTCGACCAGCCGGCCGAAGGCAGCGGGTGCTGGGTGTCACCGATGATGCTGGCCAATGTCAAGCCCGGCGAGGTCGCATTCATCGTCAGTGTCGACGGCGCGGGCAAGCCCGTCCGAATCCCCGTTCAAGTTCGCGTCCAGTAAAGAGCCGCTATTTTCTTGTGGAGCCTAGGAGATTCGAACTCCTGACATCTGCCTTGCAAAGGCAGCGCTCTACCAACTGAGCTAAGGCCCCTGGTCCCGATCAGGAGCGCGGGTCGGCGACGGTGTGCCACACCTCGGCGCCGTGCCGGGTCCGCCACCACACCAGCGCGACGGCCGCTGCGATCGCGGCGCCCACCATCAGCACCCTTGTCATCGACCTGCACCCTTCCGTGGGGCTAGGAGGACTCGAACCTCCGACCTCTTCGTTATCAGCGAAGCGCTCTAACCGCCTGAGCTATAGCCCCGTTATCTCACCCGAAATCGGCGGACCCGACTGCGGGACCGAGCGCCGAGATTACCGCACGTAGCAACCCCGGCCCAAACCCGAAGTCGGCAACCTCAGTCGCGGTCTGCCAGGGTGACCTCGACGCCGCCGACCAGATCGGTCGTCAAGTTGTAGATGAACGTTCCGATCGTAGCGGCGGCGGTCAGCAGCACGATATTCACCAAGCCGATCAACGCGGCCCCGCCGAAGATCGTCCCGCTGGAAACGAGTTCGCCGCCGGCGCTTCCGCTGGCGCTGGTCAGTAGGTCACCGACATTGCTGTTGAGCTTGCTCCACACACCCATACCGCCGAGGACGAGATACAGGAAGGCGACCGCGATCATCCAGACGAAGAACAGCGCCACCGACAGCACCGACGACACCTTCAGCGCGCTCCAGGGGTCTATCCGGCGGATCTGCATGCTTGCCCGCACCGGACCCTTGTGCTGCCGCACGCCCACCTGCACGCCGCGGCCCGGTGCTGGCCCCGGCGCCGGTGGTTTCGCGGCCGGTTCAGGGATCGGCCGATCAGGCTGACGGGGCGGCACCGGCCGGGGCGGCGCGTCGGACAAATCCGGCAGCTCGCTGCGGTACGCAGCGGCGTTACCGTCGGCACGGGGGGCCTCGATGCGGGTCACCTCGGCGGCCCGGGGCACTTCGGCGCGGGCCACCTCAGTGCGTGCCCCCTCGGTGCGTTCGGCCCGGGGGGCGGAGACCGCCTCCGGCGACGCCGCGGACGCCGGGGCTCCGGCGATGAATCGGTTCAGCCGGGCGTCGAGTCCGGCTGCCGCACCGCGGTCGGCGGGAGGCGGGGTATCCGGCGTCTGCTGCTGAGTCCTGGCGCGAGATGCCGGGCCCCGTTGCCACGGGGGGATCTCGCCGTGCTCGGCTGCGTGGGACCGGGCCGGGCCGGCCGGCGCGCCCGCGCCACGCGGGGCGGGGCTTCCCGGCTTGCTCTCAGATCCAGTACGCGCAGTATCGGGAGAGCCATCGGGCGCACCGGCCCCGTCACCCGCCCGCGGCGGGTGTCCCGACTCGTTCGATGGGCTCACTTGGGGTTCCTTAACTCAGTGCCTGCTGCCCGCGGCAGTCGGCGTGGCATTACGAGTCGTCCGACCCGTCTGCGGCATCATCCTCTTCGGCGTTGCGCGCAACGGCAATCAGTGTGTCGCCCTCACCGAGGTTCATCAAGCGAACCCCCTTGGTCTGCCGTCCGGCTTTGCGCACCTGACGTGCCGCGGTGCGGATCACGCCGCCCCCGGACGTGATGGCGTACAACTCGGTCTCGTCGTCGACGATCAACGCGCCTACCAGGGTGCCACGCCGCCTGTCGTACTGAATGGTGAGGATGCCTTTTCCGCCTCGGCCCTGGACCGAATACTCCTCGATCGCTGTCCGCTTGGCATACCCACCAGAGGTCGCGACCAGCAGATACGTTCCCTCCCTCACCACGTTGAGCGACAGCAGCGCGTCTTCCTCGTTGAATCGCATACCCTGCACACCCGATGTGGCACGGCCCATTGGCCGCAGTGCCTCGTCGGTGGCCGAGAATCGGATCGACTGTCCCTTCGACGACACCAGCAGCAGGTCGTTGTCCGCCGAGCACAGCACCGCGCCGACCAGTTCATCGCCCTCACGCAGGTTGATCGCCACGATGCCGCCCGACCGGTTCGAGTCGAAGTCCACCAACTTGGACTTTTTAACCAGACCATTGCGGGTGGCGAGCACCAGATACGGCGCATCCTCATAGCTCTTGATCTGGATTACCTGGGCGATGCGCTCCTCGGGCTGGAACGCCAACAGGTTCGCGACGTGTTGGCCGCGTGCCGTGCGGGACGCCTCGGGCAGATCGTAGGCCTTCGCCCGGTAAACCCGTCCCTGGGTGGTGAAGAACAGAATCCAGTCGTGAGTCGAGCACACGAAGAAGTGGTTGACGATGTCGTCCTGCTTGAGCCCAGCGCCCTGGACCCCTTTTCCGCCACGCTTCTGGCTGCGGTACAAATCGGACTTCGTTCGTTTGGCGTAGCCGGTCTCGGTGATCGTCACCACGACCTCTTCGCGTGCGATCAGGTCCTCGTCGGAGACGTCGCCGTCGGCCGGAATGATCCGGGTGCGCCGGGCGTCGCCGTGCTTTTCGACGATCTCCTTGAGCTCGTCGCGCACGATCGCGCGCTGCCGCTCCGGCTTGGCCAGGATGTCTTCGAGGTCCGCGATTTCGGCCTCGATCTTGGCCAGATCGTCCACGATCCGTTGCCGCTCGAGCGCAGCGAGCCGGCGCAACTGCATATCCAGGATCGCCTGGGCCTGGATTTCGTCGATGTCCAGTAGCTCGATCAGGCCGGTACGCGCGACGTCGACCGTTTCCGATGCCCGGATCAGCGCGATCACCTCGTCCAGCGCATCGAGCGCCTTGACCAGGCCGCGCAGGATGTGGGCCCGCTCGTTGGCTTTGCGCAACCGGTAGGTGGTACGGCGGACGATGACGTCGAGTTGGTGGGCGACATAGTGCCGGATCATCTGGTCCAGGCGCAACGTACGCGGCACCCCGTCGACGATCGACAGCATGTTGGCCCCGAAGCTGGTCTGCAGCTGGGTGTGTTTGTAAAGGTTGTTCAGCACCACCTTGGCAACCGCATCGCGCTTGATCTCCACCACGATGCGCAACCCCACGCGGTCGCTGCTCTGATCCTCGATGTTGGAGATGCCGGCCATCTTTCCGTCCCGGACCTGCTCGGCGATCGAGGTGATGAAGTTGTCGTGATTGACCTGGTAGGGCAACTCGGTGATGACGATCGCCGTTCGGCCGCGCGAGTCCTCCTCGATCTCCACCACCCCTCGCATCCGGATGGAACCCCGGCCGGTCGTGTAGGCATCGGTAATGCCTTGCGAGCCAACGATCAATCCGTGGGTGGGGAAGTCCGGTCCCTTGACGCGCCCACACACCGCGGCCAGGGTCTCTTCCTCGTCGGCTTCGTGGTTCTCCAGACACCAGTAGACCGCCTCGGCAAGTTCGCCCAGGTTGTGCGGCGGGATGTTGGTAGCCATACCGACGGCGATGCCGCCGGATCCGTTGGCCAGCAGATTCGGAAAGCGGCTCGGCAGAACGGTCGGCTCCTGTACCCGGCCGTCATAATTCGGGATGAAATCGACTGTCTCCTCATCGATTTCACGGAGCATTTCCATGGCCAGTGGCGTGAGCCGGGCCTCGGTGTTATGGCTGACGAAACCGTTGGCGATGAACGAGTGGTCATCAGTATCGACCCGCAGGCTGAACACCGGCTGCACGCCGGCGTCGACAACCGAGGCCACTCTGGCGTAGTAGAAACGACCGTCGGTGAGTTCTGTTGCTATCGCACGAACATCGGGATCGGCAATACGGCGTCGGATCTCTGCGCCGTCCCGTTGCCAGCGTGACATCCTGTCGACGTTGTGCTTAGCCAACCACTCCTTATCCACCCATCGACCACCGCTGTGCCTTCGAATGAAGGCCGCTAGTCCTGGAACATGATCCGCGTCGAGGCCCGCCGCCTGTTCGGGAAGATCGGCTAGCAGTCGGACCAACTTCTCCTGCTTGCGGCCACCGAATCCGATACGGGTCGCGAACAATTCGGCATGTGCCCGGTTCGTCAGGACAACCTTGTGCTCGCCCGTGGCGTGCACATACCTGCGTGACACGACCCCGAACTCCAGCATCATCTGCTGGACATCTTTGGCCAATTGGACGCTGCGGGTCGAGTACGAGACCTGGACTGTGTTATGTGGGAGCGCCGAACAAGAGCCATCACCCTCAAAAAGCGCCTGCAGAAACGCGCGCTTGACCGTGGATGTAGAACTCCACATCCACTCTGGAACAGCCTTAGCCGCCGAGCGTTGGCCAGTCAGCAGATGCAGTCGGCTCGCCCTCAACGCTCCGAGGTTGTAGACGTCAAGTTCATGAAGCGTGGAGCCTGACGCGATCGCGCGAGACGAGAGGTATCGCGGTCCTCCGATCACCGCATCGTAGGCGGCGACCACCATATTGAAATACTCCGGGTCAAGGTTGTTGAACCCTGCTCGATCTTCCGAAACGAAGCCCTCGCTGATGAACGCTCCCAGAAGGAGCGCCTCCATGACGTCGTGCCAGTCCGCGGGACCGAACTCGACGGGAGGCGTGCGTTGCAGCGCAACCCGATCGTCGGGACGGATCTCTTCTATCAGCTTCCAAAGGAGTGTGGGGACGCCGCCGACGTCGACGAGACACAGCAGGGGGTGGTTCGTCGTTCCCGTTACCTCATAGCCCTCAGCCGTCGTGACGGTGCAGGTTTGGTGCTCACCCGAATGGAACAGCTTGTCGGCGAGTGCCGGGTCGCCATGTCGGTCTAAGACTTTCAGCTCGATGTCGTTGTCCGAATTCGATCGAGCATCGGGAACTACATCACCGATCCGGACCGACTGCCCAAACGGTAGCCTCACGCGAGCATCTGCGGTGAGGCAGTACCTCATCGCGGCCGGCGGATCGTTTCCGGGCGAACCGAAGTTGCCCTGGCCGTCCACCAGCGGATAACGCAGCGACCACGGCTGAGCCATCCGCACCAGGGTGTCGTAGATCGACGAATCCCCGTGCGGGTGATAGTTGCCCATCGTCTCGGCGACCGAGCGCGCCGACTTCGCATGGCCACGGTCCGGCCGGAACCCGGAGTCGAACATGGCATAGAGCACCCTGCGGTGCACCGGCTTGAGGCCATCGCGCACTTCCGGCAGCGCGCGGCCCACGATCACGCTCATCGCGTAATCGATGTAGCTGCGCTGCATCTCCTGCTGGATGTCGACCGGTTCGATGCGGTCGCCGGCCTCGTCGCCTGGCGGCAACGTCGTGTCAGTCATGAGGTTCCTTCTCTAGGAGCTAAACATCCAGGAACCGGACGTCTTTGGCGTTCCGGGTGATGAAACTGCGTCTTGCCTCCACGTCCTCGCCCATCAGGATGGAGAAGAGCTCGTCGGCGGCGGCCGCGTCGTCCAGGGTGATCTGCCGAAGCACCCGGACCGACGGATCCATGGTGGTCTCCCATAGTTCTTTGGCATCCATCTCGCCCAGACCCTTGTAGCGCTGGATGCCGTCCTCGGCGTTGATCTTCTTGCCCGCTGCCCGGCCCGTTTCCAGCAGACCGTCGCGCTCCCGGTCGGAGTATGCGAATTCCGGATCGGAACGCTGCCACTTCAGCTTGTACAGCGGCGGCTGTGCCAGAAAGACGTGGCCGTTCTCGATGAGGGGTTTCATGAACCGGAACAACAACGTCAGCAACAGAGTCGAGATGTGCTGCCCGTCGACGTCAGCATCGGCCATCAGGACGATTTTGTGATAGCGCAGCTTCGCGATGTCGAACTCATCGTGAATTCCGGTACCGAGGGCGGTGATGATGGCTTGGACCTCAGTGTTCTTGAGCACGCGGTCGATACGCGCCTTCTCGACATTGATGATCTTTCCGCGCAGCGGAAGAATCGCCTGGAACATGGAATCTCGACCGCTCTTCGCCGAACCGCCGGCCGAATCGCCCTCCACCACATACAGTTCCGATTTTCTCGGATCGGTGGATCGGCAGTCGGCGAGCTTGCCCGGAAGGCCCCCGATGTCGGTTGCACTCTTGCGGCGCACCAACTCTCGCGCCTTGCGAGCAGCCAGGCGGGCCTGCGCAGACGACACCGCCTTATTGACAACGGTCTTGGCCTCGGCCGGGTTGGACTCGAACCAGTGCGACAACTGCTCGTTGCAGATCTTCTGTACGAAGGACTTGACCTCGGTGTTGCCGAGTTTGGTCTTGGTCTGACCCTCGAACTGCGGGTCGCTGACCTTCACCGAGATCACCGCGGCCAGCCCCTCCCGGATGTCGTCGCCGGTGAGGTTAGGGTCCTTGTCCTTGAGGAGCTTGCGGTCCTTCGCGTACTTGTTCACCACGCTCGTCAAGGCTGCGCGGAAACCCTCCTCATGGGTGCCACCTTCGTGGGTGTTGATCGTGTTGGCGAAGGTGTGCACCGATTCGGAATAGCCGGCGTTCCACTGCATCGCGATCTCGACCTCGTGGCCGGGACCTTTGCCGTCGAAGGCGATGATGCTCTGCTGGATGGCCGTTTTGGTGCGGTTGATGTGCTTGACATAGTCGACCAGGCCACCGGGGTAGTGGAAGACGCGGTGCTTGACCTTGTGCGGCCCCGCCGCTTCGGCCGCCTTCTCGTCGGCGGACTTGGGTGCCTCCGCGGTGTCGCTCACGACGTCGTCAACCACCTCCTCGGCGGTGACCCGCTCATCGGTGAGGTCGATGGTGAGCCCCTTGTTGAGGAATGCCATCTCCTGGAGCCGACGCGCGACGGTCTCGAAGTCGTATTCGGTGGTCTCGAAAATATCGGGATCCGCCCAGAACCGGATTGTGGTACCGGTTTTCTTCGACGGGGCTACTTGCTTGAGGGTTCCCGGAACAGAGCGATCGTAGTACTGGAACCACTCGTATCCGTCCCGCAGAACCGTCGCTTCCAGCCGGGTCGACAGCGCATTGACCACGGACACACCCACGCCGTGTAGGCCGCCGCTGACGTTGTAGCCGCTCTGCTCGCCGCCAAACTTGCCTCCGGCGTGCAATTGGGTCATAACGACATCGATGGTCGGGGGCCCGCTGGCGTGCTTCTCCACCGGGATGCCGCGGCCGTCGTCGGTGACCTGGACACTGCCGTCGGCGAGGATGGCGACTTCGACCCTGGTCGCGTAGCCGGCCATCGCCTCGTCGATTGCGTTGTCCACCACCTCCCACACCAGGTGGTGCAAACCGCGCTCACCGGTGGAACCGATGTACATGCCCGGACGTTTCCGGACGGCCTCCAAACCCTCCAGGATGGTGATTGCGGATGCGCCATAGGCCTTCGAAGCGTTCTTCTTCTGGGCAGCCACGTCGAACGCGTCTCCTAGGTTTTCGGATGTTTCGCCGGGATCGGTTGCCGAGGAACTGCGGTCCCTCGCGAATGTCCTCTGAAGTCTACCGTCAGGTACCGTCAGCACCCACTCACAGGCGGCGTTTCCGCGCACCTATTTGCGCCGCCTGCGGAATATCTTGAAGAGCGCCCGGTGCGGACGCTCGAGAGAGGAGGGCCGATGCTTGTCGGCCCTCTCAGGCCGTGGTAGGGGAGGACCTAGCCGTAGGTATCCCGGGGCCCCCGGCCCGGCACACGATACGGTCCCTTGCGCCACGTCGGGCCAGCCGGGCCGACAATCTTCACCGACCGCACCACCCCGTCTCCGACCGCGGCCGCGATCTTGGCCAGCAGCTGCGCCTGCACCATTCGCAGCTGCGTGGCCCAGGCCGTCGACTCGGCCGATACGGTCAGCACCCCTTCGCGCAGCGATGTCGGTCTGGCGTGGGCGGCGATCTGGTCGCCGACCACCGCACGCCATCTCCCGAAGACCGTTCCTTCGGCGACCCGGCCCGACCATCCGCGGTTGCGCGCCAGATCGCCGGTGGCCGCTCCGAGGAGTTGCGGGTCCCGTGCGTCGGGCCCCGGGCCGGACCATCGCCGTCGGCCGGTACCGGCGCCCCGACGGATTCCGGGGGAGATGCGCCCGCGCCCGACGTCGATCCCGCGTAGCCGCGCGGCGCCGCGCGCCTCATCGAGGGTGCGTCTCACCAGATCCATTCCCGGCAGTCCGGTCAGGCCGGCCGGCGGCTCGGCCGGCTGTGTGGCCGATTCGGAGTGCTCGGGCCTATCGTCATTCACGACTGCACCACCGAGACACGCCCGTCCTCACCTTCGCGCATCCCGATCGCGATCCGGCGCAGTTCCTGCTCCGTCGGAATATCGTCGGGTACCGCCGCGCTCACCAGAACCTGTTCGGCGCGAGCCGCTACAGCGGCGAGCGCCCTGCGACGGGTCGTGTCCAACTCGGCAAACACGTCGTCGAGCAATAGCACCGGATCTCCTCCCTCGGCACGCAGCAGCTCGTACGCCCCCAACCGGAGCGCCAACGCCACCGACCACGATTCACCGTGGCTGGCAAAACCTTTCGCGACTTGGTCGCCCAGCCGCAGCTCCAAGTCGTCGCGGTGCGGCCCGACCAGACATTGGCCACGCTCGAGTTCGCGGGGGCGGCCCTGCCTGAGCGCTTCCAGCAAGGCCGTTTCGTACCCGGCCACGTCCACGACGCCATCCGCCGCCTGTCCTTGCACGTCTTCAAGGGCGCTTCGATAGCAGATGGCGGCCGGACGTGAGGCGGGAGCCAGCAACTGGTAGGCCTTCTCCACCTCCGGCGCCAGCTCGTCCACCAGCGCCACCCTCGCTGCGATCAATTGCGCACCGTGAGCGGCGAGGTATCCATCCCAAACATCGAGCGTCTCAACGATACTGGAGTCGATTCGGTGACGTCCGGCGGACGCGGTCTTGAGCAGTGCGGTGCGTTGCCGGACCACCTTTTCGTAATCGGCACGAACCCCCGCGACGCGGGGGCGACGGCTGGTCGCCAATTCATCGAGGTAGCGCCGGCGCTCGCCCGGATCACCGCGGACCAATGAAAGGTCTTCGGGTGCGAACAAGACTGCGCGGAACGCACCGAGGATGTCTCGCGCCGATCGCGCCGGGGATCGGTTCAATCTCGCCTTGTTGGCCCGCCCCGGGGTGATATCCAGGTCAATAGCCAGTTCGCGATCGTCGTTGACGACGATGGTGGATATCACGGCGCGCTCGGCACCTGTACGGATAAGCGGCGTATCGGTGCCGACCCGGTGTGAGCCCAAAGTTGCCGAATACCACAGCGCTTCAAGCAGATTCGTCTTTCCGTAGCCGTTCGGACCAACGAACACCGTACCGCCGGGGCCCAGATCTAGTTCCACCCGCTGCCACGACCGGTAGTCGGTCAGCGCAAGATGACGTACATACACCGATGCGCCCCGGTCACCCGGACTCGCTCACTCGCTTCACCGCATGTCCCCCGAACTGGTTGCGCAACGCGGCCACGGCTTTCATAGTCGGTGAATCATCCTGGCGGGACAGGAACCGCGCAAATAACGCGGCTGCGATACTGGGCACCGGAACGCGCAACCTGATCGCCTCCTCGACCGTCCACCTACCTTCACCGGAATCCTCGGTGTACCCGCTGATTTCGGCCAGCGCCGGGTCTTCCTTGAGTGCCTTCGCGAGCAGCTGCTGCAGCCAGGACCGCACCACCGTACCGTTCGTCCAGGCTTGGTAGACCGCTTGCGGATCCCTGACCAACTGCTCGGCGGCCAGCATCTCGTAGCCCTCCGCGTAGGCGGTCATCAGCGCGTATTCGACACCGTTGTGCACCATCTTGGCGAAGTGCCCCGCTCCCACCGGTCCAACATGGACGAAACCGTCTTCCAGCGGACCCGCAGGCCGCAACGACTCGAAGATCGGCATCGCCCGCGCCACATCGAGGTCGCTGCCGCCCACCATCAGTCCATAGCCTTCGGTCAGACCCCAGATACCTCCGGATACGCCGGCATCGATGAAGCCGATTCCCTTTTCCCCCAAGCGTTTCGCGTGTGGACCGTCTTCGGTGTAACGTGAGTTTCCGCCGTCGATCACCAAGTCTCCGGCTTCCAGCACGTCGGCCAAAGCCGAAATCGTTTGTTCGGTAACGGTTCCGGACGGAACCATGACCCATACCAACCGGGGCACAGTCAACTTCGCAGCCAGGTCACCCAACGATCCGACGTCGGAAACCTCCGGCCTCGGGTCGTATCCAACGACCTCATGTCCTGCCTCCCGTAGACGGGCACGCATGTTGAACCCCATCTTGCCCAGACCGACAAGACCCAGCTGCATCGGAGCGTCCCCTCTCGTGTCGAGCCGATTAGCCGGGAAGGCGCACCGGCATCAGCAGATAGACGTAGTCGGTGTGTGCTGCGGGAAACGGTCCGGTTCCCGAAACAGCTCCATCCGCTTCGCCCGCCGGACGCAACACGGCCGGGCGGCTCGGCGTTGTAAAGCCGAACGTCACCCGCTCTGAATGCAGCGACCCTAGACCGTCCGTCAGATAGGTCGGATTGAAGGCAATGGTCAACGGATCCCCGGAGAACACCACCGGTAGATCTTCCTCCGCCCGGCCAACATCGTCCGCGCCGGCGGACAATCGCAACACGTCATCCGCGAATTCCATCCGGACCTGGGCCCCGCGATCGGCGACCAGTGCGACTCTCTTGATCGCCTCGGTCAGTTCCGCGACACCGATGGTGGCCGTAGCCGTGTGCTCACTGGGAAGGAGTTGGCGGAATTTCGGAAATTCGGCGTCCAACAGCCGCGTCGTGCCGCTCTTGCCCTTACTGCGGATTCCCAGCAGACCCTCCGCGCCAACCGATGGCCCCGCTCCTAGCGATAGATGTACTTCGTTGCCGTCGGTGCCCGCCTTGGCCGCTTCGGCCAGCGTCTTGGCCGGAACCAGGACGGCGGCTTCCAGACCAGCCGAAGAAGGCGACCACGTCAACTCTCGCACCGCGAGCCGGAACCGGTCAGTGGCCGCCAAAACCACCTTGTCACCGTTGATCTCGACACGGATACCCGTCAGCATGGGCAGGGTGTCGTCACGGCCGGCGGCAACGGCAACCTGCCCAATGGCCTCGGCGAACAGCTCAGCGGAGACCACGCCTGTCTCATCGGGCAGCGTTGGCAACGTCGGATAATCCTCGACCGCCATGGTCGGCAGCGAAAAGCGGGCGCTACCGCAGGTCAACGACACCCGGGTACCTTCGACACCGACGTCAACCGGTTTGGCCGGCAGCGATCGCACGATATCGGAGAGGAGGCGGCCCGATACCAAAGCACTTCCGGGAGAGGCGATTTGCGCCGGAATCTGAACCTCCGCCGAAACTTCGTAGTCGAAACCAGATACGGTCAGTCCATCATCTGATCCGGAGAGCAGCACACCCGCCAGCACGGGCACGGTCGGCCTCGAGGGCAAGTTACGCGCAACCCAGGCGACCGCATCGGCGAAGTCTTCGCGGGTCAACCGAAACTTCAAATCCGCGAGACCTGGCGTCGCCACGTTCATTGCGTCCCTTCGATGCACACCCCGACAAAGCGTAATCAGCGGTTTACCGGTGTCGCACGCCGCCCGGCCAGGGCATCCGACGACTACCGAATCGGCTGTCGATGAACCACCGTAGAGCTTTCGGGCCGAACTTGAAAGCTAATCCTGAGGGCTGACATATCGATGGGAAACCGCTGTGCGGCCGAGCAGCGAGCGGATTTCCCCAGCTGGCTTCTTCTAGAGATGAACCTTGAATAACTTTGAGTAGTAGTAATAGGGCCTGTGCAGATTGGGGACAACGTGGTGTCGGCGCTGTATAGCCGGTGTTTGGTGATGTTGGCAGGTTGTGGACAGTGCCGGGGGGGCTGCGGAAAGGTTGGGGATTGAGGCGTGGCTGGGGACCAATGCGCGGATCGGCCAGCGCTTGATCACAGGGTTCTCCACAGGCCGGTGCACAGCCGCACGTCGATACGGGTGAGACATCTGGGACAGAAGTTTTTTTCGGATTTCGAAGACCGCCGAACGCTGGATCTGCCGCGACCGGCATACCCCGTCAGCCGTCAGGAGGATTGTCAGCGCTTGGCGCGTTGCCGAATCCTGGTGGTGAGTTCTTTGACGTGGTCGAAGACCTCATGGCGTTCGGCCATTTCGGCGCGAATCTTCTTCTCCGCGTACATCACCGTGGTGTGGTCGCGACCGAACGCCTGGCCGATCTTGGGTAGTGACAGGTCGGTAAGCTCGCGGCACAGATACATTGCGATCTGACGGGACTGGGCCAGCGCGCGGGTCTTGCCAGGCCCGCGCAGTTCCTCGATGCTCGTCTCGAAGTACTCGGCCGTCGCCGCCATGATGGCGGCAGCGCTGATCTGCATGGTGGACGAGTCCGAGATCAGATCGCGGAGAACGATTTCGGCCAGTGACTTGTCGATGGCGGTCTTGTTGAGTGAGGCGAACGCGGTGACCCGGATCAACGCGCCCTCGAGTTCGCGGATGTTGCGTTCGATCCGGCTGGCGATCAACTCCAGCACGTCGTCGGGTACGTCGAGCCGATCCATCTGAGCCTTCTTGCGCAGGATTGCAATTCGAGTCTCGAGTTCGGGCGGCTGGACGTCGGTGATAAGCCCCCATTCGAACCGGGTCCGCAGCCGGTCCTCGAGGGTGGCCAGTTGTTTGGGCGGCCGATCGGAGGAGATCACGATCTGCTTGTTCGCATTGTGCAACGTGTTGAAGGTGTGAAAGAACTCCTCCTGAATGCCGTCCTTGCCCTCGATGAACTGAATGTCGTCGACGAGGAGGACGTCAATGTCGCGATAGGTGCGTTTGAACGAGGCCCGCCGGTCGTCGCGCAGCGAGTTGATGAAATCGTTGGTGAATTCCTCGGTCGAGACGTATTTGACCCGCATTCCGGGAAACAGTCGCTGGGCGTAGTTCCCGGCGGCGTGCAGAAGGTGGGTCTTGCCGAGTCCGGATTCGCCCCAGATGAAGAGCGGATTGTAGGCGCGGGCCGGAGCTTCGGCGATGGCCAGCGACGCCGCGTGCGCGAAGCGGTTGGACGCGCCGATGACGAAGGTGTCAAAGGTGTAGCGGCGGTTTAAGTTGATCGCGGTGTCACCGTCGGCAGCGGTACCCCCGGCCGGTCGGGAGAAATGGGTAGGCCAGCTCTCCGCGGCGCTCGCCCTGGCCGCCTCGTCTTCGTCTTCGTCTTCGACGTCGGGGGATGGGGGTGGTTCCCGGAACTGGTGGTGTGTGTCCTCGCCCGGCTCGGGGTCGGCGACCCGGACCCCTAGTTCGACGCGTTGACCGAGCTGCTTGCTGAGGGCGGTGACGATCGGTTCGCGCAGATGCCGCTCGATCTCGTTTTGGACGAACTGGGTGGGCACCGAGAGCAGTGCGAAACCCTCGGTGATAACCAAGGGCCGGACCAATTTGAGCCAGGCCCGTTGCTGGGGGGTCAAAACTCCGTTGCCGGGGTTACCGTCACCGTTGAGTTCGGCGACCACGGTGTTCCAGATGGTGACGAATGGGGGGTCGAGGTCAGCTGCCACCGAGCCACACCCCCTCGTGGCCGGCCCCGGGGTCGGCCAATAGAACGAGCAACGAACGAACTGTCCACAAAGTTATCCACAAGCTGTGGAATTAAGGGCGCCCGTCTTACGCCGCGTTTGTCTACCTACGGGGATATCAGTGGCGGGAGCTCGTCACGGCGTGGTGGGGTTCCGTGGGCTCGCGACGGACTGGGAATCCTCGCTTTGTTGTCTCGCGCCGTCCCTGTGGAATCGGCATTGGCAGAAGCTAACAGGTTTCTCCCCGAGTGCCAACAGTTCTGCGACATTGTTTGGAGCCGAATTCTGGGACGTGCCAATAGTTCCTGATGAGAGTTACTGCTGTGGTTGGTGTGATGGGGTACGGCCGGCAACGCAGTGCGGGCCAGGGTGCGGCGGACCGACAGGGAGGGTATGGCAGAAAGGCCGCGACTGGTTTGACCCAATGAATTCTCGTCAGTACCCTCGAACAGTCGCCCGCACGTGGCGATACGGCTGCGATCCGGCCCGGGGGCCGGGGACCGCGCCGGCTAGCAATGCGAGACGGACGAGCTTACCCAAGGGCCGACTGCGGCACGCCTGCGATGAACGTTGATGCGGGCACGATGCGGCGGCCAGACGTAACAAGGAGTGACAGCCGTGGCCAAGGGCAAGCGGACCTTTCAGCCCAACAACCGGCGCCGGGCAAGGGTGCATGGATTTCGCCTGCGGATGCGTACCCGCGCCGGGCGGGCCATCGTGAACGACCGGCGCCGCAAGGGCCGCCGGTCGTTGACTGCGTGATTCGGCGCAAGGTCTGAGGCGGTGCTTCCGGCGCAGTACCGGATGACACGATCGACCGAGTTCGGTTCGACGGTGAGTCAGGGCAAGAAGTCTGTGCAGCCAGACCTCGTCGTTTACCGGCGATCCGATCAAAGCGGCGAACCGGGACCGAGAATCGGTCTGGTCGTCTCCAAGGCGGTGGGAAACGCGGTGCAACGGCACCGGGTCTCTCGCCGGCTCCGGCACGCTGCCCGCAACCTGATCGCGGATATGGATCCGGCGGATCGGGTGGTGATCCGGGCGCTCCCCAGCAGTTGTCACGCGATATCGCGTCGCTTGGAGCAGGAACTCCGCACGGCTCTCCATCGCCTCCGGCCGGGTTCCGGGAGGCCGGGATGACCGTACGTCGCGCTCCGCAGCGGGCCGCGGTGCTCGTGATCCAGCTTTATCGCCACACGATTTCGCCGTTACGGCCGCCGACGTGCCGGTTCACCCCGACGTGCAGTCAGTACGCGGTCGACGCCCTTACCGAGTTCGGGCTACTTCGAGGCGGCTGGCTCGCGGCGGTGCGGCTGCTCAAATGCGGTCCGTGGCATCGCGGCGGCTGGGACCCGATACCGGACTGTGGCTTCGACGAGGCGGCGCGGGAAGTTCCGACATGGGAAGTTCATCGCCACGGCGCAGCCGGGCACGACGGAGTCGTCGTCGTCGAAAATCAGACCACCACGGTGCAGCAAGGGGAGAGTCGGACGCGTGTTTAATTGGTTCAGCCTGGACATCATCTACTACCCGGTATCGGCGATCATGTGGGTGTGGTACAAGGCTTTCGCGTTCGTGCTGGGGCCGTCGAACTTCTTCGCCTGGGCGCTGTCGGTGATGTTTCTGGTCTTCACCCTGCGCGCGATTCTCTATAAGCCCTTCGTTCGGCAGATCCGGACCACGCGGCAGATGCAGGAGTTGCAACCGCAGATCAAGGCGCTGCAGAAAAAGTACGGCAAGGATCGCCAGCGGATGGCGCTCGAGATGCAGAAGCTGCAGCGCGAGCACGGGTTCAATCCGATCCTCGGGTGTCTCCCGATGCTCGCGCAGATCCCGGTGTTCATCGGGCTCTTCCACGTGTTGCGGTCGTTCAACCGAACCGGCGGGTTCGGTATCGGGCACTTAAACCTCTCGGTGCAGGAGAACCGCTCTCTGGGGAACTACGTGTTCAGCGCCGCAGACGTCGGGCACTTCCTGGACGCAAACTTCTTCGGGGCACCGCTCGGGGCATTCATGACCCAGACCAGTGGCCTGGAGGCCTTCACCCAGTACGGGGCGTTCAGCCGGACCGCGCTGATCGCGGTCAGCGTTCCGGTGATGATCGCCGCGGGCATCGCAACATACTTCAACAGCCGGGCATCCGTGGCCAGGCAGAGTCCCGAGGCGGCTGCCAATCCGCAGACCGCGATCATGAACAAGCTGGCCCTCTACGTCTTCCCACTGGGCGTGGTGGCGGGCGGACCGTTCCTGCCGCTCGCGATCATCCTGTATTGGTTCGCCAACAACATCTGGACGTTCGGTCAGCAACATTACGTATTCGGCAAGATCGAGCAGGAAGAGGAACAGAAGAAGCAGGAGGCGCTGGAACGGCGAGCCGCGAATGCCCCAGCCCCAGGTGCCAAGCCAAGCCGTAAGAAGCGGGCGCCCGACGAAGCCGCCGACACTGCCGGGCCCCGCGATGCGGGCGACCCCGCCGAGAGCCGGCCAGCGGCGGCCGGGGGAACCCAACAGCGCAACGGCACCGGGGGACCGGCCAAGCCACCGACGGGAACTCAGCGATCCGCCAAACCCGCGGCCCGGAACGGAACGGCAAGTCGCACGCCGAAGCCAGGCGCGAAGCCGAAGAAACGGAAACGTTGATGCGCGGATGACCGCGGACGAGGGAGAGGTATCTGAATGACCAACGCAGACAGTGTCGCCGCCGAGGCAGCAGAGCGCGACTCGGACAGTGCACCGCCGGACGTTGTCGATGAGCTTGCCGTGGGCGGAGCCGATGGCGAGGACAAACTGGTCGCTGAGGGCGAGATCGCCGGCGACTACCTGGAAGAGCTCTTGGATCTGTTGGACTTCGACGGTGACATCGATCTCGACGTGGAGGGCGACCGCGCGGTGGTGAGCATCGATGGCGGTGGGGATCTCACCAAGTTGGTCGGGCGCAAGGGGGAGGTGCTCGACGCGCTGCAGGAGTTGACCCGGCTGGCCGTTCATCAGAAAACCGGGGAACGCAGCCGGCTCATGCTCGACATCGCCCAGTGGCGCAAGCGTCGACGCGACGAGCTGTCCGCGCTGGGAGCCAAGGTGGCGCGCCAGGTGCTCGAAACCGGTGAACCCGAAGAGCTCACCCCGATGACCCCGTTCGAACGGAAGATCGTTCACGACGCGGTGGCGACGGTGCGCGGTGTGCACAGCGAGAGCGAGGGCGTAGAACCCTCGCGCCGGGTAGTGATCCTTCCCGGCTGACCCGGAGTTACAAGAATGTAGTTCACGGCAGCGGGATGTTCGGAGGATGTTTCACGTGAAACACGCGGATGTGCCGCCGCTGCCGGAGGCGGCCGCGGCGCTGTTCGGCGGCGCCGTCGACACGGCGGTCCGGTACGCCAGGATTCTGGCCGGGGCCGGTGTTGAACGAGGATTGCTGGGACCGCGCGAGGTGGATCGGGTGTGGGACCGGCACGTGCTGAACAGCGCAGTGGTCGCAGAACTGCTGACTCCCGGCGAACGCATCGTCGACCTTGGGAGTGGCGCAGGACTGCCGGGGATACCGTTGGTGTTGGCCCGGCCGGACCTGCGGGTGACGCTCATCGAACCACTGCTCAGGCGCAGCGAGTTTCTGCGCGAGGTAATCACCGAGTTGGATATCGACTGCCGAGTGGTCCGCGGACGTGCCGAGGATGGCGCGGTGCGCGAACAGGTGGGGGAGGTCGATGCGGTGGTCTCGCGAGCGGTCGCCTCGTTGGACAAGTTGGCCAGATGGAGTGCACGGTTACTGTCGCCGGGTGGCCGGATGTTGGCGATCAAAGGGGATCGGGCCGAGCAGGAGATCGATGAGCACCGCCAGGTTCTGAGGATGCTCGGTCTGAACCAGGTGTCCGTGCTGAAATGCGGGGCGGGTTTCGTGGATCCACCCGTCACTGTGGTCGTAGGGTTTCAAGGGTCGGGGGAATCGGAGGGGCGAGCGGGCCGGTCTCCAGGAAGGAAACGCAGATGATGTCAGTTCCCGAGGGTCGGGAGCCGCGAGCGATTCCTGCCGATGTTTCACGTGAAACGTGGAATGCCAGTACCGCGGACACGCCCATCGGGGCCGAGGCCGAGCGGGCGGTGCGCCTGATGCAGGCGGCCACGCAGGGGCAGCTGCCGAGACCGGCGCACCAGCGGATCTTCACGGTCGCCAATCAGAAGGGCGGGGTGGGGAAGACCACGACGGCCGTCAACATCGCTGCTGCGTTGGCGTTGCAGGGGATGCGAACGTTGGTCATCGACCTCGATCCCCAGGGCAACGCGAGTACCGCGTTGGGAATCGAGCATCGGCCGGGCACCCCGTCGTCGTACGAAGTGCTGATCGGAGACATCTCGGTTGGGGCGGCATTGCAGCGAAGCCCGCACAACGAACGCCTGTTCTGCATCCCGGCGACGATCGACCTAGCCGGAGCCGAGATCGAATTGGTTAGCATGGTTGCCCGCGAGGGGCGATTGCGCGGCGCGCTGGCGGAACTCGAACAGCACGACTTCGACTACGTATTCATCGACTGCCCGCCGTCACTCGGCCTGTTGACCATCAATGCACTGGTGGCCGCGCCCGAGGTACTCATCCCCATCCAGTGCGAGTACTACGCACTGGAAGGGGTGGGCCAACTGCTGCGAAATATCGAGATGGTGAAGGCGCATCTCAATCCCCGGCTGGATGTCACGACCGTGGTTCTGACGATGTACGACGGACGAACCAAACTCGCCGATCAGGTCGCGGTGGATGTACGAGCGCACTTCGGCGACAAAGTGCTGCGCACCGTCATCCCGCGCAGCGTGAAAGTATCAGAGGCCCCCGGGTACGGGATGACGATCATCGACTACGACCCCGGATCTCGCGGTGCGATGAGCTATCTCGATGCCAGCCGGGAATTGGCACTGCGTGGCACGCTAGGAGATCCGCGATGACCGGAGGAACTGCCGGCAAAGAGAAGAAAAGGGAATCGATGAACAACGCGGCACGCAAGCGCAGCGGACTGGGCAAGGGGCTCGCTTCGCTTATCCCGACCGGGCCGGCGGGTGGGGACGGGCCGGCCACGTTGGGTCCCCGGATGGGTGCCGCCGCCGCCGATGTTGTCCTCGGAGGGCCGGCGACTCCGGCAGCCCCGGTGGAGGCCGACTCGGTCGGCGCGATATACCGCGAGATTGCGCCGTCGAGTATCGAACCCAATCCCCGTCAGCCTCGCCAGGTTTTCGACGAGGAGGCACTCGCCGAACTGGTCCACTCCATCCGGGAGTTCGGCCTGATGCAGCCGATCGTGGTGCGCGCGGTGGCTGGCAACGCGGCGGATGCGGCACGGTTCCAGCTCGTGATGGGGGAGCGGCGATGGCGAGCAGCTCAGCTTGCCGGTTTGGAGACGATCCCTGCGATCGTTCGGGAGACCGCCGACGACAGCATGCTCCGCGATGCACTACTGGAGAACATCCATCGTGCGCAGCTGAACCCCTTGGAAGAGGCGGCGGCCTATCAACAGCTGCTGGAGGAGTTCGACGTCACGCATGAGGAGCTCGCCACCCGGATCGGACGTTCGAGGCCATTGATCACCAACATGATCCGGTTGCTCCGGCTACCGATCGCCGTGCAGCGGAGGGTCGCCGCAGGCGTGTTGTCGGCCGGGCACGCGAGGGCCCTGCTGGCCCTTGAGGGGGGGGCCGAACTGCAGGAAGAGCTCGCCGCGCGGATCGTCGCCGAAGGCTTGTCGGTACGGGCCACCGAGGAGGCGGTGACGCTGGCCAATCGGGACGACGGCGCGGTGCCGAACACCCCCCGACGCAAGCCGATCAAGATGCCGGGCTTGCAGGACATCGCCGAGCAGCTCTCCACCGCGTTCGATACCCGGGTTACCGTCAGCCTGGGAAAACGGAAGGGCAAGATAGTGGTGGAATTCGGGTCGGTGGATGATTTGCAGCGGATCGTAGAGCTCATGAATACCTCATCGCGGTGAACTGCCGTACCGGCGAATTACGTCACTGTGACATGGCTGTGGCGAAGATGGCTGGAACGCACAGCTTCAGACGCAAAGTCCTTGTAGCACAGCTGAATCCGAAATCTGCGCAGGATAGGGGGAGCAGATTCGGTCAGCCGGGGCGGGTGGCGGCCGCGCATTCTATTCTGGAGGGGCGGCCGCGCATTCTTGCGCGGCGGGAAACCTCGGGAGTGTAGTGGCTACGCGAATCACGCCCCTCCGGCTCGAAGCGTTCGAGCAGCTTCCCAAACACGCCCGGCGGTGCGTGTACTGGGAGGTCGATCCTCCGACGCTTGACCGCGGCGATCAGCTGGCGGATCCGGAATTCGAGAAGGAAGCCTGGCTTTCCATGGTCATGCTGGAGTGGGGTTCGTGCGGGCAGATGGTGGTGGAATGCCATGAGGGCCCCGAAACGACCGACCGGGCCCGGGGGCAGTCCGACGAGCCATGCCTCGGGTACGCCTTTTACGCGCCGCCGCGAACGGTTCCCCGGGCCGGCCACTTTCCCAGCGGTCCGGTCAGCGCCGATGCGGTCCTGCTGACGTCGCTCGGGATCGAGTCCGGTCGAGACGGTGACGTCATGCCGAAAACGTTGATCGCGGCGGTGGTCGGGGACCTGGTGCGGCGCGGCGTCCGCGCGCTGGAAGCATTCGGTCGATCACCGGAGGCGGCCGAGTTGTCCGACCCGATGCGGGCTCCCGCCGACCTCATCCCGGTGCTGACCGCGCTCGGGGACTGCTCGGTTGAGCAGTGCGTGCTGGCCACCGAGTTGCTGTTGGACGTCGGTTTCGTCGTCGTCTCGCAGCACCCCTACTTTCCGCGGCTGCGGCTCGAACTCGAGCAGGGACTCGGTTGGAAGGCCGACGTGGAGGCGGCGCTGGAGCGGCTATTGCAGAACACGCAACTGCAGCAACCGGTCGGCGCCGGCGCCCAGCCGGTCAGCTAGGCGCGGCGGGCTTGTTCGACCGAATGTTCGTGGGCGAGCAGCTCGGCGAAGGTGAAGGTTCCGGTGGGCCGGTCGTTCTTTCCCAGCAGATACAGCCGTTTGACGGCGGCGAGCATCCCCTCGGCGATCGAATCCCGTGATTCCGGTGACACCAGTGTCGCGCGATCGGCGGGGTTGGTGACGTATCCGATATCCACCTGGACGGTCGGCATTCGGGTGAGACGAAGCAGGTCCCACGTGCGGCCGTGCACGCGGCTGTCACGTAATCCGGTGCGGGCCACGACTTCCCGTTGAATGAAGTCGGCCAGATTACGTCCGATGGTGGAAACCGAGCCGTGCGAATTCCCGAAGTGGAACGAGGCCACCCCGTTGGCCGAAGGCGAAGCCTGGGTGGCGCAACGCAGACTGATCATCAAATCGGCACCAACGGAGTTGGCGGTGGCGGCGCGCTCGGCATCCGAGGGCGCTCGGTTCGTCGGGCGGGACAGAAACGTCTCCATACCGATCGCGGTCATCCGGGCCTCGAGCCGACGGGCCAAGTCCCACAAAAGATCTGCTTCGCTGAGCGAGCCCTCCGCGCAGCGCAGGATCATTCCGGTGTCGTCGCCACCGCGGCCCGGGTCGATGATGATCCGCTTTCCGGACAGGCGGGGCCCGGAACTGCGAACGAGTTCCTCCTCGCGGATCGCGTGTGGTGAGCCCCCGGTGACTCGAGGACCGAGAAAGTACAAGGAGCGCAACGTTTCCGGCCCGCAGATACCGTCGGGGTAGAGTCCATATTCGCGCTGGTACGACATCAGCGCATTGTGGGTAAGCAGTCCGAAATATCCGTCGACCAAATTGGTATAGAAGCCGAGGTCCTGAAGCCGCGCTTGCAATGTCGCCACATCGTCGCCGTACATCGGTGCACCGAATTGATGATTGAGGGTGCGCGCGCCCAGCCGGTAGGAGGCTTCCTTGAGCGCCCGGTAGGTCGCTTCGCCGACGATTCCATCCACCAGTAGGCCCCGATGCTGCTGGAAGGCCCGGACCGCATGGTCGAGTTCTGCATCGAACACGTCCACCGCGACTCGTTTACCAGTTGTCAGATCTTCGTCCGGGTCGTCGATCAGGCCGAGGGCGGACAGCGCGGCCCGAATCTCGGTGACCGCACCCCCACGGTCACCGCGGCGCAGACTCGACATAGGCAGCATTGTCTCAGACCAACTGGGGATTCGGGAAAACCCCAGGCCGCCGTGAAGGCATGGAAATGCATGCCGCACCAGCGGGTACACCATCGAATCGCAAACCTACGTCATGACGAACGTTCCCGCGCAGATCGTTGCCAGGCTGACCGGCGTGTCCGGGGCCAGCATCTTCCCGCTGTTGCCACCAGAGGAGCCAGCACCGCCGCCCGCGCCGGCGCCCTCCCAGAACCCGAACCCGGTGGGGGCCCTGACCGTTGATCCCAGCCAGGGGTGCGGCGATGGGACAACGGATTTCGTATGGTTCGTCGCCAGCGAAACCTGCGATGGGTAGCTAGATAAGTTCGCTGAGTTCTCGCAGCAGCGCGGCTTTGCCTTTGGCGCCGACGATCCGCTTCACCGGCGCGCCATCTTTGAACAGGATCATCGTCGGGATGGAAACCACCTGAAAGTCGCGCGCGGTGGCCGGATTCTCATCGACGTCCATTTTCGCGACCGTCAGCGAACCGGCTTTCTCGGCCGCTATCTCATCGAGGACCGGGGCAACCATTTTGCATGGTCCGCACCACGCTGCCCAAAAGTCCACCAGTACCGGCTTGCTGCTCGCCAGCACATCGTCGGAGAACGAATCGTCGGTAACCGCGATGGTCGGCCCGGTACCCGTGTCACTCATTGCTGCGCTCCTATCAAATCGCTGTCATCGGTTGCTGACGGGGAGGTTTCGGCCAGCCAGCGCTCCGCGTCTATTGATGCGGCACAGCCACTTCCAGCCGCCGTAATGGCTTGTCGATAGGTGTGGTCGACGAGATCGCCCGCGGCGAAGACACCTTCGATTGAGGTGCAGGTGGTGCGGCCGCGCACCTTCACGTATCCGGCTTCGTCAAGTTCCACCTGGCCGCGCACCAAACCGGAACGCGGGTCGTGACCGATCGCGACGAACACTCCGGTCACATCCAGCGTCGACTCCTCGCCGGTGACCTTGTTGCGCAACCGGATTCCGGTCACCTTGGGGTCGCCCTCGATGGAGCTGACCGCGGTATCGGTCAGGAATCGGATCTTGTCGTTGGTTCGGGCCCTCTCGAGCATGATTTTCGAGGCGCGGAACTCGTCGCGGCGGTGGATCAGGGTGACGCTGCGGGCGAAGCGGGTTAGGAAGGTGGCCTCCTCCATCGCCGAGTCGCCGCCACCGACCACCGCGATGTCCTGGTCCCGGAAGAAGAAGCCGTCACAGGTGGCGCAGGTACTGACCCCCATGCCGATCAGGTCCGCCTCGCCGGGAACGCCCAGATGGCGCGCGGCCGCACCCATCGCCAGAATCACTGCGCGCGAGCGGTATGTCTGATCTCCCACGATCACGGTCTTCAGCGGCCCGGCCAAGTCGACGGCGTCGACGTCCTCCATCCGCAGATCGGCCCCGAAGCGCAGCGCCTGCTCGCGCATCTGGTCCATCAACTCGGGACCGGTGATGCCGTCGCGGAAGCCGGGATAGTTCTCTACTTCGGTGGTGGTCATCAGAGCACCACCGAACTGGGTACCTTCGAACACCACCGGTCGCAGCTGGGCGCGGGCAGCGTAGATGGCAGCGGTGTAGCCGGCCGGGCCGGAACCGATGACTATTACGTCGTGGACTGTGCGTGAGCTCATGAGTGCCTTTCTGCCTGCGGCGAGAGTCAGGACTACCGGCCGCACGACAACCGTAGTCGCGTAACAACAGGGTAGGCGGAGGTGTTCCCGGTCATCGTCCGGGAGCAGCGACGGGACCTTCCTATCGTGTGGGCAGCACCGTCTCGGCCAGCAGGCCGGTGTGTGCGGCGGTGCAGGTGGGCGCTACCGCCACCGCGCGGATCTCGTCGGGCCTGCCGGAAGGCACCAGCAGTACTACCGCAGGCTGGCCGAACACCTCGTGGACCCGGCCGCCCAGCACTGGCAGGGCGGGAGAGTGGCCGAGGCCGGCCACGCAGGAGGCCAGCCGCTGCGGGTCGGTGAGCAGGCCCAGGTCGTGCGGTGGGGAGAGCATCGCCCGGAGCTCGTCATCGTTCAGCGGAAACCCGGCGGGATGCCGGTCCACGGTGATTTGGGCCGCCGTGGGTCCCGATGGAAACACCGGGCCGGGTTCGCTGGCCAGGACCAGCGCTCCGAGGACGGCGGATACCACCACCGCACTCAGCCCGACCGCGAACGCCACCCATTGCCCGCTTCGAAGCCGTGGCCGCGACAGGGCGTGGCCGCGTGCCGATGCTGCGGCCGGTGGCGCGGCACGCAGTGCGGCCGCGATCCGGGCGGTGACCGCCTCCGGCACGTCGGGCGCACTCTTTGTGTCGTGTTCGGGGCTTCCCAGCCGAGCCAGTTCGCTTCGGACGGCGTCAAGCTCTGCCAGCATGCGCGCTGTGTCCGGATCGGTGCGGGCGTAACCGCGCACCCGGGCCGCTGTGGCGTCGTCGAGTAGCCCGGCCTGCAGGTCGGCGAGCAGCTCGGGGGTGACGTGCAACGGATCAGGGTCCCGGCTGCCTTCCGGCCGGGGGGTGACGCCACTTCCCATTCGTGCCCTGCCGATCGTCGCCCGCACCTTGCGGGGTCGAGGCTATCGGACCAAGCTCACCGGGAAGTGGCGGCGCGGGTGCGGCCCGGCGCCAGCGCCGCGGCTAGCTTTCTGCGGGCGCGGGCACATCGGCTCTTCACGGTGCCCTCGGGCACGCCCAGGATGCGGGCGGTTTCGGCTACCGAGTAACCCTGCATGTCGACCGCCACGACCGCGGCGCGTTGCTCAACCGGAAGGCGCATCAGGGCACGCTCGACCACGATGGCGGTGTCCACATCTTGGGTCGGATCGATGGTCCCGCACAGCTGTTCGTCAAGTTCCTCGCAGACGTGGGACTTGTTGCGCCGCAACCGGTCCAGGCAGGCGTTGACGACGATGCGATGCAGCCAGCTACGCACCGCCGAATCGTGGCGGAAGGTGCGGGCGGCGCGGTGGGCGGCCAGGAGCGCATCCTGAAGCGCGTCCGCGGCGTCGTCGGGGTCGCGGCTGCTGAGCACGGCCAGTCGGTAAAGCTGACGGTGATGCCGATAGAACAGCTCCTCGAACGCGTACCGATCGCCGGCGACGTGCGCGCTGAGCAACTCGGCGTCGGTGCGCGGCCGGTCACCGGGTTCTCGGGTTCCGCTGCTTTTCCCCACAGCCGAACACTAAACGGAGCCGGGGACCGCCACTGACACCAATTTTCCTCAGACCAAGACTGCGGGATCCGTCTCGACCGGCTGCGTCACGACGCGGCTTTGAGCGTGATCTCCGATACGTCCGTGCGACTTTCGCCGTTCACCGATCCGAGCGTGGAAATCCACACCAGAACGTTCGAGGTCGGCGCCGCGCCCTCCACCTGGATAGTGTTCGTTCCCGGTTTCAACTTGGTGGGCTGGGTGAGCGCCGTGGTGTCTTCCAGCGATGGCGGCGTCGCCGTCGACGAAGACCGGATCTGTACCGCGGTGCCTGTGCTGTTGACGTTGATGGTGACCGACCCGATGACGGCCGGTCTGGGCAGCTCCAGCATCAGGCCGACCCCGTTCTTGAAGCCGGGGAACGGGTTCTGGTCGGAGTAGGTGTCGGTGGGCCAGACAGTGGCCGGATCGCCGTCGATCGCCAAACCGGCCAGCGACGGTGCGTCGGCCCCGCCATCGGGCGAGAAGACTGTTGCGCGAACGGGTTTGATGACCGCACCGGCACCGGCAGGGGCACTTTCGGATGTCGGGGCGTTCAGTCCGAGCTCGTCACCGCCGAGGCCGTCACCGACATCCCCGAAGATCCGGCCCAGCACCGTCGCGAGCACGATCACCGCCACCACCACGACCGCAGCCGCCAGACCCAGCCCGACCATGAGGTTCTTGCGGCGGCGAGCAGCCGACTCGGGGTCGGCCACCGAGCCGAGCCAGCCGTGGTCCCGGGCGTCGGGTGCGGCGGATTCGACCGGGGCGAGGTGATCCGTCCGGTCGGCGATCGCCGTGGCCTGCTGGAGCAGATTCAACAGGGTTGGGGCGCTGCGTATCCCGCCGCCGTCCTGAACCGCGTGTGAGGCGGCGGCCGAAATCTGGAACGGGATGTTGCGATCCATGGCACGCGGCTCGACCGGCTGGCCCGCGGCGTCCTGATCTGCGGGTGCAAGTCCGCTGGGCGCCCCGGTCTCGGGCAGCGGCCAGCGATTGACCAACAGCGCGTACAGCGCCGCGCCGATCCCGCGGATGTCGCCCTCGGGGGTGGCGCCGGGCATCGTAGCGGGGAACGCGAGCGCCACGTCGCCCTCGATGCTCACCCGGATACGACCGGGATGGTCCACCGACAAGGTCACTCCGCTGCGATGCGCGGCATCGGCGACCGCAGCCAGCGACTGGATCGCCCGGGCGCCGCCGATCGGTGAGGGGGACGTCGCGGCGACCTCGGCCAGTGAGCCGCCCCGGATCCACTCGGAGACGATAAGGCCGCCGGCACCGGTGCCGGTGACGTCGAGGACGCGCGCCACACCGGGCATGTCGAAACTGCTCAGCCGTTGAGTGCGGGTCAGGATCTCTTGCACCTCCCGCTCGGGCAGCGCGCCATCGGGGCCGATGAAGGTGAGCGCCACCTGCCGGTCGAGTGCGGTGTCGAGCGCCTGCCAGAACTGGAGGTGGGGGGGACCGCCGTGGAAGACCAGGAGCCGGTAACGGCCGTCGGCGATCATCGCGCCCGGAATCAGTTGGATGTCCTCCGCCGGCGGCTCCCGGCGGGCCCCGCCGATATGCTCTGCGGGGCCCGGTTCACCGGCCTTGTCGGCCGGTGGCGGGCCCTTCGGCTGAGTCGGCGGCGGGGACGGTGGCTGCGCGGACCGCTCGGATGGCGGGCCCTGCGGCTGAGTCGGTGCCGGGGTAGCCGGCACGGGCAGTTTGGTGGTGGGATGGTCGGACCGCGCCACCCGCTCCCGGGCCGGCACTTCGGCAGGTGGGTCCGATGGCTGTCCCAGAGCGCCGAAAGTGTCTGGCACGTCTGGCTGAAAGTCGTCCGCAGAGGGGCGGTTGATCTTGGCGTTTTGGGGAGCGCGCGGGGGATTGGGGTCCGGAGGGGACCCGTCGGCGGGTTTGTCGCTCACCGCAGATCCTTTCGGGTTCCGGCCGTCGGCATCGCCGGCCGACGAATTACTTCGATCAGGGTACGGGAGGCGGGGCTCGCCGCGCGGGTGGACAGCCGCTCGTGCCGAGAGCGTTTCGGTGCAGGCCGACCGACCGAGCCGGCGGCGCACCGCGCCGAGCGCCGCGTGCGCGTCGGGGACGCCGGCGCCGAGCATCACCGCGACGATGATCGGCGCCATCACGACACCGAGCAATGACAACCGCAGCAGTGATCCGGCGCCTCCCCAGCTGGCGGTCAGGTCCTGCAGCCCAAGAAAGCGATCGACGACGTAGGCGATCAGGCCCGCTGTGATCGATGCGGCGCTCGTCACCAGAATGGTGCGGACCACGTCCGCGCCGATCAATCGCCCGCCGGGCGGATCGAGACGCGAGCGGAGCAGGAAGTAACCGGCGGTCGCGCCTGCCAGGAACCCCAGTCCGTTGGCCATGCCCAGGTAGCCGGCAATCAGGTCGGGGTCATCAATGAGGTGCGGAACCGCGACCGATACGGCGATCTTCACCGTGGTGATCACGATGATCAACACGATCGGTGTCCACGGTTCCTGGCGCGCATAGAAGACCCGTAGTTGCAGGAGTACCAGACCGTAGGGGATCAGGGTGAACGCCGAGAGGGTGATCGCCATGCCGAGGTAGCCGGCGTCGACCTCGCCGAAGTTGCCGTAGGCGAACAGCGCGCTACCGATCGCCGGGCCACCGACCGTCATGATCGCCACGATCGGGATGAGGGTCACCATGGTCAGGCGGGTGGCCAGCGACAGGTCGGCCAACACGGCGGAACTGTTGTCGGCGGCGGCATTGCGGGACAGGCGCGGCATCACCACCGTCAGCACGGTCACGCCGATGATGCCGAATGGCAGCATCAGCACCAGCCAGGTGTAGTTGTAGATGGCAGGTCCGGATGCCGCTGCGGCACTTGCGATCTGGTTTACTACCACTAAGCCGAGCTGGCTGAGGAGGACGTAGAGCACCATCGCGAGTGCCATCATCCCGAATTTCTTGAGCCGGGCGTCGATGCCCCACAGCGGGCGCAAACTCACCCGTTGCGCCCGGATCGCGATGAACAGAACGGCGGCCTGGGCGACCACGCCCATGGTGGTTCCGATGCCGAGAACCAGCAGTTTGGCATTTCCCATCTCGACCGGATCAGCCGAAAGTTCGCCGGGGACAAGGAGATACAGGCCAAGGGTGAGGATTGCCACCACGTTATTCAGCACCGGTGCCCAGGCCGGCGGTCCAAATATGTTGCGAGTGTTCAGAATCGCCATGAACACCGAGGACAAGCCGTAAAAGATGATCTGTGGCAGCAGCAGGTAGGCGAAGGCAGTGGTCAGGGGCCGATTGACCAACGGATCCGAACCCAGCATCACATCGACCAGCAGGGGCGCCGCCACGGTCGAAGCCAGCGTCACCACCAGCAGCAACGTGGTGGTAAGGGTCAGCAGCCGCCGGATGAACGCTGCGCCGCCGTCGGCGTCGTCGCGCTCGGCGCGCGCGAGCACGGGTACGAAGATGGCGGTGAACGTGGCCTCCAGAACCAGCGCGGCAATCAGGTTGGGTAGTTGGTTGGCCACGGTGAAGGCACTGGACAGCGCGGCGCCCAGGATAGCGGCGAGCAGCACGATCCGGGCGAATCCGGTGAGCCTGCTGACCAGGGTGGCAGCCGCCATTCCCCACGACCGTGATACGACCGCCGAGTCCGACAGCTCCGCACGGGGAGCGGTGGGCTCCGACGCGGGACGACCCGGGTCATTCACGGCGGCTGCCGGGAACCGGGTGAGCCCCGCGGCGCGGTGTGCGCGCGGTGCGGTAGCGGTCGGTGGGGCGCTCGTCGTCGCTCTCCTCGTCCCTGAAGGCGAGTGCCACCTCGATCGGATCGGGCCGGTCCAGATCGGCACGGTCGGGCTGGCCGCGGAACCGGTGCCACAGGCGGCGGCCGGCGAGCAGAACCAGTACCGCCCCGGCGGACAATGTGATGAAGAAGAGGACTTGGCCGTAGGCGTTGGAGTGCACCGACAGCCGGACCGGTTCGCCGAGGGGCAGGCCCTCGGCGGTGCGCAGTGCGACGTCCACCGCCACCCGCTGAGTGAAATGCACTTCGATCGGAACCTTCAGCGGCAGATACCCCGGCGGCAGCATGATCTCGCCGGGGTCGGTGACCGTCATCCCCGGGGGCGCGTCGATGTCCAGCCGCACTCGAATCGGTACCGGTAGATCGTTGCGAAGCGCCAGCGGGAGGGGACTGCGTTCGGTCGCCAACGTGTAGGAGCCACCGGGGTTGACGATGGACACGGCGTTGAACAGATCCTCCACAGTGCCGCCGACGGTGGTGAGCCGCTGCTGTGCCAGTCCGTTACGGGCGTCGGGCGGCACCGAAAGGCTCAGCGCGCGAAGCAGATCCTCGCGCAGCGGCGCGGTGTACTGGCCACCAGTCTGACCGGTGCGTTGATCGGTGGTCAGCGCCGCGGTGAGACCCGCGAGCCGGGTGTTCACCGCGGCGATTCCCGAGACCACCCCGTCGTCGAACCGCCCCCGCGGGTTACCCAACGGACCGGTCGGCGGCGGGGCGGATCCGGTCACCGCGGTGGCCTCATCGATCAGGGTGCGCAGCGGGCGCGGCACCGACAGGCCCGTGCGGATAGCGGTGGATACCGCGGTCAGAATGGTCTGGGCGTCCAGTGGGCTCAGGCTCCACATCAGCGGCGGCATCAGGATCTGGGTGCGGGGCTCCGCGTCCGGCTGCAGGCCGCGCCATAACAAGGCCGCGAGCGCATCCTGCCGGCGTGCAGCCTCGGTGTCCTGCTTGACCGGGATGTCCAGGGAGGGGTCCAGATACGAAGGCGACTCGGGATGGGTCCCCATTCCTGCCAGGGCCGCACCCACCGCGGGGTCGAACGGGGCGGCGACGACGGAGGGCGAGTAACGCACCGGGGCAGTGTCGGCGGTCTCGGCCGCGGCGGTGTCGGAGGCGTCTGGACCGGTCAGTTCGGCGGCGGCGATTGCCACCGTCGGCCCATGTTCGGCGAGCAACTGCAGGGCGGGCCTGGTCAGCGGTCCGTCGCCGACCAGGCTTGCCCCGCGGGTTGAGGTGACGCCCAGGATCTGGTCGACGATGTCGGCCGCGCCCCGAGTAGCGATAGACGACAGGACCGGGCCGCCGACCCGCTGTAACGCGTCGAGGTCGGCTTGGGCGTAGATCGTCGGCGCCACGCACATCCGCTGTGCCAGTGCTTTGAGCCTGTTCAGCCAGTCCACGGCGGCCTGCTGGCCGGCCCCCGGACGGGTGGTGGTGCCCGCGCCCGCGTCGGAGGCGTTGTTTACCACGTACCCGCCTGTCATTGCGTTGACCGTGACCAGCAGATCGGGGTCGACGGCCAGGCATATCGCCGAGGTGATCTGGCCGTCGGGGTCGACCTGCGGGTTGGTCGCGAAATCGACCGCGGTCAGCATGGTCTCCAGTCGACCGCCGGGGGCCAGCGAGGCGGCCAGTTCGTCGTCGATCAGCCGGACCGGCGTGGTGCCGCCGGGCGCTCCGGCGGCCAGCCTGGGCCGGTCGGCCAACGGCCAGAACAGCGTGACGCCAACCGGCCGCGTAGTGTCCGGCGGCACGGCGGCACTCAGTACGTCGCCCTCGAAGTCTTCTGATTCCCCGTCCGGCGGTACGCCCAGAACCGGCAGCAGGAATCGCGAGTCGTCGAGCCGGGCCGGTGCCCCATAGTCGGGGGTGCCGTTGACATTCACCATGATCGGGTAGATACCGGGGGTTTCGATGTCCAGCGAGGGGCGCTCGGTCGAGCGCAACGGGTACGCCAGCCGGAACGGAACATCTTGTCCGCGAGCGATTTCCGGTGCGACGGTGATGAAATCGGCAACCGCCTGGTATTGATCGACGTTGCCGGAGAGATCGGTGCGGAGCGCGCTCGACGACGCGACGGCCGGCGCGTGTTCTAGGCGCACCACCACATCGCGGACCGAGCGGTCGCCGACGTTTCGGACGGTGCCGGTGACGGTCACCAGAGCATCGCTGGTGGTGGTGACGATATCTGGGGTGACGCTGTCGATCTGCACATGCAGGAATGGGGTGATCCCCGGCTGGGCGGCGGCCGGTCCCGAGCCGGCTACCGGGAGAAGGGCCACCAGCAGGGCGACGAACGGGGCGAGCAGCCGTGCGGACGGCCCGGTCACGGTCCGGGTCCGCAGCCGTTCGTCCGCCGGCCGGGCTGGGGATGAGCGGTGGGGTCGAATCTGTGGCTGCGGGCGTGCGAGTGTGTCTGCCCTCTCCGCCGGGGGGCCATCCGGGGCAGCGGCGGCAACGACTCGGGGCCATCGGACTGCAGTTTGTCGATCAGCTCGTGGGCGACCTCGGCAAGGCGCCGCTCGTCGGCATAGGCCAGCCGCGACGGCAGGTCGCTCAGCGGAACCCAGGCCACCTCGGTGACTTCCATGTCCTCGTCGCACAGCTCGCCGCCGAGAAATCGCATCAGGTAATGGTGCACCGTCTTATGCACCCGCCTGCCCTCGGTGACGAACCAGTAGTCGATGCTGCCCAGCGCGGCCAGCACGCTGCCCTGGATGCCGGTTTCCTCGGCGACCTCACGAATCGCAGTCTGCTCGGCGGTTTCACCCTTCTCGATGTGCCCCTTGGGCAGCGACCACAACAACCGTCCACGTCGATCGACGCGGCCGATCAGGGCCGCGACCTGGTTGTGCTTGGGCCCGTCGATACCGTCGATGACCAGGCCGCCGGCCGAGGTCTCATGCACCGTGCGAAGCCGATCGGGCGGCCGGTGGGGACGAGTTTTCGGCGGTTTCGGGGTCGTCGACGACTGAACATCGACGACTTCGGACTTCAGCTGTTGATGTTCCCCGGGTTTCCCGGATCCGGTCTCGGGCGGGCCGGCCGCACGCCGGCCGCGGCGCCGGCCGCGACGCCGGCGGGGCTTGGGCTGCTCGCCGTCCAACACCCAGCCGATAGTAGTTGGCCTGAACAGCAGGCTTCGCCGTACTCGCCGGACGGTGACACGGCTGTGACCAGTAGGCTCACCGGACGTGCCCGACCCCACGCCCGCGGATGATGCAGCCGAGCTGCTGGCCGCTGCGCAGGTCTCGCTGAACCGGCATCGGGGCGTGCTGTGCGAGCTGGGCGGGCTCTTCGCCGAAAACGGGCACCAGCTCTTCCTGGTCGGCGGGAGTGTCCGCGACGCGGTGCTCGGCCGACTGGGCTCCGACCTCGATTTCACCACTGACGCCCGACCCGACGAGATGCAGGGGTTTCTGCGCGGCTGGGCGGATGCGCTCTGGGATACCGGCATCGAGTTCGGCACCATCGGCGTCGCAAAGGGTGCCCCGGGAAGACAGGATCGGCTCGAGCTGACCACCTTCCGCGCCGATACCTACGATCAGGTGTCCCGAAATCCAGCCGTCCGTTTCGGTACCGACCTCGCCGAGGACCTGCTTCGGCGGGACTTCACGGTGAACGCCATGGCGGTACGGATCACACCCGACGGGCCGGCCGAGTTCCTGGATCCGCTCGGCGGGCTGGTCGCGTTGCGGGCCCGGCTGCTGGATACTCCCGCAGTGCCGGAGGTCTCCTTCGGCGACGACCCGCTGCGGATGCTGCGCGCCGCCAGGTTCGTGTCTCAACTCGGATTCGCGGTGGCCCCCAGAGTTCGCCGCGCCATCGAGGAGATGGCACCCCAGCTGGGCAGGATCACCGCCGAGCGGGTGTCTGCCGAATTGGACAAGCTGCTGCTGGGCGCCGACCCGGTCGCCGGGATCGACCTCATGGTGCAGAGCGGCCTGGGCGACGTGGTGTTGCCCGAGGTCGGGGACATGCGCATGGCAATCGACGAGCACCATCAGCACAAGGACGTTTACCAGCATTCGCTGACCGTGCTACGGCAGGCCATCGAGCTGGAAGGAGCGGTTCCTACGGGCCGGGGGGTGCCGCCCGCAGGCGGGGAGCGGCGTAGTGACCGGGGCGATCATGGCGGCCGGCCGGACCTGGTACTGCGCTGGGCTGCATTGCTTCACGACATCGGCAAACCCGCGACTCGCAAGCACGAGCCCGGCGGTGGGGTCAGCTTCCATCACCACGAGGTGGTCGGGGCCAAGATGGTCCGCAAGCGGATGCGGGCCCTGAGGTACTCCAAACAGATGATCGACGACGTCTCCCAGTTGGTGTACCTGCATCTGCGGTTCCACGGCTACGGGGATGGGCGCTGGACCGATTCCGCGGTGCGTCGGTACGTGGCCGATGCCGGACCGCTGCTCGAGCGCCTGCACAAATTGGTGCGGGCCGACTGCACCACCCGCAACAAACGCCGGGCGGCGCGGTTGCAGGCGAACTACGACGACCTGGAACACCGCATCGAAGCGCTCGCGGCCAAGGAGGATCTCGAGCGCGTCCGTCCGGACCTGGACGGCAACGAAATCATGCGGATTCTGGACATTCCGGCGGGACCGCTGGTGGGCCAGGCCTGGAAGCACCTCAAGGAGCTCAGGCTGGACCGGGGCCCGCTGAGCCACGACCAGGCGGTGGAGGAGTTGCTGACATGGTGGAACGAGAACGGTCCGCCGCCCGTCTGACCATGTATGGAGTACTGCCTGGGTGAGCCCGACGGCTCGGCGGCGATATGGACTGTCGCCGCGGACAGCGACCTGGACGGCGACGGCCGGCTGGACGGCCTCGCAATGGACGTGGACGGCGACGGTCTGGTCGATGACATGCTGGCCGACCTCGATGATGACGGTCTGGCAGATCACGCGATCCTGGACCGGGACGACGACGGCAGGCCGGAGGCCTACTTCACCGACGATGGGACGGGTACCTGGGCGGTCGGCGCGGATCGAGGCGGTGGTATGCGCTGGTTCGGCCTGGACGGGGTCGAGCAGCCGGGCGCGGGGCCAGGAACGACGGTGGACCTCGCCGGAGACGGCTCGGCGAGCGAGCGGCTGATCGATTCCGACCGGGACGGGCTCGCCGACCGGGCCTTCGGAACCGGCATGGCGTGGGTGGACACCGACGGTGACGGGCGCTGGGACGTCCGGCTCGGTGACGAAGACGGCGATGGCAGGGCCGACAGCGCCGGGACCCTCTAGCGGTCGTCCGGGCGGCCCGGCGATCCGCTAGCGGCCCGGCCCGGGCGGCCCGGCGAAGGCCTGCGCAATGCCCAGCCAGTGCTCAGCGTCGGAGCCCACGGCGACGATGTCCAGCGCCGAGCGCGGGCGGCGTTGGGTGACCAGCATGCAGAAGTCCTCGGCCGATCCGGTGACCTGTTGGGCGGCGTCCTCGGGACCCCATGTCCACAGGGATCCGTCCGGCGCGGTCAGTTTCACGTGGAACGGTTCGGTCGGCGGCGCCTGTCCGTGCACCGAGTAGGCGAAGTCGCGGGTGCGCACCCCCAGATGCGCAATGGATCGCAGGCGGGCGGTCGGAGTGCGCGTCACCCCCAGTGCGTCGGCGACGTCCAGGCCGTGTGCCCACGTCTCCATCAGCCGTGCGGTAGCCATCGACGGGGCGCTCATCGGCGGTCCGAACCACGGCAGCTTGCGGCCATCGGCGACATTGCGCAGCCGATCCTGCAGGGCGGCACGGGTCGCACGCCAATCGGCCAGCAGCTGTGCGGGAGCCTGGGACGCCAGTTCCTCGGCCGCGGCGTCGACGAATCCGGTCGGATTCTGGGCCGCGCGACCGAGAATCTCGGCGAATCCAGACTCGTCTGTGACGGCTGTCAGCGCGACCCGATCGGTCCACAGCAGGTGCGCGATCTGGTGAGCGATCGTCCAGCCGGGGGCGGGGGTCTCGGTCGCCCAACGCTCGGGCGCGAGTTCGGCGACCAACGAATCCAGATCGTCGCTCTCGTCGCGCAGATCGGCGACCATCGGGGCTGCTCCGGCCATGCCGGCCACCTTATCCTGGGCGTATCGGCCGCCCCACGGTGGCGTGGACGGCTAGCCCGAGCAGGTAGATGCCGGCCCCCGTGACGGCGAGTGCAGGGGCGTGGCCGTCCGGTGGGATGACCGCGGCGGCTCCGGCGACCGCAGCGATGAATGCCATCCAGAACAGCGAATCCTGGACCGTGAAGACGTGTCCGCGCAGCGCGTCGTCGACGTCGACCTGCATTGCGGCGTCGGCGCACAGCTTGACCACCTGCCCGGCCGCGCCCAACAGGAATCCACAGCCGACCAGCACCGGCAGCAGCAGACTTGCGCCGAACAGTTGAACAACGGCGGCGAACGCCAGCGCACCGTTGGGCGCTGCGTACCGGCCCCACCTCTTGACCGCCATCGGCGTGATGACGGTGGCCAGAAATGAGCCCGTGCCGGTGGCTGCCACGAACAACACCGCGGTGCCGAGCCCGGCGACCGCAGCGAGGTCGCTGTGCCGCACCATGACCAGCACCAGCAGAGTGTTGATCCCGAACACCGCGCGGTGCGCCGACAACCCTGCCAGCGTCGCCGCCACGGTGGGCACCGCCAGGACGGTGCGGGCGCCGTGCAGCCAGCCGGTGGCCACGGCGTAGGCGACGGAGCCATGGACCGCGCGGGCACTCGGATCGGGCCCGAGCATTCCGGGGGCAAAACGCACCGACAGCCACAGCGCCAACGCCACCGGCGCCGTGACGATGAAAATGATTGCCGCAGCGCCGGAATCGCCGGCACCGAACAGCCAGCGGGGCAGCAGCATGAAGTTGGCCCCCAAGAACGCTGCGACGGCACCGGTCGCCGCCGCGACCGAGTTCATCGCAACCACCTGGGCGCGCGGCACCACGTGCGGCAACGCCGCCGACAGGCCGGAGGAGACGAACCGGGTGAAGCCGTTGACGATCAACGCACCCAACAGGATCGGCAGATCGGCCAGCCCGGCTTCCAGCAAGACGCCGACCCCGACCACCAGCACCAGCCGCCCGCTGTTCGCGGCGATCAGCACCAGCCGCCGGTCCCAACGGTCCAGCAGAGCACCGGCGAACGGCCCCAACAGTGAGTAGGGCAGGAACAGCACCGCGAAGGCACCGGCGATCGCCCAGGGGTCGGCGGCCCGCTCCGGATTGAACAGAATCGCGCCCGCCAGACCAGCCTGGAACAAGCCGTCGCCGAACTGGCTTACCGCGCGCACCTCCAGGAGACGCCAGAAATCGGACAGCGCCCGCACAGTGCGCCACAGGGCAACGGGTGCACGGGCATCGGACACGGGTTTCACATCCTGTAGCGAGTGTTGGACTGCCGGGAGGGCAGCACAACGGACCGTTCTACTTTGCGCGCAAGCGCACATCGGTGGGTACCCGCGCCCGACCCACAGTACAAATTTCCGGCGGATTTCCGCCGGACGGGGCGCTTGTTGGCCACTATCGAGCAACCGTGATGACATGATGGTTCGGTGGCCCAGTCAGACGAACCGGAGGACTTCAGAGAGGGAGTCGCGCCAGCCGCGCACCGGGTGCGCGCGGGCACGCTGTTGCTGGCGAACACGGATCTGATGGAACCGACGTTCCGGCGCAGCGTCATCTACGTCGTCGAACACAACGACGGCGGAACCTTGGGAGTGGTGTTGAACCGGGCCAGTGAGACCGCGGTCTACAACGTGCTGCCGCAGTGGGCCAAGCTGGCGACCAAGCCCAAGACGATGTTCATCGGTGGCCCGGTGAAGAGGGATGCCGCGCTGTGCCTGGCGGCGCTGCGCGTCGGGGTGGATCCCGGGGACGCACCCGGCCTGCGGCACGTTCAGGGCCGTATCGCGATGGTCGATCTCGACGCGGAGGTCGATACGATCGCGCCGATGGTCGAGGGGGTGCGGATATTCGCCGGCTACGCCGGCTGGACCATTGGCCAGCTAGAAGGCGAAATCGAACGAGACGACTGGATCGTGCTGTCCGCGTTGCCCGCTGATGTGCTGGTCGAACCTCGCGTCGATTTGTGGTCCAGGGTGCTCAGACGTCAGCCAATGCCGACGGCGCTACTGGCCACCCATCCGATCGACCTCAGCCGCAACTGACTCGTCCGCCGATCGGCAGAACAGCGTGCAGGTCGCGCACGACTCGCCGCACCCCGGCGCGGTCCCGGTGACGGCACGGGTGCGCTGCTCCTTGAGCAGGACGGCCTTGGCACTCTGCCAGCACCCGGCGACTACCGTGACGACGGCGACGGCTACGCATACGACGAGGACCACAGCCGACAGTGGCAACTCTGCCGAAAGCCCGACCACTCCGCCGGCGCCCAGCATCACCGCGGCGGCCAGCTGGATCGGCGCCACCCCGCGCAGCACCTGTCGGCGATAGTCGGCGGGGAACGGACGCGTCAGTGACCATGCGCCTTGGGCGGCGATCGCAGCAGCCGCGCACAGACACAACACGGCGGCGACTGACATTGCCACAGGATACGGGTCCGCCCCGGTCCCTGGAACTTGACCTGAGCGGCAACTCGGCGCTCTGCGGCCCTATCCCTGCAGCCCGACCGCTTGGGCCGGTGCGGAGGCCGCCGGTGCGGTGGCGGCCGGTGCGGTGGCGGCCGGTGCGGTGGCGGCCGGTGCGGTGGCGGTGGCGGCGGGAGCCGGTGGCAGCCCGGCCGCCGCGGCAGGGGGCGTTGCCGCCGGAGCCGCCGGGGCTGGCGCGGGAACGCTCACCGTGAAGCCGTTGACGATGGCGTCGGTGGCACTGGCGGCGGGTACCACCTGATCCACGCTGGTCGTGACGGACAGCGAGACCAGGTAGTTCTCCGGGCCCGAGGTGGCGATCACATGGCGGCGCGACGTGTTCAGTGTCATCGAACCCTCGCGGTAGGTACCTTCGATCAACGCCGACGGCATTCCGCCGAAGTCGGCGAGCGAGGCGTCGGTAGAACGCCAGGCGGGCAGCTGCTGGCTGTCGACGAACCCGTGGCTGATGGCCTCCTTCGGGTCGAACTGCCCGACCAGCTTGTAGACCACCAGCTGCGCGTTCGACGAGTACAGACCGTTGCCGCCGACTCGGTCGGCGATCACCGCGAAAGCGTCGGGGACGTTGGGATCCGGAACGTGCTCCCAGCCCGACGGCATCGGGAGCACGATCTTCAGCGCCCGGAAGCCTTGACTGCTCTGCGGTTCGAGCGCGACACCGGCAGCGGCGAAGTACTCGTGCAGCGTCCCCGACGTCGCCGGTGCAATGGTGACCGGTTGTGGCGCGGGTACCGCCGGGGGGGCGGCCGTCGCGACACCTGCGGGTACCGCCGGGGAGGCGGCCGCCGCCACACCTGCGGGCACCGCCCCCGGATCGGTGGCGGCCGTCACCGGAACCCCCACCCCCTGCTGAGTCGCGGCGTTCTGGGTCAGCGGTGCGGCGTTGGGTGCGACCGTGACTGTCTGGGTCACCGTCACCGGGGCGGGCACCGGTTGCTGCGGAGGCGCCGGTTGTGCGGTCGCGGTGCCGCCGGCCAAGCCGAGAACGCCCGCGACGCCAACCGCGGTGCCACCTGCCAGAGTCCGCCAATGGCGGGCGATTTCGGTCATCGACTGCAGCCCTTCGGGTCCATCCCACCTCGTTCCGACGACTCCGGGTCTGTAACTCCCGCGCCAGGCGACGAATGTATCCACCGCTGCCGCGCCGGTACCAGGTCTGGACACCACCTGGAACCAACCCCTGACGGATCCGCAACGGAACCGAGACCAACCCGAGGCCCGCAAATCGCAGATCGGGGTACTTATACCCTGGTCGGGTGAGCCAATCGCCGACCGCGCAGCCCGCCTCCGCCGCCGACACTCCCCGGCACAGATACACCGCGGAGTCGGCGGGCGTCATCGAGCGGGCCTGGCAGCAACGGTGGGTGCAGTGGGGGACCTTCGATGTAGCCAATCCGGTCGGCTCGCTCGCCCCCGCCGATGGCACACCAGTGCCGGCCGACAAGATGTTCGTCCAGGACATGTTCCCCTATCCGTCCGGCGAAGGCCTGCACGTCGGCCACCCGCTGGGTTACATCGCGACCGATGTGTACGCCCGGTACTACCGGATGATGGGGCGGAATGTCTTGCACGCCTTGGGTTTTGATGCGTTCGGTCTGCCCGCGGAGCAGTACGCGATCCAGACCGGCACTCATCCCCGCGTCCGTACCGAGGCAAACATCGTCAACTTCCGTCGCCAACTCGCGCGGCTGGGTCTCGGTCATGACTCGCGACGAAGCTTCTCCACCACCGATGTCGACTACTACAAGTGGACGCAGTGGATCTTCCTGCAGATCTTCAACGCGTGGTTCGACCCTGCCGCGGGCAAGGCCCGCCCGATCGCCGACCTGGTCGCGGAATTGGACGCAGGTACCAGAAATATCGGCGACGGTCGGCGGTGGTCGGACCTGGACGACGCCGGACGCGCCGAAGTCATCGATGCCCACCGGTTGGTGTATCTCGCCGATTCCGTGGTGAACTGGTGTCCGGGTCTGGGTACCGTGCTGGCCAACGAGGAAGTCACCGCCGACGGCCGCAGCGAGCGGGGCAATTTCCCGGTGTTCCGGAAACGGTTGCGGCAGTGGATGATGCGTATCACCGCCTACTCCGACCGGCTGTTGGAAGACCTCGACCTGCTGGACTGGCCGGAGAAGGTCAAGACCATGCAGCGGAACTGGATTGGCCGTTCCACCGGAGCGACAGTACTTTTCGCCGTCGACCCGGCCTCCGGCGTCGGTGACATCGAGGTGTTCACCACACGGCCGGACACGCTGTTCGGCGCGACCTACCTGGTGCTGGCCCCAGAACACGAATCTGTCGATCGGCTGATCGCCGGTGCCTGGCCGTCCGGCGTCGACTCACGCTGGACCTTCGGGTCGGGGACGCCTGCCGATGCGGTGCGCGCCTACCGACGGTCGGTGGCGGCGAAGTCCGACATGGAGCGCCAAGAGAACCGAACCAAAACAGGCGTGTTCCTCGGTGCATACGCTACCAATCCAGCTGATGGCCAACAGATTCCGATTTTCATCGCCGACTATGTGCTAGCCGGCTACGGCACCGGCGCGATCATGGCGGTCCCCGGTGGCGACCAGCGCGACTGGGATTTCGCCACCGAGTTCGGCCTGCCGATCGTCGAAGTGGTCCGGCCGTCCGGGGCGCAGCAGTCTGCGGGGGGCGATTTGGCCGAGGCTTACACCGGCGACGGTGTTCTGGTGAACTCGGGGTTCCTCGACGGCATGGACGTCGCCGCTGCCAAAAAGGCCATGACCGAACGACTGACCGCCGACGGCCGAGGCCGCGAACGTGTCGAATACAAGCTTCGCGACTGGCTCTTCGCTAGGCAGCGGTACTGGGGCGAACCCTTTCCGGTCGTCTACGACGACACCGGACGCAGTCACGCATTGCCGGAGTCGATGCTGCCCGTGGAGTTACCCGACGTCCCCGACTGCTCGCCGGTGTTGTTCGATCCCGATGACGCCGACACCGAGCCGTCACCACCGCTGGCGAAGGCGATCGACTGGGTGAATGTCGAATTGGACCTCGGCGAGGGCCTCAAGCACTACACCCGGGATACCAACGTGATGCCGCAGTGGGCGGGAAGCTCTTGGTACGAACTGCGTTACACGGACCCGTACAACGAAGAAGAAATGTGCGCCAAGCAGAACGAGGCGTATTGGATGGGCCCGCGGCCGGCCGAGCACGGCCCCGATGATCCCGGCGGTGTCGACCTATACGTCGGAGGCGTCGAGCACGCCGTTCTGCACCTGCTCTACTCGCGGTTCTGGCACAAGGTGCTCTTCGACCTCGGACACGTCAGCTCCCGCGAGCCCTACCGGCGGCTGGTGAATCAGGGCTATATCCAGGCGTTCGCCTACACCGATTCCCGCGGTGCCTATGTCCCGGCGGCTGAGGTGATCGAGCGTGACGGCAGCTTCTACTGGATGGGGCCTGACGGCGAGATACCGGTATCCCAGGAATTCGGCAAGATCGGTAAGAGCCTGAAGAACTCGGTCTCCCCCGACGAGATCTGCGACAACTACGGCGCCGACACGCTGCGGGTCTATGAGATGTCGATGGGTCCGCTGGAGGCGTCGCGGCCGTGGGCCACCAAAGACGTGGTCGGTGCGTACCGCTTTCTGCAGCGGGTGTGGCGGCTGGTGGTCGACGAGGAGACCGGGGCAACCCGCGTCACCGACGGTGAGACCCTTGACGAGCCGACGCTCCGCTTGCTACACCGCACCATCGCCGGCGTTGCCGAGGACTACGCTGCGCTGCGCAACAACACTGCGGCGGCAAAGCTGATCGAGTACACCAACCACCTGACCAAGCACGCGATCACCGCCCGTGCGGCGCTGGAGCCGCTGGTGCTGATGGCCGCCCCGCTGGCGCCGCATCTGGCCGAGGAGCTGTGGATGAGGCTGGGCCACGAGGGCTCGCTGGCCCATGGTCCGTTTCCGGTCGCCGACGAGCGGTATCTGATCGAGAACACGGTCGAGTATCCCGTGCAGGTCAACGGCCGGGTGCGCGGCCGGGTCACGGTGGCGGCGGATGCGGACTCCGACACCGTCGAGGCCGCTGCGCTGCGCGACGAGAAGGTCGTCGGCTTCCTGGACGGCAGGACACCCAAGAAGGTGATCGTGGTACCCGGCCGTCTGGTGGCGATTTCGGTGTAGTTGGTCTCGCTGGCATTGACCAACTACACCGAAATCACCGGGGACGGACGATCACCTCGTGAATGTGGGCATCGCGCGGGGCGGTCACGGCGTCCGCCGTGACCTGCGCGACCGTCTGCGGGCTCAGAAATTGCGCCGGGTCGTAGTCGCGGCCCTCATAGGCGACGAGGTCCTGCTGCATCGCAGTCGCGATCCGCCCGGGGTGCACCGAAGTCACTCGCAGCGAGGGTTCGTCGGCGCGTAGCGAGTCGGCGAACGAGCGCAGCGCGAACTTGCTCGACGAGTACGACGCCAGCCCGGGCGAGGCGTTGATCCCGGAACCCGAATTGATGAACACGACGTGGCCGCCGGCGCTGCGCAGAGCCGGCAGCAGCTCCAGGGTCAAGGCGACCGCCCCGATCAGATTGACGGCCATGGTGGCACGCCATTCGTCGACCGAGGTTTCCGAAACTCGGCCGGGATAGGCCACACCCGCGTTGTGAATCAGCACGTCGAGCTGCACGATGGGTTCAACGGCGGCGGCGATCGAGTCCGGGTCGGCGAGGTCCATCGGCCAGGTGCTGGCCCCGAATCGCTCGGCGACGGCGTCCAGACGTGCCGACGGACGCCCGGCGAGCAGCAGCGTGTGCGTCGGGGCCAGCGCGTCGGCCAGGGCGGACCCCAGCCCGCCGGCGGCCCCGGTGATCATCGCGCTCGGCACGCCAGAACCCTACCGACACTGCGTACCGGCCGGAGAGGCCGCATCATGGTGTCGATGCCTCACGATCCGAGCTTTGCGCCCACGCAGCTGGCCGCGCGCGCCGCGTACCTTTTGCGCGGCAATGACCTGGGCACGATGACCACGGCGGCGCCGTTGCTGTATCCGCACATGTGGAGCTGGGATGCGGCCTTCGTGTCCATCGGGCTGGCTCCGCTGTCGGTGGAGCGGGCCGTCGTCGAACTGGACACGCTGCTGTCGGCGCAGTGGCGGAACGGAATGATCCCGCACATCGTCTTCGCCAACGGTGTAGACGGCTACTTCCCCGGCCCGGCCCGCTGGGCGTGTTCGGCGCTTTCGGCCGACGCGCCGCGTCTCCGGCACACCTCGGGGATCACCCAGCCGCCGGTGCACGCCATCGCGGTTCAGCGCATCCTCGACCGCGCCCGCACCCGGGGGCGTTCCACCCGGGCTGTCGCCGAATTGTTCCTGGATCGGCGGTGGGATGCCTTGATGCAATGGCACCGCTGGCTGGCCGAGTGCCGCGACCAGAACGAAAGCGGCCGGGTGACCGTGTACCACGGCTGGGAGTCCGGCATGGACAACTCGCCGCGTTGGGACAGCGCGTACGCCAACGTGGTTCCCGGTGAGGTCCCCGAGTACCAGCGCGAGGACAACAAGATCAACACCGACGCCAGCCAGCGTCCCAGCGATCTGGAGTACGACCGCTACCTGTGGTTGGTCGAGGAGATGAAGGCCGCGCGTTACGACGACGAGTTGCTCTCCAAGACGGTCAGTTTCGCCGTCGAGGACGTCTTCGTGTCCGCCATATTCTCGATCGCCTGTCAGGTGCTCGCCGAGATCGGCGAAGATCACAACCGTCCCCGGGCCGACGTGCGGGACCTGTACTCCTGGTCACAGCGGTTCCGGGCCGGCGTCATCGCGGCGACCGACGAAAGAACCGGAGCGGCAAGGGATTACGACGTTCGCGCGGAGAGGTGGATCGCCACCGAGACGGTGGCGCAGTTCGCTCCGCTGCTGTGCGGTGGGCTGCCGCACGAGCGGGAACGGGCGCTGCTGCGGTTGCTGGAGGGCCCGCGGTTCTGCGGCCACCCCGACCTCGCCTACGCGCTGATCCCTTCGACGTCACCGGTTTCCCGGGACTTTCGGCCCCGCGAGTACTGGCGCGGGCCGGTATGGCCGGTGATGACGTGGCTGTTCTCCTGGTGCTTCGCCAGACGGGGCTGGGCCGAGCGATCGGCGATCCTGCGCCGGGAAGGTCTGCGCCAGGCCAGCGATGGAACCTTCGCCGAGTATTACGAGCCGTTCACCGGGGAACCGCTGGGCAGCATGCAGCAGTCGTGGACGGCCGCGGCGGTGCTGGACTGGCTGGGCTGAGCGTTATTCGGCGATCCGCTCGAGCGGGGCGAGGCCCTTGGCCAGCGCATCGAGTTCGGCGGCGCTGAGGTTGCTGAGCAGTGCGGCCAGGTGAGCTTGGCGGGAAGCCAGCGCTTCCCGGTGCTGGGCGTGCCCCTGCGGGGTGATGTCGACTAGGACCGCGCGCAGATCCGACGGATCGCGGGTGCGTTTGACCAGCCCGAGCTTCTCCAGCCGCCGGATCGCCACCGTGGTGGTGGGTGTGCGGACTCGCTCACGAGCGGCCAGTTCGGTCATCCGGATCGGACCCTGGTCGAGCAGGGTCAGCAGAATGGACAACTGGGCCAGGGTGAGGTCTCCGGAGGTGGAGGTGCGGCCGGTGTGGCGAAGCACGCCGAGCACTTTGGAAAGCACCCGCTGCAGCTCGCCCGCAAGCGCATGGACCTGCGGTTCCGCCTCGACCATAGTGCGACAGCCTAGCCTGCTTGACCATGCCTGGTTGGGCGGACGGCGGGGATGGGAGCGACCGGACCGGGCCGCTTCGATGGCAGGCTGTCCGAGCCCGGTTTAGCGGCCGGCGCGGTCGCGGTCCCGCCAGCGGCACAGCGCCTCGGCCCGGCTGAGGTCGTACTCCGGCCCGTTCACTCCCAGCGTCAACATCGTGATACCCAGACCCGTCAAACCCTCCGCGTTGCCCAGCATGGTGGCCAAGTCGTCGCCGGTGACCTCGGCGGCGCGTTCGATGGCAGCCGGATCGCGGCCCACGTCCGCGCAGTGGCGGGTCAGGATCTCGGCCTTACGTGGGTAACTATCGCGGTCGGAGAACGAGTGCCAGATATCGGCATGTTCGGCGACCAGCCGAAGTGTCTTGCGCTCACCGCCGCCCCCGATCAGGATCGGGACGTCGCGGCTGGGTGGCGGGTTGAGTTTGCCCAGCCTGGCTTCGATACGCGGCAGGGCCGCGGCCAGATCGTCGAGCCTGCTGCCCGCAGTTCCGAACGGGTAGCCGTATTCGTCGTAATCTCTTTTCCGCCAACCAGATCCAATGCCCAGAATGAGTCGTCCGGCGCAGATATTGTCGACGGTCCTGGCCATGTCGGCCAGGAGTTCTGGGTTGCGGTAAGAGTTGCAGCTGACCAGAGCGCCGATCTCGATGCGGGTGGACTGCTCGGCCCAAGCGCCCAGCATCGTCCAGCATTCGTAGTGCGCGCCATCCGGATCGCCGTACAGCGGGAAGAAATGGTCCCAATTGAAGACGACGTCGACGCCGATGTCCTCGCAGCGGCGCACCGCGTCGCGAAGCCGGCTGTACGGCGCGTGTTGGGGTTGAAGTTGCACGCCGATCCGGATCGGCCGGTTGATGGGGGCGGTCATCGTTTCAACGTAGCGCTCACAGCGGTCCGGCTGAGTTCCCGCGCGGCCGGAGAATCTCCCGCAAGACGTCGATCAACGCGCGCGGTTGGTCGCTCTGCACGGAGTGACCGGAGTCCGCCACGACGTGGGTGCGCCGGAAACCGGGCGCGCTGCGGGCGAACGCATCGGCGTCGGCGTCATTGACGAAGAACGAGTTGGCGCCGCGAACCAGGTAGGTCGGGGCGGTCAGCGATGGCACGTCGTCCCAGAGGTTCTCGAAACCGGCCCCCGTGCGGATGGTGTCGTACCGCCACGTCCAGGTGCCGTCCTCGAGGCGCTTGGCGTTGTGGAAGACCCCGCGCCGCAACGACTCCCGGTCCCGGTGGGGTGCAGCTGCCGCAGTAACGTCGAGCATTGCGTCGAAACTGGCAAAGCTGCGCTCACCTTGGACCAGCGCGACGGTGCCCTTCTGCGCGGCAGTCATCTCGGCGTGACGTTCCGGTGCCGAGGGGGTGACGTCGACCATCACCAGCGTCCGCACCAGCTCCGGTGCCGCCACCGCCATCCGCATGGCGGTCAGGCCGCCCAATGACATCCCGACGACGAGGTCGGCTTCGCCGGCGAGATTGCGAACCATCGGTGCCACGGCCGCCGCGTTGAGCTTAGGCCCGTAGTCTCCGTCGGCGCGCCACTCGGAGCGGCCGTGCCCCGGCAGGTCGATCGCCAGCGCCGGAACGCCGAGGCCCAGGATGACGGTGTCCCAGGTGTGCGCGTTCTGCCCGCCGCCGTGCAGGAAGACCGCGCGGGGCGCGTCGTCGCCGAACTTCAGCGCGCTCAGCCCGTTCGCATCAACCCGGGCGACACGCGGCAACGGTCCGGCAAGCCCGGCCTGGCGGGCGCTGTCGCTCAGGAAGGCGAACTCCGACAGGCCGGCCAAGTCCTGAAAGTGACTGTCGGACACGGCGCTCAGCCCTCGATGAACTCCTCGAGCTGGGCGCGGGCCACGTCGTCGGCCAGCTGCTGCGGCGGGCTCTTCATCAGGTATGCCGACGCGGCCACCACCGGGCCGCCGATCCCGCGGTCCTTGGCGATCTTGGCGGCCCGGACCGCGTCGATGATCACGCCGGCGGAGTTGGGGGAGTCCCACACCTCCAGCTTGTACTCGAGGTTCAGCGGGACGTCGCCGAACGCACGGCCTTCCAGTCGCACATAGGCCCACTTGCGGTCATCGAGCCAGCCGACGTGATCCGACGGTCCGATGTGCACGTCCTTGGTATTGAACTCGCGCTGCAGATTCGAGGTGACGGCCTGGGTCTTGGAGATCTTCTTGGACTCCAACCGGGACCGCTCGAGCATGTTGAGGAAGTCCATGTTGCCGCCGACGTTCAGCTGCATGGTGCGGTCGAGTTGCACGCCGCGATCCTCGAACAGTTTGGCCATCACCCGGTGGGTGATCGTGGCACCGACCTGGCTCTTGATGTCGTCGCCGACGATCGGAACACCGGCGTCCTCGAACTTCTTGGCCCACACCGGGTCCGAGGCGATGAACACCGGCAGCGCGTTCACGAACGCGACACCGGCGTCGATGGCGCACTGGGCGTAGAACTTGTCGGCCTCTTCGGAACCGACCGGCAGATAGGAGACCAGCACGTCGACGTTTGCGTCCTTCAGTGACTTGACGACGTCGGCGGGCTCGGCGTCGGAGATCTCGATGGTCTCCGCGTAGTACTTGCCGATGCCGTCAAGGGTCGGTCCGCGCTGCACGACGACGTTGGTCGGGGGTACGTCAGCGATCTTGATGGTGTTGTTCTCCGACGCGAAAATCGCCTCCGAGAGGTCGAACCCGACCTTCTTGGCGTCCACGTCGAACGCGGCGACGAACTTCACGTCGCGCACGTGATACCCGCCGAGCTTGACGTGCATCAGGCCGGGAACGGTGGCGTTCTCGTCGGCGTCCTTGTAGTACTGCACGCCCTGCACGAGCGAGGACGCGCAGTTGCCCACGCCGACGATCGCGACCCGGACGTCATTGCTTGCGGTCATGACGTTGTCTCCTCTTGTCCTACTCCGACTTGCCCTGTAATTCGTACGTACTCGATGCATCGGTGAACCCCACCGACGTTCACGTTTGATCCGCGCGTTCCTGCGCCGACTTCTCCGCCGCGATCAGCTCGTTGAGCCATTTGACCTCCCGCTCGCTGGACTCCAGCCCGAGCTGGTGAAGCTGGCGGGTGTACCGGTCCAACGAGTTGCTTGCCCGCGCAACTGCTTCGCGCAGGCCTTCCCGGCGTTCCTCCACCTGGCGGCGACGTCCCTCGAGAATCCGCATCCGCGCCTCGGCCGGAGTGCGGTTGAAAAACGCGAGGTGAACCCCGAACCCGTCGTCGGAGAAGTTCTGCGGCCCGGTGTCGGCCACCAACTCGGTGAAGCGCTGCTTCCCGGCGTCGGTGAGCTGGTAGACGCGGCGGGCACGCCGGACCTTGAGAGTGCCCTCCGGGGCGGCGTCCTCGACGATCAGGCCGTCGGCCTGCATCCGACGCAGCGCCGGGTACAGCGACCCGTAGGAGAAGGCGCGAAATGCGCCGAGCAGGCCGGTCAGTCGTTTCCGCAGCTCATAGCCGTGCATGGGCGATTCCAGGAGCAGGCCCAAAACAGCCAGTTCCAGCATCCGGGCCACCTCCTTGCGCCATCCGTTCGCCGCTACGACGACTCAACACCTCGCACGATAGTATCGCGCCGATATATTCGGCGCTACATGGGCGCTGGAGCATCGGTGGAGACGCGCCGGAGTCGCCGCGCTCGGCGCTATCCGCTCGGGTAGCTGATCTGCTTGACCGATCCGTCCGGGTTCAGCTCTATATAGCCCCCACCGAACTCGCTGGAAACATAAACCGACAGATCAATCGCACCGGGCGCAGCGGTCGAATCGCTGCTCGGATCAATCGACAGATACAAGCTGCTCACGTCCGAGGGCGCCACCCCCAGGGTTTCGGGCGCGCCCCGCATGATTCCGACGATGGCCGGCACGTCGAATGCGCCGAGGTCCACCAGCACGTCACGCTCGTCCTTCGCAGACGTGGACGGATCCCCCCAGCCGCCGCGGTAGGTGTACCGCAGCAGTCGACGGTCGTCGGAAGGGTCTGGGCGCTCCAGCGAGGCGTAATCCGGGTAGACGGTCAGCCCGTACCCCAGGGTGTCGCCCCACTTCTGCCGCATCTGTTCGAGCAGGCCGTTGAGTCCGCCCAGCGACTGCAGCTGCCGCGGCGGGGTCAGCACTTTCGCGGGGATCCCGTCGGACTTCGCGCCGGGGTCGGAGGTGAAATTCAGCGGCGAGGAGGTATTGCCGTAAAGACCCCAGCCGATCGCGACGCCGAACACCACCAGCACCCCGGCGATCGCCGCGGGCAGGCCCCAACCACCGCCGGGGCTGGGCCAGCGGGAACGGGCGAGCTCAGGCAGCTGGATCGGCGACTTCGTCGTCTGCAGGTCCGAGATCAGCGACTGCAATTCACCCAGGGTCGCCGCGGTGGTGGCCGTCTTCACCCGCTCACCGTGTTCGGCCATCGACAACTGGCCCTCGGCCAGGGCGCTGTCAAGGACCAGGCAGGTGTCATTGCGGTCGCTGTCCTTGGCACGGGTGGACGATGTCCGTCGTGCCGCGCTGCCCGAAGCCACGAGGAGATCGTAGGAGTACCCCCGGAGATGACGCAGGCCAGGCTCGATTGCAACACGACCGATGTCTGGTCGGGTCGCAAGTCGCACCTCGGCGGTAGCCGCTCCGACGTACTCTGGTCCTCGTGCGATTCCAGCGACAGGTGGTTGACTACGCCCTGCGGCGGCGGTCTCTGCTGGCTGAGGTGTATTCGGGGCGCACCGGCGTTTCCGAGGTGTGCGACGCCAACCCTTATCTGCTACGGGCTGCGAAGTTCCACGGAAAGCCCAGTTCGGTGATCTGCCCGATCTGTCGCAAGGAACAGCTCACCCTTGTGTCGTGGGTGTTCGGCGATCACCTGGGCGCGGTTTCCGGGTCCGCGCGCACTGCGGAGGAACTCATCCTGCTGGCGACCCGCTACGACGAATTCTCGGTACATGTGGTGGAGGTATGCCGAACGTGCAGTTGGAATCACCTGGTCAAGTCATACAAGCTCGGCGCGATACCGCCCCCCAAGGGCTCGCCAGGACCGCAAGGCACCCGGACCGCGCGCAGTCGGGCGCGCACCGCCAGTGAATAGCGACGGGCGCCACGCTCGGTCAGCCGATCACGGCCCGGAGGGCCAGCCGACCGAGAGTGTGCCGACACGACCTGCCCATGGCCCTGCCGGTGGTCGCGACGAACGGCTGACCACCGTTCTGCCCCAGGTGCTGCCGTCGGTTCGTGAGAACACGCCGGAGCATCTGCGCGACCCGATCGATGCGGTCAAGCGGGCTCTCGACGGCACGCCGCCCAGCCCGCCACCGCCGCCGGGTCGTCCGCCGGGGGGCGGGCCGCCCGGCGGAGGCCCTTCCGGCGGTGCCCGGAACTCGGGACTGCGGGTCAACTGGAAGTGGGTGCGCCGCGGGCTCTACGCCGCGGCGGTGCTCCTCATCGTGCTGCCGCTGCTCACCTTCGGCATGGCGTACATGATCGTCGACGTTCCCAAGCCGGGCGACATCCGCACCGCCCAGGTTTCCACCATCCTGGCCAGCGACGGTTCGGAGATATCGAAAATCGTTCCGCCCGAAGGTAACCGGATCGACGTCGAGATAAACCAGGTACCGGTGCATGTACGCGACGCGGTGATGGCGGCCGAGGACCGAGGCTTCTACTCCAACCCGGGCTTCTCCTTGACCGGATTCGTGCGGGCGGCACGGAACAACCTCTTCGGCGGTGATCTGCAGGGCGGATCGACGATCACGCAGCAGTACGTCAAGAACGCCTTGGTGGGCGATGCCCGCTCGGGGCTAGGTGGGGTGATCCGCAAGGCCAAGGAATTGGTGATCTCCACCAAGATGTCCGGCGAGTGGTCCAAGGACCAAGTGCTGGAGTCGTACTTGAACATCATCTACTTCGGCCGCGGCGCCTACGGGGTGGCGGCCGCGGCCCGGGCCTACTTCGACAAACCGATCGAGCAGGTCGACGTCGCGGAGGGCGCGCTACTCGCGGCACTCATCCAGCGGCCATCGGTGCTCGACCCGGCGGTGGACCGCGATGCATCGGTGGCCCGGTGGAACTGGGTGCTCGACGGGATGGTCGAGATCGGGGCGCTGTCCCCGGCCGACCGCGCCGCCCAGGTGTTTCCGCAGACCATTCCGCCGGATCTGGCGAGCATGCGCAACCAGACCACCGGGCCCAACGGCCTGATCGAGCGGCAGGTCGTCGACGAGCTGCTGGAGATCTTCAATATCAACGAGCAGACGTTGAACACCGAGGGTCTGCAGATCACCACGACGATCGACCCGCAGGCGCAGTCGGCCGCGGAGGACGCGGTGAAGGAGTACCTGGACGGCCAGGATCCCGACATGCGGGCGGCAGTGGTCTCGATCGACCCGAGGACAGGCGGGATCAGAGCCTATTACGGTGGGTCGGACGCTAACGGCTTCGATTTCGCGCAGGCCGGGCTGCCCACCGGGTCGTCGTTCAAAGTCTTCGCGCTGATCGCCGCGCTCGAGCAGGGGATGGGCCTGGGGTACCAGGTGGACAGCTCGCCGGTGAACCTCAACGGCATCCAGATCACCAACGTCGGTGGCGGCGGCTGCGGCACCTGCAATATCGCCGAAGCCCTGAAGCAGTCGTTGAACACCAGCTACTACCGGTTGATGCTGAAGCTCAAGAACGGGCCGCAGGACGTCGCCGACGCCGCTCACGCCGCGGGGATCGCCGAGAGCTTCCCCGGGGTGGAGCACACGCTCTCCGAAGACGGAAAGGGCGGACCGCCGAACAACGGAATCGTGTTGGGCCAGTATCAGACCCGGGTGCTGGACATGGCCTCCGCTTATGCCACGATCGCCGCGTCGGGGGTCTACCACAAGCCGCACTTCGTGGAGAAGGTCGTCAACGCCGAGGGGCACGTTCTCTTCGACGCCGCACAGGAGGAGAACAGCGGCGAGCAGCGAATCGACCGGGCGGTGGCCGACAACGTCATCGCGGCGATGCAACCGATCGCCGGGTACTCCAACGGTCACAATCTTGCCGGGGGACGTCCTTCGGCGGCCAAGACCGGCACCAACCAGCTCGGGGACACCGGCGCCAATCGCGATGCGTGGATGGTCGGCTTCACCCCGTCGCTTTCCACCGCGGTATGGGTGGGCACCACCGAAGGCACCAAACCACTGGTAAACCAGTGGGGCGGACCGGTTTACGGTTCCGGGCTTCCGTCGGACATCTGGAAGGCAACCATGGACGGTGCCCTTGAGGGGACCGACATCGAGTCATTCCCCAAGCCGGAGGAGATCGGTGGCTACGCCGGGGTGCCGCAAGCGCCGCCACCGCCGCCGTCCGAGCCGCCGTCGCCTACCGACGTACCGCCGCCTCCCTCGGAGACGGTGATCCAGCCGACGCTCGAGATCGCCCCGGGCATAACGATTCCGTGGGGACCGCCGACCACCGTGCCGGTGGGCCCGCCGCCGCCACCGGGGGCGCCGCTACCGCCCGGGGCTCCTCCGCCGCCACCCGGCGCACCCCCGCCGCCCGGACCGCCACCCGGGGCGGCGCCACCGCCCGGGGCCCCGCTGCCCGGACCCGTTCCGCCCCCGTGACGGAACCGGATCAACCGACACGAGGGGCGCGGCAGGCGCCCGCTGCATTGGCCGGCGATCTCCGCAGCCTGGACGGTCGCGACATGCCCAGCCGGACCGACACCATCGGCGCCGCACTGTCGGAGACCATAGGCGGTCCGGTCGGCCGGCACGCGTTGATCGGCCGTGCCCGGTTTTTGACGCCGCTGCGGGTGATGCTGCTCATCGCGCTGGTGTTCCTGGCTCTCGGCTATTCGACCAAGGCCGCATGCCTGCAGACGACCGGGAGCGGGGCGGCCGACCAGCGTGTCGGGAACTGGGAGAATCAGCGCGCCTACTACCAGTTGTGCTACTCCGACACCGTCCCGCTCTACACCGCGGAGCTGTTGAACCTGGGCAGGTTTCCCTACAAATCCAACTGGGTCGAGACCGACGCGCAGGGCGAACCCCACGTTCAGTACGACGGCAGACCCGCGGTGCGCTACATGGAATATCCGGTGCTGACCGGCATCTACCAGTATCTGTCGATGTCACTGGCCAAGAGCTATACGGCACTGACCAAACTGGTGTCGGTGCCGATCATCGCCGAGGTGGTGATGTTCTTCAACATCGTCGCCTTTGGTCTGGCGCTGGCCTGGCTGACGACGGTGTGGGCGACGGCGATGCTGGCCGGCCCGCGACGGATCTGGGACGCCGCGCTGGTGGCGGCATCTCCGATCGTGATCTTTCAGATCTTCACCAATTTCGACGCGCTGGCAACGGCTTTCGCGGCCGCTGCGCTGCTGGCCTGGGCCAGGCGAAGACCCGTGCTGGCCGGAGTTCTGATCGGTCTGGGCGTGGCCGCGAAGCTTTATCCGCTACTGCTGCTGATCCCGCTGGCCCTGCTCGCGGTGCGCACGGGTCGGCTGCGAGAAGCCGGGCGGACCGTCGCGGCGACAGTGGCGACGTGGTTGGTGGTGAATCTGCCGATCTTGGTGCTGTTTCCGCGGGGCTGGTCGGAGTTCTTCCGGCTCAACACCCGTCGTGGCGATGACATGGACTCGATCTACAACGTGGTGAAGTCGTTCACCGGCTGGCGCGGCTTCGACCCGGATCTGGGCTTCTGGCAGCCCCCGGTGATGCTGAACGTGTTCAGCGCCTCGCTGTTCGCCGCGTGTTGTATCGCCATCGGGTACATCGTGCTGACCGCTGCACGACGTCCCCGACTGGCCCAGATCGCGTTCCTTGTGGTGGCGGCGTTCCTGTTGACCAACAAGGTGTGGAGCCCGCAGTTCTCGTTGTGGCTGGTGCCACTGGCCGTGCTTGCGCTACCGCACCGGCGAATCCTGCTGGCCTGGATGACGATCGACATGCTGGTGTGGGTTCCGCGAATGCTCTATCTGTTCGGTGAGCAGAACATGGGTCTGCCGGAGCAGTGGTTCACCGCGACCGTGCTGTTGCGCGACGTTGCGGTGATCACGCTGTGCGTGTTGGTTGTGCGTCAGATCTATCGCCCCGAGCTGGACTTGGTTCGGCGGGGCGGCGTCGACGACCCCGCGGGCGGGGCTTTTGCCCACGCGCCGGATGCGCCGCCGCGCCGGCTGCCCGATTGGCTGCAACCCCGCCCCACCCCTAACGCGACTTCGGCGTGGTTGTCGCCGCTCAGCGGCGACGATCACGCGGAAGTCGCTCATCAGCGCCGGTTCCTGTAACCTGGCCCGGTTGCCGACGCAGGCGACCCTCCTGCCACGGACAGTCCGTGGCCGCACACGACCATAGGAGGTGATGGGTTCCTTATGCGTCCGTACGAAATCATGGTCATCCTCGATCCCACGCTCGACGAGCGAACGGTTGCGCCGTCTCTCGAGACGTTTCTCAACGTGATCCGCAAGGACGGCGGGAGCGTCGACAAGGTCGACATCTGGGGGCGGCGCCGGCTGGCCTACGAGATCGCCAAGCATGCCGAGGGCATCTACGCCGTCGTCGACGTCAAGGCCGAGCCGGCCACGGTGTCCGAGCTGGATCGTCAGCTCAATCTGAACGAGTCGGTACTGCGCACGAAGGTCATGCGCACCGACAAGCACTAGTCGCTCGACCGCCGGTACGCGTCGGACCGCTTCCGTAGGGTCGCCCGAGACGGCTGCTAACGCGTACATCGCCGACAACACATCCAGGAGGACCTCGTGGCTGGTGACACCATCATCACGGTCATCGGAAACTTGACCGCTGATCCCGAACTGCGCTTCACACCTTCGGGGGCGGCCGTCGCGAACTTCACGGTCGCGTCGACACCCCGGATCTTCGACCGTCAGACCAACGAATGGAAGGACGGCGAGGCGCTGTTCCTTCGCTGCAACATATGGCGGGAGGCCGCCGAGAACGTGGCCGAGAGCCTGGTCCGCGGATCGCGGGTGATCGTCAGCGGGCGCCTCAAGCAGCGGTCCTTCGAAACCCGCGAGGGCGAGAAGCGCACCGTAGTGGAACTCGAGGTCGACGAGATAGGTCCGTCCCTGAGATACGCGACGGCCAAGGTCAACAAGGCCAGCCGCGGCGGCGGTAGCGGCGGCGGATTCGGCGGCGGCGGGGGCAGTTCGCGGCCCGCCGAGCAGCCCAAGGAGGACCCGTGGGGCAGCGCGCCCGCGTCCGGTTCCTTCGGTGGCTCCGATGACGAACCACCCTTCTGATCAATCCCACCCATCAGTGATTTCCAGAAAGAGATAGACACATGGCGAAGGCCACCAAGCGCCGTCCGGCGCCCGAGAAGCCCGTCAAGACCCGCAAGTGCGTGTTCTGCTCCAAGAAGGGCAAGGGCACGCTGATCGACTACAAGGACACCCAGTTGCTGCGGACCTACATCAGCGAGCGCGGCAAGATCCGGGCCCGACGGGTGACCGGCAACTGCGTCCAGCATCAGCGCGATGTCGCGATCGCGGTCAAGAATGCCCGTGAGGTCGCGTTGCTGCCCTTCAGTTCGGCGTCGCGTTAACCAGCGGCAAGCTCAGACAGGACGAAAGACATGAAACTGATTCTGACCACCGAGGTCGAGAACCTCGGTGCGGCCGGCGACGCGGTCGAGGTCAAGGACGGCTACGGCCGTAACTATCTGCTGCCCCGCGGGTTCGCCATCGTGGCCACCCGGGGAGCGCAGCGCCAGGCCGACGCGATCCGTCGGGCCCAGGAGCTCAAGAGCGTGAAGAGCCTGGATCACGCCAACGAGCTGAAAGCGGCCATCGAGGGCCTCGGCACGGTTGAGTTGGCCGTCAAGACCGCTGGCGATTCGGGGAAGCTGTTCGGTTCGGTGACCGCGGCCGACGTGGTGGCCGCCATCAAGAAGGCGGGCGGCCCCAACCTGGACAAGCGGATCGTGCAGCTGCCTAAGGCGCATATCAAGGCGATCGGCGCCCACCCCGTCACCGTTCGGTTGCATCAGGACGTGGATGCTTCGCTGTCCCTCAACGTCGTCGCCGGTTAGGGCCTGTCTCCCGAATCGGTTGCGCCTGCGCGGGCATCAATGACGCCACCACAGTCCAGCAGGACGGTGGTGGGTAGCCCGTAGACGACTGTGTCGAACGTCGGGTTCCCCTGTGAGGCGGCATTACACGCCCAAATCCGAGTCACGCAGAACGCCACTCGTATTTGGCTGTGCGCGCCGGGTTTCTGAGCGCCCTGGGAGTAGGTCCTCGGCCACGATGTCCTCGGTGTGGTCGGCGAACACGCCGTCGTAGCCGCGCCGTTTGGACGCAACATCCAGCGCCCGAATAGATGAGAGAGCGCTCATCCATGGCTCCCGCTGGGCTCATCTTCGCGCCGAAAACTGTTGTCAGGTCAGAAGGGCTGACCCAGGGTTAACAGAACCGGAGAGAAGATCATGAATTCAATACCAGCTGACGCGAACATCGAGGGCACGGAACTACCCACGTGGGAATACGGCTGGGCCCCCGCCGTGGTCCTCGAGGTACCAGAAGGCCTGTTCGTCGAGGGACGCGATTAATCAAGTAATCGGTTAAACAAGTACCGAATCACGGATGATGAATCATGCATGATGATCGCGGCTTCTCGAACGCGGACCTGAGCCCGGGGGGGCGCGAGTGGATGGCTATGCTTCGCGCCCCCTCGGACGCTCCGTTGCCACGCTCTTGGTGGTATGACACATCCACGTTGGTGATCGCCGATGCCACCCTCGCCGAGCAGGTACTGCGCACTCCCCGGGGTGTCTTCGTCCTCCCGAGCAGGTTCTATCTGGACACCGACAACAGTTCCTCCGAGCAACGCTCATCGACCGAATTGCCGCCTGGCCAAGCCACGGTTCAATCGTGGATGACACCGGCGTGGGCGCCCGCCGCGGTGAGAGAGCTCGCGCCAAAGATGTTGGCCGCGGCCGACCAAGCCTTGGATGTTGACCCGCCCGATTCGAGCCGTTGGCCGGCCCTGGAGGGCGCGCTCGAACTCAGTTCGCGTTTGGCTGCGTTGCTGTGCCTGGGGCCCGACGCGGATCTGGTAGCCGGATTGCATCCCGCCATCCGCGCGGCTACTCCCGGCGTCGTGCGCGGTGTTGGTCAGTCGGGCGACCCTGATGCGAAAGTCCGCTTTGCACGGGCCGCGGCCGAGATCGGCTCTCGTGTTCAAAGTGCTGTCGACCGGCGTAGTAAGGATGGCGAATTCGACGGCGCCGATCTCTTGTCGACCCTGTTGGCTGCCGCGAACAAACGTGGGCAGACCGATCTGCGTAGCGTCGTCTTTGCTGTTGCACATGCCCTGTGGCGCGTCGAGACGGGTCCTGGTCTTGTCACGGCGTGGATGTTGCACGAGCTGGCGGGTAGCCCCGGGCATCAAGCTCAGATCCGCGAACAAGCCGTCGCTGTGCTCGGTGGTGAGGGGATTCCCGCTGCGATCAACCCGGCCGACTTGACCTTCGCCAGCCAGGCCATGCGCGAGGCCTTGCGTCTACACCCGACCTCGTGGATCCAGGGGTGGGTCGCGTGCGAGGAAGTCGACATCGGTGATCATCACTTGATGCCGGGGATGCAAGTGCGCATCGCCGTTTACCCCATTCAGCGCGACCAGGCCAACTATCCCGACCCAGACACATTCCGGCCCGATCGCTGGGCGGATCCGGCACTGGCCGGACCGTCTAATGCTTTCTTACCGTTCTCGATGGGCCCCAGCTACTGCAAGGGAACCCATTGGGTACACGCCATCGCCACCCTTTCCACCGCAGCAATCCTGCGCCGGTACCACCTGACTAGGTCTCCGGGTACTCAGGTAACCCCGAAGTTCACTTCGCACTTGGAACCTGTTGGGCTGTTTCTCGACACCGCCAGCGTCCCTGCCGGCGCCCGGCCCTGACCGGGGCGGGTGGCCGTTGCAGCTTACGGCGGCGAACTGTTCGCCCGCAGCTTGCCCGCAGCGAACCTAACGTGCTGTTTACCCGCATGGTGCCGGGCCGAAACACAACACGCCCGAAAACGAAACCGGGCCCGACACGCCGACGAACTTCCCATCCACAGGTACTCCACCGGCCTAGGGTGCGTTCATCTGCGCAGATACCGTAATTGACAGTGTTGATCCACAGGTTTTCCCCAGTGGCCCAACACCGTCTACCTGATCTATCCACACGGCATCCACAGCACCATCCACATGGTGGGCTTGATTCCCTTCCAGCAACGTCTAGCGTGAGCCCGTCGCGGGAAAAGTTCGGATTACGACCGGGACTTGTCGGGGGTCGAACTTAATGTCGCGGCATGACGAAACTCGAATGCACGTTCGATCCAGGGTTTGGAGGGGTGTCGCTGCGTGGCAGTCGTAGATGATCTCGGGCGCGTCGGCGGATCGCCGGAACCGAGCGCTCCCCCGAGCGAGGACTTCGGCCGTCAACCCCCGCAGGATCCTGCCGCCGAGCAGGCGGTGCTCGGCGGCATGCTGCTGAGCAAGGACGCTATCGCCGATGTGCTCGAGCGGCTGCGCCCGGGCGACTTCTATCGTCCGGCGAACCAGAACGTGTACGACGCCATCCTGGATCTCTACGGTCGCGGCGAGCCCGCCGACGCCGTCACCGTCGCCGCCGAACTGGACCGCCGCGGACTGCTGCGGCGGGTGGGCGGGGCGCCGTATCTGCATACGCTGATCTCCACGGTGCCGACCGCGGCCAACGCGGGCTATTACGCGGGCATCGTCGCGGAGAAGGCGCTGCTGCGCCGGCTGGTGGAGGCGGGTACGCGGGTCGTGCAGTACGGCTACGCCGGCGCCGAGGGAGCTGACGTCAACGAGGTCGTCGACCGTGCGCAGGCCGAGATCTACGACGTCACCGAACGCCGGACATCCGAGGATTTCGTGGCGCTCGAGGAACTGCTGCAGCCCACCATGGACGAGATCGACGCGATCGCCTCGCAGGGCGGTATCTCGCGTGGTGTACCGACCGGGTTCGTCGAACTCGATGAATTGACCAACGGCCTGCACCCAGGGCAGATGATCGTCATCGCGGCTAGGCCCGGTATGGGGAAATCGACTCTCGGACTGGATTTCATGCGGTCCTGCTCGATCAAGAATCACCAGTCGAGCGTCGTGTTCTCTTTGGAAATGAGTAAGTCAGAGATCGTCATGCGGTTGCTCTCCGCAGAGGCCAAGATCAAGCTCGCCGACATGCGGGCGGGCCGAATGAGCGACGATGACTGGACGCGATTAGCGCGGCGCATGAGCGAGATCAGTGAAGCGCCGTTGTACATCGACGATTCACCGAACCTGACCATGATGGAGATCCGCGCGAAGGCGCGGCGGCTGTCGCAAAAGTCCGACCTACGGCTGATCGTCATCGACTACCTTCAGTTGATGACCTCGGGAAAGAAGGTCGAGTCCAGGCAGCAGGAAGTCTCCGAATTCTCGCGCCAGCTCAAGCTTTTGGCTAAAGAGTTGGAAGTTCCAGTGGTAGCGATGAGCCAGCTGAACCGTGGCCCCGAGCAGCGCACCGACAAGAAGCCCATGCTGGCGGACCTGCGTGAATCGGGCGCGATTGAACAGGATGCAGACATGGTCATCCTGCTGCACCGGCCCGATGCATTCGAACGCGACGATCCGCGCGGTGGTGAAGCCGACCTGATTGTCGCCAAGCATCGAAACGGTCCAACCAAGACGATAACCGTTGCGCACCAACTGCATTTGTCGCGATTCGCAAACATGGCCAAGTAGCCAGCCGCCTTTTCTTTCTTTGTCGAGATGCAATGAAGATTGACAAGGCGCATTTCGTAGTTCAACAAGGTAGGGCTGCTGCGCGGGTGGGCGTTTTGTGCCGCTTCCACTGTTGGGGATGAGTTTTCGCGTCGGCGGATTTGTCAATGTAGGTCACTGGGCATTATTCAAACGGTGCGACGGGCTGCTTCTGATCGTCAGGTAGGGCCCCTTGGTGCCCTGCGCGGTGGGCTGTTGAGGCCAGCGGTGGCCGAAGCGGGATGACGAGGTCAAGAGTTCGATTCGCCAGGCGGCTCGATATTCCGCGTTCAGCGGATCTTGGCCAGTACCACGTTGGTCGTCGGGATGTGCATCCGTGCCGGCGCGGCCGCCAGACGCCCAGCGACTTCGGTTCGTAGACGGTCGAGGATTGCTGCGGTGCGCGGGTCGCCGGGACCGCTGTGCAACCCCGTCGCCAGTGACGGGAACGCGCCGGCGGCGAAAATCCTGGCCCAGCGGGCACCGAATTCCGCACCGTCACCATTGGATTGGTAGTCCTCCCAGAATTCATCGGCACTGTCGAAGGTTTCCAGATCCTCAATCGTCAGCCCCGCGAACTGTCCGTCGCCGAACGGTGCCGTCAGGTCGGTGGCATCACGGGCGAAGTGCGGCATCCCCATCTGGACGGCTACGTCTTCATCGAGAAGGCCGTCGCCGACGAGTGCGCGTAGACCGGCCCACGCGGCATCGAACATGGGCCGATACCCGGCGGTACCGTCATCGTCGGCGGCGGCAAGGACCACCACCAGCCGGGCACCGGCCCGCATCTCAGCTCCGCGTGCGATCAGGAAATCCCGCCAGTCAACCGCGGCTTGGTGGGCATATGCCGATCGTGCGTCCTGGTCGGCGCTGTAGCTGACATGGACGTGATCCGGTATCGCCGCCGGTGGCCGGCTCAGCCAGTTGATCGACCACGAGCTCCACCCCAGAGTGACACTATCGTGCGGCAGCACCTGGTGGTAGAAGGAACGTCCGATGGCCATCGGGAAGACCGCCGGCGTGGCGGTGTAGGAGGCCGGGTCGTTCCACAGCGTGTCGAACAATGCGGAGAAGTCGTTCTCGGGCAGATCGGTGTGCGCCACGCTGATCGGCGTGTTCGCCCGCCCGCGCAGCGCCTCGATGGCCGTAGCGACAGGAGCCAGGGAGTTTCGGCCCCCCGAACATCCGTAGTCCGCGATAACGATCGGCTGCGGCGGATCCGGTAGATCAACGGCTGAGGCCGCCCGCTCAAGAAGGCGCATCCCAGGGATCAGACCGCGCTGCTGTACTCGGGAGTTGCGGTTGTAGACGCCGCCGGCTGCCATCGGCGCGGTCCAGAAACGAGCGTCTTCCCTGGCTGCGGACTGCCCGGAGTCGCTAGCGGACTGCACGGGTAATGGTAACCGCCGGTGCCCGGTTGATTAGCGGCCGACTGCTGAACCTCGATCGGGGCGGCGCTGTCGGCTCCGGTTGAATCCTGAGCAGCCTGCTCCGGTTGAAAAGTGAGCAGGTTTACGAGGTTGAGTCTGCCTGACGATCGGCTTCCACGGAGGGCAGTGACTCGATCGCGGTGTGTTTGATG
>JBFXJE010000018.1:0-114580 GCA_050175175.1 Mycolicibacterium sp. | reverse complement strand
GCGGCGCACGACGAATCCTCCAACGCCACCTCGTCGACGTCGTACATCGAGCGATGGCCATCGACCAAGCATCATGGCAACACCAAATCACCCGATATCAGCCCGCCGCTTGACATAGAAGCATCAACGGACTGCTGCGCGATTACTTCCCAAAGGGCGTGACGCTCATCAATCACCCGCCGGCGCACCTGCAAGCCGTTGAGGATGAACTCAATCACCGTCCACGCATCGTGCTTCAGGACCGTTGCCCCGCCGACCTATTCGCTGCCCTGCTAGCCTCGCAGAGTCCGTCTGTGTTGCGACGTTGACTTGAACCCACCCCGTCGCGACTGGCCGGGTTTTCAACCGTCGTCAACACTCCAAAGGGAGGCATCGCGGTCAACCACCTGCCAGCGCATCGAATGCCGTCGAACAGCAACTAGATCACCGCCCCGGAAGGCCCTCCAAGACTTGCCCGGCCAGCCTATTCGTCGGTCGGCTGACTCGAAGAGGGCGTCGGTGGCTCTACGATAGCTAGTATCCACACGGCCACTACCTGCTCAATTCATCGGCCGGACCCGACAGGCGCTTCCTGAGTTAGGACGTGAAAGACGAATATCTAGATGTCTCGGCGAGGCTTGGCCCGGGTATCGTCGGACCGTGACCCACAAACTGGATGACAGGCTGGCCGGCTTTTCCTCTCCGATGCTGAGTATCTTCCGCATCATCTTCGGTGTGCTGTTCACGCTGCACGGCACCATGAAGGTATTCGGCTGGCCGCTCGGCGAAGCGGCCCAGATTGGCGCCTGGCCGATCTGGTGGGCCGGGTTGATCGAACTGGTCACCGGATTACTGATCACCGTCGGGTTCTTCACCCGCATAGCGGCGTTCATCGCCGCCGGCCAGATGGCGGTGGCCTACTTCTGGCAGCACTGGAAGCTGCTCAGCGGCGAACCGGCCAGTTTCTGGCCGTCGGCCAACGGTGGCGAGATGGCGATCCTCTACTGCTTTGCGTTTCTGCTGCTCGTCGCCACGGGTGCGGGCGTGTGGTCGATAGACGCGCGTCGGGGCGGCGCGGTGTCGGCGCCACACTGATTCAGACCACATGATCCGCGCGGATCAGGACCCGCGGACAGGCCTACGACTCCCCTGCGTCGCCGTGTCCGCCATGTCGAGGCGATCCGCCACCGCCCGAGCGCGATCGACGGGTGCCCATCCGGTACGCGAGGAAGCCGACGCCGAGGATCGCAACGGCACCGACCGCCGCCCACCACCCGGGTATGCCGTCGGTCGTGCGGGCCGTGTCCTCGGGCAATGGGGGTGGTCCGTACACACTGGCCGGTGTGCGGTCGGGGACCATTTCGGGGTCACGACCGGCGATTCCGACTACCGCGTTCCCGCGTAACTGCGACCACATCCCAGGTCCTGTTGTTAGCCGGGTCAACAACTCGTCAAGCTGCGCGGGCGCCCCGTTGGACGTCGCTATCAACAGTGACCGATTCCCGTCGAAAATCGTTTGCAGCGAACCGAACCGAATTCCCGGGTCCAGGGTGAGCGTGGTTTCCTGGTCTCCAGGTCTGAAGCCCACGAGGTTCAGCTGGTTGTCTTCAGCGCTCACGGGCAGCGCGATCGAGGTGTCGGTCCAGCCGTCTGCACTGATCAGGATCGCCGGATCCGCACTCTCGATCGCCTGTTGCAGCGAAGTCAGCTGGATCGAGAGCGGCACCGCGCTGATCCGCTGCAGTCCCAACAGTATCTGTGTCGCGCGGACGGTATCGGCGAACCGGTTATCGCTGATTCCCACCTGCATGCTCGGCATCAAGGCCTGCGGCAATGAGGGGAAACCGGGTGGGATCGGTGGCTGAGCGGGGGTGCTCTCCACCACCGTGCTATCTCTGACCGCGAGGGTGATGTGCCGGAAATCGCCGCAGTCTCCGGTGATTCCACTGGTATCGATGCCGATGGCGAGATTGGTGGAACGCTGAACCAGGCGGTCCGGAATATTCACCCAGCGATCGATGGCACCATTCCGGTCGGTCGGCCAGGAGTCAAGGATCTCGCCAGCGACGGAAATCGTCACTCGCGCCCCGAATTCGGGCGGAACAGGGGTATATGAACCCATAATGTGCACTCGGAATCCCTGTGTAGGATGCCCGAATCGAGTCTGCTCCAGGGTGATGTTCACCGTGGGAGCGATTCCCCCCGAAGTCAGGGTCGACTGGCCGAGCTGTTGCAATGTCGCAGAGTTACCAGGCAGCGGAAGAGTCGAGCTGAGATCGCCGGCGACCACTTTCGTGCTTGCCGCGATAGCCACGGATGGATCGGTGAGCAGCCGAGCCTGATTGATCAATTGGTCTTCCGGGCCGGCGACGAGGAGCTGAGCAACTCCACCGACAATCGAAAGTGACACGCCCACGTCTGGCCCTTCACGTATTACGATCCGGCGTTCCAATGGCTGGGCCGGGCCGTCGAGGGTGGCCACGTCTTCGGGGAGCGGAACGAGAACTATTCGCGGAGGGTTACTGCGGTAACGGCTTTGCAGAGCCATGGCCAACTGTATGGCCGCTTCCGATTCAGCTCGGGTCGGAGTGGAAGACAGCCCCATCGTCACAGTGCGAAGGATCGGCGGGAGGAAATCGGCAACGTTGGCGGGCGCCAACTCTGTTCCGGCGAAAGTCACAGAGCCGTCGATGAACTCGATCGGGTTGGTCAGATGGTCAAGACAGTATCCCACCTCCGCGGCTGCGTTCAGATTCAAATCCAAGCTGACCATCTCGTTGACGACCTCGACGCCGTTCAGCGGAATGACCAGCGGGGCCAGGTCCGTCAGCGGCAATGCGAGCTTGCCGACAAGCCGGTCTCCCTGGTTTATGGACAGAGTTCCGGACCGAATGTTGAACGGGAGATCGAGGGTGGCGTTAATCGCGGTCGGTATCAAGCCCAGCGGTACCGGAATCGACAATGACGCCGAACTGGTCTCTCCGTAGAACACTAGCGCGCCACCGGCGCCTAGGTCGTCCAACGACAGCGTTGGGGCCACGAGGAGCCCGGCGACATCCGGGCCCTCTGGCGGTTGGGCGGCGACCAATGGCGCCGAGCCGAGGATGATACCCATAGAAATGGCGATAGCTGAAGTGAGGGCTGCTGACCGGCCCAACAACCTCGCCCAGACACCCGGGAACATGGGCAGTTGAGTCTCCTCGCCATTAGCAGGAAGTCCTGGCACGCCAGCATAATTTAACAGCGGTAGCCGCGAATGCCCGGCAACGTCGGCAAACCGACCTTGGACGAGCCAGTCGGGGTTAGCGAGGCTCTAGACTAGAGCGCCGCTTCCGCCTAAATGGCGATCACCCTGAGTTGGGACCAGGGAATCTTGTTCATGTCGTAGTAATCCCAGGCAAGTCCGGCATCAGCCCATACCGCACCCGGGGTTTTCGCCGTGGCGTCGTCGAGCAGCTCGAACGAGAACGCCATGCGAGCACCGCCTTGATCCACCACATAGGCACCGTGGGTCTGCAGCGTCTTTGCGATCACCTTCTCGCCCGCCGTGATATCGGCAATCGCATCGACATCGATCGTGGGGTCCAATTGGACGCGATAGCCCTGGGGAATGGGCGCGGCAACCCCGGCCAGGTTCCCGCCGTCGGACTTGGTGGCGGGCCCTACGAAGTCGGGACCGGCGATATCGGTGGAGAAGACCAACGCATGGTCGAGTCCGGTGTTGGCGCCGATCGCGGCGCCGAACTCGGCCGCGGTGACCACCCCGGCATAGCGCGCGATGTTGGTTGCCGTCGCAGAACCCGACTGGTCGACACCGTTGCCGTCGAGATCCGACATGCCTCCCCAAGAACCGGACCAGGTGCCGGTGACCTGGTTGTATTTGGCCTGCCAGATACCGAACGCCGTCCCTGTTGTGGGATCGAGGATGGCAATCTGACGATCGGAGCCGGGCGGCACTTTGGTGCCCTCAGGAATCGGCACCGTAAGGCTACCGAACGGGTCGCTGCCCCACGGTTTGGTGAACTTCACGTCATAGCGGGGCGTAGTAGCGGTGACCTCATCCGGAGAGATCAAAGCCACCGAGTATTGGTACAGGTTGGCGACGCGGTCAACGCCTGCCGCGGAAAGATAGCTCACCCAGAGCGCGCTGTTGTCGGCGAGGACCGGGTTGGACTCGATCGGCTTCCAAAGCCAGTCGGCGCCCTGGAAGTAGTCCGGGGTACCGGAAGTCGGCGGCTCCTCGGGATCACCCGGAGGGGTGGGGTCGGGGGGTTCCGGCACGGCGGCAGCAATGACAGTGATGGTATCCAACCGCAGGTTCCGGTCGCCCCACCGTTTCACATAGCGGTCATTGGTGAACGCGACGCTGACCGTGTGCGCGCCGGCTGCGCCCGAGACTTCAACCAAATAGTCCGTCCAGGCCGTGGCAGAGACCGAGATAGTGGAGACGACTTTGCCGTCCACCGAAACCTTCATCATCGGCGCGCCCAAGTACTGGTCGCCACGGGCGCGGATCACCAACCCGGTGAACTCAGGAAGGGTCACGCTCGCCGAGGCGGTCGAGTTCCTCTGCAGAACCAGCGCCTTGCCGCCGGAGGCGGCCGAATCGGAGTAGGTGGAACCGTTCTTCTTCGGGGCGACCTTCAGCGATTCGGCTTGAACGACGACATCCGAACCCGGCGTCGCGGCTGCCTTGCCGAGCGCGGCACCGGCGGGTACCTCAGCGGTGGGGGCGGCAACGGCGGCAACCGCGGTGACGCTGTCGATCATCAGGTTGCGGTCGCCCCAGTAGCTGATCCTGAAGTCGTTGGTGAACGCGATGCTGACGGTGTGCTCGCCGGCCGCGCCGGCGACCGCTACCGAATAGTCGGTCCACGTCTTGGCGGATACCGAGATCCGCGACACGGTTTCGCCGTCGACCGAAACCGTCATCACCGGCGACCCCCAGAACCGGTCTGCTTTTGCGCGGACCACGAGTTCGGTGAACGCGGGGAGAGACACGCTGGTCGTGACAGTCGAATTCTTCTGCAATACCACGGCGGTGCCACCAGTGGCCGTGGCGTCGGAGTACGCCTGCCCGTTGGAGCTGTCCGAGATGGTCATCGACTCGGCATCGATGACGACATCACCTGACACCCGGGAGTCTGTGATCGAATCGGCTATCGCCGATGCGGTTGGACCGGATTGGAGGCCGTCCGTCGGGACATCCGAGGACGAGTCCCGCGGTCTGGGAGCCGACGCCACCTCGGCCAGCAGAATCGAGTTCTGCGCGGGGCTGGGATCGATCGGGTCTGCGCCGCTTGTGAGTTCGTCCACCGACTCGGTCGGTCTCGGTGATTCGGTGGCCGATTCGGGTTCCAGTGAGTTATCGACCTGATCCGGCTCATCCTCCTGCTCTGACGACTCCTCCTGCGCGGACGCCTCCGCCGTGAGGGAGCGACGATCGGTGATCTCCGCGGCACCCGACGATGACGACGTGGCCGGTCCCGTCGAGTCATCCCGGGCCGAGTTTCCCGCCGTGTCGCTCGCGGATGCGGAGGGGCCCGCGCCCTCCGCAGACGAACTCGGCGAACTTGACTCTCCGGTGTCGGCAAAAGCAGTACCCGCAGACACCGCGAGCGCTGCGCCGATGCCCAGCGCTATCGACAAGGCACTGAACTGGCCGATGTACACGATCTTTGCCGTCCGACTCGTCTTCGACTTGTGGCTGCCGACCGACCGCGGCGGCGCCGGGGAAGCTCGAAATGCACACTCCGATTCAATTTTGGCAAACTTCGCGTCCGTTATTTCAAGATTCACGGACGCACCGGAAGAGAGTAATGATGTCGCGAATATCTCGGGCGACAATTTCTGTGCCGACATGTTCAGCCCCTCAACCGAGTTCGTCGCTTTCGCCCGGCAATTGCGCCAAGGTTCAACAAGCCTCGATACCGGAAAACTAGCACCAACAAAGCATTGTTATCGGGGCAATTTCGACATTAGATTGAATCTAGTTTCGATCACGACGGTCCACTCGGACATGACCCGTCCGGGTAGGTCAAGGCTGCGATTCAGCCGCGATTGGGGGACAGCTGGGTTTGGATGGACACTCGAAGCGAAGCCTGCAGAATTTCGACTCCGCCCCCCGTAACAACAGCAAGCTTGTAAACTTCGACGCTATGTACCGGGTCGGGTCAAGCTAACTGTTTAGGCGAATTCAGCAAACCATGGTGATGGAGATGCATCCGTTGGGCAAGGCAGCGGAGAAAGGCTCGCAGATTTCCGCTCCCGCCGAAGAGGAAGCCTTCGCGCAGCGGATTCGATCCGCTCCTTGGAGCACCGTCATCACGGTCTCCGTCGACCTTCTTCTGGCCGCACTCGCGGTTGTCGTCGGACTGTCGTGGGCATCGCAGTCGGGCGCAGCCGTGACACCGGCGTGGCTGTGCGTTCTCTACCCGCCGGCCGTCGTCGTCGTCCTGTCGCTGGGGTCCGCGTACCGCCGCCGGTTGAACCGCTCCTTCCTCGACGAGTTCGCACCTGTGGAGGCGGGGGCCGCGCTCGCGGCGATGCTCCTGCTCGCCGCGGCTGAGCTGATCGGCGCGTCGGAAACCGACGGTACGACGGTACTGAAGATCTGGATTTGCGCCGCGATCCTGATCCCGCTCGGCCGGCTGCTACGCATCGCCGCACAACGGCACCTGCGACGACGTGAACTAGTGAAGTCCCCCACTCTGATCGTGGGCAATGGGCTCATCGCACACCGGATCATCGCTCGCCTGTTGACCATGCCGGAGCTCGGTCTTTCGCCGGTCGGCCTGATCGCCGAAGGAACCCCGTGGAGCGGCGTGGACGGTATCTCGCTGACATCCGAGGTCCCCCACCTCGGTGCGCCCGCCAACATCGAGCAGATCATCATGGACACCAATGCGAAGTGTCTGGTGATCGCGTTTTCCAGGGAGTCCGACGAATCACTCACCAAGGTGATTCGCATCGCCCACCTACACGGTCTGAGAGTCTGGGTGGTGCCCCGGATGTTCGACGTGGTCGGCGAACGAGCGTGGATCGAACACGTCGGCGGTCTTCCGCTGCTCTCACTACCGCACACCAATCCGCGCGGCTGGCAGTTCGCGCTGAAGCACGCCGGCGATCGGGTGTGCGCGGCCCTCGGACTGGTGGCCATCTCACCGCTCTTCTTAACGCTGGCCCTGTTGGTCCGGCTGAGTTCACCCGGGCCGATATTCTTCCGCCAGCCCCGGATCGGACGCGACGGAAAAGTCTTCGACTGCCTCAAGTTCCGCTCGATGCGTCCGAGCACGGAAGCCGACGCGGAGTTCGAGCTCACCGCCGGCTCGGCGCCCGGGGGGATCGAGGGCGCAGACCGCCGCACGGCGATCGGCCGGGTGATGCGGGCGACGTCGATGGACGAGCTGCCGCAGCTGCTCAACGTGGTCAAGGGTGAGATGAGCCTGGTGGGTCCGCGGCCCGAACGTCCGGAATTCGTCGACCTCTTCGAGGCGCAGATTCGCCGGTACGGCGAGCGACATCGGGTGAAGGCCGGCATGACCGGGTGGGCGCAGGTGCACGGATTGCGCGGGCAGACCTCGATAGCGGACCGAGCCGAGTGGGACAACTACTACATCGAAAATTGGTCGCTGGCATTGGATCTGAAGATCTTGGCGTTGACCATCCCGGCGGTGCTTCGACGCGCGACGTGAATGCCACTCGGCCGCGCGGGAGGTTTAATACGGGTCTGGGTACGATCGCCGGGTGCAGGCATTAGTCACCGGCGCCGCCGGATTCATCGGCTCGACCCTGGTCGACAGGCTGTTGGCCGACGGCCACACCGTCGTCGGCGTCGACGACCTGAGCAGGGGCCGGATGGCCAACCTCGACGGCGCGCAGAGTCACGATCGCTTCGAGTTCGTGCAGGCCGACATCAGAAGCGCTGATCTCGGGCAATTGCTTGAAGCGCGCAGACCCGAACTGGTGTACCACCTGGCCGCCCAGGTCGATGTGCGTCACTCGGTGACAGATCCGGAATTCGATGCCTCCGTCAACGTGATCGGCACAGTGCGACTTGCCGAAGCCGCCCGCCGTGCCGGAGTCCGCAAGGTGGTTCACACCTCCTCGGGCGGTTCGATCTACGGTGTCCCAAAGGGCTATCCGACCGACGAGTCGACGCCACCCGATCCTGCCTCACCGTATGCCGCCGGCAAGCTCGCCGGGGAGATCTACCTGAACGCGTTTCGCCACCTTTACGGATTGGACTGCTCGCACATCGCACCGGCCAACGTGTACGGTCCGCGTCAGGATCCGCACGGCGAAGCCGGGGTGGTGGCTATCTTCGCCCGGGCGCTGCTGTCGGGTGCCCCCACCAAAGTCTTCGGCGAAGGTGCCAACACCCGTGACTACGTCTACGTCGACGATGTGGTCGACGCATTCGTGCGGGCCTCGGGGACAGCCGGAGGCGGACAGCGGTTCAACATCGGCACCGGTGTGGAGACCAGCGACCGAGCGCTGCACAGTGCCGTCGCTGCGGCTGCCGGGGCGCCCGACGATCCGGAGTTCGCACCGCCGAGACTCGGCGACCTGGAACGGTCGTGCCTCGATCCCGGCAGGGCGGGGGAGGTGCTGGGTTGGCGACCGCAGGTGCCACTGGCCGAGGGTGTCCGGAGCACAGTCGAGTACTTCCGTCAGCGCGCCGACTGACCGACCGATCTAGCCGGCGCCCCGGACAGGCAGGCCCGCGTACAGACGGGTCGCGACATCGTCCCAGGAAGCTGCCTGGGTGAGGTCACGTTCCCCGGCCTCGCCCATCGTCTGCGCCAGTTCCCGGTTTGTCAGCAGTCGGACCAGCGCACCGGCAAGCGCTTGGGGATCCTCGGGATCGATGAGCAACCCGGAAATTCCGTCACGCACCACGGCGGGAATATCCCCGACCCGGGTCGCGACGACAGGTCGGCGCAGAGTGTGTGCCAGGTGCGCGACCCCGGACTGGCTACTGCGCTTGTACGGCAGAACCACGCATCGGGCCGGAGCGAAAATCGAGGACACATCGGCCACCGGGACATATCCGATGCGCAGGGTCACCCCTGTCAGCTTCGACACTTGTTGGCGCAGTTGGGATTCGTCGATATCTTGGCTGAGCGCTCCGGCGATGACCAGACTAGCGTCCGGGACCTCGGCCCGGACCATGGGCCACGCTTCACACAAGGTGTCGATGCCCTTGTACGCCGTGATCGTGCCGAACGAAAGTGCTACGGGCCCGGTGCTTTCCGCGCCCTGGATGGGGGTGTCGAAGATCCGTTCGTCCCCGTGCGGGATGACGTGAACCGGCGCGGTAATCGGCCAGGTCTCGGTCAAAATCTGCTTCGCCGCCTCGCCGAGGACGAATGCGACGTCGAGGTCGGCGTACGCGGTGGCAAACGCGCGGTCAATGGTGCCCGACGTCTTGTACAGGCCGTCGTGTCCTGGCTGCTCGACCACCGGGCGTGGTTCGTGGGCTACCAGCGCCAATACCGCCTTCGGCAGGGCCTTGCGAACCAAATGCACCCCCCACCCGTCGATCGGGAACCGCCACGCCGACCACATCACCACATCGGGCCGGGCACGAACGAGGTACGCCACCAAGATGATCCAGGCCAGGATGTATTGCCCCGCCCGAATCCCCCGGCGCGCTCGGCGCCACCAGGCGGGAGCGTCCGACCCGGCGGTGGGATGCCAGGTGGGCAGGATGCTGCGCACCCGGCATCCGGGCTGACGTGAGGTCAGCTCGGGTGCCGGACCAGTGATCAATTCGACGGTCATGCCAGCCCGGGCGAGCGCCTCGCCGAGTTGGAACGCGAACTGAAAGAGCCCCCCGGAGGGGCCGAACTCGACCATTGCGATCCGCCGCGGACCCGCAGTTGGGTGATTCACCATCAGCTGATCCCCTTCTCCCGACCAAGCAGGCGCCCGTTGTGCTTCCGGGCATCGATCGCGCCTTGATACAGAGCGCGCAGGTTGTGCAACCACATTTCGGCGCTGAAAGTGCTTTCGTACCGCGCCCGCGCCGATCGCCGCATCTGTCCGAATGCAGCCTGGTCGCTGAGCGCCGTCGACGCCATCTCGGCGATTCCGGCGCTGAGCGCCGTGGGACTGCCGGGTTCCACCAACCGGCCGCAACCGGGACCCACGATATCGGGAATGCCGCCCACGTCGGTGGCCACGATCGGTCGGGCCGCGGCCAGCGCCGAGATCAGCGCCGTCGGCAGGGCATCCTCCAGGGACGGATGAATTACGAAGTCGGAGGCTGCGATCAGGTCGGCCGCATCGCTGCGGAAGCCGAGGACTCGGACTCGTTCGCGCAGTAGGAGATCGGATTCGACGGAAGAACGGATATCGTCGAGCAGCGGCCCGTCCCCTGCCAGCGCCAGCACCAGCGGAAGGTCGCCGGGCAGCAGGCGGACCGCCTCAAGCAGGACGGCATGCCCTTTCTCCGGCCGCATCAGACTGACGCACACCGCCAGCAACGCACCCGCGGGTACGCCAAGCTCGGTGCGCAGCGCCGACACGTCGACCGCGACCTCGGGTTCTCCGATTCCATTGGGTAACAGAACAATCGATTCGTCATCGCCGGAGTATCGGGCATACCAGCTTCGTTGTGCGCTGGAGAGCGCGATGACCGAACTGGACAGGCGCCGACGGGCGAACAAGCCCAACTTCACCCGCGCGTGGTGCATCCGCGAGGTAGGGACGTCGATCACGTGCAACGTCGAAACCGACGGAATCCCGGCCAGCCGCGCCGCTGCGCCGCCGACAACATCCGCATGCTTGAGGTGCGTGTGCACAATGTCCACCCGCTCTGTTCGCAGCAGCCCGGCGAGCCGGAACACGGCGGTCACATCGTAACGGCCCGTGTGCATTTCGAAGACTTTGACACCGAGATCCAGCAATGGCGGCACGATACGGTTATCCACCCCTGACGCTGTATGCTCGTCGGAAAGCCCCACAACCAGCATTCGGATGCCCGCCGCGGGGGCGGCACGAGCCACCTCGACGAGTAGCCCTTCGGCTCCGCCCGCACCCAGGGAATGGATGACGTGCGCCACCGTCAACACATCCCGATCAGGGTCTGGCACCGATAACCTCCTTGTAGAGCTGCCCGAGTCGGTCGACCCACGTCGCCATCGAGTATTTCTGCTCAGCTTGGGCGCGTCCGGCAGCGCCGTAGGCGGCCGCCCTGGCCGGATCGCCGATCGTCTCCAGAAGCGCCCGGGCGAGAGCTGGTACGTCGCGCATCGGGACAAGTCGGCCGGTGACCCCGTCGACGACGATCTCACGAGTTCCGCCCGCATCCGTGGCCACCACCGGAAGTCCGGACGCACCCGCTTCGATGAGGGCCGTGGGCAGCGCTTCGTCCACCGAAGCAGAAACCACTCCGTCGACGTCGCGAAGAATTTCGGCGACGTCCTCCCGGCGCCCCAGGAGTCGCACCACCTCGCCCAATCCTGCTTCCGCTACCGCCTTTTCGATATCTGCACGACTCGGGCCGTCGCCGATCACCAATAGGGTTGTCCCCGGATGCACCGCCACCACCTCGGACCATGCCCGAATCAGGTCCAGATGATTCTTGTCCGGCCGCAATGCGGCGACGACAGCCCATACCTGCGACTCGGACGAGCGGGCGCCGGAACGCAGGGTGTACTTGTCCAGGTCTACTCCGTTGGGAATCATTCGCCACGTCGCCCGCGCCGGGCCGTGCACGCGCGCGTACTCGTCGAACGCATGCTGTGACACGAACACCAGCCGGCCAAGACGGGCCGGAATCCGCACCGATAGGCGCTCCTTCAACCATTCACCGCGGCTGGAGTGGCGTTGGGGGCTCAGGTGCAACGTCGCCACCACCGGCTTGCCGGCCAACCGGGCGGCCAGTGGAACCACGGTAGCCGCGTAGCCGAGGTGGGCGTGCACGACGTCCACCTCGGCGCGTCGCAGCTTCCGCACAAGCGCGAGGAATCCAGCCGGGTCGAGGAGTCTGTCCACCGAGAGATATTCAGGTTGCAGACCCGCATCGACAAGCCGATTGAGCATGGCGTTGCGGTCTTGTTCTGCGGGCGCCAGGCTCGCGACTGACACATCCAGGGTCGCTGGGTGATACCGGCCCAGCTCGGCGATCAAGTTCTCGGCTCCGCCGAAGCTGAAGTGATCAAGGATCATCAGCACCCGCGTGGAATCGGACATGGTGTCCTGCCCTTTCATTCCTTCACCGGTCGCTGACTAGATCCCGAGCGCACGATCCCAATTCTTCCCTCGGCGTCGCCGCGACAGCGAACGTACTCGACACTGCCGAAGCCTGGACACATCGGTCAGTAACCGTCGAATTCAGGAGAATATCGCGTGGGCGGGATTTCTTCTCGCGCCTGCGTTTGACTAACGTCTTGGAGCCGATTCGACGACGAATGACGCGGTAGGACGCGGAATGTCGTGGTAGAGTACGCCGCCCGGGTCTGTCGGTGCGGCCTGGGAGTGCGAGGCTGCATGCACGCATCCGAAGCCGGAAGGGCGGCAAAACGGTATGGAGGAAAGGTCGTCGCTGCCGAGCGTCGGCGTGGTCATTCCGGTTCGAAACGGCGCACATCTTATCGGGGAGACCATCGAGTCCATCCTCTGGCAGACCTACCAAGGGCCGGTCTCGGTAGTCGTGGTGGACGATGGCTCAACCGACGGGGTCGCCGGGATGGTGAGCGGCCGATGGCCCGCCGTGCGCGTCATCTCGATCCCCCCGAGTGGGCTACCGGTCGCCAGAAACGTAGGAGCCGCCGAACTGACTACCGATTGGTTGTGTTTTATCGATGCCGATGATCTGTGGCATCCCGAACATCTCACGCTTCTCGTGGACCACTCATTCGCGATTCCCGATGCGCGGGTGCTCTCGTCCGGAACAATCCGCTTTTCAACCAAACCACTTACCAACACCCTGACCGCACCCAAACTGGACGTGCCTGGCCCGGTCCGCGCCGTTTCGGTGCCGCCCCGGGTTCTCCCGGATATGGATAGCATTCGGTCGTCGGAAGTCGAGCGCTTGACCGATGCCCCTTGGAAACTCGAACATCGACATTTCTTAATGGGCAATCCGATCTCATGCGGAGCGCAAATCATCGACAGGCTTCGATTTCACGCGGCTGGCGGATTCCCGATCGCACTCCCGACGGCCGAGGATTACGGCTTCTGGTTGGCTGTTTCGCTCCTGGGTCCGGTGCATGCGACACCCGAGGCCACGTTCTTCGTACGCGTTGCCGAAGCATCGATGACCACACGCACAAACATTGGTCTTGGTCACATTGCGGCCACGCTGCCGTTTCTGGTGGGCGCGGACCTAGCGCGCGATCCCGAGGTTGTGAAAAAGGCGCTCGACGACGCGCAACCGTGGCTGTCAGCGTTATGGCTCGCCTCCCGTTCCGCGCTCGCCAGGCAACGCCCACTTGAGCGTCGGATTACCGCGGCCTTGGTGCCACTCTTGCTCCGGCGCTGGCCTCACCGTGCCCGATTTCACCTTTCAGCCGCGGTAGCGCGAACCAGGTATTGCCACGCCGCACCGAGAATTCGTGACGGATGAGCGAGCCGGTCCACGACGAGGGCGGCACCAAGGCCGAGAGCGGGGGGGAAACACAGGCGCTGCACAGAGCGCTGAACCTCGCGACACTCGGCTCATTCGCCAACATGGCTATCGGCGTGATCAGCGCTCTTGTGGTTTCTCGGATCTACGGCGCGACCATCCTCGGCGCATACGCATTGGCGTACGTGGGCGTGGCGGCGCTACCGCATGCAACGACGCTTTGTGAGCAGCCGGCACTTGTGCGACTGCTGGCAATGGAACCCCGGCGAGGCGAGCGCGGATCGGGACTGGCACTGGCGACTCTGACCCTGTCCTACACCCTCACTCTCGTCATCGGCCCACTGCTGGCCCTGGGAACCGCCTTCTATCTAATCCACGCGGCTCGACTACCGGAGGCCGTCGCACCGATGGTGGCGTTGGCGATCGGATACATCGTTTTGGACAAGCTGTCCTGGAATATCGACGGAGTACTCTCCGCGTATCGCGCGGCAGGTCGACTCGCGATTGCGAACTTGCTGAACTCGGGGGTAATGGCTGCTGCGGCGATAGTTCTAGCGTTGGTCGACAGGTCGCTATGGTCCCTCACCATTGCTTCCCTAACCTCTTCAGCGGTTGCGCTCGGGTTCCGGTTGTGGGCCGTACGTCCGTATTTGCGCTGGCGAGTGTCGCGCGACGCCTACCGAAACGGGCTGCGCGAACTCCCAGATATGGTGCGATTCGGACTGCGGGTGCTACCGGGTTCCATCTCCGAGGGTCTTACCATCCAGTCCTCCCTCTGGGTATTGGGCGCCACGGCGCCGGTGGCCGCGGTGGGCGCGTTCAGTCGGGCGCAAAGCATCACTGTCAAGATCGGAGATTTGAACTACCGACTTGCCGCGGTGATCTATCCCTCGCTGGTCCGTCGCGCCCACATCAATGATGGCGGAAGGTCCTTCGCCGCAGATCTGATGACGTCGCTGGGCCGTACGTTCGCCCCACTGCTGATCGTCCTGTGTGGCGCGGCGGGAGCAAGCCACACCATCCTCGCGCTGTTTGGCCAGGATTTCCTCAGCGCCGAGGGCGCGCTGGCCGTCCTGCTCATCGCTACGGGGATCTCGACAGCGACCATGACTTTTGGCGAGGGGCTTACGGCGTTGAACCGGCCTGCGCTGACGTCGATAGGCTACGTAGTCGGCCTGATCGCAACGCTGGGCCCGCTCATTCCGCTCACCCGCAACTACGGAGCAAGTGGTGCCGCCGTTGCGTTCCTCATGGGCACCGCGACAAGCACGGTGTTCTTGTTTGTCGCCCTGGTAGTCGCAACTCCCGGCGCATGGGGCCGGCACCACCTGGTAGGGCGCGGACTCGCACTCACCGGGTGCTGCGTCTTCGCGTATGCGTTGGTGCACTGGGTCCAAACCGTTGCCGGCGCACCGTTGACTGTGGCTGTCGGCTTCGCCCTCACCGGGCTGGTCTTGTTGGCCCGGAGGACGGCGGGGTTCGACCGGCACGGTGCTGAGGACGATTAGACCGGACGGGTGAACCATTCGCGTGGCCAATGTTGCTGCATCGTCCCCACGGTTTCCAGATAGCCTGAACTGGGCCTTCGCAATTCAGAAGGCTGGATGTCCTTCAATTGCGAGTGCCTTCCAGCCGGAGAATTGAACCCTCGGCAATTCCAATTGGCCCCCTGCAGGACAGGAACTTTCGCTTGTAATCATCCGAGAAGCAGAAAACATCTCGAATAATTCTCGCTAGAGTGAATCGACCGCTAGGGCAGGTTTCGAGCAGATGGCCCCGCCAGCCAGTTTGGATTATCGGTGTACCGTCGCTCGACCGGGATCGGCACCGATGAGACCCGTTTCGTGGCATCGCCGATAGCGACGAGGAGAGTTGCTCATGGACCGGAACGTTACGACGCCCGCAAGGCGGCTGATGCGCGCCACGGCAAGTGTCCTACCAGAAGAATTGCACGCAAGGGTGGTTCGGCGATTAAGGAACCGCCGAGTGCGGTGGGGTTCGCTACGACGAACGGCCCCCATCAGCGACTATTTCGGCTTTGACCGCGGGACTCCGATCGATCGCTTTTACATCGAGGCATTTCTTGCACGTGAAGCAGCCGCGATCCGCGGCGAGGTACTCGAAGTGCTCAATCGCACGTACGCGTGCCGTTTCGGCGGTGAAGATGTGACCGAGATTCACGTTGTCGACATCGATGAAAGCAATCCTGATGCAACAGTAATCGCCGATCTTACGATCGTCGGTTCACTGCCCAGCCAAGCGTACGACAGCATCATCATGACGCAGACGCTTCACCTCACACTAGATGACTCAGCCGGACTCGAGAACATCTGGCAAGCCCTGCGCCCCGGAGGAACGTTGCTGTTCACGGGACCATGCATCAGCCGGATAGACGACGGTGTGGCCGATTCTGACCATTGGCGCTACACGCCGCTGGGATTGCGGTTACAGCTATCCAGACTGCTTCCCGCCGCAGAAGTACGCGTCGAGGCGCCCGGCAACGTGCTGGCCGCGGCAGCATTCCTGTATGGCATATCCGCCGAGGAGTTGACCAGGGCTGAGCTTGAGGTAAACGACCCCAGATTTCCACTCATGGTGTGTGCCAGGGTTTCAAAGCCGCACAGTGCATCTGAGTAATCGAAAGGCGCCAATTCACTTCAGAAGTACCCGAAGAAGATTCACTGGCGGGCAGAATCTGCAACGTACACAGTCGAGTTCGGTTTCCCAGCGCTGAAGTTCGGCCGCCGTCCGGTGACAAAAACGGATAACTTGGGGCTGCGAGAAGACCTTTGACATCTTCTGCACCAACAACTTCTATCGATGCCGTCGACCTGCGCATATCCGCTTCGAGCGTCCCGCTGGGTGGCTACCGAGAGACGGAGTTGCTAAAATGAATCACCATGTCGGTATCAGCCATGGTGCGCGCCGCCGTCAAAGCTGCTGCCAAGTCAACGGCTTGGCGGGTGCTTCTCTTGTTACTGCTGATGTCGAATCGCCGCGCTGGGCTTATTCTTGTCTACCACGATATAGCCGATCGAGATGGCGATCCGCGCCAGGAATTAGTCCCCCCGATCTCACAGCAGCGTTTCACGCGTCAGCTCAAGCACTTACGCCGCTACTACCGGCTCGTACCGCTGGCCGACCTCCGACCAGCCGTAGCCGCGCGGCGGCGCGGCCAGCGGTTTCCGGTCGCGGTGACGTTAGACGACGACCTGGATCATCACTACACTCGGGCTCTACCGGCTCTGCTCACGGTCGATGCGCCCGCTACGTTCTTCCTGTGTGGTTCTTTCCTGGATCCAGCGCCGAAAGATTACTGGTGGCAACGACTTCAGCGGGCAGTTGATGCGGGCGCCGACGTTACTCACCTAACACAGACAGGCACCATCCTCGACCAAGGCCAAGCCATTGCCCAGTTACCCCCAGAGTCGCGCGACGCAGTCGCCCGCGAACTGGGCAAACTCAGCGGACCGCCACCATCCGGTGTTGTGTTGACGGCGGATCACGCAATGGGGTTACCGCACATCGGTTTCCACACCATCCGGCACGATACTCTGACCCAGCTCGACAATGAGCAACTCACTCAAGCACTCGTCGACGGGCGGGCACGCCTCGCCGAATTCGTCGGGCAACCGATCGACGCGATCGCTTACCCGCACGGCCAAGCTGACCAAAGAGTGGTAGCTGCCGCTAGAGAATGTGGCTTCACTATCGGACTGACCGGACAGCCGGAAGCGGTGCGGCCGGGCACTGACCCTCTAGCCATGGGCCGGTACGAGCCGGCAGGCCGCACCCCGACAAGGGAGGTCGCACTTGATTTAGTCCGCCTCCTGAGCAGGCCTCCTGATCAGGAAAATCCGGAAAACGAAACGGCTCAAGACGTGGCGTACAACGTTGTCATGGCCTTGAGATGATACCGGCTACCGGGAAGCGAACAAGTAATGGGCCGCCCACGGGCGCGGGTCTTCGGCGGGTCGGGTCACGCTGAAGCCAGCCTCTTCCAACAACGCACGCGCCACATCCATGGTGCGATACGAATCGTCACCGGTTTCGTCCGCGAGGAAGTCGTGGCACCCGATCGCAGCGTGCCGAACAATGGGCAATACATCGCGGGCTCCCCGGAGTGCGCCGACTTCGGCTCCTTCAATGTTCATCTTCAGGAAGTCGATGCGGTTCAAGTCCAGATTGGATACCAACTCCGAGATTGTGACGGCTCGAACTGGGATGCCTTCGCTCCCGATCCTGTTCTCCTGACAGAACCCAGCCCGCAAATCGCTGATCATGACCGGCTCGTCGGAATCCATCACCGCGGCGTGGACCAATTCGACATTGCGTAGGTCGTTGAGTCGACACGCCCGCTCGAGCATGTCGAATGTCGCCGGGTGAGCCTCGACCGCGACCACCTTCCCCGAATCCCCCACCATGCCAGAAAAAGGAAGTGTCTCTGTGCCGATTCCCGCTCCAATGTCGAGGATCACGTCTCCCGGACCGACCGTGTAGTCGCGCAGGAATACGTCTCGACTGAAATCGGCACACTGTTCCATGCCCATGCCGTGTGGGTAAGGCATGAGAGTGACGCCGCCGGACGTGTGCTTCAGCCAACCACCAGAAGCCGCATCGTAGGTGATGCGCGCACGTTGACCCTCCAGAGCGGCCACCGCCGTGGCAACAAGGCCGATTAACCAACGCGTAGACCTTCGGTTGATTGCGTCGAAGGCCCTGTGTTTGAAGCTCATCGCTGGACGATAACAGCAGTTCCGTAGATGCCGGGTGACGTCACTTCAGTACCCGCAGCAGTTCCCATGGAATGTTCTCCATCGCATCGTAATCCCCCCGGAAACCGGCGGCCTCGTAGGTGACGCCGATGCTGTCCGGAGCAGCGTGCGTGTCGAGCTCGAAACTGACGCTTAGCGGTGCACCCCCGACATCCATGACATACCCACCGTAGCGTTGCATCGCGATCGCGACCGCCAGCTCACCTGGCGTCAAGCCGAGCGCGCTGAGATCAAGCGCAGGGTCAAGTTGCAAACGAGCGCCGTGAGGTATGCAGTCCTCCCGCAGCGAAGTGCCGTCGCTCTTGAGTGCTGGCGGCCGGAAAGTCGGGCAGGCATTGTTCGTCTGCAGCGCCAATGCATGCGGGATGTGCCCGGCCGCGATCTCGCCGATCCGGATGACGCCGGCAAGTCGCGACGCCCCCGCACCGGTTGCCGAACCGCCCCAGCCTGAGCCGTGCAAGCTGTTGACAGCGCCCCAACTCGCCGACCACTGCCCGCCGTCCTCTTCCGCCTGCCAGAATTCGTAGATCGTGCCGCTGGGCTCATGCAGAGTCACCAGCGCGCCATCCGAACCAGAATTGGGCTCGGCACCCTGCGGTATGAACACGGGCTTGCCGTTGAAGGGGCAGATTCCCCAGTCCAATTTCACACAGTCCACATCGTGGACTCGGGTGTCCCTGGGCTCGGAGAAAATAGGAATGCCGAATTCCATCAGGTTGGCGTACATGGCGTGCTCGGATGCCACGTACTCGATCATCGCCGCGCTATTGGGGTCGATAGACGGGTTGGGTCCAATGGGCTGGCGCCACGGGCTGGTCTCCGCGAACGGGGTGGTAACAGACCCCGTGTCTGACGGCTGGCTCACCGCTAGACCGGGAACGGTCCCAACGACTAGAGCCGGGATTCCGAGGAGCACCATGGCGCTTCGCAATTCGCAGCACGCTCTAAGCACACGCCCTAACGTGCCGGGAGTAGCCATCGCTACCTCCGTTCGGTCGTGTCGGCTTTCTTCTGAACGCCGCGCCGGCCTGCGAAGCACGCCGCCGCACCGCTGCGCCGATTGTAGTCCGCCAGCGCTCCGGGCCAGGTCGCGCCGCTTTCAGGTCCCGCTGTTTCAGACTGAAGCCAACTCGTCACGCGAATGCCGGCCAGGCTGATGTTGCGCTCGCCGCTTGGCGACTATACGAGACAACACCAGACCGGCGACGAGCACGGTACCGGCCCCGACCCCACCGGCGCGCCAGGTGGCCAGGGGCGCCCGTTCGTGCGCAGGCACAATGCGCATGCTGCCGACGGCCTGCAGCGAATACTGCTGATAGCCGATCGTTGCGGTAAACGCAGAATCGGCATGCGCCGCGGCAAGCTGTATCGCATCGCGCGCATGGTCGGCAGAGTCTGCGGTAGTCGTGAACGTCAGCACACCGCGAACCGGGTCTGCTTCGATCGAAACGGGCGACTGCGGGTCCGTCATGAACGTCGCGAAGGTGGGCAGCATGGACGCCCGGGAACGGATGTCGAGCGCGTAGGCGTACCACCCGCCCTTCGGCCCTACCGGCATCAGAGTCATCCGTTGAGTGGCGGTGACTGCCGGAGAGCTCAGCGCCGACAAGGTGACCCAGAACGCCGCAGCCCCCAGAACCGCCGCAGCAAACCAGACCCCGACGCCGCGCAGGAAGGTTCGAACCGCCATACCCGATACCGGCCACGGCGAAATGGCCGCCGATAGCGCCAACACGACACCAAAGGTGCGGAAATACGACAGGTGCAACGCAATACTGGCGAATGACCACGCAACGATCGCCGCAATTGCCGCAGCTGCCAAAACCCGTTCCCGGGAATCTGGGCGCTCGACGATTCCCAACGCCACCACTGTCAGGAATCCCAAGATCATCACCGCCCAGCCAAGCAGACCGTAAATCCCGGATTCCGCTGCGAGTTCAGCATAGAGATTGTGTGTGGCGCCGACCGGAACCCGAACAGCGACCGGTACCCGACCGGCGAAATTAATCACCTCTCCGGCGAAGGTCGCGGGACCGAAACCGAAAATTGGTCTCTCTCCAAACATCATCCAGGCTTCTTGCTGTGCTGCGAGCCGCCCGAGCACACTGGGGTCCACGTTGTAGTTGACGGCGGCCTCCGATAAGTCCCGGGCCATCAGCAACAGCCGATCTCCCACCCCGGGAACTGCGAAGAGCCCCAAAGCAAGCGGTAAATAGGCCAAACTCCGTCGCCGGAAGCTTGGTCCGGCACAGATAATCCAGACCGCGAACGCGATGCCAGCGGTCAGGAACGTGCCACGAGATTGGGTCAAGTAGGTGCCAGCGAGTAGGCAAGCGAGATTCAGCGCCCAAACAGCTACGCCTAACCGCTGGCCCGATCGCCGGGCGCGAACCACTAGCGCCGAAGCAAAGCCGAGACCCATAACTAGGTGGCGGCCCCAAAAGTTGGAGTCGGGTGTCGGACCGCCGTAACGCAGCGTGGTGACGAGCTCGCCGGAAGCCTTTGTCAAGGTGGAGAATCCACCAAACGACATGGTGCCACCGTAGACGACCTCGTTTATGACGGTAAGCACAGACAACACAGCCATTGGAATGACGATGGCGGCGGCCACCGCCCAGGGCCGTGCACTCATCTGAATTAGTAACACCAGCACGATCACGAAGATGCAATCGATTACCGGGCGACGCATGCCGGCGACCGACGCCGCCACATCGACGCTACCGATGACGGCAACGGCCTGAGTGGCCAGGTAGATCGCCAACAGCCCGGCGCAGATTCCAGCCCACCCGTTGAGCCGGCTGCGGGCCCGCGGATCGCGAAGTGCGAACCCGACAGCGAGCACACCGAGCAACATCGAGATTTGGAACAAGGGGATTCCGCGCGGCGCAAGCACGCCGGAGGCATTGCTGACTTCGATGACTACCATGATGATGGCCGCGAGAAGCGGACGCCGTGCCGCAAAGACCAGGCCCATTCCGCCTAGCGGGGCAACTGCCAACAACGCGGGGTTACGCGAACCCAGCATGATGAGCGCGCCGAGTGTGGCTACTCCTGCGGCTACAGCCAGGCCGGGGAGTTCGTCAGTCAGCTTCGGAGCCCGAGTCGTCCCAGTGATCACCGGGAGGAGGGCTCCTTATCGAGGAGGTCGGGGCCGTCTGTGTCGCGGACGGCTGCCCCAGAGCGCCGTCGGACGAATAGCCACCCCACGCCTCCACAGACCAGCAGTCCCCCGAGAGCCCCTGCCACTGCAAATTGCTTCTTGCCGGGTCCGGTAACCAGATGGCCCTTCTGTGGCCACAGCACTTTGACGAAATACGGCGACAACACCGAACTCACTTCCGGGGTGGCGGCGGTCAACACGCTGTTCAGCGCCGAATCCGCAGCAGGCCGGGAGCTGGCTTGCACCGTGACCGTCAGCATGGTGGTTTCCGGCAGTGCATACGCGGTCAGGCTCAACTCATGCGGAGCGACTCCAGCGGCTGCGGCCGCGGCGGGCAGCCAGCGCGCATCCTGAAAGATTATGGCCGCCGTGCGGCTGACCTGTCCGCCGGTGAGGACCTCCCAGAAGCTGGAGGCTTCGCCTGATGACAACTGGGGCGGAGGAACCAGTACGACGTTGGCCGAGACCTCGAAGCGGGTGCTATGCGGGGTTACCAGGATGCCGACCAGCGCACCCACCACCGCGCCCACCAACGCGAAGACGACGACGATGAGGCGTCGCTTGGTCATGGTTCTTCTTTCGCTGTCATTGATGGGGCTCGGTCAGGTCGGCTCACCCCGGACGCGGTGGTGCAGAGGTGCTTCGTTGTGAAGCGTAATGGCAGCACCCCCGGGACGCCGGTAACCACGTCGACCGCGAACCGCCGGATACCATGTCGCAGTGTCAGTCGCGCTGGTCAGTGCCGTCGATCCCTATCCGACCGACGCCGGCAAGAAGATCGTCCTTGCCGGCTTTCTGGACTACTTCACCGACCGATATGGCCCGGACAAGGTGCACTACATCAAGGTGGGCGCAGCACCCCAACTGGATTTCCCGGTAAACCTGCACCAGGTGCCCGGCCCCAGTCGCGCCGCGGTGATCGGTAACCTCGCCACCAGGGTGGCCACCGGCCGCGCCAGCCTGCAGGAGGCGTTCCTACGCTCCCGACGCACCGGACGCGCGATCAGCCGGATCATCGGCGAGATCCGGCCGCAACTGCAGGTATATGACACCGTGCGGATGGCGCAGTACGTGCCCGCGTCGGTGGCCGCACAACAGATCTGTTACCTCGACGATCTGTTCTCCGAACGCTACGACAGGCAGCTTAAGGCGGCCGAACGATTTCCCGACGTCGACAGCAGTCCGCTGGCCGCTTTCGCCGAACACGTACCACGACTCATTCAGCCCCTGGCGGACAATCGCACCAGTCGGACGGCGCTACTGCGCGCCGAACGGACCCTGGTGCGCCGCAGCGAGGACCGGGTTGCTCGCCGCTTCCGCCGTTGTCTGCTCGTCAATCAGGGCGAGGTCGACATCCTGACCCGCCGCGCCGGCGTCCCGCCCGGACGCGTTCAGTGCGTCCCCCCGTTGCTCAGGGCTTCCGCCGCGCAAGAACGGCGGTATGCCGGCGCCCCGGCCTTCGTCTTCGTGGGGCTGTTGTCGCTCCCGCACAACGACGATGGGCTGCGGTGGTTCCTGCGGACCGTGTGGCCGATCGTCCTGACCCGGCTGCCCGCGGCGCGACTCAGGGTGATCGGCCGGTACGCGGGATCCGACGTGCTGGAGCTCGCCGGGCACCACGCCGGAAGTGTCGCGGTCGACGGATATGTGCCCGACCTCGGCGACGCCCTGGGCACCGCGGCCGCATTGATCAATCCGCTGCGATTCGGTTCCGGGATCAAGCTCAAAGTGATTGAAGCGCTAGGACATTCGCTCCCGGTGGTGTCAACCCCGGTCGGTGCCGAAGGAATCGCCAGCGGGTCCGGCACCGGCGTGCTCGTCGGTACCGAACCCGCCGAGTTCGCCGAGTTGCTCTGTTCACTGACCGAGCCCGCGCGCAACGCCGAGTACTCGGAGGCGGCGCGAGAGCATTTCGCGTCGACATATTCGCGGCAGGCGGTGTTCGCCGCCTATGACACCGCGTTCAGCCTGGCCGGCGCCCACTGACCCGGACCCGCCGAGGTGCCGACTGTTCAGGAGAAATTTCCACCCGCCTCCGTCGCGAGCCCACCCTTGGAACTTCCGTCGCCGTCCCGGGCCCACGCGGGTGTGATGAAAACACCCTCGGCCTCCACGGTGATCCCCTGTTCGTCCTTGAGGTAACCGCGCGCGAAGGTCTTGATCTCCTCCGAGCGTTCCACGAAGGCCTCGGCGCGCAACTGTCCCAGCGGAGTACCCCGCAAGTACTTCAGGCTGATGGTGCCGGTGAACCTCGGCTGGGTCAGCCCGAGGCTGGCCACTTCCCCGAGGATGTGATCGAGCAGAAGTGCGCAGATACCGCCGTGCACCCAGCCTGGCGGGCCCTCATAGGCGGGACCCAGGGTGAACTCGCTCCAGCAACTCCCATCCCGATTGTGTTCGACGATCATCGGCGGTGCGATGGCATTACGCAGCCCCACAGCAGGATTCGCCCACGCGATCGGGCGGCCGCTCTGGGCGTCCCGCAGCGTCGACGTCGCGCGGCGCTGCTCGCCCTCCAAAAGTACGGCCGCCTTTTCCAGGTGTTCGAGCGCCTCCCGCGCGGTGGCCTCGTCGACGGCCGTGTGGATTCCGATGTCGATGAGCTTGCGCAGTGCATCCGTCAGCGGGCCGTAACTCTCCCGCTGCCTGGCATACTCCTCGGTGCTGATGACATCGAAGGCGAAATCCACGGCTACTCTCCGAATACCTTGAGTACTAAGGCTTTCGCGCGACGGGTGATCCGCAGGTAGTTGTCCAGGAACTCACCGCCGTCGCCGTTGTGCCAGCCGGCAGCCACTGCTACCGCGTTCAGCAATCGACCAGGTCCGGGCAGCTGATCGGTGGGCTTTCCGCGTACCAGCACCAGCGCGTTGCGGGCCCGCGTCGCCGTCAGCCAGGCGTGCCGCAACAGTTCGACGTCGCTCTGTGCGATCAGTTCGGCCGCGCCGATGGCGTTGAGCGTGTCCAGCGTGGAGGTGGTGTGTAGCGCGGGCGTGCTGTGCGCGTACCGAAGCTGTAGCAGTTGCACCGTCCATTCGATGTCTGCCAGACCGCCGCGGCCCAGCTTGGTGTGCCGGTTAGGATCCGCACCGCGCGGCAACCGTTCGGCGTCCACCCGCGCCTTGATCCGCCGGATTTCCCGCACGGTTTCAGCCGACACACCACCGGCCGGGTAACGGGTCTTGTCGGCCATCAACAGAAAGCGCTCGCCGAGCTCAGCGTCGCCAGCCACCCGATGCGCCCGTAACAACGCCTGGACCTCCCACGGCTGCGCCCACTGGTCGTAGTAGGCCGCATAGGACGCCAGGGTGCGCACCAAAGGACCGCTGCGACCTTCCGGCCGCAGATTGGCGTCTACTTCCAGCGGCGGGTCACCGCTGGGTGTGCCCAGCCGGGCTCGAAGTTGCTCGGCCACCGTGACCGACCAGCGCACCGCGGTCGAATCTCCGACCCCGGGGTTGGGCTCGCAGACGAACATCACGTCGGCATCCGAGCCGTAGCCGAGTTCGGCCCCGCCGAGCCGGCCCATGCCGATGACCGCGATGCGCGCCGGCGGACCCGCTTCGGAGGTGTTCGCGCGGATCGTCGCGTCCAGCGCCGCCTGAAGCACCGCCACCCAGACCGACGTGAGCTGCTTGCACACATCGGTCACCTCCAACATGCCCAGCAGGTCGGCCGAGGCGATCCGGGCCAGCTCCCGGCGGCGCAACGATCGCGCCGCGGCGACGGCCCGGAGCGGATCGGAGTGCCGGGCCGCCGAAGCAACCAGCGAGCGTGCCGCCGCCTCGGTGTCGACGTCGCACAGCTTGGGCCCGTTGGGACCGTCGGCATAGAGTTGAATCACCTCGGGCGCCCGCATCAACAGTTCTGGTACGTAGGCCGAGGTGCCGAGGACGTGCATCAGCCGCTTGGCCACCGCCCCCTCGTCGCGCAGAGTCGCCAGGAACCACCGCTGATCATCACAGACCGCCTCGCAAATCCTTCGGTAGGCCAGCAGACCGGCATCGGGATCGGGGGTGTCGGACAACCAATCCAGCAACGTCGGCAGCAGCACCTGCTGGACGCGGCCTTTCCGTCCGCTGCCACTGGTCAGCGCGGCCAGGTGGGTCAACGCGCTCTGCGGCCCCTCATATCCGAGAGCGGCGAGCTGCCGTTCGGCGGCCTGAGCGCTCAGCGCGGCCGGAGCCGGGAGGCTCGGAGCGGTGTGACCCACCGATTCCAGCAGCGGTTGGTAGAACAACTTGGCGTGTAGCCGCGACACCCGGTGACTTTGGCGTCTGAGCTCCTCACGCAATACGCCCAATGCATCGTTACGGCCATCGGGGCGGATGTGCGCCGCACGCGCCAGCCATCGCATCGACTCTTCGTCGTCGGCCTCGGGCAGCATGTGGGTGCGTTTTAGGCGCTGCAGTTGCAGGCGGTGTTCGAGCAACCGCAGGAACTCGTAGGACGCGGTCAGGTTGGCCGCGTCGTCCCGGCCGACGTAAGCCCCTGCGCCCAGCGCCGCCAACGCGTTCACGGTGGAGGCGACGTGCAACTTTTCGTCGTTGCGTCCGTGCACCAACTGCAGGAGTTGGACGGCAAACTCGACGTCGCGCAGACCGCCGCTGCCCAGCTTGAGCTCTCGGGTCCGAACGTCGGGCGGAACCAGATCGACCACCCGCCGCCGCATCCCCTGCACCTCGGACACGAAATCCTCGCGCTCACAAGCCGTCCAGACCATCGGCATCAGCGCTTCGACGTAGCGCCGGCCCAGGTAGATGTCGCCGACGGCCGGCCGGGCCTTCAACAGCGCCTGGAACTCCCAGGTCTTCGCCCACCGCTGGTAATAGGCGATGTGCGAATCCAGTGTGCGGACCAGTGGGCCCCGCTTGCCCTCCGGACGCAGCGCGGCATCGACTTCGAAGAACGCGTCACCCGCGAGCCTCATCATCTCGCCCGCGATCCGGGTGGCAACGCTGAGGCTTTCATGCGCGCCGTCGTCGGTAACGAAGATGACGTCGACGTCGCTGACGTAGTTCAGTTCCCGCGCACCGCATTTGCCCATCGCGATCACTGCCAACGAGGGCGGCCTGGCGGCGCCGCACACCGATCGCGACGCAACGTCGAGGGCCGCGCCGAGTGCCGCGTCCGCTAGGTCGGAGAGATGCTCACCTACAGCCGTGAATGGGATCACCGGTTCGTTCTCGACCGTTGAGGCCACGTCCAGCGCGGCCAGCACCAGCATGCGGTCGCGGTACAGCGTGCGCAACGGTGCAACGGCGGCCGCGGCATCGGGTTGGCGCGCGGCCAGTTCGGTGAACGCGTCCCGTAGCTCCGCCGCCGCGGGCAGCGCGACATCACCGGCCAGCAGGTGCCAGGAGTCCGGGTTGGCGATGATGTGGTCACCCAGCGCCAGCGACGATCCGAGTACGGCGAATAGTCGCCCTCGCAAGCCGCGGTCCTTCAGCAGCGCGTGGTCTAGTTCGTGCCATCTATCAGCAAGTGCCTCGGACAACCGAACGACCGCGCGCAGGGCCGCGTCGGCGTCGGGTGCGCGGGACAGCGACCACAGCAGCTCGACGTGGGCGGCGGTATTCCAGCCGAGCCCGTTCAGGTCGGCCTGCGCGTGCGGTTCGACCAGCCCGAGGCGTCCGACACCCGGCAGCTTGGGACGCTGCGTTGCTGGTTTGGCCACGCCGCTAAATCTACAAGCACCGCTCAACCCGGCCGGACTACAGGGATCGGAGCGCGACCTAGAGCGACAGGTACGTCTTCAACTCGAACGGTGTGACATGGCTGCGGTAGTTCTCCCATTCGGCGCGCTTGTTCCGCAGGAAGAAGTCGAAGACGTGCTCGCCGAGCGCCTCGGCGACCAGCTCTGACCCTTCCATCTCGGTAAGCGCGACGCCAAGGCTGCCGGGAAGTTCCCGATAACCCATGGCGCGGCGTTCCTCTGGGGTCAGGCTCCACACGTCGTCCTCGGCTTGCGGGCTGAGCACGTAGCCCTTCTCGATCCCGCGGAGCCCCGCCGCCAGCAGCACCGCGAACGTCAGATACGGGTTGCAGGCCGAATCGGGACTGCGCACCTCGACCCGTCGTGATGACGACTTGTGCGGCGTGTACATCGGAACCCTGACCAGCGCCGAACGGTTGGCGGCCCCCCAGGACGCCGCCGTGGGAGCCTCGCCGCCGTGCACCAGCCTCTTGTAGGAGTTCACCCACTGGTTGGTGACGGCACTGATCTCGGTGGCATGCTCGAGAATGCCTGCGATGAAGGACTTTCCGACATCGGAGAGTTGCTGCGGGTCGTCGGGGCTGTGGAAGGCGTTGTTCTCACCCTCGAACAGGCTCATGTGCGTGTGCATCGCCGAGCCAGGGTGCTCGGCGAACGGTTTGGGCATGAAGCTGGCCCGTACCCCCTCACCCAGGGCGACCTCCTTGACCACGTAGCGGAACGTCATCACGTTGTCGGCCATGGAAAGCGCGTCGGCGTACCTCAGGTCGATCTCCTGCTGGCCCGGCGCACCTTCATGGTGGCTGAACTCCACCGAGATGCCCATCTGCTCCAGCGCGTCGATGGCGTGCCGACGGAAATTGGGGGCCGAGTCATGCACCGCCTGGTCGAAGTAGCCGCCGTTGTCGGCCGGGACGGGCTTACTCCCGTCGTAGGGCCCGGGTTCGAGGAGGAAGAACTCGATCTCGGGATGGACGTAGCAGGAAAAGCCCAAATCACTCGCCTTGGACAGCTGCCGGCGCAGCACGTGGCGCGAATCCGCCCAGGAGGGCGAACCGTCGGGCATCGTGATGTCGCAGAACATGCGGGCGGAGTGGTGGTCGCCGGCGGTCGTGATCCACGGCAGCACCTGGAACGTCGACGGGTCGGGACGCGCGACCATGTCGGCTTCGGAGACCCGGGCGAACCCCTCGATCGAGGATCCGTCGAAGCCGATGCCCTCTTCGAATGCGCCTTCCAGCTCGGCCGGTGCGATGGCGACCGACTTGAGATATCCGAGAACGTCGGTGAACCACAACCGGACGAAGCGGATATCGCGTTCCTCCAGCGTGCGCAGCACGAATTCCTTCTGGCGATCCATGCTGGAAGCCTAGATTCCGGCTGTTAACTCTGTGTAACAGCGCTGCTGGCGCGCCCTACGACACCAACAGGGCTGGATCGATTCGAACGGACCCCGTCCGTGCGCTCCCAATCATTCGCATCGCGTGTCCGGCGGCGGAACCGTCACGTCGACAAGGTATTTCGTGGCAATGTCATCGACGCAGGTGTCGCCGTGGAACACCACGGTGTGTTGGGTTCCTTCGTAGGTGAGCAGGGTGCCCCCGAGCTGCCGGGCCAGATCGACGCCGGCCTGGTAGGGGGTCGCGGGGTCGTTGGTGGTCGACACCACCAGGATCGGCGGAAGCCCGGAGGCCTGGACCTCGTCCGGTTCGCTGGTGGGCGGCACCGGCCAGAAGCCGCAGGTCGACATCGGCGCCAATCCGGTGAAATCCCCGTAACTCATGAACGGCGCCGCCTCGCGAAGCCGCAGATCCTGCTCGACGAGAACGGACCGGTCGGTGATCGCGGGCTTGTCGACACAGTTCACCGCGACTCGCGCATCGGTGGCGTTGGTGTAGCGACCGTCGGCGTCACGTCCCATGTAAAGGTCTGACAGCTTGAGCATGGTGTCACCCCTGCCCTCGGCCATCTCCCGCAGACCGTCGGTCAGATGCGGCCACAGGTCCGGCGAGTACAACGGCAGGATGGTGCCCACGACGGCGTCGTTGTAGGAAAGGCCACGAGGATCCTTGGTCTGCAGCGGCGTCTGAACCAGCGGATCGACCAGAGAGCGGTACACGTCGACAGCCTTGGCCGGATCGGTCCCCAGCGGACAGTCGGCGTCCTTTGCGCAGTCGGCGGCGTAATCGTCGAATGCCTGCTGGAACGCCGCGGCTTGTCGGACGTCAGCCTCGACCGGGTCGGCGTTCGGGTCCACGGCGCCATCCAGAATCATGGCCCGCACGCGCTCCGGGTAGGCCTCCGCATAGCCGGCGCCGATTCGGGTTCCGTACGAGTAGCCCAGATAGGTCAACTTGTCATCGCCGAGCGCCGCGCGTATCGCATCCAAATCCTTGACCACACTGGCGGTGCCGATATTGGCCAGAAACTCCTTGCCCATCCTGTCCACGCAGCGCTGGACGAACTCTTTGGTCTCGGACTCGATGTGCGCCACCCCTTCGGGTGTGTATTCCACGACGTTGTCCGCACGGGTGCGGTCGTTGTCGGCGTCGCTGTTGCACCATAGCGCCGGTGTCGAGTTCGCGACGCCCCGTGGGTCGAAGCCGACCAGATCGAATCGTTCCTGCACCTCGTCGGGCAACGTCCCGGCCATCGAGGCCGCTGCCTGAACCCCCGACTCCCCCGGCCCGCCGGGGTTGATGACCAGCGAACCGATCTTCTCGCCGGTGGCCGGGTACCGAATCATCGCGATCTGAGCCACCTCGCTCGCAGGGTCTTCGGCGTTGTCCCAGTCCACCGGAACCGACAGCATTCCGCACTCTGCGCCGGCGAGCTCCGGCGGCTGCTCAGCCTCTCCGGCCAAGCACGGCGCCCACTGGACAGGTGAACCGGGCTTGGGCACCGCGACCAGGGCGCGGCCGGCCACCTCCGTACTGCAACCGGTGACCAACACCAGCGCGGCGACCAGGATTGCGGCGGACCGCGCGGTCCCTATCTTCAAGCTCATGGCTCAACATGCTGCCATGGCCCGGCATCTTCGCTGGCGAGGCCGCTGTCGCGAGCCCTTTTGGCTTCGAGGTCTGCCGCCTGATCGCTGGGTCTATCGCCTGGTGGCTGGACACTCTATCGCCTGGTGGCTGGACACTCTATCGCCTGGTGGCGGCGAGGAGCTCGTCGAGGGCGACCTGAAATCCGTCGGCCATGTCCCAAAGGTCGGGCAGCAGCTCCGGGCACGACACAATCCCGACATCGAGCTTGCCGTTGAGCGACATCACCGTCACGTTCAAGCCGCAACCATGAAAGATCGGGCCCAGCGGGAACATCGCCTTGACCTCACAGCCCAACATGAACAACTCCAACTGCGGGCCGGGGACATTCGAGACGACGAGATTGTGCACCGGCCGGGCCCCGCCCAACCTACTGGTCGCATACACCCGCATCGCGACACCGAACACCGCGGGTGCCGCGAACTGCGACCAATCCTGCAGCAGGGTGGCGCTGATCGCCGAACTATGCTGCTTTGCAACGGAATTCCCTTCAGCGATGACCTTCAACCGGTCCACCGGATCCTCGATGCTGGTCTCCAATCGGGCGAACATCCCCGATACCTGGTTGCGCCCGGGGCGATCGGACTCGTCGTGTACCGACACCGGAACCATGGCGATCAGGGAGTTCTCCGGCAGTTGACCGCGACCAAGCAGAAAATTGCGCACGGCGCCGGAAACCATCGCCATCACCACATCGTTGAGTTTGACCGCGAAATGGTTCTTCACCGTCTTGATATCGTCCAGGTCCAACTGGGCGTAGGCGATGTTGCGACGGCCGGTCACGTTCGCGTTGAACGGGGTCTGCGGAGCGGCGAACGGGGCCGCCATGGTCAACCCGCCTCGGGCTCTCCGGACGGTGTCCATGACCGACGAGAGCGTGCTGGGCAGTACGTTGATCAGCTTCAGCGGTCTGCTGGCGAAACGCACCGCACCGCTGACCGCGATCTCTAGATCGCTCGCATCTCCCGGCCCGTCGACCGGCTCCGGCGGCGGCGCGTCGGGCTCGGTCGTGCATAACTTCGACATCAGGTTCGCGCCGGTGACGCCGTCGACACCGGCGTGATGGACCTTCGTCATCACCGCAATTCGGCCTCCGTCGTAAGCATCGGTGCCCGCGATGTTCTCGATCACCCACATCTCCCACAACGGGCGGCTCCGGTCCAACGGCAACGACGCAATGTGGCCGCAGATCTCGGCGAGTTCGTTGCGACCGCCCGGCGCGGGCAGCCCGATCCGGTGTAGGTGTCGATCGACGTCGAAGTCCTTGTCTTCCACCCACACCGGATGGTCCAGGTTGAATCGGCTGTCGGCGAGTCGCTCGCGGAATTCCGGCATCGCTCTGATCCGCAGCGACAAACCGTCGCGCAGCCGATCGAACGAATAACCCCCCGGCCTGGTCGAGGTGTCGAGCTCCAGGATCGAGCACACGTGCAGCGGCTGGGCCGCGGTTTCAAGGTAGAGGAAGCTGGCGTCCAGTCCGCTGAGCCGTTGCATGCCGCCGATCGTATGCCGGGCGGACGCGGGTGTGAGCAAATCCACTTGGCATGACGTTCTCCTTGCGGCGACGCAAGTGGCAGACTGGGCGCTGTCAGCGAACCCGGGGACCTAATTGGCCTCGAGGATTCGAAACGACTCACCCGACGAGGGGACAACGATGTCCGAACAGTCCGTCTACGGCGCTGTCGCCGACCCCGAGCCGCGCACCCGGGTGCGCACTCACCACCTGCACAAGTGGAAGTCCGAAGGTCACAAGTGGGCCATGTTGACGGCCTACGATTACTCGACCGCAACGGTACTCGACGAGGCCGGGATTCCGGTGCTGCTGGTCGGGGATTCCGCAGCCAATGTGGTGTACGGCTACGACACAACCGTGCCGGTGACGATAGACGAAATGATTCCGCTGGTCCGCGGCGTGGTGCGGGGCGCACCGCATGCCCTGGTGATAGCCGATATGCCGTTCGGTAGCTACGAAGAGGGTCCGGCCCGCGCTCTTTCGACGGCGACGCGCTTTCTCAAGGAGTCCGGCGCCCACGCCGTGAAGCTGGAGGGCGGCGAACGGGTGGCCGAACAGATCGCCGCGCTCAGCGCGGCTGGCATCCCGGCGATGGCCCACATCGGGTTCACCCCGCAGAGCGTGAACGGCCTCGGGGGTTTTCGTGTCCAAGGCCGGGGCGATGGCGCGGAGCAGACGATTCATGATGCGCTTGCGGTGCAGGAAGCCGGAGCCTTCGCCGTGGTGATGGAGATGGTGCCCGCCGAACTGGCCACTCAGATCACCGGAAAACTGACCATTCCCACCATCGGAATCGGTGCTGGACCCCATTGCGACGCGCAAGTACTGGTCTGGCAGGACATGGCCGGTCTGACCGCCGGCCGGACCGCCAGGTTCGTGAAGCGGTTCGGCGCGGTAGGAGATGAACTCCGTTGCGCAGCAACCCGTTACGCCCACGAGGTTGCCACCGGGGCCTTCCCTTCCGAAGAACATTCTTTCTGAGCTTTCCGCACCATCGCCTGGGCGTTCCCTGGGAATCACCGCACTGGTGCTCACTCCATCGCCGGGTCGGCAGATTTGCCGATAAGGTTCACCGGTGCGCAAGTGGCTCATGCTGTTCGGTGCGATCGCACTCGAGGTAGCGGCGACGCTGTCGTTGCGCGCCTCTCAGACCGATACCTGGTGGGTGGCCGTGGTCGTCGTGGGCGACTTGGTGTCGTTCCTGCTACTGGCTCTCGTGTTGCGGGCCGGTATGCCGGTCGGTGTGGCGTACGGGATCTGGGGCGCCGCGGGTACGGCCGGTACCGCGGTCATGGCGGCCCTGCTGTTCGGTGATCCGTTCACCGGACCGATCGTGGCCGGTATCGGTTTGATCATCGCCGGAGTACTGCTGGTTGAACTGGGGTCCCATTCACCGGCTGAAGAGGTGGTCTGATGTGGTCGGCGTTGGCTGTGGCGATTCTCCTGGAGGTGGTCGCGACGCTGTGCCTGCAAGCCTCAGACGGCTTCCGGAAAAAAATCTGGATCGTCCCAGTGGTGCTGGGCTACTCGGCGTCCTGGGCGCTGCTCTGGGTGTCGCTTTCACTGGGAATGCATGTGGGGATCGCCTATGGCGTGTGGACGGCCTGCGGCGTCGCGCTGGTCGCCGTCCTGGCGAGATTCCTGTTCGCCGAGCGCCTCACCCCAGTGATGGGTCTGGGGATCGTACTGATCATGGCCGGGGTCATCATTATCGAGATGTCCGTGGCGGGGCATTGAGTGCGGGTATTGAGTGCGCGGACCACTCAGGTCATCCGATCAGGATGCTGTGGCGAACACAGCGCAGCCGAACCCGAGCGACCCGACCATCGCGGGGTATCGATCCCGGGGTCCTAAGGTCCCCGGAAATAGCGCGCGTCGACACCCGTGACGGCCGCGATCGCCTCGAAGTCGGCGTCACGGTGAACAATAGTTGCGCCGTAGCGAATGGATACCGCGGCGATCAGACAATCGTTCATGCTCCGGATGGCTTGACCAGCGCGCCGCGCGGTCCGGTATATCGTTGCGGCACTGCGGAAATCGACAGCATCATCGATCCTGAGCGATGGCAATCCGTTCACCAGCCGTTCCAGCTTGGCATACCGGTTGTCATCGAGCGCTCCCGCCAGGATCTCCATCGCGACGGGTTCGCAGATGACGACCCGCTCCGGGCTCGACAGCAGTCGGCGCACCTCGACAGCGGCCGCGGACCCGGTGGCACGGAAGTACTCGATCCAGGCCGATGTGTCGATCAGGATCATCAAAGATCGCTGGGCACTTCGTGCCGCATGGCGTCAAGCTGCCCCTCCCAGCCGATGCCTTCCAGACTCAAGAGGAAGTCCCTGCTAAGGGGGACGCCGACGAGGCGGCGGAGGGCCAAATCGACGGCCTCCTTCTTGGTGGTGAGGCCGTATCGCCGCATCACCTCGGCGACAAGCGCGTCATCGAGGTCGATATTCGTTCGCGACATACACAAACGATACACCTGCGACACACAGCATTCTTGCTCCGCGGGCCCGCCCGCAGGAGCCGCGGACTTAGAGCACGCCGTCGAGGTATTTCGTCCGGCACGCCCGGCGCGCCAGTTTGCCGCTGGTGGTTCGGGGAATCGTGCCGGCGGCGACAAGGCGCACGTCGGCTACCGGTACTGCATGGCATCGGGATACCGCGGCGCGGATAGCCTCCTGAATGGGCGCGGCCTCGCTGCGGCCCGCGCCCGGCGCGCGCTCGGCGATGATGACCACTTCTTCACGCCCGTCCCCGGGCACTGAGAAGGCGGCCACGAATCCGGTCCGGACGGCGTTGGACGCCTCGGTCACCGTCGCCTCGATGTCTTGCGGATAGTGATTGCGCCCGTCGACGATGATGAGATCCTTGACCCGGCCGGTGATGTACAACTCACCATCGAGATAGACACCGAGGTCACCAGTACGCAGCCATAGCGCGGCCTCGTCGCTGCCCGCCGCATGGCTGCCGTGCAGCAGCCGAGACTGCATCTTGTTGTGGAACGTCAACTCGGTCTCGCTGGCACGGCCCCAATATCCGCGGCCCACGTTGTCTCCATGCAGCCATATCTCACCCACTCGGCCGTCGGGAAGCTCGGCGTCGGCGGCCGGATCGACGATCACCGCCCATTGGCTGCGCGCTACCCGACCGCAGGACACCTGGGCCACCGCATTCGGGTGCTCGGGCGGCACCCGGACCGCACGTCCCGAACTGAGTTCTTCCCGGTCGAGATGGATTACTTCCGGCCGGGTGCCGTGCGCGGTGGTGGATACGAACAGCGTCGCCTCGGCCATCCCGTAGGACGGCTTGATCGACGAAGGGTCCAGACCATAGGGCGTGAAGGCGGCTGTGAACTTCTCCACCGAGCCGATATTCACCGGCTCTGACCCGTTGATCAGGCCGGCCACGTTGCTCAGATCGAGCGCCTCTCCCGCGGGCGGCAGACCCCTCTGGGCTGCCAATTCGAAAGCGAAGTTGGGTGCGGCCGCGAACGTCGGCAGTTCCGAAGCGCCCAGTTCGTGGATCCAGCGGTACGGACGACGCACGAACGCGACCGGTGACATCAGCGTGATGTATCTGCCGAGTAGCGCCGGGAACATGATCATCAACAGGCCCATGTCGTGGAACAACGGTAGCCAGCTGACGCTGCGGATGTTCCAGTCCAGACCGACCGACAGAATCATCTGCACGACGTTGGTACACGCCGCCCGGTGGGTGATCTCCACGCCGGCAGGGTTTCTGGTCGACCCGGACGTGTATTGCAGGTAGGCGATCGCGCTGGTGTCCAACGGCGCCGGAACGAACCCGTTGCCGACGGCATCGGGCACCGCGTCGACGGCGATCATCCGGGGACGACGATCGCGCGGAAGGGTGCGCAGAAATTCCCGCACCGATTGGGCCGCACTGGTCGTCGTCAGTACGACGGTGGGCCGGGCGTCGTTGATAACCGCGTCGAGTCGCTCGACGTGGCCGGGCAGTTCCGGCGCGAACAGCGGTACCGCGATGGCGCCTGCCTGGATGGCGGCAAAGAACCCGACAACGTAGTCGACACCTTGGGGCGCCAGGATCGCTACCCGGTCCCCGGCGGCGGTGACCTGCTGCAGGCGCGCGCCGACGGCCCTCAGCCTGGTCCCCAGCTGGGCCCAGGTCAGCTCGATCGTGCGGTCATGATCGAAGTCGAGATAGCGGTATGCCGGCGTTTCCGCGAGCGCGGCGACGTTGCGATCCAGAAACGACGTCAGCGTGATACCCGCAGGAATCGCGATGTCGCCGTCTGGGCCGAGGTAGTCCTCGAGTCGCATCTCGCCAATTCCACCTGCGACGATGCCTGCCTCCGGGTTCATAAGGCGATTCTAAGAGACGCCCGTCCTAAAATGGAAAAGGCTCGCGCGTCAAATATCGATCCTGGTGGCCGCGCCCAGCACCACCGTCGGAACCGGGTCGGCTGATTCACCTGGATATGGCACTCTTGTCAGTCCCGATCACCCGATCCAGCACCTCAGACCACGAATACACGTCAAACCACGAAACTTGGACAAAAGGGGACCATGGCCGATCAACCGCGGGAAACCTCCAGTCATTCGGAGACCGAGCGTAAGTTCGAGGTCGTCGAGTCCACCGTGACGCCCTCGTTCGACGGCCTATCCTCGGTGACCCGAGTGGAGCGAACGCCGTCACAACACCTGGATGCTGTGTATTTCGACACACCAGGCCGCGATCTGGCCCGATACCGGATCACTCTGCGACGCAGAACCGGCGGGACGGATGCGGGGTGGCACCTCAAACTGCCCGCCGGGCCCGACACGCGCACCGAACTGCGTGCCCCGCTGACCGACCTGCCCGATGCCGAATTCGTTGTACCCGAAGGGCTTCGCGACGTGGTGCTCGCCATCGTGCGCGACCGACCGCTGAACCCGGTAGCCCGGATCAGTACCGCCCGAACCGTCGAGACGCTGCACGGACGCGGCGGCTCACCGATTGCCGAGTTCTGCGACGACCAGGTCACCGCGAGCGCGACCGGCGGAGACGAGCAGCGTTGGCGTGAATGGGAATTGGAGCTGGGCCCAGGCGGGGACACGGTGCTGTTCGACCGGCTGACTCACCGACTGCTCGATGCCGGTGCGCTGCCAGCCGGCCACGGCTCCAAGCTGGCCCGGGTGCTTGATGCGAACGCCAACCCCGATGAGAATCCCGAACGTTCGGCGGATCCCGTGCACCGTGCGGTCGCCGAGCAGTTCGGCGAGCTACTGCAGTGGGACCGTGCCATCCGGTCGGACAGCTACGACTCCGTCCATCAAATGCGGGTGACGACCCGAAAGCTCCGCAGTCTGCTGCACTCGGCGGCCGACTCTTTTGGAATCGCCGAAGACGACTGGATTCTCGGGGAATTGCGCGACCTGGCCGGTATCCTCGGCGTGGCGCGCGACGCCGAGGTACTTGCCCAGCGGTACGAACAGGCCCTGGAGGAGCTACCCGAGGATCTCGTGCGTGGCCCGATCCGGGAACGTCTGGTCGCAGGCGCCAGGAAGCGCTACCAGGACGGTTGGCGGCGGTCGGTGGCGGCGATGCGCTCGCAGCGGTATTTCCGAATGTTGGACGCGCTCGAAGCTCTGGTGTTCGCCGAAGCGCCGCCGACGCCGCCCGGCGAGAGAGCGGGACACCTGACGATTGATGCGTCCTACAAGCGAATCCGCAAGGCCGCCAAGGCCGCTCGGGCCACCACCGGCGACTTCGACACCAGTCCGGACGAAGCACTGCACCGAGTCCGCAAGCGGGCCAAGCAATTGCGCTACACCGCCGCGGCGACCGGAGCGACCAAGGTGGCCGATCGCGCCAAAGCCATCCAGACGTTGCTGGGCGACCATCAGGACAGCGTGGTCAGCCGATCACATCTGGGTCGGCAGGCCCGATCGGCGCACGCCGCCGGCGAGGACACGTTCACCTATGGCCTGCTCTATCAACAGGAGAGCGACCTGGCCCGGCGGTGTACCGACCAACTCGACCATGCGCTAAGAAAGTTGCACAAGGCCGTTCGCAAGGCCTGATAGCCCGGGACCCCGGAGGGCGGATGAGCTGGCCTATAAGCCGGATTCTGTTCCGCACTGCCTTTCGACAGCGAGGCGGCGACCATCCATCTGGACACTCCGTCACCGGGTGCCTCGAGCGGCCTACCCGCAGGCTCGGGCGAGCAGCCCTCCAGCGCCTGCGCTGTCGCGCCCCCCCGCGCGACATTCTTGGCCTTGCTTCGGGTGGGGTTTGCCTAGCCGATCCGGTCACCCGGAACGCTGGTGCGCTCTTACCGCACCGTTTCACCCTTACCTCCGCGTGCCCCGAAGGCGCGGCGGTGGCGGTCTGTTTTCTGTGGCACTTTCCCGCGAGTCGCCTCGGATTGCCGTTAGCAATCACCCTGCTCTGTGAAGTCCGGACTTTCCTCGAACCAACTCCGACCGTATCCCCTACCCGGCCGATAGTTGATCCGCGGCCGCCCAGCCAACTCATCCGCTCTAACAACGTAATGCCTCGGGAGCCGATTCCGGTAGCGGCCACCGACGCCGCCGGTCGCCATCGGTTGCCCGCGACAGGATCAGGCCCCGCGACAGGATATGACTACGTCCGGGCTTGGGAGTCACCCGACGGCTGACCGAACAACAAGATTGCGGCGTCGACCGCACGCTCTGTCACGTCCCGTAGCCCGCTACCGTTTTCTTCGCTTTTGCCGCGTTCTCCGCCTTGTCGGCTTACTCCTGCTCCGCTCACTCCTACTGCGCTTTCTGGGCCTTCTGCCCCTTCTGCCCCTTCTGCCCCTACCGCGCCTTCTGCACCTTCTGCACCTTCTGCACCTTCTAGGGCCAACGCCACCATTTCCCGAAGGCCGCCGATGAACATGACGGCCCGGTGGCGTGGAACGCGCTGATATCCAGCGAGTCTGAGCATCTCGGTGTCACTGAAGCTCTGGATCAAACTGATATAGGCCTCGGTGACTTCTTGCTTGAGACGCCGTGCCGAAGGACCGAACGCAGGAGATTCCCGGATCCAAACCAATATCACCGGCGCGTGTGGCTCAACACTGGTGATCCACGCCTGTACTGCCTGGCGAATTTGAACTTCCCACGCCGCTCCCCGGTCTACGCCCTGCAAGATAGCCCGGATCGACTCGCGGACGATCGTCGTGAACAGGGCGACCAAACATGCCTCCCGGTCAGCGAAGTGATCGTAGAACGTCCGCCGCGATGTACGGGCGCGCTGCACGATGTCGGTCACCGAGGTCGAGGAATAGCCCACATCGGCGATCGATGCAGCCAAGCCATCAAGAAGTCGCTGGCGAGCGGTGCCGTCGCTCATTTAGGCTCCGTGCGGTGTCGCGTGGACCCGTCGAACGCATGCATCTGGCATCCGTGATCACTTCCCGGGAGTCTGTCCCCGACGTGGTACGCGAGAATATCACCGATCGACTTGGCGCAGTTGCCTTCCCACCCGCCGGATCTGCCCATACTGTCGAAGCGGTGAGCGTGCACCAAACATCGGCCGAAGCGCCGTTGCCCACGTGGGGCGACCCCGGACCCGGGTATGCGCACGTACCAAATATTGACCGATTGTGCACGGATACCGCTGCGTCGTCAGGCTTTATCGCCTAGCCTCCGCTGGACACGGGAATACCAGGTCCAAGGTTGTGCGGGGGGAGTCCGAACTCAGCAGGGCGCCGACGAGGCGATAGCGGCATCCGAAAGCAGCGCCCTGCCCTTTCACCGGAGTCCAATTGCTTGCTGACCGCATACAGCTCGATCGATAGTCAAGGAGTCTGATCCGAACATGTCGAACACTTCGAAGAAGGGGACGAAGGGTCGGCACCGCGCCGGCGCAGCGAAAGCAAATCGTGTGTCCGTGGTGATACCGGAGGATTCAGTGGCCGGCAAGCACCGTAAATGCGACCGGATGAACTCCGCGAGTTGGGTCGGCGCGGGAATGTTCACGCTGGGCGTAGGTGCAGCGATGATTTCAATGCCGGCGGCGGCGCAGGCCGATGCCACCGATTCGTCGGACTCGAGTTCGTCCAGCTCGGCAGATTATTCCCCCGAGCCCGGCTCGGCGGGTAATTCCCCGGAGTCGGAATCGACAACGGATAAATCATCGTCGTCGACCAGCGAAGATACGGATGACTCGTCCGCCGAGCCGTTCCCAGAGGTGGACGCCGACGATATCGAGTCGGCTACGACAACCAGCAGCACCGCGACACTGTCCGGGCGCGACTCCGACGAGGACGCCGAGGACGAGGGGGACGCCGACGACGGGGACGCCGACGAAGAGGACGCGGACGCGGACGCGGACGACCCAACGGCCGATGACCCAGTCACAATTAGCCAAGAATTCGACCACGTTGAAACGACTGCGGTTCCGCCCGTAGCGCTGGTCGAGACGACCACGCACACGGCGGCACCGGCGGTTCGTGCGAACGCGTCGGAGCGCTTGAACGCCGATCGCGCGGCCGTGACGACAATCCCGAACCTGTCGCCGCTGGGCGCCCTGCCAACACCCGGTAGTTTTTTCTCCTTCTTCTTTGGCAACGGTACCGCCGAGAATCCGAACGGCGGGATCATCGTCGGCAACGGCTTCTCCTACACCGCGGAGACCTGCACCGGAACGACGGCATGCAACGGGGGCAAAGCCGGCCTGTTCGGCAACGGCGGGAACGGCTACAACGGCGGGAACGGCGGCTCGGCGGGCCTATTCGGCAACGGTGGCAACGGGGGCGCCGGTGTGCTGACCGTGAACTCCGGCAAGGGCGGCAATGGCGGTCGCGCCGGCCGGGTGACCGGTAATGGCGGCAACGGCGGCGGCGGCGCCCTCTCGCCGACGGCAGGCGGTGACGGCGGCTTCGGCGGCTCGGCCGGTCTGTTCGGCAACGGTGGCAGTGGCGGTGCCGGTGGCGACCTACAGACCTACGGCGCGCCGGTGATTCCCGGCGATGCCGCAGGTAACGGAGGGTCTGGAGGCCGGGCCGGGTTGTGGTACGGCAACGGTGGAAACGGCGGCAAAGGCGGCACCGGTTACGGGGTGGGCGCGGTCGGCGGCAACGGCGCCGACGGTGGCGACACCGGGTTGCTCTCCATCTTCGGCATGGCCGGAGAAGGCGGCGCCGGCGGCGGGGGAACATTGGCGGGCTCCGGTGGCAGCGGCGGCAGCGGCGGGGCGCTCTCGCTCTTCGCCAACGGCGGCAATGGAGGCAAGGGTGGCGAGGGCCCCGAGACCACCGATCGGCCAGGCAAGGGCGGAGACGGCGGCACCGGCGGCACCGGCGGCCTCTGGTTCGGGAATGGTGGAAGCGGTGGAGCAGGCGGACTGGCCGGTGGAAACGGCGCCGATGGCGGTGCTACCGGTCGGCTATCGCTGCTGGGCAAAGGAGGTGCCGGTGGTGCCGGCGGCGCCGGCCAGAAGGGCGGGGTGGGCATCAACGGAAGCCCGATGAGCCTCAACGGAACCCAGGGATTTGACGGCGGCGAGGGCGGCCGCGGCGGACACGGGGGTAACGGCAGCGTCCTCTTCGGTCTCGGTGGCAACGGCGGACCTGCCGGCGATGGTGGAGTCGGCGGAGCCGGTGGGGCCGGCTACACCTGGGACGACGCCACCGAGTCGGGAAACGGCGCCCACGGTGGCAACGGCGCCGATGGCGGTAAGGGCGGCAATGGCAACACCAATGGCGGTGACCCGGGCACGGGCAGGTACCTATTCCTCATCGCCTCCAACGGCGTCGGCGGCAGAAGCGGTAACGGCGGCCAGGGCGGCAAGGGCGGGTCGGGCGGTGCGGGGCAGAACACGTCTGACCCCGACAAAGTGGGCGGTAACGGTGGTAACGGCGGACGGGGCGGCGTGGGCGGCATTGGCGGCGCTGCCACCTCGTCCGGTGCCGCCGGTACCGGAGGTGAAGGCGGTGCCGGCGGCGAGGGCGGCGGCGGTGGCGGTGGTATCAACGACGAGGACGAACGCATCGGCTTCGCCGGCCGCGGCGGCGACCCCGGCACAGGTGGCAAGGGCGGCCAGGGCGGGGCGGGCAACGCTACACAGGAGAGTGGCGGCGGCGGCGCCGGCGGTGACGGCGGGCAGGGCGGCAACGCCGGCTCCGGCAAAGAGGCGCTGGACGGCATCGGGGGCGCCGACGGCGCCGCCGGAGGTGACGCCGGGGCTGACGGCGGCGCCGGGCGTGGCAAGGGCGGCTTCGGTGGCGACGGCGGGTCCGGCGGTCGTGGCGGCAAAGGCACAGGCGAAACCGAGGGCGAGTACGGCGATCAGGGGAAGGGCGGTCCCAACGGAAGTCCCGACCCCGGCGCCGAGGGTTCGTCCGGCGCGACCGCAGACGAACCGTTCGGATCGCAACTGGCTCAGCGTCTCAACTACATCCTGTTCAATGTCCAGCCCACCGCGACCACCACCCAGGGGCCGAACAGGGGCGAGGCCAAGCTGATCAAGGGAACGGTCGTATTCAGCAGCAACACCGGTTTCGATACCACGTACGCGGTCACCAAGCAGCCGAGATACGGCACGGTGGTATTGGATACGGCGACCGGCGCCTACACCTATACGGTCGATCCCAAGCTCATCGAAGGGGGCATCATCGACTCCTTCACGGTGGCGGGAACAAATGCCGGTGACGGCGCCCTTGACAATGCGCTGCACGCTGCGGCGCTCAGGCTCAAGCTGGCCCAGCCCAGCGTTCAGACCCAGGAAGTGACGCTTGAAGTCGACGGCACGGGCAGCTACGGAAATCCCGGGGAGAACTCGAAGTACTGGGTGAAGCAGAGTTACGAGAACTGCGGGCCGATGTCCGGCGCGATGGCGATCGGTCAGGTTCTGGGATCGTTGGACAAGAAGCCGTCTGAAGAAGAGATCGTCGGCTATGCCAAGGCCACCAACAGCACGGTGGTCCCCGGCCGCAAGATGTATCTGGACGAGTACATCCAGGAAGGCGTCCTCACAGCCGACCTTGCCGCGATGCTCAAGCTCTACTACCCCGTCGACACGAAGCGAACGAGGTACTTCACGTCGGCGCAGGTCGACGGCAAGCAGGTCGAAGTGACGACGGCCGCTGACGGCGAGAAGGCCCTGGATGACCTGAAATACGAACTCGCCAAAGGTAATGCCGCGATCGTCGGAGTCAACTCGCAAACGCTCTGGACGTCGGTGGGCGAAGCGGAGGAGGTGACCAAACCGGACTACTTCAGCATGAATCACTTCGTGGTGGTCATCGGCATCGACCTCAGGAGCGGGACCGTCTACCTCAACGACAGCGGTCCCGATTATCAGGGTCTAAAGAAGGAAGACGGAGAGTTGAAGTATCCGAAGGGGCTCGCAGTGCCACTGGGTGCTTTCATGAGCGCCTGGCAGCCGAACTCCTACGACACCATCGTGGTATCCGCACTCCCGACTACGTAGACCGATGTCGCCACGGGCTTAGCGGGCAGTCAACCGGCGCAACACGATCACATTGTCCAACAGAACGCCGGCCTGTCCGTCGGGACCGACTGCGTGGCGTTCCACCGATCCGACGTGGACCCGTTCCCAGTGCCGCTCATCGAAGTCGATGGTGGCGAGCACCTCCTCGACGCTGGGGAAGACGTGGTCATGGATATGCGTCGCCCAGGGAGGGGCGGCTGCGTGATCCACGATGATCAACACCCCACCGGGAGCTACGGCGGCCGCAGCGGCAGCGAAAATCCGCTTCCGGTCGAGGTGCACCAGGGATTGCAGGAAGTGCGCCGAAACCAGGTCGAACTCGCCCTCGGGAAATTCCTCGGACAGGTTGATCTGCAGAAACTGCACGCGCTCAGCGAGTCCCCGCGTCCCGGCTGCGGCCGATGCCCGGTTCAGTGCGGTTTCCGAAATGTCGACTCCCACCACCTGCCAGCCATGTTCGGCGAGCCACAGCGCGTCTCCTCCCTCCCCACAACCCAGGTCCAGCGCGCGTCCCGCCGCCAATAGCCGGGCATAGTCAGCCAGATGAGCGTTGACCCGCCCGCTCCAGATCTGCCCGCGTTCGCCATACCGGTCCTCCCAATGCTGTTTCACATCAACTGTCATTACTTCTCCTCCATCGAATCTCGCTCGATCGGCCCAGCTTCGCCAAGCCCTCCGGAACTTATGTCTCCGAGCTTGCCCATGCCCGGTAACTATGCCAATATTTTTTGCCATGCAGGCAAGCAACAGCGTCGACCTCCGGGTCCGCCGCCGACTTCGCGAATTGCGCCTGCAGCGGGGAATGACCCTCGATGACGTTGCGAGCCGAGCGAACATCGACGTCTCGACGCTGAGCAGGCTGGAGTCCGGTAAGCGGCGACTGGCCTTGGATCACCTGCCCCGGTTGGCGGCCGCGCTGTCGGTGACCGCCGACGACCTGTTGCGCGCTCCCGAAGCGACCGACCCCCGGGTACGAGCGGGTGCGCATAGCCGAAACCTGATCACTTTCTGGCCGTTGACCGAGCAGGGTCCGGCCGGCGGGCTGCACGCCTACAAGATCCGAATCAGTACCCGCCGGCGGAAGCCCCCGCCCGAGCTACCGGTGCACGAGGGCCATGACTGGATCTACGTGTTGTCCGGGCGCATGCGCCTTATTCTCGGTGAGCGCGACTTCATCATCGAACCCGGTGAAGCCGTGGAGTTTTCGACGTGGACGCCACACTGGTTCGGCGTCGTCGAGGAACCGGTGGAAGCGATCGCCCTACTGGGCCCGCACGGAGAACGAGCGCATCTGCATACCTGATCACCGGTAGGTGGTTTGGTTCACCAGGCGCACCGACGCCGCACCGTCGGGATAGAACTCGGCGATCGACAACGACGCCAGGTCCAGATGCAGCCGATACAGGATGTTCGGGCCGGCATCGAGAGCCAGTCGCAGCAGCGTCTTTATCGGGGTCACGTGCGATACCACCAGCACAGTTTGGCCCGCGTGCTGGGCGATGATCCGCCGCTGGGCGTCGTGCACCCGAGCGGCGACGGCATCGAAGCTTTCCCCGCCCGGGGCCGGCACCGAGGTGTCGGCCAGCCAGCGCCGGTGCAGCCCGGTATCGCGTTCGGCCGCCTCCCCGAAAGTAAGTCCTTCCCACGCACCGAAATCCGTTTCGATCAGGCCATCGTCGACTGCGACATCCAGCGCGAGAGCGGTGGCTGCGGCGGACGCGGTGTCGTATGCGCGCCGTAGTGGCGAGGAGATGACCGCGGCAATGCCGCCCCTGTCCGCCAGGTACGTTGCGGCCGCCGCCGCCTGCCTGACCCCGACGTCGGTCAGCTCCGGATCTCCTCTCCCCGAGTAGCGGCGCTGCGCCGATAGTTCGGTCTGTCCATGGCGGAGCAGTAGCAGCCGGGTGGGCGTACCCCTCGCGCCGGTCCAGCCCGCCGCACCGGCCGGCGTCTCCGTCCCGGCTGGAGATCGATGGCCGAGGGTGCGAGCCGGATCGGGCTCGGCGAACTCGGCGGCGGCGTCCATGGCGTCGTTGGCTAGTCGATCGGCATGCCCGTTCTCGGTGCGAGGAATCCAGGTATATCCGACGCGATCGAAGCTCGCCGCAAGCTCTTTCGCTCGACGGTGCAGCGGCGCGAGGTCGGGATGCTTGACCCTCCAGCGGCCCGCCATCTGCTCGATCACCAACTTGGAGTCCATGAAGACCTCGGCCTCGGTCGCACCGATACCGGCCGCCTCCTCGAGTCCGGCGATCAAACCGCGATACTCCGCCACGTTGTTGCTGGCCACCCCGATCGACGACTTCGTTTCGGCCAGAACGGTTCCGCGATCTGCAGTCCATACCACCGCGCCGTAACCGGCCGGACCCGGGTTGCCGCGCGACCCGCCGTCGGCCTCTATCCGAACCTTCACGCGTGCGAGCCCGTGACCCGCAGCAGGATCGCAGAGCATTCCGGACACCGCAGCACCTCGTCTTCGGGCGCGGCGGCGATTCGGGCCAACTCTCCCTTGTCGATCTCTATCCGGCAGGCGCCGCATCGACGGCCCTGAAGCGGCCCAGCGCCCACCCCGCCGCGGCTGCGCTGACGTTCATAGAGCGCGAGCAAGCTCTCGTCGATGCCGGCGGTGAGATCGGCTCGGCGTGAGAGAGATTCGGCTCGCCGGTGAGCGAGTTGCGCACCGGCCTGCTCGCAGACCTCCCGGGCATCGCTGAGCATCGTCTGCAAATCGTCGACCTCAGCCAGCACGCGTTGGTGATCCGCGGCAAGTTCCTCCCGCCGCTCCAGCACGTCCAGCAGCGAATCCTCTAGGCTGGTCTGGCGGCGGTGCAGGGTGTCCAGTTCGTGCTGCAGCTCGGTGAGCTGCTTGGGATCGATCGTGCCCCCGTCCATCAGCGCGCGATCGCGGTCACCCCGCTGGCGGACGCTGTCGATTTCGCCTTCGAATTTAGCGACCTGCTCGTCGATATCGGCCAATGCGATCCGCAGTGCGGCGAGCCGGTCGCCGGCCTCCCGGTGGCCGACTTGCGCCTCCCCCAGCGCCCGCTGCTCGGGGAGGTTCTTTGCCCGATGCTCGATCCGGCCGATCTCGGCGTCGAGCTCCGCCAGCTCGAGCAACGACCGCTGTTGCCGTACTTCGGCTTTCATGGCTGTCCTCCCTCAACGTTCCACGGGTCGGTACGCACGTCGGACATGACGACCGGTAGCGCAGCGCCGAAATGGGTGTGCAGAAGCTCCGCCGCCTGGCCGCACCACGGGTATTCGCTTGCCCAGTGCGCCACGTCGACGAGCGCGACGGGTGAGACACGGCGGTGTTCGTCGGCCGGGTGATGCCGTAGATCGGCGGTCACATAGGCATCGACACCGGCGGCAGCCACCTCGGCGAGCAGCGAGTCACCCGCACCACCGCAGACAGCCACCCGCGACACAGGCGCGTCGGCCTCGCCGCAGGCGCGTATCCCCCACGAGGTGGGTGGGAGTGCAGCCCGGACTCGAGATATGAACGCCGACAGCGGTTCTGGGTCGGGCAGTGTTCCGATCCGTCCCAGGCCCACGTTCCCAGGGACCGGCTGCATGGCAATGATGTCGAACGCGGGCTCTTCGTAGGGGTGCGCGCTCCGCAGCGCGGCGAGCACCTCGGCCCGGTGTGAGGCCGGAGCCACCATCTCGATCCGATCCTCGGCAACCCGTTCGACGCTGCCCACCGATCCGATGGCGGGCGCCGCGCCGTCGTTGGGCAAGAACTGCCCGGTGCCGGCAACACTCCAGCTGCACTGCGAGTAATCGCCGATCCGACCGGCGCCCGCCGCGAACATCGCGGTCCGGATAGCCGCGCCAATCGCCGGATCCTCTCGGGGCGCGAATACCGCCCACTTGTCCAGCCCCGCCCCAGCCGGCACGGGCGCGAGCACCTCGGACACCGTCAGGCCCAAAACCTCGGCCAACGCATCCGAGACTCCGGGCATCGCGCTGTCCGCATTGGTGTGCGCGGTGAACAGCGAGCGACCGGTACGGATCATCGAGTGGATCAGCGTGCCCTTCGCGGTATCGGCGGACACCGAATCCACCCCGCGGAGCAGCAGTGGATGGTGTGCGAGCAGCAGACCTCGGTCCGGCACCTGTGCGAGCACCTCCGCGGTGGCGTCCACCGCGACGGTCACCGCGGCGACCATTTCAGACGGATCCCCGCACACCAGTCCGACCGAATCCCAGTCCTGCGCGAGTCGAGGCGGATAGGCCGCGTCGAGCACGTCGATGATGTCTGCCAGCCGGACCGTCATCCCCTGATCACCAGACTTGCCACATCACGACACTAATGCGCCGGCCAACCAGTGACAGCCATCAGGGATGATGGAGCAGTGACCGACACGCTGGACAACACCGGCGCCTTCGCCCGGGTGAGCCGCGACGATCTGGTGATTTTCGACCTGGACGGGACCTTGACCGATTCGGCCGAGGGCATCGTGTCCAGCTTCCGGCATGCGCTCCTGAGCATCGGAATGCCCGTTCCCGACGTCGACCTGGCAAATAGGCTCGTCGGCCCGCCGATGCACATCACCCTGCAGGAGATGGGTCTGGGCGAGTACGCCGACGCCGCGATAGCCGCGTACCGCGCCGACTACACCAGACGTGGCTGGGCGATGAACCGCCTCTATTCCGGAATCCCCGAACTTCTGGCCGACCTCCAGACCGCCGGGGTCCGGTTGGCGGTGGCCACTTCCAAGGCCGAACCGATCGCGCGGCAAATCCTGACCCACTTCGGTCTTGAGAGTCGCTTCGAGGTGATCGCCGGTGCGAGCCTGGACGGCGCCCGATCGTCCAAGGCCGAGGTGCTGGCCCACGTTCTCGCTCAACTGGCTCCGCTGCCCGACCGCGTCGTGATGGTCGGCGACCGTTCGCACGATGTCGAGGGCGCGGCGGCTCACGGCATCGGAACCATAGTGGTGGACTGGGGCTACGGGCAGCACGACTTCAGTGACGACGACTCCAGAGAGGGCTCAGTCGCGCTGCTCCACGTGGCCAGCATCGACGATCTTCGCGAGGTGCTCGGTGCCTGAGCGCAGGACTGCCGCCGGCGACCCGACGCTGCACATCACGTTCATCTGCACCGGCAACATCTGCCGTAGCCCGATGGCGGAAAAGATGTTCGCCCATCAGATCGGCGAGCGTGGGCTGGCAACAGTGGTGCGGGTATCCAGTGCGGGCACCGGCCATTGGCACCACGGCGAACCGGCCGACCACCGGGCCGGGCAGGTGCTGCGCGCACACGGCTATCCGTCGGACCATCGAGCGGCCCAGGTCGGGCCCGAACACCTGTCCGCCGACCTGTTGGTCGCGTTGGGCCGCAACCATCTACGGATGCTGACGGACCTCGGTGTGCCCGCCGACCGGCTGAGGATGCTGCGCGCATTCGATCCGCGGTCGGGTGCGTACCCGCACGACGTCGAGGATCCTTACTACGGCACCGAAGACGACTTCGAGAAGGTCTTTGCCGTGATCGACGCATCCCTGCCGGGCCTGCACCGCTGGGTCGAGGAGCAACTGGCCGAGCGAGCGAAGGTCGGCTGAATGCGACGCTGGGCATTTCTGATGCGCCCGCAGTGGCTGGCACTGTTCATCGTGGTACTGGCCTTCGCCTACCTGTGCTTCACCGTCCTGGCACCGTGGCAGTTGGGCAAGAGCACCACGACTTCCCGGGAGAATGCCCAGATCGCCCGATCGCTCGATGCCGATCCGGTGCCGGTCACCACCGTGCTGCCGCGACAGGATTCCGCCGCGCCCGACGAGCAGTGGCAGCGGGTGACCGCGACCGGACGATACCTGCCCGACAGTCAGGTGCTGGCCAGGTTGCGGCTCATCGACGGTGAACCGGCGTTCGAAGTGCTGGTTCCATTCGCGGTGCAGGGCGGTCCTACCGTGCTCGTGGACCGGGGGTACGTGCGTCCGGAGGCGGGATCGCAGGTACCGCCCATCGCCCCGCCCCCGACCGGGACGGTCACCATCACCGCGCGGCTACGCGATTCCGAAGCGGTGGCTCAGGGCAAGGCCCCGTTTCGCGCCGAAGGCGGACAACAGGTCTATTCGATCAACACGGCTCAGGTCGCAAGCCTGACGGGAGTCCCGCTGGCCGGCTCCTATCTGCAACTGACCGCGGACCAACCGGGCGGACTCGGTGTCATCCCGCTTCCCCATCTGGACGCCGGGCCTTTTCTGTCCTATGGCATTCAATGGATCGCCTTCGGCATTCTGGCGCCTCTCGGCGTCGGTTACTTCGTCTATTCCGAAATTCGGATGCGCCGCAGTGAAAGGGAAGCCGTGCAAGCCGCTGCAGTCCACAGGGACGGCGCCGAGGATGAAAGCGCGCCGCCCGCATCACTCAGCACTGAGGAGAAACTCGCGGACCGCTACGGCAGAAGGCGCTGATCACGAGCACCACCGCGAGAGCAAGCCGTTGTACGGCGCGGGACAACCGCACCGCGCGCGCCAAGTCGTCGACGTCTGGGGGCCGGCCGTCGCCGAGCCAGGGCCGGATCTCCAGCTGATGGCCGTACCGGGTGGGTCCGCCCAGGCGCACACCGAGGGCACCGGCGAACGACGCCTCGGCCACTCCGGCATTGGGGCTCGGGTGCTTTCCGGCATCGCGCCGCCATGCCCGAAGCGCCGAGATCGGCGAACCGCCCACCACGGGTGCGCAAAGCACGACCAACGAGGCCGTCACCCTGGCCCCGGCCAGGTTGGCCACATCGTCCAAACGGGCTGCTGCCCAGCCGAATCGGGCATATCGCGGCGACCGGTGTCCGATCATCGCGTCCAGGGTGTTGGCGGCGCGATGCGCAAGAACCGCCGGAGTTCCACCGACTGCGGCCCACACGAGGGGGCTGACCTGCGCGTCGGAGGTATTCTCGGCGATCGACTCCAGCGCCGCGCGGGCGAGGCCATCGATCTCCAGGGCGGCGGGATCGCGCCCGCACAGCGACGGTAGCAGCCGGCGGGCACGGGCCACGTCCCCGGACTGCAGCAGACTCACCATCTGTTCCCCCGTGCGGCACAGCGAAGTCCCGCCCAACGAGACGAACGTCGCCGCCGCCACGCAGACACCCTCACGAAGCCCGCCACGCCGGCCCGACCGCTCGGCCGCGACGCCGAGGCCAGCGACCGCGATGAGCAGGCCGACGGTGTGCACCACACCCGCGATCCGCCGATCGGCGTAGCTGTGCCGTTCCAACATCGCTGCGGTGCTGCCGAACAGCGCGACCGGATGAGCGCGCTTCGGATCCCCCAGCACCGCGTCGGCCAGCGCGCCGACGGCGACGCCCGCGGCTCGGCCCCAGCCTGCTGCTGCGTACATCCCGGCAGCGTCTCACAACGGGTAATCGTCCGATGCCATGAGGCTCGACTGTCAGACTGTCAACCATGCCTGAAACCATCTTGACCGCAGCGACCATCATCACCATGGACGAGGGCACTCCGCGCGCGCAGGCCGTGGCCGTCTCCGGTGACACGATCGTGGCGGTAGGCAGTCTGGAGGACTGTCGTTCGGCATTGCCCGGCGTCGACGTGACCGACACCGGAGCCAGTGTGCTTGCCCCGGGATTCGTTGAGCCACACGGACATCCGTTGATCAGCGGCGTCGCCACGCAGGCTCCGGCACGTTCCATAACGCCGTGGGACGCGCCCACCTGGGCCGACGTGCAGCAAGTATTCGCCGATGCGATCGCGACCGCCGATCCCGAGACTCCCCTGTGGTTCGCCGGCTTCGACGCGCTGTTGCAGGGTCACCCCGCTCCAAAGGCCAGCGAACTCGACGGCATCTTCGGCGAGCGAATCACGGTGATCACCGACAACTCAGGCCACGGTGTGTACTTCAACACCGCGCTGATCAAGAGCTACGGGTGGGACGTCCACCCGCCCGCCGACCCGGTCGCCGGGCACTACGGACGCAACGCCGACGGGTCACTTGACGGGCATGGCTTCGAATTGCCGGTGCTCACCGCGGTCACCGGGCCGTTGATGGCGCAGATGGGCGACCCACTGCTATCGGCAGCACGATATTTCGCGTTGATGTCCCGCGGCGGCTACACATCATCTTCGGATATGACCTTCGACCCGAAGTTCGCCGCCGGCTACGAGGCACTGGCCGCGGCGCCGTCCTGCCCGCTACGGGTGAGTATGTGGGAGATGTCGGTTACCGAAAGCTACTCCGAACCAATGACTTTCGCCGCCGGAGACACCTGGCTGACCAAAGCCGGCGTGAAGCTGTGGACCGACGGCTCTCCGTGGGTCGGCAATATCGCAATCTCATTCCCCTACCTCGACACTGAGGTGACCCGAACAGCGGGGATCGACCCGGCAACCGCCGGCGGTTCTCAGTCGATGAACTACACCCGCGCACAACTCGATGCCATCCTGGACCGGGCGGCGCCGGCCGGCTGGCAGATGGCCTTCCACGCCAACGGGGATCTGGCTCTGGACCTCGCCTTGGACGCCTACGAGGATGCGCTACACAGGCACGGCCTACTGGGCACCGATCACCGCTGGCGCCTCGAGCATTGCGGCGCCGGCACCCGCGAGCACTTCGACCGTGCGGCCCGCCTCGGTGTGCACGTGTCGCTGGCACCGTTCCAGTACTACTACTGGGGCGAACTACTCGACGGGTCCATGTTCGCTCCCGAATACGGCGCCCGCTGGGCCGCCTTCGCCGACGCCGTGGCTTCCGGGGCATGCGTGTCGCTGCACAACGACGGATCGGTGTCACCGCCGACCCCGGTCGTCAACATCGCCACCGCGGTCACCAGGCGGACCCGCGGCGGCACCGTACACCGGGCCGACCAGGCCATCTCACTGGACCAGGCCTGGCGGGCGCAGACCATCGACGCGGCCCGCACGCTGCGCCGTGACCACCTGGTCGGATCGATCGCGCCGGGCAAGCTCGCGGACTTCGTCGAGCTGACCACCGACCCGTGGGCCATCGATCCGGTCACATTGGTCGACGAGGTGAAGGTGGCGGGGACCTGGCTGGGCGGGCGGCGGATCGACCTCGACGAGTTCCTCACGGCGGTGAGTGGCGGCGACAACGCTGCGCACGCGCACCTGGCCGACCGCAAAGCCACCGGCTGCTGCTGACCGCTGTAGGCGTGAATGCTGCATGAGCGCAAGAAGTCCCGGCCGTGATGCTCAGTAGTGGTATCGGGCCTTCAGGATCTTCACCTCGTCACCGGTCGCCCGGTATACGAGTCGATGCTCGTCATCGATTCGCCGGGACCAATACCCGGACAGTTCGCCTCTGAGCGGTTCTGGCTTCCCGATCCCGGTAAACGGGTCGCGCTGGATCTCTGCGATGAGCCTGACGATCCGTCGCGCCGTTCTACGGTCGGAGGCCAACCAGAACAGAAAATCGTCCCAGGCATCAGGATCGAAGCTGACACCTCTCACTCCTGGCCGCCGGCCATCTCCTCGAGTTCGTCGACCGCCCTGGCGAGTGCGCTTTGCCGGCTCTTGTCTCGGGCGACCGCCTCCATCAGTCGGCGGGCATTCTCGGGCGACCGCAGCAGGTAGACGGTTTCCTGCCAGGAGTCGTAGTCACTGGCCGACATGAGTACGGCGTCTCCGGCTTTCGAAGTGATGCGCACTGGTTCGTGGTCGGTGTTGACCTGTTCGAGGAGCGGGAAAAGCCGCTGCCGGGCTTCGCTTGCACTAATGGTCATCGGCTTGGCCTCAGTTCGTACGAATGCTCTGTACGATCATCGTACGACATTCTGGTACATCCGACCGCCTTTCGGGTGACGGTTCATCGTTACCACGCGACGACCCCGCGGATGGACTGCCTGGCCCCTCGCGGGCACCCGGCCGATGCATCTGGCCATTCGGGAGTGGGCGCGGACGGTATCGAACCGCCGACCGCTGGTGTGTAAAACCAGAGCTCTACCACTGAGCTACGCGCCCGATCCCGGGCAGGCTACACGTCGGGGCGGCGCCAGCGGAAATCGGCGTCAGCCCTACCGCAATGCCGTCAGCGCGTGCGACCACACCGAATGGTCCCGGATTTCTCCGGGCTGCTTGCACTCGGCGAACCTGATCACGCCGGCGCGGTCCACTGCGAAGGTGCCGCGGTTGGCGAATCCGGTGTCTTCGTTGAACACACCGTAGGCCCGGCTGACTGCGCCGTGCGGCCAGAAATCGGCGAGCAGGGGGAAAGTGAATCCGCGCTGCTGCGCCCACACCTTGTGCGTGGGTGACGGCCCCACCGAGATGGACAGCGTCGTGGTGTCCTCGTTGACGAAATCGCCCGGACGATCCCTGATGTCGTCCAACTCGCGGGCACAGATGCTGGTGAAGGCGAGCGGGAAGAACACCAGCAGCACGTTCTTGACGTCACGAAAAGAACCAAGCGTGACCGGCTGATTGTTCTGGTCCTTGAGGGTGAAGTCCGGGGCGCTGAGGCCGACAGCGAGCACCGCTAGTGCCGGCCGGCGGCTTTGGACTTCGGCTGAACGAGTCGGCTGGCGATCCAGCCACCGAGGTTGGCCGACGAAGTCTGCATCAGGCCCGCGGTCGGCGCCGACTCCGCGATCTCGGCGGGCTGCACGTGCCCGGGCTTCCCGGTCTTGGGGGTGACAACCCAAATCACCCCGTCGTCGGCGAGCGGCGTGATGGCGTCCATCAACTTGTCGACGAGGTCACCGTCTCCGTCACGCCACCACAGCAACACCACGTCCACGACTTCGTCCGAGCCTTCGTCGACCAGCTCACCGCCGCATTCGTCTTCGATGTCGGCGCGGATGTCGTCGTCGGTGTCCTCGTCCCAGCCCAACTCCTGCACGATCTGATCTTTTTTGATGCCCAGTCTGCGGGCGTAGTTCGGGGGGTCACCCGCCGAGACCACTGTCGGTCCTCCTTCGGTCACTGCGTCCTGTGCTCGCCATATCGTCGCACGTCCACCCCCGGCTAGGGGCGGCTGTGGCAGGTTCACCGATACGCCGCGTCACAGCGATCCAGAGCGGTGGTCTTGGATTCGTTGAGTCGAGTGATCGCGGCGTTGAATTCCGCGGTCGGATAGTTGCCCGCGATGGCGGTGGCCACCGTGCGCGCGGCATCGACCCAACTGTTGAGCGCATCCCGCAAGTTGGCGGCGAGCGGATCGGAGAGGCTGCTCGCGACCAGGTCGGCGCTCAGGTTCAGGGCGTCCACCGCGGGACCGGTGGTACCCACGACGTCGTCGGGGTTGGAGTTGAAGGCATCGACGTAGGCGTTTACCGCGGCGATGGCATCCGCGCTACTCGAGCTCATGACTTCACAGGACGTCTGCACCGCCTCTTTGCTCAGCGACTCCTGGCGTTGCGACTCGCGGGCACTGGAACTGGCCGCGGACTCCTCGATCGAGGCCGACACCGAGGCCCGGTACAGGGGTGCCTCTCCTTCAGCCGCTCTGACTCCGCCGTCGGTGACGTTGGTGCAACCCACCACGATCATTACGAAAACGGCGAAGCTGCCGGTGACGAAAGCGGCACCCCGCGCACGGGGCGCGCTCAGCCAACCCATCAGCACGGTGCAGACGTTACCGGTTCGCCTGACGGTTCACACTTCGGTTCAGCCCGGCTGCCGCCGGATCGGCGCACTGCCCCCACCGAACGGCGCGGATGGGGCAGGATTAGGCCAGGATCTAAGACACGGTTATCCAGACAGGTAATTCAGACAGGTAATTCGGACGGGGTATGTCGTCCACCGCGTACGTGAGGGGCGCACGCAATTACACCGCCTAATAAGGAGTAGCGCGTTGACCACCGAGTTCGTGCGTCAGGATCTGGCCCAAAGCTCCAGCAGTACAGCCGAACCCGATCGGGTTCGGGTGATCCGGGAAGGTGTCGCTTCCTACCTGCCCGATATCGACCCCGAAGAGACCGCCGAATGGCTGGAGTCCTTCGACGGCTTGCTCGAGCGTTCCGGCTCCGCCCGGGCGCGCTACCTGATGCTGCGACTCCTCGAACGCGCCGGTGAGCAACGGGTCGCCATCCCGGCGTTGACCTCCACCGACTACGTCAACACCATTCCCACCGAACTCGAACCCTGGTTCCCGGGCGACGAGGACGTCGAAAGGCGCTACCGGGCCTGGATCCGATGGAACGCCGCGATCATGGTGCACCGCGCGCAACGGCCCGGCGTCGGTGTCGGCGGCCACATCTCTACCTACGCATCCTCGGCCGCCCTCTACGAAGTCGGGTTCAACCATTTCTTCCGCGGCAAGTCGCACCCTGGCGGCGGAGACCAGATCTTCATCCAGGGCCACGCGTCACCGGGCATCTACGCAAGGGCCTTCCTGGAAGGACGCCTCAGTGCCGACCAATTGGACGGCTTCCGCCAAGAGCACAGCCACCCCGGCGGCGGCCTCCCTTCCTACCCCCACCCGAGGCTGATGCCCGACTTCTGGGAGTTTCCCACGGTTTCGATGGGCCTGGGTCCGATGAACGCCATCTATCAGGCGCGGTTCAATCACTACCTCAACGATCGCGGCATCAAGGACACCACCAACCAGCATGTGTGGGCGTTCCTGGGCGACGGCGAAATGGACGAGCCGGAGAGTCGCGGCCTGACCCACGTCGCCGCACTGGAAGGCCTGGACAACCTGACCTTCGTCGTCAACTGCAACCTGCAGCGCCTGGACGGGCCGGTCCGCGGCAACGGCAAGATCATCCAGGAGCTGGAATCGTTCTTCCGGGGCGCGGGCTGGAACGTGATCAAGGTGGTGTGGGGCCGCGAGTGGGACGCCCTGCTGCACGCAGATCGCGACGGCGCCCTGGTGAACCTGATGAACACCACCCCCGACGGCGACTATCAGACCTACAAGGCCAACGACGGCGGTTATGTGCGCGACCACTTCTTCGGCCGGGATCCGCGCACCAAGCAGTTGGTGCAGAATCTGTCCGATACCGACATCTGGAATCTCAAGCGCGGTGGCCATGACTACCGCAAGGTCTATGCCGCCTATCACGCCGCAATGGAGCACAAGGGCCAGCCCACGGTGATCCTGGCCAAGACCATCAAGGGCTACACGCTGGGCAAGCATTTCGAGGGCCGCAACGCCACCCACCAGATGAAAAAGCTTGCGCTGCAAGACCTCAAGGACTTCCGCGATACTCAGCGCATTCCGGTGACCGACGAGCAGCTCGAGGAAAACCCGTACCTGCCCCCCTACTACCACCCCGGGCCCGAAGCGCCAGAGATTCGTTACCTGCTGGACCGTCGCCGGGCGCTGGGCGGATTCCTGCCCGAACGGCGCACCCGTACCAAAGCCCTCAAGTTGCCCGGAAAGGACGCATATAAAGCGCTGAAGAAGGGATCCGGCAACCAGGAGGTCGCCACCACCATGGCGACCGTTCGGACCTTCAAGGAACTATTGCGCGACAAAGAAATAGGGAAGCGAATAGTCCCGATCATTCCCGACGAGGCTCGCACCTTCGGGATGGACTCGTGGTTCCCCAGCCTGAAGATCTACAACCGCAACGGCCAGCTCTACACGGCCGTCGATGCCGAATTGATGCTCGCCTACAAGGAAAGCGACTCCGGCCAGATCCTGCACGAGGGGATCAACGAGGCCGGATCGACGGCCTCGTTCACCGCGGTCGGCACGTCGTACGCCACCCACAACGAGCCGATGATCCCGATCTACATCTTCTATTCGATGTTCGGCTTCCAGCGCACCGGCGACGGCCTCTGGGCGGCGGCCGACCAGATGGCGCGCGGCTTCGTCCTTGGGGCGACAGCGGGACGTACCACGCTCACCGGCGAGGGACTGCAGCACGCCGACGGTCATTCGCTGCTGCTGGCGTCAACCAATCCCGCGGTGGTGGCCTACGACCCGGCGTTCGCCTACGAGATCGCCCACATCGTCGAGAGCGGCCTGCACCGGATGTTCGGTCCGGACCCCGAGAACGTGTACTTCTACATAACGATCTACAACGAGCCCTACGTCCAGCCCGCCGAACCAGACGGGCTGGACGTGGAGGGATTGCTGCGCGGCATCTACCGCTACCGGCCGGCACCGCAAAGCAGGGCCCACTCGGCGCAGATACTGACCTCCGGTGTGGCAATGCCTTCGGCGCTGACAGCCGCCGAAATGCTGGCCGAGGAGTGGGACGTTGCCGCCGACGTCTGGTCGGTGACCAGTTGGGGCGAGCTCAACCGCGACGGGGTGGCGGTCGAGAAGGCGCGGCTACGCCACCCCGAGCGCCCCGCGGCTATCCCTTACGTCACCAAGGCGCTGGCCGATGCATCTGGTCCGGTTGTGGCCGTGTCGGACTGGATGCGGGCGGTGCCCGAACAGATCCGGCCGTGGATTCCGGGGACATATGTCACGCTGGGCACCGATGGGTTCGGCTTCTCCGACACCAGGCCCGCGGCGCGGCGCTTCTTCAACACCGACGCCGAGTCGATCGTCGTCGCGGTGCTCGAAGCGCTGGCCCGCGACGGGAATATCGACATGTCGGTCGCAGCCCGAGCGGCACAGCAGTACCAGATCGACGACGTCATGGCCGCGCCCGAGCAGACCTCCGATTCGGGGGTCGCGTAGGCGCGGTTTTGGGTGTCGGCGCCGATTGTGGGCATCCGCCAGAAATCGAGCGTAGATTTTAGGGATGACCGACAACAATCGGTTCATCCCGCCGAAGTCGACCGTCGAGGTACTGGAAACGGTGCCCGAATCGGCGTTGCGCCGGTTGAAGCAGTACTCCGGTCGGCTGGCCACCGAGGCGGTCCACGTCCTGGAAGAACGGTTACCTTTCTTCGCCGCACTTGAGGCCTCCCAGCGGGCCAGCGTCCAGCTCGTGGTGCAGACCGCGGTGGTCAACTTCGCCGAGTGGATGCGTGACCCGCAGAGCAACGACAGCTACACCGCCAAAGCCTTCGAGGTGGTACCGCACGAACTGCGCCGGCGGATCGCACTGCGTCAGTCCGTGGAGATGGTCCGCATCACGATGGAGTTCTTCGAGGAGGTGGTCCCGCTGCTGGCGCGATCCGAGGAGCAGCTGTCGGCGCTGACGGCGGGAATCCTGCGGTATAGCCGGGACCTGGCATTCGCCGCCGCGACCGCGTATGCCGACCAGGCCGAGGCCCGCGGCGCCTGGGACACCCGAATGGAAGCCAATCTCGTCGACGCCGTAGTCCGCGGAGACATGGGTCCGGAACTGCAGTCCCAGGCCGCGGCGCTGAACTGGGACGCGACCGCACCGGCCACCGTCGTCGTCGGAATCCCGCGGCCCGAACGGCTGGACGTGGCCGGCGACGACGTCCACAGCGTGGCCAGCCGCAACGACCGGGCCGCCCTGTCCGACGTGCACGGCACCTGGCTGGTCACCGTCGTTTCCGGGAGCCTGTCACCCACCGACCGGTTTCTCACCGACCTGATGACGGTGTTCGATGACGGGCCCGTGGTGATCGGACCCACCGCGTCGACGCTGGGCGCGGCGCATCTCAGCGCAGCCGAGGCGATCGCCGGAATGAACGCGGTGGCCGGCTGGGCGGGCGCACCGCGCCCGGTGTCGGCCCGGGAGCTGTTGCCGGAAAGGGCGCTGTTGGGCGACACTTCGGCCGCCGTCACGCTGGAGGCCGAAGTGATGCGGCCACTATCGGACGCCGGACCGGCTCTGATGGAGACGCTGGACGCCTATCTGGACTCGGGTGGGGCCATCGAGGCTTGTGCGCGCAAATTGTTCGTTCATCCAAATACCGTCCGCTATCGGCTCAAAAGGATCGCCGACTTCACCGGCCGCGACCCCACCGTTCCGAGGGATTCGTATGTATTGCGGGTGGCCTCCACGGTGGGCCGGCTGACCCGCCAGGCCCGGCATTCCGCTGCTGGAGGCGACCCGCCCGGGCAGCTCACCGGTGTTAGAGCAGTCACATCTGCGGATCAACACGGCCCCTGACAGATTTCGTTCCGGTGTCGACGACATCGCATTTCAGGGCATTTTGTAGGATTCATACAAAAACTTAAGACAAGGTTCATAATCTCTTACATCGGGCAAATCCGTCTTCTCAATGTTTCCTTAGAGACGTGCCTCAGAAGACCCTGCTTGCATTCCTCGCGCCCGGACAGGGCTCCCAGACCCCCGGCATGCTCGCCGACTGGCTGGAACTGCCCGGCGCCGCCGAGCGTATTGCCGCGTGGTCCGATATCAGCGGCCTCGACCTGGCCCGGTTGGGCACCACCGCCACCGCCGAGGAGATCACCGACACCGCGGTGACCCAACCCCTGGTGGTCGCGACGACCCTGCTCGCCTATGAGGAGTTCTTCAAACGCGCCGCCCTGGCCGACAAGGAGGACGGCGACAGCCCGGACTTCGACCTCGTCGTCGCAGGGCACTCGGTCGGGGAGATAGCCGCCTACGCCATCGCGGGCGTAATCTCTGCCGACGAGGCTGTCGCCCTGGCGTCGACCCGTGGCGCCGAGATGGCCAAGGCCTGCGCACTCGAGCCCACCGGCATGTCGGCATTACTGGGCGGCGACGAGGACGAGGTGCTCGCCCGTCTCGATGCGCTGGACCTCATTCCGGCGAACCGCAACGCGGCCGGCCAAATCGTCGCGGCCGGGACGGTGTCGGCCCTAGAGAAACTGGCCGAGGATCCGCCGGCGCGGGCGCGTGTCCGAAAGCTCGCCACCGCGGGAGCTTTCCACACCCGGTACATGGCCCCCGCGCTCGAGGGGTATGCGACCGTGGCCGACCGGATCACTCCGGCTGAGATCAGTGAGACTTCCGGGCCGAACGTCACGCTACTGTCGAACGTCGACGGTCAACCGGTGTCGTCGGCCGCCGACGCGATGGCCAAGCTGGTGGCCCAGATGACCCGGCCGGTCCGCTGGGATCTGTGCTCTGCAACCATCGGCCGGCTTTTCGAACACGCCGCCGGAACCGGCGCGACCGTGGCGATCGTCGAGTTCCCCCCCGCCGGAACCCTGACCGGGATCGCCAAACGCGAACTGAAGGGCGTACCGGCCCATCCGATAAAGTCCCCCGACGACCTGGACGGGATCCCTGCGACTTCGGTGTCGCTGAGCGGAACGACCAGCTGAGAAGTACCCAATATCCACTGTTCCACCGTTCGATCAATACCCACCGAGTAACACCGAGATAGAAGGAGCCACCGTGCCCGCCACTCAGGAAGAAATCATCGCCGGCCTCGCGGAGATCATCGAAGAGGTCACCGGCATCGAGCCGTCCGAGGTGACCCCGGAGAAGTCGTTCGTCGACGACCTGGACATCGACTCGCTGTCGATGGTCGAGATCGCGGTGCAGACCGAGGACAAGTACGGCGTGAAGATCCCCGACGAGGACCTCGCCGGACTGCGTACCGTCGGCGACGTCGTGAGCTACATCCAGAAGCTCGAGGAAGAGAACCCCGAAGCCGCCGCGGCGATCCGGGCCCAGATTACGGGTGACAAGTGACCCGACCTTCCACTGCTAACGGCGGTTTCCCCAGCGTTGTGGTGACCGCCGTCACGGCGACGACATCGATCGCGGCGGACATCGAAAGCACGTGGAAGGGCTTGTTGGCCGGCGAGAGCGGCATCCATGTCCTCGAGGACGACTTCATTACCAAGTGGGACCTGCCGGTGAAAATCGGCGGGCACCTCAAGGAGCCGCTTGACCCGTTGATGACCCGGCTCGAACTGCGCCGCATGTCCTACGTGCAGCGCATGTCGAAATACCTGGGCAACCAGCTCTGGGAGGCCGCGGGCTCACCCGAGGTCGATCCGGACCGGTTCACCGTGGTGATCGGCACGGGTCTGGGCGGCGGCGAGAAGATCGTCGAGACGTACGACGCGATGAACGAGGGTGGGCCCCGTAAGGTGTCCCCACTCGCCGTTCAGATGATCATGCCCAATGGCGCCGCTGCCGTCGTCGGCCTCGAGTTGGGCGCGCGCGCGGGGGTCATCACCCCCGTGTCGGCGTGCTCGTCGGGCTCCGAGGGCATCGCTCACGCCTGGCGTCAGATCGTGATGGGTGATGCGGACATCGCCGTCTGCGGTGGCGTCGAAGGCGGCATCGAGGCGCTGCCCATCGCGGCGTTCTCGATGATGCGCGCGATGTCGACCCGCAACGACGATCCCGAGGGTGCCTCGAGGCCGTTCGACAAGAACCGTGACGGCTTCGTCTTCGGCGAGGCCGGCGCACTGATGGTCATCGAGACCGAGGAGCACGCCAAGGCACGCGGCGCGAAACCGCTGGCGAGGTTGATGGGCGCGGGCATTACCTCGGACGCGTTCCACATGGTGGCCCCGGCGTCGGATGGCATGCGGGCCGGACAGGCGATGAAACGGGCAATGGAGACCGCTGGCCTGTCCCCCAGCGACATTCAGCACGTCAATGCGCACGCCACGTCGACGTCCATCGGCGACGTCGCCGAGGCCAACGCGATCAGGGTCGCCGGGGTCGAACATGCCGCGGTTTACGCACCCAAGTCGGCACTGGGCCACTCAATCGGCGCCGTTGGCGCCCTGGAGTCGATCCTCACGGTGCTGGCGCTGCGCGACGGGGTGATTCCGCCGACACTGAACTACGAGACGCCCGACCCCGAGATCGATCTCGATGTCGTCGCGGGCGAGCCTCGATACGGCGAATACCAGTACGCCATCAACAACTCGTTCGGATTCGGCGGCCACAATGTGGCTCTGGCGTTCGGACGGTACTAGGCGGCCCTAGGCGGCAACAACACAGCGGGAACTAACACAGGGAAGGACACGCAGCTTTATGGCTTCCCCAACAACAGGAAACGGCCTTCCGGACGTCGTCGTCACGGGCTTCGCCATGACCACGTGTGTGGCCACCGACGCCGAATCGACCTGGAAGGCCCTGCTGGACTCGCAGAGCGGCATCCGCACGCTCGAGGATTCCTTCATCGAGCAGTTCGAGCTGCCGGTCCACATCGGCGGTCACCTGCTTGAGGACTTCGACTCGGAGTTGACCAAGGTCGAGAACCGGCGCATGTCCTACGTCCAGAAGATGGCGACGGTGCTCGGTCGGCGCGCGTGGGATGACGCCGGTGCGCCCGAAGTGGACACCACCCGGTTGCTGGTGTCGATCGGAACCGGTCTCGGTGGCGCCGAAGCTTTGGTGTTCGCCTATGACGGGATGCGTGAGCGAGGCCTTCGGGCCGTCTCGCCGCTGTCGGTCCAGATGTACATGCCCAACGGGCCCTCCGCGGTCGTCGGACTCGATCGGCACGCCAAGGCCGGGGTCGTCACGCCCGTGTCGGCCTGCGCGTCCGGCTCCGAGGGGATTGCCCAGGCCTGGCGCAACATCGTGCTGGGCGAGGCCGACATCGCCATCTGCGGTGGTGTCGAGCAACGCATCGAGGCCGTGCCGATCGCCGCGTTCGCCCAGATGCGCATCGTCATGTCCACCAACAACGACGACCCCGCCGGTGCCTGTCGCCCATTTGACCGGGACCGCGACGGCTTTGTCTTCGGCGAGGCCGGCGCCCTGATGGTGATCGAGACCGAGGAGCACGCCAAGGCCCGCGGGGCCCGGATTATCGGCCGACTGATGGGTGCCAGCATCACCTCCGACGGCTTCCACATGGTGGCTCCCGACCCGAACGGCGAGCGGGCCGGATACGCTATGACCCGGGCAATCCAGCTGGCGGGTCTGCAGCCCACCGACATCGACCACGTCAACGCGCACGCCACCGGCACCAACGTCGGCGACGTCGCCGAAGGCCGGGCGATCAACAACGCAATGGGCGGTCACCGCCCCGCCGTGTACGCGCCCAAGTCGGCGTTGGGCCACTCAGTCGGCGCGGTCGGCGCGGTTGAGTCGATCCTGACCCTGATGGCGCTGCGCGACGGCATCATCCCGCCCACCTTGAACCTCAAGAACCTCGATCCCGAGATCGACCTCGACGTAGTGGCCGGGCAACCGCGCGCTGGAGAGCTCCAATACGCAATCAACAACTCTTTCGGATTCGGCGGGCACAACGTCGCACTCGCCTTCGGTAAGTACTGAAACGGCAGGAGAACCCATGACGACGATTGAGAATCGGCTGGCCCCCGACGCGGCGAACGAATCACTGGATCCGCGCGACCCGCTGCTGCGCCTGTCCACCTTCTTCGACGAAGGCACCGTCGAGCTGCTTCACGACCGCGACCGCTCGGGGATATTGGCTGCGGCCGGCGCCGTCAACGGAGTTCGGACCATCGCGTTCTGCACCGACGGCACCGTGATGGGCGGCGCCATGGGCGTGGAGGGCTGCAAGCACATCGTCGATGCCTATGACCTGGCCATCGAGGAGCAGAGCCCGATCGTCGGGATCTGGCACTCCGGCGGTGCTCGGCTGGCCGAGGGAGTGCGGGCGCTGCACGCCGTCGGGCTGGTGTTCGAGGCGATGATCCGGGCGTCCGGCTACGTGCCGCAGATCTCGGTGGTCGTCGGCTTCGCAGCCGGCGGCGCGGCATACGGTCCGGCGCTGACCGATGTGGTGATCATGGCGCCCGAGGGCCGGGTGTTCGTCACCGGCCCCGATGTGGTGCGCAGCGTCACCGGTGAGGATGTCGACATGGCCAGCCTCGGCGGCCCCGATACCCACCACAAGAAGTCCGGCGTCTGCCATATCGTGGCCGAGGACGAGCTCGACGCATACGCCAGGGGCCGCCGCCTGGTCGGCTACTTCTGTCAGCAGGGTCATTTCGATCGCAGCAAGGCCGAGGCCGGGGACACTGACCTCAAGGCGCTGCTGCCCGATTCGGCCAGGCGGGCCTACGATGTGCATCCGCTGGTCGAGGCACTGCTGGATACCCCGGACGACGGCGCGCCATCCTTCGACGAATTCCAGGCCAAGTGGGCTCCCTCGATGGTGGTTGGGCTGGGCCGATTGTCGGGCCGCACCGTCGGGGTGCTCGCCAACAACCCGCTGCGCCTGGGCGGCTGCTTGAATTCCGAAAGCGCGGAGAAAGCAGCTCGTTTCGTGCGCCTGTGCGACGCTTTCGGCATTCCGTTGGTCGTCATCGTGGATGTGCCGGGCTACCTGCCGGGTGTGGACCAGGAATGGGGCGGCGTGGTTCGGCGCGGAGCCAAGCTGCTCCATGCCTTCGGTGAGTGCTCGGTTCCACGCGTCACGCTGGTCACCCGCAAGATCTACGGCGGCGCGTACATCGCGATGAACTCTCGCTCGCTGAACGCCAGCAAGGTGTTCGCCTGGCCTGATGCCGAGGTCGCCGTGATGGGGGCGAAAGCCGCAGTCGGCATCCTGCACAAGAAGACCCTGGCCGCCGCTGCCGACCATGAACGCGAGGCACTGCACGAACAACTGGCCATCGAGCACGAGAAGATCGCCGGCGGGGTCGACTCGGCGATCGACATCGGTGTCGTGGACGCAAAGATCGACCCGGAACACACTCGCAGTGTGCTTACCCAGGCGCTGGCCGAAGCTCCGGCTCGCCGCGGCCGGCACAAGAACATCCCACTGTAGGGTCGCCCTCCTCTGCGCGCTGTAGGTCGCCCTCCTTCTATGCGCGAGCAGTCGCCCTCGTCTGCGCGAGCAGTCGCAAATGTCCGCGACACACCGAGTGTTCGAGGACATTTGCGTCTGCTCGCGGACGAAAGGGGGGGGTCTAGACGAACTCCTTGGCGACGGGTTCCGCCCGGGCGCGATCCTGTGCGACCAGTCCTATTCGGGTTCGCCGGTCGAGGATGTCCTCTGCGTCGAGAGCGCCCTCATGGGTAACCGCGTATTCGAACTCGGCGCGGGTGACGTCGATCCCGTCGGCGACCTGATCGGTCGGCCGTTCGCAGCTCGCTCGAGAGATCACGTTGGGCGCCTCGGCGCCGAAGCGTGCAACCAATGACCCTGGGAGTTCGGCTGGTGAGCGAAGCGTCGCAACCGGATTCGACGGCGCACCGACCAACGGAAGGTTTCGGGTGCGGCATGGCCCTGCGGTCAAGCCACGCAACTCCACGGCCCGGTTCACCGCGTCCTCGGCCATATACCGGTATTCGGTGAGCTTGCCACCCACAATGCTGATCACTCCGGTGGGCGACTCGACGACGGCATGCTCGCGGGACAGATCCGCAGTACTTCCGTCTCCACTGTCGATCAAGGGCCGCAGACCGGCGTAGGCGCCGATCACGTCGTCGGGACCTAAGGCTGTATCCAATGCGGTGTTGACCGTGTCAAGCAGGAACGATACCTCCGATGAAGTGGGCTGTGGGACATCGGGAATCGGGCCGGGGGCATCCTCGTCGGTCAATCCCAGATACACCCTGCCCAGCTGTTCGGGCATCGCGAACACGAACCTGTTGAGCGAGCCCGGGATCGGGACCGTCAGCGCCGCAGTCGGATTGCCGAATGCCGCGGCATCGAACACGAGATGCGTGCCACGGCTGGGCCTTAACCGGATTGAGTCATCGACCTCACCGGCCCACACCCCGGTGGCGTTGATGACCGCGCGCGCCGCAATATCCATGGATTCCGCGGTACGGGTGTCCGTCAAAGTAACCGACGTTCGGGTGGCGTTCGATACCGAGACCCGGGTCAGAATTCGAGCGCCGTGCTGAGCGGCGGTTCTGGCTACCGCGGTCACCAGCCGCGCGTCATCGATGAGCTGCCCGTCATAGGCCAGCAGCCCGCCGTCGAGGCCGCCGCGGCGTACGGTCGGCGCCAGCGCCGTTGCTCGTTGCGCATCGATCCGGCGGGAGCGCGGCAGTATCGACGCCGGGGTGCCGGCCAGTTTCCGCAACCCGTCACCCGCCGCGAACCCGAACCGCACCAGCGCCCGAGACACTCCGGACATCTCGGGCAGCAGCGGAACAAGCTGCGGCATCGCCTTCACCAGGTGCGGGGCATTGCGGGACATCAGGATTCCGCGCTCGATGGCGCTGCGCCGCGCGATTCCGATGTTGCCGGTGGCCAGATAGCGCAACCCGCCGTGGATCAGCTTCGAGCTCCACCGGCTGGTGCCGAAGGCCAGATCGTGCTTTTCGGCAAGCGCGACCGACAGGCCACGGGTCGCGGCATCCAGGGCGATTCCGGCGCCGGTGATGCCGCCGCCGATAACGATGAGGTCGACTGAATCGCCGTCGCCGAGCGCGGCCAGTTCGCTGGTCCGACGCGATGCGTTCAAAGCCGTTGAACCGTTCATGGTTTCAGGTATCCGTTCAGCGAGTGGGCCAACTCTTTGTTGAGCGCGACGTTGTCCAGGAATGCTCCGACCAACTGCGCCGACTGGATGGTCGACTCCGTGATGAGCAGGCACATCGCCGCCAGCTGGCGAGGGTCGCCCGGTCGCACGCTGCCGTCTTCCTGGGCCGACTGTATTGCCTCGGCAAGCGCCTCGATCAGGATCTTCTGACTGGTGCCCAACCGTTCGGCGATGTAGACCATGGCCACATTCGGGGCATTGACGATCACCGACATCACCACCTCGTCGTTGCGCAGATGCTCGGCCACCGCGACAACCCGCTGCACCGTCGCCTCGCGCCCGACACCTGAATCGGGGATCTGCTCGAGCACACCGGCGATACGGTTTGTCAGCAGCTCGGCGATCACCCATCGGATGTCGGGCCAACGCCGGTAGATTGTCGGGCGACTGACCCGCGCACGCCGCGCGACCTCGGTCATCGTCGTCCGCTCGACGCCGTTGGCGAGGATGCACGCCGCAGCCGCGTCGAGGATTTTTTTCTCAACGCTGATTCCTGAGTTACGGAGTGACATAATCTGTAATACTGTAACCCATGACTGCTCCCGATGCCCACCCCGCCGACCCACCGATGCAATGGAACGCCTGGGGTGACCCCGCCGCGGCCAAGCCGCTGTCGGCCGGCATCCGAAAGCTGCTCGGCCAGGCGCTCGGCATCGAAGGCCCCGGCCCACAGGCGCCCACCGCCGAGCAGGTTCAGCTTCGCCCCTCGGCCCTGTCGGAGACCCACCGCGACGGCCTGGGCAAGATCGTCGGCGCGGCGAACATCAGGCTCGACGATCACGGCCGGCTGCTGCGCGCCGGCGGCAAGTCGACTCTCGATCTGCTTCGCCGCCGGGACTTCGGCGTTCAGGATGCCCCAGATGCCGTCCTGCTGCCCGCCAGCGAAGACGAAATCGCCGAGATACTGAGCTTCTGCGGCAGCCACGGCATCGCGGTCGTCCCGTTCGGCGGCGGTACCAGCGTCGTCGGCGGCCTTGATCCCGCCCGCGGCAACTTCGATTCCGTGGTCTCGCTCGATCTGTGCCGGCTGGACCAATTGCACGCGCTCGACGAGATCTCGTGGGAAGCCGAGCTGGGCGCCGGTCTCAGCGGACCGGAAGCCGAACGGCTGCTCGGCGAGCGTGGCTTCTCTCTCGGACACTTTCCGCAGAGTTTCCTGTTCGCCACCATCGGCGGCTTCGCCGCCACTCGCTCGTCGGGCCAGGACTCCGCCGGCTACGGCCGGTTCAACGACATGGTCCGCGGCCTGCGGGCGATCACCCCGGCCGGCGTTCTGGACGTGGGACGCGCGCCGGAGTCGGCGGCCGGGCCCGACCTGCGCCAGCTACTAATGGGCTCGGAGGGAACCTTCGGGATCATCACCAGAGTGCGGGTCCGGGTCCATCCGGTTCCGGCGGCCACCCGTTACGAGGCGTGGTCATTTCCCGATTTCGGCACCGGCGCCGACGCTCTGCGTGCGGTCGTTCAGACGGGCACCGGCCCGACTGTGATCCGGCTTTCCGATGAAGCGGAGACGGGCGTAAACCTGGCGACTACTGAGCAGATCGGCGAGCAACAGGTCACCGGCGGGTGCCTTGCCATCACCGTATTCGAGGGCACCGACGCGCATGTACAGAGCCGGCACGCGGAAACGAGTGCGCTACTGGCGGCCAGCGGCGGCACATCTCTGGGTGAGGCCGCTGCGCTGGCGTGGGAGCATGGGCGCTTCAACGCGCCGTATCTACGTGACTCACTGCTGTCGGCCGGAGCCCTCTGTGAAACCTTGGAGACCGCGACGAACTGGTCCAACGTGCCCACCCTCAAGGCTGCCGTCACCGAAGCGCTCACCGGCGCACTCGCCGACTCGGGCACCCCGGCGCTGGTGCTGTGCCACATTTCCCATGTGTATCCCACCGGGGCATCGCTGTACTTCACCGTGGTAGCCGCCCAGCGCGGCAACCCGATCGAGCAGTGGCGCAAGGCCAAGGCGGCAGCCTCCGATGCGATGGTGCGAGTCGGCGCGACCATCACCCATCACCACGCCGTCGGCGCCGACCACTTGCCGTGGATGCGCGACGAGGTCGGCGACGTAGGCGTCCAGGTGCTGCGGGCCGTCAAGGCGGCCCTCGATCCAGCCGGAATCCTCAACCCGGGCAAGCTGATTCCGTGACCGAGCTGGCCCGCGTCACCGTATTGACGAACCCCGCGTCCGGGCATGGCGGCGCGCCGCACGCCGCCGAGCGGGCCATTGCTCATTTACAGCGCCGAGGCGTTGACGTCGTGGCCATCGCCGGCACCGACGCAGCACACGCCCGCCGACTGGTCGACGGCGCCCTCGAACGCGGGATGGACGCGCTCGTGGTCGTCGGCGGCGACGGCATCATCTCGCTCGCCCTACAGGTGATCGCGCAGAGCGGCATTCCGTTGGCCATCGTTCCGGCGGGGACGGGAAACGACCACGCCCGAGAGTTCGGGATACCGGTCAAGAACCCTGAGGCCGCGGCCGACGTCGTCGTCGACGGCAAGATCGACACCGTTGACCTGGGCCGCATTTCCGGCGCGGACGGCAGCCGGAAATGGTTCGGCACCGTGATGGCTGCCGGCTTCGATTCGCTGGTCACCGACCGGACGAACCGGATGCGCTGGCCGCGCGGACGGATGCGGTACAACTTGGCGACGGTGGCCGAAATCTCCAAGCTCAGGCTGCTTCCGTTCCGACTGTCGTTCGACGGCGGGGAAGAATTGCGCACCGACCTCACCCTTGCCGCTATCGGTAACACCCGCAGCTACGGCGGCGGGATGCTGATTTGTCCGGGCGCCGACCCCCGCGACGGCCTACTCGACGTCACGATGGTGGCCTCCGCGTCGCGGACACGACTCATCCGTCTCTTCCCCACCGTGTTCAAGGGCACCCACGTCAACCTTCCCGAGGTTCACACGGCTCGAGCCCGCACCGTCACCGTCGACTCGCCCGGGATCAACGCATATGCAGACGGTGAGTACGCCTGCCCGTTACCGGTCGAGGTATCGGCGGTGCCCGGCGCGCTGAAGATCTTGCGCCCGAACCAGACGCTGGGACCTAACCGACTCCCCGGTTGAGCCAGCTGACCTCGGCGGTGTCACCGCCGTCGCGGTAGGGCTCGAGCGCTTCGTCCCATGCCGTGCCCAGCACCGAATCCAGCTCCACGGCCAGCGCATCGGCACCCGATGCCATCAATGCGCGGAGCCGCATCTCGGTGACCATTACATCGCCGTTGGCGCTCATCGGTCCGCTCCACAGACCCAGCTGCGGAGTGTGGCACCAGCGGTGGCCGTCGACGCCAAAGCTGGGATCCTCGGTCACTTCGAATCGCAGCACCGACCAGGAACGCAGCGCGTTCGCCAGCTGGGCGCCGGTACCCACCGGGCCGACCCAGTTGGTGACTGCGCGCAGCTGTCCCGGCATGGCAGGCTGCGGCGTCCACTTCAGATTTGCTCTGGCCGACAGGGTCGACGACAACGCCCATTCGACGTGGGGACACACCGCCGCGGGTGAGGCGTGGACATACACCACGCCGGTGGTCGCGTCGGCGAATTGGTTCGCTGCACGCATCTTCTACTCCTTCGGCTCCACGAGGGACGTCTTCCCCAACGACCTGGTGAAACACCGAACGGATAGCGATGATGAGCGAGATGTTTTAGTTGTGCTGTGCGTGACTATTGTGCCTCGTGAGGCCTATGTTGCGCTAGTCCGGCCCGAATTCTCTCAGAACTTCATCAGATAGTGCTGGCATCAACGGGGTGACCCAGTCCCCGAATGGCCGGTCGGTGAGCACGATCAACGCCAGAGCGGCTCCCGGATCGACCCAGAGAAAGGTTCCCGACTGGCCGAAATGGCCAAAAGTGCCGGCCGAGTTCGCCCTGCCGGTCCAATGCGGCGTCTTGGCGTCGCGGATCTCGAACCCCAGGCCCCAGTCGTTCGGCCGCTGCACACCGAAGCCGGGCAACACCCCGTCCAGACCCGGAAACTGCACCGCCGTAGCCTCGGCGTGCAGCCGTGCCGAGACCGTCACCGGCACGAGCAGGTCGGCAGCGAACGCGATGAGGTCGCCGACGGTCGACGTCGCCCCGTAACCGGCGGCCCGGGCTCCGTCGTCGAAGGTGGTGTCGGCCATCCCGAGCGGTTCTAGAACGGATTCCGACAGATAGGTGCCGAACGGGATCGAGGACTCCTGCTCGAGCAGCCCGGCAAGCACCGCGAAACCATGGTTGGAGTAAATCCGCCTGGTACCCGGTTCGGCGAGCACCTTGGCCGAGTTCATCTCGTAGCCGGCGGCATGCGCGAGGAGGTGACGCACCGTCGACCCGGGCGGCCCCGCTTCGGTACCGAGGTCGACGGCTCCCTCCTCGACGGCCACCTGCACGGCACGAGCGGTCAGTGGTTTGGTCACCGATGCCAGTGCGAAGCGCCGGGTGACGTCGCCGTAACTTTCCAACACCGAAGCGCTTCCCACCACCGCCGCGGCGACGTTGGGGACCGGCCAATCGGCCAGCGCACCGAGAGCAGACATCGAGTGAGCAGCCTAGCTGGCCGCCCAGGCCGAGACGATGGCGGCGACATGGCGGGCGTCGGTACCGCAGCACCCGCCCAGCACCGCGACGGCCGGTAGTCGATCCCGCAGTGCAGCCTGGTCGGCGGCCAGCTGGTCCGGGTCGCCGTCGTCCAACTCAGTGGACGCGTCGAGTTCGGCGTGGCTCTTGGTGGATGCGTTCACCCGCAGTCCGGCGATGCGGTGCCGCCACGCCCCGTCGCCGCCGAGTGCCGACCGAAAGTGTGTGGGATGTGCGCAGTTCACCATGAAGTAGGCCGCGGCGGCGCCGGTCTCCCGGTCCACCTGCTCGATCGCGGCGTGCAGCGGCTGGCCGGTGGGCAGCCGGCCGTCGGTCTCCACGGTGAACGCCACCGCGGCCGGGACCCCGGCCTCCGTAGCGGCGCGCACCACGCCAATCGCCTCTGCCGTGTTGGTCATCGTGATCGCCGTCACCTGGTCCACCGAGGCTGAGGCGAAGACGCCGATCTGCCGGGCGTGGTAGCTCTGGGCCTGTTCAGCCGTCATCGCGGTGCCCGGGTCGTAGCCGTCGCCCCGCGGACCAACCTGGCCGCTGATCACCGTGGTGATACCGTCGGCGACCGCGTCGGCGCGGACCTCCTCGGCCAGGCGCACTGCTGCGCGGTTGAGCTGGTCGAGCTGTGGCCGCGAGTAGCCGAGCTGTGCGGCCCAGTCGGGATTGGCGCGCCACGTCGGCGTTTCCACCACAAACCCGGCGCCCCCGCCCCGCGCGATGTCAAGGTAGCCGTCGTAGTACCGGCGCAGCCGCAACCTGCCCTCCGATGTTTCCAAGAGCGGGAACGCCGCGAATCCCGGCAGATCACGGCCGTCGTGGAACACCAGTTCGGTCTCCAGACCACCATCGGTGACGAACAACCCACGCCCGCCCAATTGGGGTAGACCGGCTCGCTGTGGTGCTCGACCCGACTCCTCCTCGAGGATCGTCATGGCTTACTCACTTCCTTGCGATGTAGTAGTAGTTCAGCGGGTCGGACTCGATCTGACGAACCTGCACGTCGTTGAAGCCGGCCTCGGCCAGCATCGCGGTGGCCAGCTCGCGGCCCCAGCAGGTGCCCAACCCGTCGCCCTCGAGGGCCAGAGACACACTCATGCAATGCATCGTGGAAACCGTGTACAGGTACGGGGCGAACGGCACGCCGACGTTGTCCTCCAGCCGGCTCGAGGCCTTGATATCCACCATCAGGAAGACGCCGCCAGGGCGCAGCGCGCGATGAATGTTGGCCAGCACGCGCGCCGGGTGAGCCTGGTCATGGATGGCATCAAAGGCGGTGATGACGTCGAAGGCTTCGGTTCGCTGGACCTGCGCGACGTCGGCCGCCTCGAAGGTCACGTTGGTCAGCCCGAGGTGCCGCGCCTCGGCGGTACCGACGGCAAGGCCCTCTTGGGAGAAGTCGATGCCGACGAAACGGCTGCGCGGAAACGCCTGCGCCATCAGGTTGACGGCGTGACCGCTGCCGCAGCCGATGTCCGCGACGTCGGCACCGGACCGCAATCGTTCCGGGAGGCCTTGGGCCAGCGGCAGGATGACGTCGACCAGCGCGGCGTCGAACACCTCCCCGCTCTCTTCGGCCATCAAGGTGTGAAAGCGCGGATACTCGGTGTAGGCAAGGCCGCCGCCGTGCCGGAAGCAGCCGATCACCTTCTGCTCCACCTCACTCAGCAGCGGAATGAACTGCGCGACGCGGGCGAGGTTATCCGGACCGCCCGCCCGGGTCAGCACAGCGGCGCGGTGCGCGGGTAGCGAATAGGTCTGTGTCTCCGGGTCGTAGTCGACGATCTTCCCGGCCACCACACCACCGAGCCACTCGCGCACGTAGCGTTCGTTCAGCCCGGAAGCGTCGGCAATCTGGGTGCTGGTGGCCGCCGGGAGACCGGCAAGGGTGTCGAAAAGCTTGGTCTGGTGACCTATCGACAAGAGGATGGTGACGCTGGCGGCATCAATCGCATCGGCGATCCGCTCGGCGAACTCCTCGGTGGTATCGGTCGATATCGCGGGTTGTTCGTGCACGGTAGTCATACTCAAACGCTAGGCCGCCCAAGCCCGCCGCGGTATCGGCCAGACCATGTAACTTCTCCGAAGTTCGATGGTGCGAATCATGCAGACCGGACACAGGCTCAATGGCACCGTCAAGGACGTCAATGGCACAGTCAAAGACGTTTTGTCGTCAGAGGACGTTGTTGGCGTGGGCCCAGGACGCCGCGCCCGTCCGCGACGACACCCCGATCTTGGCGTAGATGTTGGCCAAATGCCTGCCCACCGTCTTTTCGCTCAGGGACAAATGCTGCGCTGCCTGACGATTGGTCGTGCCCCGGGCGATGCATGCCAACACCTCCAGCTCGCGACGGGTCAGCCCGCCGGGTGCCGGCGATCCGCAGATGCCGGCCGGCTCCATCCCCAGCTGGGCGTAGATCGCATCGGCGGTCGCGGCATCCGCGGCGGCGGCCGCGGCCTCCCCCAGCCCCCGGCGTGCGACCGCCATCCATTCGTAGACTTCGGCGGTTTCGTAGCGGGACTGCTGAACCCGATACTCCCGCAACGCCGTCTGCAGCGATTCCAGCGCCTTCTCGAAGTGCCCGCGCCGGACCGAAAGGGCACCGCGCGCGTGCGCCGCCCACGCCAAGAAGCCCGGGGTTCCGAATGCCGTGGCGTCGACTTCCAGTTCACGGCAATAGGTTTCGGCCTCATCCAGGAAATCGCGGGTCAAGGCGATCTCGACCGCAGCACGCAGCAACCGCGGCCGAACAAGTCGGTCGTTACCGGCAAGCGCCAGCCGGATCGTGGTCCACGCCCCGGCACTGTCGCCGCGCCGGCACGCCAGCAGCGCTTCACCCGGCTGCGGATCCATGCCCAGCGATCGAGCCCGTGCGAAAGCGCTTGCCGCGCCGTCGAAGTCGCCCCGCAATCGACGCACCTCGCCGAGTTGGTAATAGCCTTCGGCGGCCGCCCAGGAGTTGACCTCCTCGAGCGCGCGACTGGCCATCCCCAGCCGGTCCTCCAGCCCGCGGTAGTCGTCGGTGGCGACCTGGATCTGCAGACGGTGCACATCGCAAACGCCTCCGTAAGGCACCGACCCGGACAGCCCGCACCACTGCTCCATCGACTGAGTCCAGGCGCGCATTCGCGGCAGGTCGGCGAGCTTGTGACAATGGTGCAGCACCATGCAGTAGATGTCGCCGGCCCATTCGATCGGCACCTGGTCGGCCAGCAGCGGCAGCATCGCCTCGTCGATCAAGGCGTAGCCATCGGCGGTGCGGGCGTGCAGGATCGCCTCGACACCCTCGGCGATCAGGCCGAGCGCTGAGACCGCCGGTACATCGAGACGCACACTCATCTCGCGCAGCGCCCGTACGTGGGTCGCCAGCGCGTCGAGATCCTGGGACACCGCGGCAACCGCGGCATCGAGATAGCCCAGATATCCATGGGCAGGGCTTTCCTCGGCATCGGCCAACAACCGTCGAGCCCGGTTCATCCACCCCTGCCCGATGTTGACGTTCCCTCGGACCAGCCAGGCCAGCGCCAATTCATTGGCCTTCATCGCGGCCGCACCCGGGTCGGTTCTTGCCAGTTCGGCGAACACCCGCTCGGCCGTGCGACTGGATTCTTTGACGTGGCCCAAGCGCCACGCGGCGAAGGCGAAGGCCTCCAAGTCGTCGGTGCGCAACGTCGCATGCCGACCAGCCCGTTCGAACGCGTAATAGCTCGCGGCCCAGTCCCGCCTTTGGTGGGCTGCGCGGGCGGCGAACAACAGATCTGTCTGGGTCTCGGTCAACATCTACCTCTACATCTACCACTACATCTACCACCGAGGCATCGCTGACCGGCCCGATCGGGACGATCAAGGGCGGAATGCATCGCTACGGCTGAACACACCGACCACCGTGACCCGTCGGCGCCGATTGTCGTTGCGGTAGAGGACCCGGTATGTACCGCGCCGTGCGCTGTAACGGTCATGCAATGGGGCCCCAAGCAGCTTGCCCACGCGGTAGGGATTATCCAGTAGCGAGCCGACGGTGAACTCGTAAGCAGCCCTGCCCGCGGGCTTCGCTTTTGCGAGCGAGCTGACTTCCCTCACCGCTACCGCACTGGCACCCTATTCGACGATGCCGAGACCGATAGGTTGGAGAGATGACCCAGACTGTGCGCGGTGTGATCGCCCGGACGAAGGCTGAGCCGGTCGAGCTGGTGGACGTCGTGATCCCCGAACCCGGACCGCAGGACGTGATCGTCGCGGTCCTGGCGTGCGGCGTGTGCCACACCGACTTGACCTACCGCGACGGGGGCATCAACGACGAATTCCCGTTCCTGCTCGGCCACGAAGCTGCGGGCACCGTGGAGTCGGTGGGTCCGGCGGTGACGAACGTGGCGCCCGGAGACTTCGTGATCCTGAATTGGCGCGCGGTATGCGGTCGGTGCCGGGCCTGCAGGCGTGGACGGTCACACCTGTGTTTCGACACGTTCAACGCCTCAGCGCCGATGACGCTGACCGACGGAACCCCGCTGACTGCGGCGCTGGGGATCGGGGCCTTCGCCGACAAGACGCTGGTGCACCAAGGCCAGTGCACCAAAGTCGATCCGGCGGCCGACCCCGCGGCGGCCGGCCTGCTCGGCTGCGGCGTCATGGCCGGTTTCGGCGCGGCGATCAACACCGGCGGCGTCACCCGGGACGACACGGTCGCGGTGATCGGCTGCGGCGGCGTCGGCGATGCCGCAATCGCCGGCGCACGGCTGGTCGGGGCCAAACGCATCATCGCGGTCGATACCGACAACCGGAAGCTGGATTGGGCCCGTGACTTCGGTGCGACCCACACCATCAACAGCCGCGACCTGGACGCCGTACGGACCATCCAGGACCTGACCGACGGCAACGGCGCCGACGTCGTCATCGACGCGGTCGGCCGGCCGGAAACCTGGAAACAGGCGTTCTATGCCCGCGATCTGGCGGGCACCGTGGTCCTGGTCGGCGTTCCCACCCCCGACATGATGCTGGAGATGCCACTGATCGATTTCTTCTCCCGGGGCGGATCGCTGAAGTCGTCGTGGTACGGCGACTGCCTGCCAGAGCGCGACTTTCCTACGCTGGTCAGCCTCTACCGGCAGGGCCGGTTTCCGTTGGACAAGTTCGTCTCCGAGCGAATCGGGCTCGGCGACGTCGAGGAGGCATTTCACAAGATGCACACCGGCGGTGGCGATGCGGTGCTGCGCTCGGTGGTGATCCTGTGACTGGAGGACCGATCCAGCGCCTCGTGACCAGCGGAACGTTCGAACTCGACGGCGGCAGCTGGGACGTCGACAACAACATCTGGCTGGTCGGCGACGATCGGGAGGTGGTGGTGTTCGACGCCGCGCACACTGCCGGCCCGATCGTCGAAGCCGTCGGCGGCCGGCATGTCGTTGCGATCGTGTGCACCCACGGCCACAACGACCACGTCACCGTCGCCCCCGAACTCGGTGCGACGCTCGATGCCCCGGTGCTGCTGCACCCCGCAGACGAGGTGCTGTGGCGAATGACCCATCCCGACGACGACTTTCACCGGCTCGGAGACGGACACAGCCTGCGGGTCGCCGGGACTGAGCTGCGTGCACTACACACTCCCGGACACTCCCCCGGGTCGGTCTGCTGGTACGCACCCGAGCTGAATGCGGTGTTCAGCGGCGACACCCTTTTTCAGGGGGGCCCAGGGGCTACCGGACGCTCGTTCTCCGACTTCCCCACCATCCTGGAATCGATCTCCGGCCGACTCGGAAAGCTACCGGCCGAAACGATGGTCTACACCGGCCATGGCGACTCGACGACCATCGGCGATGAGATCGTGAACTACGACGACTGGGTCGCACGGGGCCATTGACTGCCTTCGCCGTCTGCGGCGAACGACATTGCGTCAACTGCCATCGGACCCAAACGCCCCGCCATGTCCCGAAGTCTGTCACGAACGCCGGGGCCACCCGCACCGCGGCGCCGTCACAAGCACATGTGAAGCGCGGCCGGGGCGCGGGGACTACCGTTGGGGACACGGATTCACCCGGACGCTCGGAGGTCACGATGCCTGAATCGAGCATCGTCGTACGGCCGGAGCCGACGGACAGCGGCTCCTATAGCGCCGCTAACCGGCTGCAGGCGGCAGGTCTGCAGTCGGGGATCGCCCTCTTCGAGAAGGCCGCGGCCGCGGTGCCGCTACCCGATCCGCCGCACCCGATCGTGATCGCCGACTACGGCGCTTCCAGCGGGCACAACTCACTCCTGCCCGTCGGCGCCGCGATCGCCGAGCTGCGCAAGCGGACCCGCCCCGAGCATTCCGTACTGGTCGCTCACACCGATAGGCCCGACAACGATTTCAGCGCGCTGTTCCGGACATTGGAACAGGATCCGGACTCCTACCTGCACCGGGACCGTGCCACCTTCGCCTCGGCGGTCGGCCGGTCGTTTTTTACCCAGATCCTGCCGTCCAACAGCGTGCACCTCGGCTGGAGCTCTTGGGCGATTCAATGGCTGAGTCGGGTTCCCGCCGTCATAAGCGACCATGTCCAGGTGGCGTACTGCGCGGACCGGTCGGTGCGCGCGGCCTTCGCCAAGCAGGCGGCCCATGATTGGCACGAGTTCATCGCGTTCCGCGGACGAGAGCTGTGCCCGGGCGGCCGCTTGGTGGTAACGACCATGGCCCTCGGCGAGGACGGTGAGTTCGGCTATCGCCCGTTGTTGGTTGCGATGCTGGAGTGCCTCCATGAGGTGGCGGACGACGGCCTGATCACCGCCGACGAGGTGGCCCGGATGTGCATTCCGACCGTCGGACGACGCGAGGCCGACTTCATCGCCCCGTTCGCCCCGTCCGGACGCTTCGAACGGCTCGAGGTAGCACAACTGGATGTGTTCGACGCCGAGGACCGGTTCTGGAATCGCTACCGGACCGACAATGATGCGGCTGCCTTCGCCGCGCAGTGGGCGGGGTTCGCCCGGGCCTCGGTATTCCCGGCGCTCTTGAGCGGCCTCAACGCCGGCGCCGCGGATCCGCGTGCCACGGAGTTGTTCGACCGACTCGAAGTCGGTATCGGCCAGCGCCTGGAAGCAGCTCCCGAGCAGATGCAGATTCCGCTGGCACACGTCGTGCTGGTGAAACAGCGCTGAGGCGGCCACCCCCGACGGCCGATCAGCGGATCGTCCCCACTCCCGGGATCAGGGGCAGATCGAGCGCGGTGACCCAGCCGGGTGACAGGTCGTTGACGGCGGGCACCGCGTTGAGCGCTCGCAGGCCGGTGGCCAGGCAACCGGCGGCCGCGGCATCGCGTCCGGAACCGTCGGTGAACCGAAAGGCGGTCTCCTGGAAGATGCTCGGGGTTCCCTCGATCTCGACCCGGTAGACGTCGTTCTGGTTGCCCGACGGCCAGTCCGGCGCCGCATCGTTGCCGATCCGATTGACGTGCTCGAGTTGGATTCGCGTCTCACCGCGATACACCCCGTTGATGGTGAACCTCACGGCCGCGACGTTGCCCGCTTCGACGATGCCCTTGGCGGTCTCGCGCCGGGTCGGAGTCACCCAAGCATCCCACGTCGTGGTGATCTCGTCGAGCATGATCCCGGCAGCATGGGCGATCATGGGAACCGTTGCACCCCAAGCGAATACCAGGATGTCGGAATTTTGCAACAGGGGCCGGTAGTCGGGTGGCCGGCCGATGCCCATCTCCCGGTCGTAGTCGCCCTCGTAGTTGGTGTAGTCCAGTAGTTCGGAGGCGCGTACCCGGCGCACCTCCGAACACAGACCCATCAACGTCATCGGAAAGAGGTCGTTGGCGAAACCGGGGTCGATGCCGGTGGTGAAGCATGACGACTCGCCCAGTTCGCACGCCACCGTGATCGGCTCGATCCAGTTCGGCGGGTTCAGGCTCATCGTCGGCCAGATCCACGGCGTCATCGCGGTGGAGCACACGTCGATGCCGGCGCGCAGGAACCGGGCGATCAACTCGATGTTGGCTTCCGCGTGGGCTGCCGTTGGGCCGTAGTGCACCAGCGCGTCGGGCTTCAGATCGATCAGCGCATCGACGTCGTCGGTCGCGCTCAGGCCCAGCGTGCCGAGTCCGCAGATCTCACCGACGTCTCGACCGACCTTGTTCGGATTGCTGACTCCGACGCCGACCAGTTCGAAGCGCGGGTGTTTCAAGACCTCGGCGATCACCATTGAGCCGACGAATCCGGTTCCCCAGATCACGACCCGCTTAGCGTCGGTCTCAGTGTCAGGGCGATGGTGCTCATTGCGCACAGCCAACACGATAGACCGGGTCGTAGAGCCCGGAACGGTCCGGAATGATTCCGTCGGAAGTCTGATCGACCCCACAGTCTGATGGATTAGGGTCGCGCCCGCGCCAGCCGGCACTCAGAAAGCCCTTACCCGGGCTGACCGGCCTACGTCGCGGGGAGACTGAGCACCCGGTTATTGCCGGTATCGGCGACGTAGACGGTGCCGGCCGAATCAACCGCCACGCCGTCGGGACCGTCGAGATCGGTGAACGCCACCTCTTCCTGCATGTTGGATCCCGCCGGCTGTTTGAGCACCCGGTTGTTGACGTCGTCGCTGACGTAGACATTGCCGGTGCTGTCCACCGCCACATCGTCAGGGCGAAGCAGTGCGGTGAACCGCAGCGTGGTGGGGGCATCGGTTCCGGCTGGCAGTTTCATCACCCGATTGTTGTCGGTGACGTACACGTTGTCTGCGTTGTCAACCGCCACTCCCCAGGGATAGCTCACGCCGGCGAACGGCAATTCGACCTGGTTGTCGGTTCCCGCCGCAAGTTTCAGCACCCGGTGGCTGTCGGTGTCGGCGACGTAGACATTGCCTACGGAATCGACCGCCACGCCTTTGGGTGTATTGAGGCCGGCGAAAGGCAATTCGATCGGGGTCTCCGTGCCAGCCGGGAGCTTGAGCACCCGGTTATTGCCGGTGTCGGCGACGTAGACGGAACCGGCCAGGTCCACCGCCACGTCGTCCGGAGATTTCAGACCCGCGAACGGCAGTTCGACCTGTCGGTCCGAGCCTGCCGGAATTTTGAGAACACGATCGTTGCCCCAGTCGGTGACGTAGACGTTGCCAGCGGCATCCACCGCCACGCCGTCGGGGTGGTCCAGACCGGCGAACGGCAGGCTTGCCTGCGAGGGCTGCGACGGTGCGTGCTCGGTCCCGGCAATCATGAAAGCGGCGAGGGCGATGAGGGCGACGGCACCGAGGATCGATAATGCGACGATCGCTCGACGGCGCCTACGGACACGGGTGGGGCCGGGTCCCGCCGGTGTGTTGGCCGGCAGCGCAAGCTGGGTGGGTGCTTGGCTGCGGTCCAAGAGGGAAGCCGCCACGGTGTCGGCCCGAGCGCTGTCGGCGCGATCTCGGTCCAGCGGGCTGAGTGCGTCGTAGGCGGCGCCGGCCAGTTCGATGGTGCTGGTGTAGCGGTCTTCGGGCCTTTTCGCCATGCCTCTGGCTATGACGTCATCGAACCCGGCGGGAATGTCTGACCGCTGCTGGCTGGGCCGCGGGATGGGCGCCGTCAGGTGAGCGGTGATGAGTGCCGGCAGATCGACGGTGGCGTAGGGCGGCGATCCAGTCAAGCATTCATATAGGACGCAGGCTAGCGCGTAGGTGTCGGCCCGGGAGCTCACCTTCGCGTCGCGGAGCCGCTCCGGCGCCATGTAGGCAAGTGTGCCGATGGTGGCTCCGGTGCCGGTCAGCTTGGCGTCAGTGGCGGCGTTGGCGAGCCCGAAATCGACCAGGTAGGCAAAGTCGTCGTCAGTCAGCAGAATGTTGGCCGGCTTGACATCGCGGTGCACCACCTCAACGGCGTGGGCAGCGTCCAGAGCGCAGGCGATCTGGTGCACGATCGCTACCGCCCGAGCCGCGGGTAGCGGTCCGTTGCGGGCCAGCACCGTTTGGAGATCGGTCCCCTTGATGAGCCGCATGTCGATGTAGAGCTGCCCATCGATTTCGCCGCAGTTGTGAATGGGCACGACGTGCGGCTCATGCAGGCGGCCAGCAGTGCGCGCCTCGCGATACAGGCGGGCCCGAAACGCCGGATCCTGCGAGTAGGGCGATGCGATCAACTTCAACGCGACCTCCCTGCCCATCATGCTGTCCCGCGCCTTATACACCTCGCCGAACCCGCCCCTGCCCAGCAGTTTCCCCAGTTGGTAGTGCCCGAACGAGGAACCGGCCCTGCGGCTGGGGGGCGGCGCTCCGTCGCCGACAGCCGACTCCTCCACCACCCATCACCCGCCTAGTTATTCCGGGGTTCACCGTCGCCATCGACCGGGCCATCATCCCCGGCTCCGTCCTCGCAGAAAACATATCTCCACCCACTCCCGGATGCCGCAAATACCCGAGATGGCCCGGGGATACCGATCGGCCAGAAGCTGTGGCGGTGTGTCAGAGCCGGGAGTACCGGTCTTAGGCGGGCGCGGCCTCCATGGTGATGTCGACGGTGCCCTGACAGGTACCGCTCTGGATGTCGGTATGCCAGCGGCCCGTCAGCGTGCCGTCTGACTGCGGTGTGTAGCTGACCTCCGCGGTCGCGGGGTTCCACTGGATCGACCCGTTCGACAGCAGGCAGTTCCAATGAAAGTTGGTCTTCGACGCCCACGCCGAGCCGTTCCAGGTGAAAGTCACCGGCACCGGGACGGAAGCGTTCCGTGGAGCGGGCCCGCCGACGATGGTCGCGACGCAGCTGCCTCCCGTGCAGCTGGTATCGAACGTGTAATTGTCGGTGTACCGGCTCTCGGTCTGGCTCGCCGCGACGCTGGTGCCGGTCTTCTGGTCGACAAAGAATGTCACGGCGTAGGGGCCGTCCCAGACCGGGACTCCTCCGGCGGACGCGGCCGGCGCGAGTCCCAGGGCAGTCGCGGCGCCCAGCGCCGCTGCTGCGGTTATCCAGTGATGTCGCGGCATCTCAACTCCCGGGTTGCGTGCTGTTTCAAGATCTATCTCGGGATCCGTTGCCCGTGTTATAGGCGATACCGAAGTTGCTTCCGGTGTCGATGGTTCACCGGCGTCGACGTTGACTCGGCCGGCCGCACGCCCGCACTCTGGACTCGTGACGGTCCAGGACTCGCAACTCGGCGCCGCATTGTTCGATGACCGGTTCATCCAGAATCCGTACCCGCTGTACGCCAGGATGCTGGCCGCGGGCCCCGTTCACCGCATTGGCGAGTCGGATTTCCATGCGGTCTGCGGGCGGGACGCAATCCTGGAGGCGGTGGGCCGTCCCGAGGACTTCTCCTCCAATCTGACCGGGACGATGACGTATCACCCGGACGGCACGGTGGGCCTCTTCCCGATGGATCAGCTGGGCGGGCCTACTCAGGTGCTGGCGATCGCCGACGATCCGGACCACGCCCGGCATCGCAAGCTGTTGATCCCGCACTTGGCCGCCAAACGTATCCATGCGCTGGGTTCTCTCGTCGTCGATCTGGTCGAGCAACTCTGGCGCGAGGAACTACGTGCCGGCCACATCGAGTGGATGTCCGCGATGGCCAACCGCCTCCCGATGATGGTGGTGTGCCGTCTCATCGGCGTTCCCGATCGCGATGCCGAACAACTGGCCGCTTGGGGGTATGCGAGTACTCAGCTTCTTGAGGGTCTAGTGGGCCCCGACGAACTGGCGGCAGCCGGTGCCGCCGCTGCCGAACTCAGCGGCTATGTGGCCGACAGACTGCGCGAGGCAGCCCCGAATACGCCCGACAGCTTGGTGGGCGATCTCGCCGCCGCGTGCGCCGCCGGCGAACTGGACACCGTCACGGCACAGCTGATGATGGTGATGTTGTTCAGCGCGGGTGGCGAGTCGACCGCGTCACTCATCGGCTCGGCGACCGAGATCATGGCCCGCTGTCCAAAAATTCAGGAGTACCTACGCGACGACCCCGGCGCCGTCCCGACATTCCTGGAGGAAGTGCTGCGGTTCGAGCCGCCGTTTCGGGGCCACTACCGCCATGTTCGCAACGACTGCCGGCTGAGCGGTTATGAACTCCCGGCCGGTGCACGATTGATTCTGCTGTGGGGAGCCGCCAACCGCGACCCCGCCCATATCCCGGCGCCCGACGATTTTCGGCTGGACCGGCCACGAGGAGCCGGACACATATCGTTCGGCAAGGGGGCGCACTTTTGTGTCGGTGCAGCGCTGGCCCGGATGGAGGCGCGGACCGTGATGGAACACCTGCTGCAACGAACGAGCTGGATTACCGCGGTGGGCCCGGCCCGCTGGCTACCCAGCCTGCTGGTCCGCCGGCTGGAAAACCTGGTTCTAGAGGTGCACTGACTTGAACCTTCCGGCGAATCCACGCAGCGGCAGGTCGGCGCTGGTGAGAATCCCCGGAGCGGCCCGGACGACGGATTTGATCGCGTTGAGAGCAGGCATCCCGGTGACCGTCATGCCGATGGATGCAAAGCTGGCAGGATCCGACAAATCCACGCCGGGTTTGGGGAAGATCATGTGCTTGTTGTAGATGTTGGGGTCGCCTTTGATCTGGGTGATATAGCAGCCCTTGATGTCCCAGCTCGGGTCGGTGTGCGGCGTCATCTGCCATTCCAGGTGCGTCTCGATGCGCGGCTCCCCGCCGACCAACCCCTGATAGCGAAGGTAGTTGCCGCCCAGCGAACCTTTGGGCAGCCGGTACCAACCCAGGTCGACGTCCTCGGTGCATGCGCCGAGTTCGTAACTGAACCTGACCTCGTCGAGCGCGAGGTCGAAGCAGTCGGCCATCATCAGCACGGCGTCGGCGAACACCCGGGTGTACTTCTCCAGCTTGCCGGGGATCTCCGGGTCATCGACGGGTTGGCCATAGCCCACCTCGATCCAGGTGTCCCGGCTGTGATGGCATGACACATCGACCGATTCGATCGTGGTGATGTTCTCGATCTCTGCGACGTCTGCCGAGCACACGACGCCCAGGATCTGGTTCAGACCGGGGTTCATTCCGGTGCCATAAAACGTCGAACCCCCTTTTCGACAGGCTTCTTGAAGCAACTGCGTCACCGGCTTGCCGGAATGGTGCGGATGGTTGCGGTCGCGGTGCCAGCCGGTGATCCAGTCGGCGGTGGTGACGATGTCGATTCCGGCCTCGAGTACGCGGACGTACAGATCCTCATCAGGAAACACACCGTGGAAGGTCAACACATCGGGTTTCGCGGCGATGATCTCCTCGATGGTGCCGGTGGCTGCCACTCCGGTGGGCGCCAGGCCGGCGATCTCACCCACGTCCATTCCGATTTTTTCCGGCGAATAGCAATGCACGCCAACGAGTTCGAGATCCGGCTGGCCGGCGATCCGCTTGATCATCTCGGATCCGACGTTGCCGGTCGCGACCTGGAAGACCTTGATGGTCTCGCTCACGGGATACCTTTCCGTCCGTTCGAACTCGTACTTTCAGCGATCAGTTGGTTGTTGCCCGCCAGCGGCGGCCAAGCCTGCGGCGCTGCCACCTTTTCCATCGGGATAGAACTTCATCGCCCACCGCCGAATCGCGGTGAAGCCGGCCAGCTCCGAACTGGCCAGCGCAGGCGGGTCGGAATAACGCTGATGCGCCCAAATCCGGATGTCCTGGCTGAATTGCCGGATCACTTCCTCGCCGAATTCGGCCGCTCTCGCCTGGGCGCGCGCCGGGTCGCGGGTCGCCGCGTGTCCGGCCGGCCGCCCTATGTAGACCATGAACCGCACATCGGAGGTGGATTCGTCGACCGGGGTGATCGCGGAAATGGTGCGATTGTCGATCATCCCCCAACTCTTGGTGACTGCGATCCCGAGCCCGCCGTTGATCGCCCGGACCCCGCTGTTGACGTCTTCGATCTTCTGCCCGTCATCGCCTTCGAATGTGATGGTGAAGTCGACATAGGAGACGGGGTCATCGAAGTCGTGGCGGGTGAAAACCGGAACGATCGGCGTGTTGTGGACGTATTTGAAGTGGGCGACGTCCACCCCGTTCTCCAGTACATACTGCGGATGCAGCTCCAGCCCCTGCCGGAATAGTCGTTGTTGCGGGTAGTAATCCGCGGCGCAGCTACCGTCATCGAAGTCGGCGAATACGTCGGGTGCATCGAAGAACGGCGCCCGGTTTTCCAGATCGTGCCAGATGTACACCGAGTCGTTCCGTTCGATGACCGGGTAGGTGGTGATGCGACGACCCCGATTGGGCCGATCTTCGTAGGGAATGCATACGTTGCGACCCTGCTGATTCCATTGCCAACCGTGGAAGGGGCACTGCAGCACCTCACCCTTGACCGTGCCGCCATAACCCAAATGGGCGCCTAGATGTTCACAGTAAGCGTCCATCACGGTGAGCCGACCCGAGTCCGCCCGCCAGGCAATCATTTCCTCGCCGAAGTACTTCATCGGGTGAACGTCACCCACGCCGATCTCGTCAGACCAGGCGACCTGAAACCAGCCGGTCGGCTTCATCGACAGAGGCGGTCTGGCCATCGAGAATCCTCCACGTCCGGCTCGAGTCCTCTGTTGAACGATAGAACAGTCTGCCGGATAGCCGAAGTACGCGAATGCGGCGACTAGTCCGGGGAGCCCGGCTAGTTTTCCAAAAGAGACATTCGCAGCGCACGCGGAAGTCAGCAGGAGGACTGCAAGTGTGTTGAGCTCCGATCGGGCAGCGCAGAAGGTTGAGCTCCGATCGGGCAGCACAGATGAGGGGAACCGTGGACATTTTTGAAGATTGGCTCCAGGGCGGTACGCGCTTCGGCTGGACCTCCACGACGCCGGCCAACGACGGGGCGGAGGTCGAGGTATTCAGCAGGCGCTGCGGCACCCCCGGCGCGCCCGCGCTGGTGTGCGTGCATGGCTTCCCGACGTCGAGTATCGACTACTACGCACTGGTCGGCGAACTGGGCGGCGAGTTCGATATCTACACACTCGATTTCCCGGGGTACGGGCTGTCCGGAAAGCCGTCACACCCCTACGTGTACTCGCTCTATGACGACGCGCGGCTGCTCGTTCACGCGATCAGCGAGGTGTGGCAGCTCGGCGAGTACCGAATGATCACTCATGATCGGGGCAGCAGCGTGGGCATGATCGCGCTGGCGACGCTGGAAGATCACAACACCGCGTCCCTGCCCGTGGATGCCTTCGTGACGAACGCGAACATCTTCCTGCCGCTGGCGAACCTGACCGCGTTCCAGGTGGCGCTGCTGGACGAGGCCCACGGTCGCGCGACCGCGGCGGCGACCACACCCGAGATGCTGGCCGCGGGCCTTGGAATGACGACTTTCATGCCGCGTCGCAGCCCGCAGGACCCCGAGATCATCGCGCTGGCCAAGTGTTTCGCGCACCAGGACGGAACCTCCGTGCTGCCCGACACGGTGAAGTATCTGCATGAGCGAGCCGCAGACGAGACCGGGTGGCTGGAGCGGTTTGCCCGGATCGACGTGGACACCACGTTGATCTGGGGACTCCACGACAACGTCTCCCCGTTGCGCGTCGCCAATCATGTCTGGCAGGCCTATCTTCGGGACAAGCCTGGCCGCAGCCGCTACTGGGTGGTTCCGGGCGCCGACCACTACCTGCAATGCGACGCGCCGAGTGAGCTGGCCGAGATCATCCGGATGACCACGGCGTCTTCGGCCGAGGGCACCCAGATCGCCTTGCAGACCCTCGGGGACCGGCCGTCGGGCTCGGTGCTGGTGGACGAGTCAGGCGGCGATGGCTGATGCCGGTGCCACCTCGAGGATGCCGACCGAGTCGAATGCATCTCGAATCGCGTCGAGTTGCGCGTCGGTGAACTCCAGCGCAGCGGCCGTACTCAACACAGCGGCACGACCATCGACGAAGTCGGCGCCTGGGCTCAACCGGTACAACGACTGGTAGAACAACGTGGCCCAGGTTTCGTCCGGTATCGCGCCGGTGTCCGCCGAGGTCATCATCCGGTAGGCCGCGTGGCTGAATATCGTGCTGTTGACGTGTTCGCCGCCGTCATCGCCGGAGCCGGTGTAGCGAGTGCTGTAGTGATCACGGTAACGGCCGTAAGCCGTGCTCACCGCCGTCGGATCGGCGAGATTGCGCAGGACGCCGCGGCGGGAGTCCTCTGCGATCAACCACCGATCCTGGCCGGATTTCCCCTCGATCAGTACGCCAAAAATGTCGGCCATCGCCTCGTTGAGGGCGCCGGACTCGCCGTAGTCGAGCACCGATCCACCATCGCCGACGACGTAACTCACTACACCGTGCGTGAATTCGTGTGCGACGACGTCGAGCGCCGCCTGCAGGTACCCGCTGTCGCCGTATGCGAATTGCTGCAGCGACGGATCCCAGAAGGCATTCGAGTAGCCGCCGAAGATCGGCGGGCCCGGGTTGTACCGGATACTGACCGTGATCGGAGCGCCAGCCCCGTCAAAGGAGGTGCGGCCCAGCACGTCCCGGAAATAGTCGTAGACGACTGCGGTATTGGCGTGAGCAGACACCGCGGCCCTGTCCCAGGAAAGCCAGCTGCGCTTGACCACCGTGCCGGGCAGTATGGAGCCGGCGAACCCGTAGAGCGGGAACCAGGTCCGGTAGGTGGTGATACCTCGGCCGGCGTCGAACATCTTGTGGCTGGTAAAGAACAGGAAACTGCTTGAATCGACGGTGATGGTGCGCTCGTCGCCGAGCCAGTCCTTGGCCACAGTGACAGTCGAGGCATCCGACGCGTTCGCCATGCTGACTATGACCGTGCCCGCGTCGGCCCCGTCCGCATCGATCAGATAGCTGGCCCCGGGCCGCGACATGTCACCGGTGTCCGGGAACTGCACTACCACCCGCCATGCGAGGCTGGGCTCCGCTTCGTCGTCCAGAGCGTGCACGACGAGCTGATTGGTGAAGGTGTTCTGAGCCAGGAAAGCGTCGATAGCTTCGAGGTCTGCGCCGGGGCCCAGGTAGGCGGTGCCGGCGATGAGATAGACCTCGATGTCCTCGTCCACCATGCGATCTGGGGTCACATCGAATCCCTCGGCGAGACCGCGATAATTGTCGAACAGACCCGTCACCGCACCGCCGGCATCAGTCACGAGAATCATCTCGCTGCCCAATACCTTTATCCCATCGATCGTTTCGCTGAGTCGGTAGAAACTTTCGGCTGAACTGCCGACACCGGCATGGGCCACGGTGACAGCAGCGGGGTCGGCGAAGCCGACGGCGAGGCCCAGCACCGGCGCGAGAGCGTTCATCACCGCGGCTGCATCGGCCGCCGTGGTCACCGGGTGATCGGTGAAGCGCCCGTCGATGACGCTCAGGGCGCCGTTGATGTCCATGGTCAGCTGCACGCGGTCGCGCGACAGCGGATCGTCGAGGTCGAGGCTGGCCGGTCTGTCACGGCGGGCTGCCGATGGCGCGATGACGATCGTCACCTCGGTCGGACCGGTGATGCCCAGTGCACCGAGCAGTCCGTGAACGTGGAACGGGTTCCCGACGGTGTCATCGACCGTCACGGTGAAACGGTCGCCCGCGGACGAAGCCCCCGCAGGGGTGTAGGTGAAGTTGCCGAGTGCATCGATGACGACGCTGCCGCGCGTCGGAGCAGCGGTGACCCGGTAGGTCAGCACAGGGTCGTCGTAGTCGACCGCATTGATGCTTCCGCTGACCACGCCGTCGGGGCCCGGCCCGGACATCGTCGCCTCGGCGATGGGGCGCTGGTTGTTCAGGGTGTACTGGGCCTGCCGCACCGCCAGCCAGAGTGACTGAATGAGCGCCGGAACCGGCGCCGCGGGTGTCGGCAACCCATTGGCCAGCGGACCCAGCCCGACCCAGGTGAGCAAGTCGGTGACAATGCCGTTGACCGTGACCGGCCGCGCCCTGGCCAGGCCACCCAGCGTCGGTTCACCCGCCGGGGCGGCTCGAGCCGACAGATCGGTCGTTACCAACGCCGGACCGGCGGCGAATGTCGCGGAATCCGGTCCGGCGGCGGCATCCATGGTCGATCCTGGCCCAAACGAATGTGGTTGGGATTCTGGGCTTTCTGCGGCAGGACCCTGATCACCGGACTCCGCGGGTCGTTCCGGATTCTGCGCGGCTTTCGCGTCACGACGAGGGCGAGCGGTGCCGGAGTCCGGCGTGTCATCAGCATCGGTTTCCGCGGTGCCCGAGCGGTCCACCACACCGGGTATCACGACATCGGCTTCCACGAAATCGGCTTCCACGACACCGGCTGCCACGACATCGGCGTTCACGGCATTGGTTGACACACCATGCACGGCGTCCAGACCGGTGGCGTCTTCCCTGCCGGATTTTTCCGTGACGTCCTCGCCGGCGTACTTCGCGACCTCGTTGAGAGCCTCTTCATCGGCCTCGTCACGAGCCCCTTCAGCTGCGTCGCCGGCAACCGTCCCGGACTCGTCGCCGACCGCGTCCGCAGAATCCGGGCCGGCAGCCTCCACACCGCCCGGGGAGGCTGTCGGGGAGACCGAACGGGAGGCGTTCAGGGAGGCGGGAGTCTCGGCGGAACGCGGGGATTCCGAGGAATCCGACGGCGCCGCGCCCGCGATTCCCGGGCCTGCGGCCACGCTCATTGTGCCTGCGGCCAGGCTCATTGCGATTCCGATCAGGAAGACACCGACGTGGATTCTTCGCCTCGGACCGATCGACCTACGCCGTCGATCGCAGCTGCCCACGTTGCCCCCGGTTGCATCCGATTCGGATTGCGGTGCGCCGAATAGTCCCGTAGCCGAGCAATCTACCACTGTCTAGCAAACATCTGAACCTCTGCGACCGAGTCGCCGGGCGATCATCGGCGAGACACCCATCAGTACGGTGGGTGCCATGAAATACATCGATGTCGACGGAATCGGGCGGGTCAGCAAAATAGGTTTGGGCACCTGGCAATTCGGTTCCCGGGAATGGGGATACGGAGACGACTACGCCGCGGGTGCGGCTCGCGACATTGTGGCGCGCGCTCTGGCCCTGGGAGTCACGCTGTTCGACACCGCCGAAATCTACGGCTTCGGCAAGAGCGAACGCATCCTCGGCGAGGCACTCGGCGAGGCGCGCGCCGAAGTGGCGGTGGCCAGCAAAATCTTTCCGGTAGCTCCGTTTCCCGCAGTGGTCAAACAGCGTGCCCGGGCCAGTGCGCAGCGTCTGCAAGTCGACCGCATTCCGCTGTACCAGATTCATCAACCGAATCCGCTGATCCCCGATTCGGTGATCATGCCCGGTATGCGAGAGCTGCTGGACGCCGGGATGATTGGGGCCGCGGGGGTCTCGAACTATTCGCTGGCCCGGTGGCGGAAGGCGGATTCGGCGCTGGGCCGACCGGTGATCAGCAACCAGGTGCACTTCTCGCTGGCCCATCCCGCCGCGCTGGACGATCTGGTTCCGTTCGCCGAGCGGGCGAACCGGCTCGTCATCGCCTACAGTCCGCTCGCGCAGGGTCTGCTCGGCGGCAAGTACGGCATCGAAAACCGCCCAGGCGGCGTGCGGGCGATGAACACATTGTTCGCCACCGAGAACCTGAAGCGGGTCGAGCCGCTGCTGCAGATCCTGCGGGAGGTCGCAGCCGACCTCGGCGCCGAACCTGCCCAGGTTGCGCTGGCCTGGCTCATCGCGCTGCCGGGAACCGTCGCCATCCCCGGGGCTTCCAGCGTTCAGCAGCTCGAGTTCAACGTCGCGGCCGCCGACATCGAGCTGAGCGAGAAAGCACACGACGCGCTGACCGCGGCTGCCCGGGCGTTCCATCCGGTGCCCGCCCGCCGCGTGTTGACGAGTGCGGCCCGGGACAAGATCGGCCTCGGATGACGAACAGGAGCATCGAACCCGTTGCCGGACAAATAGTCTCGCGGGATGGCCGCGTGTCCGGCCGTGCATTCGCCGGGTATCGTGGCGCTCCGCCGTTGTTCGGCTTGGGGCGCGAGGCCGACGGCCCGGTGCTAGGTTGACATGAACCACGATGTGAGAGGACTGGCATGCCCAAGACCGGTTTGGTTTCGACGATAGCGGTTGCAGGTCTTATCGCCGCGGGGATCTCGTCAGGGCCGGCGTGGGCGGGAGGGCCTGGTGGCGTTATCGAAAATGTCGACGACATGTCGGTGTCGGTAGGCACCGGAGTTTTCGAGAACGCCCTGGTTGGTTTTGTCGCAACCGGCCCCACCAACGATGCCGCGATGGCGAACGTGATCGCACAATGCCAGGCCGCCGGTGGCATGGAGTGCACCAGCGACGAGGTGACCAACGACGCTCTGTGCATCGTGTCCGTCGCCGATCCAGTGGACAACGAGGTGGCCGGCGGCGCCGGGGTGGACATACCGACTGCCGTTGCGGACGCGATTCAGAGCGCAGCCGCCAACAACATGCCGATTCCTCCGGCCGACGCCGTCGTCGTCATCTCCGACTGTTCCTGGGATGAGTGACCCGATGCCCGAGCATGCTGAGCACGATTCTCGTGATCTCGGAGCTAACGCCGGTAAGGTGCAGATATGAGCCGTCAGCGCACACCTGCAATGTTGATGGCGGGGTTGGCCGTTACGGCGCTCATGACCGCGTCCCCCGCCAATGCCCGGCCGAACTGCGAGCAGACGAACGGCACCACGACGTGCCAAACGAACGGAAGCGTATCGATCAAGACGCAACCGGGGGTGATCGCACCGCCGGCCGGCACCAGGAACCAAATTCCGTGGCAGACGGGCAGCCGGCGAACCTACGGCGGTCGTCGATAGGTTTCAGCACGGCTCCGGGTCAGTGCACACCCTCCATTTGCCGACTGATCCACGGGGCGAGGGCGAACACCAGCACGCCCGCGAGGACAGCCACCCCACCGAGAATGCCGAAGTACGCGGATTCGCGAGACGGATCGTAGAAACCGGCCAGCACTCCCGACATCGCGGTTCCGAGGCCCACCGAGAAGAAGTACAGGGCCATCATCTGGGCGCGGAACGCCTCGGGGGCCAACTTGGTGGTGACCGACAGACCGATCGGTGAGAGCAACAACTCGGAAACCGCGAAGACCCCGAGAATTGCCATCACCAACAGCGCAGGCACCGAGCCGAGGCCGGCCAGCGGGATGAAGCACAGAAACGCCAGACCCATTCCGGCGACGCCATAGGCGAACTTGCGCGGCGTCGTCGGCGCCCGCTTGCCCAGTCGGGTCCACATCAGCGCGAACAGCGGTGAGAGCACGATGATCCACACCGGCTCGATCGACCCGATCCAGCTCGACGGTGCGATCCAACCGAAAATAGACCAGTTCATTCGTTGATCGGAGTACACCGCCAGCACTGTGAAGATCTGCTGGAACAGCGACCAGAAGACGGCATTCGCCACAAACAGCGGGATGAATGCCCGTAATCGGCCCCGTTCCGGACCGGTTACCCGCGCGCTGGTCAGCATGGTCGCGAAGTAGGTGATCGACGCCAGGACAATCACGCCGGTGGTGACGTGCGACAGGTTGGCCAGGGTCACCAGCCCTACCGCGACGGCCGCCCCGACGATCACGATCGCGCCGACGAATACACCCACTGCCGTGCTGATGGCGCTGCGCGGCAACGGGTTCGGCACGTTTCGCCCGTGTGTCCCGAGGTTGCGCCGAAACACCACGTACTGCGTCAAGCCGAGCGCCATACCGATCGCCGCGGCACTAAAGCCGTAATGAAAGCCCACGCTGGTCTGCAGCAACCCGGTGATCAGCGGTCCGGTGAAGCCGCCCAGGTTGATGCCGAGATAGAACAGCGTGAACCCGCCGTCGGCGCGGGGATCGTTCCTGCCGTAGAGCGTACCCAGCAGCGAGGACGCATTCGCCTTCAAAGCCCCGGAACCGAGCGCCACCAACACCAGGCCTGCGCCGACCCCGGACAGGCCGGGCAGCACCGCCAGCGCGATATGACCGAGCATGACGACGACGCCGCCGTAAAACACCGTACGTTCCATGCCGAGCAGGCGATCGGCGACCCAACCGCCGAGCACGGTGGACAGGTAGACCAATCCGCCGTAGGCGCCGACGATGCCCGTCGCGGTACTCTGCGGCAGCCCCAGCCCGCCGTCGGTGACCGAGTAGTACAGGTAGTACCCGAGGATGGTGAGCATTCCGTAGAACGAGAACCGCTCCCACAGCTCGACCCCGAAGAGGTTGACGAGTCCCACGGGATGACCGAAAAATGTGCGCGAATCGCTCTGTTCACGAAGTGCCATGCCGACACTCTGCCTTTTCCCGGCCTTCCCTCGACCACGATCGCGGCGATCGCGACGCGAGATCCCTCCGGCTCGCGCAGTGCCAGCAATTTCGGCGCGCATCCGGCGACTGTCGAGTCGCGCGGCGTGCTCTCGAAACTCCGGCAAGCGCTGTCGGAATATGCATCACTACAGGCAGTTTCGAAACCAATCAGGAATTAAGTTGGCTACTTGACTTTTCGTATTCGCGACGAAAGGCGATTTGTTACGTTGGGTGCGCCGTCGATATCGGAGCCGAACTGATGATCGTAAACCAAGTACATCCCGCGCCCTCGCCCGATGAATTTGTCGGCAAGGAGCACCCGTAGCCGCCCCCGAGACCCCGCAAGTCTGCTAACCGCGCGACGGGTCCGGTTTACGACGACTGGTCCTAGATCGAAATCCTGAGAAGGGCGGGACGGCGACCCCACGATGAAGACGAGGAAAGTGACCCTACGGTGAAGGTGCCAGAAGCGCGCGCGACGTACGAAGAAATTCCCCGTCCGAGCGGCAGAATTCCGGTTCTGGGCGACGCGTTGCACATCGACGCCGACCAACCGACCCGCAGTCTGATGAACCTCGCCAAGGAACTCGGTCCGATATACAGCCTGGTCGCGCCCGGACAGGATGTGATCGTCGTGTCCGGTGGGGACATCGCCCAAGAGTGTCTGGACGAAAACCGATTCGAGAAGAACAACGCCCCTGAAATGGTGACGATGAGGGAGGTTGTAGGGGATGCGATCTTCACCGCGTGGACCCAGGAGCCGGCGTGGAAGAGGGCTCACAACATCCTGTTGCCGGCCTTCGCTCCGCAAGCTATCAAGGGCTACACCGAGAAGATGGCCGACATCGCTTACCAATTAGTGATGAAGTGGGCCCGGCTGAACCCGGGCGAACCGGTCGACATCGGCACAGACATGACCAAGCTGACCTTCGACACGATCTGCCTGGTCTGCTTCAGCTATCGTCCCGGATCTTTCTACCAACAAGGGATGCCGCCGATTGTCACGGCCCTGGAGGAGGCGATCTTCGAATGCGTCGAACGTCCCAGTCGGCTTCCGGGCCAGGATATCTACGCGGCGATCAAGGGGCGCAGGCGCTACAAGGAGAACCTCAGCTTCCTCAATAACCTGGCGGACGGGATCATCGAGGACCGGATTCGAAGCGCCGAGGTCGGTAAGAACGGTGACGTTCTGGACCTGATGCTGACTACGGCCGACAAAGACACCGGCAACAAGATGACCAGGCTCAGCATTCGTCAACAGATGTTGACGTTCCTCGCCGCCGGGTACGACACCACCAGCGGAATGCTCATGTGGACCGTCTACTACCTGTTGAAGAACCCCGATGCCCTCGCCAAGTGCTACGCGGAAGTCGATGAGGTCTTTGGTGAAGATCTGTCTGTCTTGCCGACCGAAACACAGATACCCAAGTTGGGCTACCTTTTGCAATGCATGAAGGAGGCACTGCGCCTCTGGCCGATCGGCGTGGGATTCCAGGTGCGTCCGCTGGCCGACGAGGTGCTCGGCGGCAAGTATCGAATCAAGAAGGGGCAGGCGATTCTGATCCTGACGCCCCAGTTGCAGCGCGACCCTTCGATATTCCCCGACCCCGAAAAGTACGACCCCGAGAGGTTCACCCCAGAGCTTGAGGCATCCCGGCCCCCGTGGGCTTGGATGCCGTTCGGCAGCGGTCAGCGATCATGTATCGGACGGCACTTCTCGTTTTACGAATCACAGCTTCTGCTCGGCCTGATCCTGCAACGGTTCAAGCTCATCGACTCGTTCGACTACCAGCTCAAGATCAAGGACTTCTTCTCGATCAAGCCCGCAAACCTGAAGATCACCGTCGAGCCGCGCGCAGGCCGCGAGGCGGCGGTGATCGCCGGCCCGCGCGCCGCCCCCGCCGACGCTCCCCCGGAGCCTCCCGCGGAGGCGGCCCCCAATCGCCTCGTCTCCGACTACGGCGGCGGCAACCCGGTCTTGGTATTGCACGGCTCCAATTTGGGCACCTCCGAGCGGATCGCCAACGAGATCGCCGAGGACGGTCGTGCCCGCGGGTTCACGGTTACCCAAGGGGCGCTAGACGACTACGTTGACGCGTTGCCGGCGAACGGCCTCGTCGTCATCTGTACGTCGTCCTACAACGGCAACCCACCCGACAATGCGGTGCGGTTCCATCGGTGGCTCGGTAGCGGGCTCGGGCCCGACGAGCTGGCCGGCGTGACCTACACCGTGTTCGGCGCCGGGGACCGGGTCTGGGCGACGACCTATCAGAAGGTGCCGTCCGAAATCGATGATCGGCTCGAATCCGCAGGTGCAAGCAGCTTTTCGCTGCGCGGATCCGCCGACGCATCCGACGACTTCGACGGAATGTTCCGCGACTGGTATGCATCGTTCTGGCAACGGGCCGGCGACGCGCTCGGACTTGCGCCTCAGACCGAGGTCGTCACCGACATGAACCGCTACGAGATCGCGGCGACCGGGCACCGGTTGCACGCCTCGTTTTTCTCGTCCCTGGATGCGTCGGCATTCCGCATGGTCGAGAACCGGGAATTACTCAACCGGGTCACGCAACGTGGTCCCGTTGCCCAGTCGACTCGTCACATCGAGTTCGAGCTGCCCGAAGGTGTTACTTACCGCACCGGTGACCACATCGCCCTGTTGCCGCGCAACGCGGCCGAACTGGTCGGTCGGGCTGCCGCATTGGCCGAGCTAGACCTCGACGAACTGGTGTTGATCCGGGCCAATACCGATGCGCCAAGCCATCTTCCACTGGACACACCGTTCGTCGTGTCGGAGTTGCTCGCGGCGCGCGTCGAGCTGCAGGCCCCGTTGACGCGTGCCCAGGTCCGAATTCTGGCGGAGTTCGCGACCGACCCCGACGAGCAGGCCGAGCTCGCCGCCCTGGCCGCCGACGAGAACGTGGCCCGCTACCGCGAGGAGATCCTGTTCAAACGGGTTTCGCTGCTCGACATGGTGCAGCGCTACCGTTCGGTCGACGTGCCGCTGAACACCTGCCTGGAGCTGTTGCCCGGCCTGGCACCTCGCTACTACTCGATCTCGTCGTCGCCGACCGTCTCCCCGAAGAGATGCAGCATCACGGTTGGGGCCCTGCGCGGGCCGGCCCGCAATGGCGAGGGGATTTATCACGGCACGTCGTCGAACTTCCTGGCACGAACGGTGCCCGGATCGATGGTGCAAGGTTTCATTCGACCGCCGGGCCTGCCCTTTGACGTTCCCGACGATCCCGCGACGCCGATGATCATGATTGCCACCGGCACCGGGTTGTCGCCATTCCGCGGATTCCTGCAGGAACGGGCTGCGCAGGGTGATCCCGCCGACCTCGGACCGTCACTGCTGATCTACGGATGCCGCCTGCCTGACTCGGATTTCATCTATGAGGACGAAATCCGGCAGTTCGAGGCGGATGGGATCGTCAATATCGTGCCCGCGTACTCACGCATCAAGCACGGGTCACGGGTGCAGGATGCCGTTCGCATCCACGCCCAGCAGATTCTGGAGATGATCGACCGAGGCGGAATCACCTACGTGTGCGGCGGTGCGGGCACCGTCGCGCCCGCGCTGCGGGATGCGTTCGCGGAGATCTATGAACAACACACCGGAGTGACCGCCGAGGAGGCGGTGGCGTGGCTCGAGGGACAACGCGCCGGGAATCGCTATCTGGAAGACGTATGGGCGGCGCACTGACCCTATCCATACCGAATGGAGAGTCGCGCGCCCTGTGAACTGCAGTGATCGACGCCGCTCGTGGGTATGCCCGTAGCTGGACACCGCGCGATTCCCGCCGTCTGTCACCATAGGGTCATTGGCCGAAGGAGACGCCAGCACATGAGCGAGATGAAATTCCTGGACCTGCACGGCGATCGCGTCGCCTACCGGGACGCCGGCGACGGCGACGAAGCACTCCTGCTCATCCACGGAATGGCAGGAAGCTCCGAGACGTGGCGCGCGGTGATACCGCAGCTGTCGAAGAAGTTCCGGGTAATAGCACCGGATCTGCTGGGCCATGGCCAGTCTGCCAAACCCCGCAGCGATTACTCGCTCGGCGCATTCGCGGTCCTGTTGCGGGATCTTCTGGACGAGCTGGGCATTCCCCGTGCGTCGATCATCGGCCAGTCGCTCGGTGGCGGTGTCGCGATGCAATTCGCGTACCAGCATCGCGATTACTGCCGGCGGTTGGTGCTCATCAGCAGCGGTGGCCTCGGCCCGGATGTGGGGTGGACTCTGCGCCTGCTTTCCGCTCCGGGGGCCGAGCTGATCCTGCCCGCCATTGCGCTGCCGCCGGTGGTGACTGCGGGCAACAAGCTGCGCTCGTGGTTCGCCGCAGGTGGCATTCAATCCCCCCGCGGAGCCGAAATGTGGAGCGCCTATTCATCTTTGGCCGATTCCCAGACCCGCCGGGCGTTCCTCAGGACGCTGCGCTCGGTGGTGGACTACCGGGGCCAATCGGTGAGCGCACTGAACAGGCTGCATCTGACGGCCGAGGTTCCCACCATGATCATCTGGGGCGATCAGGACCGGATCATCCCGATCGATCACGGCTATGCCGTGCGCGATGCCCGGCCGGGGTGTCGCCTCGAGGTGCTCGAGGGCGTCGGCCACTTTCCTCATGTGGAGCGCCCCACCGAGGTGGTTGATCTGATCGACGATTTCATCGCCTCGACGGATCTGTCCAGCCAAGCGGTCAAGTCGCGGGTTGCCGAGAAACCACACCAAGAATGACCCCTGTTCCGGACAAGCCCGGTGTCGGGCAGGAATCGGTGTGGGACTATCCCCGCCCCCCTCTGCTGGAAGAATTCGCCGGCTCGATCACCGTCGAACTCGGTGGTCGAGTGATCGCCGAGACCGAGCGGGCGTGGCGGGTCTTGGAGACCAGCCACCCGCCCACCTATTACCTGCCGCGGGCATGCTTCAGCAGCGGTGTCCTACGCCGAGCCACCGGATCGTCATGGTGTGAGTGGAAGGGGCAGGCGAGTTATTTCGACCTGGTGACACCGACCGCAAGCGCCGCGCGGGCGGCCTGGACCTACCTGAGCCCGACACCCCCGTTTGCCGCCATCGCCGGAGCCATCGCGGTCATGGCGGCGCTGGTCGACCGGTGCACCGTCAACGGAGAAGATGTCTTGCCACAACCGGGCGGTTTCTACGGCGGATGGGTCACCAGTTGGGTCACCGGACCGTTCAAAGGCATCCCCGGCTCGACGGGTTGGTAACGCCGGCCGGCGCCCCGCCACAACATCCGGGCCGACCTGGTCCCAGGCGCGCGATAATTGACGGGTGGCGGAGCTGCCTAGTTGAACGCACTCAGCGCCTTCGACGCGGCATCGACCCGGGCACGGCGCACCTTTGGCGACGGTACGCCGCACAGCGGATCCACGTTCGACGGCAGCGTGAAGCTTCGGGCATTGAGCAGCGAATTTGCGGGCGCGGCGCCCGAAGGGGTGTGGTCTGGTTCGGCAACCAGCGCATACACGGCCAGTAGCTCGCGCTACCTATCGGCCATCGGCGGTGTCGCCGACCTCGACGCACGAATTGCCGGGTTGGTCGATCGATCCGCGCGAATCGTCGGCACTGGCCGCGACGAACTCGACCTGCTGCGCGGCTGGGTATTCGCCGCCGCTGCCGGCATTCCGCTCGGTCCGCACCGCGAGACGATGCTCGCCCAGATCGTAACTAGAGCGTGTGCCGGCCTTGGCACCATCATTCGGGCAGCCCACGACGACCTTGCCGCCACCGGACGGGAGATCCGTGCGGTCGGCGACGGGTACCGCGAGGTCACCTCCCTCGTCTTCAAGGAAACGCCTGGGGCGCCTGCGAGCGTCGGCCCCGATGATGGCGCGGAGCGGCGCGCTACGGACATGTCGTCGGGCGATATCGACCAGGTCGACCGGGCAAACCGGGCCATGCTCCTGGACATGCTGCGCGAGTATCAGTTGCTTCCCGGCGGCCCGGCGAAGATCGACCGCCTGGCCGATGTCACCGCGATCTACCAAGCCCTCGCGGTGCCCGCCTCACGACTGGTCTATCTCGAGAGGCCCGCCGACCCGTCCCAGATGATCCACGCAGCGACGGCTGTGGGGGACCCCTTCACCGCAGACCACGTATCGGTGACCACGCCCGGGGTGTCGGGCAGCACCCGGGAAACCATCGTCCGCATGACGGCCGAGGCCGCGGAACTGCGTGCCGAGGCCACCCGAGTCGCCGAGCTCATTGGCGCCAGCCCGAACATCGCCACCGTGGCGTGGACCGGGTATCAGCCCCCGCTCAACCTCGGCCATCTCTCGGTACTCAGCGATGACCTCGCTCGGGCCGGGGCCACCGAGCTCACCAAGTTCCTGAGCGACCTCGATGCCGCCACCGGCAACCACCCTCAGAGCACCGCACTATTCGGATATTCCTACGGCTCACTGACCACCGGCATCGCCCTTCAGGACGGCGCAAGCAACCATGTCGACAACGTCGTTCTGTACGGATCGCCGGGGTTCAAAGCTGATACTCCGGCAGATCTCGGCATGAACGACGGCAACTTCTTCGTGATGTCCGCCCGTGATGACCCGATAAACGCAATCGGCGCCCTGGCGCCGTACCACGGTTGGGGGTCAGACCCCAACGACATCATCAATTGCGACGGCCGGCTTCGATTCCGGTTTCAGCATTTGGAGACAGATGCCGGAGTCACTCCGCTGACCGGGTATGAATCCAAGACGGGCGCCTCCGGGCATTCGGATTACGGCCGTGCCGCCGGAGCATCCATGACCGGTTACAACCTGGCGGCGATCCTGCTCAACCGTCCTGATCTCGCAGTGCGAGAGACCCCGCTGTCCTGGTGACCGGGCGGCGTAAGGACCCACGCCGGTTCAAGTTCCTCGCTACCAGCTGCTGGGCGCGTAGTCCTTAAGGAAGCAGCCGTGCAAGTCTTCGCCGGCCTCGCCGCGCACGATGGGGTCATACACGCGCGCCGCACCGTCGACGAGGTCGAGTGGAGCATGGAACCCCTCGTGGGCCAGCCGGAGGCGGGTGGGATGAGGGCGTTCGTCGGTAATCCATCCGGTGTCGACAGCGGTCATCAGGATTCCGTCGCTCTCCAACATCTCGGCCGCACTGGTGCGGGTGAGCATGTTCAGAGCCGCCTTGGCCATGTTGGTGTGCGGGTGGCCTGGCCCTTTGTATCCACGACTGAACTGTCCCTCCATCGCCGAGACGTTCACCACGTACTTGCGCCGCGCCGGCGACGCCGCCAGCGCCGGGCGCAGCCGACTCACCAGGATGAACGGTGCGGTCTGGTTGCAGAGTTGTACCTCCAGCAATTCCAGCGGGTCTACTTCGTGCACACGCTGCGTCCAGCTGTTTACCGCGCTGGTGTCCGGTAACAAGCCGCCGGCGTCGATAGCGGTGCCGGCGGCGATCCGCTCCGGCGAAGCGCTTCGCGCGACCAGTGCCAGCTCGGTGACCGGGCGCGGCACCTGGTGTACGGCGAAACCTGCCGATAGCGCGGTCGGATGGACGTCGCCGACATGGTCGAACGTGATGACGTCCACCATGTCCAGTTCCAGTGCCGGCGTGCGCTCCGCCTCGACCAGAGCGGCGTATGAACCCGGCGGACGCCGCACCGTCTGGGCAGCGTTGTTGATCAGGATGTCCAACGGACCCTGCGCAGCGACGTTGTCTGCCAGTGCCACCACCTGCGCAGGATCGCGCAGATCGATTCCCACCACTCGCAGCCGGTGCAGCCAATCCGCACTGTCGGCCATGGCCGCAAACCGACGCACCGCATCATTGGGGAACCGAGTGGTGATGGTGGTGTACGCACCGTCCCGCAGCAGCCGCAGCGCGATGTACATCCCGATCTTGGCTCGCCCCCCGGTCAGTAGGGCGGTGCGGCCGGTCAGATCGGTGCGGGCATCGCGCTTCATCCGGTTGAAGGCCGCGCACTTCGGACAGAGCTGGTGATGGAATGCGTCGACCACCGAGTAGCGCTCCTTGCACATGTAGCAGGCTCGTGGCCGCAGCAACGTCCCCGCGCTGGCTCCGGCCGCGCTCGACACCAACGGCACGCCACGGGTTTCGTCATCGATGCGACCCGGAGCGCCGGTGGCGGTGGCGGCGGTGACAGCCCGATCGGCTTCGGTCACCGCATCGCGTCTAGCCTTGCGACGCGCCAGCTTCACCGACTTGAAGATGCCGGCCGTGGCCCGACGTACCGCCACGGCATCGGGGTGGTCCGGAGGCAGGTTCTCGACCTGGGAAAGCACCCGCAGGCAGGTGCTCAGCTGCTCGGGATCGATCGTGGTCATCGTCGAAGGGTACGGGGGCCGCACAATAGCAGCCGAGCAACACATTCGTGTCGCGACACGAAATACCGCATACCGGCTGAGAGCCGCGTAAGTTGGTCTAGTCGGGATAGACAGGAGCTAGGCGGGATCCGAATGAATGCTTCAACACGCGCGGCGCTGACGACCGGCGCCGCAGCGCTGAGCCTGGGTGCGCTGGCCGTCACCGCGTCGGTGCCCCCGGAGTCGATGCGGACCATCCAAGTGGTGCGCCCGGCAACATTTGCCGCCGACATCGTCCCGGATGCCTCGGGCGCGCCCGTGGAACATCCCTCGGAAGAGGATCTGGACTCCGCGTTGGCACTGATCGAGCAACTCACCCCGGTGGCCAACGGGCGGGTAGTCACGGTCACGTTCGCCGATCACGAGAACCCGGGAACCGTGACCATCGCACCGGCACCGGCACCGGCGCCGGGTGCGGGAGCGGCGGCAAGGGCCGGGAGCGAAGTCGCTGGCGGTGCCACAGTCGAGGGCCCGGTGGCCAACAACGCGGCCTCGGACGTCATCGACGCGGTCTATTCGGTCTCGAGGTACTGGGCCAACTACGTCTCGCTGGAACTCGGCCCCTGGCTGATCAACTGGCTTCCGTTCGGGTATCTGATCTCCGATCAGATCTATATCTGGTACCCGGACTTCGTCCTGCCCACGGTCGACAGCTTCGTCTACGACTTCCTGGATCCGGTGGTCAACGACCCGCTGAATCCCACGGTTTGGATCGATGGCATCGGCGCCATGCTCAACACTGCAGCCAACGGGGTCATCAAGGGGATATCGGACGAGATCACCTACATCGTGACATTCGGCTGGTTCCCGATTCCGTTGCCGCCGTTACCCGACTTCCCGCTGCCCGGCCTCGCGTCGGCGTCGGCGTCATCGTCGGCGGCCCCGACCGTCGACGATCCGGGGATCGATGGGACCGAGGCGACCGATACCGCATCGACCGACGGTACCGATGCACCCGAAGGCTCCGGAACCACAGCAGAGACCCCGTTGCCCGCCGAAACCGGAACGGTGGGTGAGGAGGCCGACGACGCCACCGGGGTGACGAGTGGCCAGTCGACCGGCGAAGGGGTCGACGGGTCCAACGAAGATGCCGGTCGATCAGCCGGCGATTCCGTCGATGAGCCGGTGCAGGAGTCCGGTGCCACGAACCTGGACGAGTCCGTGACCGAGTCGGAGGATGATTCCGAAGCCGAATCGGCGGCCGAGCTCGACGCGGCGGAGTCTGGCGCCACCGGCCAAGCCGATGACGACGCCCGTGGCGGCTCGGACACGACACCGGACACGGGCGACACCGACGGAAACGGCTCGGCGGCAGAAACCTCTGCGTCGTCCTCGTCATCCTCGACGTCATCGTCGGCGTCCTCAGCGTCGTTCTCAGCGTCGGATGGTGACTGATCCGCTGCCGATTTGGCTGCTCACGTTCTGGCCAGCGGTGAACGGGTGATCTTCCGGAGCTCACGATGATCCGCAGCGTGGGTCGAGTCGGCCCCCTCAAGGTTGTCGGGGTCGTGGCGTGGCAGCTGAAATACGACGTCCTGGCGATGGCGGTGGTTGCCGCCCTGCTGCTGCCGGTCCCGGACGACATACAGATGGAGAACTCGGTGGCCGCGCTGTCCGTTCTGGGCATCGCCGCCTCGATCTTCATCGGCTTCCGGAATACGACCGCGTACAACCGGTGGTGGGAAGCCCGTACCTTGTGGGGCGCCATCATCAACGACTCGCGAGCCTGGCACAACAACCTGACATCCGTCGATTCCGGGAACCCGAGCATGTCGGCAACCTTGGATCGAATGAGACGCCGTCAGGTTCGCTACGCATGGAAACTGGCAGCCGAATTGCGGGGCGTCGCTCCCCCGCCGGGCGTCGTCGAGCTCACCGGCGAGGACCCGCCGCAGGCGTCCGCCACCGATCTGCTCAACCTCCAGGCACACGACGTTCAGACGCTCTCGGCGGGCGGCCATATCGACTTTCAGGCAAGGGTGATGCTGATGTCGGTGAATACCACGCTCGCTGCGTCGCAGGGCGGACTGGAACGCATTCGCAATCAGCCGGTCCCGGTCCATTACGACCTGTTCATCCGGGCGATGACATGGTTCTTTGCGATTGTCGCGTTCAACCGTTTCGACGCCCAACTTGAGCCCATCAGCCTGGTGCTGGGACTGCTGGTGATGTTGTTCTTCATCGTGGCGGAACGGCTGGGCTACTTCATCGAGCGGCCGATGTGCAACCGCATCTTCGACCTGCCGATGTACCGGTTCTGTAGCACCATTACCGGCAACCTGCTAGGCGCGGGCCATCCGCTGGCGGCCCCCCGGGAATCGGAAAAGGCCGTCATCTGGATGTAGATCTTGATTTCGCTTCCGGCGGGCGGGATCCGGCGGTACGATGACTGCACTTTCAGCGCCGAAGGCCTGCATGTGCGATCGCTGCACAGCCGACCAGATTTGGGGAATCTGGATATGGTCAAGAAGAGCAGTCGTCGTATACGGAATTCACGCAGGCTCGAGCCCTACGCGTGGCTCAAAGCGGGAGCGATCGGCCTCGGTATCGGCGCTGCCGCACTCACGGGCGCCGGCATTGCGCAGGCCGATGAGGGTGCGGGTGACTCACAGCCGTCGTCATCGGTCACTTCTGACGCAAATGGACCTGCGCCCTCTAGCCGAGCTGCCACGACAGGGGTTGACGAGTCCGGATCAAGGATGCAGTCCGACGACGCAGCACCACCGGACGCGGACGGCGCTCCCGACGACTCGGTCGAGGCAGAGACCGTTAGCGAAGGCGTCGACGAACGATCGGGGATGGTGGGCGGTTCGCGAAAGGGCGCGACAGACGCAGACCCGGACCCGTCCCGGGAGTGGGCCGTTCTCTCTGATTCCTCGAACGTCGCCGGCGCCTCGAATGTCACTGATGCTTCGGACCTCACTGATTCCTCGAACCTCACTGAGCCGACGTCGAGCGCCGAGTCGGACGGCGCACAAGCTCCGGTCACCGCGGCACTCGACCTGCGTGCGCCGGAGGAAGAGGTGCTCATTCGAAGCAATGCGTCCACAACGACAGCCACTCCGTCTGCCGCGGCGTCTGCATCACCACCGGCCGCACTGTCAGGTTCGATACCGTCAGATTCGATAACCCCCACGCTACCTGGGGTTTTCGCGGCCGCGACCCGGCGGGAATCCACCGCGGTCGCCGCCGCGGTGGCCGGGGCCGCGCCGTCGGCGTCGCTGAGCCGGCAGAGCGCGCCCAGCTGGTGGGGCGGCAGAGTTTACGGCCGGATCACCGCCACCGACGCCGACGGCGACAGGCTGACCTACACCGGCATGACGACGGCGGCGGGCAAAGTCACCGTCTCCTCGTGGGGTTCGTTCACCTACACCCCCACCGCTGCTGCCCGGCACGCGGCTGCAGCCACCGGCGCAACGTCGGCGCATACCACCGATACGTTCACCATCACCGTCAGCGACGGCCGCGGCGGTGTCGCCTCGGTTCCGGTGACGGTGGCGATCCGCCCAGCCAACAACGCGCCCGCCTGGCTCAGGTCCAGCGTCGCCCGGCCCGACCCGGTCAGCGGTTTGGTCACCGGCCGGGTCAGCGGCACCGATCGGGACGGCGACACTTTCACCTACTCGGCCGCCACGCCTTCCAACGGTACGGTCGACATCAAGTCGGACGGCACCTTCACCTACACCCCGTCGCTCGCCGCGCGCCAGCGGGCCGCCTCCACCTGGTACACCGACTCCGACAAGTTCAAGGTGACCGTCGATGACGGTCACGGTGCCGCCAGAACGCTCACCGTGCGGGTGACCATTGCCCCGAGTCCGCCCAACTCTGCGCCCACTGCCGGCATTCCGACATTCGGCGAACCCAGTTCCAGCACCGGCGCGATCAACGGCTCGCTGCATGCGACCGACCCCGAAGGCGGCGCCGTCAGCTATCGCGTCGTGTCGGCCCCGGCGCGGGGGAGCCTCAACCTCGGCGGCAACGGAACATTCACCTACACACCGACCGCCCCCGCCCGCCACAACGCAGCTACCGGAGCGCCGGGAACAACCACCGACACCGCGACCGTGGAAGCCAGTGATCCGCTTGGCGCAGCCGTCACGATTCCGCTGACCTTCTCGATCCTGCCCAGGAATACGGCGCCCACCAACGCCAGAGCAACTGTGGGACAACCTAATTCAGTCACCGCAGTAGTGGTCGGATCCGTCCAGGCCGATGACGCCGATGGCGACACCCTCACGTACAGCGGGCCCGCCACAACAGTCAAGGGAGCGGTGACCATTTCGGCGGCCGGCGGGTTCAGCTACACCCCGACCGAGAGCGCACGGCAGAACGCCGCGGCCTCCACCGCCACCGCAGCGACCAAATCGGACACCTTCACCGTCACCGTCAACGACGGCCACGGCGGAACAACCGCCCTGGCGGTGACGGTGTCGATAGCCCCGGCAGCGGTGCAGCCACCACCGACCCCGCCGCCCGCCCCCCCGCCGACGCCGCCCCCCACCCCGCCTCCTACTCCCCCGCCTGCTCCCGGCGCACTGGCAGCCTTTCCGGGAGCCGAGGGCTTCGGCGCTTCGGCAACCGGTGGGCGCGGCGGCAGCGTGGTCTACGTCACCAATACCAATGCCTCCGGGGTGGGTTCGCTGCAGTGGGCGGTCGACCAACCCGGCGCGAAATACATCTTGTTCAAAGTCAGTGGCGTGATCGACGCGCAAATTCATTTGAGCAACGGCGATGTGACCATTGCCGGCCACACCTCCCCTGGCGGCATCACGATCCGCGGGTTTGTCACCGACGAAACCCCCTATCAGGATCAGACCGTCCGGGCCCCGTCCGATTTCGCCGAGAACTGGATTCTTCAGCACATCCGGATCCGCCCGGGATCGGGAGGACCCAGCGATGACGGCTTGCGCCTTCGCTACACCCGCAATGCCATCGTCGACCATGTATCGATCGGCAACGCAACCGACGAAGCGGTGGAGATCTCCTACTCGAACAACATCACCATCCAGAACTCGATACTTGCCGAAACACTGGGCGGCCATTCGTTTTACGGCGGAGTGTTGATGAACTACTCCAACCCCGCTCATGGTTTCCAACTGGACAACATCGCGCTTCATCACAACGTCTTCAACCGGATCGAAGGGCGCCTACCCGAGGGAAGCCGTGAGTCGCTGGCGGCGGCAAACTCCAGAATGAACCTGGAGTTGTCCAACAACCTGTATTGGGATCCACGTTTCTTCATCGCCCTGAGCCCGAACACCAACGTCGTCACCAACAGCCTGGGAAACCCGTATCCGATCTACTGGAACATCAACGCGGTCAACAACTATTTCCGGGTCGGGAATCAATTCCCATACGGGATGTTCGACGACCAGATCCTGCGGGTCGCCGGTAACCGGCTCTACGTCAACGGAAACCAGATGAGCGGATATCCGACCCGCTCGGATTACGACCTCTTTTACTGCTGTAACGACTTTGCCTCGACCACACCCAGTAGTTCCACACACCGAGCAGAAAAACTCACGTCACGGCATGCCTTCCCGAGCATCTCCTACACGCCCACCGATCTGCTGCGGACTGTGCTGTTGAACACCGCCGGTGCCTGGCCCCGCGATCCGATGGACATCCGTCTGATGCAATCCGTCGCCCAGAACACCATTTCCTCGGCGAGTCCCAGCACCAACCCCGCCAACGATGCCCTCCGCCCGGCCTATTCCGGAGCGGCGCCGGCGGCGCCGCAGGACAGCGACAACGACGGCATGCCCGACGTCTGGGAGATCTCCAAAGGCTTGAATCCCAATGTCGCCAACCACAACGGAGTGACCCTCTCGGCATACGGGTACACAAATCTTGAGGTATACCTTCACGAGCTGTTCGCCAGCCGGGTCGACGCGAGCCGCGCGCTCGGCTAGACAGCACGCGGCGACTCGCCCGCGCTCAGCGGCCGCCGGGTACCGTTTCGTCGCCGGGTACCGGTTCGTCGCCGTCGAGGCCGAACCCGGCCAGGACGGCCTCGGTGTCAGCGCCCAGGTGTGGGGCCACGGACTTGCTGTCGACACGGACGGGGGCGCCGTTCCAGAACGCGGGCATGTGCGGCACCAAGATGTCCCGGCCGTCTACCTCGAACTGATTTGTCGGCATGTGACTCAACCAATTCGGTTCATTGAGCAACGTCGTGTAGTTGTTGACCGGGCCACACGGGACGCCGGCACGGTCCAAGATGTCGGCCCATGCCGCGGTGGGCCGGGTCGTGAATTTCTCTTCAAGGACGGCAATCAATTCTTGCCGGTGGGCGATCCGGAGGGCGTTGGAAGCGAACAGGTCGTCGTCTTCCAGATGGCGGAGGTCCAGCGCCGCACACAACGCCGACCAACTGCTCGGCGTGGCCGCGCTGATTGCCAGGTATCCGTCCTGGGTTCGGACCAGCTGGTACGGCGCGATGTGCGGATGCGCGTTCCCGGATCGAGGCTGATCTTCCCCGGCCAGCTGAGCGTGCACGAGCGCGACGCTGCCGAACAGTGCGGCCGTGCCGAACAGGCTGGCGTTCACCTTGCATCCGTTGCCAGTGAGGTCGCGATTGCGCAGCGCGGCGATCGTATTCAACGCAGCCACAAGGGCGGTGCCGTAGTCGGTGATCGGGACACCGGATCGCATCGGCGTACCGTCGCTGTCCCCGGTGACGCTCATCAGCCCGCTGGCCGCCTGGACGATGAGATCCAGGCCCCCGGTTTCTGCCATCGGGCCGTTGTCGTCGTAGGCGGAGATCGCGCAGTAGATCAAATCCGGGCGATGTCGACGGAGTGCGTCGTATTCCAGATTCAGTTTGCGAAGACTCGCGGGTCGGAAGGAGACGATCACGATGTCGGCTCCGCGCACCAGGGCGGCGACGGCGTCCTGCGAGTTCTCGTCCTCGAGATCCAGGCAGATAGACCGTTTGCCGTAGTTCACCGCGATGAATGGGGCACCCATGCCATCGGCGAACGGCGGACCGGACCCTCGATAGGGGTCACCGGTGGCGGGACGTTCTATCTTGATGACTTCGGCACCCAGGTCGGCCAGCAGGGCTCCGCACAGCGGGCCGGCGAGGAATTGGGAGAAATCGAGCACCCGGATCCCCTTCAGGGGCATAGGTTTTATTTCACCGTCGGTCATCGGGAGCGCACCACGCGGTTACTCAACCTCATCGTCATCTCCTACTCCGGCTCTGGGACGGCTCACTCAGATCGGCACGCCCGGTGGGTTCTGGTTCTCCGGATTGCCGACCTCCGACCGCGATTTTCTGGGCGATGGACTCGGGAATCATCTGACTCTTCGGTGGCCAGAGTGCCAGGAATTCCTCTTGCTCTCGCGTGATCACCTCGTCGGTTGCGGTCAGGTGAGCGTCGCGGATGAAGCGCTTCACCGTCTGGTAGGCGTCGAGGCCGCCGGCGGTCGCCAACGCGGCCAGCTCCAGCGCCGATTCGACAGCATCCTCGGCAACCCGATGCACCAGCCCGATTTCAAGAGCTTCGGCGGCACCAAGGGTGCGGCCGGAGACCAGCAGTTCCAGCGCCCGGCTGGGCCCGACGGCCCGAACCAGGGGTCGGTGCCCGCCCCAGCCCGGCGCCAACCCCAGTTGCAGCTGGTTCAGCCGCACCGTGGCATCTTCGGCCATCACCCGTAAATCGCAACTCAACGCCAACTCCACCCCGCCGCCCACCGCGATTCCGTTGATCGCGGCGACAGTCACCACCCGCAGTCGGGACAGCTGCTCGCATACCGAACGCATTCGGGCGAACTGTGCGCCCAGGCCGGTGGTGTCGAGGGAGCCGACATACTCCCGCAGGTCGCCCCCTGCGCAGAAGAACTTCTGCCCGGCTCCGGTGAGGATCAAAGCCCGGGCGTCGCCGTCCTGTTCGGTTCGGCCGATCACCTCGAACAGGAACTCGGTGGCAATCCGGTCGATCGCGTTGGCCGACGCGGGCCGCGACAGCGACGCCACGTAGACGCCGTCAACGACGGTGAGCGAGCCGCCCACATGGGATGGATCGTTGAGGTCGCTCTCGGTCACTGGCACGTCCTAAAAGCGTGATGGGTTGGGCGGCGACCGGAAACCTGCTCCGGGCGCCGATCCTTGATACCTGATTTTGGTCCATCCAGATGGGCCTGGGTGACTATCCGGAAAAACCGGTGCCGGGCTTTAGGGCAAAGCATGAGCCTCTGCCTCGTCGGGGGCGCGGTCATGTCATCTGCATTGGAGATGAAAATTATTAACAACGTTCGTTGGACCAGATCAGCAAACGCTGCTGTGATATCTGCGTACCGCGGGGCAATCCCGTCGGTAAGCCGCAATGAGAGGTAAGCAATGAAGAAGGTTGGAATGGTGACAGCGGCTGCAGGCATCGCCCTGGCGGGCATCGTCACCCTGACCGCCCCCGCAGCTGCCGCTTCCGTCGTCAGCGGCTTCCCCACTCATACCCAGCCCCAGCAAGTCAACAGCGTGGTACAGACGAATGGAAACTACGGCAGCAACGCGGGCCGGGCACACCCCAACCAGATGAGCACCTCGGTTCACAGCACCCCATTACACAGGGCCGAAGCGAGGCGCTCGGCGCCGACGAGAACCCATAAGGGCAACTGCGGCTTCTTTTGGTGAAAATCAGCATGGGTGGGGCGCACGGGCGGTCCGCTTTGGTTGTTAGAGAATGAGATTGCAACCAAGCTGATCGTTGCAGTGGCCAGCGGGACTCGATTACCGTCGTCTGCAGTGATTATCGTCACACACCTGGGTGCGGTTCCAGGTGTTGCCGGCGGAATCACGCGACGGGAGGCGGCCGGGAGATGGATTCGACACAAGCACCAGCAGGTTGGCGTGGAAATCGACGGTCCTCGGGTTCGAATCGTCATGCCGCGCACGTGGGTCGAGTTGGCACCCTAGCGGTTGCTCTGGGGATTGGGGCCGCGATGGCCTCCGTACCCGGCGCAGCACTTGCCGATACCACCGGTTCGAGCGCCCCTTCTGCGAGCGTCGAGTCGGACTCCTTGTCACCACCGTCGACCACCGCTGGTTCGTCGCTGGAGTCCGAAAACGACGCATCGATGGATGATGGCGGCACCGCAGACTCAGATACCGAGCGGGTTAGTGCCGACGAGGTTCCCGACGACGTCGTCGACGCTGACGAACGTGCGGGGCCCCTCGCCAGTCCAGCCTCAGCTTTGGACCGGGGGGCCGTTGACGGCTCGCGCGGTTCTTCAAGCCAAACCGAATACTCGGGGTCGAATTCGGTAGACGAGGGCGAATCTGCACCGGCAGTAGAGCCAACCGAACAGGATTGGGTGGCTATAGCGGCAGAACCGGATTCGCCCACAAACGATGCCTCGATGTTGTCGACCCAGTCGAACGCCAGTGCACAAGTCCGGGCCATGGAGCCGGAAGCGTCGGTGTCCGAATCCAGGAACTCGTTGAGCCGATTGCCGTCGTTGCTGACCTCGTGGCTGGGCCTGAATCACACAGCCCGCGAAAACGGCCCCAGCGCCCCGGAGGTCGCGCCGTTGATGTGGGGGGCAGCATTGGTACGCCGTGAAGGGGAAGCCAACCCACCCGCGGAAGCCAACGCTGAGGCCACTCGATTCAAGCTATTCGGTGACGGCACCGCCGAGAACCCCAACGCGGGGCTGCTATTCGGTGACGGTTTCAGTTGGGATGCCACCACCTGCACCGGCACCATAGCTTGCGACGGGGGTAAGGCCGGATTACTCGGGGGCAACGGGGGCAACGGCTGGAACGGCGGTAGCGGCGGATCGGCAGGCTTCTTCGGTCGGGGCGGCAACGGCGGCAACGGTGTGCCCGGCGGTGATGGCGGCAACGGCGGCGCCGGAGGAACCTTCGTCGGCAGTGGCGGTAAGGGCGGCGACGGTGGGCCTGCATTGGCAGCCGGTGGTATCGCAGGAAATGGAGGCATCGGCGGGAGAGGGGGATTGCTGGGAACCAGAGGGCAGGACGGCAAAAAGGGGGCCGGGTTCCCGGGCGGCGTCACGACGCACCTGGATGTCGCCTACGGCCCGCTGCCCGCCGAAAAGCTCGACGTCTACGCTCCCCGCCAGTCGTCGAGCGCTCCGGTGGTGCTGATGGTTCACGGCGGCGGCTGGGTCATTGGCGACAAGGCGAATCCCGGCCTGGTGAACAACAAGGTCGACCACTTCGTCTCGAACGGCAAGATCTTCGTCTCCATCAACTATCCGATGTTGCCGACACACAATCCCGACGCACAGGCAGACGCCGTGGCTGCGGCGATCTCCTACGTTCAGGCACATGCGGCTGACTGGGGCGGTGACCCGGACAACATTGTGGTGATGGGTCACTCGGCGGGAGCGCATCTGGTGGCACTGGTGTCCGCCCAGCGTGACGCCTACCCGGACCTTCGGCCCTGGCAGGGCACGGTGGTGCTGGACGTCGACGCACTGGACCTCGTTGCGAAGATGCAGGACAACCCGTCCGCAGTGTTCCGCCGGGCCTTCGGCAACGACCCGGAGTACTGGCAACAGGTTTCACCTTTGGCGGCGTTGCATCAAGGCACCGAGCCGATTCTGATCGTCTGCTCGAGCCGCCGCCCCACGTGTAACCAAGCCGAAGCCTTTGCAGCCGTGGCCCGGTCATTCGGGACGACGGTTGAGGTGTTGCCGAAAGACCTTACCCACGAACAGATCAACACCGAGTTGGGTGCACCTGGTCAGTACACGGCCGAGGTGGATGACTTCCTGAACGACGTGCATCAACGGGGCGGCCAAGAACCAGCAACATGAAGACGCGGATGTTCTCGGCAGTGGGCAGTGGGCAGTGGGGCGGGCGGGGCTCGAACCCGCGACCAATGGATTATGAGTCCATCAGTACCCGTCCTTGGGTGTCCGTGGGTATCCGCAATATGGCTGTCTAGCAGCGTAAGCAGTTCAATGGCCGTCCGCGCATGTGCGCGGGTGTTCGGCATGAGTTGTGACACCGTCGTGACACCGAGTCACACAGACGGCAGCGCTTCACACCCCAGCAGCCGAGCCAACCAATGAAACTCGGCGGGCTGCCACACCGCCTTGCACGCCGCGCACTCGCAGCCGTCTTCAGACACCTTCAGCGCGTCCGTCCGTACCGTCTCCCCGCCGCTGGTGCGCCGATACGCGAACCTGGCACCGCACCTCGGGCACGGCAGCCGCAACGCCACCGACACGGCCGCATCACCGACCAACTTCGCCGCGTCGACCGTCCAGCGTTCAATCTGCGAACTGATGTCATCCATGGTCGCGCTGTCCTGCGGTCGCCAGCCCCGGCCCGTCAATCGGTGCAGCCGGTCGACGGCGGTGCCCTTACCGGGTTCCCACCGTTCGGTGCAGGAGTCGACAGCGACCAGCAGATCCAACGCGGCCACGCTGCATGGTGCCCGCGACCCGGCCACCATGCGAATCCCGCCGCCGCCTTTACGGCCGCGCAGCGCGCCCCGCAAACGGGTATACAAAGAATCCGACCACCGGCATGTGCCGTGGTCCCACACCGGAATCGGGTCGGCCAGCGCGTGCACGGCGTCGTCGAGCCGCTGCTGGCTTAGTGCCAGCGGCCCGTCTGCCACTTCTGGGATCGCCACCGTAAGAATGATCCCACAAAACTAGTACGGGCGTACCAATCAGTGCTTGGCGGCGATCCGGCCGGAAAAACTACGGTGCCGCCGATGTGCGCTACCCTGAACCTCGGACCTCCGGTTGAAGCGGCCTCACGGCCCACCGTCGCGGCAAGTCAAGGCAATAGGGTGCAGAGGTCCAACCCACTTCTCACGGCACGGCAGCATGCAACCCGTTGAACTATGAGAGGTGGAACCATGACAACTGCCCACGAAAAGCGCGTACGCCGTCTAGCTGCCCGCGAGGGATACCGACTCCGCAAATTGCGCGACGACGACGGCTATTTCCTGTTGGACACCGACAACTGTGGCCTCGTCCTCGGCGAGCAGATCACCGCCGGTGTCAACATCGGATGCAGCCTGGACTACGTGCAGGACTGGCTGACCGCATAGGGACAACCAGAACTCGGCCCCGGCTACCCGCAACGGGTTGGCCGGGGCCGACACTTTGTACCAACCTTTGTGGTGGGGAAAAACGCCAGGTAGGGGGAACGCCTATGCCGTGAGGGGCGCTGGCGCGGCCGGGGAGGATCCGGGGGCCAGTGTGGTGGTCGGGTCGCCCACGCTTGTCCAGTTACGTGGGCGGCCCGACCGTCCCCTCCCCCGGGGCTGAACTTACCGGGCTATGAGCCAGGCTGCATGCTGAACTTCCCTATCCAGCTCGGCCGGGTGACACCCCAGCCGATCCGCCACGTGGCCCGCATCTGCACCGCATCCCTGGAGAACAGGGCGTGTTCACTGGTGGCGACGGTGACCGGACCGATCGCACTGACCACGGCCCGCTGGTCGATGACAAGACCGTGATATGCCGGGATGAATCTCGACTTCAGGACTGGCAAGGACAGCAGCCTGGGCACCACATCCTCAGTTCCGGCGCCCAAAAGGGTTGCGTTGTAGTTCGTCCCGATCTTCAGATTCCGAAGGCTGGCCCAGCCCATCGGATCCAGCACGATGTGCGATGGTTGCGCCCCATTGACCTCGAGGGTGGCGATCAGCTCGACCAGATCATCGAGGTCGCCGTACACCCCGGCATCAGCCGAGACGGTGTCGACCACGTTGATCAAACCCGTCGGGTTGGTCACGTCCGCGATGTAGGAATTGTCGGCCTTACGGACCAGGTCGCGGGCAACGGATTCGGCGACCTGTGGGCGGTCATCTCCTGACGGAACTGCTCACTGGACAGGTTGACCAGTCGGGCCAACTTCTTGGTCCGGACAACCACCTCGTTCAGAGTGGGGTCGTCCTCGGTGATCTCAGCGTTCTCCGCGTAGTAGGCCGCGCTCTCTGCGTCATCGACGTAGGCGACACGGACGGCGGGCTGGTCACCGTCGACATTGCCGGCGACCGTGGAGGTCTGCAAGATCAGGGCATCGCCGACAACCTCGTTCGCTGCGAAATAGGTGGAATCCGGCCGCCACGGATAGGTGGTCGTCGGGGTGGTCAATGTGCTCATGTTCAAGAACTT
>JBFXJE010000017.1:0-115748 GCA_050175175.1 Mycolicibacterium sp. | reverse complement strand
TGGTGACGCCGCCTGTGTCGGGTGTTCCGGGTGTGCCGTTGCAGTCGTCGTCCGGTGTGCTGACGCCGCCGGGAACGGGTGTGCCTGGGGCTCCGGTGGTGGGTGAGTCCGGTGTGGTGACGCCGCCTGTGTCGGGTGTTCCGGGTGTGCCGTTGCAGTCGTCGTCCGGTGTGCTGACGCCGCCGGGAACGGGTGTGCCTGGGGCTCCGGTGGTGGGTGAGTCCGGTGTGGTGACGCCGCCTGTGTCGGGTGTTCCGGGTGTGCCGTTGCAGTCGTCGTCCGGTGTGCTGACGCCGCCGGGAACGGGTGTGCCTGGGGCTCCGGTGGTGGGTGAGTCCGGTGTGGTGACGCCGCCGGGGACGGGTGTGCCGTTGCAATCAGCGTCCGGTGTGGTGACGCCGCCGGGGACGGGTGTGCCTGGGGCTCCGGTGGTGGGTGAGTCCGGTGTGGTGACGCCGCCGGGTAGTGGGTCGGGGGGTGCTCCGGTTCAGGGTGCCTCGGGCGGTGTCGGGTCCGGCGGTGCTCCGGTTCAGGGTGCCTCGGGCGGTGTCGGGTCCGGCGGTGCTCCGGTTCAGGGTGCCGCGGGCAGTGTCGGGTCCGGCGGTGCTCCGGTTCAGGGTGCCGCGGGCAGTGTCGGGTCCGGCGGTGCTCCGGTTCAGGGTGCCGCGGGCAGTGTCGGGTCCGGCGGTGCTCCGGTTCAGGGTGCCTTGGGCGGTGTCGGGCCCGGTGGTGCTCCGGTCGCGTCGGCCTCAGGTTCCATCGATACCCCCGGTCTTCCCATGGCGGCTGGGGGAGTGCCCACACCCGGCGTTGGCGCTCCCGCAGGCGCAGCCGTTCCTGGCGCCGTGCCGCCTGCGCCGGGACCAGGCGCGCCGATTTTCGGTGAAGCTGGGGTTGTTCCACCACCAGCACCTCCGACTGGCGGGACAGGAGCTCCGATCCCGGCTGGAACCGTTAATCCGCCGATCCCACCCACTGCCGGTACCCCTGGGGGAGCCTCCATTCCTGGCTTGACGCCGCCGACGGTTGGGGTTCCGCCGTCGTCGTCTGGTGTGGCGGTGAATAATCCGGTGCCGCCGACGGTTGGGGTTCCGCCGTCGTCGTCTGGTGTGGCGGTGAATAATCCGGTGCCGCCGACGGTTGGGGTTCCGCCGTCGTCGATCGGCGGCACCACCGGCGTGACGCAACCGCCGGTCCCGGGTTCACCGGGCAGCTCCCTGACGGTTTCTGATCTGCTCACGCCTCCTGGCGTACTTCGCACCGTCCAGGACAGCATGACGTCCGTCACGGGGATGCTGCCGCCGCCGCCGGCCCCCGTACCAGGCGCTGCCGCGACCGTCGACGCGGGGATTCCCGCGCCGGCGGCTCCGCTGACCCCGCTGGCAGCAACCGGTTTGTCGAACCTGGTTGCGCCCCCGTCGCTGACCGTGCCGTCCATTCCCGGACTCCCGGTGCCGCTACCCAGTGAGATTCCGATGCCGACCGACCTCATCTGTGTCGACACCGCGTGGTCTGCCTCTCAGGGTGATTCGACAGGGGCGCCAGCCACCAACGGCGACGGACCCAAGGCGTTGGTGGAAGGAACGAAACCCGTCAGTGATCGGCGCGACCGGTGGGAGAACCCTTAGTGCGTGTCGAATCGTGCCGATCCGCCCTATGGACTGGATGGTTGCGCTCTGGCGACCAAATCGGAGGCGATCCGGGTTAACGGCACGTTCGAATCCTGCGATAACTTGCGCAGCAATTCGAACGCCTGGACCGCGCCCACGCCGTATCGCTCCATGATCATGCCCTTGGCCTGGCCGATGGAGTCCCGGCTGGCCAACGCTCGCCGGAATTGTTCTTCTCGCCGCGCGGAGTTCCACGCCACCGACGAGTGCGCCGCGAAGATCAAGCCCAGGTTTCGGGAGTCGGCCCCGAATGCGCCGGGCTGCTCCGAGTAGACGTTCAGGGCTCCTACCGTTTCGCCCGCGATGAATAGCTGGAACGCCATGATGGATCGGATGGGAGTTTCGGAAAGCGCGTCCTTGCGGTACTTCGGAAACCGTTCATCAGTCTCCAGATCTGCGACATGGACGGTTTTTTCTTCCCATGCCGCGGTCAGACAGGGGCCCTCCAGGTGACGCTGCTGAATCTTGTCCAGCAGTAGCGGCCAGTGATGCGTCGCCGCCGGAGTTTCGATGGTCTTGGCGTTCCGCGTCAGGGTTATCCCGGCGTATTGCGCACCGGTGATCTCCACGGCGGCGTGTTCGGCGAGCTCGGCGAGCACAGTGTCGGAATCGGTGTCGGGCCGGTTGTGCAAGCCCTGCACCAGCTCCGCGACACGCAGATGCACAGTCTGCAATTCATCTGGATCGCTCACGGTCACCATCCTGTGGTGTTGCACTGGTCCCTCGGCGGCTTTCGAGTTCCACCAGGCTACCGCTGGAAATGACCGAGCACATGCGCGCAGCTTGTGCCACGTCAGGACCTCTACGCCTCCGGACATCGGCGCGCCCAGCCCTTGCCCGGCGCCAAGAACTGGGGCCGCTGATGCGACACGCTGAGCAGCGCCGCGGCTGCCGCGGTTGAGCCAACCCCATACGGTAGGCGGGTGACCGCCAACGAATCCGCCGACGAAACACTCGGCGCACCCGAGGGCGGCGGATTCGGCCGGCCAGAACCCACCACTGGCGGTGGCGCGGACTACGGACGGTTCGTTGAAGCGGTCCGTGACCTTCAGGACCATGCGCGCGCGGCGGACGCACCTGACGAGGTGATTACCGAAGTCGCCGATCTGCTCGAGAAGGCGTCGCAACTGCTCGCGCCCTATGACGCCGATGAGTGGACATCCCCTTCGGGCCGCCGGATGGATCTGCCCAATCGCGGCAACATCCTGCAAGTGCCCGCGGAACTGCACGTTACCGAGGACGGCCGGATCGCCGGCTGCGCACGATTCCGCCGATACCACCTGGGCCGAAACGGCGCGGCGCACGGTGGTGCGGTTGCGCTCCTGTTCGATTCGATGCTCGGATTCACCGCGTTCAAGCTCACCGCCGGCCGGCCGCAGCGCACGGCCTTCCTGCATGTCGACTACCGCAGCATCGCCCCGGTGGAAAGGCAACTGAGCGTTGATGCCGGAATCGACGCCATCGAGGGTCGCAAGATCTTCGTCTCCGGCCGAATCGTGGACCGAGGCGACGTGCTGGCGGAAGGGCACGCCCTGTTCGTCAAGCTGAAGCCGGGACAGCCATGAGCCACGACGACCAAGGGATCGCCCGGCGGTGGGCGCGCCGGCGGGACCGGCTGCGCGGACGCCGGTACGTCGACCTCGGCTATCGCATCACCGTTGCGGTGGTCGGCCTGCTCGTCCTTGCCGCCGGAATCGTCGCCATCCCGTACCCGGGTCCGGGATGGGCGATCGTGTTTGTCGGTCTGGCGATCCTGGCGACCGAATTCGAATGGGCACGGAAGCTACTGGCATACGCGCGAATCCGCTACGACGCCTTCATGGGCTGGTTCAGGCAGCAAGGCCTGTGGGTGAAAGTGCTGGGGGTGGCGTTCACCACCGCGATCATGGTGGTGACGTTATGGGTGCTGGGCGTGTTCAGCTGGCTAGGGGCATTGATGAAGTTCGATCACGCCTGGCTGGATAGTCCCATTGGTATCGGGTCGTGACGTCCGACCCCGATAGCATGGTCGCGGTCAACGGCGTGACCGTGTCCCGCCACCGCCCATAAACCCGAATTTCCGCAGATTGGAGAGTCCGCGATGAGCGCCGGCGCCAGCTTCGCCCCAGCAGTCCCGATCCGGGTCGCTGCCGGGATGACCGCGGCACAGGCGGTCCGCGACGCGGGACTGCCGGCCCGAGGGACCCCCGATGCAGTGGTCGTCGTTCGGGACGCGGGCGGGCGGTTGCGTGATCTGTCGTGGGTCCCCGAAGTCGATGCCGAGGTCACGCCGGTGGCCGCCAACACCGAGGACGGACGCAGTGTCATTCGACACTCCGCCGCCCACGTCCTTGCCCAGGCGGTTCAGGACCGATTCCCGCATGCGAAGCTCGGCATCGGGCCACCCATCGCCGACGGCTTCTACTACGACTTCGACGTCACCGAACCATTCACCCCGGAAGACCTCGAGGCCCTCGAGAAGCGGATGCGCCAGATCGTTAAGGAAGGCCAGCTTTTCTCTCGCCGGGTGTTCGAATCCAAGGACGAGGCCCGCGTCGAGTTGGCCGGCGAGCCCTACAAGTTGGAACTGATCGACGACAAATCCGGCGATCCAGACGTCATGGAGGTCGGCCCACCTGGTTCCAATGACGAGTTGACCGCCTACGACAACCTCAATCCGCGCACCCGCGAACGGGTATGGGGTGACCTGTGCCGCGGACCGCACATCCCGACCACTCGTTACATTCCGGCGTTCAAGCTGACCCGCAGTTCTGCCGCTTACTGGCGAGGCGACCAGAAGAACGCGAGCTTGCAGCGCATCTACGGCACCGCCTGGGAGTCGCAGGAAGCACTGGACCGCCACCTCGAGCTAATCGAGGAGGCGCAGCGTCGTGACCATCGCAAGTTGGGTGCCGAACTGGACCTGTTCAGCTTTCCGGACGAATTGGGTTCGGGCCTGCCGGTTTTCCACCCGAATGGCGGGATCGTGCGCAACGAGCTCGAGGACTACTCGCGCCGCAAACACGTTGAGGCCGGCTATCAGTTCGTCAACACCCCGCACTTGACCAAGGAACACCTCTACGTCACCTCCGGGCACCTGGAGTGGTACGCCGAGGGCATGTTTCCGCCCATGCACGTCGACGCCGAACTCGATGAGAGCGGCACGGTACGCAAGCCGGGACAGAACTACTACCTCAAACCGATGAACTGTCCCATGCATCACCTGATCTACCGCTCGCGGGGCCGGTCTTACCGGGAACTTCCGTTGCGGCTCTTCGAATTCGGGACGGTTTACCGCTATGAGAAGTCGGGCGTGGTTCACGGCTTGACGCGGGCCCGGGGCTTCACCCAGGACGACGCGCACATCTACACCACCCGCGAACAGATGCGCGACGAACTCGCATCGCTGCTGCAGTTCGTGCTCGATCTGCTGGCCGACTACGGTTTGAACGACTTCTTTCTCGAGCTGTCCACCAAAGATCCGGAGAAGTCGGTCGGATCCGAGGCGATGTGGGACGAGGCGACCGAAACACTGCGCGAGGTCGCCGAGTCCTCGGGGCTCGAGTTGGTGCCCGACCCCGGGGGTGCCGCCTTCTACGGCCCCAAGATCTCGGTGCAGGTGCGCGACGCACTGGGGCGTAGCTGGCAGATGTCGACGATCCAACTCGACTTCAACATGCCGGACCGCTTCGAGCTCGAATACACCGCGCCAGACGGGTCGCGCCGACGGCCGGTCTTGATCCACCGCGCCCTGTTCGGTTCGATCGAGCGGTTCTTCGGCGTGCTCACCGAGCACTACGCCGGCGCATTCCCGGCTTGGTTGGCGCCTCTACAGGTAATCGGTATCCCTGTCGCAGAAGGTCATATCGGCTACCTCGAGAAGTTGGTGGCGAAACTGCGGGGGCGGGGAATCCGCGTCGACGTGGACGTCACCGATGACCGGATGGCCAAGAAGATCGTTAACCACACCAACCAGAAGGTTCCATTCATGTTGCTCGCGGGTGACCGCGACGTGGAAGCGGGCGCGGTGTCCTTCCGGTTCGGTGACCGCACTCAGATCAACGGCGTGCCGTGCAGCCAAGCGATCGAAGCCATTGCCGGTTGGGTGGCGCGGCGGGAGAACGCCACGCCCACTGCCGATCTCATAGCCTTCGACGCGGTGGATGAGGGCTGAGGTGGATCCCGAGGACGCGGTAGTGGACCGCGGCGTGGGCCGGCCGGACCATCTGCAGCGGCTGTGGACCCCGCACCGGATGTCCTACATCGCCGAGGCGCCGATGAAAACTGGCCGGGCGACAACCACCGAGCCGTTCAGCGACATCCCGACTATGTCCGACGAGGAGGGCCTGGTTGTCGCCCGCGGAGAGCTCGTCTACGCCGTGCTGAACCTCTACCCGTACAACCCCGGCCACCTCATGGTGGTGCCCTACCGCAGGGTGGCCGAACTCGAGGATCTCACGGTCGAGGAGGGCGCCGAGCTGATGGCGTTCGCGCAGAAGGCCATTCGCGTCATCAAGTCGGTTTCCCAGCCGCACGGTTTCAACGTCGGACTGAACCTGGGCCATTCGGCGGGCGGCAGCCTGGCCGAGCATCTGCACATGCATGTGGTGCCCCGCTGGGGCGGCGATGCCAACTTCATCACCGTCATCGGCGGCTCCAAAGTGATCCCCCAATTGCTTAGGGACACCCGTCAATTGCTGGCCACCGAGTGGGAAAACCAGCGGTGAGCGACTTCTATCTGATGACCCGCGCCGCCTATGCCAAACTGGCGCGGCCGTTGGCCAGGGGCGCGCTGCGGGTGGGACTGACGCCCGATGCCGTTACCATCCTGGGCACTGCAGGCGCGGTGCTCGGCGCCCTGACGCTGTTCCCGATCGGACAGCTTGGTTGGGGAGCGGTGGCCGTCGCCTTCTTCGTCCTGGCCGACATGCTCGATGGCGCGATGGCCCGGGAACGAGGCGGCGGTACTAGATTCGGGGCGGTATTGGACGCAACCTGCGACCGGATAAGCGACGGCGCGGTGTTCTGTGGCCTGCTCTGGTGGGCTGCGTTCGGGCGTGAAAGTGCCGAACTGGTCGTCGCGACCATGATCTGTCTGGTTTCCTCCCAGGTGATTTCGTATATCAAGGCGCGCGCCGAAGCCAGTGGTCTGCGCGGCGACGGTGGTCTCATCGAGCGGCCGGAGCGGCTCGTCATCATTCTCGTCGGTGCGGCGTTTTCCGACCTTCCGTTCTATCCGGTGCCCTGGCTGCTCGACGTCGCGATGTGGATACTCGCCGTGGCCAGTGTCGTAACGGTGGGTCAACGCCTGCATAGCGTGCGCGCCTCGACCGGGGCGATGGAGCCGCTGCCGATCCTCGAGGTCGGCGATCAACCCGACAGCACCGACGAATGAATCAAAATTCGGCCAGATCGAGCCTGCTCTGGCACCCGGGGTCGTGGGGAGAGCAGCTCACCGACTGGGGGTATGCGTCGGGCTGGCGACTGGTGCGCGCGGCTCCGGAATTCCTGGTCCGCAACGCGTTCGGCGCCGGCGCGCAGTTTGCCGCCCGCAATGGCGGACCCGAGCAGTTACGCCGGAACCTGGCCCGGGTAATCGGGGTAACGCCCGAGCAGGTGCCGTCCACGCTGATTCGTGCGTCGCTTGCTTCATACGGCCGATACTGGCGCGAAGCGTTTCGATTGCCGTCGATGGATCACGCGGAGCTGGGTAGACGCTTGCATGTGCAGGACATCGAACTGATGTGGTCGGCACTCGAGGACGGACGTGGAGCAATATTCGCGTTGCCGCACAGCGGCAACTGGGACATGGCCGGGGTGTGGCTGGCGCAGAACTACGGCACGTTCGCCACGGTCGCCGAACGTCTCAAGCCGGAGTCGCTGTACAACCGGTTTCTCGCCTACCGGGAGAGCCTCGGTTTCGAGGTGGTGCCACTGTCTGGTGGTGAGCGGCCGCCCTTCGATGTGCTGTGCGACCGGCTTCGCGGCAACGGGGTGGTCTGCCTGATGGCCGATCGGGACCTGACTCGTACCGGAATTCAGGTCGACTTCTTCGGCGAGCCGACACGGCTGCCCGCGGGGCCGGCGAAGCTGGCCCTCCAAACCGGTGCGGCGTTGTTGCCGGCGCACTGCTGGTTCGAGCCGGATGGATGGGGCATAAAGGTCTATCCGGAGCTGGACACCTCCTCGGGTGACGTCACGGTGATCACCCAGGCGTTGGCCGACCGGTTCGCCCGCAATATCGCCGCGCACCCGGCCGACTGGCACATGATGCAGCCTCAGTGGCTGGCGGACCTCTCAGACGAGCGGCGGGCCCGTCTGCTCGCCGGGTCGGAGGGTGGGGCCCACGGGCGCAGCGCAGGGGACAACCCGGGGCAAGAATGAAATCGATCGCACACCGTCCTCCGGCGACCGGGTGAGCCGGATGCGCATCGGCATGGTCTGTCCGTATTCCTTCGACGTTCCCGGGGGAGTGCAGTCGCACGTCTTGCAGCTGGCCGAGGTGATGCGCCGCCACGGGCACGAGGTCAGTGTGCTGGCGCCTGCCTCGGCCGAGGCGAATGTTTTGCTTCCCGACTACGTCGTCTCGGCCGGCAAGGCTGTCCCGATTCCCTACAACGGGTCGGTGGCCAGGCTACGATTCGGTCCGGCAACCCACCGGAAGGTGAAAAAGTGGCTTGCTGCGGGCCAGTTCGACGTGTTGCACCTGCACGAGCCCAACGCCCCGAGCCTGTCAATGCTGGCTCTCAAGATCGCCGAAGGCCCGATCGTGGCGACCTTCCACACCTCGACGACGAAATCCCTCACGCTTTCGGTGTTCGAGCCGATTCTGCGACCGATGCACGAGAAGATTGTTGGCCGCATCGCAGTATCGGACCTGGCCCGGCGCTGGCAGATGGAGGCCCTTGGCAGCGATGCCGTCGAAATACCGAACGGCGTGGACGTCGCGTCCTTCGCCGTGGCCCCGCCGCTCGACGGATACCCGCGCTCCGGCAAGACGGTGCTGTTCCTCGGACGCTTCGACGAGCCCCGCAAGGGCATGGCGGTATTGCTGGGCGCACTACCGGAACTGGTCGAGCGATTCCCCGACATCGAGATCTTGATCGTGGGACGCGGCGATGAGGCCGAACTGCGTGCCGACGCCGGATCGCTGGCCGGACACCTGCGTTTCCTCGGCCAGGTCGACGATGCCCGGAAGGCGTCGGCGATGTGCAGCGCTGACGTGTATTGCGCACCCAACACCGGGGGCGAGAGTTTCGGAATCGTCCTGGTGGAAGCGATGGCCGCCGGTACCGCGGTGGTGGCCAGTGATCTGGATGCATTTCGGCGTGTTCTCGACGACGGACGGTCTGGACGGCTGGTGGCCGTCGACGATTCTGCGGCCTTGGCGGCGGGTCTGGTCGACGTCCTCGGCGACGACGTCCTTCGGACGGGCTATATCCGAAGCGCGACCGAATCTGTGCAGCGTTACGACTGGTCGGTAGTGGCCAAGCAGATCATGCGGGTTTACGAGACCGTCGCGGGCACCGGCGCGAAGGTGCAGGTCGGGTCCGCAATGCGCGGCGAAGCGAGCGGGGGTTGACGTGATCCCGTGGGTCGCGGCGACCGCAATTACGGTCCTGGTGGCGGTGGTGTTGGTGATCGGGCTGTGGGCGTATCAGACCGCCACACGGCTCGATCGGTTGCACGTGCGCTACGACCTGTCATGGCAGGCTCTGGACTCGGCGTTGGCCCGGCGCGCTGTGGTGGCGCGCGCGGTGGCGGTCGATGCTTACGGCGTCGGACCGGAGGGCGCAAGGCTGGCCGCGTTGGCCGACGCCGCGGAGCGGGCGTCGCGTGCGTTTCGCGAAGCGGCCGAAAATGAGCTCTCCGCGGCATTGGCCCGGGTTGATCCGGCCTCGCTGCCGGTGGCCCTGGTCGCCGAGTTGGCCGATGCGGAGGCGCGGGTACTGCTGGGTCGCCGTTTCCACAATGATGCCGTCCGCGACACTCTGGCACTGCGTGAACGCCCCGCCGTGCGGTTCTTGCGTCTAGGTGGAACAGCTTCACTACCAACGTATTTCGAGATCGCCGAGGCCGGAGAGGTGTCAACCCGCGAGGAATTGCCGGCCACCAGGCGCAGGTCGGCGCGCGTACTGCTACTCGACCACGAGGGCGCTGTGTTGTTGCTATGCGGGTCGGACCCGGCCTATCCGGGTGGGACGATGCCGGCCCCGCGGTGGTGGTTCACCATCGGTGGGGCCGCCCAGGTCGGGGAGACGTTGTCCCAGACGGCGGCGCGCGAAGTCGAGGAGGAGACCGGCCTGCAGGTGGCCCCGGCCCAGCTGGTGGGACCGGTGTGGCGACGGGACGCCGTCATTGACTTCAACGGAGCGGTGATCCGCAGCGAGGAAATGTATTTTCTGCATCGGACCACGCGCTTCGAACCTAGCGATTCCGGCCGCTCGGGTCTGGAGCGGACCTACATTCATGACCATCGCTGGTGCGATGCGACAATGATCGCCGAACTGGCTGCCGGCGGGGAAACCGTGTATCCGCTGCAGCTGGGTGAACTTCTGGGCGAGGCGAACGCGCTGGCCGACGCGCCGGAGGTAAGTCCCCGACAGCCGTTGAAGTCGATCAGGTGAGCGGCCGCTCGGCTCCATCCTCCGGCGCGGATCGATCAGGTTTGCCACCCGCCCTTAGACTGGATCGGCAGCGATTGAAGGAGATTACGGTGGAATCCGAAACCACAGGGACCGGCCTGGGGGCGCCGCCCGAACGTGGGACGGCGCGGGTCAAGCGCGGCATGGCCGAGATGCTCAAGGGCGGCGTCATCATGGACGTCGTCACGCCCGAACAGGCTCGTATCGCCGAGGCGGCGGGGGCAGTAGCAGTGATGGCGCTGGAGCGGGTTCCTGCCGACATTCGGGCTCAGGGTGGTGTGTCCCGGATGAGCGATCCCGACATGATCGAGGGCATCATCGATGCCGTCACGATCCCGGTAATGGCCAAGGCTCGGATCGGCCATTTCGTGGAAGCCCAGATCCTGCAGAGCCTCGGCGTGGACTATGTCGATGAGTCGGAGGTGCTGACACCGGCCGACTACGCCAACCACATCGACAAGTGGAAGTTCACCGTCCCGTTTGTCTGTGGCGCCACCAATCTCGGTGAGGCCCTGCGACGCATCACCGAAGGGGCGGCGATGATTCGTTCCAAGGGCGAAGCTGGAACCGGAGACGTGTCCAACGCCACCACCCACATGCGGAAAATCGGTGCCGAGATTCGCCGCCTCACGTCGTTGTCCGAGGACGAATTGTATGTGGCGGCAAAGGAACTGCAGGCTCCCTACGACCTGGTGGTCGAGGTCGCAAGATCCGGCAAGTTGCCCGTCACATTGTTTACCGCCGGCGGCATCGCAACGCCGGCCGACGCCGCGATGATGATGCAACTCGGGGCCGAAGGGGTGTTCGTCGGCTCTGGAATCTTCAAGTCCGGCGACCCGGCTCAGCGCGGCGCGGCGATCGTCAAGGCCACCACGTTCTACGACGACCCTGACGTGTTGGCAAAGGTGTCCCGTGGGCTTGGCGAGGCGATGGTCGGGATAAACGTCGAGGACATCGCCGCCCCGCATCGGCTCGCCGAGCGCGGCTGGTAGCCGTTTTCCCGGGCCGAGTGCGCGAAGAGCAGAGATATTCGATGGCGATCGTAGAGATCCTCGATGTGGAGCAGATCGACGTCAACATCTATCGGGGCGGCGTGTTCAGCCCCGAGTCCGGATTCCTGCAGCGCACCTTCGGTGGCCATGTGGCAGGCCAGTCCCTGGTTTCCGCCGTGCGAACCGTGGACCCGAAATTTCAGGTGCATTCGTTGCACGGGTATTTTCTGCGCGCCGGCGATGCCCGTTCGCCGACGGTCTACACGGTCGAACGGATTCGCGATGGCGGCTCCTTCTGCACCCGCCGGGTCACCGCGATCCAGCATGGCGAGACGATCTTCTCGATGGCGGCCTCGTTTCAGGTCGACCAACTCGGAATCGAGCACCAGGATCCGATGCCCGGCGCGCCGCCCCCGCGTGACGTTCCGGACTTCAAAGCCGCCAGCCGGATATTCGACCATGCCAGCTTCCGGCAGTTCGAAGAGTGGGACGTGCGGCTCATTCCCCGCGACCAGCTCAGCATGCGCGAGGGTAAAGTCTCCCAGCAGCAGGTGTGGATTCGGCACCGCGATCCGTTGCCCGAGGACCCGGTTCTGCACATCTGCGCGCTGGCCTACATCAGTGACTTGACGCTGCTGGGTTCAGCGCAGGTCAATCACGATGAACAGCGCCAGCATCTGATGGTGGCATCGCTGGACCACGCAATGTGGTTCATGCGGGCGTTCCGCGCCGACGAATGGCTGCTCTACGACCAGTCCTCGCCGTCGGCGTGCGGGGGGCGTTCCCTGACCCAGGGCAAGATTTTCAACCAGCGCGGTGACATGGTCGCTGCGGTGATGCAGGAGGGGCTGACCCGCTACCCGCGTGACTTCCCCCCGGACAGCAGGTGACCCACCGCATCGGAGTCCTTGCCTTACAGGGAGACACCCGTGAGCACCTGGCGGCATTGCGGGCCGCCGGAGCCGAGGCGGTCACCGTGCGCCGGGCGAGCGAACTCGACTCGGTGGACGCGCTGGTGATCCCCGGCGGAGAGTCCACAACGATGAGCCACCTGCTCCGCGAGTTCGAACTCATGCAACCGCTGCGCGCGCGACTGGCAGAGGGAATGCCCGCCTACGGATCATGTGCCGGGATGATTCTGCTGGCATCGGAGATCCTCGACGCCGGAGTGGCCGGGCGCAACGCCGCACCCTTGATGGGGATCGATATGACAGTGCGTCGCAACGCATTCGGACGTCAAGTCGATTCGTTCGAGGAGGACGTCGAGTTCGCCGGACTGGATGGCCCGGTGCGCGCGGTATTCATCCGGGCGCCGTGGGTGGAGCGAGTGGGTCCCGATGTTCAGGTATTGGCGCGGGCGGCCGGTCACGTCGTGGCGGTGCGGCAGGGCCGCAGTCTCGCGACCGCATTCCATCCGGAGATGACCGGGGACCGCCGTGTCCACGCGCTATTCGTCGACTTGGTCACCGGCCGCGCTTGAAGCGATTTCGGCGTGCTCGTCGCCGCTGAGCGACGATGCCCACCCTGAAATCGCGGGAAGAAGTAGTCGCGACGACGAAAACACGGTGTTCTGACTGCTGGTCCCGACACTCGCATGCCGGAAATTCATGATTGCCGGGGTGTCGGGATCCTGGTCGTCACTGGTGAGCACCAGACGAATCCGGTGGCCGCTGGAGAAGCGGCGTGCGTTGGCCACCAAAGGGATTCGATAGGTGACCTGTTCGCCGACCGGGACTGCGACGGCGCGGGTGCACGGCAGCACCGGAGCGCCGTCACGGCTGGCAGCCTCATCCACCGTGCGAAGGCTTGCCCGCAGCCAACCGGCGGTGACGTCGGTGACCGACCCGTCCGGGGCCACATCCTGCAAGGTGACCAGCCAGGCGGTGTCTATCGCCGTTGCCGTCGCCACCAGGCGAAGTTCGATGCCGCCGGCCACCTCGATTGCATGGCGCAGCGGCTGAGAGCACCACGCCAGCATCGACGGCGGATCGATCGCGCTGGCTCCGGCGCGATTGAGTCCGCCGCCCAACGTCAGATATGCGCGTGCTCCCGGCTGGCCCTCGTCGTCGGCGAGTTCACCGTCGGCGCGCAAGGCCAGCTCGCGGAAGTTTGCTTCGGGTGGCCAGTTCGAGCAGGTGTGCCAGTTGTCATCGCCGGGCAGCACATAGCGGATCGGCGGGCCGTCCATGACCCCGGTGTCAATACCTTTGAGCCAGTGGTCATACCAGGCCAGCGCCTCGGTGTGCAGGCTTTCCCACGGCCAGGTCAGACCGAACTTGCCGAGCAGCGCCATCCGCCTATTCGGGTTGTGCGCCAGGGCATTCCACGCAGTGAACGTCGAGGGCAGGTGCAACGGAACATTCTCCCAGTCACAACCGAGGTAGACGGGAATGTCGATCTCGGGCATCAGCGGAAGCAGATTGCGATCCTGCCACCACTGGTCGCGGAGCGGATGCCGGACGACCGCCTCCAGCCATAGATCGTCCCACGGATGCGGGTCGTGGGGGAGCTTGAGCAGTTGGCGCATCATGGTGACTGCGGATTCGCCGTTCATCGTCGCGAAGCGCCGATGCACCTTTGGGGTGTTGAGAACCCGTCGCGCGAGCGCGATTGCCGGGTTGCGACGCCAGAATGTGTCGCTGCGGCCGGCCGTGAGACCCATCATCGACAGGAACGGGGTCAGGAATGACGTGCTGGCCAGGCCGTGGTGCGAGGCTGCCTCGTACAGATCGGCCGTCGCGGCCACCGGAAAGATCGCCTTCAAGTGTGGCGGTCGTTCGACGGCGGCCTCCAGCTGTGTCATCGCGAAGTAGCTGATGCCGATCATCCCGACGTTGCCGTCGCACCACGATTGCTGGGCGACCCACTCGACCAGGTCGTGCATGTCGCGGCGTTCCTGAGGGTCGAAGAACCCGAAGGTGCCGCCGGAGCCGCCGGTGCCGCGGACGTTGGCGATGACGTGGACATAGCCCCGGGACACCCAGAAGTCGGTGGCGCCGGCTTCGATGAATCCGGCGGGCGCGCCGAGATCCTGCATTTGCCGCGGGTACGGTGAAGCCGCGATCAACGCCGGGTACTTTCCGTCGACGTCGGGTCGGTGAATATCGGCGAGCAGGACGACCCCGTCGCGCATCGGCACGCCGGCGTTGTTGAGGTGTCGGATTCCGTATTCGGGCCGGCTGAGGTTGCGGTACGCGCGGCCCGTCGTCTGCGGGCCGTTCAATGCTCGGTCGGGGCGGAACATGGTCTCACGCTACGTTGACGCGCCGAGGTTGGACCCGAACTGACCGCACCGGCGTGACGGAGGCGCGACACCGCCCACGTAGACTCTTCGGGTTGCCAAGCGAATTTGAGAACAGCGAGGTAGTACCTGCATGAGCGGCCATTCCAAGTGGGCCACCACCAAGCACCAGAAGGCCGTCAAGGACGCGCGCCGTGGTAAGGAGTTCGCGCGCCTGATCAAGAACATCGAGGTCGCCGCACGCACCGGTGGAGGCGATCCGGCCGGCAACCCGACGCTCTACGACGCGATCCAAAAGGCCAAGAAGACCTCGGTGCCCAACGACAACATCGAGCGTGCCCGTAAGCGAGGGGCCGGCGAGGAGGCCGGCGGTGCCGATTGGCAGACGATCATGTACGAGGGCTACGGACCCAGCGGAGTCGCCGTCCTGATCGAGTGCCTGACGGATAACCGGAACCGGGCCGCCGGCGAGGTGCGCGTGGCGATGACCCGCAACGGCGGCAGTATGGCCGACCCCGGGTCGGTGTCCTACCTGTTCGCCCGCAAGGGCGTGGTCACGCTGCAGAAGAACGGACTGACCGAGGACGATGTACTCACCGCGGTGCTGGAAGCGGGAGCCGAGGATGTCAGCGACCTCGGTGACGGTTTCGAGATCATCTGCGAACCAACCGATCTGGTGGCGGTTCGGACCGCATTGCAGGACGCCGGAATCGACTACGACTCCGCCGAGGCGGGATTCCAGCCGTCGGTGACCGTTCCCGTCGACCTGGACGGGGCACGCAAGGTGCTCAAGCTGGTCGACGCTCTCGAGGACAGCGACGATGTGCAGGACGTCTACACCAACCTCGACATTCCCGATGACGTCGCGGCTCAGCTCGATGAGGGCTGAGCGGGCTGATCGGGTGATCCGCGGCGCGGCGGGATGACCGCCGGAGGCCGCGTGTCCCTCCCGGAACTCGTCGGAGGCAGCAGCTAGGCTCTCGAACAGATGTTCTGACGAAGGGGCGAGCGTGCGGGTGATGGGAGTCGACCCCGGCTTGACGCGATGTGGGCTGTCGGTCGTCCAAAGCGGCCGGGGGCGCCAAGTCATCGCCCTGGATGTCGACGTGGTTCGCACGCCCGCCGAGGAGCCCCTGGCCCATCGATTACTCAGCATCAGCGACGCCGTCGAACACTGGATGGACACCCACCGCCCCGACGTGATCGCGATCGAGCGGGTCTTCTCCCATCAGAACGCATCTACCGCGATGGGCACCGCGCAGGCGGCCGGCGTGATCGCGCTGGCGGCGGCCCGACGTGATATCGACGTACACTTCCACACGCCCAGCGAGGTCAAGGCCGCCGTCACCGGAAACGGACGTGCCGACAAGTCGCAGGTCACCGAGATGGTCACGAGAATCCTCACGTTGCAACAGAAGCCGACGCCCGCTGATGCCGCAGACGCGCTCGCGCTGGCGGTCTGTCACTGCTGGCGGGCGCCGATGATAGCCCGGATGGCCGAGGCGGAGGCTATGGCGGCCGAGCAGCGACGCAGATACCGTGCGACCCTCAAGGCCGCGAAGGTTGACGCCGGGGCCGGCTCCGAATTGGCGCAGGGCCGGCGTTCCCGGGGACGGATTGCGCCCGGACGCGTTTCCGGGGGTGCGACGTGATAGCCGCCGTGCGGGGCGAGGTCCTCGACATCGCCCTCGATCACGCGGTGATCGACGCCGCCGGTGTCGGCTACAAGGTGATGGCGACCCCGGCGACACTGGCCACCCTTCGACGCGGCACCGAGGCCCGGTTGATCACCGCGATGATCGTGCGGGAGGACTCGATGACCCTGTACGGGTTCGCCGATGCGGACGCACGCGACCTGTTCCTCACCCTCCTCGGAGTGTCCGGGATCGGCCCCAGCATCGCACTGGGCGCGCTGGCGATGTACGACTGCCAAGTTCTGCGCAAGGCCATTGCCGACGGCGATCTGACCGCGTTGACGCGAATTCCCAAGGTGGGCAAGAAGACCGCCGAGTTGTTGGTATTGACATTGCGCGACAAGGTGGGTGCGGTGGCTTCAGCCGGCTTGGGTGCGGTCGAGGGGCGTACCGTGCGGGCACCGGTCGTCGACGCGCTCGTCGGGCTCGGATTTGCGGTGCGGCAGGCCGAGGAGGCCACCGACAAGGTGCTCGCCAACGATCCGGAAGCCAACCAGTCGAGCGCGCTACGCGCTGCACTGTCGATGTTGGGCCGAAAGTAATGGGCAGATTCGACGAAACCGACCAGGAGGACGGATCGCAGCGTGAGGTGACACCTGCGCTGACGGTGGGCGAGGGGGATATCGACGCCAGCCTGCGGCCGCGATCGCTGGGAGAGTTCATCGGCCAGCCACGTGTTCGTGAGCAGCTGCAGCTGGTGCTCGAAGGCGCCAAGAACCGCGGCGGAACCCCGGACCACATCCTGCTTTCCGGGCCGCCCGGCCTGGGCAAGACGTCCCTGGCGATGATCATCGCCGCCGAACTGGGAACGTCACTGCGCGTCACATCGGGCCCGGCGCTTGAGCGGGCCGGTGATTTGGCGGCGATGCTGTCCAACCTCGTCGAACATGACGTGTTGTTCATCGACGAGATCCACCGGATCGCCCGCCCCGCCGAGGAGATGCTGTACCTGGCGATGGAGGATTTTCGGGTCGACGTCGTGGTCGGCAAGGGCCCGGGCGCCACCTCGATCCCGCTGGAGGTCGCGCCGTTCACTCTGGTCGGCGCGACCACCCGGTCGGGCGCACTGACCGGCCCGCTGCGCGACCGTTTCGGATTCACTGCGCACATGGACTTCTACGAGCCCGCGGAGCTGGAGCGGGTGCTGGCTCGATCTGCCGGCATCCTCGGCATCGATCTCGGCGCCGATGCTGGAGCCGAGATCGCCCGTCGATCCCGCGGCACGCCGCGGATCGCCAACCGCCTGTTGCGTAGGGTCCGCGACTATGCCGAGGTGCGCGCCGACGGTGTCATCACCCGCGATATCGCCAAGTACGCGCTCGCGGTGTACGACGTCGACGAACTCGGTTTGGATCGGCTCGACCGAGCCGTGCTCTCCGCGCTGACCCGCAGTTTTGCCGGAGGCCCGGTGGGGGTGTCCACGCTCGCGGTGGCGGTAGGTGAGGAAGCGGCCACCGTAGAGGAAGTATGCGAGCCGTTCCTGGTGCGCGCCGGGATGATCGCCCGAACTCCACGAGGGCGGGTCGCCACGGCCCTGGCGTGGACGCATCTTGGGATGGTCCCGCCCACTGGCGCCGGCGGACTCGGCCAGGCGGGTCTGTTCGAATAGTGGGAATCTGTCGATCGAGTGAGGAGTCAGCATGGTCGTTGCGGGTCTGATCGTGGCTGCGCTTGCCGCCGTCCTGCACGTCTACATCTTCGTCATGGAGTCCATCAACTGGACGTCCGACCGAACCCGTGCCGTGTTCGGCACCTCTAGGGAAGAGGCCGAGACGACCCGGTTGCTGGCGTTCAACCAAGGTTTCTACAACCTCTTCCTGGCGATCATCACGATCGCCGGGGTGGCGACGATTTTCGGCGGCGCGACGGCGGTGGGTGCCGCGTTGGTCTTCGCGGGAGTGGGATCGATGCTGGCCGCGGCGGTCGTGTTAATGGCTTCGGCACCGGACAAAGCCCGCTCCGCGGTCATCCAGGGCTTCCTGCCGCTCATCGCGGTCGTGCTGCTCGGGTTAGGGCTGGTGCTCTAGCGGGTACCCCCTCCTCATACGAGGAGGCATCATGGGCGACACCCTCACCCACACGCGAGGCGGCAGGCTGCGGATACCGCGGAGTCGCGGCGCGACCAGTGGATTTCTGATCATGGTTCTCGGTCTGTGGGGCGCGTTGGTGCCCTTTGTGGGGCCGTACTTCGACTTCGCGTTCAGCCCGGACAGACCCTGGGTGTGGACCGCCGGTCGTGGCTGGCTGGAGGTACTGCCGGGCGTCGTGGCGGTGCTGGGTGGATTGATGATGGTGGTATCCCGGAATCGGGCCACGGCGATGTTCGGCACCTGGATTGCGGTACTGGCCGGTGCCTGGTTCGTCATGGGAAGAGCGCTGGCGGGACCGCTTGGTCTCGGCGACGTGGGGACGCCGGTTGCGGTGACCGGCGTGAAGCAGTCGTGGTTGGAACTGTCCTTCTTCTACGGGCCGGGTGCGTTGATCGTGTTCTTCGGCGCGCTCGCGTTGGGTCGGCTGTCGGTGCGCACCGCGCGAGACATCGCGTTCGCCGACACCCATGGTGAGGAAGTCGCCGCCCCGGCCCGCGCTGAGCCCACCGCAGGCGAGCCCACAGTCAGCGACACCCACGACGGGTCGGGCGACAAGCTAGCCGCCGGACGGGCAGAGGTCCTCGGTTCCGCAGAGCAGGCACCCGACGAGCAGAGAGCGCCGACGGCGCGACATCGGTGGACCTCGGTATTTCGGCGGGGCGGGCATCGAGCCGACCGCAAAATACATGTGTGACAGCGCAACTCGTCCCTGACTGCCACAGAGGTGCCACAGCGCGCTGCGCGCCGCGGTCAATCAGTAACGACGCCGGCGGCGATCAGAGGTCCGCGAGCAACAGTGCGATCACGTCCAAGCCTTCCAGCAGCAGATCGTCGCTGATCGTCAACGGCGGCAGGAACCGCAACACGTTGCCGAACGTCCCGCACGAGAGCACGATCACGCCCGACTGGTGCGCGGCGGTGCACAGCTTTTTCGTGAGCTCCGCGTCGGGCTCGGTGGTGCCGGACTTCACCAGTTCGACGGCGATCATCGCGCCCCGGCCGCGGACATCGCCGATGCGATCGTCCTCGGCTTGCATCCGGCCCAGTTTGTCCTTCATCAGGGATTCGATTTGGGCCGCGCGTTGCACCAAACCGTCGGCCTCGATGGTCTCGATGGTTGCCAGTGCGGCGGCGCACGCCACCGGATTTCCGCCGTAGGTTCCGCCCAGCCCGCTGACGTGGGGGGCATCCATGATCTCGGCGCGTCCGGTGACCGCCGAGAGCGGCATTCCGTCGGCTATGCCTTTGGCGGTCGCGATCAGATCCGGCACGATGCCCTCGTGTTCGCAGGCGAACATCGCGCCCGTTCGGGCAAAACCGGTCTGCACCTCGTCGGCGATGAACACGACGTCATTGGAACGGCACCAGTCCAGCAGGGCGGGGAGAAATCCCTCCGCTGGAACGACGAAGCCGCCTTCGCCCTGGATCGGCTCGATGATCACCGCGGCCAGGTTGTCGACACCGACCTGTTTGTCGATCACGGTGATGGCACGTCGGGCGGCGAGTTCACCGTCGGTGGCCAACTCCTTCCCGAACTCGGCGTCGCGGAACGGATAGGACATCGGGGCGCGATAGATCTCCGGGGCGAAGGGGCCGAACCCGTGCTTGTAGGGCATCGACTTGGCGGTGAGCGCCATCGTCAGGTTGGTCCGTCCGTGATAAGCGTGATCGAACGAGACGATCGCCTGCTTCTTTGTGTACGCGCGGGCGATCTTGACGGCGTTCTCAACGGCCTCCGAGCCGGAGTTGAACAGCGCCGAACGTTTCTCCCCGGTCCCTGGGGTCAGCCTGTTGAGCGCCTCGGCGACGGCCACGTACTTCTCGTACGGGGTGACCATGAAGCAGGTGTGGGTGAACTCGGCCGCCTGCTGCGAAATGGCCTGGACGACCCGGGGCGACGCGTTGCCGATTGTGGTGACCGCGATTCCGGCGCCAAGGTCGATCAGCCTATTGCCGTCGACATCCTCGACGATGCCGCCGAAGGCTCGCTTCGCGTAGACGGGCATCGTGTTGCCGACACCGCGAGCGACCGCCGCGTTCTTCCGGGCAATCAATTCGGACGACGCCGGCCCGGGGATGCCGGTGGCGAGGTGGCGGCTCTGTTCGAGCGTGCTCAACTGGTGACCTCCTACATACCCACGGGAAAATGAAGAACGACGGCTGCTGCGCCGCCGGTAGAGCGTAACCGTTCAGTGCGCCGATCCGCTGAGAACTTTTGAGAACTGCGCTGGCCAGTGCCCGGATCCGTGGTGTTGGGCTGCTCCCGACGGTCCCAGAGTCGCCCGAGACGACCCCGGGGGGCCGTGGGCGGGGGACCACAATGGCACACTGTCACCATGGATCTGGTCATTTTCCTTCCGCTGCTCATCGTGATGGGCGCTTTCATGTTCTTCGCATCCCGGCGGCAGAAGAAAGCGATGCAAGCCACGATCGATCTGCATAACTCGCTGCAGGTCGGTGATCTGATCCACACCACCTCGGGGTTGCGGGCGACGATCACCGACATCGGCGACGAGTACGTGGACCTGGAGATCGCCCCCGGCGTGATCACCACCTGGATGAAGCTCGCGGTGCGCGACCGCATCACCGACGACGTCGAGGACGACGATGCAGACGACATCGAGGACTCCGCCGACGACCTCGAGAACGAGATCGACAACGACACAGTGGTGTCGCGGTCGGAGCCCATCTCAGGGCCCAAATTCAAGGGCACCGAGATTACCGAGAGCCCCAACGCGAAGACCGATAGCTGAAATCTCAGGTGAAGAAAGTAGTCTTTGCCTGCCTTCGCGCCTCTGTGCGGTATGTGACGAACTGATCTCGAGGAGACCCTGACACGTGGCCTCGTCTTCGACGCCGGTACACCCTGCCCGCTACCTGACCCTTTTTCTGGTGCTCGTCATCGGCGCTTACCTGCTGGTGTTTCTCACCGGGGACAAGAAGCCCGATCCCAAACTTGGCATCGACCTGCAGGGCGGCACCCGCGTCACGTTGACCGCGCGTACCCCCGACGGCTCACCGCCCACCCGGGATGCGCTTAACCAGGCGCAGCAGATCATCAGCTCCCGCGTCGACGGACTCGGCGTGGCGGGGTCCGAGGTGATCATCGACGGGCAGAACCTGGTGATCACGGTGCCTGGCAACGACGGGAGCGAGGCACGCAACCTCGGCCAGACCGCTCGGTTGTACATCCGGCCGGTGATCCACGCGATCCCCGCGAGCGGCGCCTTACCGCAGGAGGGACCGCAGCCAGGGGGTCCCCCGGGCGGGATCCCCGGCCTCCCGCCCGGCGTGATCCCGGGTATGCCACCGGGTGCACCTCCCGGTATGCCGCCGGGCGCGGTCCCCGGTATGCCGCCGGGCGCGGCCCCCGGTGCGCCGCCGGGCGCATCCCCCGGTGCGAACCCGCCTCCGCAGCCGCGGCCGTTCCCCGAACAACCTGCGCCCAGTCCGGCACCCAGTCCGACGCCTGCCCCGGGCACCAACCCGCCACCGGCTCCCAGCACCCAGCCTCCGGGACCGCCCGCTCAAGAAGATGTGCCATTGGCGACCCGTATCCAGGATGAGAAGCGGCTGCGGCAAAGTACCGAGCAGGCCATCCAGATCCTGGCCATGCAGGTTCAGGCCACCCGGTGCGGCGACGAGGACGTGTTGGCCGGAAACGACGATCCCAAGCTTCCGCTGGTCACCTGCTCGACCGACGGGCAGACGGTGTATCTGCTGGACAGCTCGATCATCAGCGGTGAGGAGATCCAGAACGCCACCTCGGGGCTGGATCAACAGCAAGGCGAGTACGTCGTCGACCTCGAATTCAAGAGCGACGCCACCAAGGTGTGGGCGGATTTCACCGCAGCCAACGTCGGAATCCAAACCGCCTTCGTTCTCGATTCGCAGGTCGTCAGCGCCCCCCAGATTCGGGAGGCGATTCCGGGCGGTCGCACCCAGATCACCGGGCAGTTCACCGCCGATTCGGCCCGGGAACTGGCCAACGTGCTGAAGTACGGCTCGCTGCCGCTGTCGTTCGAGTCGTCGGAGGCCGAAACGGTTTCCGCCACCCTGGGGTTGTCGTCGCTGCGGGCGGGGCTCATCGCCGGTGCCGTCGGGCTGGCCGCGGTGCTGCTGTACTCGCTGCTGTACTACCGCATACTCGGGCTGCTGGTGGCGCTGTCACTGGTCGCCTCGGGCGCGATGGTCTTCGCGATTCTCGTACTGCTCGGCAGATACATCAACTACACCCTGGACCTGGCCGGAGTCGCGGGTCTGATCATCGGTATCGGTATGACGGCAGACTCGTTCGTGGTGTTCTTCGAACGCATCAAGGACGAGATCCGGGAAGGTCGGTCGTTCCGTTCGGCGGTCCCGCGCGGGTGGGTTCGGGCACGCAAGACCATCCTCTCTGGAAACGCCGTCACCTTCCTGGCCGCCGCGGTGCTGTACTTCCTCGCGGTCGGCCAGGTGAAGGGGTTCGCTTTCACTCTTGGCCTGACCACCATTCTGGACGTCGTAGTGGTTTTCCTGGTGACCTGGCCGCTGGCCTACCTGGCGTCGAAGTCGGCGACGATGGCAAAGCCCGCTCTCAACGGACTGGGGGCCGTCCAGCAGATCGCCAGGGAACGCCGAGCGGCCGCGCAAACGGTGGGACGGGGATAGCACATGGCGGCAAAACATCAACGCAGTGAGACGGCCACCGAGGTGGTAGGGGCCGTCGAGGCGCCCGACCTCGAATCCAGCGAGTCGGACGGGCCGCGGCACAGCTTCTTCGTCCGGCTCTACACCGGCACCGGCGCGTTCGAGGTTATGGGCCGGCGAAAGGCCTGGTACACGGTCAGCGCCCTGATCGTGGCTATCTCGGTCGGGGCGATCCTGTTGCGTGGCTTCACCTTTGGTATCGATTTCGAGGGTGGCACCAAGGTGTCGTTCCCACGCGGCGATGGCCAGGCCACCACCCAACAGGTCGAGACGGTTTTCGCCGACACGATAGGCTCCGCGCCGGAGTCGGTCGTGATCGTCGGCAGCGGGGGAACCGCCACGTTCCAGATCCGCTCTCAGACGCTGAGTAACGAGGAGACCGAAAAGCTTCGAATCGCGCTGTTCGACAAGTTCCAGCCCCGCGGCGCGGACGGGCAGCCGAGCAAACAGGCCATCAGCGACTCGGCGGTCTCGGAGACCTGGGGTGGCCAGATCACCCAGAAGGCACTCATCGCGCTGGTTGTGTTCCTGGTGCTGGCGGCCATCTACATCACCCTGCGTTACGAGCGGTACATGGCGATCGCCGCGCTGGCGACCCTCGTGTTCGACCTCGTGGTCACCGCCGGGGTGTATGCGCTCGTCGGTTTCGAGGTCACCCCGGCCACCGTGATCGGGCTGCTGACGATTCTGGGTTTCTCGCTCTACGACACCGTCATTGTGTTCGACAAGGTGGAGGAGAACACCGAGGGGTTCGAGCACACCACAAGGCGGACTTTCGCCGAGCAGGCCAACCTGGCGGTCAATCAGACTTTCATGCGCTCGATCAACACCAGTCTGATCTCGGTGCTGCCGATCGTCGCGCTGATGGTCATCGCGGTGTGGCTGTTGGGCGTGGGAACCTTGATGGACCTTGCGCTGGTCCAGTTCGTCGGCGTGCTCGTCGGAACGTATTCGTCGATCTTCTTCGCGACGCCACTGTTGGTGAGCTTGCGCGAACGTACTGACTTGGTGCGAAAGCACACCAGCCGGGTGATGAGCCGGCGCAAGCATGCGGCTGCCAAGACTGGCGGGGCTGAGGCATCCTCCGGTGATGAGGTCGAGAACCCAGATCCGGAACGGGCGTCGGTAGCGGTGCCCGCTTCATCAAGCCCGCCGCCAGGGCCCCCGCCGGACAAGCCGGCCCCGGGTGCGCGGCCCGTCCGGCCCACCTCGAGTCGGACCGGACGCCCGTCGGGTAAGCGCAACTCGCGGAAGGGGTAGTGCGATCCGCAGTTCACGTCGCACAACGCTGCTGGCGGTGGTGCTGGTATCGGTGGGCTCGCTCGCGCTGACCTCCTGTTCGGACGGCACCGCCGACTCGATCGACTACGCCGTTGATGGTGCTCTGATCAGCTACAACACCAACACCGTGGCGGGAGCCGCATCGGGCGGGCCGCAGGCGTTCGCCCGGGTGCTGACCGGGTTCAGCTACCACGGTCCAGAAGGTCAGATCGTGGGCGATCACGACTTCGGCAGCATCTCGGTGGTGGGTCGGACGCCGCTGGTGCTCGACTATGAGATCAAGTCCAACGCGGTCTATTCCGATGGCAAACCGATCACCTGCGACGACATGGTGCTGGCTTGGGCGTCGCAATCGGGCAGGTTTCCGAGGTTCGACGCGGCCAACCGGGCCGGCTACGCCGACATCGCCAACATCGATTGTGTGCCGGGCCAGCAGAAAGCACGGGTTTCCTTCGCGCAGGACCGGCCGTTCACTGACTACGGGCAGTTGTTCTCGGCTACCTCGATGATGCCGTCACACGTCATCGCCGACGTGCTCGGTCTCGGTGACGGAGCGGTCGCGACCGCTCTGCTGGAGAACGACGGGCCGACCGTCGAGCGCATCGCCCAGGTCTGGAACAACACCTGGAAACTGACGCCTGACCTGGACGTCAAGCGGTTCCCGTCGTCGGGCCCCTACAAGCTGGATTCGGTGACCGCCGACGGCGCGGTCGTGTTAGTAGCCAACGACAAGTGGTGGGGCACCATGCCGGTCACCGACAAGGTCACCATTTGGCCGCGCAGTCCGGACATGGCCGACCGCGTCAACGAGGGTGCCTACGACGTCGTCGACATCGCGACCGGGTCGCTGGGCACTCTGAATCTGCCCGACGATTACGCACGAACCGACGCACCGTCGGCGGGTGTCGAACAACTGATCTTCGCCCCGCAGGGCCCGATGGCGGCGGTTCCGGCGAGACGGGCGCTCGCATTGTGTACACCGCGCGACGCCATCGCGCGCAACGCGTCAGTGCCGGTGGCCAATTCGCGGCTCAACCCCGTGGTTGAGGATGCTTATTCCGCCGCCGAGACCACGGCGGAGGCCGGTCAGTTCGCCGCCGGCAATCCCGACGCCGCCCGCGCCGCCCTCAACGACGCGCCGCTGACCGTACGGATCGGCTATCAGACGCCCAACGCCCGGCTCGCCGCGACGGTGGGGGCGATCGCGAAGTCCTGTGCCCCGGCGGGTATCACGGTGGAGGACGTCGCAGCCGAGAACACCGGTCCGCTGGCGTTGTCCAGCGGTGAGATCGATGTACTGATCGCGAGCACCGGCGGTGCGGCGGGTAGCGGATCTTCGGGCTCGTCGGTGATGGACAGTTACAGCCTGCACAGCGGCAACGGCAACAACCTTCCCCGATACGCGAACGGCCGAATCGACGGCATCATCGCCACCCTGGCGGTGACCACCGACCCCAAGGAGTTGGTCCGGCTGCTCGCCGAGGCCGGCCCGATTCTATGGGCCGATATGCCGACCCTGCCGTTGTACCGTCAACAGCGGACCCTGCTGACATCGGCGAAGATGTTTGCGGTGAGCGGAAATCCGACACGTTGGGGCGCGGGATGGAACATGGACCGTTGGAAGCTGAGCCAATGAGTCCCGTGTCGCAGCTGATCGCCTCCCTGATTCGGGAAGTATCTGACTTCCCCGAGCCCGGCGTTCAATTCAAGGATTTGACTCCGGTGCTCGCGGACCCGCGCGGGCTCGCCGAAGTCAGCACGGCGATCGCGGACATCGCCCGGGGTGCGGACCTGGTGGCAGGCGTGGACGCCCGGGGGTTTCTGCTTGGGGGTGCGGTGGCTCTCAAGTTGGGAATCGGCGTGGTGGCGGTGCGCAAGGGCGGCAAGCTGCCGCCACCGGTACTCAGCGAGACCTACAGTCTGGAGTACGGAACAGCCACGCTGGAGGTTCCGGCCGAGGGTATCGAACTGGCGGGGCGCTCGATCGTGGTGATCGATGACGTACTGGCGACCGGGGGAACGTTGGCCGCCACGTATCAGCTTCTTACCGCGGCGGGTGCGGAGGTGACGGGTGCGGTGGTGATGCTGGAACTCGCCGCTCTGGGTGGACGCGCGGTGCTCGCCCCTTTGGCCGTCGACAGTCTGCACACTGTCTGAGCGGATATCCTGCGTAGAGCACTGGCATCGGAGGTGAGCATGGCGGGGGAGACCCAATCCGATGTCGCCGGCGGACCGGCTCCGGCAGCTGATGCCCCGCTGACTCAGGAGCCCATGCCGTCGACGTCCGGCGACGGCGTGTCAAGCCCCGAGACTCAGCCCCTCGAGATCCCCAAGCCCGATGGGTCCAAGGCGGCGACGAGTGCGTCCCGCCGGGTTCGGGCCCGCCTTGCACGCCGGATGACCGCGCAGCGGGGCACCGTCAACCCGGTACTCGAGCCGCTGGTGGCCGTTCACCGCGAGATCTACCCAAAAGCCGACCTGACCTTGCTGCGGCGAGCCTACGAGGTCGCCGAGCAGCGGCACGCCGATCAGCTGCGTCAATCCGGGGATCCCTACATCACCCATCCACTGGCGGTGGCCAATATCCTGGCCGAGCTGGAGATGGACACCACCACGCTCATCGCGGCACTGCTACATGACACCGTGGAAGACACCGGTTACACGCTGGAGGCGCTCACCGAAGAGTTCGGGACCGAGGTGGGCCATCTGGTGGACGGCGTCACCAAGCTGGACAAGGTGACGCTGGGTAGCGCCGCCGAGGGCGAGACCATCCGGAAGATGATCATCGCTATGGCCCGTGATCCGCGAGTGCTGGTGATCAAGGTCGCCGACCGTCTGCACAACATGCGCACGATGCGGTTCCTGCCGCCCGAGAAGCAGGCCCGAAAGGCCCGGGAGACGCTGGAAGTGATTGCGCCGCTTGCCCACCGGTTGGGCATGGCGACGGTGAAGTGGGAACTCGAGGATCTCTCGTTCGCGATCCTGCATCCGAAGAAGTACGAGGAGATCGTGCGACTGGTCGCCGACCGCGCGCCCTCGCGGGACACCTATCTGGCGAAGGTGCGTGCCGAGATCGTGAGCATGCTGACCAAGTCGAAGATCAACGCCACCGTCGAGGGCCGACCCAAACATTACTGGTCGATCTACCAGAAGATGATCTTCAAGGGCCGCGACTTCGACGACATCCACGATCTGGTGGGTGTGCGGATTCTGTGCGACGAGATCAGGGACTGTTACGCGGCCGTGGGTGTGGTGCACTCGCTGTGGCAGCCGATGGCCGGCCGGTTCAAGGACTACATCGCGCAGCCGCGTTTCGGCGTATATCAGTCGCTGCACACCACCGTCGTGGGTCCGGAGGGCAAGCCCCTGGAGGTGCAGATTCGTACTCGCGATATGCACCGCACCGCCGAGTACGGCATCGCGGCACACTGGCGTTATAAAGAAGTCAAGGGGCGCAACGGATTACCGACCGGGCACGCGGCCACCGAGATCGATGACATGGCCTGGATGCGCCAGTTGCTCGACTGGCAGCGAGAGGCTGCCGACCCGGGCGAGTTCCTTGAGTCGCTGCGCTATGACCTGGCGGTCAAGGAGATCTTCGTGTTCACGCCGAAAGGGGACGTGGTCACCTTGCCTGCCGGTTCAACGCCGGTGGATTTCGCCTACGCAGTGCACACCGAGGTCGGCCACCGGTGCATCGGTGCCCGAGTCAACGGCCGGTTGGTGGCATTGGAGCGAAAGCTGGAGAACGGGGAGTTGGTGGAGATATTCACCTCCAAGGCCCCCAACGCCGGACCGTCGCGAGACTGGCAGACGTTTGTGGTGTCACCCCGCGCGAAGGCCAAGATCCGACAGTGGTTCGCCAAGGAGCGACGCGAAGAGGCGCTGGAGGCCGGCAAGGACGCCATCGCACGCGAAGTGCGCCGTGGTGGACTTCCGTTGCAGCGCTTGATGACTGGTGAGTCGATGGGCGCGCTTGCCCGCGAGTTGCGCTATGCCGATGTTTCTGCGCTGTACACGGCTGTGGGCGAAGGTCACGTGTCGGCCCGTCACGTGGTGCAGCGCCTGGTTGCGCAGCTCGGTGGTGACGACGAGGCCGCCGACGAGCTCGCGGAGCGGGCCACGCCGACGACCATGCCGATGCGCCAGCGCAGCAACGACGACGTGGGTGTCGCGGTGCCAGGTGCGCCGGGCGTTCTGACGAAACTGGCCAAATGTTGTACGCCGGTCCCGGGCGACAACATCATGGGTTTCGTGACCCGCGGCGGTGGCGTCAGCGTGCATCGCACCGACTGTACGAATGCCAATTCGCTCCAACAGCAACCGGAACGGATCATCGACGTGCAGTGGGCGCCGTCGCCGTCCTCGGTGTTCCTGGTGGCGATTCAGGTGGAGGCGCTGGACAGGCACCGGCTGCTATCGGATGTGACCCGGGTGCTGGCCGACGAGAAGGTCAACATCTTGTCTGCGTCCGTGACGACTTCCAACGATCGCGTGGCGATCAGCCGCTTCACATTCGAGATGGGCGACCCCAAGCATCTCGGGCATGTCCTCAACGTGGTGCGCAACGTCGAAGGCGTGTACGACGTCTACCGGGTCACGTCGGCGGCCTGAACCGTCCTGTCGGGTGGCGGGGCAACCCTCGACGCCCGGGACCGTCAACCGGCGCCGAGAACCGTTGGGTCACTGGCGAACAACACCAGGGTCGACACAACGACCAGTAGCGTCATCGCTAGGGTCAGATAGCCGATGATCAGCCCGGCGATTGCCATCCCTCGACCGTTTTCGCCGGTTTTCTTGATCTGCGCCAGCGAAATGTGACCGAACACGATGCCCAGCGGTGCGAACAGGAACGCGCAGACCAGCGAAGCGATCGCCATCGAGTTGGTGGTTTGCGGTGGGTACCCGTAACCGGCCGGATAGCCGGGGTAACCCCAGGGATACCCGCCCGGGGGTGGATACCCGCCCGGCGGTGGATACCCGCCCGGGGGTGGATAACCGCCCGCCGGTGGCGGGGGATATCCACCGAACGGTTCAGACGGGGTTGTCACTTGGGCATCCCTTCAGGCGCGGTCCGCATCCGTCCAGCGTCAGTCAGTCCAGCGCAATGGACTTCACGTTGACGTCGAGCTTCGGTGGGCCGTCCTGACCGCCGTCGACGGTGCCTTCGGCGGCGATCTTGTCCAGCGTTTCCAAACCGGTCTCGTCGATGGTGCCGAACACCGTGTAGTTCGGCGGCAGCTGGGAGTCCTGGAATACCAGGAAGAACTGGCTTCCGTTGGTGTCCGGCCCAGCATTAGCCATCGCCAGCGTCCCGCGCGGGTAGATGACCGGCTCCATCAACTTCGGATCGTTGGGCGGGTACTGGTCGGTCGGGTATTCGTTGGCAAATTGGTATCCGGGCCCGCCGGTGCCCATCCCCGTCGGGTCACCGCACTGCAAGACGGCCAGTGATTCGCTCGTGGTCAGGCGATGGCAGGGGGTGTCGTTGAAGAATCCCTGCTGGGCGAGGCTGGCAAAGCTGTTGACCGTACATGGTGACTTGCCGTTGTCCAGCTGGAGTCCGATATTGCCCTGGTTGGTCGCCATGCTGGCGCTCACCTGGGCGGGTTCGGTCGGCACCTTTCCGGTGCGGGGCGCCTTGACGGGCTTGCTTGCCTCCTCGGCGGACGCCGGGTACTGGCAGTCGCTGCCCAGCCCTTCCGGTGCCTTGAACGGCGGCAGCGCCCCGACCTGTACCGGTCCGGTGGCGTCGAGTTCCGGCGACTCGGCCGGAGCCGACGCGGTAGTAGTGGCCGAGGCGGTCTGGCCGGCCGAATCTCGGTTGGTGATGACGATCGTCGCCACGACGGCGCCGATCACCACGATTGCCGCCACCGTCGACCCGATGATCGTGTAGAGACGGCGTTTGCGCTCGTTCTCGGCCCGTCGCTCCATTTGACGCTCCAGCTTGCGCTTGGCTGTCGCACGCCGTTGTTCGTTGGTCGGCACCGCCGATGTCCTCCTTGCGTTCGATCTGGTCGGGACCGAGTGTGCCAGCTGTCGCTGAGGTGCGGTCCCGCGACCCTCACGAACAGCGATGGTCACCGGACATGGGAAGCTGGAATGGTGTTGATCACCGGATTCCCGGCCGGGATGCTGGCATGCAACTGTTATGTGCTGGCTTCGCGGGCCGGTACTGACGCCATCGTGGTGGACCCGGGCCAGCGGGCCATGGGTCCGCTGCGCGAGATTCTGGACACCCACCGCCTCACACCGGCAGCGGTGCTGCTCACCCATGGACACATCGACCACATGTGGTCGGCCCAGCGGGTCGCCGACAGTTACGGATGTCCGGTCTACATCCACCCGGAGGACCGATTCATGCTGACCGACCCCATCAAGGGCTTCGGTCCGCGGTTGGCGCAACTGGCATTCGGCGCGATGTTCCGCGAACCCAAACAGGTGGTCGACTTGGACCGCGACGGCGACAAGATCGAGCTCGGCGGCATTTCGGTGGCCGTCGATCACACCCCCGGCCACACCCGGGGTTCGGTTGTGTTCCGGATCCAGGATGGGCCCGAGGAAGTGGCCCTCACCGGCGATACGTTGTTCCGCCAGTCCGTGGGGCGTACCGACCTGCCCGGTGGGAGCGGACGCGACCTGTTGGAATCGATCGTGACGAAACTCCTGGTGCTCAACGATGACACGCTGGTCCTGCCCGGACACGGTGAGCGCACCACTATCGGCGCCGAACGTCGTACCAACCCCTTCCTGGAAGGTCTCAGCCCGTGACGAATGCAGCGTCCTCGCCGGCACCGGGCGAGCCGTCTGTGCTGCCTGTGGCGTTCCGGGCGCCCAAGGGTGTGCCTGACTATCTGCCTCCGGAGTCGGCCGATTTTGTCGCGGTGCGTGGCGGCCTGCTCGCCGCGGCCCGCCGTGCCGGCTACGGCGATATCGAGTTACCGATCTTCGAGGACACCGCGCTGTTCGCCCGCGGTGTGGGGGAGTCCACCGATGTGGTCTCCAAGGAGATGTACACCTTCGCCGACCGTGGTGACCGGTCGGTGACATTGCGCCCGGAGGGCACTGCGGGAGTGATGCGTGCGGTGATCGAGCACGGTCTCGACCGCGGTCAGCTGCCGGTCAAGCTGTGTTATTCGGGGCCGTTCTTCCGCTACGAACGACCGCAGGCCGGTCGCTACCGGCAGTTGCAGCAGGTAGGCGTGGAGGCGATCGGCGTCGACGATCCCGCACTGGACGCCGAGGTCATCGCGGTCGCCGACGCCGGCTTCCGGTCTCTGGGCTTGACCGGGTTCCGCCTGGAGATCACCTCGCTCGGTGATGACAGCTGCCGGCCGCCGTACCGGGAGCTGTTGCAGGACTTCCTGTTCGGCCTGGACCTGGACGAAGAGACGCGGCGACGTGTTCGCCTGAATCCATTGCGGGTACTCGACGACAAGCGCCCGCAGATGCGCGAGATGACGGTCGACGCCCCGGTCATGCTCGACCATCTCTCCGAAGCCGCCAAGGAACATTTCGAGACGGTGAGGGCCCACCTGGACGCATTGGCGGTGCCCTACGTGATCAACCCGCGGATGGTGCGCGGATTGGACTACTACACCAAGACGACATTCGAGTTCGTGCACGACGGCCTCGGTGCGCAGTCCGGCATCGGAGGCGGGGGCCGCTACGACGGACTGATGCGCCAACTCGGCGGACGGGATCTGTCCGGCATCGGCTTCGGGCTGGGTGTCGACCGGACGCTGCTGGCGTTGCGCGCCGAAGGCAGGTCGGTAGCTTCGGCGGGCCGGGTCGACGTGTACTGCGTGCCACTGGGGGACCGGGCCAAGCGCGAACTGGCGGTTCTGGCGGCGATGCTGCGCGGTGCCGGCGTGCGGGTAGACATGGCCTACGGCGACCGGGGGCTCAAGGGCGCGATGCGTGCCGCCGACCGGTCGGGTGCCTCGGTGGCCTTGGTGGCCGGTGACCGCGACATCGAGGCCGGCACCGTCGGCCTCAAGGATCTGTCGACCGGTGAGCAGGTAAGCGTCGAGGCGAGCACCGTTGTGGACGTACTTCTGTCCCGGCTCGCGTAGGAGCGTAGGAGCGTAGGAGCGTAGGAGCGTGGGTCGGTGAGGGTTGGTCGGGTTGCCGGGTGCCGCTTCTAGTCGGCCGCGAGAACTTCCGCGGCGGCCCGCTCCCCAGATTGCACAGCACCCTCCATGTGGGCGTTCCATTCGGTGGCGGTTTCGGTGCCCGCCCAGTGGACGCGGCGGAAAGGCCTTCGGATCTCGGCGCCAAACCCGGTGAGAGCCCCGGGAGGCAGGTATCCACCGTAGTCGCCGCGTGTCCACTGTTCCTCAGACCAGTTGTGGTCGATATAAGGCAATCCGGTGGGCGGGAAGTGGATGGTTTGGGACAACTGGGCGGCTTTGGGGCCGAATAGCTTGACCACCTCCTCGACGATGACCCTCTGTCGTTCGCCGACACTCATTCGGCCCAGCCTGCGCGCATCTTCGCCTGCGACGAATGCGCCAAGAAGGCCAGGGCGATCACGGCCCGGGGCCAACCCTCCGTCGGCGGTTGTGTAGACCGGCGAGCCCACATTCCACGAATTGCCGCTGAGTCCGTCGCTACGCCAGAAGGCTTCGTCGTAGACAAGCGTCGCCTTGACGATTGAGCCCATCGGTATGCGTTGGAGTAGCTGCGCCGAGTCCGCCGCCAGAACCGGATCAAATTCGATGTAGCCGACCAAAGGTCGCGGAACGCTGACGATGACCCGGCGGGCTCGTACGGTCTTCTCGCCCGAAGACACTTCGACCCCTGAGGACGTCTGCGTGATCTTGCGCACGGGGCAGCCAAGATGTATCGCCCGGCCTAGTACGTCAGCCATCCTTAGTGCGATCGCTTGGGCGCCACCCTCGACGGCTTGGGCATCCGCGTCGCCCATCATTGTTGTCATGCCGCCGTCACCCCGAATGAGTGCCAGTGCCCACAGCAGTGATTGTTCCGGGGCGACCACAAGCGCGTCGAGAACACTGAGCATTACCAAGTCGCGGGCGAACGCGCTTTTCACATTGGCATTCAGCCAGCTACTCACGGTTTGCCCGTCCCATTCGTTGGCTTGAGGAGCGAGCTGGGGCGTGTCCGCGGAAACTGCAGCGGCCATCGCGTCGAGGCTGGCGAGCGCCTCGTCTACTTCCGCGGTGATCGCGTCGGGTAGACGCCCAAGGGTCTTCCCTTGCGGATCGAGATAGCGTATTTCACCGGTGGTATATGACGAGAAGATGGGAATGTCCATCTCCTTCGCCAGGCCAAGGATCCGTGACTGCGAGGGGCCGACCCAATGGCCCCCGATGTCGATCGCAGTTCCATCGGACAACTGCGCCGACCATATTCGCCCTCCGACCCGGTCGCGCGCTTCCAAAACGCAGACCGAATGCCCTGCTTCCGTGAGGCGAAGTGCCGCAGTCAATCCCGCATACCCAGCACCGACAACGCAATACTCGGCTTCGATGATGTTCTGGGAGGCTGGTTGAGAACAGGCTCCCGCCGCCACCGAGGTAGCGCCACCGATAGCCAGCGCCGCAGTCTTGGCAAACCGACGGCGGGAAAGATCGCTGTCCATAGGGCGGCATCCTATTGCTCCAGCCGCGATGAGAGCCCAGCACTGACGCCGCGGCGATGCCAGAGGGTTTGCGTGGATATGCGCGCGCTCGCGCCCCCCTTCAGGACTGGGCGTGTGCTCTGTGCGGTACCACTGGGGATCTCCCCGGCTCGGAATCGCCGATGAGCTCAAGGTTCACCCCGGTCGTCTCTATCCGGTAGGCGACGGTGAAGTATGCACCGAGCAGGAAGGCGGCGACCAGAATGCCCAGCAGAGCCGCGGTGCCGATCTCGTCCAGCAGCACCGGAAACAAGAACGCCGTCAGCACCGCGCCGACCTTTGCGATCGACGCGGCAAGCCCGGCGCCCTTGCCCCGCAGATGGGTGGGGAAGACCTCGCCCGCCAGTAGATAGGTCATCGCGTTGGGGCCAAGGTTGGTCATGAAGTAGAACAGCATGAAGCCGGCGAATAGCAACACCATGTTGTGCCCGCCGTCCGGCCGGATGGACAGGGCGGCCAGGCCGAGGCCTGCCGCGCAACCCAAGAAGCCGAGCGTTTGAAGCTTGATCCGGCCGACGCGGTCGACCAGCAGGATCGCGACGATGATGCCGATGACGAACAGCACGTTCATGACCGCCGAACCCTCGGCCGCGAGCAGGTCGTTGTGCACCGTGTCGGCCAGACTGTCCGACGCGGACTCGGCGCCGATCACAGCTACCAGGATCGTCGGCGTGAAGATGCCGATCCCGTAGGTGCCCAGATCCTGAAGAAACCACGGAATGGAAGCGAGGATGGTCGCCCGCCGATGCCGCCGGTTGAACAGCGCTCGGAAACCAGTGTCGTCGGGGGCGACATCGCTCTCATGCGAGTGCTTGAGAACGATGCGTTTGGGGTATTGCGGCCAGCGCCGCAGCAGCCGATTGGTTTCGCGTTCGGCCTCGGCGGTCCGCCCCTGAGAAGCGAGCCAATGCGGGCTGTCGGTGATGAAGAAGCGACCGATAATGACCAGGATCGCCGGCACGATCGCGGTGGCGTACATCCACCTCCACGCGCCTACTTCGGGATCCTCGTGCAGAACCACGAACCCCACTACGGTGCCGAAGAGGGCCCCTACCGCCTGAAATGCGAACGCGCTCAGCACCAACCGGCCTCGCTTCACCGTCGGGATGCTTTCCGAGATGACCATGTGCGCGGTCGGGTAGTCGCACCCCAGCGCCAACCCTGCCCCGAAGAGGAAGATCACCAGAAAGATGAAGCTCGGTGTCAGAGTCAGTGCTACCAGAAAGACGGCGAAGATGATCATCTCCACGATGAACATTCGTTTGCGGCCATAGACGTCGGCCAGGCCGCCCAGAGCGGTGGCGCCGACCAGAATGCCGGCCAGTGATGCCGCGGTGGTCAACCCCATGTCCGCAGAATTGAGGTCGAATTCAACGGTTAGCAGCGGTAACGCCACGCCCGTCATGAACACGACCATGCCCTCGAAGAACTTGCCCGCACAGGCCAACGACCAAATGCGCCACTGCATGCGTGTCATCGGCGTGGAACCGGTGTCGGTCCCGTCAGCCCAAACCGGTCGCTCGTCGATGTATTCCTGGATGGTCTTCGCGGTGTCCGGGTTGGCCGGTTCCTCGCTCATGGCACCTCCGCTGTGGCTTAGCGGGCTGTCACCGCGCGCACGCGTCAGTATCACTGTGCGCGTGTCGACCGAGATACCGATGGCCGAGAGTTGGAGATTTGTTAACCGTCCGTTTGCCGTTCGCTACCTACGGCAGCGTGCCGGATCGACGGCTATTGATCACGGTAAACCACATCTCGCCACCGGCATTCACTCGAATGACGATGGTCCGGAAATCAGCTCGGTGACCACCGTCGGTCAAGCGCCTCGCGAACCTGATTTGTGAGTGTTGCCAACTGCTGGCGGTCCGGCTCGGCAAGAGCCAATTCGGCGGTCGCTGTTTCCAGCTGCCTGAGTCGATCGGCGATCGCCCGGCGGTGGCTGGTCAGCACCACTACCCAGGCCAGCTCACGCAGCATGGAGAGCAACCGCGCCAAAACCACGGGGTCGCTCGAGCCGTAGATCTGCGGTTGGACGATGACCAGGTCGAGAAGATCGGGCAGGTCCGGCCGGGCCATGACAACCCGCGGCGAGTTGTCGGCGTCGCGAAGTGTGCAACGCCCCAACCGGTACCCGGCCAGGTCGCACAAGATCGCGCTGCACGAGTTCAGGCCGTGCACCGCGGTGGTGGGGTCGTTGACGCCGGGGCTCAGCGCGCGCACCACGACGTCGGTCAGCTGGCGCAGCCCATAGCCGATGTCCTGGGTAGCGGTGCGTTCGATCCCGGTCTTTATCGCACTGGCGATCCGTTCACGCACCGACGCCAGTCGCTCGTCGTCCAGGACGCCCGCAGCAGGGTCTGCGGGCCAAACCATGGCTACCGGGATTCCCTCCACGACGTCCGACCCCACCGCGCGATCCACCCAGATAACCACGTCCGCCTCGACGGCTGCCTCGACCAGGGCTTGCGCGTCGATCTGCACGATGAAGCCCGAAGCTGGTGCGGTGACCAGCGGCGCATCGTCGGGCGGGGTGGGCGTGAAGTCGTGTTCTCGTCGGTCCTCGATGCGATCAAGGAGCCGGTGTGTGGTGCTCTTGATGTCGGCGCAGACCTGTTCGAACATCGTCTCGATCCGAATCTGCCGGACCAGATGACCGAGGAAGAGGATCAGCGCCAGCACGCTCGACATGGCCAGCAGGTAGGCAACCGTGACGGCGATTTGCGGGACGAACTCCGCGCCGCCGTCACTCCCGCCGCGGACGGTTCGCAGCACGGTGACCGCGTAGACGAAGGTGGCGAGGAACAGTGCGAGAGTCCGCTGGACGAATCGGTCAGCGGCGAAGGTTCGCAGCAGCCGCGGCGTGTACTGGCTACTGGCGAGCTGCAACGTGACCAGGGTCAACGAGAACGTCAGCGACGTCACGGTGATCAGCGATGTCGCGACGGCACCGAGGACTTCCTGTGCCGCGTTCGCGCCGCCGCCAAAGATGTAGTCCGCCAACCTCGATGGGATCTGCTGGTCTAGTGCACTATCGAGTTCCGGTATGCCAAGCCCGGCCGCGATTGCCAGTACGACGCCAAGCGTGGGTGTCGGCCACAGCCGGCTTCGCCACGCATCCTGGAATGCGGCACGCCGTTGCCTTGCGGCGTTGAGAAGTCTGGGGCCGGATCGTCGGGTGTTGCCGGTGCGCTGGCGTTGCATCATTTGCGACTTTTCACAGTGCCTCTCGGGCGATCGCGTTCAGTATTTCGTCGACCCGGCCGATTCCACCGCGAAACGGATTGCCGCTCTTCACCGTATGGGCTCCTCGAGAAGTTACCGCGACGAGCTTGGGGGAACTCGACGTCACCTGCATGCGCCGCTCGAACCGGACTTCGTTTAGCGGAATGGCCCTTTCGCTCACCCGGTCCCAGTAGACCCGCTGGGCCCGGTCGAGTACGGCCACGGGGGTGAAGGTGCTCAGCGCCCGACGCCGAGTCCGGTAGGCCGAATAGATGAGGAAACCGGCACCGATCGCCGCCGACATCCCGATGACGATCATCAGTGCGCTCAGCGCGGCTGGGACCGCCGGCGCCGCATTCCCGGCGCCGAGGCCGATGGTGACTACGCCGAAGCCGCCGAACACCAGTGTGCACACGACGAGGACGTACGCGGTGATCTCCGTCGCGCGACTGCCACGATCGATGAGCAGTACCGTCGCGCCCTGCTCGGCCACCACCAGCGCACCCTGTTCGGCGATGATGACCGGTTCGGTCGGCGGTGCCACACCTCGAGCTTTGCCGAATCGGGCCCCGGCTGAGGCCATATGCACGGAAATCTGCGGCGTGTCGCGAGTGGACACGCGGGCCCGCAGGGTGTCTGGGCGGCACCGCACGGTGTTCCGGGCGCGCCGCGCGGTCTCCTCAGATGGCCATGGCAGCGCGCACGTCGCTCTCGGAAGCGGTACCACCGTTACCGGTGGAAGTCACCCGGCCCGACTCGATGACGTAGTACCGCTGCGAGGCCTGCAGCGCGAAACCGATGTGCTGTTCGACAAGTAAGACGCTGAGGTCGCCGCGCTCGGTCAGGGCCGTGATCGTCTGCTCGATCTCGGCAACCACCGACGGCTGAATGCCCTCGGTGGGTTCGTCGAGGATGAGGCACCTCGGCGAGGTGATCAGCGCGCGCGCGATGGCCAGCTGCTGCCGCTGCCCGCCGGAGAGCAGCCCGGCGCGCCGGGGCAGCAGCTCTTTCAGAGCGGGAAAAAGGTCGAGTTGCTCTGCGATGAGCTGCTTTCCGTTCCGCCGGCCGTCGGCGACGACTTGGAGGTTCTCCGCGGTCGTGAGCTGGCCGAAGGACTGCTGACCCTGCGGCACGTAGGCCAGTCCGCGGGCCACGCGTGCGGACGGACGCAGTTTTGTGATGTCTTCGCCATCGAACAGGATCCTGCCCGAACGGCACTTGAGCAGCCCGACCGCGGCTCGCAGCAGCGTGGTCTTGCCGGCCCCGTTGTGCCCCATCACGGCGGCCACTCCATCGGAGGGAACTTCGATGCTGACGCCGTGAATCACATCGGAGCGGCCGTACCCACTATGCACATCGACCAGTTGCAGCATCTACGAAGCCCCCGTCGAATCGCTGGTCGCCGCAGCGCCGTCCTCGACAGCCGAGGCCGTGCCCAGATAGACCTCTTGAACCTTGGGGTTGGCCTGAACCTCGGCGACCGTTCCCTCTGCGATGACGCGGCCGCGCGCGAGTACCGTCACCGACGTGGCGAACGCGCGCATGAAGTCCATGTCGTGTTCGACCACCACGACCGTGCGCTCGGCCCCGATGCGACGCAACAGGTTTCCGGTTTCCTCACGCTCTTCGTGGCTCATCCCGGCGACCGGCTCATCGAGCAGCAGCACATCGGCGTTCTGGACCAGCAACATGCCGATTTCCAGCCACTGCTTCTGACCATGTGCCAGTACGCCGGCCGGTTTCTCGGCCAGGGCGGTCAGACCGATCGTCTCCAGCGCCTCTTCGATCGCCGGCAGCACGCCACTGCGCCGGCGCAGCAGCATCCACGGTGACCGCCCCGCACCGGCGGCGATGTCGAGATTCTGCAGAACCGACAGCTGCTCGAACACACTCGCGGTCTGAAACGTCCGGCCCACGCCGAGCCGGGCTATCTGGTGGACCTTCTTGCCCAGCAGCTCAATCCCGGACTTGCTCACCGAGCCGGTGGCGGCAACCAACCCGGTGATGGCGTCGATCACGGTGGTCTTGCCGGCGCCGTTAGGGCCGATCAGGAAGCGCAGATCACCCTGGAAGAGGGTGAGGTCGATATCGGTGACTGCCTTGAACCCATCGAAATCGACTGTCAATCCACGCACTTCGAGATATTCGGTACCCATGCCGACATTACCGCCGGCGACTGGCTCCCGGTCGGCGGTGAAGGCCTCGGTCGGCGTCATGGCGTGACTCCCGCCTTCTCGACGGTGGGTTGGGGTTCGGCGACGGTCGCCGTCTTGGACGGCGAATCCGCTGAGGCGGCCCTGCGGCGACGGCGTTTGAGTAGAACTCCCAAACCCGCGAATCCGGCCGGGAAGAACCCGACGACGATGATGAACAGCAGCCCCTGTGCGTATGTCCATTCCGAGGGAAACCGTTCGGAGAAAAGGGTCTGCGCCCATGCCACTCCGACGGCCCCCAACACCGGCCCCAGCAGCGTGGTGCGCCCGCCGATCGCCACACCGATGAGGAAAGCGATGGAGGGAAGGATGCCGACCTGTGAGGGCGCGATGAAGCCGACGATCGGCGCGAAGAGCGCTCCGGCGATGCTGGCGAACAGCGCGGCAACGGTGTACGCCACTACTTTGATGTTGGCCGGGTCGTAGCCGAGGAACCGTACCCGCTCCTCGCCGTCGCGCACGGCGACCAACAACTCTCCGTAGCGGCTCTGCATCAGCTGACGCACCACCGCGACCACGATCAACAGGACCGCCGCGGCGATGAAGTACAACATTCTGCGGTTCGCCGGGTCAGTGAGGGTGAAGCCGAAGAACGTACGGAACCGGTTGAGCCCATTGCTGCCCCCGAGGCTTGTCTGACCAACCAGCAGGATGGCTAGCGCCGCAGCCAATGCCTGGGACAGGATGGCGAAGTAGGCCCCCTTCACCCGGCGCTTGAAGACACCGAGTCCAAGGGCCGCCGCGATCAAGGTGGGCACCAGGACGATCGCGAGGAGCGTGACCACCGGAGACGCGAATGGTGCCCAGTATCCGGGGAGTTCGCGTACACCGGCGATTTGCATGAAGTCGGGCACGTCGTTGCCGAAGATCTGTGCGTCGGCGATCTTTAGGTGCATCCCCATCAGGTAGCCGCCGATACCGAAGAAGACGCCCTGGCCCAGAACCAGCATGCCGCCGCGTCCCCACGCCAGTCCGATCCCGACTGCCACGATGGCAAAGCACAGAAACTTGCCGAGCAGGCTGAGCCGGAAGTCGGACAACGCCATTGGCGCCACCGCGAACAGCAGCACCGCGGCAGCGCCGAATCCGGCCCAGGTCTGCCATCGCCCCACCAGTATCCTCATGCGAGACTCCGTGTCCTGACGGTGAACAAGCCCTGCGGACGTAGTTGCAGGAAGATGACAATGATCACGAAGACGATCACTTTTGCCAGCGATGCCGTGGTGTTGTATTCGATGAACGAGTTCAAGAATCCCAAGGCGAAGGCTGCGATCACGGTCCCCTTGATCTGACCCAGTCCGCCGACCACGACCACCAGGAACGCGTCGATCAGATAGCTCTGTCCGATCGTCGGGCTGGTCGAACCGATGAGCGTCAAGGCCACACCCGCCACCGCGGCAAGACCGGATCCGATGAAGAACGTGGTGATGTCGGTCCTGCGCGACGAGATGCCGCTGGTCTCGGCGAGATCGCGATTCTGCACTACAGCCCTGATCCGACGCCCCATCGGGCTGGCTTTGAGGACGGCGGCGAGCAACGCGACGCACACGACGGCGAGCACCAGAATGAAGACGCGGGTCCGGGGGACGACCGCGCCCAGGATGTCGACGCCGCCGGTCAGCCACTCGGGGGCTATCACGTTGACCGCCGGGGCGCCGAAGATATCTCGTGCCACCTGTTGCAGGATCAAGCCCACGCCGAAGGTCACCAACAAGGTGTCCAACGGGCGGGTGTACATCCGCCGGATCAGCGTGACTTCCAGCAGCGCGCCCATCGCACCGCCGACTAGGAATCCGACGATCAGCGAAACGAACAGGGATACACCGGCACTCGAGACAACCTGCTGCACCACATAGGCGGTGTAGCAGCCGGCCATGATGAATTCGCCGTGTGCCATATTGATGACACCCATCTGGCCGAACGTCAGTGACAGGCCCAGCGCGGCCAGCAACAGGATCGAGCCAAGGCTCAATCCCGTTGCCAACTGCCCGATCAGGACATCCATGCCTATCGACTTCCCGTCGCTTCGCTAGCCTCGACGCGCATCTGTGTCAGGCTGGCGCCCCTCGCGTGCTTTCCGGTCGCCCCGCTCGCCCTCAGCCGGACAGTCCGGCGGCCCACGGGTAGGACTTCAGGTATGGATCCGGCTCGATGGGGGCGGGGGACTCCCAGATCGTGTAGATGAGGCCGTCGGGCCGGACCTCGCCGATCCGGGCGGTCTTGGTGATGTGGTGATTCTCGCCGTCGATGGTGACCAAACCCTCGGGGGCATCGAAGGTGACGCCGCCGGCATTCTCCTGAATCGCCTTGACGTCGAAGGACTTACCCTTCTCGACGGTGTTCTTCCACAGATAGACCGACACGTAGGCGGCCTCCATCGGGTCCGAGGTCGGCTTGTCGGCACCGTATTTGTCCTTGTAGGCCTTGACGAATGCGTTATTCACCGGCGTATCGATGGTCTGGTAGTAGTCCCACGCCGTCAGCTGGCCGTCGATGTTCTGGACTCCGATCCCGCCGACTTCTTCCTCGGCGATTGACACCGAGATCACCGGCATTTCCTGCGGGCTCAGACCGACGTTCTTGTACTCCCGGAAGAAGGCGACGTTGGAGTCGCCGTTGAGCGTGTTGAACACCGCGTCTGCGTCGGCGCTGCGAACTTTGTTGACGATGGTCGAGAAGTCCGTCGAGCCCAGCGGGGTGTAGTCCTCGCCCTTGATCTCGATCCCGTTCGCCGCGGCGTAGGCCTTGATGATGCGGTTGGCGGTCTGCGGGAACACATAGTCGCTGCCGACCAGATACAACGACTTGGTGCCCTTCTCCTTCAAGTAGTCCAATGCCGGCACGATCTGCTGGTTGGTCGTGGCACCGGTGTAGAAGATGTTGGGGGAGGATTCCAGGCCCTCGTACTGCACCGGGTAGTAGAGCAGCGAGTTGTTGCTCTCGAACACCGGAAGCATCGCTTTTCGGCTCGAGGAGGTCCAGCCGCCGAACACCGCGGCGACGCAGTCGCTACTGATCAGTTTCTCGGCTTTCTCGGCAAAAACCGTAGGCTCCGAGGCCCCGTCCTCGCCGACGATCTCGATCTGCTTTCCCATTACTCCGCCCGCGCCGTTGATCTGCTCCACGGCCAGATCGATCGCGTTGCGCACGGTGACCTCGGAGATCGCCATCGTTCCCGACAAGGAGTTCAGCGCGCCGACCTTGACGGTGGGGCCGGAGGTGTCCACGCAGGAGGTGGTATTTGCTGAGTCCGTCTCGCTGGCCTTGCTGCCACACCCTGCCAAGAGCAGGCTGGTTACCGCTACGACACTTCCCGCGGCGAGGGCGGATCGTCCGAAGGAAGTTCGTCGGGGTCGTTGCATGGTCGGCCTTTCTAGGTCTTTACAGCGCTCATTCGCTGATGAGGCATTGGCTCGGCGTAACTTCAGGACGCATCGAACGTAGAAGCGACAACACCGCGCCGGTGTCGAATCGGGACGTTAGAACGCCGGTGTTTCAGGGAAATGTCTGCGTGTCACGAACAAATTAACGCGGGACAGTCCGAACTTCCGGGTTTGCCGCTGCCCGGTTCTGATCGTGCTGCCTGCCGCGGGCGTAACGATGCCGACGGATGGAGCGATGTGACCGGTATGCGACTAGCTACAGCCAAGATTGGGGCGACGGTGATGGCGGTGGCCGCCACGGTTGCGGTCAGCCAGGCCCCGGCGAACGCCCAGACCGCCGAACACCAGGTCCGCTACACGCTGACGTCCGCGGGTGCCTACGAGTTCGACCTCTTCTACCTGACGACCCAGCCACCGAGCATGGAGGCTTTCAACGCCGATGCCTATGCCTACGCCAAGCGGGAGAAGGTGAATCTGGCCGCGGGTGTGCCATGGGTGTTCGAAACCAACCTCGAGGATCCGCAGTGGGCCATCATGACGGTGAGCAGCACTGCCCGCGGTGGGCAGGCCGCGCCCAATGCCCACTGTGATATCGCCGTCGACGGCGTCGTCGTCGTACAGCACGACGACCCCTACAACGTTCGGTGTCAGCTGTCGCAGTGGTGAGTGGCCACGGAATCCCGCGCAGCAAGGTACTCCGGGCGCGGCGCTGCCGCCGCGAACGGTGCGCATAGACCGTTGTCCACCGAGTTGAACACCAGGAAGATGTTCGACCGCGGGAACGGCGTGATGTTGGAACCCGATCCGTGCATCATGTTCGAGTCGAACCACAGGGCGGTCCCCGCCGGACCGGTTACCTGCTCGATGCCGTACCGTTCGGCCGCCATCGTCAACGTTCGCCGATCGGGTACTCCGATCTCCTGTTTGACCAGCGACGCCTCGTGGTGGCTCAGGGGCGTGGCGCCCACGCACGGGTAGAAGGTGTGGTGTGAGCCCGGCATCACCATCAGCGACCCGTTATAGGGAAAGTTCTCGGTCAGCGTGATCGAGCACGACACCGCTCGCATCGACGGCATTCCGTCTTCGGCATGCCACGTCTCGAAATCCGAATGCCAATAGAACCCGCTCCCGGTGAATCCGGGCATCAGGTTGATCCGGGCCTGATGGAGGTACACATCCCCGCCCAGCAGCTGACGCGCAACCGGCAGCACGGCATCCAGTGCAACCACTTCCGCGATCAGGTCGCTGAACAGATGCGGCTGGAAGATCGAACGGATGCCGCCGGACGCCTCCCGGATGATCCGTGGATCGGCGCTGTCGGCATCCTTTGCGATGCGATGCAGTTCGTCACCGAGGGGCGGCAGCCAGCTCTCGCCCAAAGTATTTGGGCGAACCATGTATCCATCGGCGATCACCGAGTTCAGTTCGCTCTGGCTGAGCGGGCCATCGGACTCCCGGCCCCATACCGTCGGCTCAATGCGCGCTATCGGCTCGGCGGCCCTCGGCAGCCGGGTGGGGTAGTGGTCGTGGCAACGGTCGTTGTTCGTGAGGCTCACCGGGCCGACACCGCCGGTGGGTAGGCTCCAGTGTCGTCGTGCACCTCACGACCCGTGACGGGAGGGTTGAAGACACACAGCATCCGCAGCTGAGTGTGGCAGCTGACCCGATGGGGTTCGTGACCGTTGAGCAGGTACATGGTTTTGGCCGAGACATCGCGCTCGGTGCCGGTGATCTCTGCGGTGGTGCGCACGATCAAAGTCACATCTCCTCAAATCGGCTACGCCAGTCAGGATACGGTCGCCGCGACGGCGTCTGCCAGCACGTCGATCCCGTCCAACCCTTGTGGGCGCCGCCCATCTCTATCCGCGCGTCACCGCCGAACGCAGCACGTCGAGCGGCAGACCTCCCAAATCGAGTGCCCGGCTGTGAAATTCCTTGAGCGGAACACCCTGAGCTTCCGCCTCGCCGCGAAGCTGCTGCCAGATCCGCTGCCCGATCGCATAAGACGGGGCCTGGCCGGGCCAGCCGAGGTAGCGGTCCAGTTCGAATCGGAGGTTCTCGTCGGCCATGGCGCTGTGGGATTGCAGGAAACCCCATGCCCGGTCGGCATCCCAGATCCCGCCGTCCGGCGCCTTCAGTCCGCAGTGCACGCCGATGTCGATGACCACCCGGGCCGCGCGAAATCGTTGGGCATCAAGCATTCCCATTCTGTTTCCCGCGTCGTCGAGCCACCCCAGCTCGGCCATCAATCGCTCGGCGTACAGCGCCCAGCCCTCGCCGTGTCCGGACACCCAGCAGCCCAGCCTGCGCCACCGGTTGAGCCGATCGGCCAGCATCACCGTCCGGCCGATCTGTAGGTGGTGCCCCGGGACGCCTTCGTGAAAGACCGTGGTCGTCTCCTGCCAGGTGTGGAAGGTGTTGACGCCGCTGGGCACCGACCACCACATCCGTCCCGGTCGCGACAGGTCCTCGGAGGGGCCGGTGTAGTAGATGCCGCCGGTCTGCGTCGGAGCGATCCGGCACTCCAGGTTGCGTAAGGGTTCGGCGATGTCGAAGTGGCGATCGGCCAGCGAGTCGACCGCCCGATCGGACAGGTTCTGCATCCACTCCTGAAGTGCATCGGTTCCACGGATGACGTACCGAGGCTCGTCGTCGAGTCGCCGCAGCGCCTCGGCGGCCGAGACACCGGGGTACAGTCGATCCGCGATCGAGTCCTGCTCGGCCACAATCGTGGCCAGTTGATCCAGGCCCCACTGGTAGGCCTCATCGAGATCCACTGCCGCGCCCAGGAAGGCCCTCGACAGAATCGCGTACGCGTCGCGACCGCACGCGTCCACCGCGGAGGCGTTGGGGCCGATATCTTCGCGCAACACCGCCGCCAAGCGTGCATAGGCGTCGGCAGCTTGCTGAGCATGGCGCGTCAAGTCGGCGACCAGCAGATCATCATTCGATGGAGCTCCGGCGACCATCGCGACAAAGAGGCCCTGTATCCGGCGGGATTGTTCTAGTGCCCTCTGTATCTGGCGCGCAGCAGGTGCCCGGCCGACGGCAACCGCGGCACGCAGGCCGTCGGCGTAGCCGGCGACCCGGCGCGGGATCTGCGAGAGCCGACGGTCGATCAGGGCCCAGTCCTCCGCGGTGTCGACGGCCATCAGGTCGAAGACGTCGCGCATTGTCTGTAGGGGCGAGGCGATAACGTTCAGCTCGCCGAGGTCCAATCCTGCCGCGTGCATATCCAGCAGCACGCCGAGGCGTTCCCGCATCGCTGCGGCGGTGTCGATGTCAACCTCGTCCACCGGTTCGACGGCGTCGAGTTCGCGCAGGGCTACACGGGCGGCCTCGGCGCGCGCGTCGACGCCATCGGGTGAATAGTCGGTGATGTGTTCGTCGAACCCGGTGATTCCGGATTCCGTTGCAGCGCAGGGGTCAAGGGCTGCGAACGACTCCAGGTAGCGGTCGGCTACCGCGTCGACCGCCGTTGCTGCCCTAACCAAGATTGTTGGTGGCGAAGGTGTCGCATTTGGCGGGGTCGCCGCTCTGGTAACCCACGGTGAACCACTTCTGACGCTGCTCGGACGATCCGTGGGTCCACGATTCCGGGTTGACCCGGCCTGTCGCCGCCTGCTGGATCCGGTCGTCTCCGACCGATGAGGCTGCCGAGAGCGCGTCGGCGATGTCCTTGTCGCTCAAGGGCTCCAGGAACGGCACCCCTGTGCTTTCCTGTTTGGTGATGGCGGCATAGTGCGCCCACACACCGGCGTAGCAGTCCGCCTGCAGTTCGGTTCGCACCCCGCCGCCGGTGGCACCCTTGGGGTCCTGCTGGGCACGACCGAGGACTCCCTGAAGGTTCTGCACGTGATGGCCGAACTCATGGGCGACCACATACTCCTGGGCCAGCGGTCCACCGCTGGAACCGAACTGGTCTACCAGGACGTCGAAGAAGTCGGTGTCGAAGTAGGCGGTCCTGTCAACCGGGCAGTAGAAGGGCCCGACGTCGCTGGTGGCCGGCCCGCACCCGGTGTTGACCTGGCCGCTGAACAATCTGACCTGCGGCCGGGTGTAACCGGGCAGCAGTTGCTGCCACACCTGATCGACCGAATTACCGGTCGCGATCACCCGGCACTGCACGATGTTGTTGGCGTCCTCGCCGGTCTTGCACCGGTTCAGGTCGAACCCGGGGGCCTGCACGCCCTGGGTGTCAAACTGCTGCGGTTGAACCACCGTGCTCGGGTCGACCCCGAGGAAGAGCGCCACCACCACGATCAGCAGTCCGCCCAGGCCGCCGCCGATAGCGATGCCTCGACCGGGACCGCGGCCACCGCCACTGCTGGACGTGGTGCTCGTGTCGATCTGCATGCCCTCGTTGAAGGTCATCGCGTCACCTCGCCAACTCTCGCCGATCGGCCTGCTACCCGGCCGATCAAGCTTTGCACACTACGACTTCGTGTACAGAGGCCGCGTCCGGCGCACCCGCCTGGGCGATGCTCTAGGCGCCGAACCGTTCATCGGTATACAGGCGCAGATTGTGCAGAAAGCGCTGGAACAGCCAGCCCATCACGGGCCGGCCGGTGAACAGTCCCAGCCGTCCGGCAAGGCCGCGGGGTTTGATGGCCATGATCCAGGTCAGGTGGCAACCGGTGGCGGTGGGCAGCACGTGGTAGTCCTCGGCGAACGCGGCTACTGCGGCGGTTGTCGACTCGTTGAAGCGAAACGCCATCCGGGTGAACGGTGCCCAGGCCAGGAACTCCTCGTCGGCGGTGATCCCGCCGCGCATGTCGACGGTTCGGGTGGTACCGACGCCGCGTGGTTCCGGACTGGTCCAGGTGACCTTGGTGATCACACCTGCCCAGTGCGGCCATGAGGTGGCATCGGCCAAAACCTCGAAAAGCTGTTCGGGCGTGATGGCGAGGTCGACGGTGCTGACGAAGCGATACGGCGCCCGGTCAACGAAATCAAGGCCGACCCGCTCACAGGGATGGGTTTTGGCCAAGTTGCTGCGCCTTTCGTTCGCTGCGGCGTTACCGGACAGATCACGATAGCCGGACGGCCTGCATTTACACTGAGCAGTCGTTTGGCATCCCGGATCTGAGGAGTATTTCGTGCTGCGTACCCGTACCGCTGGCTCGTTACGCGCTGCCGATGCCGGCCGGACGGTGACGCTGGCCGGCTGGGTTGCGCGTCGCCGCGACCATGGTGGGGTCATCTTCATCGACCTGCGCGACGGTTTCTCCGGAATTGAACCGAGTGTGGCGCAGGTGGTTTTTCGCGAGGGGCACGTGCTGGCCCAGGCCCATCGATTGCGCTCGGAGTTCTGTATCAGCGTTACCGGTTGGGTAGAGATTCGGCCCGAGGGCAATGCCAACGCCGAGATCGCGACCGGTGAGGTCGAGGTGAACGCGGTCGCACTGACGGTGCTGGGGGAGAGCGCCGCGCTACCGTTTCAACTCGACGAGACCGCGGGGGAGGAAGCGCGCCTAAAGCACCGCTACCTGGACCTACGGCGGGAAGGCCCTGGACGGGCAATTCGATTGCGCTCCAAGGTGAATGCCGCCGCACGTGCGGTACTCGAGGCGCACGACTTCATCGAGATCGAGACGCCGACGCTCACCCGTTCCACGCCCGAAGGCGCTCGGGATTTCCTGGTTCCCGCCCGCCTGCAGCCGGGTTCGTTCTATGCGCTGCCGCAGAGTCCACAGCTGTTCAAGCAGCTGCTGATGGTCGCCGGAATGGAGCGCTATTACCAGATCGCCCGGTGCTACCGGGACGAGGACTTCCGCGCTGACCGGCAGCCGGAATTCACCCAGTTGGACATGGAGATGAGCTTCGTCGACGCCGACGACGTCATCGCGGTATCCGAACAGATCCTCAAGGCATTGTGGGCGCTGATCGGTTACGAACTTCCGCTGCCGTTGCCACGGATCGGTTACGCCGAAGCGATGCGCCGCTTCGGCTCCGACAAGCCGGACCTGCGATTCGGCCTGGAACTCGTCGAGTGCACCGACTACTTTTCCGATACTCCTTTCCGGGTGTTCCAGGCCGACTACGTCGGCGCCGTGGTGATGCCCGGTGGCGCTGCCCAACCGCGTCGCACGCTCGACGGATGGCAGGAATTCGCCAAGCAGCGCGGGCATAAAGGCCTGGCCTATGTGCTGATCGGTGAGGACGGTGAACTGGGCGGTCCGGTCGCCAAGAACCTCTCCGATGCCGAACGAGCCGGTCTGGCCGAGCAGGTGGAAGCCCGGCCCGGGGATTGCGTGTTTTTCTCCGCGGGGTCGGCGAAGTCGGCTCGGGCGCTGCTCGGCGCCACCCGAATCGAGATCGCCAAACGACTGGACATGATCGATCCTGACGCCTGGGCGTTCACCTGGGTGGTGGACTGGCCGCTGTTCGAGGCCGTCGACGAGGCCAGGGCCGCCGGCGATGTCGCGGTGGGTTCGGGCGCGTGGACCGCGGCTCACCACGCGTTCACCGCGCCGAAGCCCGAGTCGGAGGCCACCTTCGACACCGATCCGGGTTCTGCGCTGGCCGACGCCTACGACATCGTCTGCAACGGAAACGAGATCGGCGGCGGCTCGCTGCGCATCCACCGCCGTGACATCCAGGAGCGGGTGTTCGCGATGATGGGTATCGATGCCGACGAGGCCCAGGACAAGTTCGGATTTCTGTTGGATGCCTTTACTTTTGGCGCACCACCGCACGGCGGCATCGCGTTCGGCTGGGATCGGATCGCAGCGCTGCTGGCCGGCGTGGACTCCATCCGCGAGGTGATCGCCTTCCCCAAGAGCGGCGGTGGAGTCGACCCGTTGACCGACGCGCCCGCACCGATCACACCGCAGCAACGCAAGGAGTCCGGAATCGACGCCGGGCCGCACAAAGAAGTCTGATAACCCGGGGTTCGGCTCCCCCGGGGTTAGGCTCCCTGTCGTGCAGCGCGCGACGGTACTGACCACATTGTTCGCGGTGATCGCCGTGTACGCCGCGTCGCTGATCGGCTACCGACTGCTGGAATCACCGGCTCCGGTGCGGCTCGACGAGTCAGCGGTCGTTGGTGAATCCGCGGTCATTATCTGGCTGCGGACGATCGAGGCAACCGAGAACCGGCTGTCAGTCGACGTCCGCGTGCACCCCGGGCCAGACCTGCGTTCCCTGACGCCGGCTGAGAAAAGTGAAGTCACGGTCCGGTTGACCTCTTGGGGTGAGTCCGGTGAGCTGATCTACGCGCAGGACATAGTGGCGGGAAACGAGGCTTCCACGACGCTGGTCGCGGTGGGTGATCCCGACTACTGGCCCTTCGACTCCTACGTGACCGACACCCTGGGGGTAGAACTCTTCGTCGGCGAAGGCGAAGCACAGCGCGTCGTCCCGGCACGCATCGTCGTCGCCGGCCACATCAACGGCTGGAACGTGGACGACCATATGGGCACCATCGACCAGGGCCCGGCTTCGATACCAACGGTCTATATGACGATGGATCGCACCCGCGGCGCCCTCGCGTTCGACGTGGGCATCCTGCTGGTGCTGCTCTCGATGCCTGCGACGGCGCTGTTCGTGGCCATCGAGATGTTCCTCGGTCGACGTAAGTTCCAGCCCCCGTTCATCACCTGGTTCGCAGCGATGCTGTTCGCCGTGGTGCCGCTACGCAATTTCTTGCCCGGGGCGCCACCGGCGGGCGCCTGGATCGACCTGGCCGTCGTGCTGTGGGTCCTGATGGCCTTGGCAGGTGCGATGGTTGTGTTCGCGGCCGCCTGGTGGCGACAGACCAAGGGGGACATGAAGCCCGATGGTGGAAGTCCGCAGCCGCCGTCCGACCTAGACTCGCGCGCGCCACAGAGGTGATGCGGTCTGCGTCGCCGTCCCGTCTAGGCCGAGCCTGAGCGCCGGGAGTCGGGCCTTGAGGTCAAGCCGGGCAAGGCCTAGTGGCTCACCAGGTTTCGGGTCACCCGGTCCATGGACAGGGTTAGGCTCTCCGGGTGCATCGCGCGACGGTCCTGACCACGCTGATCGCAGTGATCGCGGTATACACCGCAGCACTGATCGGCTACCGGCTGCTGGACGAGTCGCCTGCTCCGTTCCGGTTCGCCGAATCGTCAGTCACCGGTGAGACCGCGGTCATCTTCCGGCTACGACAAATCGAAGCGAACGAGAACAGGTTGACGGTCGACGTTCTGGTGCATCCCGGACCCGCCCTACGCTCGCAGCCGCTTGATGCGCAGCCCAAATTCACAGTTCGGTTGAGTTCGTGGACGCAGTCCGGTGAGTTGATCTACGTGCACGACGACGTCACCGGGAATGAAACGACAACGACACTCGTCGCCGTCGGCGACCCCGACTACTGGCCCTTCGATTCCTACGTGACCGACACCATTGGGGTACAGGCCTTTACCGGCGACGGACAAGCGCAGCGCGCCGTCCCGGCGAGGATCGTCGTTGCGGGCAACGTCAATGGCTGGAACGTTCAAGCTGAGATGGGCACCCTGGCCTCAGGGGTGACACAACTACAGACGGTTCGGTTCACAATGGATCGCACGCGCGGCGCGCTCGCGTTTGACCTCGGGATTCTGCTGGTGTTGCTGGCGCTGCCCGCGATGGCGTTGTTCGTAGCCATCGAGATGCTGCTCGGACGGCGGAGATTTCAAGCGCCGTTGATTACCTGGTTCGCGGCGATGCTGTTCGCCGTGGCTCCGCTGCGCAACATCCTGCCCGGGGCGCCGCCGGCGGGCGCCTGGATCGACCTGGCGGTCGTGTTGTGGGTGTTGGTGGCCCTCGCGGGTGCGATGGTCGTGGGGGTTGTCTCCTGGTGGCGGCAGGCTCAAGCGGACGCGAAGCCCGATAGCGGGAGCAGGACATGACCGGCGCAAGAAATGTTTCGAGGTCGACGCCGGGTACCAGGCAAACCATCTGGCATACCGCTGGTCGAGAGGCGCTGCGGGCCGAGCCCGCCGCTAGGGTTCAGCTGTGCGGGCGCGCCACCGAAGTGATGCGGTCTGCGTCGGCGTCCCGGGTGTGATGGGATTCGTCCTATGGGTATCAAGGTGGCGTTGGAGCACCGGACCAGCTACACGTTCGATCGGCTCGTGGAGATCTATCCGCATGTGGTGCGGCTACGTCCGGCGCCGCATTCGCGTACCCCGATTGAGGCGTACTCGTTGCAGGTCGAACCCGCCGACCATTTCGTCAATTGGCAACAGGACGCGTTCGGCAATTTCATGGCCCGGCTGGTGTTCCCCGCCCGTGCGCGCAGTCTGACGATCACCGTCGGGCTGATCGCCGATATGAAGGTGATCAACCCGTTCGACTTCTTCATCGAGGATTACGCCGAGACCTGGCCATTCGAGCTACCGGAAGGACAATCGCCGTCCGGCTTCGGGTACCCCAGAGCGCTGGCCGAGGATCTCAAGCCCTACCTGAGGCCGGTCGACGAGAACGGGGAGGGCTCCGGCCCTGGTGATCTTGCGCAGGCTTGGGTGAAGAACTTCTCGGTCGCTCGGGGAACCCGCACCATCGACTTCCTGGTCGCCATCAACCGCGCGATCAACGCCGACGTCGGCTACAGCGTGCGGATGGAACCCGGCGTGCAGACACCGGATCTGACCCTGAGTACCGGCATCGGATCCTGCCGGGACTCGGCCTGGTTGCTGGTATCGGTATTGCGTCAGATGGGTCTGGCGGCTCGGTTCGTCTCGGGATATCTGGTTCAGCTGTCCTCCGACGTCGAGGCACTCGACGGTCCGTCGGGCCCGACCGCCGACTTCACCGACTTGCACGCGTGGACCGAGGTGTACATTCCGGGCGCCGGGTGGATCGGCCTGGACCCCACGTCGGGCCTGTTCGCCGGCGAAGGCCACATCCCACTGTCGGCAACCCCCCATCCGGAGTCCGCGGCGCCGATCACCGGCGCGACCGAGCCGTGCGAAACCACGCTGGAATTCACCAATGTCGTCACCCGGGTGCACGAGGATCCGCGGGTCACACTGCCTTACACCGATGCGGCCTGGGCCGAGATCAATGCGCTCGGTGCTCGCGTCGACGAACGGCTGGCCGCCGGTGACGTGCGCCTGACGGTGGGCGGTGAACCCACCTTCGTCTCGATTGACAATCAGGTCGACCCGGAGTGGACGACCGAGGCCGACGGTCCGCATAAACGCGAACGGGCCTCCGCCCTGGCAGCACGACTCAAGGCCATCTGGGCTCCGCGGGGTGTGGTGCAGCGCGGCCAAGGTAAGTGGTATCCGGGTGAGCCGCTGCCCCGTTGGCAGATCGGGCTGTACTGGCGTGCCGATGGCGAACCGTTATGGAGCGACGACTCGCTATTCGCCGATCCGTGGCCCGAACAGCCCAGTCCGTCCGCTCTGGACCCCGATGCCGGCCGTCAGATTCTGGCCCACATCGCCGACGGGCTCGGGCTCCCCGCCAGCCAGGTGCGCCCGGTGTTCGAGGATCCGCTGAGCCGGTTGGCGTCTTCGGTGCGCCGGCCCGAGGGCGAACCGGTAGCAATCGAGGACGACCTGGAATCGGATGGCTCCACAGCCCGCGCCGCCCTGTTGTCCAGGCTGGACGCGCCGATCGTCGAACCCGCCGGCTACGTGTTGCCGCTGCACCGCCGCGACGACGGGACCGGTTGGGCCAGCGCCGACTGGAAGTTGCGGCGCGGACGCATCGTGCTGTTGGAGGGGGACTCGCCGGCCGGCCTGCGATTGCCCTTGGACTCGATCAGCTGGCAGCCGCCTCCGGTGTCCTTCGACCCGGATCCGATCCAGTCCCGACCACCGCTGCGGCCCGGCGGGCGAGACCAATCCGAGGGCGAGTCGGCCGACGACGCCGTGCTGGAGGAAGCCGACTCGGTGCCCAGGACCGCGCTGGTGGCCGAGATTCGGGATGGCCTGCTGTACCTCTACCTGCCCCCGACGGAGGAACTGGACGATTTCGTCGACCTGATCCAGCGGATCGAGCGTTCCGCGTCGACCATCGGTTGTCCGCTGGTACTCGAGGGTTACGGCCCGCCGCCGGACCCCCGGCTGCGCGCGATGTCGATCACACCGGACCCGGGGGTCATCGAGGTCAACGTCGCACCGGCGGCGAGTTTCGCCGAGCAACGCGATCAATTGGAGACCCTGTACGAGCAGGCCCGGCTGTCGCGGCTGTCCACCGAGTCGTTCGAGGTGGACGGCACTCACGGGGGGACCGGCGGCGGCAATCACATCACCCTCGGCGGTATCACCCCCGCCGACTCGCCGCTGCTGCGCCGACCCGACCTGCTGGTCTCGCTGCTGACCTACTGGCAGCGTCACCCGTCGCTGTCCTACCTGTTCGCCGGTCGCTTCGTGGGTACCACGTCGCAGGCCCCACGGGTCGACGAAGGCCGCCCGGACTCCATCTACGAGCTCGAAATCGCATTCGCCGAGATCGCGCGGCTCTCGGATGTGCAGGGCACGCCGAAACCATGGATCACCGACCGGGCGTTGCGCCACCTGCTCACCGACATCACCGGGAACACCCATCGGGCCGAGTTCTGCATCGACAAGCTATACAGCCCCGACAGCGCGCGCGGCCGGCTCGGGCTGCTCGAGTTGCGCGGTTTCGAGATGCCGCCGCACTACCAGATGGCGATGGTGCAGTCGCTGCTGGTACGTTCGCTGGTCGCCTGGTTCTGGGATGAGCCGTTACGGGCCCCGCTGATCCGGCATGGGGCCAACCTGCACGGCAGATACCTTTTGCCGCACTTCCTCATTAATGACATCGCCGAGGTCGCCGCCGACCTCCGCGCGCGCGGGATCGAATTTGACACCAGCTGGCTGGATCCTTTCACCGAGTTCCGGTTCCCGCGGATCGGCACCGCCGTGTTCGGCGGTGTGGAGATCGAGCTGCGCGGCGCTATCGAGCCGTGGAACGTTCTCGGCGAGGAATCCACCGCCGGCGGTACGGCCCGCTACGTCGATTCGTCGGTGGAACGGGTCCAGGTCCGGCTGATCGGGGCCGACCGGCAGCGTTTCATCGTCACCGCCAACGGCCATCCGATTCCGATGCTGGCGACCGACAACCCCGACGTCCAGGTCGGCGGCGTGCGTTACCGGGCCTGGCAGCCGCCCAGCGCGCTGCACCCGACGATCACCGTCGACGCTCCGTTGCGTTTCGAGCTCATCGACTCGGCCACCGGGGTGTCCCGTGGCGGCTGTACCTACCACATATCGCACCCGGGCGGGCGGGCATACGACTCGCCGCCCGTCAACGCTGTGGAGGCCGAGTCGCGCCGTAGTCGCCGCTTCGAGGCCAGTGGCTTCACCCCGGGTAAGGCCGACTTGACCGATCTGCGGGAAAAACAGGCACGCCAGTCGACCGATGTGGGCGCGCCGGGGATCCTGGATCTGCGGCGAGTGCGTACCGTGCTGCAGTAATGGCACTTCCCGCGACTGGACCGACTCCCTCGCCGGGAGCCGGGGCAACCGATTTGGACGAACCGCTCGGGCCGTACCACGACGTACGGCCACAGCAGTCGCTGTTCGACGTGCAATCGTCGGCGCAGGGCCCGGCGTCCGGCTACGACGAATTCGTCGACGCCGCCGGAGACGTTCGGCCCGCCTGGAGTGAGCTTGCCGACTGTGTGCACGAATGGGGTCGCGGCGGTCTGGACCGGCTGCGATCGGCGGTACGCAGCCTGATCGACAACGACGGCATCACCTACGTCCAGGTCGATCACAAGGGCGATGCGATCACCGCCGGGGACGGCACCATGGTGCCGGGCCCCTGGCAGCTCGACGCGATACCGCTGGTTATCTCCGCGGCGGACTGGAACACCCTGGAAGCCGGTCTGGTGCAGCGTTCGAGGTTGCTCGATGCGGTGCTGACCGATATCTACACCGACCGGCGGTCGATCACCAGCGGCGTGCTTCCGCCGCAGCTGCTGTTCGCCCACCCCGGCTATGTGCGGGCCGCCCGCGGCATCATGGTGCCCGGCCGGCACCAGCTGTTCATGCACGGATGCGACATCAGCCGGACCGTTTCGGGACAATTCCAGGTCAACGCCGATTGGACGCAGGCGCCCTCGGGCGCCGGGTATGCGCTCGCCGACCGCCGCGTAGTAGCCAACGCCATACCTGATCTCTACGAGCAGATCGGCCCGCGTCCCGCCGCTCCATGGGCGCAGGCATTGCGATTGGCGCTGGTCGACGCCGCTCCAGAATCGGCGGAGGCGCCGGCCGTCGTCGTGCTGAGCCCGGGCATCTACTCCGAGACGGCGTTCGATCAGGCATATCTGGCCAGCGTTCTGGGCCTTCCGCTGGTCGAGAGCGCGGATCTGGTGGTGCGCGACGGCAAACTGTGGATGCGATCCATGGGTACCCTCAAACGGGTCGACGTCGTGCTGCGCCGGGTCGACGCCGACTTCGCCGACCCGCTCGAGTTGCGCGCGGACTCGCAGTTGGGAGTGGTCGGTCTGGTCGAGGTGTTGCGACGCGGTGCGGTGACGGTGGTCAATACGCTCGGCAGCGGCGTACTGGAGAGTCCCGGGGTGCTTCGATTCCTGCCCGAGCTCGCCGAGAAGCTGCTCGGCGAGCGGCCACTCCTGGCAACCGCCCCGATGTATTGGGCCGGCATCGACCGCGAGCGATCGCATCTGCAAGCGAACCTGGCTTCGCTGCTGATCAAGCCGGTGACCGGCGGCGAACCGATTGTGGGTCCCGAGCTCTCGGCGTCCCAGCTCGAAACGCTCGCGGCGCGGATCGACGCCAGCCCGTGGCAGTGGGTAGGACAGGAGCTGCCGCAGTTCTCTTCGGCGCCTTCGGATTTCTTGCCGGGCGGGCTGTCGTCGTCGCGGGTCGGCATGCGCCTGTTCACGGTGGCTCAGCACAGCGGGTATGCGCCGATGGTCGGCGGTCTCGGCTACCTGGTGGCTCCGGGCTCGGCCGCGTACCGTCTCAATACCGTTGCGGCCAAAGACATCTGGGTGAGAGTGCCGACGCGGATCAAGGCCGAGAAGATTGCCGCGACGCCGCAGACCGGGCCGGCGGAGCCGGGCGACAACACCGCCTTGCCCGCTACCGCGATCATGGCGAGCCCGACCCGGGATATCAGCTCGCCGCGGGTGCTGTCCGACCTGTACTGGATCGGCCGCTACTCCGAGCGCGCCGAGAGCATGGCCAGGCTGCTGACCGTCACCCGCGAGCGTTATCACGAGTACCGCCACCGGCGCACGATGCCCGGAAGCGAGTGCGTCCCAGTGCTGCTGACCGCGCTCGGCACCATCACCGGGACCGATACCGGCGCCGGTAGTGACGGCGCCGGTAGTGACGATGTCGAGATGGTGGCCACCGCCCCGACCACCCTGTGGTCGTTGACCGCCGACAGGTACCGGTCCGGATCGCTGGCCCAGTCCGTGGAGCGCCTCGGTCTGGCCGCACGGTCGGTTCGCGATCAAATGTCCAACGACACCTGGATGGTTCTGGCGGCTCTCGAGCGTGCGTTGTTGCACGGACCGGACACCCCGCCGGAGTCCAAGGCGGAGGGCGACGCGTTTCTGTCGTCGACGAACACTCTGACGCTGGGGGGCATGCTCGCGCTCTCCGGGGTGATCAGCGAATCGATGGTGCACGATATCGGCTGGACGATGATGGACATCGGCAAGCGGATCGAGCGCGGACTGGGGCTGACGGCGCTGCTGCGAGCCACTCTGACGACGGCGCGGCTGCCCGATGCCGAGCAGACGATCATCGAGTCGACGTTGATCGCGTGCGAATCGGCGGTTGTCTACCGCAGGCGCAACCCCGGCATGGATAGTCTGGCCGGCGTGGCCGAACTGGTGCTGTTCGACGCACAGAATCCGCGCTCGCTGGTCTATCAACTCGACCGGTTGCGGGCGAACCTGAAGTCCCTTCCCGGCGCGTCGGCGCGGCCCGCACGGATGGTCGACGAGATCGCCATCCGGCTGCGCCGAATCGAACCGGCCGAGCTGGAAGAGGTCACCCCGACCGGTGCGCGGGACGCGCTCGACGGTCTGTGCGGCGCCATCCATCGCGATCTGCGGGAACTTTCCGGAGTCATCACCGAGACGCACCTCTCACTACCGGGCGGCATGCAGCCCCTGTGGGGGCCTGACGCCCGACGGGTCGTGCCGTGACCGCATTCTCGGGACGGCCGGCGGAGTCCGGCGTGGCCCGGCGGCGCAGCGAGACCGCGCTCATCGGCGGTCCCGACAACGGCCGATACTACGAGGTCACCCATCGGACCGTGTACCGCTACTCGGACGTAGTGACCAACTCCTACGGACGAGGCTTCCTGACACCCCGGAATTCGGCGCGCCAGCGCTGCCTCTTCCACGAACTGGTCATCGACCCCGAAGCCTCGGACAGCTCCACCAGCCGAGACGCCTACGGCAACCTGAGCTCCTACTTCCACATCACCCGCCGGCACCACAAGCTCGACATCACCAGCCGGTCGGTCGTGCAGGTCGCCCCGCCCGCCCCCGACCTCTACCGCGGGCCCTCGGCGCGGGCCCCCTGGGAGATCGCGCGGCCGGTAGGACCCGACGGTGCGTTGGCCACCGAATTCACTCTCGATCTCGATCCGCCGGAGATCACCGACGCGGTGCGCGCCTACGCCGCACCCAGCTTCATCCCCGGCCGGCCGCTGATCGAGGTGCTGCGCGAGTTGAACTCGCGGATCTACTGCGACTTCGACTACCGGTCAGGGTCGACGACGATATCCACTCAGGTCGGAGAGGTTTTGGCGGCGCGGGAGGGGGTATGCCAAGACTTCGCGCGGCTCGCGATCGCCTGCCTGCGCGCCAACGGTCTGGCCGCGAGCTATGTCTCCGGTTATCTGGCCACCGACCCGCCGCCGGGGAAGGAACGCATGTTCGGCATCGACGCAACACACGCATGGGCCGCGGTGTGGACACCGCAGCAGCTATGGCTGGGGCTGGATCCGACCAACGACCAAATGGTCGACGAGCGTTACATCACCGTGGGTTTCGGGCGCGACTATGCCGACGTACCACCGCTGCGCGGGATCATCTACACAGATTCCGAAAGCAGCGTGATTGACGTGTCCGTCGACGTCGCCCCCTATCGCGGGGGTCTGCTGGGTGCGTGACTTCAACTGTCCCAACTGCGGCCAGCGACTGGCTTTCGAGAACTCGGTCTGTCTGGGCTGCAACAGCTCGGTCGGGTTCTCCCTGCAAGACATGGCGCTATTGGTGATCGCGCCGCCGCCGGAGAGCGGACATCAGGGCGCCGTCGACGAGAGCAGCTATCAACTCTGTGCGAATCTCCATTTGGCCGAATGTAATTGGTTGGTCCAGAAAGGTCCGGTTGCCCGGCTCTGCACGTCCTGCGAGCTGACCCGCACCCGCCCCAACGATGTCGACACGATCGCGTTGAGTCGTTTTGCGGCCGCCGAGAAGGCCAAGAGGCGACTGATCGCAGAGCTGTACGAGATGAAGTTGCCGATCGTCGGGCGCGGGGAGGACCCGGAATACGGACTGGCATTCGACCTGCTGTCCAGCCAGACGGAGAAGGTGTTCACCGGCCACGACAACGGGGTGATCACGCTGGACCTCGCCGAAGGTGACGACGTGCATCGTGAGCAGCTGCGAATCTCAATGGATGAGCCGTACCGCACACTGCTCGGCCACTTCCGCCATGAGGTCGGCCACTACTATTTCTATCGCCTGGTCGGGACTTCGGCCGAATACCTGCGCCGGTCTCACGACTTGTTCGGTGACCCCGACGCCGACTACCAGGCGGCACTGGATCGCCACTACGAGCGGGGCGCCCCGGAGGGCTGGCAGGACGACTACGTGTCGTCCTATGCCACCATGCACCCGGCCGAGGACTGGGCGGAGACGTTCGCTCATTACCTGCACATCCGGGACACGCTGGACACCGCGGCAGCGTTCGGCATGGTTGCGGCTGGCGCGACTTTCGATCGAAAAGTTCGGGGACCCAGCGGCTTCGACACCATCATCGAAATGTGGCTGCCGTTGTCCTGGGCGCTGAACATGGTGAACCGGTCGATGGGCAAGGACGATCTCTATCCGTTCGTCCTGCCGCCGGCCGTGCTGGAGAAGATGCGGTTCATTCACCACGTCATCGACGAGATCACCACGCAGCCAAATCAACCCGCCGCCATCGGCTGACTCCGCCATCGCGAGCGTGCGTGTTCGCACCCGACACGCCGCGGATTCGCGGAAGTTTGCGCACGTTCGCGCGCTTTCTACGATCACTCGGTGGCTGATCGCTATGGCACCGACATCCTGGCCGACGACCCGCACCGCGCCCGCCGGCCCGCCGCCACCCGGCAGCCCGCCGAGACCGGGCTCGTCGTCGAGGACGCGCAGACCGGTTTCGTCGGTGCGGTGCTGCGCGTCGAGTACGGTCGGATGACGCTCGAGGACCGGCACGGTCGTACCAGGCAGTTCCCGATCGGGCCCGGGTATCTAATCGACGGCAAGCCTGCCATCGTCACAGCGCCACAACGACGGCCCAACACGAGGCCGACGCGGACCGCCTCGGGTTCGGTCGCGGTCGTCGGCCGGCGCGCCAGGGTTGCCCGGGCCGGCAGGATCTATGTCGAGGGTCGCCACGACGCCGAACTGGTCGAACAGGTGTGGGGCGCCGACCTGCGGATCGAGGGGGTTGTCGTCGAGTACCTCGGCGGCATCGACGACCTGGCCGGCGTGGTCGCCGAATTCCGCCCGGGTCCGGGTCGCCGGTTGGGCGTGCTGGTCGATCACCTGGTACCCGGGTCCAAGGAGTCCCGCATCGCCCAGGCCGTGCACCGGGGCCCCGGCGGGGAGCACACCCTTGTCGTCGGGCATCCGTTCATCGACGTCTGGCAGGCGGTCAAGCCGGCGCGCATCGGCCGGGCGGCCTGGCCCAGCGTGCCCAAGGGTCAGGACTGGAAGCAGGGCGTATGCGCGGCGATGGGCTGGAAGCATCGCAACCAGGCAGACATCGCGGCGGCTTGGCAACAGATCAGGAGACGGGTCCGGGACTGGACCGACCTCGAGCCCGAGCTCATCGGCCGGGTCGAGGAGCTGATCGATTTCGTCACCGCCCCCAGCGATTCCTGACGCCAATTTCTGGACCGCGCGGCCGCGGTGCCGCGGTGCGGTGGTAAGCAGGGAGCGTGTCCGACAGCCTGTTCGACCTGCCCGGTTCGGGCGCCGGCCCCGACGGCGACGCGTTCGGCGGGCGACCCAACTCGCCGCTGGCGGTACGGATGCGCCCGGCTGCACTGAGCGAAGTGGTGGGTCAGGAACATCTGCTGAGGCCGAATTCGCCGCTGAGCCGGTTGGTCGAGGGTTCTGGCGCAGCGTCGGTCATTCTGTACGGCCCCCCGGGCACCGGCAAGACCACGCTGGCCTCGCTGATCTCACAGGCCACCGGACGTCGGTTCGAGGCGCTGTCGGCGCTGTCCGCCGGTGTCAAGGAGGTGCGCGCGGTGATTGAGACGGCACGGCAGGCGGCGATTCGGGGTGGGCAGACGGTGCTGTTCATCGACGAAGTGCACCGGTTCTCCAAGACCCAGCAAGACGCGCTGCTGGCCGCGGTGGAAAACCGGGTGGTGCTGCTGGTCGCGGCCACCACCGAGAATCCGTCCTTCTCGGTGGTGGCCCCGCTGCTGAGTCGATCGCTGGTCTTGCAGCTCCAGCCGCTGACATCGGAGGCGATCCGCAGCGTCATTCGAAGGGCAATCGAGGACGACCGCGGCCTTGGCGGCTCGGTGCAGGTCACCGAGGAGGCAATCGATCTGCTGGTGCAACTGTCGGCGGGTGATGCGCGCCGGGCGCTGACCGCGCTCGAGGTGGCCGCAGAGGCCGGACAGCAGGTGACCGCCGAGATCGTCGAACAGTCCCTCGACCAGGCGGCGGTGCGCTATGACCGCGACGGTGACCAGCACTACGACGTCGTCAGCGCATTCATCAAGTCGATCCGCGGCTCCGACGTGGACGCCGCGCTGCACTACCTGGCCCGCATGCTGGTGGCCGGTGAGGATCCGAGGTTTGTGGCCCGACGGCTGATGATCCTGGCCAGCGAGGACATCGGAATGGCAGATCCGACTGCCCTGCAGACCGCCGTGGCCGCGGCGCAGACGGTGCAATTGATCGGCATGCCGGAGGCGCAGCTGACCCTGGCGCACGCCACCGTGCACCTGGCCACGGCGCCCAAGTCCAACGCCGTGACCACGGCACTGGCAGCCGCGGTGGCCGATATCAAGGGAGGCAGGGCTGGCCTGGTCCCTGCGCATCTTCGCGACGGTCATTATTCGGGCGCCGCGAAGCTGGGGAATGCGGTCGGCTATCGCTATTCCCATGACTTCCCCGATGGGGTTGTGGCACAGCAGTATCCGCCAGATGAGTCCGTGGGTGTGGATTATTATCGGCCTACTACCCGTGGTGCAGAACGGGAGATCTCGATTCGTCTGGCGAAACTGCGAGCCATCATTCGCCGAAATCGCTGACCCGGGCTCCGCTTCGTGTGGGCGGCCGGGTCGTTGATCGGTCCATGCACCAAAAGTTTCCTTGCGCAACATGATCAGCCAAACCCGCATGTCTAGAAGCGCGGATTCCGTTGCCCGAGCGAATGGATAAGCCGGTCGGTGTGGTCCATGGCCCCAATTCGAGAACGGCCCTGATCTGGGCGAAAATGTCTCGCAGATAAAGCACTTGAACTACGGTTGGCGAAGTCAAAGCATTTCGCACCTGAGATTCAGGGCGACATTGGCATTGATCGGAGGTTGTCAGATGAACGGTTCCGGTGCACCCACCGCACGGCGCGCCATTCGAATGCTCGGGACAGCTTTCGTGTCCGGCGGGCTGATCCTGGGCTCATCCGCCGCTGTAGCCGGTGTGGCTTTCGCGCAGCCGGGCGGTGGTGGCGGCGGCGGTGGCGGCCAGGGCGGTGCTGGTGGGGCAGGCGGACAGGGCGGCCCGGGCGGGAGCCCAGGTCAAGCTGGGCAGCCGGGACAGCCGGGACAGCCGGGGCAGCCGGGAAGCCCCCCGCCCGTCTACGTCGACACCGACGATTGCATCGGGATCAACATGGTTCCCGGAATGAATTGCGGACCGGTCGCGGGGGAGTAACCGGCCCGTTCCCCAGTACCCGGCTAGCGCGAGATCGCGGAACGCTTGCGTCCCTTCAGAGAGGCGACCAGCGCCACCCCGATCGCGGCGACGACCACCTGCACGAGAAGCTCGAGCCAGTCGACTCCACTGGTCGCGGTCGGAATCCCGATCGCGTTTGCCAGGGCGGTCCCGATCAGTGCGGCCAATATCCCGACCCCGATAGTGAGCAGAACGCCGATCGACTGCTTTCCGGGTAGTACCAGGCGGGCGAGAACGCCGACTATTGTGCCGATCACGATTGCTGTGATGATGCCGGTAATTGTCATGGGGCAGCGGTACCCCGGCCGTCCCATCGGTAAACGACTCGTAGGCTTGGCCCCATGCAGACCCGACTGCTCGACGTCGACACCTCCCGCGACCGCATCGTCGACCTGACCGCCGAGGTGCGCAGATTCTGCTCGTCGCAGGGCGATGGGCTTTGGGATGGGCTCTGCAACGTTTTCATTCCACACGCCACCGCGGGCGTAGCAATCATCGAAACCGGTGCCGGCTCCGATGATGACCTCCTCGACGCCCTCGAGCGGCTGTTGCCTCGCGACGACCGCTATCGGCACGCCCACGGTTCTCCGGGCCACGGTGCCGACCATGTGCTACCTGGTCTGGTGTCGCCGTCGGTAACCGTGCCGGTGGGCGACGGCCGGCCACTGCTGGGAACCTGGCAGAGCGTTGTCCTGGTGGATCTGAACTGCGATAACCCTCGGCGAACGGTCCGCCTGAGCATCGTGAAGGCCTAGCGGGGGCGACCGGTACTGTGGGGCGTCGAGTATTCGCAGGTGACGACCAATCGAGCGATAGCGCCACCGACTAGAACCGAGGACAACGGGAAGTGCAGACACACGAGATCAGGAAGCGGTTCCTTGATCATTTCGTGAAGGCGGGCCACGCCGAGGTGCCCAGCGCTTCGGTGATACTCGATGATCCCAACCTGTTGTTCGTCAATGCGGGAATGGTCCAGTTCGTTCCCTACTTCTTGGGACAGCGCACCCCGCCGTGGCAGCGAGCGACCAGCATCCAGAAGTGCATCCGTACCCCGGACATCGATGAGGTGGGTATCACCACCCGGCACAACACGTTCTTCCAGATGGCCGGTAACTTCTCCTTCGGCGACTATTTCAAGGCCGGGGCCATCGAGTTGGCATGGACTCTGCTGACCAATCCGGTCGATCGGGGCGGCTACGGCTTTGACCGGGAAAGACTATGGGCCACTGTCTATTTAGATGACGACGAGGCCGCGCAATTGTGGCAGGAAATCGCCGGGATGCCGCCCGAGCGGATTCAGCGGCGTGGGATGGCCGACAACTACTGGTCGATGGGGATTCCGGGCCCCTGCGGACCGTCTTCGGAGATTTACTACGACCGCGGCCCCGGCTACGGCGTGGCGGGGGGTCCCGAGGCCAACGAGGACCGTTACATCGAGATCTGGAATCTCGTGTTCATGCAGAACGAGCGGGGCGAGGGCACCTCCAAGGAGAACTTCGAGATTCTGGGACCGCTGCCGCGGCAGAACATCGATACCGGTATGGGCGTCGAAAGGGTGGCCTGTCTGCTGCAGTCGGTGGACAACGTCTACGAGACCGATCTACTGCGCCCTTCCATCGACCTGATCGCCGCGCGCGCCCCCCGGGGCTACGGGCAGGGAGTGCACGATGACGACGTGCGCTATCGGATCATCGCCGACCACAGCCGGACCGCCGCGATCATCATCGCCGACGGTGTCAGTCCCGGTAACGAGGGTCGCGGCTACGTACTGCGCCGGTTGTTGCGACGGATAATCCGCGCGGCGAAGCTGCTGGGTGTCGAGCAGCCGGTAATGGCCGACCTGATGGCCACCGTGCGGGACGCCGTAAGCCCGTCCTACCCAGAGCTGGACACCGATTTCGACCGCATCCAGCGCATCGCGGTAGCGGAGGAGACCGCCTTCAACCGCACCCTGGCGTCGGGGTCGCGATTGTTCGAGGACGCGGCGCGCGCGACCAAGGCGTCGGGCACCGACGTGCTCTCCGGGGCCGACGCCTTCACGCTGCACGATACCTACGGCTTTCCGATCGAATTGACTCTCGAGATGGCGGCCGAGGCGGATCTGCGGGTCGATGAGGAGGGATTCCGCAGCCTGATGTCCGAGCAACGTCGGCGGGCGAAGGCGGACGCGGCGGCGCGCAAGCAGGCACACGCCGACATGTCGGCCTACCGAGACCTCGTCGACGCCGGCCCGACCCAGTTCACCGGTTTCGACGAACTGTCAACCGAAGCAACGATTCTCGGGATCTTCGTGGACGGCAGACGCGTTCCGGTGATCGCTCATGAATCGGCCACCCCGGAATCGCGGGTTGAACTGATCCTCGATCGCACCCCGTTTTACGCCGAGTCTGGCGGCCAGATCGCGGACGAGGGCAGCATCAACGGTACCGGTGCCTCAGGGACGGCCCGCGCGGCGGTAACCGACGTGCAGAAGATCGCGAAAACCCTTTGGGCGCATCATGTTACCGTTGAGTCGGGTGAGTTCGTCGAGGGTGACACGGTGATGGCGACTGTCGACCCGCATTGGCGACGGGGGGCCACCCAGGGGCATTCCGGAACGCACATGGTTCATGCGGCGCTGCGACAGGTCTTGGGCCCCAACGCAGTTCAAGCCGGTTCGCTCAATCGTCCGGGCTATCTGCGATTCGATTTCAACTGGCAGGGTCCGCTGAGCGAGGAGCAACGGACGCAGATCGAAGAGGTCACCAACGAGGCGGTCGAGGCGGACTTCGAAGTGCACAGCTTCACGACCGATCTGGAGCGGGCGAAGGCGATGGGGGCAATGGCGCTCTTCGGCGAGGCCTATCCCGAAGAGGTTCGGGTGGTGGAGATCGGCGGGCCCTTTTCGCTGGAGTTGTGCGGGGGCACGCATGTTCGCAACTCGGCGCAGATCGGTCCGGTCACCATCCTCGGCGAATCGTCGGTCGGGTCCGGAATCCGGCGCGTCGAGGCCTACGTCGGGCTGGATTCGTTCCGGCATCTGGCCAAGGAGCGCGCGCTGATGGCCGGGTTGGCCACGGCACTGAAGGTGCCTTCCGGCGAGGTGCCGGCGCGGGTCGCCAACCTGGTGGAGCGACTACGGACGGCCGAGAAGGAGCTCGACCGGTTGCGGATGGCCAACGCGCGCGCGGCGGCGGCCAATGCCGTCGCCGGCGCCGAGGTGGTCGGTAAGGTCCGCGTCGTGGCGCAGCGGATGGCAGGCGGTATGTCGGCGGGGGACCTGCGCTCGCTGGTCGGCGATATCCGCGGCAAGCTGGGCAGCGGGCCGGGCGTGGTGGCTTTGATCTCGGCCTCAGGGGATGTTGCCGACTCCGTCCCCTACGTGGTGGCCGTCAACGAGTCGGCGCAGGAGTTGGGGTTGCGGGCCGACGACCTGGTCAAGCAGATGGGCGCGGTATTCAACGGCCGCGGTGGCGGCAAAGCCGATCTGGCGCAGGGCTCCGGCAAGGGCGCGGCGGATATTGACGCGGCATTGGCGGCGATACGGACAGAGATAGGCCGGAGATAGCCGCGTGGCGCCCATCGACGAGCCCATCGGGCAAGACCGGCTGCCGGATCGACCCGGGAACCCGGGATCGGCCCCCGATCCGGGTCGCGGCCGGCGCCTGGGTATCGACTTTGGCAGCGTACGGATAGGCGTGGCCGTCAGCGACCCGGACGGCATCCTGGCGACGCCCGTCGAGACTGTCGCTCGGGACCGTCGCTCGGGCAAGCATCTTCGGCGGCTGGCACAGCTGGTTACCGAGCACCGGGCGGTCGAGGTGGTGGTGGGTCTGCCGCGCACGCTGGCCGATAGGGTCGGCCCGTCGGCACGGGATGCCGTCGAATTTGCCGATCTGCTGGCCGCCAAGATCTCGCCGGTGCCGGTGCGGCTAGCCGACGAACGGTTCAGCACGGTGACCGCGCAGCGGTCGCTTCGCGAAGCCGGGGTGCGGGCCAAAGGTCAACGCTCGATGATCGATCAGGTTGCTGCGGTTGGAATATTGCAGAACTGGCTGGACCAGCGGCGCGCGGTCCTGACCGCCCACGGAGAGGTCGGGGATGGCTGACGATTGGCCCAGTGAACGAGCCGAACCGGTGGCGGTGGGACCGCCGCGGCACAGAATGACGCGGCGGGACCGGATCAACGACGCCCGCATTCGGCGCAGACGTCGGGTCGCGGGGGTGGGCGCACTGGCCATGTTGGTGATCGTGGTCGTCGGCGCGGTGTTCCTCGGGTCCAGAATGTGGAACTCGCTATTCGGCGGGTCCGGCGATGACTACACCGGCGACGGCGTCAGCGACGTGGTGATCCAGGTTCACGAGGGTGACTCCACCACCGCTATCGGCCAAACGCTGCAGGACCAGAATGTCGTGGCGACCTCCAAGGCCTTCGTTGAGGCCGCTTCGGGCAATCCGGCCATCTCGGCCATCCAGCCCGGGTTCTATCGGGTTCGCACCGAAATCCCGGCAGCCAATGCGGTCAGTCGACTGGCGGACCCGGCCAATCGGGTCGGTCGGCTGGTGATTCCGGAAGGTCGGCAGCTCGACGACGTCGAGGAGGTGAAGACGAACCGGGTCACCGCGGGCATCTTCACGCTTATTTCGAATGCGTCCTGCGTGGATCTGGACGGCGACCGCAGGTGCGTATCGGCCGCGGATCTCCGCAACATCGCAGCCGCTGCGCCGGCGCAGATGCTTTCGGTACCTCAGTGGGCGGTTGGCCCGGTCGACAGACTCGGCGCCGACCATCGACGACTGGAGGGGTTGATCGCACCGGGTACCTGGAATATCGATCCATCGGCCGAGCCGCAGGAAATCTTGGCCACGCTGATCGCGGCCAGCGCGGCGCAGTACGAGGGGGCGGGCCTGCTGACGACGGCGACGGCGTTGAACATGTCGCCCTACGAGATTCTCATCGTGGCCTCGCTGGTGCAGCGCGAGGCGATGCCGCCGGACTTCTCCAAGGTGGCCCGGGTGATCTACAACCGGCTGGCCGCGGGCCGGACGCTGGAGTTCGACTCGACGGTGAACTACCCGCTGGACCGCATCGAGGTGGCCACCACCGATGGTGACCGGGGACGGGAGACGGCCTGGAACACCTATGTGCGGCCGGGTCTTCCGGCCACCCCGATCTGTTCGCCGGGCCAGCCTGCCCTCGTCGCGGCCGAGCAGCCCGAGCCGGGAGACTGGTTGTACTTCGTCACCGTGGACATGCAGGGCACCACGTTGTTCACCCGCGAGTACGAACAGCATCTGGCCAATATCGAGATCGCGAAACGCAACGGTGTCCTCGATTCGGCACGATGAGCGCTTGCGCGAAGAGTCGATGGCCACGATGAGCGCTTGCGCGAAGAGTCGATGGCGCCAGTGAGCGATCGTGCGCGACGGGCCGGTGTGCTGGGGTCTCCGATCGCGCATTCGCGTTCCCCGCAACTGCATCTGGCCGCATACCGCGCGCTCGGTTTGAACGATTGGACCTACGAGCGCATCGAGTGCACCGGTGAGCAGCTGCCTTCCGTGGTGCGCGAATTCGGCCCGGAGTGGGTGGGAGTGTCGGTCACCATGCCGGGCAAGTTCGCCGCCCTGCGATTCGCGGACCACGCGACCGCCCGCGCGACCCTGGTTGGATCCGCCAACACACTGGTGCGCTCGCCTCGGGGCTGGCAGGCCGATAACACCGACATCGACGGCGTGGTGGGTGCGCTGGCCGGGGTGGCCGCCACCGAGCACGCGTTGGTGGTGGGTTCGGGCGGCACCGCCCCAGCCGTCGTTGTGGGCCTCGCCGAACTCGGCGCTCGACACATCACGGTGGCGGCCCGGAATCCGGAGAAAGCGGCCCCGTTGGTCGAGCTGGCGACCCGTTGCGGAGCCCGATCGCAGTGGTGCGATATCGCCGACCGCCGGCTGGCCGACGCGACGGCGGAGGTCGACATCGTCGTGAACACCGTCCCCGCGTCGGCGGTGGCGCCGTACGCCCCGAAGCTGGCGTCGACACCGGTGCTGCTCGACGCGATCTACGACCCGTGGCCGACTCCGCTGGCCGCGACCGTCCGGCAGGCCGGCGGGACAGTCATCAGTGGCCTGTTGATGCTGCTTAACCAGGCCTTCGCGCAGGTCGAGCAGTTTACCGGGCTGCCGGCACCCAGAGAGGCGATGGTCGCGGCGCTGAATACCGACCACTGACTGGAGCGATTACTGCGCAGGACGCCTCGGCTGCGGGCTTAGTCTTGGCAAATGGGCACAGGGGCGACATGGCTGGCCGCCATCGCTCTGGGGTGTTGGCTGATTGTGTTGAGTTACTTCGATATTCGGCATCGGCGTCTGCCCAACGTGCTTACTCTTCCCGGCGCCGCGGGGATACTCGCCGGCGCCGCGCTGGCGGGTCACGGTGCGCCGGCGGCCGTCGGGGCCCTGGCGATGCTCGCGGTGTACGCCGTGATCCATCTGGCCGCGCCCTCTGCGCTGGGGGCCGGCGATGTCAAGCTCGCGATCGGTCTCGGCGCACTCACCGGCGCATTCGGCCCCAATGCGTGGTTGTTGGCGGTACTCGGGGCTTCGGTGTTGACGGCCGCGGTGGCGTTGGTCCTTCTGATCGGCGGCGATCGATCGCCGGTGCCGCACGGTCCGTCGATGTGCGGGGCCGCGTCGGCTTCGGTGGCGCTGACGCTGATCTGAAGCCGCCCGATCGGACGGGCGATGATGCCGTGCGAAAATGGGACCCGTGTTGCGATGGACGACAGCAGGCGAATCCCACGGCCGCGCGTTGGTAGCCATGGTCGAAGGCATGGTTGCCGGCGTCCATCTCACCTCGCAGGATATCGCCGGGCAGCTGGCCCGGCGTCGGCTCGGCTACGGCCGCGGCGCGCGAATGCAGTTCGAACAGGATCAGGTCACCGTGCTCACCGGACTGCGGCACGGCCGTACCCTCGGCGGTCCGATCGCCATCGAGATCGGGAACACCGAGTGGCCCAAATGGGAGACGATCATGGCTCCCGATCCCGTCGATCCGGCCGCCCTGACCGATGGTGCGGCCCGCAACGCGCCGTTGACCCGGCCGCGCCCCGGGCACGCCGACTATGCGGGGATGCTGAAGTACGGATTCGACGACGCCCGTCCGGTTTTGGAACGCGCCAGCGCCCGCGAAACCGCGGCCAGGGTTGCGGCGGGCACCGTAGCCCGCGCATTTCTGCAGCAGGCACTCGGGGTCGAAGTGATCTCCCACGTCATCTCGATCGGGGCGTCGGAGCCCTACCAGGGACCCGCTCCGCAGCCGTCTGACCTGGCTGCCATCGATGCCAGTCCGGTCCGAGCCTTCGACAAGGCGGCAGAGGCCATGATGATCGCCGAAATAGAGGGCGCCAAACGGGACGGCGACACGCTCGGCGGCGTGGTCGAAGTCGTCGCCCATGGCGTGCCTGTCGGGCTCGGATCTTTCACCAGTGGTGAGGATCGTCTGGACAGCCAGTTGGCCGGCGCGGTGATGGGGATTCAAGCTATCAAGGGCGTGGAGATCGGTGACGGTTTCCAGACGGCACGCCGGCGCGGCACGGTAGCCCATGACGAGATGTATCCGGGCCAGGGCGGTGTGATGCGCTCGACCAATCGAGCCGGGGGGTTGGAGGGCGGCATGAGCAACGGGTTGCCGCTGCGGGTGCGTGCCGCGATGAAGCCCATTTCCACCGTGCCCCGCGCGTTGGCCACGGTGGACATGGCCACCGGACAAGAAGCGGTGGCCATCCATCAGCGTTCGGACGTGTGCGCGGTGCCGGCGGCGGGCGTAGTGGTCGAAACGATGGTGGCTCTGGTGCTTGCGCGCGCGGCTCTGAAGAAGTTCGGTGGCGACTCGCTGAGCGAGACGCGCGCCAACATAGGCGCCTACCTGCGCGCTGTGGCCGATCGGGAGCCGTCGGGCACCGCGCAGGCATCGGGCTGATGGTTCCCAAAGCGGTCCTGATCGGGCTGCCCGGATCGGGCAAGTCCACGATCGGTCGTCGCTTGGCCAAGACGCTGGACCTTCGTCTGCTCGACACCGATGCCGCCATAGAGAAGACGACCGGACGCACGATTGAAGAGATATTCGCGACCGGCGGCGAACCGGAGTTCCGCCGCATCGAGGCTGAGGTCGTCCGTGAGGCATTGGCTACTCACGATGGGGTGTTGTCACTGGGCGGGGGAGCGGTGACCACTGCAGCCGTGCGAGAAGCGCTGCGCGGACATACCGTTATCTACCTGGAGATCAGCGCGGCCGAAGGTGTGCGGCGCACCGGCGGGGCAACCGTTCGGCCGCTGCTGGCCGGGCCGGACCGCGCGGAAAAATTCAAAACGTTGATGGCAGAACGAATTCCGTTGTATCGCGAAGTAGCCACCCTGCGGGTGAACACGAACCGGCGCAACCCTGGAGCGGTCGTTCGACAGATCGTGGCTCGCCTGGATAGTCCGGAAGGCGCCAGGCCGGAGCGTCGACGTCGACGTCCGTCGTGGCGGCGTGCACCCTTGTCATTGGCCACGCCGCCGTCCGCCGATACGCCCCCCAGTCCGGCCGTGATGGCGGCCCGAAAGGCAACCCGATCTTCGGGTTCGCAGCGGGGCGCAGCGCGAAAGGATCGTGCGAAAAAGGACGACCATGCGCACGAAGGCAGCGCTGGAAAGGACATCACGTGAGCGAGTTTGTGACGAGCCCTGTCACCGTCGAGGTACGCACCGACCCGGCCTACCCGGTAATCATCGGGACCGGTCTGCTGGGGGACTTGGCGGGGGTCCTGGCGGGCAGGCATCGGGTGGCCATCCTGCATCAACCCGTTCTCGCGCAGACAGCTGAGGCGATCCGGAAGCACCTGTCGGACCAGGGTATCGACGCACACCGGATCGAGATCCCGGACGCGGAGGCCGGTAAGGAACTCCCAGTGGTCGGTTTCACCTGGGAGGTGTTGGGCCGCATCGGTATCGGGCGTAAGGACGCGATCGTCAGCCTGGGTGGGGGTGCGGCCACCGACGTCGCGGGCTTCGTCGCGGCGACATGGCTGCGCGGCGTGGACATCGTGCACGTCCCGACCACTCTGCTCGGCATGGTCGATGCCGCCGTGGGCGGTAAGACCGGAATCAACACCGAGGCGGGCAAAAACCTGGTCGGCGCCTTTCATCAGCCGGCCGCGGTGCTGGTCGACCTTGCCACCCTGGAGTCGTTGCCCCGCAATGAAATCGTGGCCGGTATGGCCGAGGTGGTAAAGGCGGGATTCATCGCCGACCCGATGATCCTCGACATCATCGAGGCCGATCCCGAGCTCGCACTCGATCCCTCCGGCGGAGTGCTGCCGGAGTTGATCAGGCGTGCCGTCGCGGTGAAGGCCGACGTCGTGGCCGCAGACGAGAAGGAATCGCAACTGCGTGAAATCCTCAACTATGGGCACACATTGGCGCATGCGATCGAGCGTCGTGAGCGTTACCAGTGGCGGCACGGTGCTGCTGTTTCGGTCGGATTGGTCTTCGCCGCGGAACTGGCCCGGGTCGCCGGGCGTCTGGACGATGCCACCGCCGACCGGCACCGAAAGATCCTGAGCACGCTGGGCCTGCCGGTCAGCTATCACGCCGACGCGCTGCCGCAGCTATTGGAAACAATGTTGGGCGACAAGAAGACCCGGGCGGGTGTGCTTCGCTTCGTGGTATTGGACGGGCTGGCCAAACCGGGACGGCTCGAGGGCCCGGACCCCGCACTGCTGGCCGCAGCCTACGCCGAAGTCGCCCGCGGCTGACTTCAGCGCCCGCGCCGGAAGCCTTCGTCGGTGGTGGCCGCCGAATAGCAGATCGCGGGGCCATGGCACAGGTAACCCCCGTACAGCCCGTGCTCGGACGTGATCGAGTTGAAGAGTTTGTGGTTGACGTTCATGTCGTAGTCGGCCCGCAGCGCAGCGCGCACGGCTTGCGCCCATAGGTGGCCCGTGATCGCTGATGGTCTCGGCGATCGTTTCGGCAACAATCAGCCGTTGCACCTCGCGGTCTGAGACCGATCTGCGCCGGTGGCACTGCAGCGAGCGAGGTTATGTTATTCGACAAGCAGATCGAGCTGAATACAGTCGGTGTATTCGCTGCTGAGCTTCGACGATATCTCGGTGTAGACGCCGTGTGGTGCGACGCGCTTCTTATGCCCGTTGGCTATGGCCTGACCTCGCTTGTGCGGCTGCGACGAGCTTAGAGTGCATGGCGCGCATCTGGTCGGATAGCGAAGTTATCAAGGCCGGGGACTGGTCGGCGTCAGCGTGGCTCATCGATCCGTCACAAGGTGTTTCCACCCCCGGACAACTGCCGCGATTCGCTGCCCGGCCTCCGCTGCGTTGGGCGACAGGCAAGGTATTCATTAGGTGTTTACCGTTCGTTCCGCGACCTGGGCCGTGCTTCGGACTCACCTAAGCCACCATCCCCTTATGGTTGCGAAACGACTGACCGCTGCCGGGGAGATTCCTGATACTGGTGTTCCCTCCGAGGTGGCGCGGACGACGATGGCTGAACAATATGAGTGGCATCAGGCGTACCTGCGTCGCCACCGAGTCTCCCGGCGCAACTTTATGCGTGGTTCGGCGGCGTTGGCCGCGGTGACCGCGGTGGGAATGTCCCCGTTCGGGCGGCGGGCCTACGCTCAGGACGCCCCGTTCACGGTGGCTAACCGCAGGGTCGGATATGGCGCTGATGCTTCCAGTCAGCTGCGCTTGTCGGCACAGCTTTCTGGAAACCCGAACGCCACCAAAGTCTTTGTTGACCACGGCCCCACACCGGGCCTGGGTGCAACCGTCGAGGCCGAGGTGCGCAACCTGCTCACCCAGATCCCCGACGGTGACGGCGGAGTCCTCGCCGCCGAACAGTTCTACGTCCACGCCCCCCTCGATGGACTGCCCGGCCGGGCGGCGCATTTTTATCGCTGGCGCACCGGTGACGGGTTTGTCAGCGACGTCCGCTCAGCGGTGACTGCGATGCCCAGCGCACGGCCCAGTCTGGGCTGGTTTCGATTCACAATGATGGGAGATCAGGGCACCAACGACACGCCCGCGCTGCCGCCGGGGCTGTCCCGTGGCGACTATGACAACAACTACTACAAACCCGACAATGACCCCACGATCGCGCACGCAGACAACGTGCTGAACCAGATCATTGCCGCCCGGCCTGATTTTCACGTGTTGGCCGGTGACATCGCCTACGCCGATCCCACGGGCATGGGCCAGCCGGAGAAATTCATCCGAACAGGGGAACCTCCGACCGGTTTCGACAAATTCAACCCGTTCGTCTGGGACGCGTACCTGGGGTCTATCGAAGCCAGCGCCTCGACGACTCCGTGGATGTTCGCCACCGGAAACCATGACATGGAAGCCGCCTACCCCGTGCACGGCTACGGAGGCCATTTGGAGCGGCTGGATTTCCCCGGCAACGGCCCGGCCGCCTGTCCCTCGGTGTACTCGTTTGTCTACGGCAATGTCGCGCTGTTGTCGCTGGACGCCAACGACGTCACCTACGAGATCACCGCCAACACCGGCTACTCACACGGCGACCAGAACATCTGGGTGGAAAGAACGCTGGCTGCACACCGCGCTGACCCAAATATTGATTTCCTCATCTGCTTCTTCCACCACTGCGCTTACGCCACCGTCGAGGAGCACGCCAGCGACGGCGGTGTCCGGGCGGCCTGGGTGGGTCTATTCGACCGCTATCGGGTGGATCTGGTGCTGCAAGGTCATAACCATGCCTTCGAACGATCAGACCCCATCCGGGGCGGCGTGCCCACCCGAATGGCCGAGGACAACGCGGTCGTCTACCCCGAAACCGACGGCACCATCTACTACACCGTGGGTTCGGCCGGACGACCTCGCTACCGCTTCCAACCCGGCGAACAGGAAAGCTACCGCGGTCACGAACTCGCCGACACAGACGTGCCTAACAGCTACGTCTGGACCGCCGATGGCGACAAACACCCCGAAGCCGTCACCTGGTCACGGGTGCGGTTCCGCAACTACGCCTTCATCCGCGTCGACGTGCGGCCAGGAACCTTCGTCAGCGAAATGGACGTCACCGCGGTTGACGAATACGGCAACGAATTCGACAAACTCACTTACCGCCGGGTCGTGCCAACCTAAGCCGGGACAGCGCTTCACGGACGAACCCGACTCAACGCGCAGCCCGCGCCGTTACCGGTTAGCTATCCCGCTCGTCGGGCACCGCGGCGAATACATCCGTGTCCGCGCGCTCTGCATCGCCCGCACGGCGGCGCGGTTGATCCGGGGTCTTCCGGTCGACCAATCGGCGACCGATCGCGACACCGAAGACCGAGGTGAGGAACAGCAGCAGCGCGGTGAAGGCCGCGAAAGTCGTCACTTCGTTGATCAGCCCCTCGACGTACAGGTTGTCGTAGAACAACCCGACGAACCAGGCGACCACTCCGCTGATCACGCCGGCGAACAAACCGGCGAGCAGCCACGTCATCGCCAGATCGGACCGCCGGTCCGGATCGGGGTTGGCGCGTGCGTCGGCGCGGCCGTCTAGGTATCCCCACACGAGTCCGAGAATTGCGTAGACGCCGATCAAGGTGGCGCTGATCGATGCCGCCCTGGTCTCCCACTCGTTGATCATCGCCCCCTGCAGCAGCCGAACGACCACCATCAGGGCGGCGAACACGAGTCCGCGCAGCAGCCACTTGCTCATGAACCCCAACCCTAGCGAGTAGCGTCACGCCCTGTGACGATTTCCCAGCGCCGCGACCGGTTGCGCCAGCGGCTGGCCGCAGCTGAGTTGGACGCTTTGCTGGTCTCGGATCTGGTCAACATCCGCTATCTGTCCGGATTCACCGGTTCCAACGCTGCGCTTTTGATCCTCGCCCAAGACGAGACTCCGGTTCTGGCAACCGATGGGCGCTACCGCACCCAGGCCGCTGAGCAGGCAGTAGGCGCCGAGATCGTCATCGATCGGGCATGTGGTGCACGCCTGGTTGGGCGGGCCGCCGAATCCGGTGTGCGAAAACTGGGTTTCGAAAGCCACGTGGTTACCGTTGACGGCTTCGCCGGTCTCAGCCGGGCGGCCGGTGAGGCCTGCGAGCTGATATCGGCCGGCGGGACGGTCGAGGCGCTCCGCGAGGTCAAGGATGCCGGTGAGATCGCGCTGCTGCGGCTGGCCTGTGAGGCGGCCGACGGGGCGCTGACGGCCTTGGTGGAGCGGGGCGGCCTGCGCCCCGGCCGTACCGAGAGGGAGGTCAGGCGCGAGCTGGAGTCGTTGATGCTCGATCACGGGGCTGATGCGGCGGCGTTCGAGACCATCGTCGCGACCGGGCCGAACTCGGCGATTCCGCATCACCGGCCCACGGACGCGATCCTGGCCGCCGGTGACTTGGTCAAGATCGACTTCGGCGCCCTGGTGGCCGGCTATCACTCGGACATGACGCGAACGTTCGTCCTTGCGCCGATAGCCCAGTGGCAGCGGGAGATCTATGACGTGGTGGCCACCGCTCAGCGCGCCGGCCGGGAAGCGCTCGAGCCGGGGGCCGAGCTGAGCGGAATCGATGCCGTTGCTCGCCAGGTCATCAGTGATGCCGGGTATGCGGACAACTTCGGTCACGGTCTCGGCCACGGGGTGGGTCTGCAGATCCACGAAGCGCCCGGGATCAACGCCGCCGCCGCCGGTACACTGCTTGCTGGCTCCGCAGTGACGGTCGAGCCCGGCGTCTACCTTCCCGACCGCGGCGGCGTCCGAATCGAGGACACCTTGGTGGTGTCCGCGCACGGCGGCGCTGGTAGGAACCTCGAGACCGACGGACCAGAACTGCTGACCCGGTTCCCCAAGGAGCTGGTGATCCTTTAATGGCTCGTCATGCTCTTCCCTTCAAGGCCCTTCACCTTCGATAGCTAGGAGAACGACGGACAGTGGCATCCACCGCAGACTTCAAGAACGGGCTGGTCCTGCAGATCGACGGCCAGCTCTGGCAGATCGTCGAGTTCCAGCACGTCAAGCCGGGCAAGGGGCCGGCCTTCGTCCGCACGAAGCTGAAGAACGTGCTCTCCGGCAAGGTCGTCGACAAGACCTACAACGCCGGGGTGAAGGTGGAGACCGCGACCGTGGATCGCCGCGATGCCACCTACCTGTACCGCGACGGTGCGGACTTCGTGTTCATGGACAGTGAGGACTATGAACAGCATCCGCTGTCCGAGTCGCTTGTCGGCCGGGCCGCGGGCTTTCTGTTGGAGGGCATGCCAGTGCAAATCGCCTTCCACGACGGGGTGCCGCTGTATCTCGAGTTGCCGGTGACGGTCGAACTTGAGGTCTCCTCCACCGAGCCCGGCCTGCAGGGCGACCGGTCCAGCGCGGGCACCAAGCCGGCCACCCTGGAGACCGGTGCCGAGATCCAGGTGCCGTTGTTCATCAACACCGGCGACAAGCTCAAGGTGGACTCACGCGACGGTAGCTATCTGGGAAGGGTCAATGCCTGACACCCGGCCGAGCGAAGCGACGGGGATTGATCCCGCCGAGCGGAGCGACGGGGTGAGTGACCGTCGGAGCGGCGGGGTGAGTGACCGTCGGGGCGATCGGGGCGCAGCGGAGCGACGGGGTGAGTGACCGTCGGGGCGATCGGGGCCGGCACCAGGCGCGCAAGCGTGCCGTCGATCTCCTGTTCGAGGCCGAAGCACGCGGAACCACCCCGGCCGAGGTCGCCCATTCGCGAAACGCCTTGGCTCAGAATCAATCCGAAGACATGTCTGCCCTCAACCCCTACACCGTTACGGTGGCGGAGGGGGTCACCGAGCACCAGGCGCATCTCGACGACCTGATCTCGGCTCATCTGCAGGGCTGGACGCTGGAGCGACTCCCAGCAGTCGACCGGGCGATCCTGCGCGTTGCGGTGTGGGAGTTGCTGCACGCCGAGGATGTACCGGAACCGGTCGCAGTCGACGAAGCCGTCGAACTGGCCAAGCGGCTTTCCACCGACGACTCGCCGGGATTCGTCAACGGTGTACTCGGGCAGATCATGCTGGTTACCCCGCAGCTTCGGGCGGCGGCGGCCGCGGTGCAAGGCGCCTATCAGGACGGCGACGGACCTTAGCGCGCACGAACGCGTGTAGTCGGCGCGATCATTGGGTGCGATCCGCGCGATCGTGTCCGACATCCGGTGCGATCTATATCACAATCGCCTACGCGCCATTTTGGCTCCGCCAACAGCCCTGCAAAGGGATCTGTGATCCCTTTGCAGCTGGTCAAGGCCATTTGAAGGACCCGCTGTGCCACCACTGGACTCCTGCACGCTCGGAAACGCCGCGTGCCGACGTCGCGGATTGCATCGGAGATGGGGGACCAGCGATAGACACCCCTGACTGGGATCATGTATACCAGACATCGTCGTCAGTATTCGGTCGACTGTATACAGGATGGTCACCATGTTGATTCGCCAACTGGAATACTTCGTCGCGGTTGCCAGGGAACGGCACTTCGGGCGAGCGGCCGATGCGTGCTACGTGTCGCAGCCCGCGCTCTCTACAGCGCTCGCCAAACTCGAACGCGAATTGGACCTCACCCTGATCAATCGAGGGCAGAACTTCGAGGGCCTGACGACGGAGGGTGAGCGATTGGCGATCTGGGCTAAACGCTTGCTAGCCGATCATGACGGTCTCAAGGCCGAGGCGGCGGCGCTTCGATCCGGCCTTACGGGAACGCTGCGAATCGGCACCGGGCCCACGGTATCGGTACCGGTCATCGGACTCGGTGCCACCTTCTGCAAGTCGCATCCCCGCGCCGGCGTGAAGGTCAGTACCCGCTTGTCGGCCACCGAACTGATAGATCGGCTGCGAACTTTCGAGCTTGACGGGGCTATCTCGCACTTTGACCGAGACGACGTGGTCGGTCTCGACCCGGTCCCGCTCTACACCGAGCATCTGGTCCTCCTGGTCTCCGGCCGCAAGTTGGCGTCAGGTCGGCGAAGCATCACCTGGGCGGAGGCGGCGGAGCTGCCGCTCATCCTGCTGACATCCGATATGCAATTTCGTCAGGTCATCGATAAAGCCTTCGCGGAGTGCGGGGCATGTCCGCAGCCTCAGGTGGAAACGGATTCCATGGCACTCATCTTTTCGCATGTTGCCACCGGCGAATGGGCGAGCGTCGTGCCGCATACCTGGTTGTCCTACATGCCGGCCACTTCCCCGGCGCGAGCGATCCGGCTCGTAAAGCCTGAATTGACAACGGAGATCGTGATCGTCACGAACCCGGCGGCGCCTGATCCAGTGATGGGCACGACATTGCTCGCTATCGCCGCCAGCCGACAGTATGCCGAACGGTTCGCCAGTTACGCTCATCGCGACTTCAGCACAGTCTAGGTCGGCCCGTATTGGGCTTCCGTGGATTCATCGCCCATTCTGCGCGGCTGAGTGGGGCGACGAGGCGAAGATGCATACTGTCGACCGCAATGTGAGGCAGGATAAGACGCGATATCGGATGACCGCGACACGATCGGAGCGTTCCATGGTCCAGCGTGGTCCCTCGGCGCGCCGCGCTGACGCGGCAGTCACGTCCAGGTCGGCGGCCCGACGCCCGCTGCAGCGGCCGGCGCCGTTGCGGCATGCGGTATACGACGCGCTGGTCGAAATGGTCGTCGCCGGCGAATTGCAGCCGGGTCAGCACCTGGTCGAAACCGACCTCGCTGATCGCCTCGGGGTCAGCAGGCAACCCATTAGGGAAGCGTTGCTGCGGATGCAGAACGACGGCTGGGTGGATATGCGGCCATCGCTGGGCGCATTTGTGCACCAACCGACCGACATCGAGGCTGACCAATTGCTTAGTGTTCGAACGCTGTTGGAGGCCGAGTCGGCCAGGCTCGCCGCCCGGAACGCCACTGAGGAACAGGTCGAGCAACTCCATGAACTTCAGCGCTCGGGCGAGCGGGCGCTCGCCGCTCAAGATCGGGAGGCTCTCGTGGCGGCAAACGCCGCGCTGCACGCCTACATAGGTTCGATGTCGGGGAACGCCGTTTTGAGCGACTTGATCGCCTCGGTTGACCGCCGGGTGCGCTGGTATTACACGCCTATCGCCGGCACCCGTGGCAAGGACTCCTGGACCGAACACGCCGAGCTCATCGATGCGATTTGTCGCCGGAACAGTAGGCGTGCCGGCGATTTGATGCGCCGTCACGCGGAGCGGACCCGGGAGGAGTACCAGGCGTACGTCGTGCGGCGGGGGGCGGATAGCTGAGGGCTACAACCCCAGCGCCTCATACGTTCTGCGGACGAACTTCGGTTGTGCGGCTTGCAGTTTCGCCAGCGAGCTGTTGCCGGCGACGGCGGCTGCCGCATCGACTGTCAGGTTCGGGAAGTTCTGGATCAGATACAGCAGGATGACGTCGCCCGACGGGTCGGCTTGCCACCATGTGCCGTACGCGCCGGGCCAGGAGAATGTTCCAGGCCCACCGGGACCAAACAGCTGGCGCGACTTCGCCGGATCGGTGACCACCGAAAGGTTCAGGCCGAAACCGCGGCCGACCCAGAACGGCGCCCCCAGGAAGTCGTGGCGCTTCTGCTGCTCGGTGAGCCGGTCGGTTCGCATCAACCGCACCGAGTCCTCGGACAGCACCCGGACACCGTCGAGCGTGCCGCCGGCGAGCAGCATCCGGGCGAAGCGGAGATAGTCATCGGCTGTCGACCAGAGTCCGGCGCCACCCGCGCAGAACGGGGGATCGACGATGGGCGCCGGTCCCATCGCGTCGTCGCGCAGCCCGCCCTCGCCGTCGAGCTGGTACATCGTGGCCGCTCGGCGCCGGCCGGTGGCCCCGACGTTGAAGCCGGTGTCCGACATGCCCAGCGGACCCAGTATCCGGTCCGCGAGCACGTTGGTGAGCGGCTTTTCCTCGATCCGGGACAACGCGATACCCAGGACGTCGGTGGAGTGGCTGTAGGTGAGGCGGTCTCCAGGCTGGTGATCGAGGGGAATGGTGGCGAGGTCGGCGAGCCAACGATCCTGATCCTGACGTTTTGGCAGCTTTCGGTATGCGTCCGCGAGTGGCCCGCGCACCGAGAACTGGTAGGCCAACCCGCTGCGGTGGGTCATCAAGTCCTCGACGGTGATCTGCCGATCTGCGGGCACCGTCCGATCCAGCGGGCCGCCCGGGTCGCCGAGCACGCGCGGGTCCGAGAGTTCGGGCAGCCAGGTCGCGACCGGGTCGCCCAGCGTGAGCCTGCCCTCTTCGACGAGGGACATCGCCGCGGCCACCGTGACGGGTTTGGTCATCGACGCGATACGGAAAATCGTGTCGCGCTGCATCGGTAGCCGCGCCCTCACGTCCCGGTAGCCCAGTTCGTTGACCTGTATGACCTCGCCGGACTGCCACACCAGCGTGACGGCTCCGGCCAGCAGGCCCGCGTCGATCGCCTCGGCGACCGAGGACTTGTTGCGGTCGAGGTTCATCGCGCCAGAGTAGGGCAGTCGTGCCGCTCGCCGGTTCTTGGCCGTTCCAACCTTGCAAGGCGGCAGCGGAAGTGAGTGTCTTCGCCGCCCGCGCTCACAGGTGCTACGCTGCCCGCAGTTTTCGACATCCTTTAACGATCCGTCCGGTGAGGCGGAGAAGGAGGTCTGGCTCACTCGTGGGCTCGCCTGATGATGCTGGTGCCGCCGACCGGGAATTGATGTCCGCAGCGGACGTCAGCCGAACCATCGCCCGAATTGCTCATCAGATAATCGAGAAGACAGCGCTCGATGGTCCCGACGGTCCCCGCGTGGTTCTGCTCGGCATTCCCACTCGCGGCGTAACCCTTGCCAGCCGCCTGGCCCGCAATATCGCCGACTTCAGCGGCACCGACGTCGCGCACGGCGCGCTGGACATCACTCTGTACCGCGACGATCTGATGAGTAAGCCGCCCCGCGCGCTGGCTGCCACGTCGATCCCCGACGGGGGAATCGATGATGCGCTCGTCGTCCTCGTCGATGACGTGCTGTACTCCGGTCGGTCGGTGCGCTCGGCGCTGGACGCGTTGCGGGACCTTGGCCGCCCCCGGGCCGTCCAGCTGGCGGTACTGGTGGACCGCGGTCACCGGGAGCTGCCGATCCGCGCCGACTATGCCGGGAAGAATGTGCCCACCTCTCGCGCGGAGAACGTCAAGGTTCGACTGATCGAGGATGACGGCCATGACGGAGTCCGGATCGCGCCCTACGGCGGGCCGGTCCGATCATGAAGCATCTGCTGTCCGCCGCCGACCTCAGCCGCGATGACGCCACCGTCATTCTGGACAACGCCGACCATTTCCGGGAGGCGCTGCTGGGCCGCGAGGTCAAGAAGTTGCCAACGCTGCGGGGGCGCACCATCATCACGATGTTCTACGAGAACTCCACTCGCACCCGGGTGTCGTTCGAAGTGGCCGGGAAGTGGATGAGCGCCGACGTCATCAACGTCAGCTCATCGGGATCGTCTGTCGCCAAAGGAGAATCACTGCGAGACACGGCCCTGACGCTGCGCGCCGCCGGCGCGGACGCGTTGATCGTGCGGCACCCCGCCTCGGGCGCCGCGCAGCAACTCGCCGCCTGGACTGCGGTGGCCGATGAACCGTCGGAAAGCCCGACGGTGATCAATGCCGGCGACGGTACCCACGAACACCCCACTCAGGCGCTGCTGGACGCGTTGACGATCCGGCAGCGACTGGGCGGCATCGAAGGCCGGCGGGTGGTGATCGTCGGCGACATCCTGCACAGCCGGGTGGCTCGTTCCAACGTCGCACTGCTGGACACGTTGGGCGCCGAGGTGGTCCTCGTCGCCCCGCCCACGCTGCTGCCGGCCGGAGTTCACGACTGGCCGGTATCGGTCTCCCACGATCTTGACGCCGAACTGCCGTTGGCCGATGCCGTGCTGATGCTGCGGGTGCAGGCGGAACGGATGAACGGTGCGTTCTTCCCGTCCGCACGGGAGTACTCGGTGCGTTACGGATTGTCCGAGGCTCGGCAGGCTCGCCTGCCCGATCACGCGGTGGTGCTGCACCCGGGTCCGATGCTTCGCGGTATGGAAATCTCGCACTCGGTGGCGGACTCCTCGCAATCGGCTGTGCTGCAACAGGTTTCCAACGGAGTGCACGTTCGGATGGCGGTGCTGTTCCATCTGCTGGTCGGAACCGAGGAAGGGGTACCGCCCGCCCGCGGGGGAGAGGCGATCAGCGCATGACGGTACTGCTTCGCGGCGTACGCCCGTACGGGGAGGGCGACGGGGTCGACGTCCTGATCGACGACGGCCAGATCCAAGCCATCGGTGCCGACCTCGCGAACGCGGACGCGGAAGTGGTCGACGCTGACGGGCAGATTTTGCTGCCTGGCTTCGTCGATCTGCACACGCACTTGCGCGAACCCGGCCGCGAATACGCCGAGGACATCGAAACCGGATCGGCGGCAGCAGCTCTGGGTGGCTACACGGCAGTGTTCGCGATGGCCAATACCGACCCGGTAGCCGACAGCGCGGTGGTCGCCGACCATGTGTGGCACCGGGGGCAGCAGGTCGGTCTCGTGGACGTGCACCCGGTCGGTGCGGTGACCCTCGGCCTGAAGGGTAAGCAGCTCACCGAGATGGGCCTGATGGCCAGCGGTGTCGGTCAGGTCAGGATGTTCTCCGACGACGGTGTGTGTGTGGACGATCCGCTGGTGATGCGCCGGGCGCTGGAGTACGCCACCGGCCTCGGGGTGTTGATCGCGCAGCATGCTGAGGAGCCACGGCTTACGGTTGGGGCGGTGGCACACGAGGGACCCAACGCCGCCAGGCTGGGTCTGGCGGGTTGGCCGCGCGCCGCCGAGGAATCGATCGTCGTCCGAGACGCGCTGCTGGCCCGTGACGCCGGAGCCCGCGTGCATATCTGCCACGCATCTACCGCGGGGACCGTGGAACTGGTGAGATGGGCTAAGGAACAAGGGATTTCGATCACCGCTGAAGTCACCCCGCATCACCTACTGCTCGATGACAGCCGGCTATACAGCTACGACGGACGCAACCGGGTGAACCCACCGCTACGCGAAGCCGCCGATGCGGTGGCGCTGCGCCAAGCTCTGGCCGACGGTGTGATCGATTGTGTCGCCACTGATCACGCACCGCACGCCGCGCACGAGAAGATGTGCGAGTTCGCCAACGCCCGCCCCGGCATGCTGGGGCTGCAGACAGCCCTTTCGGTGGTCGTCGAGACGATGGTCAACCCCGGCTTGATGACCTGGCGCGACGTTGCCCGGGTGATGAGCGAAAACCCCTCCCGGATTGTCGGTTTGCCGGACCAGGGCAGGCCGTTGGAAGTCGGCGAACCGGCGAACCTAACGTTGATCGATCCCTCAGCCTGCTGGACGGTCACCGGCTCCGCGCTGGCGAGCCGGTCGGACAACACACCCTACGAGGACATGGTGTTGCCGGCGGTGGTGACAGCGACGATGTTGCGCGGCCGAATCACCGTCCGTGACGGCGAGGTTCGCCGGTGAACACATCCACGCTGGTTGCTTCGCTGATCATGGCCGCTCTGGTGGCCGTCGTGATCGCGGTGCTGATCCACGCGATGATCCGCGGCTGGCGGCGGCGGATGGCGCGTCAGGCGCACATCGTGGGAACGCTGCCCGCCTTGCCCGACGCGGTGGGCCCGGTGGTGGTACAGGCAACCAAGGGTCTTTACGTGGGCAGCACGCTTGCCCCGCACTGGAATGACCGGGTTGCAGCCGCCGACCTCGGATTTCGGGCCAAGGCGGTGCTGAGCCGCTACCCGGAAGGAATCATGTTGCAGCGCAAAGGCGCCGCACCGATCTGGATACCCGACGCCGCCATCGTCGAGATTCGTGCGGCAAAGCATCTGGCCGGCAAGGTGCTCACCCACGAAGGGATCCTGGCCATCCGCTGGCGGCTGCCGACCGGAACCGAACTCGACACCGGATTCCGCGCCGACGACCGTCGCGAGTACTCGAAGTGGATTCCCGAGGAGGTCCGATGACCGCACGAAAAGCCGTCCTGGTCCTCGAGGACGGCCGGATCTTCACCGGAACGGAATTCGGGGCGGTTGGTGAGACGCTTGGGGAGGCAGTGTTCTCCACCGGGATGTCCGGGTACCAGGAAACCTTGACCGACCCCAGCTACCACCGGCAGATCGTGGTGGCCACAGCCCCTCAGATCGGTAACACCGGCTGGAATCTCGAGGACAGCGAAAGTCGCGCCGACAAGATCTGGGTGGCCGGGTACGCCGTCCGCGATCCGTCGCCGCGGGCCTCGAATTGGCGGGCCACCGGCACTCTGCAGGACGAACTGGAGCGACAGGGCGTCGTCGGGATCGCCGGAATCGACACCCGTGCCGTGGTCCGCCATCTGCGCAGCCGCGGGTCGATGAAGGCCGGAGTGTTCAGCGGCATTGCGCTGGCCGACGCCGACGAGCTGTTGACCCGGGTTCGCCGGCAATCCGCGATGTTGGGTGCTGACCTGGCCGGCCAGGTCAGCACCGACGGCAGCTATGTCGTCGAACCCGAAGGCCCGATTCGGTTCTCGGTGGCGGCGCTGGATCTCGGCATCAAGACGAACACGCCGCGTAACTTCACCAGGCGCGGTATCAGGACGCACGTGCTGCCGTCGACGGCGGGTTTCGGCGACATCGCCGACCTACGTCCGGATGGGGTGTTCCTGTCCAACGGACCGGGCGACCCTGCGACCGCCGACCACGTGGTGGCGGTGACCCGGGAGGTGCTTGGTGCCGGAATTCCGTTGTTCGGCATCTGCTTCGGCAACCAGATTTTGGGCCGGGCGCTGGGCCGATCCACCTACAAGATGACGTTCGGGCATCGTGGCATCAACATTCCGGTGATCGATCATGCCACCGGTCGGGTGGCGATCACCGCGCAGAACCACGGCTTTGCGCTGGAGGGGGAGGCAGCCGAGGAATTCGACACGCCGTACGGGCGTGCCACCGTGAGCCATACCTGCGCCAACGACGGTGTGGTCGAGGGTATCAAGCTGCTCACCGGGCGGGCGTTCTCGGTGCAGTACCACCCTGAGGCGGCGGCGGGCCCGCGCGATGCCGAGTACCTGTTCGATCAGTTCGTCGATCTGATGGCCGGAGAGGGGGAGTAGTAGATGCCGCGTCGTACCGACCTCAACCATGTGCTGGTGATCGGGTCCGGTCCGATCATCATCGGGCAGGCCTGCGAGTTCGACTACTCGGGCACCCAGGCCTGCCGGGTGCTGCGGGCCGAAGGACTTCAGGTGAGCCTGGTCAACTCGAATCCGGCGACCATCATGACGGACCCGGAGTTCGCCGATCACACCTACGTCGAGCCGATCACCGCCGACTTCGTCGAGCGCGTCATCGCCCAACAGGCCCAGCGCGGCAACAAGATCGATGCGCTGCTGGCCACCCTGGGCGGCCAGACCGCGCTGAACACGGCGGTCAAACTCTACGAGAACGGTGCTCTCGACAGGTACGGCGTCGAGCTGATCGGCGCCGACTTCGAGGCTATTCAGCGGGGCGAGGACCGACAGAAGTTCAAGGACATCGTCAGCAAGGTCGGTGGCCAATCGGCCCGCAGCCGAGTCTGTTTCACGATGGACGAGGTGCGCGAAACGGTGGCGGACCTCGGTCTGCCGGTGGTGGTGCGGCCCAGCTTCACGATGGGTGGCCTCGGGTCGGGGATGGCGCATTCGGCGGACGACGTCGAGCGGATGGCGGGCGAGGGCCTGGCGGCTTCTCCCACCGCAAACGTCCTCATCGAGGAATCCATCTACGGATGGAAGGAGTACGAGCTCGAACTGATGCGTGACGGCCGCGACAACGTGGTGGTGGTGTGCTCGATCGAGAACCTCGATCCGATGGGCGTGCACACCGGCGACTCGGTCACCGTGGCCCCGGCGATGACGCTGACCGATCGCGAGTACCAGACCATGCGCACGCTGGGTATCGACATCCTGCGCGAGGTCGGGGTGGACACCGGCGGCTGCAACATCCAGTTCGCGGTGAACCCGGCCGACGGGCGGCTGATCGTCATCGAGATGAACCCCCGGGTTTCCCGATCCAGCGCCCTGGCCTCCAAAGCCACCGGATTTCCGATCGCCAAGATCGCCGCGAAACTGGCCATCGGCTACACCTTGGACGAGATCGTCAATGACATCACCAAGGAAACCCCAGCCTGCTTCGAACCGACTCTGGACTACGTGGTGGTCAAGGCGCCCCGGTTCGCGTTCGAGAAGTTCCCCGGCGCCGATGCCACGCTGACCACCACGATGAAATCGGTCGGCGAGGCGATGTCGTTGGGCCGCAACTTCGTCGAGGCGCTCGGCAAGGTGATGCGTTCGCTGGAAACCACCCGCTCCGGCTTCTGGACCGGGCCGGACCCCGACGGGGATCTGACCGATGTCCTGACGCGGCTGCGAACACCCACCGAGGGTCGGCTCTACGACCTCGAATACGCTCTCCGGTTGGGTGCCGACGTCGATCAGGTGGCGCAGGCCTCGGGCGTGGATCCATGGTTCGTCGAGCAGATCGCCGGGTTGACCGCGTTACGCGCCGAGGTTATCGACGCTCCGGTGCTGGAGGGCGATCTACTGCTCCGGTGCAAGTACCACGGTCTGTCGGATCGCCAGATCGCCTCGCTACGACCGGAATTGGCCGGAGAGATGGGCGTGCGGTCGCTGCGCGAACGGCTGGGTATCCACCCGGTGTTCAAGACCGTAGACACTTGCGCCGCCGAGTTCGAGGCAAAGACGCCCTATCACTACAGCAGCTATGAATTGGATCCGGCTGCCGAAACCGAAGTCGCTCCGCAGACAGTGCGGCCCAAGGTGCTCATCCTGGGATCGGGTCCGAACCGGATCGGACAGGGCATCGAGTTCGACTACAGCTGCGTGCATGCGGCGACGACGTTAAGTCAAGCCGGATTCGAAACCGTGATGATCAACTGCAATCCCGAGACGGTGTCGACCGACTACGACACCGCCGATCGGCTCTACTTCGAGCCCCTGACATTCGAGGACGTGCTGGAGGTCTACCGCGCCGAAAAGATCTCCGGGACGGGCGACGACGGCCGGGGCCCCGGTGTGGTGGGCGCCATTGTGCAACTCGGCGGCCAGACACCGCTGGGCCTGGCCGAACGGCTCGAGCAGGCCGGCGTGCCGATTGTCGGCACCCCGCCGGAGGCGATCGACCTGGCCGAGGATCGCGGGCGGTTCGGGGACGTGCTGGCCAACGCCGGGCTGCCCGCGCCCCGGTTCGGCACCGCGACGAGCTTCGAGCAGGCTCGTCGGATCGCGGCCGACATCGGCTACCCGGTGCTGGTGCGACCGTCCTACGTGCTCGGCGGACGTGGGATGGAGATCGTCTACGACGAGGAGACCCTGCGCGGTTACATCACCCGAGCCACCGAGCTGTCCCCGGCGCATCCCGTGCTGGTCGACCGATTCCTCGAAGACGCGATCGAGATCGACGTGGACGCCCTGTGTGACGGCACCGAGGTCTACATCGGCGGTGTCATGGAACACATCGAGGAGGCCGGTATCCATTCCGGCGACTCGGCCTGCGCGCTGCCGCCGGTGACCCTGGGCCGCAGCGACATCGAGGCGGTTCGCCGGGCCACCGAGGCCATCGCCTTCGGGATCGGTGTCGTCGGTCTGCTCAATGTGCAGTACGCCCTCAAGGACGACGTGCTCTACGTCTTGGAGGCCAACCCGCGGGCGAGTCGCACGGTGCCGTTCGTCTCCAAGGCGACCGCCGTTCCGCTGGCGAAGGCCTGCGCGCGAGTCATGCTGGGCGCCACCATCGCCCAGCTTCGCGAGGAAGGGATGCTGGCGCGCACCGGCGACGGTGGAACCACCGTCCGCAACGCCCCGGTGGCGGTCAAGGAGGCGGTGCTGCCGTTCCACCGATTCCGCAAGGCCGACGGTAGCCAGATCGACTCCTTGCTCGGACCGGAGATGAAGTCGACCGGTGAGGTGATGGGTATCGACCGCGATTTCGGCAGCGCCTTCGCCAAGAGCCAGACCGCCGCCTACGGCTCGCTGCCCAGCCGGGGCACCGTGTTCGTCTCGGTGGCTAACAGGGATAAACGCTCGCTGGTGTTCCCGGTCAAGCGGCTCGCCGATCTCGGCTTCCGGGTTATGGCCACCGCGGGCACTGCGGAGATGTTGCGGCGCAACGGGATTCCGTGCGACGAGGTGCGTAAGCACTTCGAAGAACCCAGCGCATCCCGTCCGCCTGTGTCGGCGGTCGAGGCGATTCGGGCCGGCGAGGTCGACATGGTGATCAACACGCCGTACGGGAACTCCGGGCCCCGCATCGACGGCTACGAAATCCGCTCGGCGGCAGTTTCGATGAACATCCCGTGCGTGACCACTGTGCAGGGTGCGTCCGCTGCGGTGCAGGGCATCGAGGCCGGCATCCGCGGCGACATCGGCGTGATGTCACTGCAGGAGTTGCACAGCGTGCTGGGGTCCTGAAGTTGAGCGGGTTCGCCCACCGGCTGTCCGGCGCGATGGCGCAACGCGGCCCGCTGTGTCTGGGCATCGATCCGCATCCCGGCCTGCTGAGCCGGTGGGGACTGGCCGCCGACCCGGTCGGGCTGGCCCGGTTCAGCGATATCTGCGTGGCCGCATTCGAAGGTTTCGCCGTGGTCAAGCCCCAGGTGGCGTTCTTCGAGGCGTACGGATCGGCGGGCTTTGCCGTACTGGAGAGCACGATCGCCGCGTTGCGGGAGCGGGGTGTGCTGGTGCTCGCCGACGCCAAGCGGGGTGACATCGGCTCCACCATGGCCGCCTACGCGGAGGCCTGGGTGGGGGATTCGCCGATGGCCGCCGACGCGGTGACGGTCTCCCCGTATCTGGGCTTCGGATCCCTGCGGCCGCTGCTGGACAAAGCACTCGAACGCGACCGCGGGGTGTTCGTGCTGGCCGCCACGTCCAACCCGGAAGGCGCATCGGTGCAGCGTGCCATCGGGGCCGGCCAGGTGGTCGGTTGCACCGTGGCCCAGTCCATCGTCGACGCCGCGGCCACCGTAAACAGAGAGACCCTCGCCGCGACGGCGGCGGGCTCAGGGTGGGTCGGCGTGGTCGTCGGTGCGACGCTGAGCGACCCGCCCGATGTCAGTGGGCTCGGCGGACCGGTCCTGGTCCCCGGAGTAGGGGTCCAGGGCGGCCGTCCGGAGGCGCTGGCCGGGTTCGGTGGAGCCGGGCCGGGACAGTTGCTGCCCGCGGTGTCACGGGAGGTGCTGCAGGCCGGGCCCGACGTCGACGCGTTGCGTACGGCGGCCGAACGGATGCGCGACGCGGTTGCCTACCTGAATATGCCCACCTGAGCCTGAACATGCCCACCTGACCCAAGCCGCCCGCCCGGCTGGCAGTCCGGCGCGACACGCCCGACAAGTTGTGACCAGGGAAAATTTCTCCGCCAATCGGACCTGGGGATGCCGCCCCGGTTCAACACGGCCCGGAAACCAGGCAATCGCTGCCGCCATCCGTCAAAACCATCGATACGCAGGACTTTCAGCTGCCGCCGCGGGTGCGGCCGGGGGCTTGACGGCCCTTGCCGAGGCTGTGAAGTCGCTCCCGGTTAGCGCTCTACACGCTGGGCTTTTGAGACGTTAACCGGGGGGTGGGGTTAGCTTTCGTCAGCATGCGTGGGTACGGTCGTGCACGCTGGCTGGTTCTGGACCAGCCGAAACAAACACATGATGAGACGGAGGATCCCGTGGCCCTTCCCCAGTTGACCGACGAACAGCGCGCGGCAGCGTTGGAGAAGGCTGCTGCCGCACGTCGAGCACGCGCCGAACTCAAGGATCGGCTCAAGCGCGGCGGCACCAACCTCAAGCAGGTTCTCAAGGACGCCGAGACCAATGAGGTCCTGGGCAAGATGAAGGTCTCCGCGTTGCTGGAGGCGCTGCCCAAGGTCGGCAAGGTCAAGGCTCAGGAGATCATGACCGAGCTCGAGATCGCCCCGACCCGCCGCCTGCGCGGCTTGGGCGATCGTCAGCGCAAGGCCCTGCTGGAAAAGTTCGACTTCTCGTAAGGGAGGTCGGTGAACGACGGCAGCCGGCCGGGCAACAGCGAACCGCTGGGGCGACGAGCCCGCGAAGCGGCCACGGCTCCGGTCGTGGTGTTGTCCGGTCCGTCTGCCGTCGGGAAATCGACCGTGGTTCGGCGGCTGCGCACCCAGCTGGCCGACCTGTACGTCAGCGTGTCGGTGACCACGCGAGCGCCGCGCCCGGGCGAAGTCGACGGCGTGGACTACTCGTTCGTGACCGACGAGCACTTTCAGCAGCTGATCGACGAGGGCGCGCTGCTGGAATGGGCCGAAATTCACGGTGGGCTGCACCGTTCTGGAACGCCGGCAGCGCCGGTGCAAGCCGCCCAGGCCGCCGGTAGGCCCGTCCTGATCGAGGTCGACCTGGCCGGCGCGCGCGCCGTCAAGCAGGCGATACCGCAGGCCATCACCGTGTTTCTGGCCCCACCAAGTTGGGAGACGCTGCGAACCCGGTTGTCTGGCCGTGGCACCGAATCCCGCGAAGCGATGGCCCGCAGGCTGGAGACGGCACGGGCCGAGCTTGCTGCCCAGGGGGACTTCGACAAGGTCGTCGTCAACAGTCAATTGGATTCCGCCTGCGCCGAATTGGTATCCTTGCTGGTGGCCCACACGGCGGTGCCGCGCGATCACGTCTGATCGCCGCCGGCGTACGTGTCAGATACGTATCAACCGAAACTTCAGGAGATCTTCTACGTGAGCACCCCGCACGCCGACACGCGGTTGGCAGCCGTGGACCCCGATCCGTCCGCCGCCGGCGCCTATGACACACCGCTGGGCATTACCAATCCGCCCATCGACGAGTTGCTGGATCGTGCGTCGAGCAAGTACGCGCTGGTGATCTACGCCGCCAAACGCGCCCGCCAGATCAACGACTACTACAACCAGCTCGGTGACGGAATCCTCGAGTACGTCGGCCCCCTGGTTGAGCCGGGCCTTCAGGAGAAGCCGCTGTCCATCGCGATGCGCGAGATCCACGGCGACCTGCTCGAGCACAACGAGGGCGAGTAGCGGCGGGCGCCCGGCGCGAAGCCACACGAACGAAGAGCGACATGACGGCGACGAGCCTCTCAGGCCACCAGCGGAGGCCCTCGCCCAAGCGGATCGTGGTTGGGGTGGCCGGCGGCATCGCTGCGTACAAGGCTGCCACCGTCGTCCGCCAGCTCACCGAGGCCGGCCATTCGGTGCGTGTGGTCCCCACCGAGTCGGCATTGCGTTTCGTGGGGGCCGCCACCTTCGAGGCGCTGTCGGGCAACCCGGTGCACGCCGGCGTTTTCGAAGACGTCCATGAGGTGCCACATGTTCGAATAGGGCAGACGGCCGACCTGGTCGTCGTCGCCCCGGCCACCGCCGACCTACTTGCCCGCGCTACCGCCGGCCGCGCAGACGACCTGCTGACCGCCACCCTGCTGACGGCGCGCTGCCCGGTGCTGTTCGCCCCGGCCATGCACACCGAGATGTGGTTCCATCCGGCCACCGTCGACAACGTGGCCACCCTGCGCCGTCGCGGCGTCGTCGTAATGGAGCCGGCATCGGGCCGGCTGACCGGCGCCGACACCGGTGCGGGTCGATTGCCTGAGGCCGAGGAGATCTGTACGCTTGCCCACCTGCTTCTCGATCGCCGCGATGCGCTGCCCTACGACCTGGCCGGGGTCAAAGTGCTCGTTACCGCCGGTGGCACCCGTGAGCCGATCGATCCCGTCCGGTTCATCGGCAATCGAAGCTCGGGCAAGCAGGGCTACGCGATGGCCCGGGTGATGGCCCAGCGCGGTGCCGACGTGACGCTGATCGCCGGCCATACCGCCGGACTCATCGACCCAGCGGGCGTCGAGGTCGTCCATGTCGGTTCGGCCACCCAACTCCGCGACGCCGTGTCCAAACATGCGCCCGGGGTGAACGTTCTGGTGATGGCTGCCGCAGTGGCCGATTTCCGGCCTTCCCGCCAAGCCAACAGCAAGATCAAGAAGGGGCCGGACGCTTCCGGCGATCCCATCATCGAACTGGTCCGCAACGACGACGTCCTGGCCAGCGCCGTTCGCGCCCGCGCCGATGGCCAGCTGCCTGACATGAACGCCATCGTAGGGTTTGCCGCCGAGACCGGCGACGCGAACGGGGATGTGCTGTTCTACGCCCGCGCCAAGCTCAAGCGCAAGGGCTGCGATTTGCTCGTGGTCAATGCCGTCGGTGACAATCGTGCATTCGAGGTCGACCACAACGACGGCTGGCTGCTCTCGGCCGACGGAACCGAGGCGGCCCTGGAGCACGGTTCGAAGACGCTGATCGCCAGCCGTATCGTGGACGCAATCGTGGCATTCCTGCACAGCAGTGGCGGGGACTAGTTATCTCAAGCCAGCCTTGAGGAGAAGGGATCGACCGTGAGTGATGCTCGGCTGTTTACCAGTGAGTCGGTGACCGAAGGGCACCCCGACAAGATCTGCGACGCCATCAGCGACTCGGTGCTGGACGCCCTGCTCGCCGACGATCCGAAGTCGCGGGTTGCGGTCGAGACTCTGGTGACGACTGGGCAGGTGCACGTCGTCGGTGAGGTGACCACCACCGCCAAGTCCGCGTTCGCCGATATCACCAACACCGTGCGGGAACGGATTCTGGAGATCGGCTACGACCATTCGGACAAGGGCTTCGACGGCCTGACCTGCGGGGTGAACATCGGCATCGGCGCGCAGTCGCCCGACATCGCCCAGGGTGTGGACACCGCGCACGAAACCCGAGTGGGCGGTGCCGCAGATCCGCTGGACGCCCAGGGCGCCGGCGACCAGGGCCTGATGTTCGGCTACGCGATCAACGACACCCCCGAACTGATGCCGTTGCCGATCGCGCTGGCGCACCGGCTGTCCCGGAAGCTGACCGAGGTCCGCAAGAACGGCACCCTGGACTACCTGCGCCCGGACGGCAAGACGCAGGTCACCGTGCACTACGAAGGAACTACGCCGGTTCGTCTGGACACCGTCGTGCTCTCCACCCAGCATGCTGAGGGCATCGACTTGGAGGATCAACTCGCCCCCGAGATCACCAAGCACGTCATCGAGACGGTCCTCACCGAGCTTGGCCACGAGACACTCGACACATCGTCGCCGCGGCTGCTGGTCAACCCGACCGGCAAGTTCGTCCTGGGCGGCCCGATGGGTGACGCCGGCCTGACCGGTCGCAAGATCATCGTCGACACCTACGGCGGGTGGGCGCGGCACGGCGGCGGAGCGTTCTCCGGCAAGGATCCGTCCAAGGTGGACCGTTCGGCGGCCTACGCGATGCGCTGGGTGGCAAAGAACGTCGTGGCCGCCGGGCTGGCGCAACGCGTCGAGGTGCAGGTCGCGTACGCGATCGGCAAGGCGGCACCGGTCGGGCTCTTCGTCGAGACCTTCGGCTCGGAAAACGTGGATCCGCTCAAGATCGAGAAGGCTATCGGCGAGGTGTTCGATCTGCGCCCGGGCGCGATCATCCGGGACCTGGACCTGCTGCGCCCGATCTATGCGCCGACCGCGGCCTACGGGCACTTCGGCCGTACCGACGTGGAGCTGCCGTGGGAGCAGACCAACAAGGTCGACGACCTCAAGAGCGCGATCTAACCCGTCTAGCGCGATCTAACCCGTCTATTAGGTCTACGGGCCTACGGTGCTCGGTGGAGGCGGAAACATAGAAGTGTCCGGGCAAATCTCACGGCGCACCGCGCTGGCATTCGGTGCCGGTCTTCCCGCCGCCGCGTTCGCCGTGCCCGCGCTGGCCGGTGCCGACATATCGGGCTCCGCCTTCCAAGCTGAGGCCGAATCGATCTCGGCACAGCTGTTCGCCGACGATGGGCTGGCACGCCCGGTCCCCGACACGCCGACTCCGTCGAACCTTGCCGCAGGGCTGGACCGAACGCTGGTCCTCGGTGGTGGCGGCGAGTACTACATTGCGTGGTATTGCGGGTTCTTCCATGGACTGATGGAGCGGGGGATAGATCCCGCCGGTCAGGCCGAGATGGTCGTAGGCACCTCCGCCGGGGCCTACGTGGGGTCCGCATTGACCTCGGGGCATTTTCAGCACCTGCTGAACAGATTCGACTTCTTCGCAGAGTTTCCGCAGCGATTCGCCGAGCTTGCCCCGCTGGCGACGCCGAACCTGAGCCAGCAACGCGCCCGCGCGATCAACTTCGCTGCCAGGAACGGCGATCCGGAGACGATCAGGACCATTGGCCATGCTGCGCTCGCTGCGGACAATGCGGTCAACGGAAATGCTGTGGAGCGGCTGGCCTGGATGTTGACCGAGGACAGCCGCACCGGCTGGCCGCCTGCGAAGATGTTCACCACGGCCAACGACTGCTACACCGGTCAACGATTGGTCGTCGGGCAGGAAGTGGCGCGGCGCAACAGCATTCCACTTGCGCACGCGACGGGCGCTAGTTCGTCTCTGCCAGGGATCATCGGACCGACATTGCTGGGTCAGCGGTTCTGTATGGACGGTGGCATCTCGAAGGTGTGGGCGCACACCGATCTTGTGGCGGGATCGAAGAGGGCGCTGGTGATCACCTTGACCAACGGCTACGAGGGCAGCCTGCTCAGCGGTATACCGCACAACATCTACACCGAGATCGAAGCGCTCAGGTCGACCGGGACCGATGCGATGCTGATCATTGCGGGGACACCTGCCGGCGTGAACTTGCTCGATCCGAATCAGATGAAGCCGGCGCTACATGCCGGTTATGAGCGCGCAATCGCCGAGGCCCCGAAGATCCAGCGCTTCTTCGCCTGACCGTAAGCGGCCGCGGTAACCAGCAGGCAGGCCGGCGCCGCGTCGCCGAGCTGTTCTGGCGGACCGTGCGGTCGCGTCAGTATCGTTCTGGACAATGGCGCGAGATACCTCCGGCGGCACGGCACGTTTCGGCCGTGGCTTGCAGAACGCGTTTCGTGGACGGCGTGATCCCGCCCCGGTCGCCGGCCAGCGCAGCCGCGGCCGGAATTCGATCGGGGACGTGCATGCCCGTAAGGTCCTCGATCTGACGATCCGGCTGGCCGAGGTGATGCTGTCCTCCGGTTCGGGCACCGCGGACGTAGTCGCCACCGCGCAGGATGTGGCACGGGCGTACCAACTCACCGACTGCGTCGTCGACATCTTCGTCAGCACCGTCTTCGTGTCGGCGTTGCCGACCGAGGACGCTGCGCCCGTCACCATCGTCAGGTCGGTGCAGGCTCGCGCGACCGATTACACCCGAGTGGCCGAGCTCGACCGACTGGTGCAGCGGATCACTCGGGGCGGGGTCACCGTTGACGAGGCGCACGAGGCCATGGACGAGCTCACCGAGCGGCCGCACCCGTATCCGCGCTGGGTGGCGACCGCCGGATGGGCGGGTTTCGCCCTCGGTATCGCGATGCTGCTGGGGGGTAACTGGCTGACCTGTCTGCTTGCCGCCGTCACGGCGGCCACGATCGACCGCGCCGGCCGGCTACTCAACCGGATCGGGACTCCGTCCTTCTTCCAGAATGTCGTTGGCGCGATGATCGCGACCCTGGTCGCCGTGGCGGCCTATTACTTCGCCGGCCAGGGGCCGACAGCGCTGGTGGCCACCGGGATCGTGATGCTGCTGGCGGGTATGACGCTGGTCGGCGCGATGCAGGACGCCGTGACCGGATACATGGTCACCGCGGTCACCCGACTGGGCGAGGCGGTGTTCCTGACCGCCGGCATCGTCGTCGGAATCCTGGCCGGTCTGCAGGTCGCCGAGCTCCTCGGCGTCACGGTCGCATTGCACGTCGACGCCACCGAGACGTTCATCATCCCGAACCGACCGCTGACCATCTCGCTCGCGGTGGTCGGCGCCGCCCTGGCCGGCGCGTGCATCACCGTCGCAAGCTACGCGCCGCTGCGCTCGGTGACCGTGGCCGGCCTCGCCGCCGGACTCGCCGAGCTGGTGCTGATCGGTCTGGGCACCGCCGGATTTGGGCAGGTGGTTGCGACCGGAGTCGCCGCGGTCGGGGTGGGACTACTGGCCACGCTCATCTCGATCCGGCGGGTGGCCCCGGCGCTGGTGACCGCGACGGCCGGGATCATGCCGATGCTGCCCGGACTCGCGGTCTTTCGGGCGGTGTTCTATCTGGCCGTCGCCAACGAGTTCGAGGACGGCTTGCGACAGATGGTTGCGGCCGGCGCGGTCGCGCTGGCGCTGGGCAGCGGGGTGGTGCTGGGCGAGTTCCTCGCCTCGCCGTTGCGCTACCGCGCCGGCCGGCTCGGCAGATTCCTTCGCGTCGAGGGGCCACCCGGGCTGCGGCGCGCGGTGGGCGAGGTGGTCCATCTGCATTCCACCGACACCGATCCGCGAATCCGTATCGGTGGCCGGGTCTCACCGAGCGTGGCACTGGAGCCGGCGTTGGGCGGGGACGCCGCATCGTTCACCGAGCCGAGGGACACCGAGGAGAGCAGCCCATAGCCTGCGGCATCAGGACACGAACTCGTAGTCCTCGATCGGAAACCGGCGGCTGCGCCAGTACGCCTCGAATGTTGTCGCCGGACGCAGCGGAACGTCGCCGTGCTGGTCGAAGTAGTAGCTGTTGGCCAGCCGGCAGCTGTCCTGCCAGAAGATCTGCCGGTGGCGCTTGCGCAACATCTCGGCGAAGTAGCGATCATTGGCTTCGTGGCGCACCTCCACCCGCTTGGCGCCGCGGCGATGTGCGGCATCCAGGCATCGAACGATGTGGCGGGTTTGCGCCTCGATCAGCGCGAAGTAGGAGGAGCCCACGTATCCGTAAGGCCCGAACACCGTGAAGAAATTCGGGAAGCCGGGAACGCTGACGCCTTCATAGGCCTGCAGACGGTTGTCCTCCCAGGACCGGGCCAACGTGTATCCACCGGGACCGGTCACCTCGAAGGTGCTAGCGGTGTGATCGTCGATCCCGGAGAACACCTTGAAGCCGGTGGCCAGGATCAGCACATCGACCTCGTGCACAGCGCCGTCGACCGTCGCCACGCCGGCACCGGTGATCTTTTCGATCGGCTCGGTCACCAATTCGACGTTGTCCCGGTTGAACGTGGACAGGTAGGTGTTGTGGAAGCCAGGCCGTTTGCAGCCCACCGCGTACCGAGGGGTTAGTCGGTCCCGGACCGCCGGGTCGTGGACCTGCTTCCGCAGATAGGCCCTGCCCACCGCATCCATCCGCTTGGCGAACGGGTTGATGGTGAAGTAGTGCGCAGCCACTGGGAAGGTGAACTCCACGAACCCCTGGCTGAGCACCCGCTGCAGGGTTCGGCCGGTCGGCAGCCGCATCAACCGCCGCGCCATGCCCGACAGCGGTACGTCGAATTTTGGGAAACACCAGATCGGCGTGCGCTGGAAGACGGTCAGCCGTTCGACCATCGGCGCGATCTCGGGGATCACCTGCACCGCGGACGCGCCGGTCCCGATGACCGCGACCCTTTTCCCGCCGAGATCCTGGGTGTGATCCCAGCGGGCGGTATGGATGGTCGCGCCGGCGAACGAGTCGACACCGGGGATGTCGGGCAGGTTCGGCACCGTCAAGACGCCGCTGGCATTGACCAGAAACCTGGCGGTGACTGTTTCGGGTCCCGATCCCGAATCCAGGCGCAGCCGCCAACAACCTTGGACCCCATCGAAATTCGCGCCCAGCACTTTGGTCCCGAACCGGATCCTGGGCCGCAGGCCGTACTTGTCGACGCAGTGCGCGGCGTAAGCTTGTAGCTCGTTTCCCGGCGCGTACGTCCGTGACCAGCGCGCGCTCTGCTCGAACGAGAATTGATACGAGAATGTCGGAATATCCACGGCGACACCGGGATAGGTGTTCCAGTACCAGGTGCCACCGGGTTCGTGGCCGGCCTCGACGATCAGATAGTCGGACAGTCCCGACCGATCGAGCCGAATCGCGGTCCCGATGCCCGAGAACCCGGCGCCGACGATCACGGTCTGGTAGTCGGTCTCCATTTGGTTATCGGGCACGGTCATGGCATCACGCTAGCGCGGCGTGCAGGGCCCGCAGACCGCGTTCGGTGGCCTCGGTCGCGGCGGGCACCACGCCGGCGTACGCGAGGAAGCCGTGCGCCAGGTTTTCGGCGTTGTGCAGTTGCACCGGCACCGACGCCGCGGCGAGCAGTTCGGCGTACCTGACGCCGTCGTCGCGCAGCGGATCGTGACCGGCGACACCGATATAGGCGGCGGGTAGACCGCCCAGGTTTCCGCGTGCGGGTACCAGGGTGGCCGGCGGCGCGGACAGGTCGGTGTCGCCGACATACCAACGGGTGAACCCTTTGCACGCGGCCAGAGTGAGGATCGGCGCATCGGCGTTCTCGGTGAACGACGGAAGCGAGGTGTCGAAGGTGGTGGACGGATACCAGAGCAGCTGAAACCGCACCGGGATAGCGGCGTCGCGGGCCAGCTGGGCCAGCACCGCTGCCAGGTTTCCCCCCGCTGAGTCACCGGCCACGGCCAGCCGGTCGGGGTCGGCGCCGATCTGCCCGGCGTGCCGGGCTATCCACTGGGTGGCCGCCCACACATCGTCGACGGCGGCCGGGAAAGGATGCTCAGGTGCCAGCCGGTAGTCGACCGACACCAGCACCGCCCCGGCGCCGACCGCGTGGATTCGGGCGACCTCGTCATAGCTGTCCAGGTCACCGACCGACCATCCGCCGCCGTGGATGAACACCACGATCGGAAGCACGGACCGCGGGGACGGCGGGCGGTACACCCGCACCGGGATCGGGCCAGCTGGACCTGCCACGGTGCGCTCGGCGACAGCCACCTCCGGATGCATCGATCGACGGGGCAGGTCGGCGAAGCGTCGGCGAGCCTGCTCCGGGCCGCCGTCGGTGGTCAGCTGGAACGGAACAGCCTCGAGCACCTTCCGTAAGACGCCGTCCAATGGCATGGCGCCCACGGTACGCACCACCGCAACGGCGGATCGCAGTCCGTCGGCCGTCGCTTCACACCCTGATGAACTTCTGTTCGCCCACCCCGAACATCCCGTCGACCGACAGATCCACTTCTTGGTTGTGGATCCGGCCTTCGAACCAGCCGTAGGGGGCGTAGTACTCGGCCAGCGAGCGGCGCGGGCCGACGTGCAGTTCGGACCGGACGGTCGGGGTGAAGCGGACATCGACCTGGCCCGATCTATCGGCGTCGCGGACTCTCCAGGTTCCCCACGGGCCGTCCGGTCGTTCCATGTGCACGGCGGGCAGCAGATGGACCCGGTCGCCGAGCCAGACGGCATTCTCGTTGTAGCGCTGCGGGTCTCGAATTTGGTTGTCGGTCAGGTTGAAGCCCTCGACCCGTCCCTGATCGCCGCGGCGCACCGCGGTCACCCAGTCGTACTTCATCGGCGAGGGGTAGTCGCCGTGGTGGTCGTCGAGGATCATGAATGAACGCTCGGGGTCGAACGCGATGAACTCGGTGCCGGCCCGGAGCATGCCGGTGAACGGCATCATCGTCTTGTGCGAGTACAGCGCGCGGTCGTCGGTGAACGGGTGGCAGACCACCAGGTGCCCGGCCTCGCCGGGGGAGCAGCGGCCGGCTCCGTGCAACTCCAGTGGCGGCAGGTTGCGGTGCCCGGGGTGGGTCGCGTCGACCGCCACCAGGCCCGCGGAGATCTCGTTGGTGAGCTGAACCGAGAAGCGGCCGAACCGACCGTGTGATCGGGAGTGGTCCAGTCCGCGAGCGATGTGCACCATCGAGGTCGGCACCCGGCGTTCCCAGCGGCGGATCGTGGCCGCGTGCTTGTCCACCACCAGCACCTGCAGCAGCGAGATCGATTTCGTGTCGTAAACGGCGCCGAGCACGAACACCGCGTCGTCGCCGAGCTGGAACGCCTCCCACTCCTTGAGCCGGGCGTTGCGCGCGGCGCGCAACAGCCGGCCCCGGTTCCCGGTCTCGGTCACGACGTCGAGCGGGTTGATCGACGGGATCGGGCCGTCGTAGGTACCGAATCGGTAGGCCCCGTCGATCACCAGTGCCGCTGGCGGTGGTTGGCGGGTCCGTGAGGGTTCGGGCTGGTCGGCGGCCGGCGGGAGGTCGGTGTCCACCGCCGGATCCTACCGAGCGGAGTCGGTCGGGACCGTCTGCTAGACCTGCAGTGTGACGACCGCCCGCCGCGTAGCCGATCATGAACCGGTCGCCCGGGTGGTCCCGATGCTGACGGTGCCGCACCTGGATCGCGAGTTCGACTACCTGGTGTCGGCCGAGCAATCCGACGACGCACAGCCCGGGGTGCGGGCGCGGGTGCGCTTCCACGGGCGTCTGGTCGATGCTTTCATCCTCGAAAGGCGTTCCGCCACAGATCATGTCGGCAAGCTCGGCTGGCTCGAGAAGGTGGTCTCCGCCGAGCGGGTGCTCACCCACGATGTGCGCCGCCTGGTCGACGCGGTCGCGGCGCGTTACGCCGGCACCCGGGCCGACGTGCTACGGCTGGCCGTGCCACCCCGGCACGCCAACGTCGAGAAAAAGCCGCCGCCGCCACTCGAGGTAACCAGTCTCACCGAGCCTCCGGATACGTCGGGCTGGTCGGCCTACGCCGGGGGAGCGCAGTTCATCGCGGCGCTGCAGGGTGGCCGCGCGGCACGGGCCGGCTGGCAGGCGCTGCCCGGCGAGTGCTGGGCGGGCCGGCTGGCCGAGGCGGCCGCGGTGACGGTGCACTCGGGCCGCGGCGTGCTGGCCGTCGTTCCCGATCAGCGCGACGTTGACCGGCTCTACGCCGCCGCTGTCGCCGCGGTACCGGAATGCCGGGTGGCCGCGTTGTCGGCGGGTCTGGGGCCCGCCGAGCGGTACCGGCGCTGGCTGTCCGTCCTGCGCGGGGACGCGCGGCTGGTGATCGGTACCCGCAGTGCAGTTTTCGCGCCGGTGACCGAGCTGGGGCTGGTGATCGTCTGGGACGACGGCGACGATTCGCTGGCAGAGCCGCGGGCACCTTATCCGCACGCCCGGGAGGTGGCGATGCTGCGTGCCCACCAGCTGCGCTGTGCCGCGCTTCTCGGCGGTTACGCGCGGACCGCCGAAGTGCAGGCGCTGGTCCGCAGCGGCTGGGCGCACGACCTCGCCGCACCGCGGCAGGCTCTCCGGATGCGGGCACCGCGGGTGGTCGCCCTGGAAGACAGCGCCTACGCGCAGGAGCGCGATCCTGCCGCGCGCACCGCCAGGCTGCCCTCCGTCGCCCTCGATGCCGCCCGCGGCGCTCTGGCCGCGGGCTCGCCGGTGTTGGTGCAGGTGCCGCGGCGGGGTTACCTGCCATCGCTGGCCTGCGCGCGGTGCCGCGCCATCGCCAGGTGTCGACACTGCACCGGCCCGCTGTCGCTGCCTGGCCGGGACGCCCCCGGTGCGCAGTGCCGATGGTGCGGACAGGACGAACTGGCGCTGCGCTGCTCGCGGTGCGGCTCCGACGCGGTGCGTGCCGTCGTCGTCGGCGCGCGCCGTACCGCCGAGGAACTCGGCCGCGCGTTTCCGGGTGTCGCGGTGATGGCCTCCGGCGGCGAGAGCGTGGTGGACACCGTGCCGCCGCGGCCCGCCCTAGTGGTGGCCACGCCCGGCGTCGAACCGGTCGTCGCGGGCGGCTACGGTGCGGCGCTGCTGCTGGACGGGTGGGCGCTATTGGGCAGACAGGACCTGCGTGCCGCCGAGGACACGCTGCGGCGCTGGATGGCGGCCGCCGCGCTGGTTCGGAGCCGTGCCGACGGCGGCGTCGTGGTGGTCGTGGCGGAATCGGCGCTGACAACCGTGCAGGCACTGATTCGGTGGGATCCGATCGGGCACGCCCAGATCGAACTCGACGCTCGCGACGAGGTCGGGCTGCCGCCCGCGGTGCATATCGCGGCAGTGGACGGCACCCCGGCCGCCGTGTCGGCGCTGTTGGCCTCGGGCGAGTTGCCACCGGACGGCGAACAGATCGGGCCGGTGGAGTTGCCACCGGGAGCTCGCAGACCACCGGGCGTTCCGGCCGACGTGGCGGTCAGCAGAACATTGGTACGGGTCCCCCGCGACGACGGCCTGGCGTTGGCCGCGGCGCTGCGAAGGGCCTCCGCAGTCCAGAGCGCCCGTCACGACCACGAGCCGGTTCGTGTGCAGATCGACCCATTGCACATAGGGTGATCCCGACCGCACCGAACGGGAGGTGAACATGGGGCGGCTGATCAAGTGGCTGATCCCGCTGCTCATCGTCGGTTTCGGTGTGCTTTGGCCGGTGATCTTCCAAGGCTCCGAATCGGGCGGCCCCGGCGTCTACGACCCGGTGGTGATCACCGACTACGACGTCGACATCGTGGTCGACGACGCCGGCGACATGCGGGCCGTGGAGACGATCACCACCGAGTTCCCCATCGGACGTCGCGGCATCTTCCGCTATTGGGACGTCGCCAACCCGAACAACCCGAGGGTGCGACAGACACCGCAGGTCACCTCGGTCCTGCTGGACGGCAGGCCGGCCCGCTACCAGATGCTGTGGGAGGACGCTGATCGGTTCCGGGTGGCCAAGATCGGCGACCCGGATCGCACGCTGTCCTACGGCACCCACGTCTTCGAGATCAGCTACACCATTCCCGGTGTCCTGGACCCCGGGAGTACCGGCGCGGAAAAGCAGTTCGCCGAATCCACCGGAAGTGCGGGCACTTTACCCTCGGTCTTCTTCTGGAATGTCATCGCGCCTGCCTGGAACAACCGCATCGACCGGGCCGACATCAGGATCACGCTCCCCGGCGAGGTGGGCGTCGCACAGTGCTCGGTCGGCTACGGCATCGGCCGGGCCTGCGAGGACCTGACCGTCGACGGGCGCACCGTGTCGCTCGCGGCCACGTCGCTGCCCCCGCGCACCCCGGTCACGGTACGAGCCGGAGTGGACGTGGCGACCCCGCCGCAGCACACCGTGGCCTGGCCCTTCGTCTGGGATCAAGTTCTCGGCCGATCGATGTCCGGCGTGATCTGGATGGCGGTGATAAGCGCGCTGTCCGGTCTCGGCGGGCTGCTGTGGTACCGCACCACGGTGGAGCGTTCGCCCGGGTTCCCGCTGCAGTACGCGCCGCCGCCCGGGCTGGGCCCGGTGCAACTCGAATACATCCGTACCGAAGCCGTCCCCAAGGATGGCCTCACCGCCACGTTGTTCTATCTGGCCGAACGCAAACTGGTGGTTCTGGAACAGGTCAGCGACAAGCAGTGGAACGTCCGCGGGGTTGCCGATAGCGGTTGGGTGGACATCGACCCGGTCAGCACCGCGGTGGCGATGGCGCTGAAGGTCAAGGGGTCCGGCAGGGTGTTCGAGGCCAAGAAGACGGTCAAATCGGGTGAAAAGCTCAGCAAGGCCAAGACCGACATGGCCAAGGCGGTCGAGAAGTGGTCCCTGTCCCAGGGTTTGATGGTCAAGCGGAAGAAGGAACTGTGGGTCCGCGCCGCCAACGCGGTGGCCTTCATCCTGATGATCTGCGCGTTCTTCCGGTGGGGGTTCCCGGCCACCATGTGGGCACTGCCGTTCGCGGCGTTCTGGGTGTGTTCGGTGCGGTCGTGGAGGGTGGGGGTCGGCAATCGGCGAACTGCGGCCGGCCGGGAACTGTGGTCACGGGCAGGCGGTTTCCACCGCATGCTGACCACCGACTCGGCCGAGTCTCGTTTCGACTTCGGCGCCCGCAAAGACCTGTACTCGACCTACGTGCCGTTCGCAGTCGCCGCGGGCGCGGCCGCACTATGGGCCAAAAAGTACGAGGCTGCCACCGGTACCGTTGCACCACAGCCGGATTGGTACACCCCATCGTCGACCTCGTCGGGCTGGGGCTTCTTCGCGGGCTCGAGCGGCCCGAACTTCGACAGTTTCGGATCGGCGCTGTCGTCGTCGATCAGCGCCTATACGGCGTCGCAGTCGTCTTCCTCGTCGGGTGGTGGCGGCGGCTTCAGCGGCGGTGGTGGTGGCGGCGGCGGTGGCGGTGGAGGAGGTGGATCATGGTGAGATTTCTGCTGATCGTGCTGCTCATTTTGGCGGTCCTGGTCTTGATCGGATTCGTATTGGGCTACAACAAAATTCGCGGAGCAGACGTCAGGGTGGCCGAAGCCCTCTCGGGCATCGATGTCGAGCTCACCCGCCGGGCTTCATTGATTCCCAGTCTGGTGCACACCGTGCAGACCTTCGCCGGGCACGAGAAGGGGATTCTGGATCAGGTCACCAACGCCCAGGCCGCGCTGACGGCCGCGACGACGGGCAAGTCCGTCGCGCAGCGCAGCGCCGCGGAGCAGAGTCTCGACAGCGCGCTGGTGCCGATGCTGGCGTTGGGTCAGGCCTACCCGCAGCTGAACTCGTCGAACAACTTCCTGCACCTACAGGAGAACCTCAGCGACACCGAGAACAAGCTCGCATTCGCGCGTCAGTACTACAACGACGCCGTCGCGACGTTGAACCGGACACTGACCACCATTCCGTGGATGTTCGTCGCCCCACTGGCCGGGGTCTCTGAGCGGGAGTACTACCAGATACCCCGATAGAGGCTATCTAGACTGACCTCCGATGCGCCTTGTCTTCGCCGGCACCCCCGAACCGGCCCTTCCATCGCTGCGCCGGCTCCTGGATTCGCCGCGGCACGAGGTCATCGCCGTGCTGACCCGCCCGGACGCCGCATCGGGCAGGCGCGGCCGGACCGCACCGTCGCCGGTGGCGCAGCTCGCCCTCGACAACGGAATTCCGGTGCTGCGACCGGCGCGCCCGAACTCCGCCGAATTCGTGGTCGAGCTAGCCGAATTGGCGCCGGACTGCTGCGCGGTGGTGGCGTACGGGGCGCTGCTGGGCGACGAGCTGCTCGCGGTGCCCGACAAGGGCTGGGTCAACCTGCACTTCTCCCTGCTGCCGGCGTGGCGGGGCGCCGCGCCGGTGCAGGCATCGATCGCGGCGGGTGATTCGGTCACCGGGGCCACCACCTTCCAGATCGAACGCAGCCTGGACTCGGGTCCGGTCTACGGTGTGGTCACCGAGGCAATTCGCGCCACCGACACGGCCGGTGACCTGCTGGCGCGGTTATCGGTATCGGGTGCGGCGCTGCTGGAATCGACCGTGGACGGGATCGCCGACGCTTTGTTGACCGCGGTGCCTCAACCTGCCGACGGGGTCACCGTGGCACCGAAGATCACCGTCGAAGAGGCCAGAGTCCGCTGGGAGCTGCCCGCCCACATGGTCGAACGACGGATTCGGGCGGTAACACCCGCGCCGGGCGCCTGGACCATGATCGGCGATCTCCGATACAAGCTGGGGCCGGTCAGCATTCCGGCCGACGCCGAAGAACTGTTGGCGCCGGGGGAGATTCGCGTCACCCGCGACGGCGTCCGGGTGGGCACCGGTTCGCTGCCGGTGCTGCTCGGCCACATCCAGCCACCGGGCAAGAAGGCCATGACAGCGACGGACTGGGCACGGGGTGCGCGGATCCCGGAGAACGAGCGTGCGCAATGACCCGGCCCGGCGGTCATAGCCGCGGCAGGCGCCGCGAACTCGACCCGGCCCGGCGGGCGGCCTTCGATGTGCTGCGCGCGGTCTCCGAGCGCGACGCCTATGCAAATCTCGCGCTGCCGGCGATCCTGCGGGAGCGTGGGATCACCGGCCGGGACGCGGCTTTCGCCACTGAACTCGCCTATGGCACCTGCCGCAGCCGGGGTCTGCTGGACGCGGTCATCGCGCGGGCCGCAGGCCGACCGGTCGACAGAATCGATCCGGTACTACTGGATCTGCTTCGGCTGGGCACCTACCAGCTGTTGCGCACCCGGGTCGAACAGCACGCGGCGGTGTCTACCACGGTGGAGCATGCTGGTATCGAATTCGATACGGCGCGAGCAGGATTCGTCAACGGTGTGTTGCGCACCATTGCCCGGCGGCCGGAGGCCGACTGGGTCGACGAGCTCGCTCCGCCGGCATCGGCCGATCCGGTGGGGCATTCGGCGTTCGTGCACGCCCACCCGCGGTGGATTGCGCAGGCCTTCTCCGATGCATTGGGTGCCGACGCGGGTGAATTGTCTGCTCTATTGACCAGTGACGACGCGCGGCCCGAGGTTCATCTGGCGGCCAGGCCGTCCGCGATATCCGCGGCTGAGCTCGCCGAGCAGGTGGGTGGCACCGTCGGCCGCTATTCCCCGTACGCGGTGTATCTAAGCGGCGGCGATCCCGGGCTGATCGGCCCGGTCCGCGACGGTATCGCTCTGGTTCAGGACGAGGGCAGCCAGCTGGTGGCCCGGGCACTTACCCTGGCGCCGCTGGACGGCGGTGACGGTGCTGACCGCGGGCGGTGGCTGGACCTGTGCGCGGGCCCCGGCGGTAAGACCGCGCTGCTGGCCGCGATCGGGCAGGCCGGAGTCGAGGGCCTGCGCGTGACCGCGGTGGAACCGGTCGCGCACCGGGCCGACCTGGTCCGGGCGAACACCGCTGGCCTTCCCGTCGACGTGGTGGAGGTGGACGGCCGTGACTCAGGGCTGGGCCCCGGCTTCGACCGCGTGCTCGTCGATGTGCCCTGCACCGGTCTTGGAGCGTTGCGTCGCCGGCCCGAGGCGCGGTGGCGCCGCCAGCCCGCCGACGTACCCGCGCTGGGAAAGTTGCAGCGCGAGCTGCTGGGCGGGGCGATCCGACTGACCCGGCCCGGCGGTGTGGTGCTGTATGCGACGTGCTCACCGCACCTGGTCGAGACGGTCGGGGTGGTGGCCGACGCGGTACGCCGCTACCCGGTGACGGCGATCGACACCCGGCCGTTGTTCGAACCGGCCGACCAGCTCGGTCCCGGCCCGTATGTCCAGCTGTGGCCGCACCGGCACGGCACCGACGCGATGTTCGCGGCCGCGCTACAAGTAGGCTGACCGCCATGCGCGTCGACATGGAAGACGGTCCGGCCCCACTGATCGCCCCCTCCATTCTGGCCGCCGACTTCGCCCGACTGGCCGAGGAAACGGCGGCCGTACACGGGGCCGACTGGCTGCACGTCGACGTGATGGACAACCACTTCGTCCCCAACCTCACGCTTGGTTTGCCGGTGGTGGAATCGCTGCTGAAAGTCACCGACATTCCGATGGACTGTCATCTGATGATCGATGATCCGAAGCGCTGGGCGCCGCCCTACGCCGAGGCCGGTGCCTACAACGTCACCTTTCACGCCGAGGCGACCAACGACCCGGTGGCCGTCGCCCGGGACATCCGTGCCGCCGGTGCCAAAGCGGGACTGGCGATCAAGCCGGGCACGCCAGTGGAGCCTTACCTGGAGATCCTTCGGGAGTTCGACACGGCGCTGATCATGTCGGTGGAGCCGGGATTCGGCGGTCAGAAGTTCATCCCCGAGGTGCTGCCCAAGGTGGCAATTCTGCGCCGGCTCATCGACTCCGGCGAACTGACCGTGATCGTCGAGATCGATGGCGGCATCAATGACGACACCATCGAACAAGCCGCCGCTGCCGGGGTGGACTGCTTCGTCGCCGGGTCGGCGGTGTACAGCGCCGAAGACCCTGCCGCCGCGGTGGCGGCGCTGCGCAGGCAGGCCGCCGGCGCCTCGCACCATTTGACGCTATGAACCACGACGACGCGATGCGGGCGGCCATCGAGCAGGCCTACCGGGTCAAAGGTCGCACGTATCCGAATCCGCCGGTGGGAGCGGTCATCCTGGATCGCGAAGGACAGGTGGCCGGTGTCGGCGCGACCGCGCCGGCCGGTGGGCCGCACGCCGAGGTGCTGGCACTGCGCCGGGCCGGAAGCCGGGCGATCGGCGGGACCGCGGTCGTCACCCTGGAGCCGTGCAACCATAGCGGACGCACTCCGCCCTGCGTGGATGCGCTTGTCGCAGCACAGGTTTCGTCGGTAGTCTACGCGCTGGCCGACCCCAACCCGGTAGCCGCCGGTGGTGCGGCGAGACTTTCTGCGGCCGGCGTCGAGGTCACCGCCGGGGTGTTGGCCGATGCTGTCAGCGGTGGACCACTGCGTGAATGGCTGCACAAACAGCGCACCGGAATGCCGCACGTCACTTGGAAATTCGCGACGAGCATCGACGGCCGCAGCGCGGCCGCCGACGGCAGCAGTCAGTGGATCACCAGCGAGGCCGCCCGGGCCGACGTACATCGTCGACGTGCCGCCGCCGAAGCGATCGTGGTCGGCACGGGCACCGTTTTCGTCGATGACCCGAAGCTGACCGCGCGACTGCCCGGCGGCAGCCTCGCCCCGAACCAGCCGTTGCGAGTGGTGGTCGGCCGGCGCGAGATCTCGCCGGATGCAAAGGTTTTGAACGACGATTCGCGCACCATGGTGATCCGCACCCGCGACCCGCATGAGGTGATCCGGGCGCTGTCGGACCGCACCGATGTATTGCTGGAAGGAGGCCCGACCTTGGCCGGGGCATTCCTGCGAGCCGGTGTGATCGATCGGATCCTGGCCTATGTGGCACCGATCCTATTGGGAGGGCCTATCGCTGCGGTTGATGACGTGGGGGTTCTCAGCATCGCGCATGCTCAGCGATGGCGCTTCGATGGAATGGAACCGCTGGGCCCGGACGTGCTGCTCAGCCTCAAACCGACCTAGCCTGCCGAAATGCGATAGGGCTTGTTACCCAATCGTTTCCAAATGTTCACCGTCTGCCACGTGTTCGGTGTCACACCTTTTGGGCCCCCTTGTGGAGGGGCTTGCGGGGTCCATCTGCGGGTAGACTTGGCGCCAACAGCCTGGCACCGCCGACGGCGGGACGAGCTCAATCCGCCGTCGAATTGCATCCATGTGCAATGTCCGGTGGTGAGGACAAACAAAGGACAACGAGCATGACTGCACTGCAGGACTGGCTCACCATGAGTCCGGTCACCCCACGAAACATCAAGGCCGCGATCCGCACCGCTTTGCGGGGCGTGACCCACGAGGACACGGGACGTATCAAGAAGCCTCAGCTGATGGGCCGCGGACTCGAGCGCTGCTGAGGAACGTCCGGGGCTTCGGGCTCCTCGGCGTGCTCGTGGCGGGCCGCGATGAGCAGGCCGAGCACGGCGCCCACCACGCAAACCGCTGCGGTGATCGTGAAGATCTCGGCGTACTGCAACACGTAGGCCTCGCGGATCCGCCCGGCCTCCGCCGCCAACCGTTCGGCGAGGGTGTTGCCTTCGGTCGTCACGGGCAGGCTGGCCAGATGTTGGTTGAACCGGTAGAGGCCCCACGCGCTCAGCGCGGCGATCCCGATCAGCATGCCGATCATCCGGGCCACCACCACGGCGGCCGAGGCGATGCCGTGCTGGGCGGCCGGTACCACGCGCAGCGTCGCTGAGGTCAACGGACCGATGACCAGCCCGAGACCGAGGCCGGCGATCGCGAGATCGGAGTCCAGCGCGGGCACGGTGAACAGCCCCAGATCATGCCTAGCCGCCAGCAGGTCGACCGGCCACCGCGCGATCAGCAGATACCCTCCGGCGGCGATGAGCAGGCCGGCGCACGCGACAAGCCGATCGCCGATCCTGGTGGCCAGCCAGCCGCCCAGCAGGGCCCCGATCGGCAGTGCGACCAGGAACCGCAGCAGCAGGAACGCGGCCTGATTCTGGTCCTGGCCGAGGACGCCCTGCCCGAAGAGTTCGACGTTGACAAGCGTAACCATCAGCGCGGCACCGGCGGCCAGGGACGCGCCCAGCGCCGCCAGGAACGGCCTGAAATGCACTCCGGTGGGTTCCAGCAGGCGGGTGCGGGCGAACTTCTCCCACACGAAGAACGTGACGGCCGCCACTGCGGCGGCAATCAGGACCGGCGCACCCCAGCTGGGCAGCACCTCCTTGCCGTCCGGCTTGGGGTTGTAGAGCCCGATCACCGCCAGGCCGAGCGCGATGGCCAGCAGCACCCCGCCCACCACATCGACCTTCTCGGGGTCGTCGGTCGCCTGCCGGCCGGGCAGGCTGAAGTGGATCATCGCCATGGCGATCACCGCCAGCGGCACATTGACCCAGAACACGGACTGCCAGTGCTGGAACAGCCAGACCAGGGTGATGCCGTAGATGGGGCCGAGCACGCTGCCCAACTCCTGGGCGGCGCCCACCCCGCCCAGCACGGCCGCGCGGTTGCGGGCGGCCCAGAGGTCGGCGGCCAATGCCAGCGTCACGGGCAACAGAGCCCCGCTGGCGGTGCCCTGGATGACCCGGCCGATCACCAGCACGGTGAGATCGGTGGACAATGCGGTGATCACCGATCCGAGCGCGAAGCCGGCCAGACTGACCTGGATGAGCATCTTTCGGCCGAACCGGTCCGAGGCCCGGCCCAGCAGCGGCATCGCGGCGATGTAGCCGAGCAGATAGCCGGTGATGATCGGTGTGACCCGCTGGATCTGATTCACGCCGATACCGACGTCGCTCATGATGTCGGTCATGATCGTGACGACGACGTAGGTGTCCAGGGCGCCCAGCACTACCGCGAGGCTGCCGGCGCTGATGGCGATCTTGCGGTTGGTCTGGCCGGAACGCCGTGCCTGGGCGGGCATCGGGAGGGTGGCTGGCGGGGACCCGGACATCACACCGCGGGTTTGTCGACGGTGACCGGCTCGCCCCATTTCGACAGGGTCATGGTGACGCTGTTACCCGGGCTGGGATCAAGCCTGGCCTGCATCAGTTCGTGATCGCCGTCCTCGGCGACCCAGGCGGTGCCGGGGATGGGGCCGGTCGCCGCGATCTGTGGGGCGATCTTGTTGACCGCGTCGGCGGAGACGTTGCCGGTGATGCGGATGGTTTCGGTGCCTTCCACGGTTTCGCGGCCGTCGGCCTTGGCGTCGGAGAAATTGGCCAGCACATTGGCCAGCCCGACGTCGGGATTCAGGATCGCGGCGACGTCGTAGACGTCGGAGGCGGGCCCGAAGTTCGACAGGCTGCCGCCGGCGGTGATCGCGGCGTAGAGGTCGCTGTCGGATACCACGAACTCCACGTCCTGCAGCCGTTGGCCCAGGAAGATGATGTCCGCGGTGCCCTTGGCGGCAACGGCCGGGGTTTGGGTGAGATCGCCGACCAGGGACTCGACCGGCAGGTCGGGAATCTTGCCCTGCACGGTGAGCGTCAGGTGCGCGCTGGTCTGGCTCTTGGTGGTCGCGCTGGACTCTTTGAGCAGGGTGTTCGCATCGGGAAGGTTCGTGGAGGAGTCCTTCGACGAGCCGGAGCATCCTGCGACGAGGGCGACGACGGCGACCAGGGCGGCGAAGATCGCCAGGAGGCGGGTCTGCATGCCTGCATCGTAGTGGGTGTCGCTGTCACGGACTGTTTCCCGCGCTGTTGCCCGCGCCCGGCATTTGGGGAATGCGCGGGCTTAGGCTGGGCGGCGTGTTCACCGGAATCGTCGAGGAGCTGGGTGAAGTCGTCGGCCGAGAGAATCTCGGTGATTCGGCTCGACTCGTCATCCGGGGGCCGATTGTGACCTCGGACGCAGGGCACGGGGATTCCATCGCAGTCAATGGTGTCTGCCTGACGGTGGTCGACGTGCTGGCCGACGGCTCCTTCAGCACAGACGTGATGGGGGAGACGCTGAACCGGTCGAGCCTGCGCGATATCGGGGTCGGGACCCGGGTGAACCTGGAGCGGGCCGCAGCTCTGCAGAGCAGACTCGGCGGCCACATCGTGCAGGGTCACGTCGACGGGACCGGGCAGGTCTTAGCCCGCACACCCTCGCAACACTGGACCGTGGTGCGCATCTCACTGCCTCCGGCGCTGTCCCGCTACGTGGTGCAGAAGGGATCCGTCACCGTCGACGGCGTCTCGTTGACGGTGTCCGCGCTGGGGCCGGATTGGTTCGAGGTGTCATTGATCCCGACGACGCTGGATCTGACGACGCTCGGGCGTGCGGAGGCCGGGGCTTCGGTGAACCTCGAGGTTGATGTGATCGCCAAGTATGTTGAACGGCTCTTGGGGCAGAAAGACGGCTCTACCGGCTAGCGGCGCGGCGGGTGCGGCGGCGCGTTCATCCTGCATTGAGGGCGACTGCCACCGGCGTGTCGTCGCCCTGAGCGCAGCCTCGATGCGGTCGTTGGAGTATCGCGCAGCCGTGCGATGGATCAGCGGGTATAGGGGTCGCTCAAGGCCTGGTCGTAGGCGGCGTCTTGGTCGGCCCGGAAGGCCGCCGCGTCGACCATCGGTGCCGACTGCGATGCTCGGGAAAAATCGGCACGCGATACGAAGTGCCGCCGCCGCAGCAAGGGAACCAGCTCTCCGATCGGATGTCCTTCACGGGTAACCGTGAACGAGTCGCCGCGCTCGACGGCGTCCAGAATTTCCTTGGACCGCATCCGGAGGTCGCGCTGGCTGATCTCGCGCTGGCTGCCCATGTGCTCAGGGTAGCGACGGGCAGGGTCGGGGGATGCGCGCGACCGTGGGCGTTGTGCACGCGAAGGGGGGCGGGTTCATACGGCCCACGGTCGACGCCACCAGCAATCGTGTGGATGCCGACCCTGGGTCTCGAGGCCTGCGACGGACCAATCGTCAACTGTGGCGACCGGCCAGGGATTGGGCACGTCCTCATTGTGCCGGGATATCAGCGGAGAATGCGTATTGATCAGCGCGCCGCTATCCCACCTGGACGGATTCGAACCATCCACGATTATGCAAATCGAAACCTGACAGAATTCCGACCCAACCCGATGCTCGGCGCGGCTGGCCAGCCGCGGAACATCGCCAGGTGCGCTGCGCATTGCCCCTCCTTCTCGGTGATCGACTGACATGCGTGGACGGTCGATGGTAGCCAAGGGGACCGACAGCGATATGTGAGTCGCATGCCCGGTGGAAAGTCCTTCAGGTTGGCCGTCACTAGTGCGCTCGCCCCGCGGCCACGGCACGTTCATCGTCGGGGTCGGGTACGCCGAAGCTGCCTTCGAGCGCCGCCCAGTTCCCGACGAGCGCGATCCTCGCGGCCGTCATTGCTTCGTACTGTCGCCTACGACGCTCGTTGCCATAGGTGTCCATCGTCAGCAGCAGTCGATGCCGCGAGCCGGTGATACCGCCTGGTATCTTGGGGTATGGCTATGACTTTGCGCCTCTCGGAGGAGCAGACCGCGAAACTGCGGGCTACTGCCGAACGTGAGGGCGTTTCCATGCAGACGGCCGCACTCAACGCGATCGATGACTACGTCGAACGCCGAACGCAGCGCCGTGACGAAATTATCGAGCAGATATTCACCGAGGACGCGAAACTGTTTGACCGGCTCGCCGACGCGTGATCTATCTGGACCTCGAGGACATCCTTGCGCTGGCCGCACGGGCCGGGTTCACCATCACCGACTACGGATTGGTGGAGTCTGCAATTTTGCGACCAAAAGCGACGGTGTTCGGCGAGGATGCCTACCCGAGCATTCACGAGAAGGCCGCCGCGCTGATGGCGTCGATGGCCACCAACCACGCTCTGGCCGATGGCAATAAGCGCACCGCGTGGGCGGCGACACGCTTGTTCTACGGGATGAACGGCTACCGCATCACCGCTACCCAGGACCAGCGATTCGACCTCATCATCGCGGTGGCGACACGCGAGCTGGACACGGTCGACAAGATCGCCGCCCGACTCGCACGGATCGCACTTCCGGCCTGAACCCATCCAGGATGCGTCAGTGGCGGTGGCCGGAAAGGACTGCGAGTTGAACTCTGACCACTTGTAAAGCGGACCGATAGCAAGATGTGTGTCGCAGGCCCGAGTCGTGTCGGTGCGTGGTGTCAGTTCTGCGAGTCCCGAGATTGGGCATCGGCGGCTGTGATACCGGTGGTAGAACTCTACCTTCATCTGGAGGTTTTCTACCTCACGCGTCGACTCACGAAAAGTGCGCGCACGGCCGGCGCAGCTGGTCCACAGGCCCAACAGCCATCTCGGGCACGCGATGGAATCGCGACTGAGCAGCCGGTGCTACCCGACGGGATAGGACTAGTATCCCTCCTGGGGATACAAATGATATGACTGCGCCCAAAGTAGCTGCGAGGGGACGAAGATGACACGACCAGACGCTGTCACCACCATCAAGGTCAGCAAGGAACTGCGCAACAGGATTTCGGCCGAGGCCGCCCGACGGCACAAGACGGCTCAAGCGTTTCTTCAAGAACTTTTGGACGAACATGACCGGCTGCGCCGTCTTGATGCCGTCGCGATCGCAATCGCCAGCGCTGATCAACCAACGCTGGACGCCTGGCGAAAGGAAACGGCGCTATGGGAAGCAGTCGAAGGCGACGCCACCGGTGAGTGAACCACTCGCACCCGGCACGGTGATTTGGGTCAGTCTTGACCCCACCGTTGGCCGTGAACAGGCAGGAACACGCCCTGCGGTGGTCGTCGCCTCTGCAGGTTATCTGCGGGCTGTTCCAGAACTCGCCATCGTCGTGCCCGTAACGACGACGAATCGCCGCTGGCCACATCACGTTGAGCTCAGTGGTGAACAACTCGTGCTGCCGGAGACTTCCTATGCGATGACTGAGCAGCCCAGGACGATAAGCCGAGCCCGGATCACTGGTCGCGCCGGATCGATCGATGAACGTTGCGCACTCAGCATCCGACAGTGGCTCAACGATTTTCTTTTGTGATGCCACTGAACGTCACCCGCTGATCGCCGCGGTGCTCACCGAGTCCCGTCGGTGCGCTGCCGCTGCTGATCTGGCAGACCGGGTGTTCCCGCGCTGCATCGAGGACTCTCGGGTGTCGGTGGGCCTGGTTAGCATTCGGCAACTCGCCGGGGAGGGCAGGGAGCGCTCGATCGACAAGGGGAGGCACACCGGGATGGCACGGGGACAGAAGGATTCGGCCGACGGCTGCGCCACCGCCATCGGGGTGGTCTTTGTTGCCATCGTGGTGCTCATCACGGCCATCCCGAAAGCCGTCTGGGTCTGTTGACGCCGGTTGAAAAGTAGGCCAGAAGCGACGGTGAAAAGTAGGCCACGTGTTCGTCGTTATTGTGCCGTGTTGTCTGCTCTGGCGGAGGGCAGGGTGTCGATTCCGGTGTCTTTGAGCCG